>CAYTVG010000016.1:0-88503 GCA_964441755.1 uncultured Saprospiraceae bacterium
ACAACGGAAGCCCCGTTAGGGGCGTGATATGGGTAGCAACGGCCCCGGTGTTTTCTACCTACCTCGCGTCCCTACGGGACTACGGGAAATACGGGGTTTGTTGTTTTCTACCCACATTCAGTCCCTACGGGACTCCTGAAAACACCGGCCCCGGTGTTTTCTACCCACATCGCGTCCCTACGGGACTCCGAGACACACCGGGGTCGTTTGCTTTCTACCTGTACTGATCCCCTGAATAACCAGACAAGGTTACCGTAGTAAAATTGTAATATTGTCTATGGAAAAGAAGCGACGCAGCAAAGAAGAGAAGCTTAGCATTCTGAAAGAGGCAGAAAGCCAGGGGGTAGAAGTTACGATTATGCAGCATGGATGTATCCATCTACTTTCTACCGCTGGCGTAAGGCGTAAGTTGAGCTCCCCCCCAAAAAAACTAGATACGCTTGATAACCCAAGGTGACTTAAGTTCGAGGGCAGCTGTAAATATGGGTAGTGCTTACATGTGGCAGATCTACGAAACCCACTTCATTTGGACTAGAGCCGCTTTTTTTTAAAAAACTAACACCACCTATCATAAAGCTACTCCCCGCGCCAGGAAAAACGGATTTAGCATATCTTCTTTATTGTAGGAGAGCGGCTGGCCCGTATCCCAGTCAAGTACTGCCCCCCCGGCCTCCTCCAGCAGCAGCTGAGCTGCTGCTGTATCCCATTCGCTGGTAGGCCCCAGCCTCGGGTAGATATCCGCTTCAGCGGCAGCCAGCATGGCTATTTTCAGCGAACTCCCTTTGGGCAGCAGGACGGGGCTGTTGAGCGTGGCGATATAGTCGAGCGTACCCTGTTTGAGATAACTCCTGCTTGTGAGTACCCGCAGCCCCGGCTGCGACAGATCCACCACAGCAGCCTGCAGACGCTGCTTTTGTCCCTCTTTTTCAGCCCAGGCTCCTTCTCCCCGCACGCCATAGAAGAGCCGATCCGATACCGGTGACAGCACCACCCCCAGGATCGGTTGGCCCTGCTCGATGAGTGCGATATTGACTGTAAATTCGTCATTGCGATTTACGAACTCCAGTGTGCCATCGAGTGGATCTACCAGCCAAAAACGATGAAAATGACGGCGAACTTCGTAGGGTATGGCAGGATTTTCTTCGGAAACAACCGGATAGTTGCCCGGCAGTAGCTGTAGTCCCGCGTTGATAAGGTCATTGCTTGCGCGGTCTGCCAGCGTGATGGGTGAATCATCTGACTTGTGCTGCAACTGCCAGTCATCCTGTCCGTAGTAGACATCCAGGATGGCCGTTGAAGCCTGTCGGGCGATATTGATTACTTGTGGTAATAAGGAAAGTGGGTGTATCATCTGATAATAAAACTAGTTAATCAGCGATTCTTTGGCGGCTCGCATAGGAATGCTGATACATTTTTTCTCCATATACACGAGTACTCTGTCCATCAATTCTCGTGTATGCGGGTCCAGCCCCTCTAGTTCCTTTTTAAAAACTTCATTGACAGCTTTTTGCCGTACGGCTTTGATTTCCTGCGGCACGCGGCTCAGTGCCCTTTCCAGCTGCCGCTGCCGCAAGATAAGCGGAAACTCTTCGAGGTGGAGTCCCAGTAAGTGTGCAGCACGTTTTACTTCGCGCTCACGGAAAGCCACATTTTCCTGAGCGAGACTTCGGAGATCCTCGATTTCCACGTAGGCTGAAGCATAATAATCGACAACATCAGCCGCGACATTGTGAGGCACAGAAAGATCTACCATAATTTTATCGGCCGCATTTTCCCCTGCCAGCAGCACCTGATAGCGCTCCCGGGTGACAATCGGCTCAACCGCAGCCGTACAGACAATGAGACAATCGAAGCCTTCGCGGTAGTTGGCCAGTTCACTGAACGGCAGTGCCCGCCCGTGGTCAAAAGAAGCTGCAAGCTGGCTAGCGCGCTGCAACGTGCGGTTAAAAACGGTAACTTTATTAAAATGGTATTTTTTCAGAAATTTGGCTACCAGCGCATTGGTTTGGCCGGCACCAATCAGCAGGATGCGCGCATCAGGCTGCAGCCCCAGCTGCATGACCTTTTGAATTGCGAGGGAAACTACCGAGACCGGCTTTTCGCCGATACGAGTATTGGCATAAATATCTTTGGCAGCCACAACAGCCTGCTGGAATAACAGGCGGATATCATCCCCGCACAGATCCCAGGCAACACACTGCTCGTAGGCCTCCCGCAGCTGACCCAGAATCTGCCGTTCCCCTATCACCAGAGAGTCCATAGAAGCACCCACCTCAAAGAAATGCCTTACAGCCTCGGCCCCCGTAAGCACTTTTAACTCACTCATCAAGTCCAGCTGCCATAAATCCGGGTTGACAGCCGATACGAATGCCTGAGCACGTGCCGCATCCATGGGGATATCGTCGGCAATGAGGTACATTACCCGGTTGCACGTTGCCAAATAAAACAGTTCTTCAACAGCAAAAGCTGCCTTGAGTTCGGTGAGTTGCCCCTGCAAATCGGCACTCCCCTCTGCCTTGACCACAAAGTGGGCAATTTGTTTGAGGGGGGTCTGGCGATGTGTGACCGTAAGAATTTTGTACCTGTTCAGCATACGTTGGTTTTCAAAACGAGCTCCTGCAAAGTTAGGCAGGATTTGCCGGTTAGCGTGTCACCGTTATGTCAACATCTATTGGCCAAAGGTATGATTGACGGTGATTGTTATCTCCCACAACAAGCAAGCAGGGTGACAAAAATCATCCAACACACAAGAGAGCACCTTTATTTCATTATAAAATTTTAACAACCAATTTTTTGAACTAAACCAGGCTGCTCACGCCCATCGGTACAGCCAGTCACCAGCTTAAGCTGTCACAGCTTAAGAACTTGCGCAAAGCAGGATAAATACAGTTGTAAATTAGCCACAAATTGTTAGCTTTGCTATCAATTTGAAAACTTTTGCGTTCCAGATCCATGATTCGCCAACTACAAATCACCAACTACGCCATCATTGAGGAACTGAGTATTCAGTTTTCGGAAGGGCTGACGATTGTCACGGGAGAGACGGGAGCCGGTAAGTCCATACTCTTAGGAGCCCTCGGGCTGATTATGGGGGAGCGGGCCGACACCAAGGCGCTGTTCAGGCCTGACACCAAGTGCGTGGTAGAGGGTCGGTTTGCCGTTGGCAGTTATGATTTGAAATCATTTTTTGAGGTCAACGATCTTGACTATGAAGATGAGTTGCTGATACGGCGGGAGATCTTGCCCAACGGAAAGACGCGGGCTTTTGTCAACGACACGCCTGTCAACCTCAAGACACTGCAGGATCTGAGTGCCAGCCTGATAGACCTGCATCAGCAGTTTGATACGCTGGACATCCACAACGTCAACTTTCAGTTACGGCTGCTGGATGCACTGGCCGACAACGGGCAGGAGCTTGCTGCCTACCAGCGTGCTTACCGGCAGTATGTGCAGGACTCGCGGGTCTTGGAGCAACTGCGCGAAAGAGCAGCGGCGGGTGTGCGCGAGCAGGAGTTCATTGCCTTTCAGCTGGATGAATTTGCCCGGGCGTCGCTGGTCGCCGGTGAGCAGGAGCCTCTGGAGGAGGAGCTCAGCCGCCTCAGCAATGCCGAAGAAATCAAGCGATCAGCGGCCGAGTCTTTTCGTTTTTTGTGCGACAGCGACATGTCGCTGGTCGGGCAGCTACAAGAAGTTGGTCAGGCACTCTATCATGCGGGTAAAGTTGACAAGCGGCTGAGCGGCCTGTACGAGCGGTTTAATAGTCTGGTACTGGAAATACAGGAGGTAGGTGACGAGCTTGAACACATAGCGGAAAGCACTGAGTATGATCCGGCGCGTATCATGGAGATACAGCAGCGGCTCGACCTTATCTATCGGCTGCAAAAGAAACACGGTCTGTTGACCGTAGAGGAGCTGCTCAATTTGCAGGCGACGCTTGCATCCCAGCGATCCAGCTTTGAGCGGATTGATGAGGATATAGCCTCGCTGGCACAGGATTTGGCGGCTCAGCAGCAGGCGCTGCTGGCGCGTGCGCAATTGATGAGTCAGCGCAGGCAGGAAGTAGCTCCGGCCTTTGCTGCGCGCATGCGGGAGCAGCTGGCCACGCTGTCCATGCCTTCGGCCCAGGTAGAGATTGACTTTCGGGAGCTCGCAGCCCCGGGGCCTACCGGGCTTGACGAGGTGCAGTTTTTGTTTAGTGCCAACCGCGGCAGTCGGCCGCTGCCGATTAAGGACGTAGCCTCCGGCGGTGAATTATCGCGACTGACGCTGGTTGCCAAGTCGCTCGTGGCCAGCGCCATGGCGCTTCCTACCCTCATTTTTGATGAAATTGACGCCGGTGTTTCAGGTGATGTGGCCCTCAAGATGGGCGATATATTGCGCAAGCTGAGCGACCATCATCAGGTAGTGGTCATCACCCATTCGCCCCAAGTGGCTGCCAAAGCCGATGTGCACTACTTCATTTACAAAGTTGACACAGCCGATCGCACCTCTACTAAGGTCCGGCTGCTGGATGAGGAAGAGCGCACCCGCGCGATTGCCACCATGCTTAGTATGAGCCCCCCCACTGCTTCGGCCCTCGAAAATGCCCGCGAGCTGATTGCTTCTGCGCGGGCGCGCTAGGCGGGCGGGTTTTAAAATGCTCTTTGGCGGCATCAGCCGCCAAAGAGCATTTCGAGTATGTAGCTTAGGTTTTTTATAAAAAACCAAGCGCCATGGTCGGTATTTTAAAGCTGTGACCGAAGGTCACAGCGACCCCTGGTCGGGCTCCAGTTCATCCATCTCCCCCATCTGAGCCAGGTAGCGGGAGGTGAGCAGAGCTTCCTCTTCGTCAATGATGCCAATAGAAACCCCTACGTGCACCAGCACGTAGTCCCCAAGCTTAGCTTCCGGGGTCATAGACAGGTTGATTTCTTTGACGATGCCATTAAATGAAACGCTGCCCATGCGCAGCATGGGATCCACTGCAGGCCTGATGGCCGTTATTTTTCCGGGTATAGCGAGGCACATACGGACTTAGGATTGTCTTGATGAAAAAAAGCGACGCAACCACGCATACCAGTCCTCCATACCTTCCCCGGTATAAGCCGACAAGCAGATGATGTCAGGATCATGGCTTACCCTGGCAACATTTTCGCGCAGCGTATCGAGATTGAAAGGCACGTATGGCAGCAGATCGATTTTATTGACGATGACCAGCTGAGCGGAATGGAATATATCGGGATACTTGAGCGGCTTATCATCACCCTCAGTGACGCTGATGATGGCTGCCCGCACCGACTCCCCCAAGTCAAACAGTGCCGGGCAGACCAGATTGCCTACATTTTCAATGAACAGCAAACTTTCATCAGTTGGCTTGAGTGCTTTCAGCGCTCTATTAATCATATCCGCATCCAGGTGACAGCCCTTGCCCGTATTAATTTGCACTACGGGCACACCCGTGGCGGCAATTCGGTCGGCATCATTCGTTGTCTGTTGGTCACCTTCGATGACGCTGCAGGGTATTTCAGCCCCCAGCTCCCGCAAGGTGCGCTCCAGCAGTGATGTTTTGCCTGAACCGGGCGAACTTACAAGATTGAGTGCGACAATATTTTTGGCCTCAAAGTATCCCCTGTTGCGCTCAGCCAGCCGGTTATTTTCCCCAAGAATCTGTTGCTCGAGGCGGATTACATTTGTATCTTCTCCTGCCACTTGCAGCAGTGGCCCGGCCGTATGTGGTGCAGACTGCACATGTGTGTGATGATGCCCGTGATTGCCATACTGCCGTCCGACAGGCTGCTGATCATGGCTGTGATCCTCGTGATGATGGTCATGGTCGTGATGATGGTCATGAGCAGCCTCCTCGTGTTTGGCATGACCACGACCATGGTTGTGATCCCCGTGATGATGACCGTGGTCATGAGCATGATGGCCGTGAGCATGCCCCTGCCGGGCACGGGCACTGGCTTTCAGTATAGCCTCTTTTTGATCCACGCCCACTAGCTGAATCGAAACAGCGTCGGCAGGCTGACTACAACCGCAGGTACTACACATGAATAATTAATTTTAGTAACAGAAAAATATTTATCCCAGCGTAATCGACCTCACATGCAACTCCTCACCCTGCGTAATGGCATGTAAAAAGCTCCCACACAGCGGGCAGGCATCCCAGCGATGATGCTTGTCAAAAGCGCAACTACAGTCGGCGCATACAGCCTTGCCAGCGATATGATTGATCTCTCTGGCGGCATCCTCCAACACGGTACTTTTGACTCCCATTTCCCAGGCAAACTCGAGAGAGCCGAGTTCAATCCCCGACAACTCCCCGATATCCAGCCTGATGGACTGCACCTTACGCCCGGCAGCCCGAGCCTCTTTTTCGGCGATAGCGACCACACTCAGGACGATAGACAACTCATGCATAGTCTTTCGGCTATCCCTTTTGCATTTTATAATACAAGCGTGTCAGCCAGGCAGCTCCCAGAACAGCCAGCAATACAACCGGCACGAGGTGTAAAGGGGAAGAAAAGAAATGCAGTACGGCATTATCCTGAAAATGACCATGCCCTGTGTGCGCCTGCCCCACAAAAGGAACTGCTGCAAAAGCAAAAAGAAGTACAGATATCTTTTTCATATACTGGTTTTGAGGCAAAAATAGTATCGCTAATCAGGGTTACTAAGTGATATTTATCAATGCGAGCACCTAATAAATGTCACCCAAGCAGACGAGTTGTCAATCTTACTTTTGCAAAGTGCGGGACGTATAATTGTCAACAACCTGGATTTCAAACAAAAAAAATCAACTGTCATGCCCACCACTACCGTTGCCAAGCGGCAGTCGTACTATGAGGAATTGCGGCAGCGTGGTTACTCCCGCCGCGATTTCATGAAATTCTGTACGACCATTGCGGCCTATTTGGGTCTTGAGGCCAGCGGCGTCTCGCAGGTTTCCAAAGCCATGATGACCAACCCGCGCGTACCCGTCATCTGGTTGCACTTTCAGGAATGCACCTGCTGCAGCGAGTCCTTCATTCGCTCTTCCCACCCCATCGTTGCCGACATCATTATGGATAAGCTCTCGCTGGACTATACCGAGACCCTGATGGCGGCCTCCGGCCACCAGGCAGAATTGAGTCTGCAGCAGACTATGAAAAATTATCACGGCGAATACGTCCTGTGCGTAGAAGGCTCTGTACCACAAGGAGCGGACGGTGTATACTGCATGATTGGAGGCAAGTCAGCACTCAATATTCTGGAGGAAGCGGCAGAAGGCGCCAAGGCCATCATTGCCTGGGGCAGTTGTGCCACCAATGGTTGTGTACAAGCCGCCAAGCCCAACCCCACAGAAGCCACCCCTATCCACAAGCTCATCAAAGGTAAGCCTATCATTAAGGTGCCGGGCTGCCCGCCCATAGGCGAAGTCATGGCCGGTGTATTGGTACACATCATCACTTTTGGCCGCATTCCGGAGCTCGACAACAACGGCAGGCCCAAGGCATTTTATTCCAAGCGTGTACATGACAGCTGCCAACGTCGTCCGTATTACGATGCGGGTCTGTTTGTAGAGACTTACGACGATGAAAATGCCAAGAAGGGATACTGTCTGTACAAAGTAGGCTGTAAAGGACCGATGACCTACAATGCCTGTGGTATCATGAAGTGGAACAACGGTGTCAGCAACCCCATACAATCGGGTCACGGCTGTATTGGTTGTGCAGAAGCCAACTATTGGGATGCAGGACCGCTGTATCGGCGCATGGCCAACTTCCCGGGCTTCGGTATCGAAGCCGGTGCCGACGAAGTAGGCAAGGTGCTGCTGGGTGCTACCGCAGTAGGTATTGGTGCCCATGCGGTTGCGACCAATTTTCAAAAAAACAAACTTATCAACGATTTGGTGGACGAAGGCAAAGATGCCGAGAGATCGCTCGAAAGCTAGCAAGGTTGTTAGCCCACAGCAAGGCAGCCATGTGGCGCTGCTATTCGCTCACTAATTTGACAATAAGACAATCATGGCAGAAAGAATCGTTGTCGATCCCATCACCCGGATCGAAGGCCACCTGCGGGTGGAAGCAGAAATCAAAGACGGTCAGATCGTTGACGCATATAGTTCAGGCACCATGGTTCGCCTGCTTGAGGAGATTCTCCGCGGTCGCGACCCACGCGATGCCTGGGCATTTACCGGCCGCGTCTGCGGCGTATGTACGTCCATTCACTCCCTGGCCTCCTGCCGGACAGTTGAAGATGCCCTTGGCATCGTCATTCCGCCCAATGCAGAATTGGTGCGCAACATCATGGAAGGTACCCTTTACATGCACGACCATGTGGTACATTTTTACCACCTTCATGCTCTGGACTGGGTAGACGTGGTGTCGGCCCTCAATGCCGACCCCAAGCGAACTTCTGAGCTCGCACAATCTATCTCCAGCTATGCCAAAAGTTCGCCCGGCTATTTTTCGGATGTGCAGACTCGGTTGAAAAAATTTGTTGAAAGCGGTCAGCTTGGCATCTTTGCCAATGGGTACTGGGGTCACCCGGCCTATAAGCTACCGCCCGAAGCCAACCTCATGGCAGTTGCCCACTACCTGGAAGCCCTCGAGTGGCAGAAAGAGATAGTCAAAATTCAGGCAATTTTTGGTGGTAAGAACCCGCACCCCCACTATTTGGTGGGTGGAATGGCTTGTTCCATTGGGCTGGACGATGTCAGCGCCATCAATGCCGAACGCCTGGCTTATGTAGGGCACCTCCTTAAGGAAGGCATTGACTTCATCAATCAGGTGTACATCCCTGACTTACTGGCCATCGCTTCTTTCTACCCCGAATGGGGAAGCATCGGTGGCGGGCTTGGCAACTATCTGGTATATGGCGACTTCCCTACGAATGGTTTCAATGACCCCAGTGGTTTCAAGTTCCCTTCCGGTGCCATCCTCAACAAAGACCTGAGCAGGGTATACGACGTAAACCTGCGGGAGGACACGGAAATTCAGGAATTCATACACAAGTCCTGGTACCAGTACGAGGGCGTGGATCGCGATGCAGGCCTGCACCCCTGGAAAGGGCAGACCAACCTGGCCTACACAGGTCCCAAGCCGCCTTTCAGCCACCTCAATGTAGAAGAGCCTTACAGCTTCCTCAAGACACCCCGCTGGAAGGGGCATGCCATGGAAGTAGGCCCACTGGCGCGCGTGCTGGTAGGCTACGCCCGCGGCATTGAAGAATACAGGGAAGTTGTCGACAGCACCCTGTCCAAGCTAGGCCTGCCTGCCACTGCCCTCTTCTCCACCCTGGGTCGCACCGCTGCCCGCGGGCTCGAGACCATGCTGGTGATGAAATGGACGCAGGAATTCTACGACCAGCTGCTCACCAACATCCGCAATGGTGACACCCGTATGGCCAATATGGAAAAATTCAATCCCGCTACCTGGCCCGCCAATTGCCAGGGCGTAGGTTACTCTGAGGCACCGCGGGGAGCGCTGGCCCACTGGATCAATATCAACGACCAGAAGATAGAAAACTACCAACTGGTGGTACCCACTACCTGGAACGCCTCGCCCCGCGACCCGGAAGGGAAGCGGTCGGCCTACGAGTCCGCCCTCATGGGTACCCCGGTTGCCAATGAAGAGCAGCCGCTGGAAATCATCCGAACCATCCACTCCTTTGACCCTTGCATGGCCTGTGCCGTACACTTGTACGATGAGGAAGGCGATACGGTCAGCCGTGTACAGGTAGTAGGTTAACGGAAGCATTTGTAGGGCCTAAAAAGCAGATTGCTATGAAAATCCATCGTCTTCGACGTGTATATGTATGGGAACTTCCGGTACGCATTTATCACTGGCTCAACGCTTTGACCATCCTGGTACTATGTGTAACCGGCTACTTGATCGGCAACCCGCCGGCAATTTTATCCGGTCGAGAAGCATCCGACGTGTATTGGTTTGGCACCGTTCGCTACGTCCACTTCGCGGCCGCCTATGTATTTCTTTTCAACTTCATCTTCCGCCTTTACTGGGGCTTTGTGGGCAACAAGTATGCCGACTGGAAGAATTTTATACCGGTCAACATGAACTTTTTCAGGGAGATGTGGAATGTCATCCGCATTGATATCCTGCTAAAGAAAAACAAAGACCACATGTCGGTAGGACACAACGCCATGGCCGGCTTCATCTACTTCATGTTGTTTATTGCCTTTGTGGTACAGGTAATTACCGGCTTTGGCCTGTATGCCGACACCAGCCAGTGGTGGTTTCCGCAGTTATTTGCGTGGGTGCCGGAAGCCTTAGGCGGGCAATTTTTCACCCGCCAGTTACATCATGCTGCTATGTGGGGTTTCATTATTTTCTCGCTAGTTCACATATACCTGGTATTCTACCACGATTATGTAGAAGGCAGGGGTGAAATCTCTTCCATGGGTGGCGGCTGGAAATTTATCGAAGAAGAAGCTTTCGAAGCAGATGAGCAGCGGCGCAATGAAGCGGAAGAGGAGAAGCGCAAGCGCAAAAGCCTGCAGGAAGAAAGGGTATCCTAGCGGTATCTCCGGCGTCGGATCGGTCTGCAGGTGGTTGACTGAGTGCAAGTCATCAGATTTTGCACGGGCCTTACAGACAGAATGCCGACGTGCAGGTGCCCCGGACGGTCTGCTATGCCCAACGCTCGACCATGTGATGCATAACCATACGTTTTGTGCCAGCCCTGGGGCTGGCACAAAACATTTTTTCACCAAAAGCGACTACAATATATGCACAAACCCATTACAGCCCCCCCATTCAGGATGGTAGAAGCGCCCAAAGCATCGGTACTACTGCTGGGCATTGGCAGTATTCTCATGGGCGATGAAGGCGTTGGCGTACACTTTGTCAACTGGATGCAGGATACGCCCGGGCTCGAAGGAAGGCTTGATATGGTAGACGGCGGAACGGGAGGATTTTTCCTGATGAACTACTTTGAAGACTACCCTACGGTCATTCTGGTAGATGCCACGCTGGACGGACGGCAGGCCGGCACCATCCGATTGATTCAGCCGCGTTTTTCAAAAGATTTTCCACGAGCGCTCAGCACACACGATATAGGGCTGCGCGATGTGGTTGAGGGGCTGCAGGTGCTGGGGAAATTGCCCAAACTATACCTCTTTGCTGTATCGATAGAAAAGCTACAGCCAATGGAAGATACCCTGTCACCCGAGCTGGCTGCTGCGCTGCCGGGCTTGCACCGGCAGGTGCTGGCACTGCTGGAAAAAATAGAAACCCAATGAAAAAATTACCCCCTGCCCGTGAGGGTCAGGGGGTACCATCATCCGTATACTTCATAATCCAACTCTAATCCATCCAGGATACTTCCCTCACCAGGCCATTGATCAGCAGGTAGGACGTATAATCACCATCATTTTCTCTGTAGACCAACTGGACACCGGCTGAGGGGAAGGCCTGCTGTATACAAGCTGTCAGTGATGCCGGCGTTTGGGCAAGATAGTGCCCCTCCAGGCGATTACTGACTACACTGTTGCCCTCAAATTCTATTGACCGCCACCGCTGGTTGTCTTTGATATAAACCTCCCAGTCCTGATCATCCAGTTCCTTGAGAATGAGTGCAGGCGTGCGGTCCGGATAGTTGGCTGACAGATACTGTCGGATGGCTGTCGGCAAATTTTCGAATGCAACCAACTGATAGACAGATTCCTGCTCGAACAGGCAGCTCAAAGTGGTGGTGGTATCATTTCCGCCCGGCCAGGCACCTCCTCCGATGCGATCAAAATCGAGTTCGAAGATAAACCCTTGGTAAAGTATGTAGACTTCCACATCACCCTCCCAATCAGTGTAAAAATGCTCGATGCTGGCTCCGGGGAAGCGATCGTTAATACAATTGACAATCTCATTGGGCAGCAGCGCCAGCAAGCTGCCCGGCTGCTCAGTACTCTCCCGGAGCCCGTCGTCGAAATGCAGCGATAACCAACCGGCCTGTGTGAGCACATATACCTCATAATCATCCGCATCTGATTCATCCCGTATGACCAGCGCAGGCTGCAGTCCGGGATAATTATCAGCCACGTATGCCCGGATATAGGCAGGTGCAGCATCCCAACTCACGGGCAGATAGCGCTCCTGTTCGGCTGCGCTCTCAGCACAGGTATAGGAAGTACTGAGGGGCGTAGAAGGGATTAGATCCTGGTCTTCATAGCAGGCTGTTAAGGTTGTTGACAGCAGGAGCGATAAGACGCCCCATCGATACAAACCGTTCATGACATTTGGTTTTTTGAGTTTGGGTTTATTGTTGCTTGCCCGTTTATTGAAGGTGGCAGCCCTTAAGCCGCCACCAAACAATGGACAAACAACATTTATTTAGTCTAAATAATGACATTGGAGATTGCCTTTGGTTTGGCGGAAAGAGATTATTTTTGCAACAATTTTGCGTCTAGCCTTTGCAAGCGGTGATATATCAGTCTGTTAAAAAAACCATTTTGCAAAAAATGGCTGGCGTCCCGGATCCGGGAGCAACAGCAGCGGACATAAGCGTGTGTTCAAGCACTCATGTCAGCACATGAGATACCTTATCTTTTCATACATTATCCCATTTTTGAAGTAGTTTAGCCTGTGCTACCTGACTTCAAAAAATAAAACCCCCAATATTGCTGTGGTCTGACAAGAAAATTTCGAAGACGCACTGATTCCCTTCATTACCCGGCCAACATTCAAACAACACGAAGCTATGCGCTGGATTTCCTTGATCTTGAGTCTTTTATTTTGGTCATTTGCAGCTTTGCAGTGGAACGACCCTGATCCGTTGGTCTGGATAGCCGTATATGGCCTGACGGCTGTCCTATGGCTATGGCGCTGGTGGGTTATGCCCCCTTGGTGGCTGACATTGCCCTTTCTGCTGCTGTTACTTGTCTGGTGGTTATCCTTATTGCCGGCCTTCATTGACTGGCTTCGGTTGGGAGCCCCGTCGCTGTTGGGCAGCATGAAGGCTGAGAGCCCCCACATAGAGCTTGTCAGGGAGTGGGGCGGATTGCTGCTTGTCATAGCAGCCCTGCTGCCACTGATGCCCAGGCGAAAACAGGGGATGGTGAGCTAGCTATTGGCAGCGGGCAGGCATTGTAGCGGTCAAAAAACGAAATCAAATTGCCTTTATCGCGGCAACAGTTCCGGCCTTTAGCCTGCCGGTGGCAGGCAGTCGCGCAGCATTTTTTCAAAACCTTCAGGCCGCAGGCGTTTACCGATAAATACCAAGCGGCTTGTGCGGGCCTCGTCGGCCTGCCAGGCCTCACCCGGCTCAAATTCCAGAAAATTGCCCACCGACTGAACGATGATGCGATGATCGCGACCTTCGACAGCCACGATGCCCTTGATTCGAAAAACCCCTTCTGACTGAAACAACAGGAAGCCTGTGAGCCGGTGTCGCAACCGAAGTTCGTCAAAAGCCTGTTCGAAACGAAAACTAAGCGAGACGAGATCGCTCTGCTGGTGGCGAAAATGCGGGCGGGCAGGCGAAGGGAGTGTAGCTGCCGACACGGTCATCCGGCGGCTGTGACTAAAAATTTCATCGACAGGATAAGCACCTTTAGCCCCGGTGAGTATTTTCGCGAAAGGATTGAGCGCTGCCAGCAGCGGCCTGACGCGATTGACCCATGCAGGCTCGCAGACATCCGTTTTGGTGATGAGGATAACATCACTGAAAGCGATCTGGCGTGCAGCCTCTTCTGTATCCCGCAGTTGATCTTCGATCAGGCGCGGATCGACCAGACAGATGACACGCAGCAAAGGGAAGTCGCGGCGCAAAGGAAGCAAACTCAGCAGTGGCCGTGCAACGCCTGCAGGATCGGCGACGCCTGTTGATTCGATCAGCAACTCATCAAAATCTTCCCGCCGCTGATTCAGTTCGTTGAGTACATCCAGCAAATCATCATTGAGCGAACAGCAAAGACAGCCATTGCTGAGGCCGATCAGCTCATTATCTGCCTTCACCAGCAAATCGGAATCAATATTCTCCTCGCCAAATTCATTTTCGATGATCGCATAGCGCAGCGACCGGCGGTATTCCAGCACTTCCTTGAGGAAGGTTGTTTTGCCGGCTCCCAGAAAGCCGGTGATGATACTAACAGGTTTGGACATAATAGCAAACATGTGCTGTGCTGTGGAGCAGCATTAACGAGCGGGGCGGAAAGCCTTGATTACCTCCTCATTGGTTTCGAGATAAGCCCCTCCGATGAGATCGATACAATAGGGAACAGCCGGAAAAACTGCCTCGAGGCAAAGGCGAATGGCCGAAGGTTTTCCCGGCAGGTTAATAATAAGGCAATGATTGCGGATACCCGCTGTCTGGCGTGACAGTATGGCTGTGGGTACCTGCCGCAGGCTTTCGCTGCGCATGAGCTCCCCGAAGCCGGGCAGCAATTTATGACATACTTTTTCGGTCGCCTCGGGCGTCACATCCCGCAATGCCGGGCCAGTCCCTCCGCAGGTTACGATGAGCGAGCAGCCCTCCTCATCAGCCAAGCGAATAAGATGCTGAGCGATCAGCTCTTCCTCATCAGGCACGACATGATAGACAGGTGTCCAGTCGGATCGCAGGAATTCGCGCAAAGTTTGTACGATAAACTGGCCAGGCGTATCTTCGTAGATACCGGCGCTGGCGCGGTCAGATATGTTGAGGATACCGATTTTCGCAGTCATACAGAAAAGATATTACCTTTGTTGCGATGGCCACCTCCACGGGGGAAGCAGCAGTTACATATTACACACAACGCCTGTGAGGGCGCAAAGTTTCTCAGCGCGATGCACAAATACCCGGCCAAGGTACTCCTTTTTGGCGAGCACACTATCCTGCGCGGCTCCCGTGCGCTGGCGGTCCCCTACCCTGCTTTGGGCGGCGACTGGGCTTGGGGCGAGTCCACGCAACAGCAGCGATTGCCTGATTTTGCCAACTACCTGGCTGGCCAAGTGGCCGAATCAATAGATGTCGGACAGCTTAACGCCGACCTGTCGGCCGGTCTGTACTTTGCATCAGACATTCCCACCGGCTACGGACTTGGCAGTTCCGGTGCCCTATGTGCAGGCATTTTCGACCGCTACGCCACAGAAGCTGCACGCGAAGCGCCATTGGCAGCGCGCAAGGCGCTGCTGGCGCAGATGGAATCTTTCTTTCACGGTGCCAGTTCCGGTATTGATCCTCTACTATCCAGCCTCAATAACCCACTTTGCCTGCACAGTGATGGACAGGCAGAAATCGTACAACTTCCGGCGATAGAAAACCTGGAATTCTTCCTGTTGGATACGGGCCAAGCGCGGACGACAGGCAGTCTGGTACAACATTTCTTGCAGCGCTACGACGAGGACGCTGCTTTTCGGCAAGACGCTGAGGAGCGGTGGATCGGCGGTACTGAGCGCGCCATAGATGCCATGCTGGCCGGCGATGCGGCAGCTGTATGGGAAGCCTTTACGACCATCAGCACATTTCAGTACAACCAATTGCCCCGCATGACGGGAGAGCAGCTCAGGCCTTTGTGGGAAACCGGACTCGTGTCCGATCACTTCCGCCTCAAGATCTGCGGTGCAGGCGGAGGGGGATTTGCGCTGGGTATCAGTACCCATTGGGCGCTCAGCAGCGCACAGATGGCTGCAGCTGGCTACCTGCTGCGCAGATTTGCACCCTGGCAGCAATAGCACGATGCAGTGAGGCGCTTACAGCACCTCACTGCATCGCCAAAGCTACGGGTCAATTTTTTCCAAAAATTGACCCGTAGCTTTAATCAGGCTAAAACACAAAGACCCGCTTTGATTTTTCGGAGAAAAATCGAAGCGGGTCTTTACCGGTAAAGAGCGACAGAATTTACTCTGCTACCACTTCAAAGCGGAGCTCAGGCTGTACCTCTTTGTGGAGATTCACGACAGCCTTATAAGTACCTATCTCTTTGATATCATCGGGCAGAGAGATTCTCTTGCGCTCAACATCTACACCGATTTGCTCACGCATTGCCTGCGCCAGCTGAATGTTGGTAACGCTACCGAAGATACGGCCACTTTCGCCAACTTTGGCACCGATACGTACCACCTGCTCCGTGATTTTGGCAGCGATGGCGCGATATTCACCGAGTTTGCGCATCTCCAGCGCATCCTCACGACGACGCATTTCGGACAGGCGCGCTCTGTTGGAGCGGTTGGCCACGATTGCGAGTCCTTTGGGTATGAGATAGTTGCGGCCGTAGCCGTCCTTTACAGTGACGATTTCGTGCTTATCGCCAACATTATCGACATCTTGCAAAAGAATGATTTCCATGTCAGTTACTTTTTACAATGAGCAATGAGGTAATAGCATCGGCCTACTTAAGCAGGTCGGTCACGTACGGCAGTAAGCCGAGGTGGCGAGCACGCTTTACGGCAGTAGCCACTTTGCGCTGATACTTGAGCGAATTGCCCGTGATGCGGCGTGGCAGGATTTTACCTTGCTCATTAATGAAGGACAGCAGGAAATCGGCGTCCTTATAATCGATGTATTTGATACCGTACTTGACGAAGCGGCAATACTTCTTCCTGTTACGGCCAATTTTCGGATTGCTAAGAAATTTAATATCGTCGCGGCTAGCCATGACAAATGTCTTTTAATGGTTAAAAAGAAAAAAGCTTACGGAAGACTATTCCTCCTCTTCGGCAGCAGCGGGTGCAGCGGCAGCAGCGGGTGCTGCAACCTCCGGAGCAACTTCTTTAGGTGCCGGTGCGGGAGCAGCCTCAGCACGTCCTTCCCGGCGTGGTGGCTGATCATCCTTTGCTTTAACGTTTTTCTTCGCTTTACCGATCAGACCTTTGCGCTTGTCTTCGTTGTATTTCACACCGAATTTATCAAGGCTTACAGTCAGGAAGCGCATGATGCGCTCGTCACGGCGAAGAGCCAATTCGACATTGTCGATGACCTTGTTGTCAGCAGCTTTGAACTCGACACAGTAGTAGACACCGCTGTTGCGCTTATTGATAGGATATGCAAGTGTTTGCAGTCCCATCTCGTCTACATGTACAATTTCGCAGCCCTCACTCTTGAGGAGATCGACATATGTCTGAGCTATCGCTTTGATTTCTTCCCCCGATAGCACAGGGTCAACGATGAACGTAACTTCGTACTGTTTCATTGGATCAGACATATTGGTTTATTAAAAAGCGGTCGCAAAGGTAAGCATTATCTTGATGGGATTGTAATTGTGTCAGTTATTTTTTTGTGATTCTGCATTTTGTTCTTTATTTGCCTAATTAATCACCAGGATTTCCTTCAAAAATACAATTTTTTCCGTCTTTTGCATGAAGAAAATTTCATGTATGGTTATCAGATTACTCCTCTTCCTGCTGCTGGCCGTGCCGCAACTCCACGCGCAGCGGACATCTGCACCCGGCGGACAATACCAGTGGCTAGCGCCGCGCGACAGCCAGTTGCTGAAAGTTAGTCTGTTGTCTCAATTTTGGACTACTTACTCGACAGGCACAGCGACCTACAACCAGCAGACGGGCAACTATGAGCCTGTTGATGACCGCCTCAACATGAGTTTCCGGCGTGCACGCCTCGTGTTTAGCGGAGCGCCTTATGCGCGCATCACCTACAACCTGGCGCTGCATTACGATCTTACGGGCCATGATATACTAGCCGGCACCCTGGGCTCCACCAACCGCGATCAGCCAAATGTAGGCATCTGGGATGCATTCGGACAATACCGAATCAGCGCCAAAACGCAGTTACTGACACTAACAGCCGGCTACTTCAGGCCACAGTTGCAGCGCGAGAGCATCACGACTGCCTGGGCGCCTTCCTCTTTTGAAAAATCAATGTCCCAGAACTACGTACGCCGCCACTTGGTAGGTACCGGACCTGGCAGATCCACGGGGCTTAACCTGGGCGGACTATGGCTAGGATCGGGCGTGGGTCTACTGTATAACGTAGGTATTTTCACGCCCGTTGCCATAGGCCTTGAGGGTAGTTCGGGCGGGCGCCAATTTGCGCCGCTGTTAGCAGGCCGGTTATCCCTGCAAATCGGACAGCCTGAAATGTCAACCTATGGTATTAGTTATCAGCAAAATTACTACAGCGAGCGCAAAGGGCTTAGCCTTGACTTCAACATATCCAGACAAGGCCAGACAGATAATTTTTTGGCTGCCTACGCCTACGGCCCCGGCTGTCTGTTCAACTTCGGTCCGCTAAATGCTGATGCTGAGTGGCTTTGGCTGGTTCGACGCGGCAGCGAAGCAACAGGTGTGGCTTTTGACAGCCGCTCAGCTACCGGACATGTACGGCTAAGCTACAACCTTCGTGCCGGCAGGTATCTGTTAGAGCCCAGCTTTATGCTCATGGCTTTCCGAGGTGCCATGGATGCTGAAGGACAGCGACAGGCCGGACTGGTCGGTGCTTCGGCAGGCAGGGAAGTAACCCGTGATGCCGGCCTCAACCTGCACTTCAACAAGCGCAAGCTTCGCTTACACCTCCACTATGTATGGCGTGCCGGGGAGGCTGGTGCTGCAGGTGACGGAGCGCGCGTCAATCAGTATTTCTTTCAGCCAGGCGTTGGTGCCATCTACAGAGGCAATTATTGGGGGCTGGGGTGTAATCTTATAATATGACGCTTTGACAGCGGGTACAAAGAAAAATGTGATACACATACCGTTTCGCACGTTGTAGCGTATCCAAACACCCTGGATTCCGGCAATCTGCCTGCGATGCTGTGTACACAACCTGATGACTCGCAGTATAAAAATGCTAGTGATTGCAAATATGCTTCATGTATACTTCGCACCGTAAAGTTTTGTACATGGCAGCGTGCTAAAGTGCTGTGGGTTTCAGCCGTCTGGCCGCATGCTATGCACACCCCCGGCGATTCGAAGCATGTTTATATTTCTCTAATCATACACCGGCAGCAGAGATACATTTGATTTGCGCCCCTGCCGGCTTAGTGTGAATAGCCAGGGCCGGCCGGGCCCAAGAAAAGATCTGTTATTTTTTTCATAAACAGCCAAAACGACAATCAGCGGACTACAATCCGCAGCTGCCCGCCCCCTGCAGGCCCGCTGATTAACAGTAAGTACACCCCTGGTGGCACCTGCTCAAAAGTTAGCAGGAGGGGTTCGCCGTCCGGAGGAGCAAATGACCACTCGCGCAGAGGACGCCCCAGCAAGTCTGTCAACAGGCAGCGCCCCGAGGCAGCAGCCAGCGATGGCGGCAGTTGCACAAATAGCTGTTCTTTAACCGGATTCGGGAAAGCCTTCAGGCTCAACGTACTAACAACCGGTTCTAAACCCACAAGCTCATCGCAGGGCACGCAATAGCCAAAACAGACAGGCGGCAGTAGCAGTGATGTATCCGGCACCAGCAGTGTCCGGTAGCCGGCCGGACTAAGCGTACAGCTATCCGCCCCTACAGAAACGACCGTCTCAGGCAGCAGGCCGTTGGCAAACAGATAATTGATCTGGGTATCTGGCCGAATATCCAATGAAGCCGTATAGATAGTATCTCCATCGGGATCTGACATTGGTATGGGTGCTGACAGTCCCAGCTCGTCAATAATAAAAACACCCGCAGGATCGGGTGTGGTTGCAGACATATCCACCTGAAAAGTTGCCCTCACTGCCAGCGGACTGTCCTCGATCACTGTAAAACTGAAGCCCTCGTACGACCAATAGTCGTCCCAGTAAAAGTAATATACCTGACCGGGCAGGGCGCTGAAACTCAGCGAAGAGGCAAATACTCCGTTTTCCAGATCACAATCATCGTTGAAATCCAGCCACTCCAAAGCCGTGCAATCGGCGCCTGTAAATATCAGAAGCCTTGTATCTACCGGTTGATCACAAGCAGTAACCGTCACTTGCCGCTCGTAGGCAGACTCGTAGCGATACCATTTGGCATGGCAGCTTCCTTCCAGTCCACTGAAACTAGTATTGGCACCAAAGCCACTAATCACCGGAGCCACCGAATAGGTACCACGAGTGACCGGAATAGCAAGGGTACAAACCTCACCCGGCTGCAGCGGCACGGGCTCCGGATTGAGCAATACGGTCGTGCCGGCCGACTGCAGGCGCAATGTCTGGCAAGCACTAAAAGACACCATAATAGAAGGAATCTCAATCAGCGGGGCCAGCGGATCAAAGATTGTAGGCCCCATCACCTCCGCCTGAAAAGGGCGGCTATCGGTATTATTACAAACCACTACGGCAATTGCACCTCGCTGCTGCGCGTTGTACACTTTGTTGGTAAAAGGGCACAGCCCTCTGTCAATCAACACAATCCTACCCTCGTAAGCATCAGCCGGCAACATGCACCCATCGACAGGATTAAAAAACGCCAGTGGCCCCTCAATCGTATCTGCCCAGACGGGGCCGAAAGTAGCTCGTCTGGCCGGAAAATCGATGATCTCCTGCGAAGGCAGGGTCAATTGCAATCTTGCTTGTCCCCCTGCTCCGGGAAGCAGACTCAGCATCAGCGACAACAGACTGACAATGCGCGAATAGATATTCATCTACCGATGGTATTTATGGCTAAGCTTGATCATTTGTTAGATTTTTGGCCAAAAATCTAACAAATAATCCCTCACAGGAATTTTTTGGGTGGCTATTGCCACCCAAAAAATTATTGACTCACATTAAAGCGCAATCCACTTCTGCTCACTTTTACCTGAGCGGACGACTGCCTCCACAAAGCGCATACCCCGGAGGCCATCGTCCACCGTAGGAAAATCAGTATGGACGGCATCGGGCAAAACATTTGCCCAGCGGGCGCGTATGCAATGTGCAAAGTTACGGTAAATATTGGCAAAAGCTTCAAGATAGCCCTCCGGATGGCCGGCAGGCAAGCGGGAAGCCCCCTGAGCGGCTGCCGACAAGTCGCTACCGGCTGTTCGATAATACTGCATAGGCTGATCCAGCCACTTGACTTTAAGCGTATTGGGCTCCATTTGGTGCCATTCCAGTCCCCCCTTTTCTCCGTAGACATGGATATGGAGTGCATTCTCTTCACCTGCGCTAATTTGGCTGGCATAGAGTAGTCCGCGTGCACCATTGTCGAAGCGCAGCAACACACTGGCATCATCATCCAATTTTCTGCCGGGTACGATAGCCGCTACATCTGCACACAATTCTTTGATTTTCAAACCTGTAATATACTCAGCCAGATTTTCCGCATGGGTTCCGATATCCCCCATAGCACCCGCGATGCCGGATCGAGCCGGATCGGTGCGCCAGCTCGCCTGCTTTTGGTCAGCGTCTTCCAGCTTGGTACTCAGCCAACCCTGAGGGTAGGCCACCACTACTCTGCGAACAGTCCCCAGCAGCCCGGCAGCGATCATATCGCGTGCCTGCTTGACCATGGGATAACCTGTATAATTATGGGTAAGCCCGAAAAGGAGGCCTGTTTCGGCCACTTTTTCCACGAGCTGCTGAGCCTCTTCCAGTGTAAATGCCAGCGGTTTATCGCACATAACATGAAAACCATGGTCGAGTGCCATAAAAGCAGGCGGGAAATGCTGGTGATTGGGCGTGACGATACTGACAAAATCCATGCGCTCGCCCAGCGGCAGCGTTTTTTCCCGCTCGATCATCTCCTGAAAACTCCCATAGACCCGATCTTCCGGCAGGAAGAGATCGAGACCAGAGACCCTCGACTTGGCAGGATCACTGCTGAAGGCGCCACAGACGAGCTCTATCTGTCCGTCCAGCGCAGCTGCCATACGGTGAACTGCGCCAATAAAAGCGCCGCGGCCGCCACCGACCATTCCCATACGCACCTTGCGCTGATGGTTATGCACACTTGTACTGTCCATTGTATTGATGGTTCATGAAGTAACCGCCGGCAGAAGCCATAAGCTTCTGCCGGCGGCCACAAATTTACAACGCAACTGCTTCCACCGTTCTGTTGAGGCGGCTTTTTTCCGCCATAAAGCCCATGAGGTGACTTTCCATGGACGCATCGAGGGTGGAAGTAAGCAGGCTGGCATTTTGCTCACCGACGGCGCGCAGCCAGTCGCGCATGAGCCCCCAGTCACCGCCGCCATGGCCCGACTGTACCTGTGCGTTTTCTTTCACATTCCAGCGCTGCTGCTGTCCTGTGCGAAAATCCGTGATCAGCAGTTCATCTTCGTCGCCTACGATATCCCCCAAAGAGCCCATGATGCGCGTACGACGACCATGGTAATGCGTGAAGGCCTCCATACTGAAGTTAACGGTGATACCATCCTCAAACTCCATGGAAACGATCTGGTGATCCAACACATCGTTATCACAGCGATAAACACAGCGGCCATAGGGTCCTTCCCGCAATTCTTTCATGATGGCCTCCCCGTGCAGGCTTTTGTCCTCCGGCAAGTCGAAGTGGTGCAGCCAGGTACGTTCCTTGTGGTAAATACGCAAAGCCGAATACGGACACTGCCCCTCCACGGCACATCCATCCGTGCAGCGAGCGGTACTCCCCTCGGGTGCATTTTCTGCTTTAAACCATTTGAGGCTGCCAAAAGAGGCCACTTGGCGGCAAGGCTTGCCTACCCACCAGCGCAGCATGTCGAGGTCATGGCAGGATTTGGCGAGCAGGATGGGATTGGTTTCGGCGGCACGCCGCCAGTTGCCGCGCACAAATGAATGAGACATGTGCACATGCTGTATGGGCTCAAAATGCTGAATGCTCACCAGTTCGCCCAGCACCCCTGAGTCGATTACTTCCTTGACTTTGCGGTAGTAGGGAGAGTAGCGCAGTACATGACAGACTGCGACGATGCGATTATTGCGCTTGGCAAGGTCCAGAATATCTTTGCACTCCTGCCAGGTCTGGGCGATAGGTTTTTCGAGCAATACATCATAACCCATCGCAAGTGCTTTCATGGCAGGGCCATAGTGCAGGTGATCGGGCGTTGTGATGATAACAGCATCGGCAAAGCGCGGCCTGTCGAAGACATGCTCCCAGGTCTGAAAGCGATTGCCGGCCTCTATATTGTGCTTTTGCGAATAGCGATCCTGGCGGATAGCGATGGGCTCTGCTACCCCTACAATGTCCAGTTCGTTGGGGTGCTGCAGCGCGTAATTGCCATAGACATTGCCGCGGCTGCCCGCTCCCAGCACGATAGCCGTGAGCTTGCGGGAAGTAGCCGGCAGCGTAGTGTAATCAAACTCATAAGGTATGGCCTGAAGCGATGACGCCTTGACGCTGGCCCCTGCGGCTACCAGCCCCAGCGTCTGCAGTACCTTTCTCCTTGTCCAGTCCGTTGCCATAAACTCTTTTTTGTCGACCTCAGGTCGTTGATTCAACAATATTTGTAATTGCGTGCTATTATCGGAATATTTTTCCAATCCAACAGAAAACCAGCGCAGTTAATTTTATCATTTATACACTTGCGGGTATTTCACCACGACAAGGGCAGCATGCATATACACACGACAAGCCTATCCCCTTTGTGCTGTAAAAAATCATTACCTTAGCAGCGCAACCGGGAGTGAGCCGAGGAATATAGCCCCTTGTACAGGCCAAGCCGGCCACGCCCCCCAAATACGGATACCATGCAGATTACTTCTCAAATTGCCCGGCAGTTTCGCGAACTGCATTTTGGCGGCAGCCCCACAGGTGTATCACTCAGACCACATGTAGAGGACCTCAGCTGGGAGCAGGCCGTCTACAAGATTCCTTCCTTCAACAGCCTGCTTGCGCTGGTGTACCACATCAACTATTATGTAGCGGCCGTAAGGCAGGTGATGGAGGGGCAGCCGCTCACGGCCCGCGACAAATACAGTTTCGACCACCCGCCCGTAGCCTCACAGGCCGACTGGGAGGCTGTGCTGGCTAAAGTATGGGACGATGCAGAGCAACTGGCGACCTTGATAGAGGCTTTCCCTGACAGCCGCCTGAACGACGCCTTTTTTGATGAAAAATACGGCACCTACTTCCGCAATTTCACAGGCATACTGGAACATTCGCACTACCACCTCGGTCAGATTGTCATCCTGAAAAAGATGCTACAGGGGTTGCCGGATTTTGAACAGGCGCCATAAACGACAAAGCTATGTATGCAGATCTGTTTATTCGCTACCTGCACTTCCTGGGCATAATAGTATTGGCAGGATCATTGATCAGTGAGTGGCTGTTGCTCAAGCCCGTACACAGCCGCGCTGAATTGCGGCGGCTGTCCATGATCGATGCTGCCTACGGGCTGGCTTCGCTGCTGGTAGTGGGTGCCGGTTTGGGCATGTGGCTGGCCGGCGGCAAGCCCTCGGCTTATTATTCTGATAATCCGATTTTTATCACCAAGCTGGTGCTGGCAGGTATACTGGGCTTGCTATCCGCCTACCCTACTGTGTTTTTCATACGCGAAGGTCGTGGTGAAGCCAGTGAGCAGGTCAGCATACCGCCACTGCTGCGCTGGCTGGTCGTAGCAGAGTTGGTTATTCTAGCCTGCATACCCGCGCTGGCGGTGCTCATGGCCGTAGGTATCGGCCGCTGAGACGGATGGCTGCTGCCGGTGGCAGCAGCCATCCGTTGGGTTGATTTTTTCAAAAAAACCAGGCAAATAAGCGCTATTGCGCCGGCCAGGCGGGCGGCATGCCCGCATACTGCCAGCCCAGGCCAAAAGGCGGCAACCCGGGTGGATAGTCGGGCGGCACGATCCATTGCCAGCTCAGCGAGCGTTGCTCGCCGGCAGCCAACGGCCCCGGGCTGTAGGACAGTGGCCAGTAGTGCCACTGCTCAAGCCCGCTGCTGGCCAGCAGGGCCAGCTGTGCGGGTAAGCCGCCGGCGGCGGGATCTACCGCGAAGGGGTATTGGTTGTGTATGGAAAAATACAGGCGTACAGTATCACCCGGCTGTGGCAGCCGGGGCTCGTAATGCGTCAGCTTTACCGCCACCCTGGTAAGCACCTGAAAACTATCGGCCCGCAGCAGCTGCTTAAAAAGCCTGCCCGTCTGCAGTGTATCGCAAGGCGCCGGGCAGGGCCAGCCGCGCTGCCCAACTACTATGACGGTACGGTTGTGCAAAGCTTTTTCACCCTCCCAAAGATCATACTGGCTGGGCCGGTACAGTACATTGGTCATGTTCCAGGCATCTTTGCCCGTATAAAAGCGATAAAGCGAAGCGTCGCGGTAAGAATTTTCAAACAGCAGCGGGACCTTCCCGGCATAAGCCGACAGGGCCGCAATCCAGTCTTCGTTTTTCATCTGCCGCAGCGGCGCTTTTCCCGGAATGGCCAGCGCCAGTCGCAGCAGGACAAACAATAGCATAGACAGAACGAGCAGCCGCCCAAACCACGGGGAGCGTATACGGCCCGATTGCCAGGCCCGAAACGACAGCAACACCAGCGGAATGGACAGGATGGCCGTCCACTGCGGTTCTGCATGCCCCTTAAGGGTACTCCACAGGAAGAAAAGCCAGAAACCCAGCGCAGTGACAAAAAATGCACGTGCCAGCGGCTCCTGCTGCCGGCTCCGCCAAAGCGCCGGCGCCCACCACGGAAGCAACAGCGGGTTGAACATGCTCAGCTGGTTGACCAGATAGTTGAGCGTGTGCTTGAGTTCGTACGGATCATCACGCCCAACAAGGTGGTAGCGGAAGGAAGGAAAATCATTGGCATACTGCCAATAGAGGTGAGGCATAAACAACAGCACACCACTCACTCCTGCCAGATAAAAGGCAGGCATACGCCACAGTTGCAGGTTGGAGAACACCGTAAACAGGATCACCAGCAGTCCGTGGTATTTGCTGTAGAGCAGCAGCGCCATGGAAGTACCCAGCAGCAGCGCCTGCCCAAGGCCGGGCCGCTGCAGGAAACGTGCATATACCCACCAAAAAAAAGCTGTAGCCAACAGCAACGGACCGTCGGGGGTAGCGATGAAGCCGTACAACTCCAGAAAAGGCATGGCAGCCACCAGCAAGGCCAGCAGGGCAGCCTGCCGACCAACGGGGCGGCCGGCCAGCTGCCACAGCAGCCACAGGCAGAGACCGGAGGCCATGACGCTGCCGAAGCGCAGCCCCAGTGTCGCCGGCAAAACCGATACGCCCAGCTTTATAAGCAGTGCAATAGCAGGCGGATGATCGTAATATCCCCACTGCAGACGGCCGGCATAAAACCAGTAGTAAGCCTCATCCGGGTCAAGGGGCGTAAACGCCGCCTGCAGCAGGTTGACCAGCATAAAAATCAGGCCGGCGAGCAGGGGTAGGCGATAGCCTTCCTCCCACCACGAACGGTTGGCAACTGGCTGCATTAGCGCTCGCGACAGATAATCTGTCCCTTATCGCTGATCAGCACCAATCCGCCCTGGGTCATGCGGTAGGTCGTAGCATGCTCCAGAATATCGAACATACGGCGGTCAAACTTAAAGCTTGCTACCGGACAGCCAGCATTGTCGGTCGTTGCAGCTGCTGCGATCGTCATAGCGCCCTCGTTATCCGGCGTATCATACGTTGCCGAAAAGCGGTTGCAAACCCCCAGCGCATTCAGCTTAGCCCCCAGAAAATCAATCTGCGGAATGCGAGCGCTGTCGGGCCGAAAGCTCATACCTTCAAAATCGAGCTTGATAACCTCCCAGCTTGTACGCTCCAGCTGAGACGGGAAGTTGCGCTGCTCAGAGACAGCAGGGCTGCCCGTTGTGGTGTCGCTGCTCATCTCAGTGGCGGGCGCTGCCGCCTGCTTGTCCGCCTTTTTGTCTGATTGGCAAGAATATAGGCCTATGGCCAGGGCTGTTGCAGCCAATACAATGGTGCTGATGCGCATAATTATTTTTTTTTCAGGCCACAAAATTACAAAAGCTTGGCGGATTCTTGCGCCCACAATTGTATTTTGCCTGTAGGTTCACCCTTTGGGGGTTTTCAAAAAATCCTTACAGCCGCATGCAGGCTGTCATTTATCTGCTAGCGCAGAAGATCGCGTAAGTTATTGACGCCCCTCTTTTTGAGTTGCGCCAACAATTTAAACAGCAATAGAGCGGTGATGTAGGCATCGCCGGCTGCCGTATGTCGGTCGCTCAACAGGATGCCATAGCGAGATGCCAGCTGGTCGAGCTGAAAAAACCCGGGTGGCAAAAAATCCGTGTGTGCGTTGGCGCGACGCGCCAGATCCATCGTATCGATGCGCCGGTTTTTGAGACTACCGGCTCCGGCCCGCCGAAGAGCCCCGTCGATCATTGCAATATCAAAAGCCAGATGATGGCCAACCAACACAGCATTGCCGCAAAAAGCTGTAAAAGCAGCTACAGCCTCCGCTTCGCGCTGAGCCATGCTGAGCTGCCCCGGCAGAATGCCATGCACTGTGATGGCCTCAGGGTTGTGAGGTACCTGCTCATGTTGTTGTACATATATGTCGAGAACCTCCCCTACCCGCAGCGTATTAGCACTGCAGGCGACAGCACCAATAGAGAGCAGGCGATCCCTGGCCGGATTGAGTCCTGTCGTCTCTGTATCAAAGACCACAAAACGCAGTTGCTCGATCGGCGTATTGGCCTCCCAGCCAACTTTGACGGTTGACAGGTAGTGCTGGTAGAAGTCCGGGTAGTTGGCAGCAGGCTGCCAGGGCCATCGAAATAGCATATTCCGGGGGTTTATTTGACAATAACAGGACTTTGCCGGTTGTACAGTAACAGAAAGCCCTATGGTATAAAGCTGCTGCAGTGCAGTCAGCCGGCGATCAGCCGAAATAAGCCAGCTGAAAGCGCAGACTCAGCAACTGCTGCAAGTCCTTCACCGGCCGAAAAGCGTTGCGAAGCAAAATGCGTTCCATCTTGCTAAGCTCCGAAGGCTTGAAAAAACGGCCGCTGTTATTGTGTTTTAGCCCCTGCAATGCCCGCAGACGGATGAGAATCTCGTAGGCATCAGCAGCCTCCTGAAATAACTCACTATTATTGGGTTCCAGCGTAGCCAGCTTTTCGTAACGCTTAAAAGTATTGTTGATTCCGCCAACGCGATGGTGGAGTACCAGCACACGGGCAGCATCGGCCAAAGGCATCATAGCCCGTGCCTTAATATCAAATTCGTCCTTGTGTTCGCCGCTGCCTTCGACCAGGATATTGCGAAAAAAGGTAAGTGGCGGCGGGCTATGCACGGCATCCTTGGCCAGAAACGAGAGGAAGAGCGACTGGCTGTCGAGGATGGCAAAAATGTGCGCTGTGAGTGCCTCACTGAGTTTTTCGTCCCCGTAGACAGGCCGGTAGTCAAAAAAGATGGTGCTGTTCAGTACCGACTCCGGTGTAGGCATCAGCATCCATTGACTAAACTGCTGCTTCCATTCGCTGAGCGGCAGGCACCATTTTTCGTTACGGGCCATCATTTCTGCCGGACAGAAGACAAAGCCCACCGCGTTCAGCTTTTCGTTGACTTTGGCTGCCAGCGACAAGAACCACTGTTTGGCCGCCGGCAGCGCTGCTGCCGGCACGTCTTCAAAAACCAATGCATTGTCCTGGTCAGTGCGCAGCAACTGCTCCCCACGGCCTTCGCTACCGAGCGACAACCAACAGAAGCCGGCAGGCGCATCACCCTCCATCTCATCGAGTGACAATCGGATGCACTGTTGTATGATCTCGTCATTGACCTCCGACATGATTGAAGCAATGTAAGCAATGGCCACCTCCTGCTCCAGGTATTTCCGCAGCAGCGCCTCCGCTCTGCCGCGGAGGTCGTTCATGATACCTGTCTCCCGGGAGCGCCTGATCTCGCGTATGATTACGGCAGGGTTATTGCCCTGCAGCACCAACAAATCGTGTTCAGAGATTACCCCCATCACAGCCGACTGGTCGCTGCCATCCTCAGTAACACACAGGTGATGAATCCGGCGTTTGACCATGGCGATCTGCACATCGGCCACCGTCACCTCTCGACCCACCGTCACTACCGGGCTGGACATGATCTGCTTCACCGGAGCGGTCAGCGGCACTTTGCCCGTTGCAACCTTTTTGCGCAGATCTTTATCGGTGACAATGCCCAGCGGGAAATCCTCGGAAGAAACAATAATAATCGACCCCACTTCTTTGTCGGCCATGATGGCTGCAGCTTCCTGTACGGGCAGCTCGGGTGTACAGGTAACCGGCTTCTTGGAGCGGTCGACCGACTGAAGCTCCAGCAGCTGAAAATCCTCTGCAGCACTGCTGCCATCCGGTGCTGCCTGCAGCTTGCCCCGCAGGCGGGGCTCTGTGCGGCGGCGCAGGCCCGCAGCCATATTGCTGGCCAGGTAAAAGGTAGCCTGCGGATGCGCAAAGAGCCACTGCTTGATGCTGTCAATATCGATGGCGTACAAGAGCGATTCCTCGGCCACGCGCGCTGTCAGCGCGTAGGCATCCTCGGCCAATAACGGCCGCAGGCCAAAAACATCCCCTTCCTCACACTGATCCACCAGCGCTTCAGCACCATTTTCATCCTGATGAAATAAATTTACCGCCCCTTCCCGCACCATAAAAATGAACTTACCGGGCATGTCACCTGTTCGGAAGATGATTTCATCAGCTTGTCGGTACTGAACCACCACCTGATCGGCAATCGATAGCAATTGCTGTGAATCAAGCAGATTGAAAGGCGGATACTCTTTTAGGAAATCATATATCCGTCGAGCAATGGTATTCGTCATACTCATTTTTTTTCAGTACTATGAACCTTTTACAGGGATTCATTCGTTGTAAGCAAGTATATTCATATATATTTATGGCAATACGAAGGACATTATGAAAACGCACTTCAATACCGATTTTTTAGAGGAGTCTACGGAGACCCTTCGGGCGATAGCCCATCCGATACGCATTGCCATCATCGATCTGCTGTTCAACAATGGCAAAATGTCTGTAACAGAAGTTTACCAGCACCTCAAAATTGAGCAGGCAATCGCTTCCCATCACCTGCGCATACTAAAAAGCCGCAATATCGTTGACCTCGACCGCGACGGTAAGAACTCTCTCTATTACCTTACCAGTCAGGACTACTACGATATCTTGAAGACACTCACCAAGGTTATCTGACCTCATTCTCTTATTTTTTCGGACAGATCTGTCATAAGTCAGGCTTTCTCCAACTGCAGCTCAGCGGCCGATGCCGCTGAGCTGCAGTTGCGTTTAGGAGCTGTTGGTTTTTTTAAAAAGCCTTAAAGGCTCCCTGAGCAGCATTTGCGCGCCCGCCTGCGGCGGAAAGATGCACCAAAGCGGCAGTCATCATTTTGTCGGAAAGACTGACAGAAGCGTGTACAATGTAGTGGAGAGGAACAATTGCCAAGACGATACAAATATATAAACATATAGATAAGAATTGGCAGTTTCATGATTTTTTTAATTGCCAAAAAGAAGCATACAGTTCATTTTTCCCGCGATTATAGCCTATTTCGCTACAAAATTTTGGAGAGGGCAAAAAAATCCGGCCGAATATTTTTTTATATATAGATATGTATATACATTAGCGGAATGATTTTGATAACTTCATCACCATTTATCTAAACAAATGTGCTATGATCAGCAGAACCATGATTAGCAGTGCACTGCTTGCGTTGTGTTTATTGACCGTGTCAAATTTGTCGGCTCAGGAAAAGCCAGCCGTCGACCATTCTTACAAGCCCCTTACCCTAAAACTAAATGAAGATGGATCGAAGTACGTTCGGTTCATCATTTGGCATCAATTCTGGGCCACCCATACGCAGAACAACCCGGGTACAGTTGATGTAAACGGGCTGGGTATTAACTCCAGCACCGACATAGCACTGCGCCGCTCGCGCATGCTCGCGTATGCACAGGTTTCGCCACGTTTTTTGATACTGACTCACTTTGGTATCAACAACCAGTCGTTCATCAATGGTGCAACGGCACCCAATGGTACCAACGCAACCACCCAACCCGGCAACCAGGGTAAAAAACCACAACTGTTTTTTCACGATGCATGGACAGAGTATGAGCTGTATAAGGACAAGCTTTATGTAGGCATGGGGCTTCATTATTGGAATGGCGTATCACGTCTTTCCAGCCAGAGTACCTTGAATTTCATGACCATGGATGCCCCTATCTTCAATTGGTACAACATTGAAGCTACGGATCAGTTTGCCCGCCAGTTCGGCTTTTATGCCAAAGGGCAGATAGGCAAGCTTGATTATCGCTTACACATCAACAAGCCTTTTGTCAATGGTCCTGTGGCGACCAAGACCAACATGACGGGCAATGCTGTCAATATAGCAACAGAAACCTGGGCGCCCGGTGGTTATGTCAACTATATGTTCTGGGACAAAGAAAGCAATAAGCTTCCTTTCTTTGTGGGTTCCTACCTGGGTGCTAAAAAAGTATTCAATATTGGCGCGGGTTTTTACTCGCAGGCAGAAGTAACGGGCAGTCGGACCATCAGTGGTACGGACACCCTGCTCAACCGTCACAACCAATTCTGTCTGGGGGTAGACGCATTCCTGGATATGCCGGTGGGTGCCGATAAAAAGAAAGTACTGAGTGCGTATGCAGTTTTCTACAACTACGATTTTGGTCCCGGCTATCTGCGCAACATAGGCATACTCAACCAGCATCCTGCAGCTACGGATGCTACTGTTCTCAATCGCAGTACGCTTGGCGGCGGCAATGTACAGCCGACAATAGGCACGGGTCAAATTTTATATACACAACTTGGCTATGGCCTTCCCAAGATGGCCAATGGCATGCAGTTGATGCCTTACGCTACTTTAACCTATAAGAACTTTGAGCGTTTGCCCGAACCTTCAACCCAATGGGGCTTGGGGCTCAACTACTTCATCACAGGTCACAACGCCAAATTTACGCTGGAATACCAAACCCGGCCCGTATATGCGACGGAAGGCGGCCAGGTCATACGCAACGGCAGCAAAGGACAATTCATCCTGCAGTCACACATTTTCTTATAGGCCCGCCAAACGGCGGTACGCACTATACAATCATCATTACTAACCATAAAAACAATTATCATGTCAGAAAAAAAGGATCTCCAACAATACTGGCGGGAGAACATCCGCTACGTAGGCATTCTGCTAGTCATTTGGTTTGTCGCATCCTATGGATTCGGTATTTTTTTCAAAGATGCACTCAACAATGTGCGCATAGGAGGCGCCAAACTAGGCTTTTGGTTTGCGCAACAGGGTTCGATCTATGTATTCGTAGTGTTGATTTTCGTCTATGCCCGGCTCATGGGTAAGCTTGATGAAAAATACGACGTAAACGAGTAAACATCTTGGCGAGCATTTTCACTACAATCAACTGATTGACAAACAAAAAAAAACAAATCAACATGGATGTTCAAACTTGGACACTGATTATAGTAGGAGTCACCTTTGCCTTGTACATAGGCATAGCTATATGGTCGCGTGCGGGCTCCACTGCCGAATTTTATGTAGCAGGCGGAGGCGTTCCTCCCATCCTCAATGGTATGGCAACAGCAGCCGACTGGATGTCAGCAGCTTCATTCATTTCGATGGCGGGTCTGATCAGTTTCATGGGCTATGACGGTGCTGTATACCTTATGGGATGGACCGGGGGCTACGTGCTGTTGGCATTACTGCTGGCGCCCTATCTTCGAAAATTCGGGAAATTTACTGTCCCGGACTTCATAGGCGACCGCTACTACTCAAACACAGCCCGCACGGTAGCTGTCATTTGTGCGCTCATCGTTTCGTTTACCTATGTTGCAGGTCAGATGCGCGGTGTAGGGGTTGTTTTCAGCCGCTTTTTGGAAGTATCCATTGACATGGGCGTTTACATTGGTATGGCCATTGTATTCTTCTACGCAGTTCTCGGTGGCATGAAGGGTATCACTTACACCCAGGTAGCTCAGTTCTGCGTATTGATTTTTGCCTATATGGTGCCCGCCTTTTTCATTTCCATGGCCATCACAGGCAATTTCATCCCACAGTTGGGTCTTATCGGTGATGCAGCCGACAGCAATGGCCTGGCCATGCTCGACAAGCTTGACCAGCTGAACAAAGATTTGGGTTTCCCTGAGTACACTTCGGGTACAAAATCCATGGCGGATGTTTTTGCCATCACTTTTGCTCTCATGGTTGGTACGGCAGGTCTCCCGCACGTAATTGTTCGCTTCTTCACAGTTCCCCGCGTGAAGGATGCCCGCAGCTCTGCAGGCTGGGCATTGATTTTCATCGCCATCCTGTACACGACGGCGCCCGCCATCGCTGCTTTTGCCCGCATCAACCTCATCAATACGGTTAGTAATAAGGAGTACGCCTCTATGCCTGCCTGGTTTAAAAAGTGGGAAGCTACAAAGCTGATCGCTTTTGAAGATAAGAACCAGGACGGTATCATTCAGTATGTAGCTGATAAAGCAGTCAACGAACTGACGATTGACAACGACATCATCGTACTTGCCAACCCCGAGATTGCCAACCTGCCTGCGTGGGTCATTGCACTGGTAGCAGCGGGTGGTCTGGCAGCGGCGCTGTCTACGGCTGCGGGGCTGCTGTTGGTTATCTCTACGTCTATCTCCCGCGACCTGGTGAAGATGCAGCTAAAGCCCGATATCAGTGAGAAGGGCGAACTTATGTACGCACGCCTTGCAGCTGCTGTTGCTGTTGTCATCGCAGGCTACTTCGGCATCAACCCGCCGGGTTTTGTAGCGGCAGTAGTAGCCCTGGCCTTTGGTCTGGCAGCATCTTCCTTCTTCCCGGCCATCATCCTTGGCATCTTTGACAAGCGCATGAATATGCAGGGAGCTGTCACGGGTATGATCGTAGGTATCAGCCTCATGACCTGGTATATGCTCAAGTACAAGTTTGGTATCTTCGATGGTGGAAAGGCTGCACTTGACGGTCTGAAGGCAGACTGGTGGTTTGGTATCTCGCCCGAAGGTTTTGGGACAGTAGCTATGTTTATCAACTTCATCATTTCCATGGTGGTTTCACGGCTTACACCGCCGCCACCTGATCATGTACAAAAAATTGTCGAAGACATTCGTATTCCAAGAGGTGCAGGTGGTGCGCATGCACACTAGCACATGATATCGACGCCGGATTTGCGGTAGTTAGACCGGCAACACAGCCTGGCGGCAAGATAAAATTTCAATTATCTTGTCGTCAGGCTTTTATTTTTGTATAAAAATTGTATTTTTGGAAACGAACTATAAACAACAACACAATGATGCGTATTTTCCCTTTAAGTCCCCTCGTTTCCGATGTCTTTGTGACGCTGTATTTAGCCGGTACCCTCTACTTTCGTTTTTTATTAGAACACCAGATTCAAGGCCATTATTTGGTGTCGCTTGGTTTGGGTGCGTTTGCACTGCTGTTTTTGTGGGCACTTACTAAAAGTAAAATCATCAATCCTTCCTTTTTCGGACTGCTCCCCACCAAGAAAGAAGATATTCAGGATACTATGACGGAAGGGTAACATTTGTAAAGCCATACCCTTTGGCGGCTGGCGCCGCCAAAGGGTATGATGATTCTACTCCTCAATTTTCTTGAGATTATCCTCCGGATTCCTGTCAATCAGCAGGGCGAAAGGATCTATCCCCACTTCATAGGGTCTCTCATCGAGTATAAAAGTGAACGTCTGCGCTGGCCGGGTGATTTTCACCTGCTGCCGATGCAGGGTTTTGCCATACGTCTTGCCGTCTGCCGGGCGGGCGAAAGCCCCTATTTCAATCACATCATTGAGTGCGACTTCCTCTTCCTTACCCAGCTCATCTGCTTTGAATTTGGCACATTCGACCTGCATGCTCACTTCCCAGCGGCCATCACTCCGTTTTTTGACGCTGGCAAGCCTGCATCGGTTTTCGTAGAGTGTGATATCCTCAAATAAATCTTTGATGAGGTAATCCAGACTGTCCGGGGTATATGCATAGAAAGCTTCGAGTGCATCGGTACTCACCGGATAAGGCGGTGGCTGGTAGCGGTAGCGCCCGAGGAAACTGCGCAGCGCAGCGTTGACCTGCTCCTCTCCAATTCTTTCCTTCAGGTGATACATCTGCACGCTGCCTTTGTTGTAGTGAATGTAGCCCTGTCCCTCGCAGGACACCAGCGGCAGCTCCCGTTCCGTCTCCCGCCCGCGGCCTCTGAGGTAACGATCCATCTCATAGCGCAGAAATTTGCGCATCTGGTCACGGCCATAGGTATGTTCCATGACCATCAGCGCTCCCCATTGTGCAAAGGTTTCAACCAGCATTTCGCTGCCCTGCATATTGGCGCCACAGGTCTGGTGTCCCCAATACTGGTGCGCAATTTCGTGAGCAGCTACATAAGAGACCATGTCTATATCCTCGTCGGGATCTTTAAAGTCCTGAATGAAGCCTACGCCCTCCGAATAGGGCATAGTCCCGGGAAACGACTGTGCGAAGCTGGCAAAACGGGGAAACTCCACGATACGGCACTGTTTGTGGAAATAAGGTCCGAAATGGGTCGTGTAATAGTCGAGTGATTTTTCCATAGCATCCAGCATGCGAGGCACATTATAGCTATGATCTTTGTGGTAATACACCTCCAGGCTTACCCCCTTCCAGTCGCGTTTAGCTACTTCAAAATCAGCGCTTACAAAAGAATAAAAATTGAAAGAAGGATGGTCAAGCTTATACTGAAAACAGCGGCGGCCATTTTCGCGCCATTCCCGTACGAGTGAGCCTGGCGCAATAGCTATTTGGTCGGGAGCTGTGCGGAAGACAGTCTCTACGTCGACCCAGTCACTATTGACACCTATGTAAGCATCCATACGACTGCTAGTATCTGCAGGATTGAGCACAGGCCTGCGTGTCTTTTCCGGCAGCCCCAGCTTCTGCCGGCGATTTTTGGCAGCCACTTCTGCATCCGACTGATAGCCAAAGACGGGCATGACCGATACATTGTCAAAAAAACTGCCGTTTTGGACGATGCGACTCCAGCCGAACTCATTTTCAAATCCTTTGGGGCTATAGTCCACCTCAAACGACAGCTCGAGGCTGTCGCCGGGCTGCAGCGCCGGTTCAAATCGGTACATGCGCCAGTTGAGATCCGCTTCCTCCAGCAGTAGTGACAGCCGGCTATGTTCACAGCTAAACTCCCCCTCGGAAGGTGTGTTCATCCACAGCGTGTCAATCGGCTCATCGTAGATATTGCGCATCCAAAACTTACCGCTGACCGACAGTTGCCGGCCCTCGGGCCGGAGGTCTATATCGTAAAAAACCTTGTAGATACGCGGTTGCAGCCGCCCCTCGTACTGCTTGAAACGTCGCTCATAGTCGAGCTGCAGTTTCTCTGTTTGTTTGCCATTAAAGTAAGGATTCAGCACCTGGGTATTGTAGAATACCCAGCCACCTGTCAGTATCCACACACCCAACAAGGCCAGTCCGGCCAGGCGATAGCGGGGCCAGGCAAGCCTCGCCTGCGCGAATCGCTCCCGCCAGCTATCGTAGCGGCCACGCGGCCAAAACAGTATGGCCAGTACAGACAGCAGGCCGGCAAACAGCAGCCAGTAGGCATTAAACCAAAACAATCCCTTTACAAATGGCTGATAGCCATAAAAATCAGACAAAATATAAGAAGGAGCCGATCCCAGCGGCAGCATATTGCTCTCTACCTGCAGGGCACTCCAGGCGAAAGAATTGGCAATTACCAGCATGACGACCACGAAAAAGCCGAGGTACATATTGGGTGACAAGGCATGCACCAGAAACGACAATGCCAGCACCCCCGCAAATCCCAGCATATCCATCACGAGCAACTCGCGTACGTATATCCACATCTCATAACGAGTATAACCCATGCTTGTCTGGGCAGCCAGCCCTGCTCCTATGACGAGCAGCTGCAGGCAAAAGAGCAGTACCAGCACTGCCAGGTATTTGCCCAACCAGCTTGTCCAGTTGCGTACGGGCAACGCATCCATGATATCCTGCATGTGGTAGTTGCGCTCTTTCCAGACCATAGCCCCACTGAAATAGACCATGATGATAATACCAAACAGGTAGAAAGATCCGCGAATAATCTGGACAATGCTATAGGTTACGGGCAGCTCATGCGTCCCATAGCCTTCATTGGCGTAAAACAAGCTGGGGATGCAGTTGAGCAGTCCCAGCAGCGCCAGCAGTATGAAGGCAACACTTCGCAGAGTACTTTTGGTTTCTGTGGCAAACTGGCTCTGCAGATTGGCCAGCTGCGCCTGCCAGCCCGACTGCGGCTGCACCCTGGGGGGTGCGCCCAGCAGCGCCAGTCCCCCCGCCTCCGCAGCAGCCTCATCCGTCAGGCGGGCGGTCTTGCTGCCCGCTTTTTTGCCGGCGGCAAAATCAAAACGCCAATAACCCAGCCACAGTACCAGTAAGCCAACCGATACCCACAGCAGGCGATTGAGCAGCATCAGCCCGGATAAACCCAGAGACTGATGGTTTTTTTCGTCGACCGTCCAGTATTTTGTTTCCAGACTAAAGGTGCTGAATCCGAAAGGGTCTAATATAGCAGCCAGCCGCTCCTGATCGATATCACTTGTCAGGTTGCCGGCAACAATGTAAGCCACCAACAGCGCCGCAGCCGTCACAAAGGAGTAGAGCGTTGAGCGTGTATGCACGGCCACAGTATAGATGATGCCCCCTGCAAATAACAAGTTGGGGATAGCCAGCACCAGCAGGCCATTGAGGTGTCCCGCCACTTCAAACGGGCCGAAGCGATTATCATTCAGCCAGTTGAATGCATCATTGGCCAGCATGCCCGACCACATGCCCAGTGAGATCCCCAGCAAAGGCAGGATGGACACCAGAAAAGCGGCTGTAAAATGGCCAAAATAATAGCCGGCGCGGCTGATGGGTTTTGAAAAAACGAGCTGGTCGGTGCGCTGCTCGAAATCGCGCAGCGCGGCGCTGTTGAGAAAGGCTGTCACCAGTAGCAAGGCAAACAAGGAAAAGACAGCATACCAATTCTGCGCTACAAAAGGTGCATTTTTCCAGACATTGCCGAAGCCACCACCGATCGTTACCTGATCTGATACGGTAGCCAGAAAGCACAGCAGTCCGAAAAGCGCCATAAAAATCCACGGCATGGGCGAACGCAGCCACAGCCGGAGTTCGAAGGAGAAGAATGTAGTAAACATAAGCGTTAAGCGACTCCGTTGATTTTTGCAAAAAAGACTTCTTCCAGGCTGGCCTCTGTAGGTACAAAGCCCTCCTCGGGCTGTTCCTCGCTCAGCAAGCAGATAACCGGTCGGCCGCCTACCAGCTTGCTGGAAATCAGCTTAGCCCCGAAAGCATGCTGAAAATCGGGCAGCGCTGCTTTGGAGATAGCTTTGCGCCATATCTTGCCCTCCAGCTGGCGGAGTGAAGCTTCGGGTGTACCCGCATACAGCACCTGTCCGTTGTTGATGATAGCCATGTTGGAACACAGTTCTTTGACATCCTCAACGATGTGTGTACTCAGGATGACGATCACATTTTCGCCAATCTCTGAAAGCAGGTTGTAGAAACGGTTGCGCTCTCCCGGGTCGAGGCCCGCCGTTGGCTCATCGACGATGATCAGGCCGGGATCCCCCAGCAGCGCCTGCGCAATTCCGAAGCGCTGGCGCATCCCTCCTGAATAAGAGCTGACCGCTTTTTTGCGGTGTTCCCACAGGTTTACCCGCTGCAGCAGTGCGCTCACCACCTCTTTGCGCGCCCCTTTAGCAATCCCTTTGAGGATAGCCAGATGATCCAACAGTTCCCAGCCGCTGAGCCGCGGGTAGACGCCAAACTCCTGGGGCAGATAGCCTAGTGTTCTCCTGACAGATTCTTTATCCTGTAAAACATCTATGCTACCCAAGTGTACCGTACCGCTGTCGGCGTCCTGCAAGGTTGCCAATGTGCGCATCAGTGTACTTTTGCCGGCTCCGTTGGGGCCCAACAGGCCGTACATGCCCGTGGGAATGTCGAGCGAAACATCCTGAAGCGCTCTCACGCCGTTGGCGTAGGTTTTGCTGAGGTTTCTGATGATGAGCTGCTGCATATAGCTATCGTTTAGTGAATGATGTATGACATATAAAAAAGACTGCCGGCCCGAAGTGCGGCATTTTTTTTGAAAATGGCACAGGGGGCGAATTTGCGGTCGCTACTAGTATTCAGACGGGATTTGTCAGCGACAGGTTGCATCACAGGGCGTACACGGGAATGTTGCCGGACGTGAAACAAAGTGTTTTTTCTCTTTTGCCGGGCAGCCCGGACGCTGCCGGGGACTGAAAAAATTGAACCCCTGCGAAACAGTGGTTTCGGGCTGCCTGAACAAACTTCCGGACGCACACCTGACCTTGCTGACTAACACAAGTATAGACCGTAAAGTAATTGTAAAACTATATTTATCGACCAAATACAGGGAACAACGGATAAATTCCCTGCTCTGCGCCGGCTTCAGACAACCTAAGCCCGTGCCGGCTGCTGTCATTTTTTATTATACGTGAATGCAAGCGGACACCTATCTTTGTAGAGGTTCAAAAAAAATCCTCTGTTTATGCACAGCCTGCGTATAAGTCTGTTACAGGCGGATCTCCTTTGGGAAGATCCGCAGGCCAACCGACATTTGTTTGACCAGCAGCTTGGCCGGCTTAAGGGTCATGCGGATCTGGTCGTTCTGCCGGAAATGTTTACGACCGGCTTCAGTATGCGACCGGCAGCTTTGGCGGAGCCTATGGAAGGGCCGACACTTGCGTGGATGCAGCAGTGGGCAGCACACATGGACGCTGTCATCACCGGCAGTCTGATCATAGCAGAAGGATCGCATTACTACAACCGGTTGCTGTGGGTACAACCCGATGGCAACTATGCGTACTATGACAAACGCCACTGCTTCAGTCTGGCAGGTGAGCACGAGCACTACCGGGCCGGAGAGCAGCGGCTATTGGTCAGCTATCGCGGTTGGCGCATCATGCCGCTCATCTGTTACGACCTGCGTTTTCCGGTATGGAGTCGCAATGATGTTGATTACGATCTCCTCATTTATGTTGCCAATTTCCCGGACCGCAGGGGACATGCATGGCGATCGTTGCTGACCGCCAGAGCCATAGAAAATCAGGCCTATGTGCTTGCTGCCAACAGGGTAGGTACAGATGGTAATGACATATACCATGCCGGAGATTCTTCGGTGATTGACTATGAAGGGCGCTTACTGCACCGCATTTCTCATCAAGCCGGTGTATTGACAGCCACACTGAATCGGGAAGAGCTGTTGCAATTCCGACAGCGGTTCAATTTTTTGGCTGACCGGGATAATTTTAGCCTGCACCCATGAGCACATACGAATTTTCCTGACCAAGCCGTTAAGTCAGAACCTTAACAACCTTACGACTATGTACACATTTCGAATCCACTCTTTTGCCAATCTGGCATGGCTGCTATTGAGTAGCTTGTTGCTCAACAGTTGCGAGATTATCAAACCGATGTTGCAACCCCTGCCTTCCGATAATCAGCAAGAACAAGCTTACGGTGAACATTCCATCAGTCCGGAGACAACCTATCGGCCCAGGCCTGTCCGGTCCAATCCTCCGCGGGCATTACCGTCGCGTTACCGGCCCGGACAGCAAGAAGAGACCCTGACAGAAGCAGACGGGGAAGCGGAGGCTCCTTACGAAGGTCCCAGGCCAAGGACCCGGACAGGGCTGTTTGTGACGCCACACCGCCGCAATACTAATCCCGGTGGGCTGCCGGGGCGTGACATACCAGATAATATTTTGAGCCCGGAGTACCAGCAGCGCAGCCGGGTTATCGACTATGCTTACCAGTTGGAAGGCATAGCTTACAGCGATGCCGGCGATGCCCCGGAGGAAGGCTTCGACTGCTCGGGCTTCACTTGCTATATATATAAGCAAGCCAATATACAGCTGCCGCGCGTATCCGCTATGCAAGCGGGTCAGGGAATATCCAAAGCACTCGGGGAAGTGGAACCAGGTGACATGATTTTTTTCCGGAAGCCGGATACGAATCGTGTTTTCCACGTGGCCGTGGTGGTTGCCAATGAATTTGATGGTATCAAGGTTATACATAGTACCAGCAGCAGGGGCGTACAGGTAGATAATATTAGTACATCCTCTTACTGGCAGCAGTTCCCTATGGAAGCCCGGGATGTACTTGGGCAAGGACGATGAAGCGATTAAGGGGTGGCTGGCGCCACCCCTTAATCTCGAATTTACCGCTATTAATTTTTCTTCGAAAAATTAATGAGGGAAAACAGCGCATGCAGTTTACTTATTCAGGTAATTATCTCTGAAAAAAGTCTCATAGCCATCCAGCTGACGTGCCTTTAGTACCTCCCGGTAATTGGACTGAGAGATGGCATACACCTTATGCGGGAAAGCAGAAACATCGACAAAACTGCTGCTGTTTTTGCTGATTCCATTGTAATACACCATAGCATCCGCCTGATTTTCGAAGCGGCGCAGCACCAATACAGGAATATTATTATTCTGCCCGAGGTATACATTGGAGATGCGGAGTCTTGCCAGATCGTGGAAAGTGCGGTTATAATCAGACACTTTATTTTTGGCGGTATTGATATCCACATCAGCACTTTCAAAGATAATCAGGATATAGTGAAGATCCTGCTGATTGACCGTAAAAGCCCCGGCTGTTTCCGGCTCGCTCTGGCCGGGCAGGCTGGGGCCAGCCGTGGCCCCCAGCAGTCGGAGTATTTCGCGTGCGCGGGTCTGCTCTGTTGATTCGGGATACGTGGCGATAAGTTTATTGAGTTCTTCCACATACGCCTCTTTACCATTGGTATTGCCGAGGCACATAGCGATCAGCAGTGCATATTTGGGTTTGAGTGGATTTTGGCCCAAAAGAGCTTGGCTGTTGGTGCGGGCCATAGCCAGCGCTTCGGCAAATTTACCCTGCGTGAAAAGTGCATAGGCATCATCGTAAAGGCGCACCAGCTTTCTCTCTTCGTTGAGGAACTCGGTTGCGTAGTTGGGGTCTTTGAGGATACGTGCAAAATTAGAAGAAGGATACTTATTGATAATCTTGGCCTTCCACTCCTCTGCCCGTTGCGGCTGCTGCAGGTCGAGTGATCCCAGGTACAGATAGTACCAGGAATCCAGTTCGTGCAAATTAGCCGGAAATCTGCTGTCCAGCTGTTCGAGGATAGCCACTGATTTTTCATTATTTTCGAGTCGGTCGCGATACAAGCGTCCGAGTTCGAACATGGCCCGTTTAATTTCGAGCCGGGCCTTTTCCCTGTCTGCATCAGTTTTGGGTACGCCGGCGAGGATTTGATTAACTTCATCATCGCTCAGCAGGCTAGGCTTATCGGCAGCAGCAGTCTGGTCCTGAGCATTTTCCGACAAAGCACGCCCACTGCGTCGCCAGTCATCCTCCAATGGTCGGTTGTTCCAGGACCGGTTAAACTCCTTAATACCCCTGCTCAGGGCCCGTTCATCGTATGCAAAGAAAGTGCTGGGTTTGGCCAGTGCCGGGCGTGCTGCACCGGGTCCGGCCATGGCCATTTCTGGTCGTCCCCCGAGTGTTGACTTATTGCCGGGAGCGGAAGCTGCAGCCGCCTTAGCCTTAGCAGCTTCCTTCTCCTCCTCGAGCAGCCTGACAGCCAGGTCTGCCTGTTCCTTAGGAGAAAGCTCACTGATGCGCAGGAGGCTATCCTGCAGGCTAATTATTTCGAGTGCCTCTGCTATATCGGACAAGTTATCGCGCAACCGTTCGACAGACTTAAATCGCTCATCTGTTTCGGGCATAATCAGTAAGGTACTGTCCATGTAATTTTTAGCCGCCAGGTAATCCTCCGTTTCAAAGAATAAATTCGCCAGCTTGTAGTAAGCTTCTGCCTTTTGGGGAGAGTTGCCGGTGCTGGCAGCCAGACTCTTTCGCAGCAGCGCGATACCCTCGTCCCGATTATCCTGTTGGAAGGCTATGTTGGCCATAGCATAGTACAGTTGATCGAGGAAAGGCTTATTTTTTTCATCTGCTGCCATTTTTTCAAGATTGCGCATAGCATCCTGGGCTGTGCCGCGCCCGCTCAGGTAGCTATTTTGCGCCATGTTGAGGCGCGCGCTGAAAGCCATTTCGTAGGACGGATGATTTTTTACGACCTCCTCAAAAGCGGCGTATGCCGCCTGGCTGTTGCCATTAAGCTGGTGCAACTGAGCGAGGATATAGGAAAAACGTGCACGCAGCAAGCGTTTATCAGAAAGTGCTACTGCATCGGTCAGGTAAGTAATGGCGAGATCGTATTTGCGTTCCTTGATTGCCAGATAAGCCTGAATAGCCGCAATTTCATCCCGAATATCTGCGAAGGTCGTCGGATTCTGGTAGAGATTGTTGAGCAGGCGGCGGGCACCGTCGTGATTATCACGCTCGACCAGTGTTTTAGCCAACCAGAGCGAACCCTCCTGATAGGCAGGGCGGTGCTTGAGGAAATAGGGATTATCCTTATTGCTGTCAGCCTGCGGATCAGGCGTAGCAGGAGGCGTATCGGGTTTGGCCGCCGCCGGCGCAGGCGTCTCTGCCGGGGCTGATGGCTTTCGCGCCGGCGCAGAACGACCGCTGGAAGCTGCCTTTCTTCTTTTTTTCACCTGCCGGTTGTACCTTTTGCGCTCGCGCGCCTTCTGCTTGGCAGTCATAGCCGAAGAAGAACGCCCCGCCTGGCTGCCCCCGCTACTGCCGCTGCGTGACGGTGGTTGATTTTTGGCAGACTTACCCTTCTTATTTTTAGCAGCGGCACTACTTTTGGGATCCTCCTCCGGATACTCACTTAGCAGGAAGCGAAAAGTTTTTTCAGCACCCTCATAATCCCTTTTCAGGAACATAGCCTTACCGGCCAGCAGGTAGCAGTCATCAGCCCAGTGGCTGTAGGGATGCAGGTTGAGTACAATGGTCACTTTCTTGATCGCCGTATCCATGTTGCCTGCGATGGCCAATGGATTGTCGGCCACCATGTAGGCGTACATGGGCAGGAGTTTACTGTAGTTGTCCTGATGTGACTCGTCCAGCGCAACAAACGCCTGTTGGACGAGTTCTTCAGCATTGAAGTAACCGTTGTAGTGCGCCGTTGTATTATGCCAGGCTTTGCCCAGACCAGACAGTTCGCCTTTGCGCTTCTGCGTTGTACAGGAAGCCAGCACGAGCACAGCCACCAGCGATATCCACAACAGTTTCTTCATCATTATCAAGTTGCTCATCATTTTCGTACAAATCCGAACGGTAGTAACCAATTTCTTCTAGTGTCGGAAAGCCCGGAACAAATGGCAAGTGATGCAGATATCCAATCTTTGGACTCACAACTACACCCCTTATCCATCGATAAATGCATATCTTTGCGTCCGTTGTCCGTTGCAGCACACAAAAGTACCTTATTTTATCGACTATCTAAACTGAAGCCTGCATCATTTGCGTTTATAGCTATTGAGCATTAACATTTAGCGTGTAGCCGGAATTTTATATCGGGGACAAAGACGAGGTGCTTTTTCACGTGTTTTTGTTTTTTCAGGAGCATAGCCGGTGCTACCTGCCTGAAAAAAAAGTGACGAAACCAGGGAGGGGGAACCCTTTTGGGGTTGCGTAAAAATATACCCAATATGCGCTTAACACGGATACTACCCCGGGTGTTATTTCTTGGCGTTAGCCCGGCAAACAGCGACAAAAACCAAAGGAGGCGTTGCCGCCTTCAACCATAAAAGCCGTTGCAGATGTCAGCATTCACGGAGACCATAGCCAGTCGATGGCAACAATTCCGCAGCAGGTTGAAAGATACCTATCGGCTGGTCATTATGAACGATGACACGTTTGAAGAGGTTGGTTCTTACCAGCTCAGCCTGCTGAACGTATATGTAGCACTCAGCAGCATCATCGTGATGGTAGCCCTGCTGGTTGTCATGCTCATCGCCTTCACACCCCTGAAAAAGTATATTCCGGGCTATGGAGATACGCTTACCCAGGAAGAATATATTGATTTGTACAAGCAGGTAGACAAGCTGGAGCAGGAGATGGAGGCGCACCGCCTGTACGCTGACAACATGCGGCGCATTCTGAACGGGGAATCGGAGACTGCCAAGGATGTGGAAAAAAAGACACCTCCGCCGATTGTAGATACAACTGCCAAAACTCCTGCCCTGTCGGATGAGGAGATTCAGATACGCAGGGAGGTGCAAATTGGCAACGTCAACCGCTCGGCACGTGCGCAATATGACAGGCCCAAGGCTGGCAGCCGTGACATTCCGCTGGAGCAGCTTTTTTTTATTGCTCCGGTGACTGGTGAAATCAGCGCCAGCTTTAACGCTGACATTCAGCACTATGGTATAGACATTATCGCTCCTAAAGGTGCCGCTATCAAGGCAGTACTCGACGGCTATGTCTTCATGGCTGATTTTACCATAGAAACAGGTAACACCATCGGCATTCAGCACGATAACAACATTGTCACTTTTTACAAACACAACAGCGAGCTGCTAAAAAAAGCAGGTAGCTTTGTAAAGGCGGGTGAAGCAGTAGCAATTATCGGCAATACGGGTAAGCTCTCCACAGGTCCGCATCTGCATTTTGAGATGTGGCACAAGGGCAGGCCTGTCGACCCTGCCGATTACATTAGCTGGTGACCCCCACCCGGGAATCCTGAGACCAATCTGAGCGGCCATTTTCACTGCCAACACCTATAACTGCAGGTTGACCATTGGCTTGCAGCTGACCTACAAAATTGAATTTCAACCTACTACCCCTTCATACGAATTGTATACCCCGCCACCACAGATACGGCCAAATAGATACCATTATTGTACGAATTACACTAATTTTGTAGTATCTTAAATTATCAAGACCATGTCTGAGCAAGCATTTCAGCTTAAGCCTACCTATAATGAGAAAGGCGAGTCTGTGAGCCCCGTTTTAGCAGAAGGTGTAAAAAATTTTCTGATAGATATTGACGGCACGATATGTGATGACGTACCCAACGAAGAACCGGAGCGTATGGGCACGGTGCTCCCCTACCCCGACGCGCTGAGGATTATCAATAAATGGCACGAAGAGGGTCACATCATCACCTTTTTCACCTCGCGTACGGAGGCACACCGTGAAATTACGGAAGAGTGGTTACAGCGTCATCAGTTCAAATACCACGCGTTGTTGACCAATAAACCCCGGGGAGGTAACTACCATTGGATTGACAACCATATTGTCAAGGCCACCCGTTTCAAAGGCAAATTCACTGATCTTGTGGTGCAAACTCATGAGATTGAGGTTTTTAAACCCTAAGCGATCGTCATTTACGATTGTTATGCCATTCGATTGGGGCGGCTGTGGCCGCCCAATCGAATGGCAGGCGAATATCCTTTTTGGTTTTTTAAAAAATCAAAAAGGCTTACTGCTGCCCCTTGGCATCCATTTCCGCCAGGAGGCGGTCAATGTCGCCCATAAGTCTGTCTACTTCTTCTTTGCTGGTACCATCGGCATAGGCCCGGAGGTGACCATTGCCATCGATTAACAACACATAGCCACTGTGATCGAATCCACCCGGTGCATCGGGATTTTCGAGAGCAGTGCTAATGTAGTCGTAAGCTATGTCGTAAATCTCTTTGCGCTTACCGGTAACCAGCCGCCATCGGTGGCTGCCGTCATCGATGCCCAGCCCCTGTGCGTAAGCTTTGAGGCGCCCGACGGTATCCCTTTTGACATCGATGGAATGAGACAAGAAGAGCAATCTGTCCTCATCTTTATAGGCCTCATACATGCGGAGCATATTTTTTTTGACCTTGGGGCAGATGGTCGGGCAAGAGGTAAAGAAAAAGTCGGCTACATACGCCTTGCCCGCAAAGGTAGCATTGGTCACCAGCTGGCTATCCTGATCGACAAATGCAAAATCGCGGATGCGATGATAGATAGTATCCCCTGTCTGAGGATCCGTAGTATGCATACCGTAGTGCGGCAGGGGCTGTTCAGCAGCCGGAGAGCAAGCAAATAGAAAGACGAGCAGCGCTGGCAGCACCGTCCACGGCAAATATGAGCTCATTTCAATAATTTAAGGTCATTCAGAAGCGCATGTTCAGGCATTTTCTACCTCGGCAGAAATGCGGTATTTTCTCGCGGATTATTAGCTGATGCTACCCGACTAAAAGAAGGCAAAAATTGCGGCAATGAGCCGATTGTGGCTCTGTTAGAAAAACCCCGGGCACGCGCTCAATTGTAAAACATTTATTGTCCCTGTTCCAAGGGTTACTCCTGTTCTGCAGGCGTCATTTTGGACAGCAGTCCGAGTTGTTGCCGGGCTGCGGAGATACTGCTTTCCATAGCATTCTCGACGATGCGAATTTTTTTATCCTCTTCCACCAGATAAGCCATAATAGCCTGCTGGTCCATCTCTGCCTGTAGCTGCTCGAGCGGTTTGATTTCCTGCATCCAGGTCATCATCCCTTCATCAGCCTTGCGCAGGTTGTCCACAGCAGACAGTATCTGATTTTTCAGGGTGTCATTGAGGGTAGTGTCCTCGGTAAAAGCCAGCAGCTGCTCTTCGAGTTCGTGCATTTCCCCCATACGAGGCATCACGCGATCGTGGGCCTCCATCATGCCTGCATAGGCATCTTGTTGCCTGGCCATTTCATCCTTTGAAAACTTCCCGCAGGCAGTAAGTGACAGCCCAAGCAGTAATACGAGTATCTTTTGCATAGATTAAGAGATTTTACACAGACAGATGCACTGACTATATGCTGCTGCAGGGATTGCTTAGAGCCTGTCGGGGACCTGTTAGCAGCCCGCAAGTGGTTTTTGTCCGCAGGTTTTCACCTTTTGTTCAGTCACGCAGCACCTTGAAAACCCACAATAGCTGACTTTATCCCTGTCAGAGAATATCGGACACAGTGCGGGAACAGCTCCCCCCTGCACAAGTTGCGTACAAATATAAGGCAAGTCGCCGCTTATGTGCATGACAAACGTCACAATACCGCGCAGCCCACATTAACGAAGGATTAACAACGAATATGCATTGCTAACTCAACAACTGAGCGCGACATATCGTTTGAAATAAAAAACAACCGATATGCGACAGACGATTGCGAGTCTATTCTTTTTGCTGGTGATTGCGCTTACAGACGGCATGGGGCAGACGGCCCGTCAATACACCAGCAGTTCGGATTCCGACCCTGCGGCCAAAGCAGCAGTTGATGCGCTTCGTCGCAAATACCAGTCATACAATCAATTGGAAGCTAGTTTTACGCTGGACATTGAGCTGCCTGAGCAGGCCAAGGAGACCCAGCGGGGCGTTATTGCCAGATTAGGCAATAAGTATCGCATGCAGTTGGCGGGACAAGAGATCATCAGTGACGGGCAGGCGCTGTACCTGATTCTGCACGGCAACAAGGAAGTACAGATCAATGATCTACCGGAGCCGGGTGAAGATGAGAACATACTTTCTCCGGAGGCTTTATTCACCTTTTATGATCAGGGGCGCTTTGCTTTTATCCTTATAGAAGAGCGTACAGAAGGGGGCAAGCTGGTGCAACAGATTGACTGTAAGCCTCTGGACAGGGATGCAGAATACAGTAAGATAACGCTTATTCTCACCAAGCAGACGCGGGAGATCGTACGCATCAAAGCCTTTGGAAAAGACGGCAGCCGTTATACGTTCAATCTGCTGGGCCTGAACGCCAATAAGACCTTTGCGGCCAATCATTTTAGCTTTGAGCGGGCCCGTTACCCGGGTTATCATGTAGAAGATTTGCGGGAGTAGAAGACACAGTTTGCGAAACTGTGTATGCATGGGCCTGTATTGGGGGCGAATGCCCCCAATACAGGCCCATGCACATTTAGCCGGGGATGTTAGCCAATTTTTTAGCGTCAATGATGCGGATGGATCCATCCGTGACTTCGATATACCCACTTTGACGGAAATCTGTAAGTGTTCGAATTACACTTTCCTTAGCAGTACCGACCATTTTAGCCAGATCTTCCCGCAGGAAGTCGAAAGTATCTGTTCCCTCTTTTTCCCTGATAAGCAGGAGAGTGTCAGCTACTCGTTTGCGTATTGAATCATAGGCGAGCTGCATAAGTTGCTCCTCTTTGACAGCGACATTATTGGCCAGCATTTTTATGAAATGGCTGGCGACATCCCGGTTGGCGTGTAAGAGGCGAAAAAAATCTTCACGAGGCACGAGCCGCAGTTCGCTATCTTCCATGCTGGCTGCAGAAAAATGGTAAGGCTGATCCTGCAGCAAGCTGGTGTAGCCGATAAAATCTCCTCCCTGACAATAATTGATGATATATTCCTTGCCGTACTCATTGGTTTTGTAGAGTTTGACCTTACCACTTTCTACGAAATAGAGATAGCGGGGATAATCTCCTTCATTAAAGATCTGCTCTTTGCGGGCATAGTCGCGGCGACGCTGGTCAGCAGAAAGCTTTCGCAGCTCAGCATGACCACGTGCCTCATCGATAAAAGCCGTGAGGCCCGAGGCAGTTCGATCAAACTGACGGCGCAAGCGTTCACTTTTATCCAATCTGTGTTGAATCACCTGTAGTAATTCATCCTTATAGATAGGTTTCGTGAGATAATCATCTGCCCCGAGATTCATCCCCCTCCGAAGATCTTCGCGCTCTGTTTTCGCAGTGAGAAAAATAAAAGGCACCCCTGCGGTAGCGCTTTTCTTGCTGAGAATCTGGAGCACCCCGAAACCGTCGAGTTCGGGCATCATCACATCACAAAGAATAAGGTCGGGCGGGCTGCTGAGTGCCTTTTCGACCCCTACTTTACCGTTGTCGGCCTGTTCGACAGCATAGCCTGACAACTCCAGGATTTCGCAGAGATTTTCCCTCACTTCGGGATTATCTTCAATTAACAGTATCCTTTTCATATTTGGATAATTATAGGCACAGTGACAGAAAAAGTAGACCCTTTAGCCAGTTGACTGGAAAAAGACATCTTCCCCTGCATCAGCTCCACATAGCGCCTGACGATATGAAGCCCCAGACCAGTTCCTTTGATATTTTCGACATTATGAGCCCGGAAAAAGCGCGTAAATAGATGCTTTTGGTCTTCCTCCGGGATACCTATACCCTCATCTTTGACTTCGAGCGTTAGTTCATCACCTGTTATTTGAGCGAAACAACGTATGATTTGCCCCTCTTCAGAATATTTACTAGCGTTACTAAGCAGGTTAAAAAGAATATTTTTCAAAAAACGTTTATCGAGCACTACAGTACATTGGGTATGATCGCCCTGATAATGGAGGCGCTGACCCGTTTTGAAGAGATGCTCGACCTCTTCTATTGTTGAGACAATAAAATCTTCCAGCAGGAAGGGTTCAGGCTGGCTTTCAATACGCCCTTCTTCCAGCCGGCTCAGCGACAGGAAGTCATTGAGAATATCCGTAAGATTGCTGACTGCAGTTTTGATACGTGCAATATGCCGTGTACGGCGATCCTGTTGATCCTCGCGCTGGTACATTTCGACCAGCTCAATAGAAGAAAGGATCGTACTCAGTGGTGTACGGAACTCATGAGAAGCCATACTGACAAAGCGGCTTTTAAGGGCATTTAACTCCTTTTCCTTATCGAGTGCCTGTTGGAGTTCCTGTTCGCGCACCCGTAGCGCATGTTCTACATTTTCGCGATCATTGATTTCCCGTTCGAGTTTGCGATTGATTCCCAGGAGGCGGTCGATAGCCTTGGCGAGTTCCTCTGTTCGCTCGGCCACCTTATTTTCGAGTTGGCGGTTAAGCTCGAGTACGCGGGCTTCTGCCGCCTTAACATCGGTCAGATCGTGGATGATACCCGTGTACATTCGTTTGTCATGGATAATCATCTCGCTCACTGCCAATCGGATTGGAAATATACGGCCATCTTTTCTGAGTCCTTCGACTTCCCGGCCGATACCGATGATATAAGCCTTACGCGTTTCATGATAGCGCTGAAGATAGCCATCATGCCCCTCATGATAGGGGCTGGGCATGAGCATTTTGATATTTTGGCCGACAACCTCTTTGGGATCATAGCCAAAGAGTGCTGCTGCTGCCGGATTGATATGATCGATGATTCCACGCTCATTGATCGTGATGATCCCATCGATTGCTGTTTCGATAATTGCCTGCAAGCGCAGGGCTGCCTCATTAATTTCCTCTATCCCATGAATATCCCTCACAATAGCGGTAGTAGTTTGTAAACAAATATAAAGATAAAAACGATGCCCTGCACAAGCACTTGACCAAAATCAAAGCAAGGTGGTGACAAAAATCACCCTGGCATAAGGCATAATTGGCGGAAATTGCAGCCATGAAACGATTGAATTGAAACTATAAAATAATGCACTATGAATGTTTTGGCTCCTGTTTCAACACTGATGACATCAGATGTCATCACCGTCTCCCCGGAAGATTCACTGTATCGCGTGAAAGAAATTTTTGACCAGCACAACATACACCATATTCCGGTTATTGAAGACGACAAGATACAAGGCATACTCAGCAAGACAGACTTCCTCTATTTTCTGCATGGCCGGGCGCAGACAGCGACTGACAGGCTGAACGAGGAAGCCCATTTGCGCGCCTGGAAGGTTTCGGAAATTATGATTCGCGGATTGGCGAAGGTTGACCGTCAGGAGCCGATTCGCACGGCTTTGGAGGTATTCAAAACCAACAGGCTGCATGCTCTGCCGATTGTAGAAGGTGATCGTTTGGTAGGAATCTTAACGACACATGATATAATCAGGGCTTTGGCCGATGCGCCCATCAGTCTGGATGATTACAGAACGGCTAAATGATAAGCCTTAGATGATTGACAAGGTACGTATTTTGGGGGTTAGTGAATCGGCGCGCATGTTGCTCCTGAAGGAGCGCGTGGAAGCAGCCCTGCGACAGTTAGGTCTTAGCACCTCTATTGAAGAAGTCACAGAGATTGACCAACTCATGGAATACGGCATAATAGGCATTCCGGCACTGGTAGTTGGGCAAAAAATATTGTTCCAGCAAGAGGTACCCGAAGTTGATGTTCTCATCTGTACCCTGGCGGCTTTGGCGGAGCCTTCGGGCAAGCCACAGGCAGGCGCAAGTCTGCGAAAGCCGGCTGGCGATGAGGATTATCTCAAGTTCGAGTAGCCAGAGCAGTGCATTATAGTGGTATGAAGGAATTTTCCTTCTTGAGAGCCGTCCGAAAGGGCGGCTTTTTTATTTGAGCCCCTTTAGGCCTGCGTTGGCCATACAGACAGATCAGAATACATCACTATGAGGCACCCTTATTTCCGGGCAAAAAAAAAGTCGCGTACAGTTTGTACGCGACTTTTACCATAATCCCATGAACATATCCTAAAAAAAATTGACAAGCGCGAAAAATTGTTGCCAAAGGACTAGTAAGGCTGACAATTTAACATATCTTTGCACTGTTGATCACGACTTTTACAAAGTTGAACCACACAACTTAACAAATTGTAATCTCAGGAACGATTTTCATAGTCCCTTGAACGCGACCTAAGCAGGCGGGTAATTTATTGCCCGCCTTTTTTTGTGCTTTCTGATATGTGCTGTATCTTGATGAGTTTCTGAAAGTGTGGAGATGTCCCGACCTGTTTGATCGGGACTTCCCACCGCTAATCATAATCCCATGAACATTCTTATTCAAAATCCATGCCAACCTTTGAAAGGCATGGTGAGAATTTTTCGCTGCTATTCCGCATCCCCTATCTTCTTCTCACGTTACAAAGATGCAACGAGTTCATAGACCACACAAAGACAAAAAACAAGGTTTGTGAAAAATAATAGATCATTAACAAAACAACAAATCCTTAAAAAACAATAGTATACCATTAAAAATGGTAGCGTTTTTGTGAAAAAAAATATTTTTTCACATTTTTTTGTCCTCATTTTTTGTCAAAAAAACCCTGAAAATGGGCTGGCAGGGTCATGAAATGCCGGAGTGATATAGAATAAAAAAGAGCCTGGCGGAAACCGCCAGGCCCTTTTTTATTCAACCTATTGACCGGAGAGACTTAATGGGTCTCATTCTGAGAGTCTCCCTCGCTCGTTTCGGCTTTTTCCGTATCCTCAGCCCAAGCCTCTTTGATATCTTCGACAGTTTGTTCTACCTGATCAGCAATAACAGAAGAGACCGCCTTGACCGTATCCACCAAATCTTCTACGGACTCGCTGAGTGTTGTAGAAACAGCATCGACGATAGCCCCGAGCGGTTGAGCTGCCGGTTTGGCCTTAGCCTCTGCCTTAGCAGTGAGCGAAGCGGCTGCTTTTTCGAGTTTTTCCTGATCATCGGCCAGCGCATCATGTTGCGCCTTGATTTCACCGGCAATTTTCTCTTTAACAGCCTCCTTAGCCTCCTCGAGGCGTTCCTTTTCCTTGCGTTTTAGTTCACGCTCCTCAATTTTTTGCAGTCTGTCTTCGAGCTGTGCCCGAGTTTGCAGCATTTCATTGAGTTTTTCGCGTTTTGACTGTATACGCTGTTCGATCATCACAATTTTGGCCTGTCTGATCTGCGCCTCCAGTTGGCCATCAGTTGTATCGATTTTTTTCTTTTGGAAAGAGAGATCTGCCTCATCGCGTTCGATAGATTTCTCCATTTTATCGATAGCAGCGACCAGGCCCTCGTAGCGGCGATTGGTACGATCAGGCGCTGCAACTGCGTCGGTACTTTCGGAAGCAGCTCCGAAGCGTTTATCTTTCAGCATTTTGAACACATTGTCTAGCCGTTGCCAGACCTTGGTTCGATGATCGCGGGTAAAATCGATTTCGCGGAACTTCTGCTGCATACCTTTGAGTTCATCAAACACTTTAGACAAGTGCAGGCCCTCATTGATGCGGCGTTCGGCATCATCGAGCGAAGCGAAGAACTTATCGACATTTTCGCGTGAGCGATTGCGGAATTCCTCGTCCATGCGACTGCGGAGCGCTTTCAGTTGATTGAAAGCCGCGTTGGTTCTGTCGCGGAGGAGGTCAGCATGTTCTCGCAACAGGTGTCTGTCGCGCACTTGGTTTTGTACTTTATCCCAAAAAGCCTTGAGTGCATCCCATAGCTCACCGTCGAAGCGGTCCAGCTTAGCTGCACGTTCTTCCATTTCTTCGAGTTCGGAACGATAGGCATGATTGAGCTTATTGGAAAGCACGATATAGTGCCATTCCGTTTGTGCCCGCTGTATGAGATCCGTTCTGTCGACTTTGATATCAGCCGGCAGCAGATCATTCATGCTAAGTTCGCTTTCGATTTTCTGATACCCTTCGGGAAAATCGACAGTCTGATCAACACGCCACTGATCTTTCATCTTCAGATAAAAGTCGTCTGTTGCGATCGCTTCCGGGAACAGGTAAGTGATTACCCTGTTGTTGTCCGGGAGCAGTTCAATGGCTACCAGTACTTTTTCATCCTGGGTATTGGCACCCCAAAGCACAAGTTTGTTCTTCATGATAGCGTAATGTAGTACATTAACAATAACGTCAGCATTTGCATGTAAGACCGATCCGTTAGGATCGATAACGACAGACAAAAATAGCGCTTTTTCAGAGAATTGGCTTTTATTTCGAGTAAAGCGACATAAAAAACGATCTAGCCAGCCTTCAGCAGGCCTTGGCGCAGGAGATACTCTGCAATTTGTACTGCGTTGGTAGCCGCTCCTTTGCGCAGGTTATCGGCTACAATCCATAGGTTGACACCATTTTCCACGGATTCATCTCTGCGGACCCTTCCTACGAAGACTTCATCCTTATCCTTAGCGAACATAGGCATAGGATAGGAGAAAGAAGCCGGAGCATCCTGCAGTACAATACCCGGTGCCTGCTGCAGCAGTGATTTGAGTTCGCCCAACTCAAAAGGACGTTCGAACTCAACATTCACCGATTCGGAATGTCCCCCGTCGACTGGTACCCGCACAGCGGTTGCCGTGATCCGGATAGAATCATCCCCCAGGATCTTGCGCGTCTCATGAACGAGCTTCATTTCCTCTTTGGTATAATCATTCTCCAAAAAAACATCGCATTGCGGGATACAATTGCCGAAGATAGGGTAATGATAAGCCATTTCATCAGCCTGGGGGACGAAGCCTTTGCTTTCTAGCTGGTATTGCTTGACCGCTTTCATCCCTGTGCCTGTAAAGGACTGATAGGTTGAGATGACCAATCGGCGGATGCGATAAGCAAGATGGAGAGGCTGCAGGGCGGTCACCATCTGTATGGTAGAGCAATTGGGATTGGCGATGATTCTGTCGGCTGCGGTCAGCAGCCGGGCATTGACCTCCGGCACGACCAGTTTGACGGAAGGATGCATACGCCAGGCGGAGGAATTATCTACCACGATAGTTCCTGCCTCCTCAAAGCGGGGGGCGAAGGCGAGTGAAGTAGTTCCGCCTGCTGAGAAGAGTGCGAGGTCGGGTTTGGCAGCAATGGCCTCTTCCATGCTCACTACCGCATAGGATTCGGATCGAAACTTCACCTGGCTGCCTACGGAACGCTCCGATGCTACCGGGATAAATGTACTGACCGGAAAATTCCGCTCTTCCAGTACTTTGCTCATTACACCGCCCACCAAGCCAGTGGCTCCTACAACTGCTACTTTCATGTTATTCAATTCATTGCATAAAACAACAAAATCAAAGACTCCACTTTAGCGCCTGGTCGTGATTCGTTTGACAGGACCTCTTCGATTTGTTATTCAAAGATTTTCAGCCCTGCCAGGCCGGGCGTGTCTGCCTGAAAACGCGAAGGAACATTAAAAACAGTTCATTTTGCTTTTCGGCATAAAATCCTGCAAAGGTTCCTGATTTTCGCGGGTAAAGATAGTAGCATTCATGTGTATTTCTTTATATTTGAGATATGAAACACGCCCTTTTTTTCGCGCTCTTAACAATTAACACCCTTCCGCTGTCGGCCCAGTGGGAGGATGATTTTTCTGACGGCGATTTCAGTTCCGCGCCCGCCTGGCTGGGTGACGTTGAGCGTTTTGCCGTATTCAATGACCGTTTGCAGCTGAGAGACACAGCTGCGGCTGGCAGCAATGCAAGTTTTCTATACAGCAGAGCGCCTACCAGTATTGCGGATACTACGCAGTGGGAAGGTTTTTTTTTCCTCAACTTCTCGCCCTCAGCGGCCAACCTGTGCCGCTGGTACCTTGCGGTAAATTCTCCCCCTGGCAGTGGTTCGTTTACAGGTTACTATCTGCAGCTGGGTGGCGTTAGCGGCAATACCGATGCGCTGGAGCTTTACCGGCAGGATGGCAGCGAGCGGGTGTTGCTGTTGCGTGGCCGGGAAGGCGCCATGGGCGGCGGCACTGCCACTGTTCGCGTAGCTGTCAGTCGTTTTCCGGGTGGCGAGTGGCGGCTCTTGGCCGACTACAGCGGCGGTTACGATCTGCAAGAAGAAGGCAGTGTAACGGATGACACCTATATAGTAAGTGAGTACACTGGTATAGGCTGCCTGTATACTGCGAGCCGTTCGAATCACTTTTTTTTCGATGATTTTTCCATTACTCCTTTATATGAGGATAACGCCGGTCCCACCCTCTTATCCGTACATGCTTTGGACGAACGGTCGCTCCGCCTCATGGTCGACGAGCCACTGGATGCGGCTATGGCTGTAAATCCGGCGCATTATCAGCTGGATGGTGGGCAGGGTCGGCCGATGGCTGTCTCATACGACTCTTTGGACCCGAATACGCTCATTCTTGTTTTTGAAAATCCCTTCATCAATCTGCAGTCTTACACCCTTACAATAGACAGTCTGGCAGACCGCAGCGGCAACATCGTGCTGGGGCTGCAACATACTTTTCCCTTTGTGCTGACAGGCAGGGCGGGTTGGCAGGAGCTGGTCATTAGCGAAATCATGGCTGACCCAAGCCCAACGGTGGGGCTGCCCAATGCGGAATATTTGGAATTGCTGAACCGGTCGGACCAACTACTCGAGTTGTCCGACTACAGCCTGTTGGCAGGCAGCAGTCTGCAGCCGTTGCCTGAAGGGTTGCTGCTCCCCGGTGAGCGAATACTACTTTGCCGGGCCGATCAGCTTGCGCTTTTTTCGGCCCATGGCCGGGTAGCAGCTATGTCTGCCTTTCCGGCGCTGAGCAACAGTGGAAGTACGCTTAGCATACTTGATCAGCAAGGTGTGCGGCTGCTCACACTCTCCTACTCGATCTCCTGGTATCGGGACGAACAACGCAGCGATGGCGGCTACAGCATAGAGATGCAAGATGAAGCGGGTCCTGCCGATTGCGCAGCCAACTGGCATGCCAGTCTGGCTGCAGCCGGCGGGACGCCCGGCCAGGGAAGTTCTCTGACACAACTGCCCCCGGATCGGCAGCCACCCCGCCTGCAGCAGCTGGCGGTGGCATCGGCCAGCGAGCTTAGCCTGCAGTACGACGAGGCGCTTGCGCCGGAGTCAGCTGAAGCTGTTGGCAATTTTCAGTTTGAGCCATGGGTAGACATTGCAGAAGTTGTCGCAGACAACGACGGCCACACGCTGCATTTTTTTTTACAAGACAGCCTGCGCCCCGGGCAGCTATACCGGCTGCGGGTGCTGGCCGGTATAGCCGATTGCCTTGGCAATCGTGCAGATACGACAAGCTATCGCCTCGGATTGCCCGAGCCCCCCTTAGCGGGTGACCTCATTATTAACGAACTGCTTTTCAACCCGCTGAGCGGAGGAGTTGATTTTGCAGAAATCTACAACCGGTCTTACAAAACAATAAGCCTCAACGGATTGTACATAGGCAATAGTCAGGCACAGCCGCTGCCTGACCTAAGCCGCATCAGTGCCGTCGGCTTGCTGCTACCTGGCGAGTACGCTGTTTTTTGTCCCTCACCAGCCGACATTATGGCACGCTACACGGTAGCTGCCCCTGACAAACTTTTTTCACAATTGCTGCCTGTCATGCCTGACGAGCGGGGCAATTTCAGTCTTTATGATGCCCGGCTGGTCATGTTGGACAGCATTGATTATGACGAATCGTGGCATTCACCCTTGCTGACGGAAGTTGATGGCATCAGTTTGGAGCGAATATACCCTGAGCAGCCGGGCAACCGACAAGACAACTGGCATTCAGCTGCCAGCATGGCTGGTTACGCTACGCCTACAGCCCGCAACAGTCAGTTTCGGGTATTCTCACCTTTACAAGCGGGAGAGCAGGCGCGGTATTTTCAATTATCCGAGAATGTTTTTTCTCCTGATGGTGATGGTTATCAAGATTTTATGCTGCTAACCTATGAAATTCCGACTACTGGCTATGTGGCTGATGTGCGCATCTATGATTTGGAAGGGCGGGAAATCATGCGGTTGGGCCGGCGGACATTGCTGGCGGGCAGCGGGCACTATCAGTGGGACGGCACGACCCTGCGCGGGCAGCGGGCACGGGCCGGCATTTATGCCGTGCACGTCCGCTATTACCGGCCCGACGGCAGGCAGGGGCGGGAGACCTACAGCTGTGTGTTGGCCGGGCAGCTGGATTAGACCGTAAATTCGAGCAAGAATTGCCGGATAGCTGCATCGAAATCCTGCTGCTGGTCGAAGTGAAAAGCTACTTCTACCGGCAATACGAAGACTGGCAGTTGGTTTTCGCGGAGGTAATCGCGGTGGAGCTCGAGTCGGGTAGCATCTTTTTCGGTAGTGATGATCACCTTTGAAGACCCTTGCATACGTTCGAAAGCTTTGTGGATCTGGCCGATATCATAGCGACTAAAATAGTGATGATCTTCATACTCCATGACCCTGACATCTGCCACCTGCCTGTTGAGGTAAGCGAGGGCATACTCTGTACGTGCGATGGCGCTGACGAACAAGACATCCAGTTCCGGCGAAAGCTGCAATTCCGTCTGTCGATCAAACAGGAAGTAGGGTGGCAGGTAGCGGTAATAGCTAAAGAAAACCTTTTGGTGAGGGAGCGGCTTGAGTTCGGACAGCAATCGCTCGCGCTCAGCCGCTGAAACAGTGGGTGGGCATTTGGTAACGATGATGATATCGGCACGTTGGTAAGCGGCCGGGAACTCGCGCAGGCGGCCGGCTGGCAGCAGCCAGTCGCGGGTAAAAGGGCTGTCAAACTCTGTGAGCAGGATATTGAGTCCTGCTTTGACGGCGCGATGCTGGAAGGCATCATCGAGCAGGATGAGTTGGGTATCGGGTTGCTCCACCATCAGGTTGGGGATTGCCAGTGCCCTGTCTTCAGCTACGGCTACCAACAGTCCGGGAAATTTTCTTTTAAACTGCAGGGGTTCGTCCCCTGCCAGTTCGGCATTCATATGGGGTTCTACCACCATAAAGCCGCGGCTTTTGCGGCGATAGCCACGGCTAAGGGTAGCGAGGCGTATGTATGACTGCAGGCTGCTTACAAGGTACTCTATATGAGGAGATTTGCCGGCACCGCCGACGGACAGATTCCCGACGGTAATTACCGGCACATCAAAGGACATAGCCTTGAGGATACCCACTCGATAGAGGCCTGTATGAATCAGGACGCCCAGCCCGTACAGCAGTGAAAGCGGGAAGAGCAGAATTTTGGCCAGCCAGTGTTGAATCATAGCAGCAGACTTAAGCGCATGTTCCGGGACTGCTGTTTCAGGCAGCAATCCCGGGAGATAAGCTGATGATAAAGGTAATATATGTTGTCGGCGGACAGGCATTTGAGCAGGCAAATAGCTGTGAGCGCGATGATAGTATTTTTTGCGAGCAGCGAGCAGGCATACTAAAACGAACAAAAAACAGCCCCTTTCGTTTCAACAGTCAGCTGACTACACAAAAAAGACGCCCTAAAAGGCGTATTTTTACCCACCACAACAACATATTTCATGCGAGCGATGCTATTTTCGGCCGGTTTGGGCACCCGGCTACGCCCCTACACAGACAACTGCCCCAAGGCGCTGGTGGAAATTGACGGTTGCAGCCTGTTGGAGATTAACCTGGGCCGGCTGGTCGCCTGTGGTTTTGAAGAAGTAGTGATCAACATACATCACTATGGCGAGCAGATAATCAACTTCTTAGGCCAACGAAAAGACTGGGGCATCCGGATTCTGTTATCTGATGAACGAATGCAGTTGCTGGACACCGGCGGAGGGCTCCTGAAAGCACGTCCGCTATTGGATGGCCAGCCATTTCTTATACACAACGTTGATATATTGTCTGATATAGATTTGGCTGCCCTGTACGATTATCATCAGGCGGGTGCTCAGACAGCAACTTTGGCCGTCCGGGAGCGAAGCAGTTCGAGGCAACTGCTGTTTGATGCGCAGTTGGAGTTGTGCGGATGGGAGCACAGTGAGCGAGCCGAGCGAAAGTGGCGACATGGTGGCCGGGAGGTAAGACCGCTGGCATACAGCGGCATTGCGGTGTTGAGTCCCGATATCTTCAGCTACATGCCCCGGCAGGCAGGAGCTGTATTTTCGATTATTGACACCCTTTTGAGCGTTGACCGTGCGGAGCGGGTCATTGGCTATCCTCATACAGAAGGTTATTGGCTGGATGTAGGCAAGCCGGCGGCCATAGCGACGGCATCAGCCTGGATACAGGCAGGCTACCTGGCTGGTTGTAAGCGATAAAATAAAAAAGCCGGCGCTGCAAGCTGCAGCGCCGGCTTTTTTACTACATCAACTTATTGTACACTAAATTTCATTGTATGTGCTCCGGCGCCCGTATTGAGCTGGAGCAGATAGAAGCCTTTAGGCAGGTCATTGATACGAATCGGCAGCATTTGTGCGCCTTCGATCAGCATAACCGGCTGTTCGCGGAGCAGCTGTCCGCTCACAGTAAAGAGACGAACAACCCCCTGTCCGCTCACCTTGCTCTGCAGCGAGATGTTGACCTGTTCGCGGGCAGGGTTGGGGAAAAGGCGGATAGCCGTGAGGTCCTCCGGCAGTTCCTGGGTATTGACCATACCATCAGAATTGACGAAGATGCCTGACTGGCTGATCTGTGCACAAGCCAGATCTCCCTGATCTGAAGAAACGCAGGCTTCGGCCTGGTAGACCTTGAGATCCATGAATTCGACATTATCGAGATGCCATCCATCGGCAGCATCAGCAGCATCGGAGCCGAAGCGCCAGCGCACGGTGATTGCATCGCCGAGATAAGGGCGCAGGTCTACATAAGAAGCCAGGTAGCCATTGCTATTGCCCCAGAATCCGAAGAGATTGGGCACAGCGAAGGTGTTGTAAGGGAGCTTTCCGCGATAGCCTCCACGGAGCATCAGATTAGACGTATTTTCCCAGGTGATGCCACCATCGCGGCTGATTTGGACGATACCACCATCGGCACCGGCTTCGGTATCATACTGGTGGTAGAAGCGCAGTACGGGTAAGCTACCACTGACAGTGATTTCCTCGGCCATTTGGAGCACCTGGTCATTGTCCGTTGCATTGTTGGGTACGAACCAGGAGTATTCCCCCTCATAAGGATCGAAGTCGACCAGATCCCAGATATCGACCCCTTCGAGTGCATCGGGCAGCCAGTTGAGGTCGCCCTCTTCCATGCCATCGAAGAAGACCGTAGAAGAAGCTGTGCTACCACTCTGTACGCGATAGGTGATTGTTTTTTCGGCACCGAACTCCATGCTGCCGAGATTAAACGACAGCGAGTTACCTGAGACTACCGGACTGGCCCCTGTTGCAGACCCCGGAATAAAGGTCATACCGGCGGGCACCTGATCAACGACAGTCACCCCTGTGAGTGTGGTCGGTTTGTGGTTGGTGACTACCAGCGTGACGGTAGCCTCTTCGCCAGCGTTGATCAGTTCGGTAGCACTTTTAGCGATTTTGAGTTCTTCGATACAAGTAGGCTTTGTTTCGAAAGACTGGCGGCCATCGTTGCGGGCATTGGTACTACCCTCGCTGGCGCCCCAGCCGAGACCCCGACGAGCATAGGCCTCCCAGATGATGCAACCATTGGCGCCATTGTAGTTGACCGAGTCTGCCATGAGGATAGCATCGCGACCAGAGATAAAGCCAGGCTCGCAGGTTTGGAGCTTCATGCCATCCATGATCAGCTGTATCGCCTTATTGTTGCCTCCGTCACCATTGACAAAGTCAGGATCGAATCCATAGGCCTCAGTCATAGCCCAGTAAATATCCCAGTTGACAGCCGTCCACACTTCTCCCAGCGGGTGGGGAGCAGTAGTACCGATGATATCGTCATAGACCTGATCATTGACAGCAAAATCCGTAGAGTATGGTTTACGGCGGATACCACCGCCGCTGACACCGGCGCCGATGGCATAGTTACCAATTCCTCTCGGCAGTGTGCCTTGTTCGCCCGGGCGAACGGTTGTAACGAGCGAGAAGAAATCACTCCAGCCCTCGCCCATTTGCTCATCATTGCCGAGGCAGCCGGCCTGGTTGGGTCCGCCGGTGAGGCGGTTGCTAATACCGTGGCCATATTCGTGAGCGATGATACCATTATCGAAATCACCATCGAGATAAGCCGGCCCATTGGAGGCCGGGATTTGGAGTGTGACTGACAATCCCTGGCTGATAAACTGGCGCAGGTATACGCAGTCAGCATTTTTCATAAAGACAGCGCGGATATTCACTTGGTTACCGACAGCACCAGCAGCCATGGTGATGAGATTATCCTCAAAATTACAGATAATAACACCGATAGCTCCGGCCTGTTGAGCGTTGAGAGCTTTGCGCCCGAATTCGCAGGAGCCGCGATCAATGAGCGCGATTTTGCCCGCCACATCGTTGACGATAGCGCCGCATGCGAGCGTTGGGGAATTGGAAGCATCGTTAGCTATGACCACCTCACCGGAGAAAGGCGTAGCGGTGATAGGTGCACCGAAATCTCCCCCCCGGGCCTCCAGTTGCTGACCAGCAGCGACTTCGGGTGAGTTGATGGTCAGGAGGCGGCCACCGCTGTTAGACCAGAGGTACATCTGCATACGTCCGCTACCGCCATCGGGGGGTGTAGCGAAGTTGGCATTATTTTCGCCACCACCATCCTGAGCCTCAGCACGCACATAGTCGTTGCCGGAACCCTGACCGCTGTAATTACGCTGCTGGAAATTGCCTGCGGGCTCATCGAAGCCATAGCGGAAGGCAAAATCGTGGATCATGTTATTGGCGTAGAAGAGCTGTGTTACTGCTGCTTCGCGATATTCGGCGGGTTCTACATCCGGGCTGAAGAAGAAATCGAAGACCAGATTTTCGCCACCCTGAGGTTCATCCCCAGCTGTATTATTGGTATTGGCGACATCGAGATAAGCGTGGACATTATTGCCACGAGTAATACGGAACTCGGGGCCGGGCTGGCCGTCGGTATCGTGCCAGCCGAAAGGTGAAGCTTCGGGGATGGCGGGGTTGACTAGCAGTTCGCGTGTACCGTGGATAGGACTTTCGAAAGGCAACGGGAATACGTTATAGGTAGCGTTATCGGTGAGCATAGTATTTTGCTCGATGAGTGCACTCCGAACGGGCAGGGCCTCGTGCTGGTGGGAACTGCAGTTGTGTGCGTGGTTTTCCTGATGAAAATTGCAATAGACCGTCCAGTTGTGGCGGTGAAGAATTGCGCCCGTGACTGCATCAACGCGAATGCTCCAATAGTCTGCAGAATGGCTGTCATCGATGGCCATATCCCAGGCAAGTCTTGCAGTACCCTCTTCGCGGTTAGGCTGGAATTTGAGCCGAACGGTGATATCCTGATCTGCAACATCACCCCCTCCGTAAACGAAGGTATGGTTACCCTCCTGCGATAACAGAGGCAACGGCCGCTGAGGCGCAGCACCCAGATCTTCGAGTACTGTGAGCAGTGCCTGATAAGGCTGCACGGAAGGTGTTGTAGCGTTGACAACACCCGCCAGATTGGGGATGAATCGTTGGGTCGTAAAAACTATCTTACCCTGTGCATTTACGTGTACACCCATAACACCATTGTAAAGTTCTATCCCTTGGTGTCGTTGTACAAAATAAATGTGCGTAAGCCCGTTGTGGCGACTGACATAATTGTCACTCACCAACATATCTGATACATCAGCAGCCGTGAGCCCCCAACTGCCGTGTTCCTGCTCGACATGCCGCAATGCAATATCCAATGCACTTTGGCGCTGTGCCCAGACGGAAGAGGCCACAGACAGCAGCATCAACACCCACAAAGTGGAATAAAATTTTCTCATACACTCTAATCAGTTAATAATATAAAAATAACGAGTAGCCTTACCATTAATGCGATAAAATTAAGTAAATAACCCAATCAACAGCATTCTGTTCAGCTATTATTCATGTCTGGCCGACAAATTACATATTAATTATTAGCTTAGCGGCATGCAAGACAGCAAACAACAACTTATCTACGGAAGGCACCCGGTGCAGGAAGCACTTGAGGCAGGTAACCCCATTGAAAAAGTATGGCTGCAACAAGGCACCCGGGGAGAGTTGGAAAAAGTCATGCGGCACCTGTGTCGTGAGCACAATGTACCCTTGGTGATGATTCCTCGGGAGCGCCTGCAGTCCATGGTAAGAGGTAATCACCAGGGGGTTGTAGCCATGTTGGGCGCTATACGTTATCACCAGTTGTCAGACGTACTCCCGGGCGTGTATGAGCAGGGTGATACGCCCCTGCTGCTGTTGCTTGACGGAGTCACGGACGTGCGCAATATCGGTGCCATTGCCCGCTCAGCAGAAGTATGCGGAGCGCAGACACTGGTCACCCCCATGAAAGGCAGCGGTGCCATCAATCCGGAGGCTGTAAAAACCTCAGCAGGTGCGCTCTCGCGGCTGCCTGTGTGCAGAGAATCTAGTATTGCTGCGGCTATCTCCTACTTACAGGAAAGTGGTGTGCAGGTACTGGCCAGCGATCTCAAGGCAAGTCACTACCTTCACGAGCTGGATTTGTCCCAGCCAGTAGCTTTTGTGCTGGGTGCTGAAGGTGAGGGCATTAATCCCGCCATTGCACGCGCTGCAGACCTTCGGTTCAAAATCCCCCAGGCCGGCAGCCTCAACTCCTTCAATGTAAGTGTTGCCGCCGGCATTATGCTTTACGAGGCCATGCGCCAGCGGCAACAAACCAGTCTGCAGCCAACAGCAGCAAAGCAAGACCAATAAACCACTGGAAATAACTTTCATAGTCTGCGTAGGTTCTCGACTCAAAGCTACGCTTTGAGACTGCATTGATGCGCGCACTAAGATCATTTACCACCGCATCCATATCGGTATCGAGCGTGTAACAGGCACCCTGTCCCGCCGAAGCAATATCCCGAAGCAACTGTATATCCGGAATCGAACGCACCGGTCTTCCTGTCCCGTCGGTAAGATAGCCTCCGCCACTGAGCAGTGGGATATAAGCCCCCTCAGTTCTACCCGTCGCTACTGAAAAAACATAAGTTCCCTCCTCTTGCGCTTTTTGAGCCTCCCGAATGGCGCTACTACCTTCACCTTCACCATCAGAGATGAGTAGTATAGCGCGATGATGGCGGCTATTGGCCGGAAAAGACGCCATTGCCCTGGCCAGCGGACTAGACAAATCCGTGCCCTGTATATTTGTCTGCTCGGGATCAGCCGTGCGCAGCGCCAATTTAATAAACTGATAATCAGTTGTTAGCGGGACAGCTACAAAGGCATCACAAGTGAAGAGAATGAGCCCTATGTTGTGGTTGGCCAATTCCTTTACCAGACTGGAAACCAATCGCTTAGCTCTTTCCAGTCGATTGGGTGGAAAATCGGCTGCCAGCATGCTTCGGGAAATATCCAGTGCAATAAACAGGTCTATCCCTGTTCGTTTGACACTCGTCTCCCGCACGCCCATCTGCGGATTTGACAAAGCGATACCCAGTGCCAGTAATGCGCCGGACAGCAGTAGCCCACGCTTAAGGTAGTGGCCAGCCGCCGGCAAATCGGGTATGAGCTGTGCCAGTGCAGCAGGGTCACTCAGGCGTGCCAGCATGCGCTGTCGATACCGCCACCAGTACAACAACAGCAGGCCTACTGCCGGCAACAGCAGCAAGCTCCAGAGCAATTGTGGTTGTTCAATACGAAAAGCCTCCATGCTTTAGCTTGTTAAACCCCTGTCCGGGCAAAATAATTAGGTTAAGAAAGAACGCGGATCACCCCATAACGAAGCAAGAGCGCGATCAGTAAAAACGATACAGCAGCATACACGAAGTCCCTGTACAACTCCTCAAACCGCTTGACAACCGTCAGCTCGAAAGATGATTTTTCCAGCTGATCGATAGCCGCATAAATTTCTGCCAGCGCAGCTGCAGAAGTAGCCCGGTAGTAGCGCCCCTGCGTCATTGAGGCGATTAGCCGCAACAATTCTTCATCGATTTCTACTTGTGCCATCCCAAACAAGTACTGGCCATCGAACGTGCGGTCGAGCGGCACCATGGCTTCACCTGTAGCGCCGATGCCTATAGTATACACTCTTATACCCAGCGCTTTGGCCAACTGTGCCGCTACTTCCGGCTGATGATAACCGGCATTGTTGACCCCGTCGGTCAGCAGAATAATCACTTTACTCTTTGCTTTGCTCTCCTTAAGGCGGTTGACTGCCGTTGCAAGTCCCGTACCGATAGCCGTACCATCTTTGAGGTCCCCGCAGCTGAGTCCGGATAAGTAATTGATCAATATATTGTGATCAGTTGTCAGCGGACACTGCGTAAATGCCTCCCCTGCAAAAACAACAAGCCCCAGCCGGTCCTGCCGGCGTTTACGCACAAAATCAGCTGCCAGCGCTTTGGCCACTTCCAGCCGGTTAGGCGTAAAATCACGTGCCAGCATACTACTTGACAAGTCGATGGCCATAATTATATCAATTCCTTCTCCATTCACCACCTCTTCCCGCAGATCGAGCCGGGGCCTTGCCAACGCAACGATCAGGCAGATAAACGTCAACAGCTGCAACCAGGGAAGCCAGGCGTACAGCCGCTGTCGCCAACTCCTTTCGCCCCTTATGCCTGCGAGTGAAGACATACGCAGCGCCGCCGGCGGAGATTTCTGCCGGCGATGCCACCAGCCCAGCAGCGGTATCAACAGCAGTAGCAGTAAAAACAGCGGATGCGCGAAAGATAATGCCATCAGATTGAATAAATTCATAGCCCGGAAGCGATTGCAGCCCGCTGAAGGGCTGTTTTTTCGACAAAACCGGCTACCAGTGAGTAATCTTCAGCAGGCTCTACCTCGGGTGCTGCTTGTGCAAACTTGATCAGGTCGGCCTTCTGAAGCATCTTTGTCAAATCAAGCACAAAGGGTGCACAGAAAGGCTGCTGCTGCAGCCAACCTTCAATATCGCGACTTGTAGACTCTAAAGCCTGAAACCCCCACTGCCCTTCAATATATTCGCGAAGAATGTAGGTGAGTTCCTCGTAAAAAGCTTCCCTGCCTGCTGCTGATGCCGACGCCTGCGCAGGCTGCAGGCGACTGAGTTTTACGCGAGCGACGTCCGCTGCCGAAAGCGCCGGTGGCGCTGGCAGGGTCGATTTTTTTCGCCTGTATTTTTGCCAAAACCACCAGCCTGCTGCCAGCAGCAGGGCCAAGAAAAGCAGTAGTAACCAGGAGGGAAAATAATCTGACCACCAGGCTTCCTCCTCCAGGATGTCTTTGACAGGAGCCAAAGCGGCGCCCGCTTCCAGTGGCAGCCTGGTCACTACCAGATTCAAGGCGGTGCTGTACAATATTTCACCGCTGGCAAGCCCTGCCTGTAGTGGAGGGATGGTGAAGCTTCCAGTGTCCAGTCCCAACAATACTATCGACTGATTGTATGCCAGCAGGGAATCTGTCATTTCCCTTTTCATAGCCGATACGCGGAGGCGTTCCAGCCCTCCTATGGTATCCAATACACTGAAATTCATATATTTAAACTCATCAGAGGCAGGCATCGACAGCCGTATAGTCAACACAACAGAATCCCCCAACTGAATAGAAGACTTTTCCAGCGAAGCTGAAAAAGTTGGCTGTCCTTGCGCAGGCATACACCCCAGGCCAATGAGAAGCAACATACAGCAACAAACAATTTTTTCCAGGTGCCTCATGGTTTACATTCTTTTCAGGAAAAATTGGTGCAAAGCCAGCGCATAATCCTCCCCTGTCCGTACTGACAGATAGTCGGCTCCCTGTCGGGGGAAGAAGTGCCGGCAAAACTGGCGGTGCTGTTCGAAACGGTGGCGAAATGCATTGCGTGTTGCAACATCGGCTGTATCTATCCATACAAGCTGTCCGGTCTCGGCATCACGCATGCAAACGAGGCCTATATCCGGCAGGGAAGCCTCGAGCGAATCATGTACGTGCAAGGCGACGAGATCGTGGCGGCGAGCAGCAATACGCAATGGTTGTTCGTAATCTTGTCCCCAGAAATCAGATAACAGAAAACAGATACACCTTCGCTTAACCAGCTGCTGAAAGTACTCCAGGGCCAGCTTGAGATTGGTGCCCCGGCCAGTCGGCCGAAAGTTTACCAGTGTTTCTATGATCCGGAGAATGTGATTTCTGCCCTTTTGCGGAGCTAAGTATCCCTCAACGCGATCGGAAAAGAGAAGCAGGCCAACTTTGTCGTTGTTATTGGCAGCAGAAAAAGCCAGCACGGCACAAAGTTCGGCAATAAGCTCTTGTTTCGTCTGCCCGGAAGCCCCAAAGAAGACCGACTGGCTGGCATCTACCAGCAAAAGCATGGTGAGCTCCCTTTCCTCTTCAAATACTTTTACATGCGGATGCCCTGAGCGGGCCGTCACATTCCAGTCAATATTGCGTACATCGTCGCCGTACTGGTATTCGCGTACCTCGCTGAACGACATACCCCGGCCTTTGAAAGCGCTGTGATACTCTCCCGCAAAAATACGCCGGCTGAGGCCCCTCGTTTTGATTTCAATCTTTCTTACCTTACGCAGCAGCTCCGTAGTTTCCATGGCTATAATTTCTGTAACTGTTACCTCAAATCAGGAATTTTCTCCGCGAGCTCAAAATGATTCTCTTTGTGCGGGTTTATTCATTTTGGTCAGGCAGTGCCGGCTATGCTGCCCCAACAACCTGATAAGGCGCAAAAAATCATTTTTACTTCTTGCAGAAAATTTGCGAAAACGCACTATGGCACTTCTACGGCAGCGAGGATTTGGCCGATGATGGTCTCCTGACGAATATTTTCGGCCTCAGCTTCATAGGTAAGACCGATGCGATGACGAAGGACGTCTTCACAGACGGCACGCACATCATCGGGAATGACATAACCACGCCGCTGTAGGAAAGCCATAGCCCTGGCAGCAAGTGCGAGATTAATACTGGCACGCGGCGAAGCGCCATAGCTGATGTACTGCCGCCATTTGCCGAGGCCAAAAGTCTCCGGATGGCGAGTAGCAAAGACAATATCGATCAGGTATCGCTCCATTTTTTCGTCTATATACACTTTTTTTACCGCTTCCCGGGCCCGCAGGATATCGGCAGGAGTCACCACGGGCCGGACCGGAGCATTAACCGAATCGTCCAGGTTCCGGCGTACAATTTCCCGCTCTTCCTCTTTGGAAGGATATCCGACCTTAACTTTGAGCATGAAACGGTCGACCTGTGCCTCCGGCAACGGATATGTACCTTCCTGTTCTACCGGATTTTGCGTTGCCAGCACCAAAAAGGGCTCCTCTAATTTAAAGGTCTCACTGCCAATAGTCACCTGACGCTCCTGCATGGCCTCAAGCAGGGCGCTCTGTACCTTGGCCGGTGCACGATTGATTTCATCTGCCAGAATAAAATTGGCGAATACAGGCCCTTTGCGAACAGAAAAATTATTGAGACCCGGGTTGTAGACCATCGTTCCGATGATATCGGCCGGCAATAAATCCGGTGTGAACTGGATCCGGCTAAAAGAAGCATCCACAGAACTGGCCAGGGTTTTAATGGCCAATGTTTTAGCCAGACCGGGCAATCCTTCCAGCAAAATATGACCCTTAGTCAGCAAGCCCAGCAGCAATCGTTCCAGCATTGCTTGCTGACCAACGATAATGGAGGCTGTCGACAGGCGAATACGCTCTATAGGTTCGCTATCGCGATAGATTTGTTCATTGATGGCATCAATCCCCGGTTGGAGCATAGTAAATTCATTTTTGTTCCTTATAGAAAAAAGTGTCTAAGAATATTGTTTGATAAACAAACCGAATTAGGTGCGATTTTTGACCTTTGCGGCGAATCAGGTCAAATGATCTGCAAAAAAGACCGAACATTGCCGGGCTGGATTTTGTATCAAAATTATCACAGCACGATCGAATTACAAAAACTTACTGTATCATGAAAGCAACAAGCATTTGTATATTATGTATAATAATGAGCTTATCAACTTCTGTATACGCACAAACAGCTGAGGATTTGCAATCGTTGGCCAGCGGCTATGCCACTGCCCTTCAACAGGGCGGACTGATTGTACGCCTGCCCAGTCAGCGGAATAAAATCGAAGCTATGCGTACTTTCCGGGACACCGCGCAGCTTAATGAACTCACAAAGCAACGTCTGACAAACAACATTAACAAGCTCGAGCAGGAGAACCGTGAAAGCAATTTGAGCCTCATACGTGCCTTTCGCCAATACTACGAACTGACCCCAGTACAATTTCTGTATGATACTGCTGTCAGTCACCTCCTGGCAGGTCGGCTGATCGGCCACTTTGTCGACGATTCTCTCCGGTCAATCTCCGATAAGAGCTTACCCGAGAGCGGCTTTTTGAGCCTTCGGATAGGCTATACTGATCCGGGCGACTACTCAGGCGCAGAGGCGCTGATTCTTGGCGATGCCCGTTGGGAAGACGTACAGCCTCCCTTTCCAACAGCCGTCGCATTCAACAATGCCAGCTTCTTCATAGGACAATGGCTCAACCCCAGTACGGCTTCGCACCGCCGACACCAAAAGGCCGTTGAACGCCTGGGTAAGAAATTGTATGCAGCCGTGTACAGGTGGCGTTAGGGCTTGCCCTGAAATTTCTACCGGAGCCCGGGACAGGTCCTTTTCGCAGATTTTCATTTTTTTCAGACATCCGGTGCCGGCAATAATACTCAGGAGCACTTCGGTCTTTGTGTTTCAAACAAGTTGTAATTGGCAAGGTGATGCTGTCATGTATCGAAGCTGATAAACCGCATTGTGCAGTTGGCATCAGCAGACTGCTACTGCATAACAGGCAAAAACTGAATAAACAACACAAGTGCCAGCCAGACCAAGTGTACAGACTCTGCTATCCTTGCGGACGTATACGTAAACAGCAGTCCCAACAGAATACCTGTTGGAATCAGGACGATCAGCCAGTTGAGCAACTGAAGGTCACCCGCCGTGAGGACAGACAGCCCTCCTGCCAGCAGATACCAAAAAATCAGGTCTATCTTCTTCTGTACATCGATGACCATTTTGTACTGATAACGCCCGTACCGCAACAGCACAACCAGCAGTGTACACAAAAGCAATCCCAGCACCATAACGTCCTGGAATGTTCCGGACCATTGCATCAGCTCTATAAGCCGAAAAGCCATTGAAAACTGAATATTGACAAACGCATCCCATTGCCCGTACCACAGGTAGATAAAACCCATGATCAGCAGCGGAGACAGCAAGCCAGTGATTGCCATCAGGCGCTCCCGAATTTCTCTGGCACGCAAAATACTTAGGCCTGCCACAACAGGGATAAACATCCATAGGTAGGCAGGTTCAAAAAGCGTAGCCAACCCCACCCACATACCTGCGTTGAAAATGCTATCGGCACAGTTGACTGTCTTATAGGTTTTCGTGATAGCATTCAATGACAGGAGGAGACACAAATTCGCAAAATGATAAGTAGTCAGACTGAGAAAATCCGGTGCCATGGAGCCCGCCAAAATCAGAAATAAGCCCGGGAACAGATTCATCTCTGGTGACAGCCGATTGCTATGTACATATATGTTAGCCACCCAAGCCTGTGCAAAAACCAACAACAGCGAGAGCATCGGCGGAAGCCAGCCAAAACCGGTAATCAACGGCCAAAGATACAGGCTTAGCACACCAGCAGGAGGAGCCACCTCCTGTAGTGGTACGAACAACTGAGCCAGATGCAGTATGCCTGCATAGAAAATCAGCAGTACGCTCAAAAAAAGTTGGTTAGTTCTGAATATACTAAGCACCGTAAAGAATTATGGCGAAGAAAGCCTACCGCTGCACACCCATGCAGGAAGCAGCAAGTTAGCCATACAAAAGTAGCAAATTATCCCAGCGAGAACCGTATATATTTAATAGATTTCCCTGCCTGCAGGTGCATATTTTCATAGTATGTCCTGACAGAAAGCTCCTCAAACGGCAATGTATCCGCATAAATATCATCATTGTGATACAGCAGTTTGGCATCAGCTGTGCGACCTACTACTTCCAGCGTAAATTCATACAGTTGCTGATCATCTGTCTTGAGATGAATCAGCCCCCCGGGTTTCAGTAATGCCCGGTAGCGTGCGAGAAAGGGGGGTGAGGTAAGCCTGCGGTCTGCCTTAGAAGGCCGCAGGAAAGGATCCGGGAAAGTGATCCATATTTCGCTGACCTCCTGCTCCTTGAAGAAGAGGTTAATCATTTCTATGCGCGTACGCAGGAAAGCAATATTGGCAAGTCCTGCCTCCATCGCCCGACGGGCGCCCTGCCAAATACGGGCACCCTTGATATCCACCCCAATAAAATTGGTATCCGGATAGCGAGCAGCCAGAGCCACTGCATATTCCCCTCGCCCGCAGGCCAGTTCCAGCGTGATCGGCTGATTATTATGAAAATGAACCTGCGACCATTGCCCTCTCATAGCGAGCCGACGCTCGTGGATTGTTGTTAGTAAAGGCTCACCCGTGACCTCATGCTGGTAGTAGTTGGGAAAGCTTCTAAGTTCCTCAAACTTTTGCAGTTTGTTTCTGTTGCTCATAATTATTAGCTGCCTTTAGCAAAACGACCGCAAAAATAGGACGTTATATGATTTTGCTGTAAGTTTACAGGCATACATATCTGAAAAAAAGTGCTTATGCGCCAACTTAGTCTGGCAATACTATTAATTATTTGTGCTACTGTCGGAGCTCAGGAGATTCAGGTGTCGGAAGATATCGTCCTGCGCAATGACATCGCTTACGAGATCATTGGCAAATTTGGCGATCACACGCTGCTTTTCCGCAACCAGTCTACTTACTTTGAGGTGATGGCTTTCAACCAGCAATTGCGTACGATGTGGACTAAGGAAATTGCCCTTGACCGTCGCAATCCCCGGCTAATTGGCCTTTCATCCGGTGAGGATGATTTCACCGTTTTTTACCACTTCCGGCAGCAAGGTATGACTTTGTTGAAGGCTCACAAGTACAATCCGGGATGTAATCTTATCGATTCCATTACGATTCGCAACCTGGGGTTTCTTTTTAACACACCACGCTTTTCGGTTGTCTTTTCTGAAGACCAAAGCAAAGCCTTGCTTTACTATTACGAACAAGCCAGTATACTGCGTGCCTTTGCATTCGATGTTGCTCAAATGGCGCTGCTTTGGGAGACGAGTATTGTTATTGAAGATCCCTATTCTGCCTCCGGGTTTACATCAATGCTGATTGACGACAGGGGTAAGATGTTTTTCGTCAAAGACCGCAACAATTTTCGGGCAAGGACGGATCTCCACTACTATGAGATCATCACATATGACGGAGGGCCACAAGTAATTGTTCAGCGGGTTGATATGCAGGGACACTTCACCTTTGATGTCAGGTTTGACATTGATAATCTCAATCAACAGTTTATTGCAGCAGGCTATTTTGGCATAGATAACAACCTGCAGGCCGACGGGTATTTTCGCCTCAACCTTCCCGTCAGAACAGACACCCTGCATAAGCTGTCTTTCATCCCCTTTGAGGCAAATTTTCTCAATACCCTGCTCGGCAAAGAGTATAAACCCGGCCGGGGGCTGCTCGATATTCACATGCGGGACCTGGTACTCAGGCGCGACGGAGGCGTGCTGCTGGTTGGTGAGCGTTACCGGCAGATTGAACGCCGGGGCCCCTCGGCCCGCATGATGAACGAGGCCAGTTTTCGCATATTGATAGATTACTATTATGAAGAGATTGTTGCTGCCGCCATCAATCCCGATGGCAGTCTTCACTGGCAGAGTATCCTGCACAAAAGGCAGTACAGTCAGGATGATGATGCCATTTATTCATCTTTCTTCCTGATGAAGACAGCCGGCAGGCTTCGGATGCTGTACAATGACGAAATCCGATCTGAGAATACGGTGAGTGAGTACCTGATCAATGCCAGAGGTGACTGGGAGCGTATCAGCCTCTTTAGTACAGAACAGCTCGATCTGAGGCTTCGATTCCGGGATGCGACACAGGTATCTTCTTCACAGGTAGTTATACCCAGTGAACGCAGGAGCAGGCTACGGCTTATAAAAATTACTTATTGACAGAGAGGGGTGAGTTCGGGCATTTTCACCGAATCTACTAAGCCCTCTCACGGGCTGGCACCCCCTGTTTTCAGTTCTGCAGCATCCTCTTCGTCAAAGGGGCAAAACAACTGTTATCGTCTGTGGCAGCCGTTACCCAACACGCTTTTGGCATCAGGCAATCTCTGCAGCCGAGTCTTTTTTGCGGCTGCTCTTTGCAGCTGATTTGACGGTTTTTTTCCCTTTTTTCAGTTCACCAGTTTTTTGAAATACGACTACTGCCAAAGGAGGCAGGGTAAACTCGAGGCTTTGGTTCTGGTTGTGGCAGAAAACAGGTTGGCTGGCGAGCGCTTCTTTGCCATTGGAGATTCCGGAGCCACCAAAAACCGTGTCATCACTATTGAGAATTTCTGTGTATACCCCCTCTTCGGGAAGCCCGATTCGGTAACCATGGCGCACAACCGGCGTAAAATTGCAGACAACGACCAGGAAGTCACCTGTATGTGTCCCTCTGCGTATGTAGGAAAGCACGCTATTTGTCCAGTCACCAAGATCTACCCAGCTGAATCCGCCATGGATAAACTGCTGTTCAAACAAGGCGGACTGTGTGCGGTAGAAGGTATTCAATTGTTTTACCCAAGCCTGCAGCTGTTGGTGCGGAGCTTGTGAAAGCAGGTCCCAGTCGACACCCTTTTCAATACTCCATTCGGTAGTTTGAGCAATCTCTCCTCCCATGAACAAAAGTTTAGTCCCGGGATGCGTAAACATATAGCCATATAGCAGGCGCATATTGGCCATACGTTGCCACTGGTCACCAGGCATGCGATCAATCAGCGGACCTTTGCCGTGAACGACCTCATCATGTGAAAGTGGCAACATGAAGTTTTCGGTAAATGCGTACACAATGCTGAAAGTGATAGCATTGTGGTGATATTTTCTGTTAATGGGGTCATTTTTAAAATAATTGAGCGTATCGTGCATCCAGCCCATCATCCATTTTTGACCAAAACCCAGCCCCCCTGCGTATACGGGTCTGGATACACCACTCCAGGCAGTTGACTCTTCTGCAATGGTAATCGTATCCGGAAAATTAGAATATACTGTTTCGTTGAACTCACGCAGGAAAGCAATGGCTTCGAGATTTTCATTGCCCCCGAAGCGGTTAGGGATCCACTCTCCCTCTTTGCGGCTGTAATCGAGATAAAGCATGGAAGCCACTGCATCCACCCTAAGTCCGTCTATATGGTATTTATCGAGCCAATACAAAGCATTGGAGATCAGGAAAGATCGCACCTCATTGCGACCGTAATTGAAAATACAGCTCTTCCAGTCAGGATGAAAACCCTGTCGGGGATCAGCATGATCATACAGATGCGTGCCATCGAAATCTGCCAGCCCATGCGCATCATTGGGGAAATGGCTGGGTACCCAATCGAGAATCAGGCCGATACCTGCCTGGTGCAGGCTATCAACCAAAAATTTGAAATCTTCGGGCAGTCCAAAGCGACTGCTTGGTGCGAAATAGCCTGTAATCTGGTAGCCCCAACTTGGGAAATAAGGATGCTCCATCACCGGAAGCAGTTCGACATGTGTGAACCCCATCTCCTTTACGTAGTCTACCAACGCTGTTGCCAGCTCTCGATAGCTCAGTGAAGCCAGTCCTCCCTCCTTTTTTCTCCATGAGCCCAGATGCACCTCATAGACAGAAAAAGGCTTGTCCAGTCCGTTGGTATTTTTCCGGTTGCTCATCCACTCACCATCCTGCCAATCGTAGTACTCATCCCATGTGACAGAAGCCGTATTGGGCGGAATTTCACAAAATTTTGCAAATGGATCCGTTTTTTCGAGCCTTCGACCATCGCGGGCATGAATAGCATATTTGTAAAGTTCCCCTTTTTTAATCCCCGGGATGAATCCCTCCCAAATGCCGGACCCATCCCAGCGAGGCATAAGAGCGTGAGTGGCATGATTCCAGCCGTTGAAATTGCCAACGACCGAGACGGCCTTGGCATTGGGTGCCCAGACGGCAAATACATAGCCCCACACACCGTCTACTTCGACGCTGTGACTACCCAGTTTTTCATACAGGCGAAAGTGCTTGCCTGATTTAAAGAGAGATATATCAAAATCGGAAAACAGAGAAAATTGCTTGACCATGGCAATACGCATTTACGCTACGAGGGGGCAATTTAGGCAATAAATACGGATTTTGGTTGCCTAAACGTGTAGGTTGATGAAAAAGGGCTGTACCGGCCGGAAGCTGGCCGTTTACAAAAAAGCGGCGCAAGGGCAGGCAGTAGCCGCCCATGCCGCCGCATTTTATAGCTTTTGCGCCAGCGCGGGGCCTGTGGCAGCTGCATTTTCGCCTTGCCCCTTACTAGCTCGCCTTATAAGTATCCTGTTTTCTTATGCCCCGGCTACAATCAGTTTAGCCTGCTTTGTCCAGCTTGCAGGATCATACGTCTTAACATTCAGGCCAGCTGCCACCAACACCGCTTTCAGCGCTGCCGGCTTAGCTTTGGCCAATGCATCGAAGGTATCGATACCTGCAGCGACCAACAGCGCTGCCATCTGGGAATCAACTCCCTTGATACGAGTCAGGTCATCAACCATCACCTCAGCAGGAGCTGCCTTAACAGCCGGCTGTTTAGCGCGGGAAGTCGTCGCTTTGGGCTGCTTGACTGTCGGCGCAGCAACAGCTGCATCAAGTTGCAGCAGGCAGTTGTGGCTAAAATAAGGTGTAGCTACGTAGCCGTCGGCCGCTTCTTCATTGAGCCAACGCTGTCCATCTACCAGATAGCGAAACTCATACGACTGGCCGGCAGCCAGTTCCAGTGCGCCCTGATATGCATCCTTGCCTGCAGCAAGCTTTAACGCCTGCTCCCAGTTCCACTGATTGAAATCGCCGAGCACGCGCAGATCAGCCTGCTCACCAGCCTGCACGAGTGGTACACTGAAAGTTACCTTGCATACCGGCTTGGTTTTGGAATACTGTTTTGTGATCATTTTCTTTTGCCTTGGGTTAATACAAAAATAAGTCATTAAGTGTAATTATTACACTAAGATGCAAAGATATTTTATTTTGTGGTTTTATGCAATTGATTATCAATAAATAGCAACAATTTAATACTACTGCCTACACTTTTGTTTCTGTAATTATATACTAACCCTTGAAAGACCTAATTAAAGGATGGTGTTTTTTAAAATTAAATTCTATTTACATTTCGTTTACAAAATAAAATATTTAAACATAAATCTGAGCAAATAGTCAACACAGCCTGCCTCCTGCCGGCTGAGACCGGCAGGAAGCAGGCTGTGCTGAGGCTCTTAGCTTTTCACCAAAAACCAGCCGCAAGAGGCGGTTCGGTTCATTAGCGTGTGAAGACAAGCCGTGGTTATTAATTGCAGATACGGCAACTTCCGCAGGAGGCAAAAGAAGGTTTTGTTCGTATGTTTCTGACGAATCATGCACGATGCCAAATGACCGAAAAGGTAAAACCTTTGAAAAAGGACTATCCTGAGCCTGGCGAGAGAGCGCAACTATGCGCTAAAGCTCCCGAATCCAGATATTTCGAAAGCTAACCGGATCACCGTGATCCTGCAAACGCAGAGGAGCGGGCCCGTGAGCAATGTTCTTTGGCAATCCGATGTATTCTGTTGTACCCTGAATCTCTACATGATTCTGCACCAGTACCCCATTAAGGATGACAGTCAAATAGCCAGGACTCAGTCGGATACCATCGCTATTAAATCGGGGGGCGGTAAAGATAATATCGTATATATTCCATTCCCCCGGGGGGCGCATAGGGTTGACCAGCGGAATGTGTTGCTTGTAGACAGCCCCCACCTGACCATTAGGATAAGTTGTATTATTATAGTTATCCAGCACCTGCACCTCGTAGCGATTTTGGAAAAACACGCCGCTATTACCCCTAAATTGCCCTTCCCCTGTCACGACCGCAGGAGATCGAAACTCGAGGTGTAGCTGACAATCGCCAAAAGAGCGCTTGGTCTCGATATCACCGCTACCCTTCACGACTGTCATATACCCCTCCTGAACCGACCAGGCAGATTGCTTTCCGCCCGAGTGTTGCCATTGAGACAAATCTTTGCCGTCAAAAAGAACGATTGCGTCGGAAGGAGGTGCGCCGGCCACACCCGGCTGAACGATTCTGGGTACGGGTTCCCATACTTCTGTAGCCTTAGGATCCGTAATTTGAGCACTAAGTCCACCCGCCAGGCCAGTGGCCAGCATGGCGACAGAAAAAATTTTGCGCATGGTATTCATTTTGGGACTAAAGTAGTAAAACCAGCATAATTTTCGGATAAAATAACGTCCATACCTCCAATTTCCTCCTCGGCTCATGCTGGCCGGGCGGGTAAGATGGTATTTTACCAGCCTAATTACGCTTCATTTCTACCACAAAAATACCCCGCAGGGCATTTTCGCCATAACCTACAGCCTGGTCTTCCGGATACAGGCGACTGATCGCTTTCTGCGTATCATCGCTGATATCCTTGCCGGGTTGGCCGTGACACTGTAAGCACATTTTATTGGTTGTGATTGGATAATAACCAATAGCCAGCCCTTCTTGTAAATGTATCGCCGGTTTGGGTTCCTGACCGTTGCGCAGTTGTTCCTTCGCCTGTCTAATATAAGAAAGCTCTTCTTCGCCAGCGCGATTGCCCGGATTTCTTGCCTGATCGGACACCCGCCTGATGCGAGCCCCCAGCGCGATGCTCATGCTGTCAGTCAGCGGGATCGCCCGGGTGTTACAAAAAGTTAGTGCGCCCGCGCTACCTTCCCGATTGATTGCTTCGAGCAGATTTTTGCCCAGCACCGACTTTGTTGCCATAGCCAGTTGGCTCCCCCTGTCGATCCAGGAGATATCACCCTGTGCATTGACCGATGACCATTTTATTTTTTCAAGCGGATACTGCTGCGCTGCCCATTCAGGTGTTTCAACGTCCTGGTCGTATACATAAGCAGCAACAGCCTCCAGCTGTGCATCACTAAAACCCATTTTAGGCATCAGGCCGTACTTATCTACCGCTTCCGGCATTTTAGCCGTTTGGGCGGAGGGGTTTTTTAAAAAACCTGCAAAAGCACTGATAAAATCAGCACGGCTGCCGCCGGCTGCCATATAAGCCTTTTTCACCGCCGCCAATGAAGGTGCAACCTTGCTCTCTGCCGCAGGATTCACCGCATGGCATGACGAGCAGTTGGACTCCAGCAGTGAAAATCCTACTTGCGCATTAGCCTGCTCATCTGCTGAATGGGTCGCAGCAGTCGGGTTTTCACAGCCAGGCAGTAGCCAAAATGCGAATAGGGGCAGCAAAAAGATTAGCCTTTTCATGATACGACAACAATTAGTTTTGACAAATTCAAACAACAGTCAATGTGCAGCACCATCATTGAGGGATTTTCCGCCAGTGATCAAAACGAAGTTTTTTCGTAAATTTTCAGGGCGGATTGTGCTTCAGATTGTTGGGGTTTATCCATGCATTGCATCACAGTACAATTTCCAAAACGCTGTAGCTATTCAGACCAATACCGTGCAGCCCGAAGCACTGTTTTAGCTATGCAGTCAAAAATGGCTGTAGCGCAAAAACCCGTTCGGAGCAATTCACCCCCTGCTAAATACGTGTACAGGTACAAAGCTCTGCATTTCGGCCAATGATCTGTGTAACGAAAGTCACACTACGGTCATCACCAACAGCACTGTCCCGGCAGGTTCAACCCTGTACAGTGCGCAATAAAGGCAGTCTGACGATAAAATGAGCCCCTGTGTAGAGTCCATTGGCGAGGCTGAGCGTACCAGCATGTCGTTGGACGATGAGTCGGCTGATGAAAAGCCCGAGTCCGCTCCCGGAGGGTTTGCCACGACTGATGTCGCTAATTTGTGTAAATTTTTCAAAAATAAAATCTGCCTGTTCGGCAGGGATACCCGGACCATTATCGATTATTTCCAGTACTGCCACGTCCTCTTTCGCATGCAACAACAGCCGGATATGCCCCTGCGTGGGAGGGCAAAATTTGACTGCATTGGACAGCAGATTGACAATCACCTGCATAAGCCGATCGCGATTACCAGCCACCTCAACCGATGTCAAGGGTGGCAGGCTGTACTCGCAGGTAATTCCTCTCTCCTCCATCAGCCCCGAAATACCCCGGAGAGCTGCTTCTGCCAGATCCAGCAAATCAACGGTCTGCAGCTCCCAATCTGCATCCACCGACTGCAGGCGTTCGAGGTCGAGCACCTGATTGATCAGGCGGGTGATACGCTCACTTTCGCTGATGATCACCTGAAGGAACTGCTTCCTGCGCATTTCTGGCAGGTCGTCATTGTCATTAAGAATATTTGCCAATGCTTTGATAGAAGTGATCGGCGTACGAAGCTCATGCGTTACGGTAGTGATAAAATCTGCCTTGAGCAAATCCAGCTCCTTGAGCCTGTCGTTGGCGTGCTGCAGTTGTGTAGTTAGCTGCTCCAATTCTGCCGATTTTTGCTCAAGTTCGCGACTATATCTAATAATTTCCTGGGTCTGGTCCAGCAGCCCGAGCACCTCCTCCAGACTTATAGGATCCTCTTTAGCAACTGAGCTGATGATAATTTTTGCGGAAGCAGCCCCTATGGCCCCCGCCAGCTGCGTTTCGGCAAAATTGACCAGTGTTGCACCCGCTACCCGTTCCTTATTGATATCGACAGCGTATAGTTGCCCGAACAATTTCAGCAGCCCCTCACTACGTTCTTCCCCCAGAAAGCGCGACAGCAACATACGGATGTCAGATACCGGTGCCTGTCGGCGCAAAAGATCGCGCTCAATAGTCCCTGAGCGGTATTTGTAGATATCCACAAAAAAATTGGCCTGACTAATTTCCAGCGGACTTTGATGCGTGTACAAAGAGACGACAACCAGCAAAAAAGCATTGACTGTTAAGCTCCAAAAGGCCGAATGCGTGATTGGGTCGGCATCCAGCATGCCCAGCAGCGCATAGGGTCTCAGCCAACTGAGCCCAAAAGCACCTTCGTTTACCAGCGTACGCATCCATTCGCTGTTATTGGCCAACGTAGGCAGAGGCAGTGTGTAACTCCAGATTAAAAAACCCGCAATTAAACCTGTATATACCCCCATCTTGGTAGCCCTTTTCCAATAGAGCCCCGCCAGAACAGCCGGAATAAACTGTGCTACAGCTGTAAAAGAAATCAGTCCAATGGACACCAATGAATAGTTTTCGCCTACAAGTTTGTAGTAGCCATACGCCATCAGCAACACGACGATAATGCTCAGCCGGCGTATACCAAGCAGACGCTCTGTGATATTGTGCTGTGAAGGCTGAACAACCTCCCGATTGAGAAGAAAAGGCAGTACCAAATTATTTGAAATCATGATACTCAGTGCGATCGTTGCGACAACCACCATACTGGTAGCAGCGGAGAATCCACCGATAGCCACCAATAGTGCCAGCCATGACTGACCTGTGGCTAAGGGCAACGCCAACACAAAGGTGTCTGGTTCCACACTGCCATCCGGAAACAACAACAAGCCTGCAACTGCAATCGGCAGTACAAACAAATTAATCAACAATAGATAGAGCGGAAATAGCCAGCTTGCTTTGGCTACATGATCTGTATTGACGTTTTCAACTACCGCCATATGAAACTGCCTCGGCAATAGCAGCACGGCAAAGAGCGAGATAAAATTCAGCCAAAACCAGTGCCAGGCATCCATTCCTGCTCCTTCCAGCGAAAACAATCCCGCGATATCAGGATTTTCGCGGCCTTTGGAGAATAGATCCCCAAAACCATCAAACAATCCATAGGTCACGTAAATCCCCACGGCCAAAAAGGCCATGAGTTTTAGCACAGACTCAAATGCTATAGCAGCTACCAATCCCTCATGCCGCTCGTTGGGGTCGAGGTGTCGCGTACCGAATAATATAGCGAAGACCGCCAGAAAAATAGTGATGTAAAACGAAGTTTCTGCGTAAAAAGACTCATTCCCCTGATTAACTGCTACTGATGGATTGCTGATCAGCACATCAAAACCACTCGCGATGGCCTTCAGTTGTATAGATATGTAAGGAATAATACCAAGCACTGTAAGGCTGGTTGCTAACACACCCAACCACGTACTTTTGCCGTAGCGGCTGGAAATAAAGTCGGACACCGAGGTAAGCCGAAGGCTTTTGCTCACGACTATGATTTTCCGCAAAATCAGTATCCAGACAGGAGCAGCTATGGTAGGTCCAAGGTAAATGGGCAGAAAAGCTATGCCTGATGTTGCTGCTCTGCCGACGCTGCCAAAAAACGTCCAGGCGGTACAGTACACGGCTAGAGAAAGTGAGTATACCACAGAGTGATTGACCCAGTTGGCACGGCGGTCTCCCAACCACGCGATACCAAAAAGGAAGGCGAGATATGCCAAAAAAATGCCGATAACAAAGCCTTCGGTCATAAGCTGACAACTGTTCGTTGATTAGGCTGCACCTGAAATTGGGTGCAATGGCTACAGTTCATTATTGTCATCAAAAGACTCAGCGCTACCCCTCCCGGACACCAGCGCGGCCGTCAGGATAATCAGCAGCAGCCAGACCCAAAACAAGTAGGCATACAACTGCGGTATACCTCCTACCAATACATCCCGTCCCACTAACCCCAATAACGGATAGTTGAGTAGCATTACTGCCAGGGCAAAAACCATCAGCAAGCGAGCCGCCTTATCTTTAGTTTTCATACACCATGGTATTGCATTGTGTACTTCACTGTCGTCCTATAGATTGTGATACAGACAGGCAAACAGATAATTGTTGATGATTAGCACGGTTCATGGATTTTTTGCCGCCGGCAAAAGTCCATAAACAGTTCTTAATGTTCACCGCAACCAATCGGTGCGCCATCCGGTAGTCGAGGTGCTGGAGGCAGCTTGTACTCCTCCGGATTTTGTTGGTAGCGATCCAATTGATCTTGCAAATACGTGAGATGCACCAGCAGTCCGTCGGGCACATGGCGAACACCTCTTTCCGGCAAACGAAATTCCCGCAGGTGGCGCCGGAAATTCTGCAACTCATACTGTGCCGCGCCTGCCACCTGTGGATGAACTGATTGATCGGAAGCAAGCCGAATCAGGTGCAGTAGCAGACGTTTTTCGACCGTCCATGCGACGGCTGCACTCTCCGATTCGGTACGACCAGCTTGCTGAGCAGCAAACCTTGTAAGCTGCCGCAACAGTTCTGCAACAGAAAGTCGATCGGGCTGCTGGCTTTGCTGATAGTTAATCCTTGCCAGACGTTGTGGCTGGAGTATGGCCGAAAGGGTTAAATCGGCAGCAGCTTCTGCTGCTCCAAGAGGGTCGAAGGCTACGCCTGTATGTCGTGGAAAATGTTCCCTGCCTCGCTCATAGCCGTAGGCAACGGGCGGTATGAGGGCGACCACGGAGGGGGGAATTTTTAAAAAATCAGCATCTATGGTAACCAGCAAATGCGCAAGTGCCTCGCGCTGTAGTGCGTCTGCAACTGGCTGCGGCCCCGGACCTCCATCGCCCCGGACCCCATAGCGATAGTCAACACCTCCCAGATATTTGGAGACTGCCTCCGTTTGGTATCGATGCATGAGATAGAGTGGTACCAATACAGTCTCCAGTTCAGACATAGGCATGCCCGGCGCCAGGTTTTTTTCACCAAACCGCTGCAGTGCTACCCGCCGCAGGCCGATGAGCCGCTTCAGTTCGTCAATTGCCGACGAACCATTGTCCCACAGATGAGCATGAGGATGGGCTGAGGCCAGCGGTCTTGCATCTGCATCGCTCAGGTAGAGCAATCCCAAAGAATCATTCTCCGCCAGAATGGCTGCGAGTCCTTTGGCTTCATTATCTGCATCGGCAAACTGTGCATACCCGTAGCGTATCGCTTGTTTGTCCCACAACCCGATACCGGTATCATAGACCTGTGAAAAATCGATTACCCCGGCTTTTAACTGAAAAAACGGGTGCGGATAATCCATGACCGATGCAAGTTCGTTGTGGCTGGCAGCAAAATTGTGTGCAAGGCCGAGTGTGTGGCCTACCTCGTGAGCCGACAATTGCCGCAACCTTGCCAGGGCCATTTCCTGTATGCGGGGATCTGCTTGTTCGCCTTCGGCATAGGCCTCTACCAATCCTTGTGCGATGAGAAAATCCTGCCGTACGCGCAGGCTGCCCAGCAGCACATGTCCCTTGATGATTTCACCGGTACGGGGATCTGTCACCGTGCTGCCATAACTCCAGCCCCGGGTACTCCTGTGCGTCCAGTTGATCATGTGGTAGCGAACATCCAGCGGATCGGCTCCCTCTGGTAGCATTTCAACCCGAAACGCGTTGCTGAAACCCGCAGCTTCAAAGGCTTCTGCCCACCACGAAGCTCCTTCGATCAGGGCGGAGCGTATTGGTTCAGGAACCCCTCTGTCCAAATAATAGATGATGGGCTCTACAGCATCGCTCACTGCTGCCACCGGATTTTTTTTCACCAGCCGGTGCCGCTGTATATACCGACGCACCAATGGCTGGTCTATAGGGCTCGCATAATCGGAAAAAGCGATGTGAAAATAGCCGGAACGGGCATCGTATACCCTGGGCGTATAAGCAAGATCCGGTAGCCGTACAAACGAGTGATGCATCCGCACCGTCACGGCCTCCGGGCTGGGGGTAACGGACGTAATCCAGTCTCCCTGCGGCTCCCCGCTAAAAGTCAGCAGGGTTTCCAGCTCGGTATTGTCGGGAAAATTTTTGGCCTCTTCCATGATAATGAAAGAACGATCTGCATCTATGCGATACACCCCTTGTCGCGATGCCTTCAGTCTGTTGGCCACCCCATGTGCATCCGCCATCAGCAAAGAGGTAAGATCAATCAGCCCCCGCTCTCCCTCCGCAGCCTCGAGCTTGAAGCCCGCAAGTACTGATTGAGCAAAGGCCTCCTCCACTGCTCTGCGCTCCTCGATATTGTCCGATACCGCGCGGTACTGTTGGTTGGGCTGTAAGAGCAGCACTTTGGGACCTGAGCGTACAAATTTGACCACCCGATCGCCTCCCAACTGATTACGATCCAGTCCAATATCATTAGATCCCACACCCGCTGCCAGGCTGTTGACGTACATAAATTCTTCCCCCCAGCGACTGATTTCTGCAAAAATTTTCCCCGAGCGCGCGTCCCGATAGCAATTGATGAAGCCTGGCAGCAGCTCCATATCTTTTGTCTTCTCAGCGATGGTCGGCAAAGCGGCCGTTTGCTGTTGGGAAAAAACCGTCTGCAGGCTGAGCAGCAGGCCAATTACCAGCCAAAGGAAGCGATTCATATTGTTGGATTGAGGTAGTGGAAAGTAGAATACTCAATTAGGACACGCTTTGGTAACTGGTACTTCCAAAGCGTGTCTCATGACCCTGCAGGCCCGTTGCCACTGTCCGGCTATTGAATTTCATTAAGTCGACGCAGCACCTCATCGGTAATATCGAGGCTGTCGTTTACCATAAGAACACCCGTGCCAGGTCCGTAGCTAAGGATAAAGTCATAGCCTTTTTCCTCCCGAATGGCCTTAAGTACATCATTGATTCGTTTTTCGAGTTCCTTGTTGAGCCGCTCCGTTTCATCGAGCAAAGCTTTGCCCAGCCGGTCACGCTCGCGCATGATCTCCTGTTCTTTGCGACCGATGCGTTCCTGCTCCTGGGCCAGTTGTGCGGGCGCCATGTCCTGTACCTTGCGCTGAATACCCATCACCTCATTTTCCAGTGCTTTGAGTCGTCCCTGAATCTGGTCCTCAGCCTGTTTTTGGCGCCCTTCCAGTTCCTTCTGTTTGTCAGAAAAGTAGTTGTATTTGGCCAGCAGCGTATCTGCGTAGACGAATACAATTTTGGAGCCGGCTGCCGCTGCTGCCGCCGGCTGTGCTACAGCCGCTCCACCTTCTTTAGATTCCTTTGGCTGGCAGGCAGCCAGTGATGCCAGTGCAACTACCAGGCCAACAGCCCGTATACCTGTGAATTTGATATGCATGTGAAAGAAAGTTATTTGATTCAAAGGTAGTCTTTTTTTACTTTCAAAACAGCAAGCAACGGCGGCTTTTGACAATTGGCTGCCGGTGATTGTGTTCGGGATTTTACGACTGAACACAAAACCATTCCTACATGCAGGTTTTTACCTTTTTTGGCCCGCCAGCATCGGCAATACGCCTACAAAAAGCCAACCTGCACAAATAAATCATTTTTTTCCAGCCCAAAATCCTGAATACACCCTAAAGACAACTGTGGTGTGAGAGTATACTCAGGTATTACAAGGCCAAAGTCCGACTATACCTGTTTAGGCTTTGGAGCAGACGACGAGGTCCGAACTCACGATCCGAATTCGTCCAAAACACAAAAGCCTGACCAGTTATGGTCAAGCTTTGGAGCGGGTGACGAGATTCGAACTCGCGACCCTCAGCTTGGGAAGCTGATGCTCTACCAACTGAGCTACACCCGCAATACATACGTTGGTATCTACCGAACTCTCGCAAATGTAGCAGAGTTTGGTGGAATTTGCAAGGGTAAATTAACAGAATGTAAAAGCTTACACAACTTCTACACACCCACATTGAAATCCGCGCTGTTGCACGCGAATTTCAATGCAGATGCATCCACGCTGAATCTCACTCTACCAAGCAGAATTCCATCACTTTAACACATATTCAGGATTTTTTCCACAAGCCCCCAAAAGTTCTCTTCACACAGATTTTCACCTTTTTTCACTCACGTAGTAGTGGCTATATTCACCCCAAAATGTAAAAACACGTGCAAAAACACCTCTTTTTTACTTCCTGCAGAAATTCCCGAACCCGCTCTCAATGATTGTGAATCTGATTTCTTCATACAGCTTTAAACTTATAAAGCCATGAATACCATCAAATTAAAAAATTTTTCGACTAAGCTACATACAGATGATTTCACTGACAAAAGTCAGATGAGTGTCTGATGGCCATCCGATTGGAAAGAGAGAAGATCCATTTCACTTCTTCTTCAACCTTTTGAGAATTTCCTCCACCATTGAAGGATAGATCAATCCCGGTGGTATATCCAGTTTACTTTTTTTTAGGACTCTCCAAAGCGTAGAAACAGAAATTCCCAGTTCTTCAGCTAATTCTTTGCGAGTTCTGGCCTTTCTGCCACCTCCTTTGTTGTTAGATGTCTCCATGAGTTTAATATTTATGAGTTAAAAATTATTTCATACAATAATCCCCTGTAACTCGAGTTTAAAATAGTTTTATTATGAAATTATATTTATAAAAAAACATATTTAACAACTAGTTACATTGTAATCAACGAACACTAATTTATTAAAATTAATTCGTGTTGCATAAATTTTCGCAAGAAAAAATACAGATGATTTAAAAATCATATTCAACATTATCATTTTGAGCAAAAATGATATTAAATATTAATGAATACCAATTTAAATCACTGTTTATAATTCTGCGAGACATGGTTGATTTTCGTGTTGCAACAAGGTTTGTGTATGTATATTTCATCCATAAACAACACTATTCTCTCACTTGTCATTGCGGTTACTGTGTGATGCCAGTCTCGTGTTAGCTACAACATAGCTCTTCGACTATTGGGAAATATCCATGTATTACCAGCCAATTCAACTGCCATCAAACATATTATCTTTTACAAATTCATCGCATGACCACAATTTTACCTTAAGAATACAATTGCGACAGTCAGATAGTACTCCCGCCAAATTACCTTTTGGTACTGTCAAGCCAGAGATGCTGTTTACTTATTTGGATGATTCGTACTCCCCTCCCGCCAATTACCTTTTTGTATACCGGTTATCACCAGGCTTCGTACATCGTGTCACAGCCAAATTTTAGTAATCCCGGATGTTTTGGCAATCTACATATGACCCCGCCAAGCAATGAGCATAGTAGATTGTAACAATCCCCGGAAATTTCAAAAACCAAGCTGTAACACCATGCACAAAAAATTATTAATCAAGGTGTAACATACATACGCAAGGCTTGACAGCATGATGGACAAGTATGCTCGTATCTAGTTAAATACTGGTTTTAAAGGTGGGGCAGAAACGTCATATTGTTTCCACCCCTTCTTCCCAACCATATTTAACAAATTGCAAACAACCAATCATTCCTCCAGAATTACTCTTCAGTCTTCACAACTCCATACTGAATTTCAATCTGGTCATTGACTACTATTCGAGGGCAAGCATCCGTTTGGTGATTGATGTATTCTTGTATGTGAGTGTGTAGTACAACATACCCGACAATCCTGTTGAGCCTACATTCACAATCCTGTTATGGAATCCTTTAGGAAGGTTACCCTGCCAAACAACTACCGTTCGTCCCAAAGCATCTCCAATCAATAAAGAGACTACTCCTTCCTCCGGCAGGTTGAAGCTGATCATCGTCTCGCCCTTGAATGGGTTTGGCGTGTTCTG
>CAYTVG010000017.1:0-76134 GCA_964441755.1 uncultured Saprospiraceae bacterium
ACATCGCGTCCCTACGGGTCTACCTACATCACGTCCCTACGGGTCTACCCACATCACGTCCCTACGGGTCTACCCACATCGCGTCCCTACGGGTCTACCCACATTCCGTCCCTACGGGACTTCGGAAAACAACGGCCTCGGTGTTTTCTACCCACATCGCGTCCCTACGGGACTCCTGAAAACAACGGGGTCGGTGTTTTCTACCTACATCGCGTCCCTACGGGTCTACCCACATCGCGTCCCTACGGGTCTGTAAGAAGGTCGATTGGCGCTGTTTTCTGTACAACGGAAGCCCCGTTAGGGGCGTAAATATGGGTAGCAGCGGACCCGGTGTTTTCCGGAGTCCCGTAGGGACGAAATGTGGGTATGATTCTCAATCATCCATTATTCCAACGGTTTGAAAATATACCGTTCATCGTATGTAACTCCGGGAAATACCGGGGTTGTTGTTTTCTACCTCCATCGCGTCCCTACGGGTCTACCTACATCGCGTCCCTACGGGTCTGTAAGAAGGTCGATTGGCGCTGTTTTCTGTACAACGGAAGCCCCGTTAGGGGCGTAAATATGGGTAGCAGCGGACCCGGTGTTTTCTACCTACATCGCGTCCCTACGGGTCTACCCACATCACGTCCCTACGGGACTCCTGAAAACAACGGGGCCGGTGTTTTCTACCTACATCGCGTCCATACGGGTCTACCCACATTCCGTCCCTACGGGACTCTGGAAAACAACGGGGCTGGTGTTTTCTACCCACATTCCGTCCCTACGGGACTCCGGAAAACACCGGGGTCATTTGCTTTCTACCCGTACTGGTTCCCTAAATAACCAGACAAGGTTACCGTATTAAAATTGTAATTGTCTATGGAAAAGAAGCGACGCAGCAAAGAAGAGAAGCTTAGCATTCTGAAAGCGGCAGAAAGCCAGGGGGTAGAAGTTACGATTTTGCAGCATGGATTTATCCATCTACTTTCTACCGCCGGCCTAAGGCGTAAGTTGAGCTTCCCCCCCAAAAAACTAGACACGTTTGATGAACCAAGGTGACTTAAGTTCGAGGGCAGCTGTAAATATGGGTAGTTCTTACATGCGGCATATCTACGAAACCCACTTCATTTGGACTAGAGCCCCAAAAATGCACTCTGAATACATACTGCCCCTGCCGGGAGGTCCGTATCACTGCTTAGAACTGAATAGGCTCACCGGAAAGGAGTTTCATCACAACGACCAACAGCACCGAGATGATAAGACCAAACATAATTTTGGCCAGATCGAGACCAATCATTCGGAAAACACTGAGAGAGACCTCGCGGTACAGTCTGAACCTGAGCGATAATTCGCGACCCGCCAGCAAGCCTACGAAAACCCAGGTTGTACTCATGGGTACATTGTTGACTTTTGTAAAATACAACAAGACTAAGCCATAAGTAAAGTCGATGATGGTAGCTGATCGTATATCTACCGTATTGACCTTGGATTTGACTACTTTCTGGATATTGCCGCCGCGCATAAAGAAGATGAAAGCCAAAAGCGAAAGCAGTATGATCAGGGAGACGGTCAGTTCAGGTAATGCAAGCCTGCGGGGCAGGTATGCGTAGATATTGGCGAAATCCTGCACAAGCCACTGCACCCAAAGGAAAGAAGTAGACAACCACTGCAGCACCGTCCAGCGAATTGTCTCTTTGGGGCTAATCGGATTTTCAATAAAACGCTTCTCAAAAATTTTGGCTATCACTGCATAAATCACAACAGCTGCGACAAAAGCAAGCCCGTAGCCTGTAAGTGACTTCTGTATCATTTTCCCCAGGTTAGTGGGGTTAAAAAAGGTAAGAATGATAAAACTTGTACTTACAGGTATACCAAAACGAGTGATAAACAGCAAGGTAAGCGGGGGCAGCAAATACGCCCAGCCAAAGCCTTCCGGGAAGGGATACTTTTCAAGTCTCGCGTAGGAAACATCGCCTGCATAGTGATACCAGCTGTACAACAGAGAAGCCGTGAGCAGGGAGCCGGCGAACAGCCACAAAACATACCAGGGTTTCTGTTCGTTGGAACTCAGGAAAGTACCCAAAGTCTGGATTGAGTCGTTGCCGATTACCGAATAGCCGGCAAGCATAAAGCCTACCCAAGAAATAATGAAAGTACTGTCCATGCAATTGTCGCTGGTAACAGAAATGAGGTAGGACAAAGATAGTCAAAGGCCTCTTGCAGGCAAAGAGAGGCCGTTAAAAAACGGTACTTACGAGCTGCATTTAATGCACACTTAATATTGGGTTAACATACGACAGCGCATGTCAATTGGCGGTAGACCTTACTTTTTGTGCATTTCGTTTGAAGCCTTCCCAGAATTCGCGCAAGGAAGCATACTCCCTACGCCAGGCGAGACCGCTGCCTACCTCTATTCGTCTTCCTCCCCCAATATCGGGCACCCTGCGCTGGTAGATTCTCAGTTTGAGCGTGCGTGCATCATTGATGGCATACTCCAGCGCAAAATCATTGCCCCAGATGGCGCCGTTGCCGGAAGCAGCTACGCTGTTAATACCACTGGCAAAGTCGACATTACCACCCAGTTGCACAGAGAGGCGATTGTTAATAAAATTCTTCTGAATATTCACTTCCAGACCGTTGCGGCCAATCTGGCTGAGCCCCTGCTCTCCGTCGGCCTGCAGCAGCGAAGTGTACTGATTGTAGGCAATGTCGAGGTTGATACCGGCGTTTTCCTCGCCCCACAGTTCGGTGACAAAGGAATTGATGAGCAGCGAAAGCTGGTTGCTAAAAAACTCGCTGATTGTATTGGTGACCACCTGCGTCCCCCTGAAAGAGAGATCAGAGGGGAGAAACTGTCCTACCACAATCAGGCCAAACACCTGGCGGTTGAGTTCGTTCTGGTCCTGTCGCAGCAAGCGCAGCTTGTTGTCTGTGTAATTTTTGAGTTGCCCCCGCAATTCAGGGAAATCGACGGCAAAGGAGATATCCGGCTTGAGCAGGTCACCCCGCAAAAACAACTGCAGCTGCACGGGCGTAGAATTGCCAGCCTCCCGGAGCAAGTCGGTATTGGCATCCGAGAGGTACTCCTGTATAAAAGTAGCTGGTGCCACCCGCAGGTCTTTGTACTCAGCGGTAAGATTAATCTTAGCATTGTAGGGATCTCCTTCCCAGCTAATAGAACCGCCATTGCGCACCGAGAATTCCTTATTGACGATGTTGTAGAGCGTAAACAGGTAGCTACCTTCAACGATATTGTAATCACCATGCATTATAAATTCACCATAAGGGGTGAGCTCCATACGGATATTACCTCCCCCCCTTCCTTTTATTACATCACCGGCCTGTTCATTAAAGATGATTTGCATCTCTGCTGCCTGTGTGATATTGATCTCAATGATCAGTTTCATTCCGGCGATCAGATTGGCCCGCTGTTTGGATATTGAGTCCGCTGCAAAAGATTTCTTTTTAAACCGAATATCAAGACTGTTTATGCCATCTGCCGTTTCTGTCATCGGAATAATGATCTTGGTACCCTCCTGCGTTTTGGCCCTCTTAACTTCAATAGTGGGCTGTTTCAGCAACCCTCTGAATTCAACCAGTCCTTCTGCGATGGCCGTGCCGTAGAACAAATCATTATCCCCCTTATTAAGGTCAAAAGCCAGGAACTTTTTTGTCGAAAGATCACAGAACAAGCGCAGATTGCGAAGATCATCATGACCAATGCCGCCGGTGAGCGTAGCGCTGTTGTTGAACTTATCAAATATGGTGGTACTCGTAGCATCAAACAAATTTTCAGTAGCCCGCACAAACGAGCGATCAAAGCGATAGCGCGTCTTAAGGTAATTGACCGTAAAAGCTCCCCGCTCTGCCAGCAGCCAACCGCCCACATTGAGGTCGCGTGGCAGGCCATCAACGTGCAGATCCGCGTCAAACTGCCCAGTCGTACCACTGATACCGGAGCCCAGCCAGTACTCTGCAATCTTCAGCGGGAAATTGGCAAAAGCCAGGTTGATATCGAAATGCGACTTTTGCAAAGCAGTGCTACCCGGCCTTGTACCTGCCTGCCGCGGCAGATCCGCCAGGTTGTAGGTAGCCTCCGCGATCATCTGCATGCTGTCGCGGGTGACCGACAGGTAGGCATCCAACTGATCCTGCAGGGAAGGCAACTCAGCATCCAGCCGCAGCCAGCCAAGGTCGTCATTGTTGATGGAAAAAGCATCTGATTCCAGCTTGAGCCGCATGTCTTTCAGCTTAAAGACATTGCCGATCTTGACTTCCGCGTCAAACAAACCGCCGAAATTGAGAATTTTATAATTCGTCAGGCTGTCGAGCAGATCGAATGAAAACTGCCGGAAGCCCAGGCTTACCCCCCCCTCCTCATTATCCGTCAGATAAATCTGCTTCTTCTGGTTGCTGAGGTTTAGGTTGTTGATATCGAGATAATTTTTCCCGAAAACGATGGAATTGTTGCGATCCAGCTTCCAGTCCAGCGAGAAAAGCCTGAGGTTGGTATAACCAAAGACCAATTTGTAGCGGCCGGCGTCTTCAAGGCTAAACTTCCCGTCGACACTAAACTTATCCAGCTGTGCATTGGCTTCCTTGTAAGTAATACCAAATTTAATTGTATCATCTCTAATATAATTGTGGATGATCAGCGTTGAAAACTTCCGCTCGCCTACCTCAAAAGATTCCGTCTGTAATTCGAGCATATCTCTGCTGTTCGACTGCATCTCACACCCCTTCAACACAACATTATCATACCGAAACTCCGGCAGCTTCAGATCAATCGACAGCGCTTTCTGCTCACTGTCAAAGTTGCCCTTCAATGTCAGATCGCGCACAGGGCCCAGCTTGTTATTCAGCAGCAAATGCAGCCCTCCGGACTCCTTAACGGCAAGCTCGTACTGCATATTGACCGGCGACAATTTCCGGTTGACCGGTTTGATCCCCAGTCTGCCAGCGAAACCGCGGTAGTTGTCGTACACATAATTCTGCAGAACCGCCGGCAGTTGTCCCAGTTCGAACTCACCGCGCAAGCTGCCTTCGGCTATTTCAGAGCGGAGGACAATCTCCTTCTCCCCTCCCGGCCCGCTACCCGATTCGAGGACGATGCTGGAAACTTCGTAGCGCTCCGCCCCATTTTTCAGCAGGACAATATCCGTCACTGCCACCTCCCCGTCGATGGAGGCAAAACGGCGATTACTGACATTGAGTCGCAGGTTGGCCGCCAGGTTAAGCTCATCTTTAGAAAGATTCAGCGGCTTGAGTGCCAGCGTGCCAATGCTGGCCACAAAATCAAAGCGGGTAGTTGAATCAACCCTGCTCACTTCCCCCTGAAAATTCAGGTCAATATTATCATCCTTGACAGCAAACGCCCCGTTGAAAGCTGTATTCTTCAGCGTTCCCGACAGCGATGCATTGCGATAATTATAGCCTTTGAACACCAGCGACTGAATTTTGGCTGTCAGTTCGGCCGAAGTATTGGCTCCCAGCCCCCGGCCATTTTTGACCGAAGTAGCGAAGCTGACATTCCCAAGATCAGGCACATCCAGCAGGCGGCCGATATTGAAATCCAGCATGCTGAGCGTACCTGCATAGGTTGCCTTATCTGCGCCCTCTTTAAAATTCATGCGCATGTCGGCTTTTACGGCTCCGAGACCCGTCCTGAACTCCCCGAAGGCCACAAAATCGGCAAAGAATCCGTCAAAGCGACCGCTGAAGCGTATACGCCCCAGGCGATCGTAGGAAGGCGGCGGCCTAAAGCCGGGCAGGAGCTGTCGAAGTGCCGGCACACTCACCTCCAGCAACTGCAGGTTGAGGTTGACCATCTCCTCATTGCGTACAGCCAGGTTGCGCGAACTCAGATCCCCCACCAGCCGCAGGCCATCGCCCAGGGCGATGGTCGTCTTACGCGTGCTCAGATTGTTGATTTCGCCGCGAATACGCGACTCCAGCTGCAGCACCGCATCCCGGTTGGCCCGGAAAAAAGCATTGCGCTGCAGCGCCGGCGCAAAAGCCGAAATATCCCTGATCGCCACACGGCTGTTGCGCACCCGCGCATCCAGCCGCACCTCATCGGTAAACCGCTTAAAGGCTGTATAGCCATTGAAATCAAACCGCAGTGTATCGCCCAGTCGGCTGTGAGGCGTTTCAATCGTGAGTCCCTCGAGGCTGATACCGTTGGGCGAGATCATCGTCTCCCGCGACGCCAGCTTATTGAGGACAAAACCATTTTTTTCCCGCAGGCTGATGCTTTCCACCTCGGCCAGTACCGTATCCCGCTCATACGAGAAGCAATTGATAGCCACCTGTATGCGATAGAGGTCGAGATGCCGGAAATCTATCTGGTCGGGCGTAATCCGCTCAGCAGGCTCGACCCGCTCATTGTGCAGCGCAAAGACCCCGTTTTTGATCAAAAAATCTTCTATGGTAAACGCGAAAGGCCTGGAAGCCGTAGCCGTATCGGCCGGCGGAGGTGGCGGAGCGATCCCAAAATTGCTCAGTTGCACCACAGGCCTGTCCAGCAGCACCGTCGAAAGCCCAATCCGGCGTGCCCGCAGATCAAAGGTCGTGAAAAACAACCTCCCCTTACCCACATAGGCATAGGTGCGTTTACCTTTGAGGCTGTCGAGACTGAGGTATTCGACCTCCCGCAGATCGACATGCCGGATCATGATATTAGGCCCGAGGGTATCCTTTTTGGCGGCGGGATTAGACAGGCGGTTGATGGCATAGGTCAGCGTGCTCTGCTCGCTGCCCTGCAAGCGTCGGTCGTGTAAACGAACAAACCGGATATCAATGGCCTCGACCTCCAGCGGCATACCCAATACCAAACCCGTGCCAATGCGAAAATCTACGAAAACACTGCCTGCAGAAAGCAGTGTATCTGACAGATAGTCAGGAACAAATACATCTTTGAGCTCTATCTGATCGATGCCCGAGATGCGTAGCTTGCCTACACGAACATCTGCCTCCAGCTTTGCCGACAGCCAGGACTCCGCCTTTTTGCGGAGCTGTTCATGAACGACCGGCATTTGCAGCGATGCGACCAGCAGGGCAGACAACAACACCAGCGCCACAACAAACCTGCCCCGCTTTGTTCGCCAGGCGGGCCGTGCAGATTTTGCCTTTTCAGGCGCAGGGTTCTCGTCAATGTTTTGGTAATTCTCTTCCATGCTGGTGTTGAGCTATGCAAAGTTATAACATTTGTTCGAATATTTTTATTGAGATAAATTGCCTCATTGCCAAAAAATATCGCTAACCGCTGCCCTGCACCCAGAGGCATTGATTTTCTGCCACCACCGCCACCCGGTCGCCCTTGGCCGGTCGGACGAGCGAAAGCCCAGTGAGCGAGCCGAAAGCAGGCATCACAAGTTGCGAAGGTCGCAGCCAGAAGCAGGGCAACCGCAGGCGCATGCCTGCGCGCCCCTGCAGTTGCAGTCCGGGATGCAGGTGTCCGCAGATATTAAGCACATCCTCCTCTGCCTGCGGCTCATGGCTGAGCCGCAGCCTGCCGGCAGCCAGGCAGCCCCGCTCCAGCCTCAGGCGCGTGGCGGGCATTTTTTTTACAAAAAAACGATCGTGATTGCCTGCCACCAGCACCATAGGTGCAGGCTGGGCTTCCAGCCAGGCAGCAAAATCCGCCCATTCGGCATTGGCTGTAGCATGAAAAAGATCGCCCAGCACGATGACTGCATCGGGCTGCAGCTGCTGCTGCAGCTCGCCCAGGCGGGCCAGGTCGGCCGCCTGTCCACCGCCGCCCAGGGCGATGCCGTGGCGGCGAAAGTGGGCTGCCTTACCTACGTGCAGGTCGGCCAACAGCAGCCAGTTGTAGTCGGGCAGAAAAACAGCCTTGTCCGGAAGCAGTTGCAGGCTCAGCTCCTGCAGGGTAGTAGACAACATAGCAGTTTGCGCATAATGACTTGTGAATCCCCGACTGGCGGCCAACCAACAGGAGGCAATTTTGTTGTAACGCTTATGGCACTGCTTACGTTCAGCCCCCGGGGCATTTATTGTGAAAAGGCCGATCTGTATATCGACCCCTGGCTGCCTGTCGGCCGGGCGCTCATCACCCACGGCCACAGCGACCATGCGCGCTGGGGGCATGCTCATTATATGTCTACGCATGCCGCCCTGCCCGTCATCCGCCACCGGCTGGGCAACATACAAATTCAGGGCGTCGCTTATGGCGAGCGAATTGTCCACCGCGGCGTTGAATTTTCCTTTCACCCGGCGGGACACGTGCCCGGCTCTGCCCAGATACGCGTAGCCAGCAAGGGCGAAGTGTGGGTTGTGTCCGGCGACTACAAAACCGAGGCCGACGGCCTGTCGGAGCCCTTCGAAGCCGTTGCCTGCCAGCACTATATCACTGAGAGTACCTTCGGGCTGCCCATCTATCGCTGGCAGCCGCAGGCGGTGGTGATGGAAGAGATCAACCGCTGGTGGGCCGGCAACCGCTCGCAGGGCGTCAACAGCGTGCTCATCGCCTATGCTTTGGGCAAAGCCCAGCGCATTCTTGCCAATATTGACAGTTCGATCGGGCCCGTCTACACCCATGCAGCGGTAGAAAACATCAATGAGGTGCTGCGGGCGCAGGGTTACCTGCTGCCCCTCAGCCAGCGCATACCCCCGGCGCTGCGCGCCCGGGAGATTGAAGGCGGGCTGATCCTTGCGCCGCCGTCAGTGCTCAACACGCCCTGGCTGGAGAAACTACGCCCCTTCTCGATGGGCATAGCCTCCGGCTGGATGGCCCTGCGCGGAGCCCGCCGCCGCCGGGCGGCCGACCGCGGCTTTATCCTCAGCGACCATGCCGACTGGCAGGGCCTCAACGAGGCGGTGGCCGCCTCGGGCGCCGGCGAGGTGTATACCACTCACGGCTATGCCGATACCTTCGCGCAATGGCTCAGGCACAGGGGCATCGAAAGCCGGGTTGTCAGCACCCGGTTTAGCGGAGAAACCCTCGACAGTCCCGACAACGAGCCGATGGCCGGCACAGATACCCAGCCCACATGAAGCGATTTGCCCTTCTCTTTCAGCAGATAGACCAGACCAACAAGACCCATGCCAAGGTCGATGCGCTGGCGGCCTACTTCATCGAGGCCGATGAAGCCGACAAGCTCTGGGCAGTGGCCCTGCTGTCGGACCGGCGGCCCGGCCGCACGGTCAACACGCGGCAGCTGCGCGCCTGGGCGGCCGAACAGGCAGACCTGCCGCCCTGGCTTTTTGAAGAAAGCTACCACATCGTTGGTGACCTGGCGGAGACCATTGCCCTGCTGCTGCCCGCTGCCCAAAGCGGCAGCGATTTTCCCCTCCACTACTGGGTAGCCTACCTGCAGCAGCTCGCACCGCTGGAGGAAGCAGCCAAGAAGGCTGCGGTGCTCGATGCCTGGGACAGGCTCGACCCGGCGGGCCGATTCATCTTCAACAAGCTGCTGACAGGCAACTGGCGGGTGGGCGTATCCCGTAAGCTGGTAGCCAAAGCCCTCGCCAAGGCAACGGGCCTGGAAGAAAATGTCATCCTCCACCGGCTGTCGGGACAATGGGATCCGCAGCAGCAGCGCTTCAGTTCGCTGCTCTACGAAGAAGAAGCCGGAGACCTGCAGGCGCGGCCCTACCCTTTCTGTCTGGCGTATGCGCTGCAGGATGCAGCGGCAGAACTCGATGCCCCTCCCGGCCACTGGCTGGCCGAATACAAGTGGGATGGCATCCGGGGGCAGGTCATTCGGCGGGCCGACAGCCTGTTTGTGTGGTCGCGGGGCGAGGAGCTGGTCACGGATAAGTACCCGGAATACCAGTCGCTGCTGTCGGCCCTGCCCAACGGTTGTGTGCTAGATGGCGAAATCCTCGCCTGGAAGGACGGCCAGCCGCTGCCTTTCGGGGCTCTGCAGACCCGCATCGGTCGCAAGACAGTAAGCCGTAAGCAGCGCGATGAAACGCCCGTGGTTTTCATGGCCTACGACCTGCTCGAGCTGGCCGGAGCCGACCTGCGGCAGCAGCCTTTTGAAAAAAGGCGGGCACAGCTGGCGCAGCTGGTAGCTGCTGCCGGCTGCGGGACGCTGCTGCTGTCGCCGGCGCACAGCCTGGCCGACTGGTCGCAGCTGGCCGCGCTGCGACAGCAAGCTGCAGCTGAGCGCGCAGAAGGAATAATGCTCAAGCGCCGACAATCGGCCTACCATACAGGCCGCAAAAAAGGCGACTGGTGGAAGTGGAAGATCGATCCGCTGACCGTAGATGCGGTGCTCATCTATGCGCAGCAAGGGCACGGACGGCGTGCCAACCTGCTCACGGATTATACCTTCGCCGTCTGGCACGAGGGCAGCCTCACGCCTTTTACCAAGGCTTACTCGGGGCTTACCGATGCGGAATTCAGGGAAATAGACGCCTGGATACGGCGGCATACCATCGAAAAGTTTGGCCCCGTGCGCTCGGTGCAGCCCGAGCTTGTCTTTGAGATTGCTTTTGAAGGCATACAGCGCAGCAAGCGGCATAAGTCGGGGGTGGCGCTGCGCTTTCCGCGCATGCTGCGCTGGCGGCGCGATAAGCCGGCGGCGGAAGCCAACAGCCTGGCCGATTTGGAGAAGTTGTTACCGGATTGATATGGCGGCTTAGGCCGCCATATCAATCCGGCCCGGCGCTTATCTGTTTGGTTTTTCGAAGAAAAATCAAAACCGCAACAAACCCTTGTCCAGCAGCGCCTGCAGCACCCGCTTCGACACCCCTGCCGGCAGAGCCGACAGGTCGGGCGCCGCCTGCTCGCGCAGCTCGCGCAGCACCGCTGTCCCCTCGCTTTCGAGCCAGGACTTACCCTCTTCTGCGCGGCCGAGCGCCTCATACGCCCAGAGCGTCAGCAAGCCGTTGCCTTCACTGTAGTTCGTCTCATAATTGCTGCCCGGGCGCAGCCGGAAGCGGATGATGTTGCTCAGCGACTCGACCGCCTGCTGCCCCTGCCCGAGGCCTTCATAGCTCAGGTGGCTGAGAAAATCTTCCAGCCTGAAGTCTATCTCCTCCGTGTAGGGGCTGCCCACACCCAGGTTTTCGGGAAACTCCCTGGCGGCCGCCACCAGGCTGAGGGCAGCGCTGTGCCTGCCCGCCACCAACTGCTCGACAGCCTGCATAAGCTTGATTTCCCGATAGATATCCCGCGACTCTGTGGCTCCTTCAAAGGGAATGAGCTTGAGGCGCCCCATGACGGTATCCGCAGCAATATACTGCTTATCCTGCAGCAAGGCCTTGGCGTAAGCCAGGCCTATGATGTAGTGGTCCGGATGCTGCGCATAAAAATCGGCCAGCAGCGGCAGCGCCTCCGCCGGCCGCTTGCGCGTGCTGTACCAGTCGGCCAGCAGCCTGACATAGCGCCAGTCGGCATCCAGCGCCACCGCCCGCTGCAGGTCGGCCAGTTGGCCCGCCTCATCGGGGCGCAGGGACGCCCGCAGGGCATAGAAAACAGCAACATCCGGCGCATCGCCGCAGGCGGCCAGCAACTGCCGGCACTCCTCCATGCGGTTGCGGTCGGCATACACCAAAGCCAGCGCGTAGCGCAGCTTCCAATGGGGCGACTGCGCCAGCAGCGCCTCCAGCACATGGCCCGTTTCGCTCCGGAAGGGGAAGGCAAAGCGCACATCCAGGCTGCCGGTATCTACGGGCGTGCCCTTGAGGTAGTGCAGCCAGCAGTTAGCCTCAAAGCCTGGCGGTGACATTTCAAAAAGCCGCACAGCCTCCGCTTTCAGCCCCAACCCATGGTACATGACCGCCAGTTCGGCATAGGTTTCCTGCGGCAGTTCGTTGCGTATGCCCCCCATAAACAGCCCCATATTGCCTATGGTCAGTTCCGACAGCAGGCGCTCAAAATTGACAAAATGACTGATCCTGTCCATGGAAGCGATGCGCTGGCGAACCTCCTCAGCCCGGGCAGCCACCCCCTTCTTCCGGAAGGCGATGGCTTTGTATTGCAGGGCAGTGATGTTGTAAACATTGAAATCCAGCGCCTTATCGGCAAAATAAATTGCCTTGTCCCAGTTTTTTTCCTGCATATACAAGCCCGACAGGCCCGTATAGGCCGCCGACCGCCAGGCCACCGACATGCTGGCGATATCATAGCCATCCTTGGCATCGTAGCGATTGCCGAGGGCCGCATTGATGAGACCATAATAATAGTTAGCAGCCCCCTCATGCGTATCGATGCTGAGCGCCCGCCCGGCGTATTGCAGCGCCTGCTCGTAGCGCATATTGCGGTACATGAGCTGAGCCATGAGCACCAGGGCATCAAAATAGTTGGGATCTGCGGCCAGGGCGGCCAGCAGTTTCTCTTCTGCCTGCGGAAAAAGCTTTTGCGCCATCGCCGCCCGCGCCAGCAGGGTGTTGCCCTGGGGCGTAGCCCAGTTGAAGTCGGCCGGCGCGGCCGTCGGCCGCTGCATGATCTTGGCCTGCTCATTGAAATCGTACACCAGCTTATGGCCGCCCAGCGAAAGCTGCCAGTCGACTCCAGGCACACTGCAGCGCACAGAGTCGTAGAATGGCTGCAGCGGTTTCAGTTGCAGTTTTTGGGTATATACACGACTGCCGTCGCCCGCTGCAATGAGCAGCGAGTCGCTGATGGCCTGTGTGGGCGAAAAATGGATTTTCAGCCAGCCGTCCTCATGCTTGAGGTGCAGCGCGCCGTACTCGTTGGCCTCCACTGCACCTCCTGTTTTGAGCATGGGATACCAGTACTCCGTCCACACATCGGTCGCATAGGGCGCGAAGCTGCGGTGCTTGAAGGGTGAGTACACGCTGGCTTCGGCATTCTGGTTGAACAGGCGGCCCGACTGCAGCTCCCAGTACTGTCCGTCTTTATCGGTGAGCAGGTCCTCCCAGATCATCCCCTGCCGCGACAAGCCCCAGATCCACAGCTTTTTACCTGCCTTTTCATCGCGCAGGCTGTAGCGGATGGTGCCGAAGTCATGATCGTGATAATATGCGCCGAAAAAGTGCGCATAGGTGCCAAACACATGGTAAGACTTGTACCCGCCGAAGTCATTCTGCTCATACATACGGATAAACTTGCCATTCTCCCGATTAAACGGCCAGTCGCCGTACTCACCATTGTGACCAATCTGGGCGCTGCCCGGGTATACGAATTCCAGATTGCCCTTCACAGGCAGGGCCGCATTCATCCAGTGGTAGTAAGGCTGCTCCTGCCCCGTGCCATTGTACCAGAATGAGCGGGTAGTAAAAAAGGCCTTGTCGGCCGGCAGGTTGATCTCCAGCCGCCAGGTCGAGCGGGTGAGCAGGTCGAGTGTACCGATGACACAACTAACGCTGCCGTCGGGATTGGTAAACGTCTGAAAATCGACCGGCGTAGCACAGTTGGGCGTATGCCCGATGATGCCGTAGTTGGCTTCGATGCCGCCGCTCGTCCAGGGGCCCCGCATGGCTACATCCCTGAACTTGACCACCTGGTTGTGGTAGATAAAGTAGCGGCCTGTAGATTTTTCCTGGGCCGACCAGATCTTGCCCCCGATCTGCGGGAGGATCAACACCTTTATATAAGCATTCTCCAGGGCTACCACCTGCCAGGACTGATCGACGGCCGCATCGGTATAGCCATCAAAGCGATGATACGGATAAAGCCGCCCCAGCAGCGGCAGGGGGCTGGGATCGGAGAATGGATAGGTAGAAAAAACCTGCTCGTATACCTTGACCGAAGCCGCCGGCTGCTGCGCAGCCAGGCTGAGTGTGCTGCAGAGTGCCCACAGGCAGAGTAGCCGCAATTTCATAGTAAATATTTTTATGTTGAATTGACCCAATTAGCTCTCAGATAATTTTGATGCACGAAGTTCGCGCAATATATCATTTTTTGCGTTACTTTCGCAAACGTAAAATGTATAGTGCAACAAGCTTATGCTGACAAGCAACAAATTCATAGCAGCAGGCAGTTTGCTGGTAGTAGCCGTCGCTACTTTCATCAGCAGCTGCGGCGAAGAAATGCGGTCGTCCACGAGCATTTCCTATAACACCCACATTCGCCCGATCTTATCGGACAAATGCTTCAAGTGCCATGGTCCCGACCAGCAGAAGCGCTCATCGGGTTATCGGCTCGATACGCCGGAGGGTGCCTATGCTGCCTTGAAGGATCAGCCGGATAAGTATGGCATCGTACCGGGCAAGCCTGAACTGTCGGATGTGGTGCACCGCATCAACTCAACAGATCCGGCTTACATGATGCCCCCACCCGAAGAAAACCTGGCACTCACGACCGACGAGATGGACCTCATACGCCGCTGGATCGCCCAGGGCGCTGCCTATGAGCAGCACTGGGCCTGGATGCCTGTAAGCAAGCCTCCCCTGCCCGATCCTGACGACCGTGACCGGGCGCGCAACGAGATAGACCTGTTTGTGCTGGAAAAAATTGAGCAGGCAGGCCTTGAGCCTGCCCCGCAGGAGGCCCCGGAGCGCCTCCTCAGGCGCGTACTGCACGACCTCACAGGCCTGCCGCCCGACTTAGGCGCGCAGGATGCTTTTTTACAAAAGCCCGACGACGACGCTTACGAAAAAATCGTGGATGAGGCCCTCGCCAGCCCCCACTACGGCGAAAAGATGGCCATCCTCTGGATGGACATTGCCCGCTATGCGGATAGTCATGGCTATCAGGACGACGGGCTGCGTACTATGTGGCCCTGGCGCGACTGGGTCATCCACGCTTTCAACAGCAACTACAGCTACCGGCAGTTTGTCACCTGGCAACTTGCCGGTGACCTGCTGCCCGAGGCTACCAAGGAAAGCCTGCTGGCCACCGGCTTCAACCGCAACCACAAAATCACCCAGGAGGGTGGCGTGATTGACGAAGAGTACCGCATCGAGTACGTCACCGACCGCACCAACACCTTCGGCAAGGGGCTGCTGGCCATGACGTTTGAGTGTGCCAAATGCCACGATCACAAGTACGACCCCATCTCGCAGGAGGAGTACTTCCGCACCTTTGCATTTTTCAATCAAGTGCCGGAGAAGGGGCTGTACGGCGATATATCGATCGCCTCGCTGGCTGATCCGCCCTACATGACCATTACAAAAGCCGACAAAGACAGTCTGCTGGCTTTCATCAGCCGACAGGATACGATGGATGTGCAGGTGATGATCATGCGGGACAGCAGCGTCCTGCGGCCTACCTACCTGCTGGAGCGCGGAGTGTACGACCGCAAGGGGGCGGTGGTCAGGCATGGCACGCCGGCGGCCATCCTGCCCTTCGACAGCACGCGCTACGCGGCCAACCGGCTGGGGCTGGCCGAGTGGATGTTTGACCCCCGGCATCCGCTGACGGCGCGGGTGTTTGTCAACCTGCTGTGGCAGGAGTTTTTTGGCAACGGCATCGTTGCCACCGCCGGTGATTTTGGGCTGCAGGGTGATCTGCCCTCGCATCCCGAGCTGCTCGACTGGCTGGCCCACGATTTTGCCAGTCATGGCTGGGATATCAAGCGGCTGGTCAAGCAGTTGGTCATGTCGGCCACCTACCGGCAATCGGCCGTGGTAAGCCGGGAGGCGCTGGCAACGGATCCCGACAACCGCCTGCTGGCGCGGGGGCCGCGACAGAAGCTGTCGGCGGAGCTGCTCAACGACCACATCCTCGCCAGCAGTGGCCTGCTCAACAGAGAGATCGGGGGTCCCAGTGTAAAGCCCTACCAGCCGGCAGGGCTGTGGGAGAGCGCTACCTCCGGCCGCGGGCAACTGGCCACCTATGTGCGCGATGAGGGCGATAAGCTCTACCGGCGCGGCCTCTACCATTTTATCAAACGCACGGTGCCGCCGCCGGCCATGCTCATCTTCGATGCCTCCAATCGCGATCAGTGCGAGGTGCAGCGCAGTAAGACGAGCACCCCGCTGCAGTCGCTGGTGCTGATGAATGACGAGCGGATTCTGGAGGCCTCCCGCTACCTCGCGGCCCGGCTGATGCGAAAAAAGAGCGATCCCGAAGCGCAACTGACGGAAGCTTTCCGGCGTATCGTGTGCCGAAAGCCCAGCCGAAAGGAGCTGTCGGTACTCAAAGACTACTATCTGTCGATGCAGCAAAAGATAAGCCCGTCTCAGGCGGAGGAGCTGCTGGCCGTGGGCGAAATAGAGAGTCCGGCGGAGGATGTTGTCGGCACCACGGCCCTGATGCAGACGGTGCAGCTAATCTATAATCTCGAAGAAACTTCCATGCGATGAGCCATCCATTTTTTGAACATAGGTTAAACATCAACCGGCGCCACTTCCTCGGCAAGCTGAGCATCGGACTGGGAAGCGTAGCCCTCGGCTCGCTCCTGATCAAAGATTTGTTTCAGGGCGGAAGTGACCCGGCAGCGGCCCTGCAGGCCGGGCTGCCGCATTTTGCCCCCAAGGCCAAGCGCGTCATCTATCTTTTCCAGAACGGGGCACCCTCGCAGCTGGAAACTTTTGACTATAAGCCTACGCTCAACAGTATGTACGGGCAGGATCTGCCCGATTCTGTGCGCGGCGGCCAGCGGCTGACCGGCATGACGGCCAACCAGACCTCTTTTCCGCTGGTAGGGTCTTACTTTCCTTTTAAGCAGTACGGGCAGTCGGGTGCCTGGGTGAGTGACCTGTTTCCCAACATGGCCAAGATTGTTGATGACCTTTGCATCATCAAGTCCATGCATACCGATGCCATCAACCACGACCCTGCCCTGACTTTCATGCAGACAGGTGCGCAGCAGGGCAACCGGCCGAGTATGGGTGCCTGGCTGAGTTATGGGCTGGGGAGTGAAAATCAAAACCTGCCGGCTTATTGTGTGCTGCTGTCTAAGGGCAAGGGCAACGGGCAGGGGGTGTACTCCAAGCTGTGGACCAACGGATTTCTGGACAGCAAGCACCAGGGGGTGCAGTTTAGCAACAGCGAAGAGCGGGTGCTCTACCTCAACGACCAGCCGGGGCTGCAGCGCGAAGATCGCCGGGCGATGCTGGACAAGCTCAACGAGCTCAACAACTTGCACTTTGACGAGATTGGCGATCCGGAGATACGAAGCAAAATTGAGCAATACGAACTCGCCTATCGGATGCAGACGGCTGTGCCTGAGATTACGGATCTCTCCAAGGAGTCGGATGCTACCATCAAGCTTTACGGTCCCGACTGCCTGATTCCGGGCACCTACGCCAGCAATTGTTTGCTGGCGCGCAAGCTATCGGAATCGGGGGTGCGTTTTGTACAGTTGTACCACCAGGGCTGGGACCAGCACGTCAACCTGGTTGGTGAAATGCCCGGTCAGGCCAAAGACGTAGACCGCGCCTCAGCGGCGCTGGTGCAGGATCTCAAGCAGCGGGGGCTGCTGGACGAGACCCTGGTCATCTGGGGCGGCGAGTTTGGCCGTACCAACTACTGCCAGGGGCCGCTCACGCCCAATGCCTACGGCCGCGACCACCACCCGCGCGCCTACACCATCTGGATGGCCGGCGGCGGGGTAAAGCCGGGCATCGTCTATGGTGAAACCGACGAATTTGGCTACAACATCGTTGAAAATCCCGTGCATGTCCACGATTTTCACGCTACCGTCCTTCACCTCCTAGGACTTGATCATGAGCAACTTATTTACAAGCACTTAGGCCGCAGGTTCCGCCTGACAGACGTTGCGGGCGAGGTGGTTCACAACCTGATAGCGTGATGGAAAAAATGCGCAGGCTACTGAGTGGTCTCAACCTGGGGCTGGCCGTGTTGTTGGTATTTTGGGTTGTTTTGGAAAAAAAGATAGTGCTGCCACCTGCTTTGCAGCCGGCGGGGCGGCTGCACCCGCTGCTGCTGCACCTGCCCATCGGCATGTTTGTGCTGTATGCGGTGCTGCTGGCTGTGGAAGGGCGCTCGCAGCAGCGCGGCAGCGCCCGCCTGCTCGATTTCATGCTCGACTGTACAGCATCCTTCGCACTGCTGTCGGCATTGACGGGACTGCTGCTGAGCCTTGAGCCCGACGCCTATGCTGCCGCAGAGCTCAGGCAGCACAAGTATACGGGCACTGCCTTTGCCCTGACAACTTTTTTGCTGCAGCAAATCAATGCGCAGCTGGGCGCAAGGCTCCGCCTGCTGCTCACAGGCGGCAGCCTGCTGCTGTTGCTGCTGGCCGGGCACCAGGGCGCCACTATCACCCACGGTGCCAACTTCCTGTTTCCCGCTGCCAGCCTGCCGCTGCAAGCGCAGGCGCCGGCGGCTGACGCCCCCCTTTTTGCAGCCGTCATAAGCCCCATCCTTGAGGCAAAATGTGTAAGCTGCCACCATCCGCAGAAGTCCAGGGGCGGCCTGGTGCTCACCGATACGATATCGATGCGGGCCGGCGGCCGTTCCGGCCCCCTTTTCATAGCCGGTGACGCAGCCGGCAGTCGGCTGCTGCAGGTACTGCAGCTGGCCGAAGACGATGAGGCCCACATGCCTCCTGCGGGCAAGCCGCAGCTGAGCGCTGCCGAGCTGGCGCTCATTCGCCACTGGCTGCAGTCGGGCGCCCATTTTGACCGCCAGCTGGCGCAATACGCGCCTACTGATTCTTTCCGCCTGCTGGCGGAGCCCCTGCTCCGGCAGGAGGGCGGGCAGGCATCCTATGATTTTGCGCCGGCGCCTGCCGGCAGTGTGCAGGCGCTCAACAGTCCCTTTCTGCGGGTACAGCCTTTGTACCGGGAAAGTCCCGCGCTGGCGGCTTCCTTTTTCCTCGCCGCCGAATTCACCGGCGAGCGGCTGCAGGCGCTGGCGTCGGTGGCTGGTCAGCTCGTACAGCTCAACTTGTCGGCTATGCCCGTGACCGATGCCGACCTGAAGGCGCTGCAGCCGTTGGAACAACTCGAGCGACTGCTGCTCAACGGCACAGCGGTGAGCGATGCAGGCATCGACAAACTGACCTCCCTGCCAAAGCTGTCGCAGCTCTCCCTCAACAATACAGCCGTTGGCGGCGGACTGGAGCCGCTGCTGCCTAAGTTCAAATCACTGCGCAAGCTATACCTCAGCAATACCCGGGTCACGCCCGAGCAGGTAGCTCGCTGGCGCAAGCAGCACCCTCACATCGCAATCGAATACAGCCGGGTCGAAGACAATCCCGTAGCGCTCTCGCCACCGCTGCTGAAGGAGGAGAAAATGATCCTGGAGGCGGGCGAGCTTGTGCAGCTGCAGCATCCTATACAAGGCGCCAGCATCCGCTATACCGACGACGGCAGTCTGCCCGACAGCAGTTCGCGGCTGTACGACAAGCCGTTGCGTATCGGGGGCTCGCGCGACATACGGGCCATTGCCCTCAAGGAGGGCTGGCTGCCCAGCGAGGTGGTGACCTTTTCTTTTTTTGAAAAAGGCCTCCCGCCTGCCCGCTGCCAGCTGCTGGCGCAGCCCAACAGCCAATATCCGGGCCTGCACGAGCGGACGTTTACCAATGGCGAGCGGGCGCCGGTTGTCAACCTGCGCGATCCCAACTGGATTGCTTTCCGCGAGCAGCCTTTTGCGGCGCTGTTCAGCTACGCGCAGCCACAGTCCGTGCGAAAAATATCCTTTGGCTATGCGCTCCACGTACCGCAGTACGTCTTTGGTCCTACCCGACTGCGCGTGTATGGCGGCAATGAGCCCGATCAGTTGCAACTGCTGGCGCAGCAGCAACTGCCTGACTTTAGGCCCGACGCGACCCTGCAGATTGCTTCCCAGGTTGTCCATCTCGAACTGCCCGGAAAAGCCTGTAAATACTACAGGATTGAAGCGCAGAACCTGCCGGTCATTCCTCCCTGGCATCCGGGGCGGGGTGAGAAGGGTTGGCTGTTTATCGATGAGATATTTTTCTACCCTTAGTCAGGGTCTCAGTTGCTCAACGAAGGCACGTACCGATGCCTTGGACACCCCTTTTTCTTGTATGTGCTGCAGAAAGGCGGTGCCAACGATAGCGCCCTGGCTGTAGCGACAGGCAGCGGCAAAACGCTGGCGGCTGTTAATACCAAATCCGACCAGGGTAGGATTGCGCAGCCCCAGCGACTGCACGCGCCTGAAGTAGGCCTGTTGCTCTTCATCAGCCCTGTTGGCGCCCGTGATGCTGTTGGATGCCACCATATAGATGAACCCATCGCTGACCTGGTCGAGCTGCTGTATGCGCGCCGTTGTCGACTGCGGGCTGATCAGCAGGATGTTGGACAGCTGCAGGCGTTGACAGCTGGCGGCCCAGTGCGACTGGTAGTAATCGAGCGGCAAATCGGGAATAATCAGTCCGTCGATACCCGTACGGGCGCAGGCTTCGAGAAATCGTTCCTCTCCAAACTGCAGTACAGGATTGAGGTAGCCCATCAGCAAGACCGGCAGTGAAAACGCCTCGCGGAAAGCCTGCAACTGCTCCAGCAGCCGGCTGAGGGTCATACCATTGGCAATTGCCTGCTGACTGGTCTGCTGAATGACGGGACCATCTGCCAGCGGATCGGAAAACGGGATACCGATTTCGACCATATCGACACCGGCATCAGCCAGATAACCCAAAATTTTAATGGTATCATCTATAGCAGGATAACCAGCTGTAAAATAAATAGATAATATATTTTCTTTTTTATTTTCAAACAGCTGCTGAATTCGATTTTTCATACGCATCTATGGTTAAAAATGTCTGCTGTAGATCGCCATGTCTTTATCTCCGCGCCCCGACAAATTGACCACCACCACCTGCTGCGGCTGCAGCTGCAGTTTGGGTAGCAGCGCTAAAGCGTGGGCAGACTCTAAGGCGGGGATAATGCCATCGACTTTGGCCAGCATGCTTGCTGCCGCCAGCGCCTCCTCATCGGTCACTTGCACCACTTCTACCCTGCCGGCATCGTGCAGAAAAGCATGTGCGGGACCAATACCCGGATAATCGAGGCCTGCCGAGACCGAGTGCGGCTCGACAATCTGCCCGTCGTCGGTCTGTATCAGGTAAGTCTTACTGCCATGGATGATGCCCTTCCTCCCCAGCGCGATGCTGGCGGCAGTTTTGCCCGAAAGAACACCCTCGCCGGCAGCCTCCACAGCGAGCAGGCGAGTTGCCGGCTGATGGATAAAGTGGTAAAAAGCCCCTATCGCGTTGCTGCCGCCGCCAACGCAAGCCAACAGCAGGTCGGGATGGTCGCGCCCGGTCTGCGCCAGCAACTGTGCACTGATTTCTTCGCTGATGACTGACTGAAAGATCGCTACCATATCCGGATAAGGGTGCGGCCCCACGGCTGAGCCGATAACATAATGCGTATCCAGCGGATCGTTGATCCAGGCGCGTATAGCCTCATTGGTCGCATCTTTGAGCGTTTTACTCCCACTGCTGGCAGGCACCACCTGCGCACCCATAAACAACATGCGCTCAACATTGGGCCGCTGCCGGGCCATGTCTACTTCCCCCATGTAGATGGTACACGAAAGGCCCAGCAGGGCGCAGGCCGTTGCTGTCGCTACGCCGTGCTGCCCGGCGCCCGTCTCCGCAATGATCCGCTTTTTGCCCAGCGCTCTGGCCAGCAGCAGCTGGCCGATGGTGTTGTTGATTTTATGGGCGCCCGTATGGTTGAGATCCTCCCGCTTGAGGTAGATCTGGCCGCCATAGCGAGCCGACAGATTTTCGGAAAAAAAGAGCGGCGTGGGCCTGCCTACATAATCGCGCAGGAGCTGTCGGAACGAAGCCTGGAAAGCAGGCGATTCTATGATGTCGAGGTAGTGCGAACGCAGCTCCTCCACATTGGGCAGCAGCATTTCGGGGATAAATGCACCTCCGTAAGCGCCGTAATAACCGGCTGCATCAGGACTGAATGTTTGCATATTGTCTGATTGTCTGGATGATCTGATAAGTTGTTTCCACCACTTTCAGCCCGGGCTGGGACTCCAGCCGGCTGTTAAAATCGAGCCCGGCCAGGCGGTCGTGCCCCAGTCGCAGCGCTGCCCCGACATTGTCGGGGCCCAGTCCGCCACTCAGAAAAAACGGTGTTTGTCCGCGGTATTCCCCGATGACAGACCAGTCAAACGACAGCCCGCTGCCGCCATAGGCGGGCGTCGGACTGTCAAACAAAAAGTAACGACACCAAGGCTCGTAGGCTTCCGTGTGCCCGAAACGAAAACCCGGCGCAGGCGCAAAAGCCTTCATACAGGCTATTCCCTGCTCGTGCAGCCACCGGCAGTCGGCCGCTGTCTCATGGCCATGCAGCTGCACAAGATCAAAACGGTAAGATGCATGCAGGCGGACGATGTCCGCCGGTGCTGCATCGACGAATACACCCACGCGACCCACGGCAGCCGGCAGCAGCCCGGCAGGCAGTACCTCCCCCATATAGCGGCGGGAAGGCGGGTAGAAGATATACCCCAGGTAGTCGGGCTGCAGCGCTGCGATGGCCTGCAGATTGTCGGCATATTTCATGCCACAGATTTTAATTTTCATACCCCAGTTGCTCAATAAGTTCGGCACAGAATCGTGCAGGCTGCGGCTGGCGCATCAGCCATTCACCAATCAGAAAACCTTTGAATCCGTGAAGGCGAAGCTGTTGTATGGACGCTACCGAGCTGATGCCGCTCTCAGCGACTGCCAGGCAGCCAGGCGGCAGCGCTGCTGCCAACTGCAGGCTGACGCTCAGGTCGGTCCGGAAAGTCTTCAGGTCGCGATTGTTGATGCCAACCATATCGGCCCGGCAATGCCGATAGGCCTCAACCTCCGCCGGGCCGTGTGTCTCCAGCAGCACTTCCATGCCCAGTTCGTGGGCCAGTGCAGCAAATTCATCTACCTGCGCAGGCGATAGTATGCCGGCAATCAGCAGAATCACATCAGCCCCCATAGCCTTTGACTCGACAATCTGGTAAGTATCAACAATAAAATCCTTGCGCAGCAAGGGGCGCTGTGTACTGCTGCGCGCAAGCGCAAAATCGTTGGGTTGTGCGCCAAAATAGCGGGCATTGGTGAGTATGGAGAGGGCTGTAGCGCCGGCCCGCTCATAACCGGTGGCAATCTCTACCACATCCGCCAGCGGATTAATGGGTCCCCGGGAGGGTGATTGACGTTTGAACTCAGCGATGATGCCACTTGCGCGGGGATCGAGCAGCGCAGCCTTCATGGAGTAGCAGCTTCGATAGAAAGCAGGCTGCTCGCGAAGGCGCTCGACCGGTTGCTGTCGGCGGCAGCGGGACAGCAATTCGTACTGGTGCTGGCAGATTTGTGCGAGGATGTTCATGACAGTGATTGTAAGATGGACAAAGCCTGGCGGGCTTTCAGCCCCAGCAGGGATTCTCTGGCTGCTTCGAGGGCGTCGGCCAGGCTGAGCTCAGGGCGGTACAGCCGTATGCCCAAAGCCGCATTGGCCAGCACTATATTGTTTTGTGCAGCAGAGCCGCGGCCTTCCAGGATCTGCAGGAAAATAGCGGCAGCCTCCGCCACGCTTTTTCCCCCCTGAAGATCCGCCGGCTGCACCGGATCGAAGCCGAAGGCTTCAGGTCCGAGACGCTGCTCGCCGCTATTGTCCATCAGGACGGCAGCGGTGGTGAGCGTCACTTCGTCGCTGCCATCGAGGCTGTAGACGATGGCATAGCGCGTAGCCTCCTCCTGAAACAAATAGCGGTACATGCGTGCCAGCTCCAGATTGTACACGCCCACCAGCTGCACCCGCGGGCGGGCGGGATTTACCAAAGGGCCCAGCATATTGAAAAAAGTTTTTACGCCCAGTTCCCTGCGCACCGGCGCCACCTGCCGCATGGCCGGATGAAAGAGCGGTGCGTGCAGGAAACAAATGCCTGCAGCCGTCAACTGCTGCCGGAGCTGCTCCTCCCCGGTGGCAAAGGCAACGCCCAGCTGCTCGAGCACATTGGACGAACCCGAGACAGACGATACCCCGTAATTGCCGTGTTTGGCCACCGGTATGCCGGCACCCGCCAGCACGAAAGCCGTGAGTGTAGAGATGTTGAACGTATGCTTGCCGTCGCCGCCTGTACCGCACACATCTATGGGATCAACATCAGACAGGTCGACAGGCTGGCAGAGCTGCAACAGGCCGTCGCGGAAGCCGCGCAGTTCGTCGAGCGTCAGGCTGCGCATGAGGAAGGCGGTCAGAAAAGCCGCCAGCTGTGCGTGGCTGTGGCGGCCGGAAGCCAGCTCGCAGAGCGCCGCTGCCGCCTGCTGTCGACTGAGGGTTTTGTGCTGAAAAAGCTCCTCCAGCAGCGTACGCATTGTCAATAGGTTATCCATGGATCCAGTTTTTGATGATTTGGTGCCCGTATTCGGTGAGAACCGACTCGGGATGAAATTGCAGTCCGTACACAGCATACTGCCGGTGCCGCAGTGCCATGATGTTGCCCCTTTCGTCGGTGGCCAGCAGCTCGAGTTCGGGCGGACAACTGTCACGATTGACCACCCAGGAGTGGTAGTGTCCTACCTGAAAGCGAGCCGGCATGTCCGCCAGTAGCGGATCAGTCTGCTGTACAGACAGTTGGGAGGCGAGGCCGTGGAGCGGCTCGGGCAGGTTGTACAGGCTGGCGCCAAAATGCTCCGCTATGGCCTGGTGGCCCAGACAAATGCCGAGTATGCTTTTGCTGGCAGCATACTGCCGGATAATGTCGGGCATTTGCCCGGCTTCGGCGGGCAGACCCGGCCCCGGCGACAACAGGATTTTATCATAGCGCTCCGGCATGGCCGGCTGCAGCTCATCGTTTTTCACGACTGTCACCGCTGCATACTGACGCAGCATATACACCAGATTGTAGACAAACGAATCGTAGTTGTCAATCACCAATATGTGCATGATTTTTAATTTAGGGGTGAGAATGGTTATTTACGCGCTCAGATCAGCCGCCAGTGATATGGCTTTGCGCAGTGCGGAGATTTTGTTGTACACTTCCTGCAGCTCACTTTCGGCTTGGGAGCGGGCAACGATGCCACAGCCCGCCTGGTAGCTGAGTGTGTTGTTGCGGCTCAGCAGCGACCGGATGAAAATGGCGTGGTTGAAATCCCCCTCAAAGCCCATGAATCCCACAGCTCCCCCATAAAACCCGCGACTTTCGGGCTCGAGGGTGTCGATGATTTGCATGGCGCGATGTTTGGGAGCCCCTGAGAGCGTACCCGCCGGATAAGTATCTGCCAGCAATTGCACGGGATTGTAGCCTTGTGGCAACTGCCCGCTGACCTGTGATACCAGGTGGATGACATGGGAGAAGTATTCAACCTCCTTGAGTCTTTCGACGGTCACTTGCGTGCTGTGCTTGCTCAGATCGTTGCGGGCAAGGTCGACCAACATAATGTGTTCAGCATTTTCTTTAGGGTCCCGCAATAAAGCCTCTGCCAGCGCCTGATCCTGTGCAGGATCGCCTGTGCGCCGAAAAGTACCCGCTATGGGGTGTACGCTTGCCTTGTGGTTTTTGATAGTGAGTTGGGCCTCCGGGGAAGAACCGAAAATGCGAAAATCGCCGTAGTCGAAAAAAAACAAATAGGGCGAGGGGTTGACAGAACGAAGTGCCCGGTACACAGCAAACTCGTCACCTTTGAATGCCTGACTGAATTTGCGTGACAATACCACCTGAAACACATCCCCCCGCTGGCAATGCTGCTGCGCACTGGCTATTTTTTCCAAAAAAGCAGCGTCGGAGAGGTTAGAAGATTCTTCGCCTTCGACCGTGAAGCCGAAGCTGCTGAAGGTTCTGTTGGCGATGATGTCTGCCAGAGCGGGCAACTCGGACTGTTGGCCCGGCAGCAACTGCTCTGTCAGGTAGAGCTCGTTGTTGAAATGATTGAATACGATCACATAGCGGAAGACGTGGTATTGCAGCAGGGGCATGGCCGAAGGCGCATGCCGGAAAGTAATCTTGGTAAACAACGGGATTGCGTCATAACTGGTGTAGCCGAAGAGTCCGCCACCCAAAAAATCTTTACCGCAACAATCGCTGCTAAAGCTGCGTGCAAAAGCCGACAGCTCTTCGGCCGGCTGGCTGGCAGCAGTGGCAAATACCCGCCGGTGGCCGTTGGGGTATTGCACCTTGGTCAATTCCGCGTCGGCAACAAAGCTGGCAATGGGCTGCAGGCAGAGGTAGGAAAAACTATTGTCCCGGCGCCTGTAGTCGGAACTCTCCAACAAAAAACTGTGGGGGTACCTGTCGCGCAGCTTGAGGTAGAGCGCTACCGGTGTGTGGGTATCGCTCAGTAGTTGAATGACGCGGGTTGAAAAATGAAAGTGCATGGGAATGTTCTTGTTGTGGCTGAAATAAAAAAAGCCTGCCAGGGGGACCTGGCAGGCTTTTTATCTCTTACAGACAAAATACAATAGTCTAGCCGCTCGCCCCCTGCAGGAAGATAGCTTGCCACCACCAATTGTTATTTTGAATGAAAGTCGACATATAAATTATCTGGTTGAAATCAGCTCATGTCGGCATGTAATTGTAAAATGCCTCGGACAAATGTATTTTATATTTTTTACAGCACAAAAAAAAATGCTTGTTTTTTTTAAAACATGACAAAAATTTTGAGTATTCATGCTGAAATGTATAGTTTTTGCATGGCCGTTGATGTATTCATTATTTTAGTATAATTCAGATAAATAATTGATTGAGTCGACTTAATTTTGGGCGGCTAAAGTGCGTATGCTTGTCGGCTGCTGTTTAAGACAGCAGCTACTTTACGTGCCAAATATTTTCTTTCCTGATCTGTGCGCTGGCTCTCCCCCCCCCACTGCCCGCAACAGACCAGGCCCAACGTTGCATTACTATGTCCCAGTCTTTCCGTCTATCTATTTGGCAAACAACCCCTTGCCAAAATTCGTCCAGGCTGTTAATGGTTGTCAGAAAACTGCTTTACACCTGTACACTCATGCTTTCTCTGCTCAGTTGGCAACAAGCGCGTGCCAACAGTAGTTGTGACGCGATTGAGAAAGCGGCACTGCAGATTAAGGAAGAGGTGCAGTCGGCCCGTTATTATGAGGCGCTGCAGCGCTACGGCAAACTACAGCGAGGGGGACAGTTACAGGCTTGTGAAGATCCGGCTCCACTGGCCAACCTGTACATAACAGTAGCGACTGCCTTCACTATAAGTGTTGTACGCGACAGTGCCATTAAATACCTGGAACTCAGTCTGCAGCTCAGCACAACCAACAATCTGCCCGACATCAAAAACCGGGCAAGTACAACCTATGCCATGCTGCTCAACCAATTGGGCGCTTATGAACGAGCACTGGCACTTTTCAGAGAGGTATACCAAGAGCAGATCAAGCTAAACCCCGATGATTTTCGGCGCAAAGCCATCAACACTTTTAATATTGGTCTGACTTTTCAGAATCTGCGCCAGCCTGATTCTGCCCTTGTATATCTGCAGCAATCCTTATCATTTGCTGATAAGGCGGGGTTTGCTCCCATCAAGCCCAACATATTCGGTATCCTGTCAGCGCATTATCTGGAGACAGGCGACTTTAAGCAGGCACAGCGCTATGCCGATGCTGCCTTGAGCGCGTCACAGCAAAATAACAATCGGGAGCAGATTGTTCAGGGCTGGCTCTTGCAGGCCGACCTATTGATCGCGCAGCAACAGCGCACGGCGGCACTTGCCTCCATTGACAAGGCAAAAAAATTGATGGCAGGTGATCATTTTTCGCTCCTGCATGCGCAATTATACAAAAAGCGCTACCAACTGTTGTTTGCTATGCGCGACAGCCTCTCGGGTCTTCGAGATCTGCTTGAGTACCAACAAATAAAAGACAGTCTCGATATTAGAAACCGTGATGCACAAAGGGAGAGTCTGTCCAATATGTTGCAAATCGCCGAAGAGAAGTATGCCCTTGAGAAGCGGCTTGTACAGACCGAACGTGCCCGGCTCATACAGCGCTATAGTCTGGCTCTGCTACTGGCGGTGGTGATGGTCATATTGGTGCTGTTCCGGTTATACTATGTGAACGTGCGTAATAAGAGTCTGTTGTTTAAAATCAACCTCAATAAGAAAAACCAGCAACAAATAGCCAACCACAAACACGAAGATATTTTCTACCAGGCGGTAGACCTGGTTGAGAAAGAAAAATTGTATCTGGATCCTGACGTGAGCATAGCCCAGCTCGCCCGTATGCTGGGAACCAACGAGAAGTACCTTTCCAATGCCATCAAAACAGGCAGTGGGGACAATTTCAAGGCATTCATCAACCAATACCGCATCAGCAGTATTAAGCAGCGCATTGAAGAAGCCATCCTCTCAGGGGATCCCCTCACGCGTTTTTCGATGATTGGCGAAGAGTGCGGCTTTAAGAATGAGTCCACTTTCTACCGCGTTTTCAAGGAAGAAACCGGCATGGCACCCAAAGAATATGCGATGATGCTAAAGCAGCATTTGAATCTGTAGAACCTGTGTAAGCTTAGTGCATACAAATAACAATGCCCGAAAAGCCTGCCTGGCCTTTCGGGCATTGTTGTAATCCGGCCTATGCTACTGATCGCAGGAACCGTTGGTTGTCCAGGTAGGTAGTCCGTTGCAGAACGTAAGTACCTGTCCTTGCGAACCGGCATTCAGTCTGGTCCATGTATGGCCATTCCAAAACATCATATCCCCCGGATTATTGGCGGTCGGGAGGCTGTCAGACGCCTGTGGGCTGGGTGCAGCAGCAGCAGCGGCGGCAAACTGGTTGCTGCCATCGGTGAGAAAAGCCAGATCTACCCATTCAAGAGTGGTAGGTGTGCTGGCATTGGCCATGAGAATCTGGCCGGCTGTCGGAGCCGTTGTCGGAAACTTATAGCGCATAGTGCTGCCACTGTACACGCGCAACTCCCCCACAATCCGAATGCTGTTGGCACTGGTAAGGCGTATATAATCACTAGTGGAAGAACTGGAGGAAATATTGACATCCTCACCTGAAATCACATTAATATCATTTGCGACAGAAGTCAGTATTATCTGGTCAGATGAGAGCAGTTGAATGTCCCCAAAAGTACTGTAAACCGTGCCATTGGGGTCAGTAGCGCTATTGTCATCGAGATTTACGGTGGTGATGTAAATCTCATCGGCTGATCTGATTTGGATATCCTGATCATTTCCGAGCGTTTCTATGGTCAACGGATTAACTGTACTGTAGGTCTTATCGGTGATGACATTCCCGTTTAAATCGATGTCTTGTGTAGCCTTGTGATTACCCAAATCATCCGTCCGGTATGTCAACGCCCACTGGCTGCCTGTGTAATAGTAAAATCCGGAGGTTCCATCCGTTTGAAAAATCAGCAGACCTATTGCCGGACTACTGATGGCATTTCGCTGTGTCTGCGTCATGGAAGGGACTAAAAGTCCTTGCGTAGTGGAAGAAATTTCCAGTGCAGCAGAAGGGTGCGGGGTCTCCGTTCCTACGCCTACCTGGCTATATACATTTACTACATACACACAAAGCAGAAAAGTGAAAAACTGTTTCATAATGAAAAATAATTAATAAACAATTGCGATGCAGTTTAACGAACAACAACTAGTCTCAGGTACATCCCGACACCTGACTTATTGGTGGAGGAAGTACGAAGTGGAAACAAACCGGACAGGTCGTTTATGTTTCAACAAATATTACTATTTTAGTACATTCAAGTGTATAAAATAAGCTTATCGATAAACCACTTCTGCGAGCATAGTGCGGAAGTGAGAAAATTATGCTCAATGGCGTAGTACAGCAAACAAATGAAAGTGTGCACAAAGGACAGGAAAATCAACGATTGTAGAGATGCTATTTAGAGATAACTTTTTCTCAAATCCAGAAATCCGCTATGAAAACAGGAATAGCTACTATGAAAACAGAGAAAATAACTACACAATAAACACATACACTAATTATCATATATATAAGTTTAATTCTACAATAATCATTGCGCATTTAGCAAGAAGAGAAGATTAACAAAATCCTAACCATGATCTCTATTCCTAAGTCGCTCCTGCTTACAGGCAAGATGGTACTCGCGGGGCGTCAGGCCGGTAAAATATTTGAACGCCCGGTAGCAGGAACTCGGCGAGTTGAAGCCGGCTGCCAGGTAAAGGTCATCCCGAAAAGCTGAGTCGCCGGCATCAATGCTGTCTTCGATGAGTCGCTTGGCTTCATTGAGGCGATAGCGATTGATGATTTGTGCGAAGTTGTCTTCGGCATGCTGGCTGATGGCCTGGTAGAGATACCTGCGATTAGTACCCAGCATGGTGACCAGCAGCTTTTGGTTGAAATCCGGATTGAGGTATAGTTTTTGTGATTCGATCACCCGTAACATTTGGTCGTACAGATCCTTTCGATCTTCGGAAAACACTTCCAGCGACTCGTCTGCTGTTGCATTTTCATTATCAGCCGGTGCAACACTGCCAATTTGTGTAGCAACAGCATAGCTTTGCCTGCTTTTTTCTGCCTGCAGCAGGCTGTCCATCATTTTTTCTTTTTGAAAAAGCTTTTGCAGATAATTTCTTCGCAGCGAGCTAATGAGTAAGGAGAGCCCGATCAGGGAAGCCATGAAAACGATAACCATGACCATAAGCCGCTGCTTTCGGCGGCTCATGGCCAATTCCAGCTGCTGGTTGCGGATGAGCAGATTTTTTTCCCTGACCAGAAAAGCCTCCCGCTGGGCCTGAATGGCTTCCATGTGGGTCTGATTGCGGACATCGGCCAGTGTGCGATAGAATGACTCAAAATGCTTCATGGCAAGGCTGTAGTCGCCTGTGCCTTTGTAAGCTTCGTACAGCAGGCTGTCGATGGTGGCCCGGTATATGGGAAGGTTTTCGTCTTCAATCCAGTCGAGTGCCTGTTTGCCCAGCTCGATAGCCCGTGTGTAATTACCCAGAGATATTTCGAGCGAACTGAGCATGCTGTAGGCATTTGACAGCATGACGAAGTGCTCTGTTTCCGCTGCCAGTGCAATTGATTTTTCGATGGACTGCCGGCACTCGGGCAACTGCTGCTGAAGCTGGTAATAGGCCGCCCATACAGCGTGGTTGATAATAATCGCCACTGTGTCGGCACTGTTTTTCGACAGCTCTCTGGCATTGGTCAGGTGCAATAAAGCACTATCGATCTGCGCCAGTGAGAGGTAGGTGATGCTAATACTGAGTTCATCCTGCAACAATGCCGAAGAATGCTCATCCTTTTTAGAGATTTCGTATGCCTGTAAAAAATGAGATAGGGCTTCTTTGGGTTGCGACGACATGGACAAGATGCCACCCAATACCCGATGCAGTTTGGCCAATAAATAGGGCCGCTTTGTTCGACCAACATAATCCGTGAGTTGGTCAACATACTCCATTGACCGATCAAACTCATTTTCCACCATATAATAAAATGCCATCTCCAGCTTGGCCGAACATAAGATGACACTATCGCGCGCTTGTGGGAGCAAGCTGGCTAATTTTTTCACATACAATGCTGCCTGATGCTGATCCCCCAGGCGCCGATACGCCTCGCAGAGTTGTGTATAGTAGCCAATCTGTCGGTTTGCCGATTGACGCCCTTTCCCGGCCGACAATTGCTTATCGGCGAGTGCTATGGCAGTCCGCAGCCGGCCTTCTGCCATGGCCGATGCGATGAGACTGTCCTGTGCTTGGGTCCCTGCCCAGTTTGCTTTGCAGAGCAGTATCAGTACAATCAACATGCATCGATTAATCTTTTTCATATATAGTTTGAAAAATTAAGCCGCCACTTCGCGACCTCAGAAAGATTATTGTTAATTGAAGCGTACCGCGATACCTCCCACGGACAAAACCCGGAACCAAAATTATTCAATCCCCCTAAATACTGTAGATAAGTAAATAAATTAAAATTAACCAATTTCATAAAACAATATAAAACAATTACTTAAATAACAAAAAGTATATAATTGACATAGGTTATTGCATAATTGACTTATCATATCATTCAAAGTATACATCTGCACTGCAGGAATTGCAAAACTGCTCAAGCTCGCTCTGACTGACCGTATACATTTGCAGCATGCTTGTGAGCAGGTGTATACCTGCTGAAGCTCACAGCAGCAGGCTATCCGCAACAAACAGAGCGTGTGGTGATTCAGCGCCCCTAAATATCCCTTTGGGGGTTGAAAAGCGTCTACAGGATTTTCCCGACAGGCCCCAAACGGCTCTTTGCTGCGGGTTTTGACCTTTTTTCAGTTGCCTGGCGATTACTGTGCTACGCCAAAAACGCTAAGCAAACGAAAAAATGCCCGGCTTTTGCCCGCGGCAGCTATTCCCGGGCACACACCAATCGCAGTCAAAAAAGTAGTGTAGTAATTATTGTAGATTATTAGTTAAAGACGGGAACATTCGTCGGCTGCCCACACCCGGGCAGCCGATTTTTTTTGCGGCCGCTGCCAATCGGGCTGAATCAGCTTATTGTACAGTCAGCCTATGTACAAGCTGCTTTACAACCTTTTCAAGCACTATGATCAACGCCCTTCATCTCTCTACCGGCAGGCGTTGCTGTCTGCTAAAAACCTTTACAAATAATCAATGTGTAGTTAATTGGTAATAAAGTAATAAGATGTAATAACACTGCGTTTGGCAACAACACATACTATAAACATGGTATTGACACCCTTTCGGGGGATCACTAGCTTTGCCTCTATAAGTATACTACCCACAAACACATAAAACATTTACAAATACATTGTATTGAACTTTTCCTGCTAATGACTCGCGTGTGTAAGCATGAACCCTGCAATGACCATCTTATACCAGGTAAACAGATGCCAAACATCCCATTTTGCCGGGAGAGAACAGCTATTTGCCAGATTGTTTGGTCATGAGAGATGACCTTTGTGAGGTTGTCGAAGTTAGTAGTTGTGCTATTCGATTGACAAAAAAAGGATAAAGACACAGCCCGTCATGAATGATTTTATTAATATAAAGTAGCTTCTATTGTTATGAAAAAAAAATTGATAAAAAGCAGCATTTTGCTGCCAACAGTCAGGCGCAGCTGCAAGCTTCGCACTTACACAGCACTAGTGCTTAGCATGGCCATGGCGCTGCTCAGCCAGCAGGGATATGCGCAATGTAATGCCAATAGTTTTGTGCCACCTACCATTTTTCACAACACGCCCAGTGGTGTTATCTGGTCTTTCAACCAGGAGCCCGACGGCAAATTTATGGTAGCAGGCCTTTTCAGCGGAGCTGGTGTGCAGGATGTTGCCCGCCTCAACAGCGATGGCAGCATTGATAACACCTTTAGCTCACCGGCACTCGGTGGCTACCCCGATATAAACCGACTGCGGCCAGTAGTCAGGCTTCCCGACGGCAAGTATTTGGTGGGGGGATACTTCACTACCCCCACAAAACATATTGTACGGCTCAACAGCGATGGTTCTGTTGACAACACTTTTAATCCTCCCAATTTTACACACAACATTGTCTCTTATGTGACTATCATTGTTCCGCTCGCTAATGGACAATACCTTGTGGGTGGTAACTTCAGCCAGCCCAAGGAGAGTATTGTACGACTCAACAGCGACGGATCTCTCGACAACAGCTTTGGCTATGTGGGGGTTCCCGGGCCTACCACGCCCAACCGGATTCTCAACGGTGTATGGGACATTGAAATCCTGCCCGACGGCAAGATGATTGTAGGTACAGGCAATGGTGTTGAGCGGCTCAATGCCGACGGAACGCGGGATGTGACGTTTACCAACGTTTTACTTGCCAATCCACCCAATGCTATAACACCTTCTGTGGAGGTTTTACCCGACGGAAAAATAGTTGCAGGTGGTAGCTTTACGACCGTGTCCAACCGCATCATGCGACTCAACAGCGATGGTACCCTTGACGCGTCTTTCACACCGCCGGCCGACATCAGCGGTGCTGTTTTTGAAATTGAGCAGCAGTCTGATGGCAAGCTTATGCTCGGTTTTTTCAATAACAGTGAGTATGTCATACGCCTCAATGCCGATGGTACGCGCGATAATACCCTTGAGGTGCCTGCCATCAGTGGTGGTACAAACACTTCTGTGCGGGATATTCAGGAACTTCCCAATGGATTTTACATGGCATCGGGCAGCTTTGCGAATCCGCGTAGCTGTATTGCGATCTTGTGTTCAGGCGCGCTGGGACTAAGTAGTGTATCCGGCGCCTATTGTGAGGGACAGACAGCCTCAGTTAGTTACAATTCGAGCGTGGCATACAGCGCCGGCAATGTGTTTACCGTTCAGCTCAGCGATGCCAGTGGCAGTTTCAATAGTCCAACGACCATAGGCAGTCTGACTTCGACTGCCAGTAGCGGCACGATCAGCATTACCATTCCGGCCAATACCCCCGCCGGCAGTGGTTACCGAATGCGCGTGCTCAGCTCCGGCGATGCTTTCACCAGTGCAGACAATGGCAGCGATATTGCCATTGGTGTACAACAAACACCCACACTAACAGCAGGCAGCCCCAGTGCTGCCTGCGATGGCACTGTCACCATCAGTAGCAGCGGTAGTTATAGCAGCTATGCCTGGTCAACAGGTGCTACTACCTCATCGGCTACGGTGAGTGCCAATAGCAGCTATACACTGACTGTCACAGATGCCAACGGCTGCACGGCCAGCGTGTCTACCACGGTCAGCAGCATTGTACCCTGCTGTACGGCACCCAGTCAGCCGGGGGTTATCGCCGGTGTGCAAAGTATCTGTCCCGGCACTGCTGCAGCTATGCTCAGCAGCACTACGGCAGCCAGTAGCGGCGTCGGCACCCTTGAATACCGCTGGCAACGGTCAACCATCAGCGGTAGCGCCGGCTTTACCGACATTCCCGGCTCCAACAGTGCTACCTACTCGCCCGGCGTGCTGAACACCACTACCTGGTTTAGAAGGCTTGGTGGCGTCAGCTGCCTCACCGACTGGTCTGCTGCGCCTGCTTCCAATGTGGTGCAGGTCAGCGTACAAGACGTCACACCCCCAAGCATCAGCTGCATGCCTTACACACTCGTCTTCAACGGACAGGCGAGCATCAACCTGGATGTCAATGAGCTGGCAGCGGCTTCTGACAACTGCGGACTGCAGTCTGTTGTTGCGTCTACTACTTCTGTCAGCTGTTCGCAGCTGGGGCAGGCTGTACCCGTCACCATCACCGCAACCGACAACAGTGGCAATATGGCCAGCTGCATCAGTACGGTGACCGTACAGGGGCTCCCCTGCGATTGGCGACAGCAGCCCGACGGTGTCAACTGCACCAATGGCAGCAATGTATCCTTCAATACCGGCAGCCAGGCATTTACGCTCAACAGCACTAACTGCCAGACGCCCATGGCGCCGCACACTTCCGACGGCTTCGCCTTTGCACAACGCACCCTTTGCGGCAACGGCAGCCTGCAGGCACTGGTCGTCAGCGTTGACGGATCAGGCTGGGGGGGTATTGCTATGCGCGAAAGCAACGCTGCCGGCGCCAAAAAGGTGCATTTGCTCAGCAACCGGCAGACACAACACCGCCGCGAAGTGCGCACCGCCAACAATGCGCAGGTCATCCCGCAAATGATGATGAGCTCGCAGCGCTACTGGCTCAGGCTGGTACGCACAGGATCTGATATTGTGGGCTTTGCCTCTGCTAATGGCACACAGTGGGCGCAGGTTATGGCAGCCAAGGTCAGCATGAACAACTGTATAGAGATTGGGCTCATCACCCACCACAACAATGCAACCGGCCAGGTTACCACCGTATTCTCTGATGTTGCTGTTACGGGTAGTGGTGGTAGCAATCTGCAGCAGATCGTGCCGGGCGTACAGACAAACGCGGAACAGGTGGTCGCCAACCATGGCCATGTATTCCCCAACCCGACCACGGGCGAAGTGCTGATCGACCTGAGCAGTTTCCAGACAACGGAGATGCAGATAGGCGTTTTTGATCAACTCGGCAGGCAACTGCAGGTACTGCAGGTGGCACCTATGGATGTTCCCTGGCAGCGGGTAGACCTGTCAGGCTATCCCGCAGGTGTGTACTTCGTAAAACTTAAGGCAGAAGGCCTTCCTCAACAGACCGAACGGGTCATATTACAACAACCGTAAACGAGGTCTTCAGCAACAGACATACAGACCATCTGCAACTAATGATTAGTAGTATAGACGGGAATTTTGATCGGCTGTCCTTCTGAGGGATGGCCGATCTTTTTTGGTGCGGCCATGAGCACACACAGATTTAGTACCGTTGTGTAAGGAAATTGCATACAATCAACAAAGACCCTCACATCAGGAAGATATTGTCCCCCCCTTTTTATTATTAGCAACGTAATCCTGTCGGTAGGCCATTTGATAATCACGTGGCGTGAGGCCGGTAAAATACTTAAATGCCCGATAGTAAGAAGTGACGGAATTGAAGCCGGCGAGAATATGTATATCCTCCAATGAAGACTCTCCGCCCATATTGGACCTGTCCTCTATCAGTCGTTTGGCCTCATTGACCCTGTATCGGTTAATTATTTGCTTAAAATTATCCTCAGCATTTTGGCTAATCGCCTGGTAGAGATATTTGCGGTTGGTACCCAGTAGGGTGATCAACAACTTTTGATTCAACTCCGGATTGAGGTACAGCTTTTGGTCCTCAATAATGCGCAACATTTGCTCGTAGAGATCGCGCCTGTCTTCAGAAAAGGTCTCTACCTCTCCCTCAAAATCATGATCAGTACCTGCCAAATCTACACGGTCTATCTGCTCCGGCGAAACCATATTCAGTTTATTCTTCTCTGATGCGATGATACTCTCCATAATTTTTTCCTTGCGGAACAACCTGCGCTGGTATTTTTTCCGGAGTCCACCGAAAAGCACAATACCAGCAATTGCAGATAGTAGCAACAAAATGATGAGTACCATGACCCGCTGCTTTCGCCGGCTGCTCAGCAGTTGCAGCCGTTGGTTTTCGATCTTCAAATTTTTCTCTTTGAGCAAGAACACCTTCTCCTGTTCCCGGATGGCATCCGTGTGCGATTGGGTCTGTATTTCATCATCCACCCGCTGAAAAGACTCAAAATACTCCAGCGCCTTGGCATAATCACCTACCCCTTTGTATGCCTGATACAGCAACCGATCAATAGAAGCCTCAAAAATAGGAATGCGATTTTGGCCGACACGTTTGCGAGCTTCCAGGCCATAAGTAATTGCCTGCCGGTAATTTTGGGCCGCAATTTCATCTGCCATCAGCATATTATAGCCATTGGACAACAACACCTGATGATCCATTTTGCCGGCCATTTCGATAGATAACAAGAGATGGTATTTTGCCTGCCCCGCCTCCTTTTTTAGCCTGTAATAATTTGAAAACAGTGCATGTACCAAGGCAATTGCTAAAGTATCCTCTACCTGGTGTGCATGCAGCATTGCACTTTGCAGATAGATCTGTGAACTATCGAGTTTGGTCATGGACAAATACGCCATCGCTATTCCCATCTCATCACTCACCAAGTTGTAAGTAACCGGAGGCTTCACAGATATGGAATACGCCTTAAAGTAATACTGAATAGCTTCTTCACTTTTGGAGGAAGAGAGCAGTATGCCCCCTAAATTCCTGTATATCCTACTCATCAAGAGCTTATTACCAACTCTTTCAGGGTACTCCTGCGCCTTTCTCAGATAAGTCACTGCAGAATCCAGGTGATTTTGCACCATAAACATCTCTGCCTGCACCAACCGGCTGCAGGTTATGACTACGCTATCTTTTGCCTTAGCAGTATTGTCTACAACCTTGGAGCAGTATTGGGCAGCTGTTTCAAAATCCCCAAGTCGGCGATAGGCTTCACAAAGATTGTTGTAATAATCTAAAACCTGATCTGCAGACCGCCTAGGTGCACCGGGCTGTAATTGCTGCTCAGCATGTTTTACGGCCAGGCGCAATTTTCCTTGCAGCATATAGGCGTGCAACAGACTGTCCAGCGACTGTCCGCACACGCTCCCCCAGATTAGTGACAATACTGTCACCAGTATGATATTACGCCCTTTATACACACGCATCAGACTATGCTTTTGATTGAGTTTCTCCAAGGAATAGCTACTGCTTCCAATGTTCCCCCGGATCCCACGTACAAAAGTAGCATCTATTCACTATACCCATAGTGAACATTATTCCCAAAATGAGGATACGCAGCATATGCTTTTTATATCTTTGATTAAAAATCTATCCGATGGTTCTCCGCATAGCCGGTCTGGTTTTGGGTATTAGCGGCACGCTGTTGCTGGCCTGCCATGCCTACTATTACCTCAGTGGTCAAGCGTCGCCCCTGCACAAGTGGCTTGGCCTGCTCATATTAATGACCATAATGGGCAGCAGTCTTTTGCGCATGGCGCGGCGGCGATCAGAAAATCAGCAGCGCAGCAGCTAAGAGGGAGATAGCAGCTTTTGCATTGCAACCTACCGCAAATATTTTTGCAAAAAAGCCGCCAGCTCCGGCCAGTCGGGGCTGGTAAATTTGGCAGCAGGCAGCCTTGCGAAGCAAGGTACTCCGACAGACTCAGCGCGCCGCAGCAGCGCCTGTCCGTGGCGATAGTGATGGAAAAGAGCATCCTGATCCCTTGGTATACCTCTGGCGGGCAGCGGATTGTCAATCCAAAGCGGCGGATCATCTGCAGAGAGCATGGCCAGCATATCAACCTGCTCGCGGTAGCGCGCTACTGCAGGCGCTTTCAGCAACACAGGCAGCCTGCTGCCGTAAAAAGCAGCGATGCGGTCGGCACCGACCAGCGCAAATAAGTGTTTGGTTTTGAATCTTTCTCTCCTGAAGACATCATTCCAGTCGAGCAGATCGTAAGTTGCCTGAGTAGCAAACAGGGCGATAGCGCTGACGCGGGTGGACTCATGCGCAACAGGATCTGCCGAAGCTTCATCTTTCATATCCGCCTGCAGGCCAATCCAGAGCGAGGTTCCGGCACCTGCAGAAGTCCCGTACAGCGCCACCCTTTCCTTGTCTATATTGAAAAAAGCTGCGTTGTGCCGGATATACTGCAGGCAGCGGCGGGCATCGTTCAGCGACTTGAGCACCCCCGCCGTATCGCCCACCGCCAGCAGGCGATAATTGACCGATGCAAAAGCGATGCCCTCAGAAAGCAGCGCATTGATCAGTGCCACCCCCGACTCCTGCCCGTAAAGTTCCGACTTGTCGCCGCCCTCAAAGCCTCCGCCATGGATGAATAAGACCAGCGGCAGCGGTTGGGACGAATTAGGCACAAACAGATCGAAGGACTGCAGCTGATCGCTGCCATAGGACATATTGCCGAAAAAACTCACCGACAGTTCGGGTCGCAAAGCAATAGGTGGTCGTGCCTGAGACGTCAGCCGCTGCTGCCCCGGCAGCAGTCCGACTGTCAGCAGCAGCCCCGTCAGCAGCAGGCATTTTTTTGACACCAAACCACACAACACATTGTAGTTCTTACACATGTTTATTTCTTTTTCAAAGTATTTTCTTCGATTCGAAAGCGGATTATGTCCGCTATCAACGCCCAGGGCATAGGCTCCTTCAGCGGAAACTGCACAGACCCCTTGCCCTGCTTGTAAGCAGCCAGCGCTTCTGTAAAATGACTATGGGCTGAGGGCAGCGCATACAAACCCAGATGATGCGCATACCCTGCAAAATACACCAACGGCCGCCCGTATAGCTTATAGGCCGGCATGCCGTAAGCCATAGACTCGACCGCCTCCGGCGCCAGTTCCCGGATCAGTTGCCGAAGCTGCAGCAGCCGAAGCTGCAGTTCGCCCGAGAAACCGTTTATGTACACATCCACCTCAGGATGATCAGCTGACATTCTGTACTTTTTTGATTAACCAACAGCACAAATTTGCTACTTATCTGTTAATTTTTGTTTACCCCCACGAAAATATCCCCCAAGCAGCTGATTTACACCTATATTTACAGCAAAAGCACTTTATGGAAGCAACTGCTATCATTGCCCGTAATGTCCTCTCTGCGCTGGGCAGCCTGCTTTTTCTCACTGCCCTCCTCTTCACCCGCTGCGACCGCAGCCCGGCCTCTTTGCAAGCCGACTACGCACCGCCCCCTTCGGCCTTCCTCGACCTCATGGGTATGCAGGTGCACTACCGCGATCAGGGCAAGACCACCGACAGCCTACCTTTGGTCCTCCTCCACGGCACCGGCGCCAGTCTGCACACCTTCGACGCCTGGGTCGAAGACCTGCAGCGCGACCGCCGCATACTTCGTATGGACCTGCCCGCTTTCGGGCTTACCGGCCCCTTCCCCGACGGCGACTACAGCATTGACCACTACCTGCGCTTTGTCGACAGTTTTTTGCTGGCCACCGGCGTTGAGCGCTGTATACTGGGCGGTAACTCCCTGGGCGGCAACATCGCCTGGCGCTACGCCGCCCGCTATCCCGACAAAGTGGCCCGGCTGGTGCTGATAGACCCTGCCGGTTACCCGCTCCAATCGGAGAATGTCCCCCTCGCCTTCACCCTGGCCCGCACCCCCCTCATCAAAGAGCTCGTTCCCTTCCTCAGTCCCCGCTTCATCATTGCCGCCAGCGTAGAGAACGTATACGCCGATCCCGCCAAAGTGACCGACGCACTGATTGACCGCTACTACGAACTCAGCCTGCGCGAAGGCAACCGCCGTGCTTTTGTCGACCGCCTCAACGCGCAGTCCGACGCCCAGCCCACTGAGCAGCTCAGGTCGATCCGGCAGCCGACCCTCATCCTGTGGGGGCAGGAAGACCGGCTCATCCCCGTCGCCTATGCCCGCCGCTTCGCCGAAGACCTGCCCAACGATCAGGTCCACATACTGCCCGGCAGTGGCCATGTGCCCATGGAAGAAAGCCCCGCAGAGAGTCTGCTGCCGCTACGGGCTTTTTTGGAAAAATGAGCCTGTCGCTGCTGCGCAGGCTTGCGGGGGGATTTTTGAAAAAACATCCCCAGCCCCTGATGCCCCGGGGGATATTTCTTGTAAAAAACATCCCCCGGAATTTTTTCGGGCTGCGGTGCAGCCCACAGCCCCAAAGAAAGGACTACACAAACGCAATTCAAATACAAGAATGCCCCTCAATACATACCTATTGGTAGCATACCCTCTCTGGTAGTAAATACATAAGACGGCAATTACATGGAATCTTGCAGGCAATCCCTTACCTTGCGAGCCAATCAAGTCCGCGCTGCAGGCACGCAGCGGGATAACTATCTAAACGCAGACAACATGCAAAAAAATTCTTCTTTGACAGCCACGCTGGGCTGCCTGCTCGCTCTGCTCCTAAGCTACCCCACGAGCAGCTATGCGCAATGGACCGATGACACAGCGCAGAATACCCTCCTCGCCAATCGGACGGCGCCCGACCTCAAAATACTGCCAGGGCCCGACGGCAGCACCTACATGGCTTTCTGGAACGAGCGGCCGGCACCGCAAAACTATGAGCTTCGCCTGCAGAAAGTAGACTCAGCCGGCATCGTGCAATGGGGGCAGGACGGCATGCTGATCGACGCGAGCACGCCCATGAGCACCTTTCTCGTCACCTGGGATATGAAGGCCGACCGCGCCGGCAACCTCTATATAGGCATCACCGGTACCGGCAGCGGCAACCCTGCCGTGGTGCACAAAATCACTCCCCAGGCAACGCAGCCCTGGGGACCTGCCGGAATAACCGTCGGCAGCGGCTACGACCTCAAGCTGCTGCCCCTGTCCAACGGAGAGCTGGTCGTCAGCTACCTGCCGGGCAGTCAGGCACACCTCCGCAAACTCACGGCCGACGGCCAGCAGGCCTGGGCCGATCCCCTCATCATAACACCCGTCGGCAACGGCCGCACCCTGGGCGGCGAACTCGTTGAAATCTCCGGTAATCGCTTCGAGCTCATCTTCTATGTGCAGCCCAGCTTTTCGCCCTACGGACCTGCCTACGCGCAGTGCTACAACTTTGACGCGCAGCCACAATGGCCCGCGCCGCTACCCCTGTCGCAGGGCCGCAGCCTGCGCACCAACGCCCGCTATGCCGTCTGCCAGTCGGCCGATACCACCTATTTTGGCTTTTCGGCCTCGCAGGGACTCAACATCCAGTCCTACCTCCAGCGCATCAATCCCGACGGCAGCACCCCCTGGGGCAATACCGGCCTGGATTTTGCCAACCAGTCGACCCTCTACGAGCGCGATGTCCGCATTGCCATCGAACAAGGCAGCCCCTACCTGTGGGCCGTCGCAGAAATGACCAGCAGCAGCCAGAACAGTCTGGGTGAGTGGGTGCAAAAAGTTGAACTCAGCAGCGGCCAGCGCCTGCTGGGCCCTGACGGACGCGAGGTTTTTGCGGTCACCTCCGACCGTGCGCACAAAGGAGAGCTGTGCGTTGTCGACGACCGCCCTGCTTTCCTCATCACCGACGGCATCGGCAATGGCACCAATCCGCTGCCCCTGCTGCTGGTTGCCCTCGACTCCGTCGGTCAGCTCGACCCGGCGACAGGCCTGCTGCCGGTGGCCACCAACCCGCAAGGCATCAAAGACCGTATGCAGTTGCGCGACATCACGGCCGACGGCTACGCGATTGCCGTCTGGACAGAAAACCGCGGCAGCGGCTCCCTGCCCTATGCCCAGCGCATCCGGCTGGTCGACCAGGTGTCGGCCGTCGGCTCTCCCCTGCCGGCAGCAACGCTGCACGCCTGGCCGGTGCCCAGCCGCGGCGAAGTATTTGTGCGCCTGCCCGACAGGGCGCGGGCGCCCGTGCAGCTGCGACTGCTGGACGCAGCCGGCAGGCCGCTGCTGCAGCAATCAGGCCTTTTCCCCGATGCCGACCAGCAGCTTTCGCTCGATCTGCGGGGCCTGCCGCAGGGCGTATATTTCCTGCTGGTAGAAGGTGTAGGCTACTGCCGGGTGGTTTTGCTCAATGACTAAGCAGTATCGAATTTTCATTGCTTTGGGCGCTGCCCAAAGCAATGAAAACACCTGCATCAATTAACCCCACTGGCTTTTCCGGACAATACACGGCGGCGGCTGACGCCCCCTTCCTCTCCATTTACATCTTCCGGAAGCCCATTTGTATGTTTATATGCACATTCTGTAAACTAATTAGCCGGCAATTTATTAACTTTATAGCGCCGAAATGGCCACAGCGCGCACCGCTGCCGCTGTGCTGCGGCAATTTTTATTTGGTAAAAGCAGCCAAAGCGGCCTGAGAGCCTGCGGGCGGCTTTTTCTGTAAAAAACCTGCCCTGCAGGGGCGGACCATAACCGTTCATACATACGAGAATACCATGGCAACTTTCAATCTAAACATCAACGGAAAGCAACAACAGGTAGACGTTGACCCCGCGACGCCCATGCTGTGGGTGTTGCGCGACCAGCTAGGCCTGGTGGGCACTAAGTACGGCTGCGGTGTCGCCATGTGCGGTGCCTGCACCATCCACCTGGGCGGTGTTGCTGTGCGCGCCTGCCAGCTGCCCGTGTCGCAGGTGGGCCGGCAGCCCATCACGACCATCGAAGGACTGTCGGAGCAGGGTGACCACCCGGTGCAGCAGGCGTGGCTCGAGCACGACGTGCCGCAGTGCGGCTATTGTCAGGCGGGGCAGATCATGAATGCGGCGGCTTTGCTCGAAGCCAATCCGAGCCCTACGGACGAGGAGATAGAAGCTGCCATGAACGGCAACCTCTGTCGCTGCGGCACTTACACCCGCATCAAAGCTGCCATCAAAACGGCGGCAGCCCATCGGTAACAGCCTTTTGTTTTACCAAGCAATCCAAACAACATGACAATCGTAAAGACAACATACGGGCGGCGTTCTTTTTTGAAAACCATGACCATGGCCGGCGGCGGCATGATGCTGGGCTTCAGCTGGCTGGCTTCCTGCCAGTCCAAGCCCGAAGAGGTGCTCAGCATGCCTAAGGAGTGGTTTGACATCAACGGCTTCCTCAAGATTGGCGAAAACGGCGTGGTCACCATCATGTCGCCCAATCCGGAAATCGGGCAGAATGTGAAGACTTCCATGCCCATGATCGTGGCGGAAGAGCTGGATGTAGACTGGAAAGACGTAATCGTTGAGCAGGCGCCGCTCAACACGGCTGTTTTTACCCGCCAGCTGGCGGGCGGCAGCCAGTCTATCCGCCAGGGATGGGAAGGCCTGCGCATGGCAGGCGCCGGCGCCCGCCACATGCTGTGTGCGGCAGCTGCCCAGGCCTGGCAGGTGCCCGTGGAAGAGGTGACGACAGAAGCCGGCCGTTTGTACCACAAGCCTAGCGGCAAGTCAGCAAGCTATGGGGAGATGGCTTCAGCAGCAGCCCTGCTGGAGGCGCCTAAGGAGGTACAGCTCAAAGAGATTGAAGATTTCAAAATCATCGGCACCTCCCGTAAAAATGTCGACGGCCGGAAGATCGTCACGGGCCAGCCGCTGTTTGGGCTCGACTACCAGCGCGAGGGTATGCTCATTGCCATGGTCACCCATGCGCCCGCCTTCGGCCTGCGGCTCAAGTCGGTCGACGACAGCGCCGCCCGCGCTATGCCGGGCGTGCGGGATGTATTTACCATCAACACCTACGACAACGACTTCGGGCGCGCCTTTACCGACACCACCGCTTTCACGGAGCTGGTGGTCGTGGTGGGCAACAGCACCTGGGAGGTGATGCAGGCCAAGAAAGCGCTCCGCATTGAGTGGGAGCCTTTTGAAGAATATGAAATCACTTTTGCCAATGCGCAGGGTGAAAAGACTGCTAAAAAAGTGCCGGCGGGGCTGGAAAATACAGCCACCCATTTTTCCAAAATGGCGGAGCTGGGAAGCCAGGCGGCCAGGGTGGTGCGGCGCGACGGCGACCCGGAGGCCGCCTTCCGGCGGGCAGCGCAGGTGCTGGAGCGCAGCTACTCAGCACCCTTCCTGGCGCACAGTCCGCTCGAGCCTATGAACTTTTTTGCCCATGTGACGGCCGACAAGGCCGAGCTGGTGGGGCCGATACAGACGCCCGAGTTTATGGAAAAAAGCGTGGCGGCCCGGCTGGGCCTGCCGCTGGAAAAGATAGATATACAGATGACGCGGCAGGGCGGCGGCTTCGGGCGGCGGCTTTATGGCCACTTCGTGATGGAGGCGGCGGTGATTTCTCAAAAAATGAACGCCCCTATCAAGCTGGTTTACAGTCGGGAAGATGACATGACCTACGGCATCTACCGCCCGGCCTACCACGCTACCTACCGCGCTGCTTTTGACGAAAACAAAAATCTCATTGGCTTCCATGTGCGGGCCGGCGGGGTGCCAGAGAGTCCGCTGGCGGCCAACCGCTTTCCGGCGGGGGCCGTGGACAACTACCTGGCGGAGGACTGGTCGATTGAGTCCAACATCACCGTGGGGGCTTTCCGGGCACCGCGCTCCAACTTCATTGCGGGCGCTGAGCAGGCTTTCCTCGATGAGGTGGCTGAGCACATGGGCAAGGACCCGATCGAGCTGCGGCTCGAGCTGCTGGAGCGTGTGCAGACCAAGCCGGTAGGCGCTGAAAATGATTACGATGCAGCCCGCTATGCGGGCGTGCTGAAGCTGGTGCGCGACAAGTCTGGCTGGGCGAAGCCGCCGGCTAAGGTGCACCGGGGCGTGGCGGCTTATTTTTGCCACAATACCTATGTCGCGCAGGTGATGGACATGACGATCGACAATGGCAAGCCTGTGATTGACAAGGTGTACTGTGCGGTGGACTGCGGACTGGTGGTCAACCCCATTGCTGCTGCCAACTTGTCGGAAGGGGGTGTGGTCGATGGTATCGGGCATGCCATGTACAGTGCCATCACGTTTAAGGAAGGGGTGCCGGAACAGACCAACTTCGACAAATACCGCCTCATACGGCACAGCGAAGCGCCCAAGGCCATTGAGGTGCATTTTGTCGACAGTAAGGAAAATCCTACCGGTCTGGGCGAGCCCCTCAATCCGCCGGTCATAGGTGCGCTCGCCAATGCGCTGTACCGGGCTACCGGCAAGCGTTTCTACCACCAGCCATTTTTTGGTGAGAAGCAGTTGCCGGGCTAGTGAGCCGCAGGGGCGGCTCGCGGGCGTGTATGATGGTGTCACCCTCAGGAAGGGCCGGCTGGCAGCCGGCCCTTTCTGAGAAAATATTTTTGTCAGCGCCACCGGCGCTGACAAAAACCTCGCCATCTTCTGCCTCATAACATTGTTGATCAGCTTTATACAATGAAAGAAATCAGGGAAATCACCACCGCCTATGAGCAGGCAGTGGTAGCGGGCAAGCGGGCCGCACTGGCAACCGTCGTGCAGGTCGAGGGCTCTTCGTATCGCCGCGCAGGCGCCCGCATGCTCATCACCGAAGACGGGCGACTGACCGGCGCCATCAGTGGCGGCTGCCTGGAAGGCGACGCCATGCGCAAAGCGCTGCACGTCATCAACGAGCAGCGGCCTATGCTGGTCACCTACGACACCATGGACGAAGACGATGCCACGCTGGGCGTGGGGCTGGGCTGCCAGGGCATCATACAGGTGCTCATAGAGCCTGTATTGCCGGCCGACCCGCTCAATCCGCTGGCGCTGCTGCGGCAGGCGACTGCCCGCCGGCAGCCGGGCCTGCTGGCTACGGTTTTTTCCCTCAAAAACCGCCGACAGGCGCAGCCCGGCACGCGGCTGTATGTGGGCGCCGACGGGCAGGCCCTGGGTGGCTTTCCCCTGCCCGGCCTTGCGGGCCGCTGGCAGGCTGACAGCTCGCTGCTACTGCAAGACCGCCAAAGCCAGTGGGTAGCGCATGAGGAGGGAGATGAAAGCTATGTGATCTTTTACGACTACCTGCAGCCTTCCGTTTCGCTGGTCATCCTCGGTGCCGGCAACGATGTAATGCCGCTGGCCGACATGGCCGATCTGCTCGGCTGGGAGGTGCGGGTGCTCGACGGCAGGGCCAACTATGCCCGGGCCGACCGCTTCGCCAGCGCCTGTCAGGTGCTGGTGGCCAGGCCCGAAGAGGTGCTGCAGCACGTAGCCGTCGACGAATGGACGGTTTTTGCCCTCATGACGCACAATTACAACTACGATAAGGCTGCGCTGCACGCCTTGTGCCGCCGGCAGGTGCGCTATGTGGCTATGCTGGGCCCCAAAAAGAAAATCACGCGCATACTGGAGGAGTATGCGGAAGAAGGGCGGCCGCTGTCGGAAGCTGAGCGCGCTATCATCCACAGCCCTGCCGGCCTTGATATCGGTGCCGAGACTTCGGAGGAAATTGCGCTCTCGATACTGGCTGAAATCAAGGCCTTTTTGAGCGGGAGGCAGTTGCATTCGCTGCGGGATAAGCCTACGGCTATACATGCGCCTTAGGGCTTGCATTGGCGGCTGTTGCTGCCAATGCAAGCTTGGCGAGTTGGAGATTTTTTTCAAAAATCTCCAACTATCGCCGCATGATTCATGTGTTGGCGGCTCAGGCCGCCAACACATGAATCATGCATTAATCAAACACAGCCACCACTACCCCATCGCTATTGGACTTCCAGTTGGGCACCTGCAGACTGCGGCCGTTGTACTCCAGGCGGATACTCCCGGGCGTAGCCGTAGGCATAAAATAGTCAATACCCACCATGAAGGAGGTCAGAAAATTGAAAGCCGCATGGATATTGCCGCTCGACTGCCCGTTGCCATCGTCGTAGAGGAAGAAAGCAATAGAGGTGCGGGCCGGCGCTGCATAGGTGGCCGTAGCCAGATTGAAATCATTGACGCTCAACTGATCCCGCTGGTGAATAACCGCTTTGTTGGCCGAAAATACCGCCAGCACCGTCTGGTTGTCGTTGCGGGGGATACCTGACAACAATATGCCGGCGATGGAGCTGGGCGGCGGGAAAAGGCGGAGATAGACCAGCTTATCGGACCGACTGAAAGGCTCGCGGTAGTAGTGGATGGGCCGGTCGGCCGGATTGGCGGAGCGCACAAAAAATTCGTAATACGTCTGCGGTTTGCCGGTCCACGGTCCCCAGTTGCCTTGCTCATCGGTCAGCAGGCTGGCATCGGGTGTGGTACGCAGGCGGCTGCCGGTGGCAGGATCCAGCGCATAAATTTCTACCGTGGCCTGCGCCAGCGGTCTGTTTTCGCCCAGGGTCACGACCCTGCCCGCCAGCTGCAGGCTGCTCTCGGCGACTACAGAAAGGGTTGTCGGCTGCTTGCCTTCATTGAAAAAAGAAAACAAGGCCTCGAAACTCTGCGGAGACGTGGCAATCTCATAATGATCGAGCTCAGCGAAAGACACGTTGGTGGCGCCGGGGATATCAGCGCCTTGTACGATCTTGTCGCCCGACGACCACAGGTTGAGCGTAGGGACACTGCCATTGGGTCCTGCCGGCTGCGGCTGTGGCGAACTACCGATGTGGGCATAGCGCGCCACTTTGGCCGCTCTGGCCGCATCTGACAAATAACTGTAACACAGTCCTCCGCCGGCCGAATGCCCGGCCAGGTGTATCTGGCTCTTACTGTGCTGCTGCATCACCCGGTTGACCAGCGAATCGAGCCGCAGCAGGGCGTCGCCCTGGTTGCCGAGTGTGTTCCAGTCGAAGACGTAGAGATAATCACCGCAGTAGCGGTTGGAAGAAAAGCGCTGTGCCTGAGAGGCATAGGTATCGCCTGATGCCAGAAAGCCGTGCACAAAAATGACGGGCACGTAGCTTGTATCACAACTGGGCGTGGGGATGACCGGATTGACCGGGTCATCGTCTTTGCAGGCTTGTATGCTCAGCGAAAAGGTGATGAATGCGATGGCTGTCAGGTAGGTCAGCAACCGTTTCCACAATGGCAGGTTAGTCATAGTATGTAATTTTGCCGGGTTGTTCAAAAATGCTTATAAACTGCACTCAATATACTCATTTGTTGCCGTTTGTATAATTTTTTTTAGGGTAATGGCAGTTATAAGCCTGCATTGCTGCCGCTGGCAGCAATGCAAAAAAACACTATTGGGCGGTTGGCACCGCCCAATAGTGCCTGTCTGCTTGCATTGCTGCCGCTGCAATGCAAAAAAACACTTTTGGGCGGTTGGTACCGCCCAAAAGTGCCTGCCTGCTTGCATTGCTGCCAGCGGCAGCAATGCAAAAAAAACGTCTGGGCGGTGCCAACCGCCCAGACGTTTTAATACCCCGCAGCCTGCGAAAACTCCATCTCTGAACGCTTAGGCCTCGTAATCAGTCGGATAGACCGCTGATAGCTAAAATAACTCCACATCCAGTTGATGAACACCACCACGCGGTTGCGGAAACCCACCAGCAACATAAGGTGCAGGAACATCCACCCCAGCCAGGCAATGAAACCCTGAGAACGCAGCCCGAAAATCTCCATGACGGCCTTGTGGCGCCCCACCGTGGCCATGGTGCCCGGATCGAAATAACGGAAAGGCAACAGCGGCTGTTGGCGATGCAGGCGCAGCAGATTTTTGGCCAAATGTTTCGCCTGCTGAATAGCCGGCGTGCAGATCATCGGATGCCCCTGCGGGTAGTGGGGATCAGCCGTCATCAGCGCTACATCGCCAAAGCGTAGATATTGGCGTAGCCCTGAATGCGGTTGTGCGCATCCACCTGATAGCGGCCGGCACGCCCCAGACAGTCGGCAGCCAGCCCCGGAATACCCTTGGCTTTAACCCCCGCAGCCCAGATGACCGTATCCGTCTCCAGCGTCTCTCCGTTGCTAAGCTGCAGCCGGTGCCCGTCGAAGCCGACCACCGAAGTGCTTAGCTTTACATCTACCCCCATTTCGCGCAGAAAGGTCAGCACAGCAGCAGACGACTGCTCGGACATAGCTGCCAGCAGCCGCGGAGCAGCCTCCACGAGATGCACCTGCATGTGCTCGGCATTCAGCTCCCGATAATCGGCCGGCAGCACATTTTTCTTCATCTCCGCCAGGGCACCCGCCGTCTCTACCCCGGTAGGCCCGCCACCCACCACCACAAAGTTGAGTACCCGTTTTTCGGCAGGCGTCCCCTTAAGGATGAGTGCTTTCTCAAATTCCTGCAGGATATCACTGCGAAGGTCCAGCGCATCGGAGATGGATTTGAGCTGCATGGCATGCTTCTGCAGGTCCTGATTGCCAAAAAAATTGGTTTCCGCCCCGGTTGCGATTACAAGATAATCATAGCGCACCTCCCCTATGGAGGTCAGCAACAAATTTTGTTCGGGCAACACTTCCCGAACTTCTGCCATTCGAAAGGCAATATTGGGAAACTTGGACACAATCTTCCGCAGTGGATAGGCAATACCGTCGGGACCAATGCCCCCGGCCGCGACCTGGTACAGCATTGGCTGGAAAGTGTGATAATTATTTTTGTCGAAGAGTGTAACCCGGAAGGGTTTGTTATTCAGAGCTTTGACAAGCTCCAGACCGGCAAATCCACCCCCGACAATCACCAGGTGGGGCAGGCTCGTATCCGAATAAGCGTAAGCCATGAGCGTATCTTTTTTTGTGAGCGCAATTACATGGTAAGAACAGTTGAGCACCAAAAATGATTTGCTCTGTACTTGCCAGCAACATGCCCCCAACAACGCTGTAAACACAATATTTTTGCTTTCACGCTAAATAGTCAGTGCATTTATTACCACTTTGACGACCAACCAAATTAAATAGCACAAAACCCGCCAAAAAAAATTTACCAATTGCGAAATTTTATTTGGTAATCGTATACTAAATTTACAAATCAGCGCGTTCGCAATTGTACATAACCGCTTACCTATCATACTATTATATGGATGTTAGCAGCTTATGTGCAAATAATCCATTTTCGCAACGGGCTGTGCAGGAGTTAGCGACTGTGCAGCAAAAACACAGGCATTATGCCCCGTAACTACCCATACAGCTGCTGGCTGCTACTGCTGGCCATAGTCAGTCTGCAGCTACCTCTCCGAGCGCAGATTCCTGCCTTTCCCGGTGCCGAAGGTTTCGGTGCTCAGGCCAGCGGTGGCCGCGGAGGGCAAGTCATCTACGTCACCAATCTCAATGTATCGGGCCCTGGTTCGCTGCAGGCAGCACTCAATACGCCGGGGCCGCGCTACATCCTCTTCAAAGTCAGCGGTGTCATACCGGGAACGGTGCAGATACCTGTGGGCGGTGGCAACTTTACCTTGGCGGGCCAGACATCGCCCGGCGGCATCATTGTCCGTGGCCTGCTGGCCTACAACGATGCCAGTCCGACGGCCAGCAACATCATCATCCGCCACCTGCGCTCCCGCATTGGCGACACCCAGCTCTACCCCACACCCCACTGGTTGGCAGAAGACGGGCTCACCCTGGGCGGCGTTCGCAATGCCATCATCGACCACTGTTCCTTTGCCCATGCTACGGATGAAGCTGTGGATATTTCGCGCTGCTCGCAGCTGACCATTCAGTATTGCATGCTGTCAGAAACGCTCGGCAGCCACGCCTACCTTGGAGGGATGCTCATCAACTACTCCTCTGCCCAAAGTCAGCTTGACAGCCTCAGCATCCACCACAACCTATGGAACCGCATAGGTGGGCGCATGCCCGAAATCTCCTGTGAGGGCGGCAACTGCGCCGGCAAAACCCTGCGGCTGGAGGTATCCAACAATCTCTTCTGGGACCAGCAGATACAGATGTACTACGATCCGGCTCCTCCCTTTTATGTTGATGCCAACTTCGTAGGCAATACAGGCGTTGGCCGCTCTGCTTACGGGGGCCCCCTTTTTAACTACAATTTCCTGAGCTACAGTGCCAACGATCTTTATGTCAGCGGCAACAGCATGCCTGCTTACCCGGGCTGGTCCGACTACGATCTTTTTTACTGCTGCAACGACTTCAACCTGTATGGCCCCAACACGACACTGGGGCAGGCCAACCGCCTGAGCAGCCGTCACCCCTACCCTGCCATCAGCTACACACCTGCGGCCAGTCTGCGCACTACCCTTACAGCCCAGGCGGGTGCTTTTCCGCGCGACAGTATGGACCGCCGCCTGCTCAAATACGTCATCAGCAACACCTTTGACCCCAGCCCGGTTGACCAGGCGGGTGCCAATGACCCTTTTCTCATCAGCAACAACCTTACCCCTCCACAGGACAGCGACAATGATGGTATGCCTGACAGCTGGGAACTGCAGTACGGCCTCAATCCAAATCAGCAGGACCACAACGGCAGTCAGTTGTCGGTATCGCTCACCGGCATTGCCGGCTATACCAATCTCGAGTGCTACCTGCATCAGCTAGCCGTTGGCCTGAGCAATCCGGTGGCCAGTTGTGATGCGCCGGCTTCAACCAGCCTGCAAGCTTCCCTAATTACCCACCAGTCGGCACGCCTCCAGTGCCTTGTCACCACTTTTGCCGGCTACGACTGGCGCTACCGCCTGCTGGGCGCAAGCAGCTGGACCGACCTGCCTGCCAGCAGCACACCTTTGTACGAACTCGGCGGCCTGGCTGCCTCCACACAATATGAGTTTCAGGTAAAGGTGCAGTGCGGCAGCAGCTGGAGCAACTGGTCGGAATCTGTCCGCTTCCTCACGGCAGCCCCGCCTTGTACTGCACCGGTAGCTGCGCACCTGAGCGTCAACGGCCTGAGCACTGTCACAGCCATCCTCAATTGCAGCACGCCGGCCGTTATTGCTTTTGATTGGCGCTACCGCGTACAGGGCAGCAGCAGCTGGACGGAGCTGCCGGCGAGTACGGCTCCTTTTGTACAGCTCAGCGGACTCAGCCCTGCCACTACCTATGAGTACCAGGTGCAGGTGCAATGTGGTATCAACTGGAGCGACTGGTCGGTTGCACAATTTTTCACTACCCTTACACCCCCCTGCAGCACTCCGAGTCTCAATCAAATGACTGTCAGTAATATAAGTACTCAGGCTGCTACCCTCCATTGTGCGATGACCGGCGTCGATCAATACGGCTGGCGCTACAGAGCCATCGGCGCTGCCGGCTGGACGGATCTGCCGGCAACCAGCGGCGGTAGTCAGCAGCTCAGTGGGCTCAGCCAGCTCAGCAGTTATGAGTTTCAGGTAGCCATACAATGTCAGGGCGTGTGGACCGGCTGGTCGCTGGCGCAATCATTTAGTACACTGGGCAGCTGCAGCCCTCCCGCTGCCGGACAGTTCACGGCCAGCGCGATTACCACCACTACCGCCAGTCTGCAGTGCCTGTTGTCGGGCGCCACGGCCTATGACTGGCGCTACCGACAGCAGGGCAGCAGCAGCTGGACGGAGCTGCCGGCAGGCCCTCAGCCCACGGTCAGCCTGGGCGGGCTGCAGCCCGCTACCAGCTACGAATACCAAGTCGCTCAGCAGTGCGGCAGCCTGTGGAGCGCCTGGTCGGTCAGCAATACTTTCACCACCCTCTCGCCGCCATGCCCGTCGCCTGTAATAGCCCAGCTTTCGGTGAGCCTGCTTACCCCCTACACAGCTCAGCTCAACTGCAGTCAGAGCGGCGTACTCGCCTACGATTGGCGCTACCGCACCATTGGCAGCAACAGCTGGACGCTTCTGAACCCCTCACTGCTACCCCTGGCAAGCATCAGCAATCTGCAGCCCACTACCGGCTACGAGTTTCAGGTGGCTGTACAGTGCAGCAGCAACAACTGGAGCGGCTGGTCGGCCTCGCAGATCTTTTTCACGCCCGAAGATCAGTGCCTGCCGCCCAATTTTGCCCAAATGGGCGTCACAACCCTGAGTTCCGTGAGCGTGCGACTGCACGTCTACCTGAGTGCAGGTATCAATACCTATGACTGGCGTTACCGACAGTCCGGCGCTGCCAGCTGGGCGGACCTGCCTGCCACTACGGTCAGTCACTTCGACCTGACGGGGCTGCTGCCGGGTAGCCAGTACGAATACCAGGCGGCGGTGCGCTGTGGCAGTCAATGGAGTCAGTGGTCTGCGGCGAGGCGATTTTTGACGCCGAGCACCCTGGCCGATCAGGAGGCTGGCTACATCAGCCAGGCGACGGAGCAGCAGCAGGCTGCCGCCAGCCTGCTGCTGCTGCCCGTACCTGTACAACAACAACTCGAGCTGCATGTCCGCACAGCCGTTCCTGCCAGCTTCGAGCTGCAGCTGCACGACATGAGCGGCAGGCTGCTCCTGCGGCAGCCGCTGGGCTTTTCGGCGGCAGCCGAGCAGCACCACAGTCTGCCCCTGCAGGGGCTGCCGGCTGGCTCTTACTTGCTGCGGCTGGTATCGGAAAAAGAAATCCTGCAGGCGCGATTTGTAAAAGTCGCTGACTAGACCCGGTCATGCTGTCGCATCTCTTTTCGCTGCTGCCTGCAGCGGCGAAAAGAGATGTGCTTCTTTTGGCGGCCATAGCAGCTTTTCGTATACCCTACCGCGCCAGCAGGCGCGCCAGCACCTCCTCCTGCCCCGGGGCAGCGCTCATCGCCTGCTCCAGCGCATCGAAATCGGCCGGCAGCAGCCGTTGGCTGAAGCTGCCTGCCTGCAGCCACAGGATTTCATCGCACAGCTCGCGCAGGTTGGCAAAAATATGGGAGGAGAGCAAAATGGTTTTTCCCTGCGATTTCATTGCCTTCAAAATCTTGTTGATCAGCATGTTGCTGTGCATATCCACACCATTGTACGGCTCGTCGAGCAGAAAAAAATCATTGCCCTGCAGCAGCAGGCCCGTCAGGGCCAGCTTTTTTTTCATGCCTGTGGAGTAGGTATCGGCATACTGCTGCAGCGGCAGCTCAAACAGGTTGAACTGCCCGACATCTGCCACCGCTGCGCCCCGCGCCTGGCAGAGCAGGCGCAGGTATTCGGCGCCCGTCATGAAGGACATGAAGTAGGGGTCGGTCGGCAACAGGCCGGTGCGGTCTTTGAAGTGCGGAGGCCGCTCGATCTGGCCGGCATAAGACTCCAGGCCCGCCAGACAGCGAAAGAAGGTTGTCTTGCCCGCGCCGTTGTCACCGACGATGCCGTACACCCGGCCGGTTTCCAGCTGCAGGGAGATCCCCTTCAGCACCTCATGAGATCCATAGTATTTGCGCAGTCCCTCTATGCTAATCATGCAGATAATGCTTGAGTTGGCGAACAGCCTTCTGGTAATAATAAGGAAGCATAATAATCGCTATCACAGGCAGTTGTACAGAAAAAGCCAGCAACAAAGCCTGTGCGGGTGTGAGGCTGTGCGGATAAGCAGCGTATTTGTTGACCAGCACAACCGCTAAAGCGAGGCAGGCCAGCAGCAGCAGTCCGCCCAGTAGCAACAGCTGCTGAGGGAAGGCAACGGCCAGCAGCAGCAGCACGGGCAGGCAGAGCAGGCTGTAATGCAGCACTGCCCACTGGAATTTGTAGAGCAACAGTGCTGCCGGCGACCGGCTGAAGATCCACAGATAAAATTCAGGTTCCGGCTGCCCGACAAAGCCCACCGCCAGCAATAGCAGCAATAACAGGGCAAATACCCCCAGGTTGAAATTATCGGCCTGCACGGCCATAAAAGCCAGGTAGTAAGCCACTACGATCAGCCACAGGCTGCGGCGAAAGCCCCTGCTAAACTCGAACGGCCGCTGCCCGAAGGGCGTCGGCAGCGCGCGCGCAGCGGGGCGCCGGCTGCCCACCCACACGAGCAAGGCTGCCGCGGGCAGCAGCAGGCCTGCAGGCAACCAGGCCTGCTGCCAGGCCAGAAAACAGGCAAAAGGAGCGGCCAGCAGGGTATTTTCCAAAAGCCTGAGCCGGCGGAAAGCCGGAGCGGGGAAGGTGGCGCGCAGAAAATCGTGGCGGCGGCGGTCGCTCAGCGGGCTGAGCAGCAGCAAGGCCAGCACGGGATAGAGATAAGGCGCGTGGGGGATTTTTTGAAAAAAATAGGCCGACAGGCCGATGAAGCCGGCGGCCAGCAGCGGCCAGCCGGCCAGCGGCGGCAGGCCCCAGGCGCGCAGGCGGCGGTGGAAAAGGCTGCCCTGTAGCTGAAAGTAGTACCTCATCGATGCCGGGGCTTGAAGGATACGCCCGAAATCGTCGCAGGCGGGAGCTGATTATATACTTTCAATTTGCTGATTTTGTGTATAGTATATTGAATGAATTGATTAAATTAATAGTTGGGTACGCTGCTCTGCGCATAATCTGAGATCGTAGGGCATTTCATTAGCCGCCCTTTGGACTCAAAAACAGCGTTGTGCACAGAAGCACGCAAACTGCCGGCACTCTCTCCCCTACAGCAGCGTTCAACCCAGGCTCAGGATATTGCGCATTTGCAGGTTTCGAGGATGTGTAACCAATGCCGGATGACTTAAACTGTGCATCGCCAGTCTTTGTGCATAAGCAGATCGTGGATTTTGGCAAGCTGACATGCACAAAACCTGCCGGCCTGAAGTATTCAACTGCTTTGTTGATTGGCACTTATCTGATCATACACCAACGGCAGGAATTCTCGTATGTGCTATTGGATTTCGCCTGCAGCCTGAGAAAATCCCGGACACACCCTAGCTGGCGTGCAAATATACCACATACAGGGCAATCCCCAAGAGTGCCAGCAGGCCTATGACCAATTTACCCACATCAGCCTGTGCAGACTGCTGCAGTGCCTGCTTGCTGCCCTGCAGGCGGCCGGCTTCTGCCTGCGACAGTCCCCCCGCTTTTTCAAACTGCTCAACGGAGCGATTGTGCTGCCGGATGCGGCTGTAAAGGCGCCCGCCTGTCTGCAATAAAAAAATCAGCAGCAGGTAAGCAAACAACAAGGCTAAAAAGTAGCGCAGCCATCGCTGCTCAGGCGGGGGTAGGCCGCGGAGGCTCACATCCTGGAGGCGGACATAGGTCGTATCACTTGCGAGTTCCTTCATACGCAGGTTGGCAGGCGGCGACAGCCTGCGCCCGACGGCCGGGGACAGGTGGATTTGCGGATACCGGCTGCCGGTTACCTCCAGCAACTGGCCGGCATAGATGCCCACAAAGTAAGGATTATCAGCAAAGGAAGCCGGCGAAAGCGTGTCCACACGGTAGTCAAAGCTGCGGTACTGTAAGACTGTGTCGAGCCCATAGCCATAAATGCGCAGCAACGGCAAGCTGTCAGCAGCCTGGCTGTGGACAAACAGACTGTCGCCCGCCTGCAGCTGTGCCGGCTGCAGGTTGTGCCGGTCGGTAAACTGCCGGGTCAGCAGGACCATGAGCGCCAGCATAAAGCCGTGGAAGATCAGGCCAACGAGTCCCGTAAACAGGCAGCCGAGCATGCGCCCGATGGAGCCCCGGTTTCTGTTAATCAGGCGGTAAGATTCACGAGCGATCAGGTAGCGGAAAAACCAGTGCATGGGTTGATGTTGAGGTAATAGACCGTAAAAAACGATTTGGATGCTATGAGAAAATTACAAATTTATGTGAAAAATGCATGTAAGTAAATATCGCAAAAGCTTAGCCATATTTTATACTTGTGGCAATTTACACAATTTTTTGTAACTTAGTCGCATCGAATTACCGAATGAGATAAAGGATTTAAAGTTGCTCGTTTCAGTATTGATGAAGCACATTGATGATAACTGCGGTGGTCAGCAATATTCGGACAGTAACTTAAAACTAGGTTGACTGTCCAAATAGGGTCGACCATCTCAATATGCCACTTTAGGATGACACGACAACTATGAAAAAAACGAAAATAATTATTGCAGGAATTGGCGGAGTGGGAGGCTACTTTGGTGGACTTTTAGCAAATCATTTTAAGGATAATGAAAATATTGAAATCATCTTTTTTGCTCGGGGACAACACCTGAAAGAAATTCAAGACAATGGTTTGAAAGTAATAAAGGGCAAAAGTGAATTTATTGCCAAGCCAACCTTAGCAACAGACAATCCGGCCGAAATTGGCATTTCGGACTTTATCATAATCGCTACAAAAAGCTACGACCTTGAAACAGTTATTCAGCAATTAAGACTTTGCATAAATCAAGACACCATTATTTTACCATTGCTTAATGGAGTAGATAGTAAAGAACGAATTAAGGACATTTTCCCCGACAACATGGTTTTAGACGGTTGTGCTTATATAGTTTCCCGTTTGAAACAGGATGGCGTAATTGAAAATAGCGGTAACATTCAAACACTTTATTTCGGGCTTGACAACTTTGTCAATGATAGATTGCTGTTGCTTGAAAATTTGATGAAAGAAGCGAATATAGAAGCATTTCTGTCAAAAAATATTTCCACAATTATTTGGGAGAAATTTATATTTATTTCACCCACAGCAACGGTCACTTCCTATTTTGACAAGTGCATAGGCGAAATTATTGCCGACCATGGAAAACTTAAAACGACTGCTACTTTAATAGAAGAAGTAAAACAAATAGCAATAGCAAAACAGATTTTTATTTCGGACGATATCACAGAGAAAACTGTAAATAAATTGAAAGCATTGCCATTTGACACGACATCGTCAATGCATACTGACTTTAAAAACAACAAGCCAAACAACGAATTAAAATCATTGACTGAATATGTGGTTAACGAAGGGCAAAAATATAATTTAGAAACACCAACTTATAAACAGATCTATGCAGAACTCAAAAAGAAAAGCGGCATATAATAGCCGTTTTGCAAAAGCGGGGGTTTTGTGTTTCTATAAAAGTAAAGTACTGAAATTGAGGTGGTTGGCAATACTCGGATAGTAGTTTAAAACCATGTTGACTGTCCAAATATTGCCGACCACCTCATTATTTTGGGTGGCCTGCCACCCAAAATAACCAACCCAAGCCGCTACCGCACAATCAGCACCTCGCCCGCCGCCACCTTAGGTGCCTGCAATAAAAATGTATACTTCAGCAGGTAGGTATACACATCGGCAGGGCAATTCTCGCCCCGATAGGTACCATCCCAGCGGCCGGCTGCATCTGTGGACCGGTACAACATTTGCCCCCAGCGATTGAAAATCAGCAGTTCGAAGCTTTCAACAATGCAATTGCTGAGCGGCTGAAAGCCGTCATTGACGCCATCGTCGTTGGGCGAAAAGGCGTTGGGGAGGTAATAACGGCAGGACTCACCGCAGTCCGAGAACTCAGTAACTACCCGCTCAGCCAACGCCTGCCCGCAGGCATTGGCCACCGTCACCCTGACCAGTCCGCCACTGTTGATGCTGATGGTACTGTCGTTCAACTGAACACTCCCGCTCGTCCCGGCAAACCACAGGTAACTGTCGGCATTGTCGGCGATGGCCGTAAGCCTGATACTGTCGCCACTGCAAAGGACAGAATCGCCGACAATGCGCACCTCAGGCAGAGGCAGCTCCAGCAGCCGGACCGTATCGCTGCTGCTGCCGCAGGCATTGCTAACGGTCACAGCGTACTGCCCGCCGCTGCTCACCAGCAGATCAGCTGTAGTCGCCCCCGTAGACCAGCGAAAAGAAGATGCACCGACAGCATTGGCCAGCAGACGTTCGGGCGTTCCCTGGCACAAGGTATCACTCGCCACAATGCTTACAAGCGGCGAGCTGCCCGTCGTCACCGACAGCCCGCTACTCCCATTACCACAGACATTGCTGACCGTCACGGAATAATCCCCGGCCGACGCCACACTAATCGTGGCCACGGTTTCACCACTTGACCACGAATAACTCAGTTCGCCGCCCCCGCCGGCCACAGCAGCCGTCAGCAACAGCGGCTGCCCGTTGCAGACAAGCGTGCCGCCGGTGATGCTGACAGCAGGTACTGAATTGACCGTCAGGTTGATCTGCAGGAGACTGTCGCAACCCGCCGCATTGACGAGCGTATCTGTGTAGATACCCGAGGTACTGAAAACAGCCCCGCTGGGCGCCGTATACGGTCCGCAGCTGCTGAGACTTATGCTGTCTGTGGTAGGGCTGCAGATATTGTAGCAAATCTGCACCAGGCCATGCCCACCCGGCCGATTATCGCTACCCCTGGCGACACCCGGAAAGCCCGCCAGCAGCGGATCGGCGGCATTGCCGGGGGTACCTACAAAGCCGGCCGTAACTGTACTGCCACTGATACCCGGGCAGGTGGCGCAGATAAACCCGCTGCCACCGCCGCCCGTGCTGCCCACCCCAAAACAACCATCGTGGCTGCTGCCGCCGCCACCGCCGAAATAGCCATCGCCACCGCCGCCGCCACCGGTGCGGACATTTCCGGCCCCCAGATCTGTAGCCCCTGTGCCCCCCTGCAGGGAGGCACCCGCCGTTCCCTGCACCGGATTTCCGCAGAGACTGTTGGCAGCAGGCGCTCCGCCAGCCGTCTGTGTACCCCCGAAACCATTGACTGTAAACGGATTATTAGCAGCCGTAAAATTGGCCTCCAGTCCGCCGCCACCGCCGCCGCCCCGATTGTAGGCCCCCCCACCGCCACCACCGGCGATGGCAAGGGTGGTCCCCCCGCGGCTGATTTGGCTGCGGCCGCCGCCGCCGCCGCCGCCACCGACATTCAGCCCCCCTTCGAAGCGATTGCCGCTACCGCCAGCCCCACCATTGGGCCAGCCTCCAGCACCGCCGCTATGCCCCTGGGCGGCAGCACCCCCGCCACCCACGACAATATCAATGACCTCCCCTGCATTTACCGGCAGGCTAACCTCCGTATACCCGCCCCCACCGCCGGCATTGTTGGTAGGATCGGGCCCACCCCCGCCGGCCGCCCCCCACATTTTTACCCGAATACTATCCACCCCTATTGGCACCGTCCACTGCTGCAAAGTGCCCGTGAACTGAAACAGCTCGCAGTTCTGCGCCAGCGGCGCGCAGCTCACCACCACCACCTCATCCGTGCCACTGCCGCAGGCGGTGGTGACCGTCACCGAGTAGGTGCCGGGCGTGTTTACGGAAATGCGCTGTGAGCTAGCCCCGGTAGACCAACTGTAGCTGGCCCCCGGATTGAGCGCATCCAGTTCCAACAGTCCGCCGGTAGCACACAAGTCGAGCGTATCGGGCCCCAGTGATACAAAAGTAGCCTCCTCATCCTCAAAAAGCCAGGCGCTGAAATTGGGCAGGCAGAAGAAGGGATTATCGGATGTATAGCGCAGAATATCCAGTTGGAGGCTGGCTGTGAGTGTATTAGGACAATTGATGCGATTGAGATATTTGGTGCCTGTCGAAAAATCATTCGCCAAAAAGTATATCCGCCCGTCGGGTCCCAACTGCGGCTGTCCGGGAGTGATAAGACTGCCCAGACTGGAAAAAGAGCCGACGGTCGCAACGGCAGCCGTAATATTGGGCGCCTGCAGATCGTAGCGCAACACAAGCTCTCCAGCCGGGACAGACTGCAGTGCATACAAAAAGCGGCTGTTGGGCGAAAATTCGTAGCGGGACGACAGCCCCGGCAATGCCCGCGGGTTGGACAATTGGCCTGTGAGTGCATTGAACTGCAGCAGATACGGACTGGGGGTAAACTGCGCTACCACCAGCAATCCGTTGGGAGAAGCTTTGATGCCGCCGCCCGATTCCCCCAGCGCACTATACGTATTTGCCAGCGTCACCCCCGCCGGCGTGAAGCTGTACACCCCCAATCCGTCAGTTCCCTGGTGGATCAGCAGCCAATAGTCGCGGCCATTGGCATGTCGAATAGCACACAGTCCCTCATAGCTGGGCGTGTATACGCGCCGGTCGGCCAGCGCCACCCCACCCAGTCCGCCATTAAGCCGCATATCTACCGTAAAATACGACAAGCCCCTGCCTCCGGGCTGAGCGGCCACGATGGCCGGAGAAGCCCCTATGTTCCACTCAACCTCATCCATGGTGAAGACATAATAAACCGAATCCTGGCCCGGCGCCTCGACAATCACCGCAGACTGTTCGGAAGAAAAACCCCCACCCTGCACACCCTGCATATCATACATGAGCCCGTTGAGCCGGTTCCAGATACCGCCGCCATCCTGACCGCTGAAAGCGGGTTCGCGACCACCACAATTGGTGTAAAAAAGCAGCTTGCCATTGGGATCGCTGTATGCTGCGGAACCTTCTGTCGTAAATATTTGGCTACCATTTACTTGCACCGGCTCGCCACTATTAAAATCCACAGCACGCCCATCCCCGAAATGCCAGATATTGGCTTGTTTTTGGGCGGAAGCAAGGAAGTGGCATAGGGTGAGAAGCAAGAAGAGGTGAGATACTTTTTTCACGATACAAACAATTTAATTGAATGACAATTAGCCGTTTTGTTTGTTCAAAAAGCACCGGGTGGTGCAGGTGTGGATTTGGGAATGGTTGGGCGGGAATTAGAAAAGACCTTGTGAGAGTACTTTCAGCTATGGTTATAGCAATGAAAGGATTGTACTCGAACTTATGGCCTATACTTGTGATAGTACTGACAACTATGATCATACCAATGAAATACTTACAAGGCAGAAACAGAGGCCCCGTTCAGAATCCTGTGCGCTACGTTCATATTGATGAAATGCTTACACTTGAATCTATTACATAGCACTGACAGCTACGATCATGCCAATGGTATGCGATCAACCATTGAGAAAAATATGGTACATAGCGAAAATCACCTGCTTTCTATGTAACATATAGGCGGTTTGTCCGTATAATTGCATTAACAAAGAAGCGAAAGCCAGCATAAACCATGGCTTACGCTGCATTTGAATTCCCTGTTCGCGCCTGCTAGGCAGGCAGAACAACATAAACCGATTTTCGAACCTGACGTCCCATACTAGTATGCCCGAACTCCGATACCTTCGTATTGTATTTGCGAATGCTATTCGCGATTATGAACTTCCGTATTTTCGTGCCGCTGTGATAGAGGCCACTCGCCGACAGCACGACCGCTTCCACAACCACACGGAAGATGCCCGCAGCATCTTTCGCTATCCGCTGGTGCAGTATAAGACCATTGGCGGCAAAGCTGCGCTGGTCTGCCTGGGAGAAGCTGTAGATGACATTCATGCATTACTCGAGCAGCCGGCTTTGCAGTTTCGGATAGGAAGCCGGGACGATGAGTTTTTCCTCGACAAAGTCAAATTGGAAAACTACAGAGTGCAACTATGGGAGCACAAATTTGACTACACCCTGCATCACTGGCTTCCACTCCACGATAATAATTTCAAGCAGTTTCTGTCTATAACGGATGAAGAGGCGCAGCTTGCTGAGCTTAGCCGTATACTAACCGGCAATCTACTTAGTTTTTGCAAAGGAATAAATTATTGGCTCGATAGCCAAATCGTTGTAAAGATTTCGAGTATACACAAACAGAGTACCGTTAAATTTAAAAATTACGCTTACAGAAGCTTTTCTGTTAATTTTTCCAGTAATCTATCCATCCCGCCTTATGTAGGCTTGGGGAAAGGAGCGAGCCTGGGCTTTGGGATAGTCAACAGGCTGAGAGTTGATCGAACCTCTGTGGTTGATACTATTGATGAGACAACAGATCAAATATAGATATCGGCTAAATTATACGCCGTTCTTATCCAAGGATATAATCACTTAAAAATGAAATCAATAAATACGATTTTATCAGAACTTATTGAAAAATTAGGGATAATAAAAACAAGTGTGAATGCTGAAAATACCTACCTTCTAAACGCAGCAAGATGGGTATTGAACGATCCGCATTTTTCATTTGAGTCCTATAAACCAGTGCCTTTAAAGCCAGTACTTGAGTCATTGTGTAACAAAGATGTGGTTTCGTTCATTCCACCTCACCAAATTTCTCCGGTAATTCAGATGCCCGTCTCTGAAAGACCTGATGTTAGTGAGTATTATAGACAGTTTGTTAAGGTAATTTCAGATCAGGTATCCCGTGGTAAAGATCCAGCCAATTGCCTTGAATTATGGACATCCAATCTTGGGTTTAGTGAAAGATATGCAGACTTGTCTTTATATGAATTCATACGATTGACTTCCGGAATTGCCGAATGTCTGGAGAGGGGCAATGGAAAATTGCGTCTTGCAGGCGGCAGTGTCTCCGGCATTCAAGCGTATCTATATGAATTGGTATCAAAAAACGCAGCTAAATTACTAAAAGGCAGATCTTTTTACATTCAGCTATTAGCTGATTCCATCATGGATGAACTGCACAATTATTACAACCTATCAGGTTTTTCGAAAGTGTACTCATCCGGAGGCGGGTTTTATGTACTCATTCCAGATTCAGAGGATGCCGTGGAGACGTTTGAAAAATTCGCACGGGACGTCACGCAGAAGCTGTACAAAATACACAAGACCAGTCTCAATATCGAATTAGCAATCACAGAATCTTTTGGTAGCAATGCTAACGTTTCGGTAATATGGGATGAAATTTTTGAGAAGCTCGGCAGCAGAAAATTTGATCGATTGCGATATAACAACTCACTGCTAGAGGATTTTCTATCACCAGTTGAACTAGGTGGTACCCGAGATAAGGATCCTATAACCAATGATGAAATGGCTGCCACTGAAAACACCAAAAGTGTTTATGGTGTCAAGGTATCACAAATTACAGCTGAGCAACTCGAACTCGGAAAAAAGCTTCGTCTTGCCAATTTTTGGGTAATTAGCAGAACGCGTTTGCCCCAACTAACCCCTACACTCAAGGATCCCTTTGGAAAATACCATTATTTACTAGATCGAATTAACCAGGTAGACACTTCTATTTGCACTGTATATGCACTAAACAAAGCAAACATAGAAGATGCTCAAGTATATTTCTACGGGGGTAATAAATACCCCGTATATGAAACTGATGATACATCCGGAGAAGCGGCTTACCAGAAGGGAGACATTATTCCTTTTGACAGGATGGTAGATAATGAGCATTTCGAGCGCCTCGCCATCCTCAGAATGGATGTAGATAACCTTGGAGCTATCTTTAGTGAGCAAATGATAAACAAACTATATGCTGTCAACTGGCTTAGATACGCTTGTGTAAGCAAAAGTTTAGATATGTTCTTTAAGGGTCACCTCAATATCTTACAGGAAGAGGTTGAGCGTCGCTTCAATGCAACCGGAAAATCCGTCATCATCTATGCCGGGGGGGATGACTTATTTATTGTTGGTCAGTGGGATATAGCACTTGCACTTGCTGATGAAATTAAATCGAGATTTAGCCAATGGTCGTGCAACAATCTAACTCTTTCGGGGGGTATCCAGATGCTACCTGCCAAGTTCCCTATCATGCAGGCCGCCAAAATGAGCGAAGCTGCAGAAAAAAGAGCTAAAAAACACTCTAGTAAATCGAAAAAGAGCCAGAAAAATGCGATTACATTTTTGGAGTACCCGCTTAACTGGAACATTGAGTATCCTATTGTCAGAGAATTAAAAGAGACCATTGTACAACTAATCAGGCAAAAGGATTTGAATAAATCCTACATAAAAAAAATCAACATTCACGCCGAAGCGCAGAAATACTACTTTCAAAAAAAGGGCACAAGCCTGGCAATAGCGCCCAAATGGAAATGGCAAATGGCATACGACATGAGTAGATATGCAAAAGAAATAGATTCCAAAAAATCCTCATCTCAGGCTAAACAATTTGTCACTGATATGGCCGGATGTTGCTTTACTGACAGGTACAAAGGAAAAGACATAGACAGTACGTATTCGTTTCTCTTACTACTGCAAATTGCAGCCAGATGGTCTGAATTGGAGCTCAGATCTACTGCTGAATCCTGATATATTTCACAACTAAATCTATTGGACTATGAATTTTAATAAAAACTGGATCACACATGGGCTTGATGAGGAAGCCATAACTTTTGCCTCGGAAATCGGCGCAGAACTTGCCAAAGGCGATCAAAATCAGGGAAATGGTTTAACAACCTCACAGATTCGCAATTTTTTTGGCGAGGTGAAACGTATTCAGGCTAGGGGCTATGAAAAAGAAAAGACAGCTTTTCTGCTGATCAGACCTAAGCTTGCATACGCTGAGGCGAGAGCAAAAAAAACAAACAAATCAACCAAAGTAATGGTTTTTCGCAGAATTATGGACGCTGCTCATGAGCAGGTGAAAAGCCCACAGCATTTTCAAAATTTTGTAGATCTGCTGGAGGCCATTCTGGCTTATCACAAGGCAAACGATGGTCGAGACTAATTAATATCACTTAAAATTATCATAAAATGCATAAGCTTTCAAAAAAAATCATCGTAAAGGGGAATATTAAAGCAGAAACTGGAATTGCCATCGGAGGTACTAACTCTTCTATGGGAATCGGAGGTGTTGACAAAGGAGTCATTCGCAACCCTTTAAATAACCAACCGTACATACCCGGTAGTAGTCTCAAAGGTAAGCTTCGATCATTACTGGAAATCAGTACTGGCCAAATTGGAAACAATAGGATGGGGAAGGTAAATAATGGTCCGTCTGCTCAAGCTGAGCACAGCTCAGTAAAGCTTTTCGGTAACTCATCAGGTGATAACAAGCAAATACCCTCAAGGGTCATAGTAAGAGATGCATATCTGGCTTCTACGCAAGATGGAGGTATATCTCTTGATCAATTTTTTAAAAACACAGACTTACCTTTCACCGAAGTTAAAACTGAGGTTGTTATTGACCGCATTACGTCGGCGGCTATGCCCAGGCAGCTCGAACGTATACCTGCCGGCAGCTTATTTGACTTTGAGTTAGTTGTCAACATTTTCGAAGGAGAATCCGCTGACGAACAAATGAAAAATTTGTTTCAAGCAATCAGGTTACTGCAAAATGACTACATCGGTGGTAATGGATCGAGAGGGTCAGGACAGGTGAGTTTCCGCAATTTTAAAATCGTAGAAAGGGATATGACCTACTATGCAGGTGACACCACTGAAGGAAAAGACGTCACGGAGAATTATCAACAATACTTCCCGAAATAAGACCCTATGCAATACAATGTAATCAAGTTATTTTTCAACTCCCCTTTACACATATCCAAGGGAAAGTTAAATTCTTACGAAAGTAGTGAAGAATATCTTCATTCTGACACTATTAAATCGGCCTTATTTGTTTCTGTCTTGCAACTGTATGGCGAGGAAGAGGCAAATAAGTTTATGGATCAGATTGTTGTCAGTTCCGCTTTTCCCTTTGATGAGAGAGCCTACTACCTCCCCAGGCCACTGAACTTTAGACCTCAGGAGGAAGGCTCTGCTACTACCAGAAAAGAAGCCAAAAAAATTGCCTTTCTGACGATCAGGCAGTTTGAAGACGCCATCAATGGCAGGCAAGTGGATGGTCTTTTGGACGATGAGGGTAAAGCACGACAGCCTGTTATCTGGCATCGTGAAATGACCCAAAGGGTAAAGGTGAATTATGACAGCGACAGCGAACCATTTTATATGGAAAAACTGTACCCCACAGACCCTGATAGCCGCGGCTACTATTTTATTTACCAAGGAGGATACGATTCTGCAAAAATGTGGGCAGCTCTTCGATTATTGGGAGAAAATGGTATTGGGCATCAACGAAATTTAGGGAATGGGCGATTTCGTGTGGAAAAAGGTACAGTGACCATTAATCACCCGTCTACTGCTACTACGTGGATATCGTTATCCTTACTTCATCCCGGCTCTCAGACCGAGTTGGCAGAAGCCGTGGGTACCCACAGCCGCTATCTTATCAAAAAACGAGGAGGATGGATATCTTCGCCTACGGATACAGCTTTCTTAAGGAAAAGAAAAAAAGCTGTTTTGATGTTCGTGGAAGGCTCTGTTTTTTCTTTCAAATCACCGGAAGCTCCTATCGTCAAAGGTCAAAAACTGGATGTCAAACCCGAAGAAGACAGCCATTTTCACCCGGTCTGGCGAGATGGGCGAAGTATTTTGCTACCAATTGTTGATCCATTAAATCAATAGGGATGAAAAATGTTACCATCGAAACACTAACACCCGTCCATGTTGGTAGTGGGCAGGAATACCAGCCTGGTTTTGAATACCTGTACTTTGCTAATGAAAAGAAAGTCGCCATTCTGGATCCTCAAAAAATTCTGTCTATTTTGGGAGAAGAGAACCTTCACCAATGGGTAGAATGTGTGGACAAGAACGAATCAATCCTGCCTTTGCTAAAAACAAGGATGCCTTCCCTTTCGGCAAGTAGCGTTGCCTTGAGAGAAATAAGTGCCACTCAACTGGCGGAAAAGCCTGTGCGTGCACAAATTCAGGATAATTCTGAGGGTCCGTATATCCCGGGTTCTTCTCTCAAAGGTGCGCTCAGGACAGCACTATTTGCCAATTTATTGCTAGCCAATGATAAACTGGGTGATCGACAAGCTGACTATGGTTACTCCAAAGGCCACAAATTCAAGTGGTCTGATAAAAACCTTATGGAAAAATTGTTGGGTAATAACCCTAACAATGATTTACTCCGTTTATTGCAGGTAGGAGATTTCCACTTTGAGGATACAAAAATATTTAAGTCCCAGGTAGTTAACATGATGAAAAATGGTTGGGAAATCAAAAATTCATTAACGCAGTATATTGAAGCTATTCCTGCGAACAGAAAAGCAACCGGCAGAATAAGAATCAATGACCTGCAAATCAATCTAATGAAAAAAAATAATAAACCATTAATTCATGTAGATAAACTATCCTACGCCGGACTAGTGCGTACTTGTAATCAACATACCCTAAAATTAATTTCTTCCGAAATCGATTACTGGTTGTCTAAGGATAATCCCGAAGCGCTGGAGGATTACCTGGATCACTGTACAGAAATAAAGGAAGCTATCGAGAAATGCGATGACAATACTTGTATTATCAGAACGGGTTGGGGCGTCGGTTTCAGAACCATGACTGGCGATTGGCATGATCAAAAAATGGGCGATGATGACTATTACGATCTCATTTGGGAACTACGCAAAAAACATCCAACGGATATCATTTTTCCTAAATCAACCAGACTTCTCGCAGGCGGTCTGCCATTGGGTTTTATCAAGATCCACTTTTCCGAAGTATAACCGAGTGTAGAGATTGTCCGTTCATATCAAGTTAGCCTACGGTGCAATTTTATCTTCATTCATGCAGTAAAAATTGACCTTAGCGCTCACAAATCAACGGTGACATTCGGTACCGTCCTTACTCAACAAATACCATAACTATGCCCTTAAAGCTGCTAACATTTTTAGGTACAAGTTCCTATAAATTAGCTTCGTACTACTTTGACAAAGTTGAGTCTACTAGCGCGCAAGTACATTATGTACAGGAGACTTTGATTCGAAAATACCCTCCCGCCAGCATTGTTGTATTTGTAACGCAAGAGGCTCTCAGCACCAATTATGAAAACAGGATTGTAAACAGAAATGAGTATGAAATCGGCCAAGGCTTGCAATCACGACTTGCAAAACTTCAGCAAGATGGGTATAGTTTTGACTTCCGGCATGAACTTATAGAAAAAGGTTCTGACAGCGATCAACTCTGGAAGGTATTTGACAATGTATTTCAAAGTATCGAAAAGGATGATGAAATTATATTTGATATTACCCATGGACTGCGTTCACTCCCTATGCTGGCAATGGTACTTATAAGCTATGCTCGAACCCTAAAAAAAATAAAAATTAAAGCCATCTGCTATGGTGCCTATGAAGCTGGTGAACAAGTTGAAGATGTTTATTTGGCACCGATATTTGATCTGACCCCCTTTGTTGAGCTTCAAGACTGGACCTATGCAGCTCAGAGCTTTGTCATTGCAGGTGATGCTGAAAGTTTATCTGCTTTAACCGCCAGAACCTTCCCTCTATTCAGTAAATCGATCAAGAAACTCACCCAATCTATTAAAACTTGTAGGGGGAAGTTCATTGTAGATGAATTTGACGCTCACAAACTCAAAAATGAAATTAAAAGGATAAAGCTGGACGACAAATCTCCACGACAACTCAGCCCATTACTTAACGAAGTCGAAGAAAAAATAAAGCCGTTCAATAATAACACCATTAAAAATGGTTTCGCAGCAGTTGAATGGTGCATTCAGCATGATCTGATTCAACAGGGAATCACCATACTCCAGGAAGTATTGATAAGCTTAGTTATCGAAGGTGCTATTGATGAAGAGGAAAAAAATAACAGAGTAATGCGGGAGCTAGCAAGTGCTGCATTGAACGGTAAGGAACTCAAGGAAAACGATTATAGAAATTTGTGTACACCACGTTCAAAACTGAGAAAAGAAGATATTGATGATGATCTTGATCAGATGGTACAATGGGTAACAAAATTTAGTGGGCTGAAAAATCTATATACCACCCTCACAGGAACAACAGGTTTTAGAAATGATATCAACCATGCCGGATTTAGAGATACAGCATTAAAACCAGACCAGCTGCGAAAAGAGCTCCAGCAGCTTTATCAAAAGATAAAAGCTTTGGATCTGCCACAATGAGCTCATTTTTTTCAAAACATTGCTTGTAAAATCAGCATAACTACAAATCAAAAAAAGCCCAAATAAGCAACAATAAAAATAACATATTAGATGAACAAAAAAAACCGCCTCTTCATAAGTTTTTTGGGAACTAATGACTATGTTCCTTGCAACTATTTTCTGGAAAGAAATCCAAGACTCAAAGTATCTGGCGTTAAATATATACAGGAGGCGCTGCTAAGTCTGCTTGCACTTGAAAACACCCCTCCTGACCGCATTTGCATATTCCTAACTGAGAAAGCCAAGACCCAAAATTGGAAATCAAATTCCGATGACCATGGGCTGCAGGCAAGTCTGGCCAAGCTGGAAGCAGAGGGCCTGCTGCAAGGGGCGAGCATAGAAGCCCCTGATATCCCGGCCGGCCTGAATACGGCGGATGTGTGGGAGATCTTCCGCAAGGTGTTTGAGAGGATTGAGGAGGGGGATGAAGTGTATCTGGATATTACGCATGCTTTTCGCTCGATCCCTATGCTGGGTATGTCTATCCTCAACTATGCGAAGGCGCTGAAGAAAATTCAGTTGAAGGCGATTTATTATGGGGCTTTTGAGGCGCTGGGGAGTAGGCAGGAAGTTGAAAAGACACCTATGGAAGACAGGAATGCTGCCATCCTCAATCTTGTACAGCTTTCTGATATTCAGGACTGGGCGGTGGCGGCCAACACATTCATAGAGTATGGGAATGCCAGTCCGCTCAAGTGGGTTGCCGGTAAGCAGTTGAGTCCGCTGTTGCGGGCACATAATCTTGAACCGTCCCAGAAGACGGCTGCCCAGAAACTCGACAAACTGACCAGGCACCTGAATGAGCTTACAGAAGCTATTCAGACCAATCGGGGAAAGCAGCTTGTACAGGGCAATACTTTCAGGTTGTTGCGGGAGGATCTTGCGGGTGACCACAGCGGGCTGATTCCTTTGCTGGATCCCGTGATCGGCAGGCTGCGGACTAAGCTCGAAAGCTTCGATACCCAAGAGAATGCGCTTAATGGTCTCGCGGCTGCAAAATGGTGTATTGACCATGGCCTTACGCAGCAGGGTATGACACTGCTGCAGGAGACGGTGATTACATTTCTGTGTGTGCAGGCGGGATTGGATTATACAAACCCGAAAAACAGGGATATTGTAGCCGCAGCGCTTTGGATCATTTCCAATAATCAGCAGGAAAATGTGTCGATATGGAAGAACCCTGCTAGGGACCAAGAGCCTCTGACTAGACTGGTAATATCTAAAATCCCAGCCAAGTTACCTGCGTGCTATGATTCCCTTAAAGAATTCAGAAATGACATTAACCACGCAGGGTTTATCAAAGATTTCAAAGCTGATAAACTTAAAGATAAATTGCGGGAGACCTACGACAAAATTGCTGCCATCATCCACGCATACAATCCCGCTGACTACAACACCCAGCCCCAGCAGCCTGCCAAGACCGAAGCCATTTTTCCCAACCTAACCCACCACCCTACGGCTCAGGGGCAAGCGGAGCGGCCGGCCGGCGAAAATACCCAGCCCCTGCAGCCTGCCAAGACCGAAGCCATTTTTCCCAACCTAACCCACCACCCTACGGCTCAAGGGCAGGCGGAGCAGCCGGCCGGCGAAAACACCCTGCCCCCGCAGCCTGCCAAGCCCGAAGCCATTTTTCTCAACCTCACCAATCACCCTTCGGCGCAGTGGCAGGCGGAGCAGCGCGAAGCGGCTGCCGCCTATGGCCGATTACTCGACCTGCCCTTTCCGGCTGTCGGGGCCGGCGCCAGCGAGGCCGACATACAGCAACTGGCTGATGAACTGGCGACGAAGATCTTCGAGCTGCACAGGCATGCCGACGTCACAGTGCATCTCATGGGCGAAATGACGCTCTGCTTTGCGCTGTTGCAGCGACTGCTGAAGGCGGGGATTCCTTGCCTTGCGTCTACTTCGCAGCGCGAAGTGGTGGAGGAAGGTGACGGACAGAAGACGGTGCGCTTTCGTTTTGAGCGGTTTAGGCGCTATGCGCCGTCCGGGGAGGAATGAGCAGTGCCTCCCAGGGAGGCATAATCAGTGTGCCCGGGGAGGAATGAGTAGTGCGCCCCGGAAGGTACGAGCAGTACAACCGCATGGCCGCCGCCACAGGCTTATTTTGCCTGCGCAGCAGGCGCAGTACTGAGCATAGCAGCAGAATTTTTTTTGGATCATAAGCATACATCACATGCCCATACAACTAAGTCAACAGCAGCAGCAGGCGCTTGCCAGACTGCAGGCCTTCAGCCAGCAGCAGCGACAATCATGTTTTGTGCTCACGGGTTTTGCCGGCACCGGCAAGACGACCCTGGTGGGGCACTATGTCGACTGGCTGCAGCGCCATGGGTTTAACCCGGTGTTGCTGGCGACGACCGGGCGGGCGGCCAAGGTACTGACCCAAAAGACCGGCAAAAACGCTGCTACCATACACTCGCAGGTGTATATGTTCAATGAAGTCCATGGCACGGCGGAGGATGGCCAGCTGAGTATGCGCTTCGATGTGCGACAGCCGCCCCCGGGGCCGGAGAAGTATGTCTACATTGTCGACGAGGCGTCGATGATCTCCAACACAGAGGCCCGGGGCGAAATCTCTGCGCAGTTTGGCAGCGGTCATCTGCTCAGGGATTTTCTGCAATATACGGCGGGTCAAAAGATTGTCTTCGTCGGCGACCCCTGCCAGTTGCCGCCGGTGAGTGAGGATACTTTTTCGCCTGCCCTCAATGCCGGCTACCTGAATACGCACTACCGACTGCAGGCTGACGAGTACCAACTCAGCGAGATCCACCGCCAGAACAGCCAGTCGGAGATCCTGCAGCTGGCGGGGCGTTTTCGGAACGACATCATCAACCAGCGCTATATCAAGTGGCCTAAGGTAGGTGCCCCCGTCGGGCGGCAGGCCAGCCTTTACCGCAATGATCAGGCGCTCGTGCAGGCTTACCTGCCCTTTTTGCGTAGCCGCCAGTACGAGAAGGCGGTCATGATTGTGCACGCCAACAAGCACAACCAGCAGACCAATGTGGCCATCCGCCGGGAGTTATGGGGTGCCAATGCTCCGCTGCAGCCCGGCGAACTCCTGCAGGTGGTGCAGAATAGCTACCTCGTGCCCTTTAGCAATGGCGATCAGGTGGTGATCGTGGATATTGTCCCCGACAAGCAGGTGGCGGGCTTTTATTTTGCCAATATGAAACTGCGCAAGGCGGGTGAGTCGGAGGTGTACGAGACCATGGTGCTGCTGGATCTGCTGTACAAGGACGATCCGGGGCTGTCGCGCCTCGACTCCCAGACCCTGCTCATCGATTTTGATGTGCGCTGCCGCCGGAGTGGTATCAACAACAAGTCCCCGCTCTACAACAACCTGCTGCGCACCGACCCTTACCTCAATGCCCTGCGGGTAAAATTTGGCTACGTGATTACCTGCCACAAGGCGCAGGGCGGCGAGTGGCCGCAGGTTTTTCTCAACATCAGCACCTCCATCTTTGCCCTCAACGACAATGCCCGCTACCGCTGGTTTTATACCGCCATCACCCGCGCCAGTCAGCAGCTGCACCTCAACGACGGCTACTGGGTGGAGGGATTCAACCAACGAGAAGTACTGTACCGCTAATTCTATACGCGCATGAACATTGTACTCAGTTCCTATGGCGCCAGCCTCCGCCGTGAAGACGGCCTTTTTGCTGTTACTTCGGCTGAAGGGAAGCAGCTTATACCGCCCCGGGATGTGCGCAGCATCACCGTCAGCAAAGGCGCCCGCATCAGTTCCGATGCCGTATTGCTGGCCATTGAGCATGAGATTGACGTACTTTTCGTCGATCAGGTAGGCCATCCCAAGGGGCGGGTGTGGAGCATACAATACGGCTCCATCTCTACCATCCGCCGCAACCAGATCGAATTTCTGTTTTCCGACAAGTCGGTCGCCTGGGTGAAGCAGCTACTGGCCGACAAGATTACTGCCCAGATAGGCCTGTTGCTGGCCTTTCAGGCGCAGCTGGATGAGGTGGGGCAGCGCAGGGTACAGAACGTCATCAACAGCATGGATGACCATCGCGGCAAAATCCGTCAGCTCGAAGGGGCGGTCGTTGCCGATGTGGCGCCCAGCCTGCGCGGCTGGGAGGGCGCTGCCACCCGCCGCTATTTTGAGGCCCTCGCCCTGCTGGTCCCCGACGAGTATGCTTTCACCCAGCGCAGCCGCATGCCGGCCCAGGACCGCTTCAACGCCCTGCTCAACTACGGCTATGGTATCCTCTATGGCCGCGTGGAGGGTGCCCTCATCAAGGCCGGGCTGGATCCCTACACCGGTATTTTTCACCGCGACGACTACAACCGGCCCGCGTTGGTGTACGACGTCATTGAAAAGTACCGCGCCTGGATCGACTATATCGTGCTGCAACTGTGCCGGCAGCAGGCCTTTTCGGACGACTGCTTCCGGCAGGAAGGCGAAGGCTTGTGGCTCGACGGCCTTGGCAAGCGGATCCTCATACAGGCCGTCAATGACTACCTGTCGGAAATCATCGACTGGAACAGCCTGCGGCGCTCGCGGGCCGAGCACATTCAGCGGCAGGCACATGAGCTGGCCGGATTGTTTAGCCAATAAGCACACGGATATGTTGTTCTGGGGAAATCAAATTACCAAACAGGCCGATCCGCTGCAAGCGATAGAGGTCGCCAGCCTGCACCAAAAAACGGCAAGCCCCAAGCCTGCCTACATCGACAAGATCCAGCAGCTCCGCGCGCTGCAGTCGATTGATACCAAGCTGTACGGCGACGCCAAGCGGCAGCTGCCCTACTTCGTTTTTTCCACCTTCCACCCCGCCGTCAGGCGCAAAGAGAATTTTTCTTCCACCACCTGCCTGCTGCTGGACCTGGACCACCTGACGGCAGCGCAGCTGTCCGTAGCGGACCTTCGGGCCAAAATACAGGCTGATGAGCGCGTGCACTGGTGCTTCCTGTCGCCGGGCGGCGACGGCCTCAAGGTGCTTTTTTTGCTCGACACACCCTGCCGCGATGCGGGGCAGTACAGCGCACTGTACAAGATCTTCGCACGGCAATTTGCCGAGCAGTACCAGCTGCTTAGCGTCATCGACATGAGCACCCACGACGTGAGCCGCGCCTGTTTCATCAGCTGGGACCCCGACAGCTACTTCAATCCCCTGCCCTGCCTGCTCAACTGGCAGGCGATACTGCCGATGGACGATGCCGATGCAGGCTTTTTTCAGGCAAAAAGCGCCACGGATACGGTCAGGCAGCAGCAGCCAGCCGCGGCGGCGCCTGAGCAGGAGCCCGGGGGCGATATTTTGGTAAAAATCAGGGCGGCACTGGCGCCTGAGCGGCCGCGGCCGCCCAAGCGGGAGGCATTTGTGCCAGAGGAAATCAACCAGCTGCTGCCCGACCTGCGGGAATACCTGCGGGAGCGGCACATTGAACTGATGGAGGCACGGCCTATACAGTACGGGCGACAGTTGCAAATGCGGGCTGGTATACACACAGCGGAGCTCAATTTGTTTTTTGGAAAGCGGGGATTTTCATTGGTAAAAACCACCAAAACCGGCACCCATCCGGAGCTGGTAGATTTGTGTCACCGCATTATTCAAGACTGGCTGTACCAAAATAATTTCGGCTCATGAGGCCCGCCCGGCGCGAATTCGACCTGGTCGAGCGGCTGAAGATGCTCAGCGAATCGGGCTTCAGCGAAGAGCTCCCCATGGATCCTGAGATCGACGAACTCGACAGCCTGTCGACACGACTCGAGCGCATACTAGGCATCGTCAATAACCAACCTGTCAAAGCCACAGAAATGACTTATCTCATCATGTACGACATCCGGAGCAACAAGGTGCGGACGCTGGTAGCCAAATACCTCAAGAAGAATGGCTGCATACGCATACAGAAGTCTGTCTTCCTCGCCAGGTCCGAACATAAGCAATTTAAGAATATTGTGGACACCCTCGCGAAGGTCAACAGCTACTACGAAAATAAAGACAGTATACTGCTGGCGCCGATCAACACCACCGACCTGCGCGCTATGCAGGTGATTGGCAAAGATTTGCAGATTGACATACTGCAGAATCCGCCCAATACGCTGTTTTTTTGAGTTTTTGGATATTAATCGGCTTAGCTTCTCCATCGTCTGCACCGGAGTATAGTTCTACCTGAACCAGATCAATTCAAAAAACACGGCAAAACAGATGTACAACTATACCTCACGCCGCAAGGTTTTGTGCATTAGAGAATAGCTGAAAATTTGGGGTT
>CAYTVG010000018.1:0-68376 GCA_964441755.1 uncultured Saprospiraceae bacterium
TGTGTACCCGCAGCCGCATGGGTGTTGTATGACAATTCATGTCGGTGATGATAGTCACAGATATAGCGTAATCACCCAGGTAGAAACGAAAGCAGGGATGTGATTCTGTTCACAGGTATTCACCCAGGCTGAAAGTAGTAATCTCTTTTGAGTAAGTGCTTATTGGCAATAGCTAAGGCGAGAAAACCGTTAGATGTGTTTGAGCAGCTGCTAGCATTAGTATTCAATCCCAATCTATTTATTTAATACAGATGAGGCAAATGTTGTGTACTACAAGTGCATAATATTTGCCTGCATATTTATTAAATTCATAAACCATTAAAATAGTTTGTTATGAAAACTGTGATGAACTTTCTAATGACAGTAATGCTGTTCGTGGGAACGTGGCAGACGGGTCATACACAAGATGCTCAGCAAGAACCAGAGAACTATTGGAATTCGGGCGCAGGGATCGGCTTGGACGCCGCGCAACTGCTTCAAATCAATCCGAGAGTGGGTGCTGGTCAAAACAGGCTTGGTTTTGGGGGAGCTGTCAATGCATTTGCCAAGTATAGCCGCAGGCGATTGGTTTGGGACAGCCAAGGGAACTGGCAATTTGGTGTACAGCGGCTTGGTTCTGGTGTGATAGGATCCGGAGCTGAAGTTAAAATACCCTTTCAAAAGGGCATTGATAAATTTCAACTTGAATCAAAGTTGGGCTATAAAATTACCGAGAGTGGGCGATTGTTTTTTGCGACCAATGCCAACCTTATTAGTCAGTTGACACCAACTTACTTGGGTACAGAATCTTATCCCGGTAATTTTTTAACAGATATCTCAGGGCTGAATGCTACGCCTCAGTCTGCGTTTTTATCACCAGCAGATTTGGGACTATCTGCAGGAATTGATTTTAAGCCAACTGATAATTGGTCAATTTACTACTCTCCCTTGGCTGCTCGTGTCATTATTGTCGCTAAAGATGAAATTGCAACTTTGGGGGTACATGGTAATCCGGTCACCAAGGATGCAACAGGAACAATCGTCAGCTATAGGAATGCAGATGTACAGATGGGCTCTCAATTTCGTGTTGCATACAGGAATAAATTCGTGCAGGGAAAGTTAAATTACACAACGGCATTACAGTTGTACACGAATTATCTAAAAGATCCACAAAATATAGACCTTCAATTCTGGAACAATGAGTTCGTGTTGCAGCTATTTAAAAATTTTCAGCTGAACATGACGATCAATATGTATTACGATCACGATATTTTGGTGCAAATAACGGACTATAGCTCTCCTAATGGTGTTGCCGGACTTGGACGCAGATTATCTGTGACACAGCAATTGCTGATGAAATATGCGATTACCTTTTGAGGATGGCAATAGAATAAAGAAAGCTTTAAGACAATTGGAGTTATTGCCGTAATTGTCTTTGCAAATTCGCATCATAATACTGTAAATTGCAAAAAAAACCGGGCATGTCGGATAATCGATTGTTCTTATTGGATGGTCACGCTCTAGTCTATAGAGCTCACTTTGCTTTTGTGGGTAGACCGCTGATTAACTCTAAGGGAGTGAATACATCAGCCGTGACGGGTTTTGTGCGTACGCTATGGGATTTGATTCGCACGGAAAAACCTACCCATCTTGCTGTTGCTTTTGACCCCCCAACGCCTACGTTTCGACATGCACTCATGGAGTCGTATAAGGCCAACAGAGAAGAGCAACCAGAGGATATAAGTATTGCCTTGCCGTATATTCACCAAATTCTGCAGGCTTTTAAAATACCTGTAATCATGGTAAATGGCTATGAGGCCGATGACGTCATAGGAACGCTTGCAAAACAGGCTGAATCCGAGGGATACATGGTCTATATGGTCACTCCTGATAAGGATTTTGGTCAGTTGGTAAGTGATAAGGTTATACTTTATAAGCCTTCCCGACAAGGCAACGGGGTCGAAAAAATGGGACCTAAAGAGGTTTGTGACCGCTGGAATATTCAAAGGGTAGATCAGGTAGTTGACATGTTGGGACTTATGGGAGACAGTGTTGACAATATTCCGGGTATTCCGGGTATCGGTGAGAAAACCGCTGCTAAACTTCTGCAGGAGTTTGACAGTATGGAGAATCTGCTCGCAAATACAGACAAACTGAAGGGTAAGCAGCGGGAAAATATTGAACAATATGCTGAGCAGGGCAGACTAAGCAGGCAGCTTGCCGTTATTGATACACAAGTGCCGGTTAGGTTTAATGCGGTGGACTATAACCTGGATCCTTTTGACAGAGAATGGCTGTCAGAAATCTTTAAAGAGTTGGAGTTTAGGTCGCTGGCTAAAGAAATTTTGGGAGAGGACAATGCGCCTGTGTTGCCTCAAAAGTCAGCAGTATCCAATGGTAAACAAACAAGTCTGTTTGGTGATGACAGTTCATCATCGGCTGTAGAGACACCCGCACCTGTGGCCCACTCTATGGCACATAAGAATATAGGCAATACATCTCACAAATATCATTTGGTTGATTCAAATGAAAAATGTGCAGAGGTAATCAATACATTACAACGGTATTCAGTCATCTGTTTTGATACCGAAACTACAGATATTGATGCTACCCGAGCCGAATTAGTAGGGTTTTCTTTTGCTGTAGAAGCAGGGGAAGCCTGGTATGTCCCTATTTCTGAAGATAAGCATCAGGCACAGCAGCGGACTGCACTTTTTAAACCACTGCTTGAAAATCCGGCCATTGGAAAGATTGGTCAAAATCTCAAATATGATATAACTGTACTGAAACGCCATGGTGTTGAAGTGCAGGGAGATATTTTTGATACAATGGTGATGCATTATCTGCTGGAGCCTGAGATGCGGCATAATATGGACTTTTTGGCAGAGTCGTATTTGGCATACCAGCCTGTATCAATAGAGACACTTATTGGTAAAAAGGGCAAAGGTCAGCTATCCATGCGCGATGTGGATGTTGAAAAAGTAAAAGATTATGCTGCAGAAGATGCGGATATCACCATGCAGCTGTATCACCATTTTTGGCCAAAGTTGGAAAAACAGGAGGGGCTTACAAAACTGTATGCATCCATAGAAGGGCCGTTGGTAAAAGTGCTTTCAGCTATGGAGTCTGAAGGTATACGTATTGACACGGGCTATCTCGAAAAATACGCTGTTGAGTTAGGTATTGAAATCACGCATCTTGAGCAAAAAGTGTGGGATGCTGCGGGTTTTTCATTTAATCTGGGTTCACCCAAGCAAGTAGGGGAGGCCTTGTTTGACAGACTGAAATTGATATACAGGGGCGGTAAGACTAAGTCCGGGCAATACTCAACTGATGAAGAAACGTTGTCTGACATGGCTGCTGACAGCCCGGTTGTTTCTGATATTCTGCGGCACAGGATGCTAACCAAATTGAAGTCTACCTATGTTGACGCCCTGCCGCGTATGGTTAACCCTTATACGGGTCGTATTCACAGCTCTTTTAACCAAACCATTGCAGCTACCGGCAGATTAAGTTCCAACAATCCGAACCTTCAAAATATTCCGGTTCGATCACCTGAAGGAGCCCGGATACGCGAGGCATTTATTCCTCGCGACGACGAGCACATTTTACTGGCTGCGGATTACAGCCAAATAGAGCTTCGCCTGATTGCTGCTATAAGCGGGGATGAGGGAATGCTGGAGGCTTTCAAAGCCGAGCAGGACATTCATAGGGCTACTGCAGCTAAAGTATTTGATACTCCTTATGATGAAGTAAGTCGTGAGCAGCGATATAAGGCCAAGACAGTTAACTTTTCTATCATTTATGGTGCCGGTGCGCAGAACCTGAGCAGACAATTGGGGATCAAGCGGACAGAGGCTAAAGAACTCATTGATAATTATTTTGCCAAATACCCGGGACTCCGTCATTATATGGAGCAAACAGTGGCAGATGCCCGTGAAAAGGGCTATGTATCGACATTAATGGGTCGCCGCCGTTATTTGCGCGATATTCACTCACGAAACTCACTGCTGCGGAGTAATGCGGAGCGTATGGCTATCAATACACCCATACAAGGTACCGCTGCAGATATGATTAAGATTGCTATGATTTCGATCAATCAAGCACTTAGTCAGGGGGGATTTCGGACTAAGATGATATTGCAGGTACATGACGAACTGGTGTTTGATGCTCACAAAGATGAAGTTGGGCGGGTACAGCCCATTATTGAAGAACTGATGAGAAATGCTATCCCTGATCTTGGAGTGCCTATCCTGGTGGAGACAGGAAAAGGAAAAAATTGGCTGGAAGCACATTGACGATGGGGCTTGTCAGCTTCCCGACAATTGACATATAGGGGATTAGCCTACTTTTAGTGTCTTGATTACAGAATGATCGACAACATGGCAGAATCGAGGATTTACTGGCTACTTGCGCAAGCACAGTACAGAGCGTTAAGCAAGGAAGAGACGACGGAGTTAGAGGAATTGAGCAAGGATATTGACGATCCTACGCTGGCCGATGACGTTAGAGCCATTTGGCGTCTGAGCAGTGGGTATGCTACTAGTTGGAAACCGGATAGCAAAGCCGGCTGGCTCGTCCTTAAACATCAGATGGAAGCGGAAAATCGCCACCTGCGTCTCCGTCGGTTTCGTCGTCGACTGGCAGTAGCAGCAAGCTTGCTGCTGCTATTGGGGGTATCTTCTTGGAGTGTGTGGAATAATAGCCGCAACGATCTGCAAATTATTGCGACAGCAGAAGGAGAAATGAGAAAAATCCGGCTTGCGGACGGGAGTGTAGTAAACCTGAATGAAAATAGTCGTCTCACGATTTCGTCAGCTAGTAACCGCAAAGTCAATCTGGAAGGAGAGGCCTTTTTTGAGGTCAGTCGCTTTAAGGGTCAGCGTTTCGAAGTGACTACAACCTACGGGCGGATCAGTGTACTTGGTACTTCATTTAACGTCAGGGCTATTTCTTCTGAAGGGGCAACAGAAGTGGCCGTAGCTTCAGGTAAAGTAGCTGTTATTGGACAAGATGAGCGAAAATCTGTTGTATTGGGCCCGGGTAATGCAGTGCGTGCTGCAGCAGACGGGAGTCTGCAAACACTTACTATGCCTGCAAAAAATTACTATGCATGGCAGAGCGGGAGTCTTTATTTGAAAGACAATACTGTTAACGAAACACTCGATTTACTTAGTCGTTTCTACGGGATAACAATAAATTATAGTGATTCTCAGTTGGTCGATTGCGCTGCTCGGATTACAGGTAGTTGGCAGCGTGAGCATTTCGATGCATTCAACGCCTATCTTCTGATGTCAACAGGGCTTGAATTGGTCTCTACCGATGGAACTGTTTACCAGCTTGCGGGACAATGTCAGTAGGGGAAATGGCAAAAATCTGATTTCCCCTCATCCATTGATTTGATAAGACGATACCTATTTACTCAAATCCCCGAAACATGCGCCATACGTCATTGTTTTCGGGCAGGGGAGCCTCTATGACTATTGGCTCCTGCTTGACAGGATGAACAAAAGATAATCTGCGGCAATGCAAATGTATATTATTGTCCCGATTAGATTGCGTAGATCCGTATTTGATATCTCCTCTTATTGGGCAGCCAATGCTGGCCAGCTGCGCTCTTATCTGATGAGGACGCCCCGTAACGGGCTTAACCTGCAGTAGAACATGCTGTCCCAATCTGCCAAGGACTTCATAACTGAGTTCTGCAAGCTTAGCGTCGGGATGCCGTCGACTTGGCTTTTCCAGGAGTAATACCTTATTCTTTTCTCTGTCCTTGTCAAGATAATGAACAAGCTTACCGCTGATGGGATCAGGTTGGTTCATGGTCACTGCCCAATACACTTTTTCGACAGCACGTTCCTTGAATAATTCGTTCATGCGCGTGAGTGCTTTTGAAGTTCGTGCAAAAAGCAGAACACCACTCACGGGGCGGTCAAGTCGGTGGATAACGCCCAAAAAGACATCACCAGGCTTATTATAGCGCAACTTAATGTAATCCTTGACGTTTTCTGTTAACGGCAGGTCTCCGGTCTGATCACCCTGAACGAGATATCCAGCCGGTTTGTTAATGGCAATGAGGTGGTTGTCTTCATATAAAATTTGAAGTGCTACTTGTTGAGGCATACGAAAGGATGTATAGATTCATGAATAAGAACGCAAAATTATGAAAATATCCCTGGGCTATTCCCCATGTCCAAATGATACCTTCATTTTTGATGCTTTGGCACATGGAAAAATTGACTTGGAGGGTATAGACTTCGACATCAGGTTGGCGGACGTTGAGGCCTTAAATCAACAAGCGAGGGAGGGTAAAGTTGATGTCACCAAGTTGAGTTTCCATGCATTTGCTCACCTGCAGCATCAATATGCACTGTTATCTGCGGGAAGTGCATTGGGTCGAAACTGCGGTCCTCTGCTAGTTGCCCGTCGGCCACTGACCGCTTTGGAACTCGCGAATGCCAAGGTAGTAATCCCTGGTGAATATACAACGGCCAATTTTCTTCTTAGCCTCGCTTTTCCCCAAATACACAATAAAGAAGCCGTAATTTTTTCTGCAATTGAGCAGGCGGTACTTGACGGCACGGCCGATGCGGGTCTTATAATTCACGAAAACAGATTCACCTACGAGCAAAAAGGGCTTTTTAAAATTGCGGATTTGGGCGAATGGTGGGAATCATCAACCGGCTACCCCATTCCATTGGGGGGGATTGTTGTTAACCGGAATCTGCCGCCAGCTATACAGCAAAAAATCAACCGTGTTGTTGCCAGAAGTGTTGCCTACGCACTTGGTCGGCCGGCGGAAGCGGCACCCTATGTGCGTGCGCACGCACAAGAAATGGATGAGGAGGTCATGTATGCTCATATCGATTTGTACGTCAATGATTTTACGAAAGATTTGGGTGAGGAGGGACGTGCGGCTGTGCAGTTTATGCTGCAAAAAGCAATCGTGCTGGGAGTAGCTCCTCCGAGCTCGCTGCCAATATTCGTTTGATCAAATCCGGAGAATTCAAAAACAGTAAGCTTATAAGTTAGGTTGGGGGGTAGTGCGCAAGTAAGCGCGGTGCCGCGTAAAACCTTTGGGGAATTTCTGGATAGCCTCCTCATCACTGATAGCAGGTGCAACCATTACCTCTTGGCCAGGTGTCCAGTCAACAGGCGTAACGACACTATAGTTGTCTGTTAGTTGCAGGCTGTCTATTACGCGAAGAATTTCGGCGAAGTTACGACCTGTACTGGGTGGATAGGTCATTGTGAGCCTTATCTTTCGCGCAGGGTCAATAACAAAGACAGTTCTGACCGTGAACTTTTCTGTGACATTAGGATGAATCATGTCATACAGTTCTGCAATTTTTCGATCTTCATCCGCTATAATCGGGAAATTCATAGTTATGTGCTGGGTGTCTTCAATGTCCTTGACCCATGAAAGATGGCTTTCCAGCGGATCAATACTCAGTGCAATCACCTTTACACTTCTCCTTGCAAACTCCTCTTTCAGCGCAGCTGTCCTGCCAAGTTCAGTGGTACAAACGGGTGTAAAATCAGCGGGATGAGAGTAGAGAACCACCCAACAATCTCCGGCCCATGCATGAAAATTGATTTCTCCATCAGTCGTTTGTGCCGTAAAGTCCGGCGCAAAATCTCCCAATCTCAATGCCATGGTCTCTTGATTTATCAATGAAAATTATTGTGATACAAAGATAAACTCCCTAGTATTAAATGATATTAATCCTATGTAATTTATGTGGTTTACTGTTGAGGTATATGTAAAAATAAAAAATCTAAGGTATTCAGGGGGTGTAGAAACTGCTCTGTAAAGAAAGCAATTTTGAGACAAGAGATAGTATTAGGGAGGGTAAGCGTTGCCCGCAAATAAAGGTCAGTAAGGACAAAAAGGAGGTCAGCCTTCTGCTGAAAAGTGCTAATTTTGTGATCTGAAAATTAAGTAAGATGAATATTATTTCTGTCATACAAGCGGGCGTATCCGGCGCCATTGGGCAACTGTACGGAGAATCGATTAATCCTGATGCCATTAGTGTGACTGCAACGCGAAAAGAATTTACAGGGGATTTCACAGTTGTGGTATTCCCGTATACTAAATTTGCACGAAAGAAGCCCCATGAAATTGGTCAGGAAATTGGAGGTTACCTGATGGCTCATCAGTCCGAGTTCTCAGCGTTCAATGTTATCCAGGGCTTTGTGAATTTATCTGTCAGTCCCAAGTACTGGCATACCTTTCTGTTGGGTATGTACGCGGATACTACTTTCGGGCATCGTCCGCGTTTGGGAAAAAAAGTGATGGTCGAGTTTTGTTCGCCCAATACTAACAAGCCCATTCACCTTGGCCACATTCGCAATATACTGCTGGGTTGGTCTACGGCTCGTATTCTGGATGCGATGGGATACGATGTTATCAAAGTACAGGTTATCAATGATCGTGGTATAGCTATATGCAAGAGCATGCTTGCATGGCAGCTTTTTGCTGCGGGTGAAGAGCCGGCAGCTGCCGGCAAAAAACCTGATCATTACGTGGGGGATTATTATGTTGCCTTTGAAAAGGCCTTTCAGGCCGAATATAAGGCCTGGCAGTTGACAGCCAAAGCGCAAACGTTGCTGTCAGAGGGGCTCAAGGAGGGAGAAAGTGAGGGCGATTTTTTCAAGCGCTATAAAGACACGTATTTTAACAAGCATAGTGAGTTGGGAGCAGCTGCCAGAGAGATGCTCAGGCGTTGGGAAGAGGGTGATCCGGAAACGGTAGCTCTCTGGAAAAAAATGAACGGCTGGGTCTATGAAGGATTTAACGAAACTTTTGAAAAACTGCAGATACATTTTGATAAGCTGTATTTCGAGTCGAATACCTATCTGTTAGGTAAAGACATGACGGATGAGGGTCTGGCTTCCGGTATTTTCTATCGAAAGGATGATGGTTCTGTATGGGCAGATCTTACCGAAGCCAAGCTGGATCAAAAGGCTATTCTGCGGTCTGACGGCACTTCTTTGTATATCACGCAGGATATGGGTACCGCCCGCCTGCGGTATCAGGATTTTGGTGTAGAGAAGATGGTATATGTAGTTGCAGATGAGCAAAACTACCACTTTCAGGTATTGTTTGAGATACTCAGACGCATGGGAGAGCCTTATGCAGCGGGGCTATATCACCTTGCTTATGGCATGGTTGAATTGCCTTCCGGCAAAATGAAAAGTCGTGAAGGAACGGTTGTAGATGCAGATGACCTGATTGCAGAGGTTATTGAAGAAGCCAGAATAAACAGCCAGGAGCGAGATACGACTGCAGCATTGACGCAGGGTGAACGCGACGAAATTATCCGTCGTATTGGTATGGCAGCACTCAAGTTTTTTATACTTAAGGTACATCCGCAGAAGCGAATGGTTTTTGATCCCAAGGAATCAGTAGATTTACATGGGCAGACGGGGCCTTATGTGCAAAATGCCTATGTCCGTATACGCTCCGTTTTGCGCAAGGCAGAAGGAACAACCTTTGCAAAGGCGGCTGCTTATGAGGCGCTTACAGCGGACGAGTGTGATCTGATTCGTCAGCTCTACAGTTATCCGGCTGTATTAGAGGAGGCGGCAACGACCTATGATCCTTCCACATTGGCTACCTATGCGTATACGCTGGCAAAGAGTTTTCACAAATTTTATCACGATTATTCAATCCTGAATGCTGAGAGCGAGCCAACTCGTGATTTCAGACTTGCACTCAGTCAGGCGATAGCGCATGTGCTGTTGAGCAGCATGCAGCTGCTTGGCATAGAAATGCCGGAAAGGATGTAATCAGTAACAGCAGAACAGCTACAAATTATGAGTGAGACAAGCACGTCGGGAAACGGACCGGCCAATTTTATCGAGGCTTTTATAGAAGAAGATATTGCTAACGGTAAGCACGGAGGACGTGTGCATACGCGTTTTCCGCCAGAGCCCAACGGATACCTGCATATTGGGCATGCAAAGGCTATTGTAATCAACTTTGAAACAGCCCGGAAGTATGGCGGTGCCACTAATCTACGGATGGATGATACCAACCCTACGACTGAGAAGACGGACTATGTAGATAGTATTAAGGAAGACATCCTCTGGCTTGGCTATCAATGGGAAGGTGAAGTATTGTATGCTTCAGACTACTTTGAGCAATTGTACAAGTATGCTGTTGATCTGATAGAGAAGGGCTTGGCATATGTCGATGACTCAACACCAGAGCAGATAGCTGCAGGGAAGGGTGATACCAATACACCCGGCACAGAAAGTCCCTACCGCAGTCGGGCCAAGGAAGAAAATCTGGATCTTTTCAGGCGAATGCGTGCGGGAGAATTTGCTGATGGTAGCCGCGTGTTAAGGGCTCGTATTGATATGTCTTCGCCCAATATGCACATGCGAGATCCTATACTGTACCGCATCAAGCATGAACACCACCACCGTACGGGGGATGCATGGTGCATATATCCCATGTATGATTTTGCGCACGGGCAGAGTGACAGCCTTGAGGGCATAACGCATTCGCTGTGTTCTTTAGAGTTTAGGCATCACAGACCTCTCTATGAGTGGTTCATTGAAAAGCTTGGAATTTTCCCCAGCCGGCAGATTGAGTTTGCGCGTATGAATGTGTCCTATATGATTACCAGTAAGCGTCGGCTGCTGAGGTTGGTCAACGAACAGCTGGTAAGCGGATGGGATGATCCGCGCATGCCTACGCTGGCCGGTATGCGTCGCCGAGGGTATCCGGCGGCGGCATTGAGGGATTTTTGTGTGCGCACAGGGGTAGCTAAGCGGGATAATACCATAGAGATAGAATTACTGGAGTATTTTGTGCGTGAGGAGCTAAACAAGGAGGCGACGCGCGCCATGGTGGTACTGGATCCTCTGAAAGTCGTCATTACTAATTATCCGGAAGAGCAGATTGAGGAACTGACTTTGGAGAACAATCCCGAAAATGCCGATGCAGGTACCCACAGCCTGCCTTTTGGCAGAGAGATATACATCGAGCGGGAGGACTTTATGGTTGATCCGCCCAAGAAGTATTTTCGCATGGCACCAGGAGCAGATGTCCGACTCAAATCAGCTTATATTCTTCATTGTGAAGGGTATGAGGCTGATCCATCAACCGGAGAAATACAGGTAGTTTACTGCAGCTACTATCCCAACAGTCGAAGCGGAGAGGATACTTCCGGGATTAAAGCCAAAGGTACCCTCCATTGGGTGAGTGTTGCCGGGTCAACAACGGTGGAGGTAAGGTTGTACGACAGATTATTCAGCCAGCCAGATCCCACGGCCGATGAGGAGGCTGATTTTTTGTCTCTTGTAAATCCTGCCAGCCTTATGGTTGTACATGCCAAGGCAGAACCTTTCTTGTTGGATGCGCAGGTGGGACAATCATTCCAGTTTTTGCGCAAAGGTTATTTTACAGCGGATAAAGACTCGATGCCCGGAGCACCGGTCTTTAACCTGACAGTAGATCTCAAGACGAGTTTCAAGCCGTCTTAGCACCTTACATCAGGGAATGCACCTAACCCATGTCGCCTTTGGGTATTGGGGGGCAGGGATAATTTAACCGGCCAATACAAGGCTTACAACGGGCGTTGAATTCAAAATATTGACATGTCATATCATTTACCTATATGGTACTGACCAAAGTATTAATATTGTATCTGTGTATTGTAAGGGTTGGGTTTGACCTTTGCTACATAATTGGGTAAAAATTCTGCGGGGTTATTTCTGTTGATGAAATAATCCCGCTTTTCATTTGCCGGAAGCAGCGGGTGTCGGCAAAAGGTAGCGATCACAGATCTGTAAGATGATTGTTAGCATCATGAAGAAAAGCTGTGGATTGACCTTGGCGGGGCTGTTATTGAGTACGTTGCTGCTGGCTCAGCAACTACCGGAGCGCCGTATAACGCTCACCGTCCGGGATATGCCATTAGAGGAGGTGCTTTTTCTGTTGATCGAACAAGAACAACTGAATCTCCTTTTTCGCAATGACCAACTACCTGCCGGCCATAGGGTGACTACTTCTTTGGAGCAGCAACCATTATCTGTAGTTTTCGAGGCTGTTTTGGCAGGAAGTGGCTTAACCTATGAGTTGATTGGCGGTCAGATTGCTATTGTACCGCAGCTAAAGCCCGTCGTCAGGGAAGATCGATACACACTCAGTGGTTATGTTGTAGATGCTCAGTCTGGCGAGCGTCTTATCGGTGCCCATATTGCCGACATTCAAAGCCAGCGTGGTGCCACCAGCAATGAGTATGGTTTTTTCAGCCTGACGGTTCCCTCGGGATCGGTACATATAAGGGTTTCATACTTGGGGTATACTTCTTATGATGAAGAGTTGGTGATTGTGGGCAACAAACGACTGCAGGTAGCACTCAAGAGTAACTCTTTTCTGCCAGAAGTAATTGTAACACCGGCAGATAGTACAGGCAGATCCGTTTATTACCAGCGGGCAGCGATGACAGAGGGAGATATCCTTCGAATGACGGCTGTATTGCCCAGTCTGGCAGGAGAACCGGATCCGATCAGAAGTATGCAGTTGTTGCCAGGGATAACGACCGGAACGGACGGAATAGAGGGTTTGCACATCCGCGGTGGAGATGCCGGGCAAAATCTGATAATGATCGATGGAGTTCCTGTATATAATGTATCTCACGCTGCTGGTTTATTTTCTGTAGTCAACGCTGGCGCAGTGCGTTCGGCCACCTTATTCAGTGGAGGATTTCCGGCAAGGTATGGTGGCAGACTATCCGGGGTATTGGATATACACACCAAGGATGGCAACCTTGAGTCGTATCATGCAACAGCAGAACTGGGTATGTTGACTGGCAGGATGTCTGTGGAGGGGCCTATAGCCAGCGGTAAAACGGCTTTCTTTTTGAGCGGGCGACAATCTTTTTTGCATCATTTTTTGATGCCCTATACCCGACAACTCAAGGCAGAAAAAGGCGAAACAGGCCAGACAGACTACAGGTATTTTGATATTAATGCCAAGATAAGCCACACTTTTTCCGCCAATGACCGGCTTTATTTCAGTCTGTATAAAGGCAATGATAGCTACCGGGATTATGGCGGCAGCAGCCAGCAGCTTAGTATCGCCAGCCTGCCAGGCGGTGAGTTGACGGTCTTTGATATTACCCAGCGCTACCACGAAGGGCTCAGCTGGGGCAATACAGTTGCGGCTTTGCGTTGGAATCATCTCTTCAATGATAAGGTATTTGCCAATTTTACGATTACTGCCAGTGAGCTGGCTGTGGAGAACAAGTACGGAGAGTTTGATTCCATTTATAACAACCGGACACGGCAAATTTTTCGGACGGCTTCGCAGGGAATTTTCAGGACAGGTATTGAAGACAGAGGATTTCGCACTGACTTACACATGCTTCCGGCTGCCGGAAAAGACTTCAGAGCAGGATTTTCTTATAATATTCGCAACTTCAGGCCAGGAGCACTAATGCTTAACACTAGTGCGAGCAGCATAGACAATCTGATTGCCAATGCCCTGATTACAACCCGGGAGGTTAATTTTTACGGGGAGAGTAACATCAGACGGGGTAATAGATGGGAACTCAACACCGGACTGCATTTTGCCCTTTGGCAGGTGGGACTCAGGAATTACCCGACAATACAACCCCGGTTGAATTTATCTTTTTTATTGACAGATAAGCTCGGCGCAAAAATTTCTGCTGCCCGTATGGTGCAGTTCGTGCAATTATTGTCAAGTTCCTCCATTGGCCTGCCGACAGATTTATGGGTACCGGCCACCTCGCGGGTAAAACCTGCGGAGGCATGGGTGCTCAGTAGCGGGCTTACTTACCCAATTTCGGGGGGGTGGCTACTGAGAGGGGAACTTTATTATAAATCAATGCAGCACTTGTTGAATTTTAGCGAGGGAACTATTTCTTTCAGAAATTGGGAGGATAATGTGACACAGGGAGAGGGGCGGGCATACGGTTTTGAAACGAGCATTACACGATCCACGGACCGCTTGAATTTACTGTTATCCTATACGTTGGCTAAAGCTGACCGGCGATTTGACAACATTAATTTTGGACAGGTTTTTCCATTCAAATTTGATCGCAGGCACGACTTCAAATTTGCCTGGGTATATGAACTAAAGCCGTGGCTGCGGCTCTCTTCAACTTTCATTATTAGCTCTGGCTTTGCTTTCAGCATCCCCCTGGAAAAATACCAGGTAGCTATTCCCGGGATAATCATCCCTGCAGAAGGAGTAGAGGTTTTCAATTTTGGAGAAAAAAACCAGTACCGGATGCCGGCCTATCATCGTCTCGATGTGAATGTGCAGTTTTTGATCGCTTCGGAAGGCAAGCGCAGTCGACACATCATGAATGCAGGGGTTTATAACCTTTACAATCGAAAGAATCCGTTATACTACGATTTACGCAATAGGTATACTAATGTGAACAACTCACTCATTGCGGTCAGTGAGTTTGTGCAGGTTTGGTTATTGCCATTATTGCCATCTGTGAGTTACCAATTTTCATTTTGAAGTAAGCGAGAAAATGATTACATTGTCGCGCAAATGACTTAGGGAATGAAATATCGCTTCTGGGGTATATGTATGCTGGCAATACTGGGTCTTGGTACCACCTGTGAGCGACCTATTGATTTACCTTTCGACAGACCTGCGTCCAATCTGGTAGTTGTCAGTAATTTTACCCGTGAAAAGCAGTTGGAGGTTAGGGTCTCTAGTAGCCGCTCTATTTTGGAAGCCAGTATTGGAGAATACTTACCAGATGCGCGTGTGGAATTATTCAGTGATGGTGAATTTATGGAGAGGCTGGAGTTAGTTATTCCCGCGGGTGGACGAATTCCTCCATATTACCAGACGCGCAATGTAGATCTGAAGACAGGCACTACTTATCAGATACGCGTGGACGTAACTGGTTTCAATCCTGTGACAGCAAGTTCTAAAATTCCGGAGCCAGTGCCGATACAATTATTTCAGGTCAATGATGCAAGGCTGGTATTGGATCAGTCCCCCATGTTAAAGCGCTATAGCTACGGGGTTCGTTTTAATTTCCAGGATCCGGAGGACAATGATGACTATTACCACCTCAATTTTTACCAGCAGGTAATGGAATACTTCAACAGAGAGGGAGATACGGTTATCAGCCGTAAGATATTGTACCCGCTCGTTTTTAATAATACCAATAACAACAACGTAATTAACGCTTATTTCAGCGGAGGGATACTCATGAAAAACAATCCATTTCCTGCGGGCTTGAGTTTTGAGACTACCTTTGAGGTGGAACCGGAATTTGAGTTGCTGGGAGATGTATTTGTTGAGCTTCGAACGGTATCGGAGGAGTATTACTTATTTCACACATCCTTGAGTCGTCAGCAGGCTCAGCCTGAAGGACCGCTAAATGAGCCTGTCATTGTTTTTGACAATGTCGATAACGGGTATGGGATTTTCGCCGGCTACAACTTTACTTTGGATTCGGTTAGACTCGGACTCTAGCCAGTAGTGACATTGTCATTTGTTTCCGGCTGATTAAATGCCTCCATGATAAGAGCGCGTAATTTTTTTAGATACTTAAGATCGTGCGCTTCCATCTTGCCTACCCGCCAGCCCAGATACCACTGTTTCGCCTCCGAAAGGTAGTTAATCAGCCAAGGGAAAGACAGAAGAGCTATCAGCGGCAGTGCGAGCCACCACCAGGCAGCGGTGATCAATGGGAGGGTTATCCAAATCAAGGAATAAAAAACGGTTGTTGCCAGCCAGACGGCTAACCGGACAGGGGCATAAAATTCTATTGTTTTTACTTTGGTGGTTGCTACGCTTTCGGCTATGAGCAGCGGGGGCAGATGCCACAAAAAGCCTAAAAGGGCGAATGGCAGGCCGGCTAGCAGGCGGTTGCCGGATTTGCGCTTTCGCGCATACTTATTTGTTAGTGAGGCATCATCGAGCCCCAAATGTGCCAATCGGCCGAAGTACTCTCCTGTCAGGGATTTTAAGAAATTCTTATGTTTTTCTTCCATTCTGTTGATTGTCTCAACTACTGCCTTCTCGTGTTCAAGAGCTTTTTCGCTGTTGGTGACTACTGTCACAAGCTGTTGGCTTCGGCTACTTTGGGCTATCGTCAGCATATTTTCTGCTACTCTGTCATCTTCAGGATGATCGATATGAATCACATGCTCGTGCATAGATTCTTTCAGGACATCGGTAAGTTCGTTAATAGCAAGATTAGGTTGTTTGGCGTAGGACTCACGAAAACGAGAGGCTAATATAGGCTCACCAAAACGGATCATCACCTCGCTGTTAACGCGATCTGCATGGGTATAATTGACACCTACGGGCACGATGTAGACTTCGTCCAAAGTAGGATCTGCTTCCAGGGCCCCTAGTGCCAGCCGTGCAGTACCTTTTTTTAGTGGCCGCAACCTTTTTTCATGAATACATCTACCTTCTGCGAGAATCATGATGGTTCGTTTTTCGCTGAGTGCTTTGAAGCAGGCTGCAAATGTATCGTAGTTCTGTTTAAGGTTTTGATAGCCTCCATCCTGAATGCGGTATACGGGCAGCATATGCAACCACTCCAACAGCAGTCGAAACAGCGGTTTTTTAAACAGGTCGCCACGAACCAGAAAATAAAGCGGGCGGTCGAGAAAGCAGGCAAGTATACACGGCTCAATGAATGCAGTAGGATGGTTGGCTGCCAGTATAACTGCTTTATTTTTGGGGATACGCTCCATGTGTGCCAGGTCAATGCGCCGATAGTGGCGTTTTAGTGCCCAGTCCATCAAGGGCCTAACCATTTGATAAAGTAGCATGCTGTTCGCTTTTTGTGGCGAAGATATAGAAAGGGAATGAAATTTGTGGCTTTTGGAAGCTTAATGCCTTGCCAAATATTCGTAAAGACATTTCCTTTACAGCAAGGATGTAAAGGGGATGATTCTGAAAATAACCCAGATAATGTAGGGAAATTGTAGAATAAGCAGCAGCCGGCCGGCCGTCAGAGTTCGATTAATCCATCGGGGAGGTTCATGTACAAGATTTGTTTTTGCTCATCAATATCTTTGATTAGACCAGGGTGGAGGGGGATAAAGATCTGCCGGGTACCGGGTTTTTTTCTAACGATGGCCATCCACTGACTAGGCATTTCTTCTACTGACTCGATTGTACCAACAAGACCAGTGTAGGTGTCGACTACAGAAAAGCCTGTCAATGCTGTGAAGAGTGCCGCAAACTGCTGCTCTTCGGTGAGTACAGCTTCTCCTGCCTGATGCTCCGTGAGTAATAGTTGTGCACCCTGTAAGCTGCGGGCGCTGTCTATATCATCAATGTCCTCAAATTTGATAATTGGTGTCCCCTCGCCCCGGATATATTCCACAAAATGTGGGACTGGCGTCCCCTTAACAGAGACAAAGAGTGCGTCTGCTTCAAGTACAGCCTCCTGATAGGCTTCATCGGGCAGAAGTTTTAGTTCCCCTTTGAGACCATGGGTACGGCCGAGCTGGCCTACGGCAATTAAGTTGGCATTTACCATAGTATGCTATACTCACGTTAAATAGTATCAGCTTTCGCTGAGTCTGCTGCTGTAGATGATACCCCCCCCGATTACATCCTCACCTTCATAAAACACAGCGGACTGACCAGGTGCAACACCTTTGACGTTTGCTAAAAAATTTACTTCTACCTTGTCTTCTGCTGTTTGTTGTAAGGTACTAAGAGCACCGCCATCCCGATAGCGAATTTTGGTAACGGCTTCTGTACCAGGTATCAGCGAAGCATATTTCATTAGATTAACTTGTCCGACCTGTATACCATTGCGAATGAGTTCATCAATATGCCCAAGTACGACAGTATTGGACTCGGGGCGAATTTCGGTTACGAACATAGGTTCGCCAAAAGCTGCGCCCAGCCCCTTTCGTTGTCCAATGGTGTAAAAAGGGTAACCTTGGTGCTGGCCGATCACTTCGCCCCGGGTATTGACAAAATTGCCGCCGGCGACTTGGTGTTCAAGACCCGGAACCCGTCGTTTTAGGAATCCGCGATAATCATTATCAGGGACAAAACAAATTTCATAGCTCTCTGCCTTCTTGCTAAGTTCAATATAACCCAAATCCGCGGCCAGTTGTCTCACCTCTGGCTTGGTCATCCCGCCCAGCGGAAATCTGCTGCGCGAGAGGCAGGCCTGATTAAGTCCCCACAGGACATAGGATTGATCTTTATTATCGTCGACACTTCTGCGAATAAAGTAGCGATCATTCTCTTGTACAATACGTGCATAATGCCCGGTAGCAATGAACTCGCAGTCCATAGCATCGGCACGCTTAAGCAGTGCACTCCATTTGATATGGGTATTGCAGAGAACGCAGGGGTTAGGTGTTCGTCCGGCCATGTATTCTCCGACAAAGTTGTCAATTACATAATCGCCAAATTCTTCCCTAATATCGACAATAAAATGGTGAAACCCCATGTTGACAGCAACCTGACGGGCATCGTTGATGCTATCCAGACTACAACAACCCGTTTCCTTTTTGGTACCGCCACTGTTGGCATAGTCCCATGTTTTCATGGTGATACCTACCACCTCGTACCCCTCTTCGTGCAAAAGCATGGCTGTGACGGTGCTGTCTATACCACCGCTCATGGCGACCAATACTCTTCCTAGCTTACTCATAACGGCTTTTAGAATCGTAAAAATAAATGCGGGTACAAAATTACCACAATTAAAGATGCAGTTGGTAAGTTTTCTTAGTAAAGAAATACCGGCTGCAGGGTGGAGTTTGTTTATGTAATAATATTATGCTAAATTTGGCTATGTGTTTGACCGATAAGCGGAGGGGTAGCCTCCATTTTTAGGGTAAAAAAATGGGCGCTGCTTATGTGTGTGTTTAGGATTTTTTGTGCAGGACAAAAGGAGCATTTTTCACACGTTTTCAAATATTTAAAGTACCATGCTCGTCACCGTACGACTAAAAAAGGCGAAAAAAGGCGATACGGGAACCATTTTGGCCTTAAGAAAACTGACTACACGTTTTCAAAGACTTATTTTACCATCTTGACGGCGAAAAGAGCCCTGAGGCGGTCTGTTTTGAGTGAATGAATCATCCGTACATCTGAGGTGAGAGACTGATCGAAAAACAACTAACTTATAACGGAATCAGGCCTGTCTTTGTTTATTCAGCAGAGTAGCCGGTGTAAAATACTTACAATGAAAAGCTTATTGTTCTTATTTCTATTGTTCGTTTCCTGTTGGTTATCCGCCCAGGAACTTGAGTACGGCCTGGCGTCTGTTTGTCCTGATGATTTTCACGGTCGCCCCACAGCCTACGGAGATATCTATGACAAGAGTAAGCTCACCTGTTCACACAAAATCCATCCCTACGGCACAATGCTGAAAGTCAGGCGAATGGATAATGGTCAATCTGTGACGGTTAAGGTAATAGATCAGGGGCCTTTTATTTCAGGCACAATTGTAGAAGTATCCCGACAGGCGGCTCAGGTGCTGGGCATTCGGGCGGGGCAGCGAGCCATAGAAGTGAGTATTCAGGTCATAGGGAGGGGAGGAGCTGGTCCCCAAAACAGAGAGATTGCCCGTCCTGCTTCACCAGCCCCTTCTCCCAAAGTCAGCTCTTCCCCTGCCACCAATGAACGACAGGCTGCATCGGCAGAGAAAGATATTTCTGATAATCGCGCAGCTGCCTCCGGAGGAGAGGATGGTAATACCTTTGTTCGGCCAGGTCCGAATCGACGAAATCTTGTCGGTCCTGAGATTAATCCACATCGGGGTATATATAAAATCAGCATTGAGCGGCCAGAGGCAGGGGACTATGGGCTTCAGATGGGCATATACAGTGGGTATGACAACGCCATGCGCCAGATAGCATTACTTCAGTCAAAAGGCTTTTCTAATATTCTGTTGAGCATACAGCCAGGGGATGACAATGAGCCCGTATTTAAGGTAATTCTTGGACCATTTATCAATGAAAAGGCTGCGCTGAGTATTCTTCAGAATATAAGGCAGCAGCACAGGCTCACTGCTTTTATGATTCGGTTAAGTGAACTTCGCTAGCAACCAATACGCTGTGAGGTTATTGGATAGTAACAGCTCCGGACACTCCCTCAAATCGTAAAATAGCCTCATTCCTGTCGATGACTTCGTAGGGAGTAGGTTGGTTGTGGAATTTCACTTCTGCCTCTCGTCCTGATTCTCCTTTTGCGTTAAAGCAAATCTGATAGAGCGTACTTCCGGGGGAGACGCTAACGCCTTTGAGGTTGTCGTCAATCCAGGCAGCAGTTAGCATACCTTGCGCTGCCTGTCTGCTACCAAAATCATTATTATCCAAACTGCCAAGTTTGAAATTTTTTACAGTCTGATATTCCAATAAAGCGGGATCCCAATGGATAGAATATTGCATGCCAATCAACTGATCGAAACCATTGGCCGTGACATCCAGGCATACCTGGCTGTTTCGGGCAACGCTTGCCCTGCCGATGGTCAGCTGTAGCGTGCGGCTGGTGGTCGTTGGTGTTTGACCGGCAGCAGGTACTGCATCGTTTAGTTGATCGATTGAAGGCCTGCCGATAGTTTCTGAAGGGATTTTATCCTCAGCCATCTGACGGGCTGCCAAGATGGCGGCAGCTTGTTTTTCCGTAGGTTCCTGTTTGCAGGCCGACAGCAAGACGGCGGCGGCAGCTATCCAAAAAAATAATGTTCGGTTCATCAAGCTCGTTTTTTTTGCAAAAATAGTAGTAATTTGCGTTAATTAAGGACTGTATGTAGTATTCGTTTGGTTTATACAGCCGCTGCGGTAAAAAGGTTTAAGCCGCAGTTGTCAGGGAACTGCAGTTCACACACAATTTATTACTTGAACCTATGACACGAGTATTTATTTTTTGCTTTTCTTTTCTGCTTACGGGTTGTATAAGTATGCAACGTTACAGCCAAGTGGAGCAGGATATGTTATTGTATAAGAAAGAAGCACTTCTGCTCGACAGTCTTCGTGCTGAGAATATAAACCTGCAGGAAGAGCTTGATGCAACCGCCCGTGATCTCAGGCAAGCCAACAGAGAGCTGGAGTCATTAATCGGGCTGAATGCCAACCTGAACGCCAATTACGAGGGGCTGCTCGACCGTTGTAATCAGGACAGAGCCGACCTTGAGCAGGCACTCTACCTGTCAGGCCTTGAAATTGCGACACTCCGCGATTCGATGGTTCGTTACAGCCAAACAAGCAATTATAGCAACGGGCGGATTTACGAAGGATATCCGGAGTCTCCTTCCGGCACCAACTATCCCGCGACCACTTATCAAGAACAGGGAGCCCGTACAGATTACAGGACATCGGGCAATGTACAATCAAAGGATGAATGGTATGCCGGGTCATTTCCCAATATGAATTATCCCCCCTCCGGCCAGTCACAGGGAGCGTATCCGGGCTATGCGCCCTCTGCTAACACGCAGCCTATTACGGGTGTGACTTCTGCAACAACCGCAGCAATCGGTGTGGAGCAAAAACTAGCTGGTATGCGTTTGCGACGTTCTGAACTGGCAAAAGCACTGCAGACTGAGTTGAGTGGATTTGCAGAGACGGATGTACTCATTACGGATGCAGAAGGCAGGGTAGTTCTCTCTCTCTTATCTCCGGTCATTCTGCCTTACGGCGAGCAACAGCTAACCAATATTGCCCGCCGGGTAAGTGCTATTATACAGCGGTATGAAGACTTTATGGTTTCTGTGGAAGGTTACAGTCCTCTTTTGATGGAATATGCCGGCGATCTTAGGCAAAGCACTGCTCAGGCCATACGGGTGTCTTCACTGCTTGCTGCCTACGGCACAGATCCTATTGAACTGGCTGCATTAGGGTATGTGACGCCCAAGGGTGAAGATGAGTCCTATTATCAGACATCCGATCCCGGTCGATTGCAGCGGGTCGATATCGTATTCACACCCTATTGGTTTGATTTGTTTGAACCTTAGCGCGTATTTGAGATTTTCTCACCAGGGTTCAACTTTTTTTATTTATAGCGCGTTGACCGTCATCCCTTGAAAACGCAAAACCCTGGGGGGGAATCTCGTTGTTTATGGTTGAAATAAATTCCTGAATACACTTTGGGAACAGTTTTGCGGGAGGAATTCTGCTCATATTCTGTAAGGTAATCATCGGGTATATCGTTTGAATACTGTCAATGTACAAGGCAGTATACTTACAGGCAACCTTAGTTCGTTGAAGGGAGGAATACGATAACAACTCTTAGGATTAGGTGAATAGAATTATTCTTTTGCTGGCAGCGGTATCTTCGTGGGCGGTTATTTTATCTGCACAAACGTGTATATGGCCGCCTAGTCCGCTGCAGACTTTTCCTGCAGACAGTGTATTTGGGCAGATTGAGATCCCGGTGGTTGTACATGTTGTGTGGCGGCAGGGGCAGGAAAATATCAGTGATGCTCAAATTCAGTCCCAGATTGACGCACTCAACAGGGATTTCAGCGGGATGAATAGCGATCGCCAGCAAGTGGTGCAGCCCATTTTCCGACAATTAATGGCAAATACAGAGATTGTCTTTCGGTTGGCTGACAAAGACCCGGAGGGGCAAGCCAGTAATGGTATTGTTCGACGTCAAACTTCTATTGCAGCTATTGCAACCGCTTATGCAGGAGATGGGCGTCGCAGTGTATGTTATGAAGAGTTGGGTGGTAGTGATGCCTGGCCAGGGGAATGTTACCTCAATATTTGGGTTGCTGCTTTTCCGGCAGGCCTGGCCGGTCAGGCAAGCCAGCCCGGACAGTCGTCACCAGCAGAAGACGGAATTTTTATTGCCCCTTCGCGATTTGGGCAAACAGGCACAGTGTCTCCTCCTTACCATCTCGGACGGACTGCTACGCACGAACTCGGGCATTACTTCAACCTGCTTCATCTTTGGGGGGAGGGTATCGTGGCGAGTTGTGAAGGTGACGATGGTGTAGGGGATACACCTTGTCAAAGTTTATCCTATTTAGGAATGTGCCCTCAGGGGGCAGGGTTTACCTGTGGTACGCCCGATATGACTCAAAATTTCATGTCGCTAAGTGAGGATGCCTGCTTGCTCTTTTTTACGCAGGGACAAAAGATGCGTATGCGACAAGCGATAGCACAATGGCGGCCCGGATTTTTGCCGGGCAGTAGTTGTCTTGTTAGTCAAACTGCTGAAAACGGATATATGATTGATGACCCGTTGCGTGAATGCAGATTGCAGGCGCGGTCTTTACGACTGGTATTGGAACTGCAACAACGGTGGGAGGTACGGCTTTGGGCAATTCACGGCCAGCTGGCAGGCAGTTGGGAAGGGAATGGAGCAGTGACTGAGTTTTACGCCTTACCACAGCTGAAAGCGGGCTTGTATGTTCTGCAACTAAGGGTCGCGGGGAATATTTATACCAAAAAGCTTATATTTGTAGAATGATGAGTGGCCTTGGTCTATTGATCTTTGCGCGATTCATGCCTATAAACCGGCGATCTGACACACTCTCTTTGGCATGATTAACCCGATTTGTTTAACCTTGCGTTATTGCTCCAAGTATCATACACACAACACATGAAAGTAACCAATAAACCATTGATTTTCCTGTTATCGCTCAGCGCCTTCTTTTCAATTGTTGGCTGCAAGCTCGGTACGGCTCTGCCTGAAAAAGCAGCGGTTATGCGCGTACAGTTGCGCAAAGATGCCTGCTTTGGAGAGTGTCCGGTGTTCACACTCACTATTTATTCCACGGGCAGGGCTACGTATGAGGGAGAGCACTATACGCCTCTGACAGGGCTTTACGAATCTCAACTTACCGATGGCCAGTACAAATCGCTCATAATGGCTTTTGAGGATGCTGAGCTGTTTGATCTTCCAAGCCTCTATAAAAGTGAGATACCCGATTTGCCGGTAGTTACGCTCCGGTATGTGAATGAGGGAGGAGAGATGAAGGAAATTATGGGACGTGAGAACAGGCCAGAAATTGTCATGGAGCTTGAAAGAGTATTAGATGCACTGATTGATGAAATCAGCTGGAAGCAGGTCATTTCAAAAGATACTGGTCTGCCTGTAGGCACCATAACCAACCAGATTATCGTTGAATTGGCACCGGATATTGATCCTCAGGTATGGAAGCAGGGGTACGCCAAGCAACAACTCGAAATACTGGAGCAATTAGCCCCTAACCAGCCCATTTGGTTGATAACATTTGATGAAAACAAAATGACAGGCACTGAGCTGCTCGCTTTTTTGCGAAAAGATCCCAATGTATTCAGGGCTGAATTTAATAAGGAGGTGCGGGGAAGGTGAATGGGCTTATGAGCCCGGAGCAGGCTGTTGGCACTGTTGTACCCGTATTGATCAGGTTTATTAACCGTAATAATCAGAAAAAACTGAGCAGTGTATAGTATTGATTACTCAAAACGCGTCCGCTATGGAGAAACTGACCAAATGGGTTATTTGTACCATGGGGTATATGCGCAGTATTACGAGATTGGTCGTGTGGAAATGCTCAGAAGTCTTGGTGTTACCTACCGGGACATGGAAGAAGCGCATGGCATACTAATGCCGGTCATGAGTCTGCAGATGCGTTTTGTACGGCCTGCCTTGTATGATCAGTTATTGACCATTCGTACAACTTTGCGCACACTACCTGTAGATACGATAACCTTTTATGTTGACATTTACAATGAAGACAGAAAGCTGGTGAGTGGTGGGTCTGTACGGCTCTGTTTTATTGATCGGGAGACGCGCAAAACCATAGCAGTGCCGCCCTATTTAGTGGATATTCTACGGCCATTCTTTCATGAAGCATAACTACTTTGATACAGCCCATTGGAAGCGGAGGTTTTGGAGCCTGCCGGTTGTAGTGAGAAGTATAGAGTGGAGTAAAACCCATTCATTACCGGGGTTTTTCAACGTACCTATCTATGATGTAGTTGTTTTTGTCTACGATGAATCGCGGAAATTTGACCTGTTTACGCGTGCCAATAGTATTGCGTTCAGCTTTTTCATGTCACTATTTCCGACCATTCTCATGTTTTTCACTGTGTTGCCGTTTGTGCTAGGGTTTGTGGCCGATTTTTGGCCTGAGTTTGGCAATTTCAACCAAATTTTAGAGGATGAAATCCATCGGGTTATGCCGGGACAAGCGGGAGATATTTTATTTTCTTATATCTATGATATTGTCAACGAGCCAAGGATAGGCCTGTTGTCATTTGGTTTTGTGCTGACGGTTTATTTCAGTTCAAACGGCATGCTTGCGATGATGCAAAGCTTTGAAAAATCGTATCACAACGTAACCTTCAAACAGCGTTCGGAGTTAAAAAAGCGATTCATTGCCATTGGGCTCACGGGGGTGTTAGGGATGATGGTAGTAGCATCGGTGATTCTGGTAATTTTGGGCAACCAGTTGCTGTATTGGTTGAGTGAGTATATATTGTTGTCCGGGCTTAGCCTAAGCGGTGTGGATATGCTACGCTGGATCGTGATTATCATCTTTTACTATTTTTGTATTGCGTTCTTATATCGCTATGGTGCAGCAACTTATCGCCGGTTTTCGTTTTTTTCACCAGGGACTACGCTGGCTACCCTGCTTTGTATTTTATCTTCCTGGGCATTTTCATTTTACATTGACGAATTCAACCGGTATGACAGTTACGCCAAATTTTACGGTTCGATTACCACCATCATCATTGTGATGCTGTGGATACAAATCAATGCGTTGGTCCTATTGATTGGTTTTGAACTAAACGCCAGTATCGCTGTCAACAGTGACCGATTGCGGGCTATTCTGAATATGCGGCATAAGCCTGCTGACGAACAGGGAGAAGTGTAAAAAAATTAGCAAGCAGTACGTTGGCCGGGTTGATATTGGCCGCAGCGATGAACACATGCTGAATCTGATCCGGCGATGTACTTTTTTGTTGATTTTGCGCATTTTTAAAAAAAAAAGCGCAAAAGGGCTGAAAAAAAAACCGGCTACGGGAAAACATCTTTGAGGATCGGATAAAAAAATACCAATATATTCCTTTTGGAAATCAATTTCTTGTAAAGTATAAGCAATAAATCATGGCAATTGATGAAATGCAGGCAGGAGAAATCATTGAAGAAATGGAGCGTTTTTTATCGAGGATAAGACCCCCGGAAGCTATTCGAAGCCAACTAGACATTGGGTATCGAATAGAAGATCAGAGTATCTTGGTTCTTGAGATCAGACCTCGCTGGGACAAGCCTGAGATACGTCTTGAAATGCCCATAGCGAAAGCTACCTTTGTGAAAGCCAGGAATCACTGGAAAGTATACTGGATGCGAGGAAATTTGAAATGGGAGAGCTATCCTCCCCAACCTACAGTAAAACACTTAGCAGAATTCACTAAGCTTGTTGAGGAAGACGACCATTACTGTTTCTGGGGTTGAGATATACATTTCGCGGGTGTTAGCCAGCAGCAGTACATAAACAAGACAGATGCGAGACACAGGCACGGCTATTGTCTCGCATCAGCAGGAAGTGAATATATGTGTCGAAAGCAGCTTACAATTGCCAGGCGACAGTTATTTCTTTGGAGCAGCAGCCTTTTTGGGAGCGACCATAACGATCATTCGCCGTCCTTCGAGTTTTGGCAGTGACTCTGCAGCTCCAAGATCTTCAAGTTCTTTCAAGAAGCGGAGGAGAAGTAACTCACCGCGATCTTTGAATACGATGGCGCGCCCTTTGAACTGGACGTAAGCTTTGACTTTAGAGCCTTCATCCAAAAACATACGAGCATGTCTGACTTTGAATTCAAAGTCGTGATCATCAGTGTTAGGGCCAAATCGAATTTCTTTGATAACCGTTTTAGCCGCTTTTGCTTTGATTTCTTTTTCCTTCTTCTTTTTCTCGTAGAGAAACTTATTGAAGTCTGTAATTTTTACGACAGGAGGTTTGGCATTGGGGGATATTTCTACCAGATCGAGAGCCATTCGTTCAGCCCATTCACGGAGCTGACGGGTAGGATAGATACCTGATTCGACAGATTTACCAATCAGTTGCCCGAGTTCTTCCAGATTTTCCCCTACCAGACGTGCTTCAGGGATTCGGATCATATCGTTGACCCGGAATTTATTTTTTTCTTCTTCGCGGGCGTCCCTACGGACATTTATTTGCGGTCTGTTTTGCTTAGCCAAACGAAATTTATTTAGTGACAGTTTACTTTGAGAATGCAAAAAAAAGAAAAAGCGCCGTCCTAAACATTATATGACGGCGCTTTTTTTTGATAATTATTCATTTACGTCCTGACCGACGACTTTAGGGAAGCCAATAATGATGGCATCGCCCTCTTCGTTGAGAGAAGCTTCGAGTACGCTTCCCTCGGCGGGACTGTTGCTGAGAATAAACTCAGCCAATGGATCCTCTATGTATTTTTGTATAGCCCTGTGCAGCGGTCGTGCACCGAATTGAGGATCGAAGCCCTTCGTAGCGACAAACTTTTTGGCATCTTCCGTAAGTATCAACTGGAATCCCATGCCGGTAAGCCGCTTGTCGAGATCAGTAAGCGTGATATCGATGATTTTGAATATTTCGGCCTGGTCGAGGCTATTGAATACGATTACATCATCGATACGGTTGAGAAACTCCGGAGAGAAGGTACGCTTGAGGGCATTTTGAATGACAGTTTTGCTGTTATCTTCTGCCGCCTGCACACGAGCCTGCGTTGCAAAGCCTACGCCTTGTCCAAAATCCTTCAACTGTCGTACCCCCACGTTGGAGGTCATGATGATAAGTGTATTCTTAAAATCAACCTTTCTGCCCAGCCCATCCGTCAGTTGACCGTCATCCAGCACCTGCAGGAGGATGTTGTACACATCGGGATGCGCCTTCTCTATTTCATCGAGCAGCACGACGGAATAAGGCTTGCGGCGCACTTTTTCTGTGAGTTGGCCTCCTTCCTCATAGCCAACATAGCCCGGAGGGGCGCCGATGAGTCTGCTGACAGAGAACTTTTCCATATACTCGCTCATATCTATGCGAATGAGCGCATCGTCGCTATCGAACAGATAGCGCGCGAGCGCCTTAGCGAGCTCAGTTTTACCTACTCCGGTAGGACCCAGGAAAATGAAGGTTCCGATCGGTTTTTTCGGATCCTTGAGTCCGACGCGATTCCGTTGAATAGCCTTGACAATCTTGCCGATCGCTTCATCCTGACCGATGATAACTCCCTGAAGATCCTTGTCCATATTGACAAGTTTCTTGCTTTCGCTTTGAGCAACCCTACGAACGGGGATACCCGTCATCATGGATACCACTTCTGCAATATCTTCTTCCTCAACCGGGTAGCGCTTAGTTTTGGCTTCTTCTTCCCAGCGAAGTTTTTCCTGATCGAGCTGCCGAATCAGTTTAGACTCCTGGTCGCGCATATCGGCGGCCTTTTCGTATTGCTGGTTGCGAACGGCCGTGTTTTTGCGTTCTTTAACATCCTCAATCTCTTTTTCCAGCGCCTCAATGTGCTTGGGTACATGGATATTTTTGAGGTGAGTACGAGCACCCACTTCATCGAGTACGTCAATCGCCTTATCCGGCAGGAATCGGTCAGTAATATAGCGATCACTGAGCCTTACACAAGCCTGAATAGCTTCGTCGGCATAGGTCACGTTGTGAAACTCCTCGTATTTGGCCTTTATGTTGTTGAGGATATGCACTGTCTCTTCCGCGCTGGGAGGGTCGACCATTACCTTTTGGAAACGGCGATCGAGCGCCCCGTCCTTTTCGATGTGCTGACGATACTCATCCAGCGTTGATGCGCCGATACATTGCAGTTCACCTCTTGCCAGCGCAGGCTTGAAGATATTGGAAGCATCGAGTGAGCCGGTGGCACCACCGGCACCCACTATGGTATGAATTTCATCGATGAACAGGATCACATCGCGGGACTTCTCCAATTCGGACATGATGGCCTTCATACGTTCCTCAAACTGGCCGCGGTATTTGGTGCCGGCCACCAGCGCAGCGAGGTCGAGCATGACGATTCGCTTATTGAAGAGCGTGCGCGACACTTTCTTTTGGAAGATGCGCAGTGCGAGACCCTCAACGATAGCTGTTTTACCTACGCCCGGCTCACCAATCAGAATAGGATTATTCTTTTTACGGCGGCTTAGAATTTGGCTGACCCGTTCAATTTCTGTTTCTCTGCCGATGATTGGATCCAGTCGACCTTCCTCGGCAAGTTTAGTGATGTCACGACCAAAGTTATCCAGTACAGGCGTACGCGACTTGGCCGGTGATTTACTGCGTTGCTGGTAACTGCGCTGATCATCCTCTTCGTAGGAGTCATCCTGTTCAGAAGGGGACTGCGCAAACAGATCGGGTTTGCTGGTGCTGAAGTCCTGTTCCTGCCTCACGTACTCCAATTCTGCTTTAAACATGTCATAATCGACATCAAATTGCTGCAGAATACGGGATGCAGGGTTGTCTTTATCTTTCAGGATAGAAAGCATGAGGTGTTCCGGAAAAATCTCCTCATTTTTGAGGGACTTAGCTTCCAGAAACGTGATTTTCAGAACCTTTTCAGCCTGTTTGTTGAGGGGTAGGTTGCTTACATTCAAACTGGAGTTAGCAGAACCCGGGATTCGCTGAACGGTGCTGGCAACAGTTTGTCGCAACTCCTCAGCATCGATATCCAGCGAGGCCAGAACCTTTAGGGGCAAGCCCTCCTGGTCGCTGAGCAAGCCAAGCAGCAGGTGCTCCGTACCTATGAAGTCATGGCCAAGGCGCAGTGCTTCATTGCGGCTGTGAGAGATTACCTGCTTCACTTTGGGAGAAAACTTCCTACTATTACTATTGTTCATGTTAGACTACTTTCTTAGTTCAAACTGCCCCTTACATTGGTTGTCAGTAACAATATTAAGGCAATTGTCAAATAATACAAAACTTAAGCCATTGAAGTTTCAAAAAAGCCTAACTGTTTTTACAAAATGTACCATTGACTGAAAAAAGTATCCCTCGGGAAAGAATTAATGCGCGTGAGTCCTGACGACAACAGATTTTGAAGACTTTGTTAAAGCGGTCTTCGTCCCTGTTTCTTGAAATTTGATCTAAAAATACATGTTTCATCGCGAAAAAAATATACATTTGCCATGCTAAAATGGCTCAATAAAGATTGTTGTATCATTGGCAGTACGGGTTAGCCGGTATCCCTGTTTCGCAACCATCTCCTGTGCCGCTTTGGGGCTCAGCCCAGCAGGATCATCAACCCAAAAATAATAATCCAACAGATGAAGTTTTCGATCGATAAACAAGACAAGTATACGCTCCTCAGCCTGCAAGAAGAATCCCTCACAGCTGCGCTCGCTCCCGACCTCAAATCTGAGTTTGTCTTTTTATCTAACGAGGGAACGGCCAACCTTATTTTGGATTTATCAGGGGTGAAATTTATCGACTCCTCCGGATTGAGCGCTATTTTGGTGGCAGATCGTCTGTGGAAAGATCTCGGAAGCTTCGTGATTACGGGCATCGTCCATCCGAGCGTTAAAAAGCTTATTGAAATTACACGCCTTGATACGACCCTTACCATAGTCCCCAGTTTGTCTGAGGCGATCGATTTCGTATTCATGGAAGAGTTGCAGCGCGAAATCATGGCGGAAGGAGGAGATGACGAAGCAGACGAAGAGGAAGATCAGGCTTAATAAGCTTTTGTTGGTGGCTATAGATTAACCGGAAGTGGTCTTAGGCAGCTTTAGCTGCCAGGGACCATCTCGAATAGTGGCGGGCTTTGTTGTTTTTAAAAAAAATCAACAAGGCCCATTTTTTTACTATTGGGTGCTGCTAAAGGCAGTCGGGTATCTGTAAGCTTCTTTTTCGCATGAGCGGTGACGGATCCCTGCCTGTAGTCGCTGCAATTGGCCAAAAGGGGATATGACAGATTTCCGAAAAATCATCCACATCGATATGGATGCCTTTTATGCTTCGGTAGAACAGCGTGACAGGCCAGATTTGCGCGGCAAGCCGATAGCAGTAGGAGGGGGTGGTGCCCGTGGCGTTGTAGCATCTGCGAGCTACGAGGCTCGTCGTTATGGCGTTCGCTCGGCCATGTCTGGTCGGGCAGCCAGCCGTTTGTGTCCGGAGTTGATTTTTGTTTCAGCGCGTTTTGACGCTTATGCAGAGGCCTCCCGCCAGATTCGCGCCATATTTCATGAATACACAGACCTGGTGGAGCCACTGTCATTGGATGAGGCTTACCTGGATGTAAGCAATCCTTTGAAGGGGCCTCCCTCTGCTACCCTGATAGCAGCAGAAATACGAAAGCGCATACATGAGACTACAGGTCTTACAGCCTCTGCCGGGATATCATTCAATAAATTTCTCGCCAAAGTTGCCTCTGACATCAACAAGCCCGACGGGATGAAGGTCATCCTCCCGGAAGAAGCCATGGCATTTCTCGACCTGTTGCCGATTGAAAAATTTCATGGCATTGGTAAAGTTACGGCCAACAGGATGCGTTCCCGCGGGATATCGTGCGGAGCTGAGCTGCGGCAATTCGATGAGCTAAGCCTGATCAAGTGGTTTGGAAAAATGGGGGCACACTACTACCGCATCGTACGAGCGGAGGATCAACGGCCGGTAAATCCCTGGCGCATCAGAAAGTCTATCGGCACGGAGCGCACCTTTAGGGAAGACATAGCAGATCCGGATCTGCTGGCCGACAGGCTCGAGGGTATCGCCCGGGGGCTTTTCGAAGAAATGGAGCGCAAAAGCCTTTACGGCCGGACCTTGACGCTCAAATGGAAGACACCGGCCTTTCAGCGCTTCAACAGGAGTCGTTCCTTCAGTACAGCCTTGCGGCAGTGGGAAACGCTGAACAGTGCAGCTTCAGGTCTGTTGCGTGAAAACCTGCAGGCAATAGGCTATGTACGCCTGCTCGGCCTGTCGGTATCCAATTTGGAACCGGCACAGGCACAGCCTGACGGACAGCTACAACTACCGTTTGCAGACACTGATTAACCCATGATTTCTTTAAGTTGGCGTAATTTCTGAAGGTGTTCTTGGGCCTCCTCGGTCAGTTGCGGCGTGGCATTAAGTGCGATCACTTCTTCCGCTTTTTGCCACATGTCAGCGTATCGCTCAGGGTTCTGCTCATTGGTTGAATTGTCGGCATTCCAGGAAGCCTCGAGGTAGTTGAGTAAACTAAGGGATCGTTCGAGCGGGTAGTGCCGGGCTGTGCGTATATCGAGCGCCTCGTTGTAGTAAAAAAGTGCTTTTTCATAGTTGTCGGAATGTATGGCAGTGGGGTATTTCATGAGCGCATTGCCCAGGCTATTGCATACCAATGCATACTGGTAGGGCATGGTTTCTTTGGTAAAAATAGCCAGTGCCTCCATGAATGCTGCATAAGAAACAGCCGCCCAGATACTTTTCTTTTTTACCTCATCGGGGATTTCGGCATAAATGACGCCGAGGTAGTGCTGAATATCAGCATAAATTTCCGGATAATCCTCTTTGGTAAAATACTTCACTGCCTGTTGATAACTCTCAATTGCAGGCCTGAAAAATTGCGACTGTCCCTTCTTGGCCCAGGTAAAAAGTAGCTGTCCTTTTTTGTAGTGCGCGTTGTACAGCAGCTCTTCGAGCATTTCTTCTTCGTATATTTTGATCGCTCGTGTGATGTACCCCAGTGCTTCGGCAAAGCTTTCGCTGATATTGGCAATATAACAGGCATCTTCCAGTAGCATGGCTGTTTCTGCTCTCCGGTCAGCCTTTTCGTAGGCCTGCAAAACGGACCAAAGCATTGTTTTGATTTTTTCGAGCAGCGAAGGATCGTAGGGAGCCGTCAGTTGCGCCAGCCACAGTTGACACAGCAAGTATTGCAATTCGACAGCTGCATCGGCCGAGATATCGAGCGCAAGCGTATCCCCGGCAATTTTTTCTGCGAGTGCATACGCATGCTGATCTATCAGGAAACTTACATAATGCCGGGCTGAAAATGCCTGGTATTCGTCATTAGGCGCTGCATCCATGGCAGCATTGTAGTAGTAGTGGATCTTTTCATTGACCTCCTGACCGGGAGGCATACCATAATGCCTAACGACAGCATGATTGTGCATCAGCCTGTAATCGTCAAAATCCTGGTAGGTTTCCACTGTAAGGGCGGTCGGATCGGCCTCTATACCATTTTTTAATTGTTGAATGAACGCGAGTTCAGCGCTAATGGCTCCGTGCGGTTGCAGCAGGCGAAAAGCCATCTCAGCATTTCCCAATTTGAAATAGATAAATGCCAGCAGTATCTCTTCCTGAAAGAGCGTATATTCGGGCAGCAGATAAGGAGGCTGGAAATTATACCAGTCAAGCGGAAAGCAGATTCCCTGCGCATTAATCAAAATTGCGGCTCCGGTGGGCAGCGGCCGTTCTTCAAGCGCATCTTTAAAAATAACGAGCTCGTCCAGCCTGGGTTGTGAAGCGACAATATCGCGTACGAGCTGGTTGGTAGACTGGTTGGCAGTATAGAGCAGTATCATAGTGGTCGATCTAAGAAAATTAAATGCTGATGTGCATCATATTCAGCCCCGGAGCTGTCATGTAGACCAGATCCCTGTCGGTATCATCAATGTCGTGATCTGCCATAAATTCCTGAATGGAGATGGCGCGATCTCCGCGGCTGTTTTTAATCTTTACAAATAACATAATCACCTCATGTGCAGCCCTGAACGTTTGATCGCTATCGGGGGCGAGCAGTATGGCTTTGAGGTTGGGGTAAAAAACGGCATACACTTGTGAGCTGTCACCCAACGCTTGCTTAGCCAGCGAGGCATCTATCCATAAATGGCCATTGCGAAGCTTAACACCGGAACCGGTCATGGGGTCAGGAGGCACAGGGGTAACACCTTCAAAATGGTAAATTCTTTCCACGAGGATTCAGATTAGGTCAGCAAGATGGTTGACGATATGATCCCTAACCTTGTAAGCCGCTTGTTGCACTACCTGGCTGAGACCTACTTCCATACGTATATCAGTGACAGCGATGAGGTATACATAGATCTCATCGCGGGGAAACTCATCCTGCAGGATTTTTTTGGCATAGGAAAGTGCCTGATCCCATTTAAGGCTGTGCAAAAATACCATGGGATCGTCAATAATGGCTGCCTCAATGGCAGAGGCGGGCAGTCTGAAGATCGTTCCGTCGGGCTCGTTGGAATTGATAACCGCGTCAACCACGATTATGCGTTGATGACCTTTGAGCCGGAACAGCACTTCGAATGCCGAAGTACCCATATCCAGAAAAGATACTTTCTCATGCCCGGGATGGGCCTGTCGTAGCAATTCAATGACGTAGCAACCCACTCCATCGTCACTTCTTACAGGGTTGCCAAAACCCATAACAGCTGTGTGCATGTGTGTCGGAATAGATTTTCATAAAACAGGGTCAGGCGGCCGCAGCCACCTGACAGTGTTCTAAACCCAAAGAGACTGTTGTATTCGTATTTCGCTGCCAAGGGCAGCGAAACACGAGTACCTGAAGCCATATCTAACAGTCTCTTTCTTTTTTTCTAATAAAACAAAACTACAACTTAAACCTGGCAAGCTGATCGCCAGATTTAGCATCATGTGCATGAACGGTACAGACGAGGCAGCTATCAAAAGACCTTGCTACCATACCTACTTCTACCGGATCATGCGGATCTTCAATCTCCGTACCCTCGAGGGCAGCTTCGATAGGCCCCGGGTTATTTTGTTCGTCATTGGGCCCGACATTCCAGGTAGTGGGTGCCATTACCTGATAATTTTCGATGACGCCATTTTTGATTTCGACCCAGTGCGCCAGTGCGCCGCGGGCGGCCTCGGTAGCACCCCAACCCTTACCATCGCGCTCTTCAGGTTTGATGTAGAACTCGCCATTCAGGTCAACCTGGCTAAGCCACTCGTTGATGTAATTGTAGAGGCGTGGGGCTTCATGCAGGCGGGCAAGTGTACGCGTGAACACACTCGGACCCTTTTGCGCCATGATATCGAGGAAGAGCGGATCCTGCACCTGGTGATCGTAATTATTGGGGTTGCCCGCCATAATCACGCGCGAGAGCGGCCCTGCCTCAGCGGCATGCCCCATATAGCGCGGAGCTTTTGCCCAGCTGTACTTGCCGCTGAAGTCTGTATCCATTAGGTTTTGCGACTGCAGTGGTGTTGGCAGCGGTTCATCCCAAGGGTGAGCAGGCTTTACGTTTTCGTACCACGAGTGATCGACATGCTCCTGTACATTGAGATGATCCAGCGTATGGAAGTGCTGTCCGTCATAGAATCCACCCGGGCTGATGACTGCTTTGTTGCGCGCCTCGATGGTCGGGTGATTGTACATATCCTTGTGAAGATACGTACCAAAAGCGAGAAACTTGCCTACTCCCTGACCAAACTTATCGAGGCCAAACTCCAGGCCTGCCCGGATGAACAATCCCAGATCGCTATTGCGCTGGCTCTCGTTTTCATCAACCCAGGCCAGCATGTCATCCCATGTCTTGATCTGCAGATAGCGGTCTATGGAACAACCGAGGAAGGTAGTCTCCAGCCAGCGATTGCGGAAGTGGTTCATGATAGCGTGCGCACGGGTGATATCCTTGAGCGTAGGCGCGCACATGACACCACCCGGCACCATGTAAGAAGAATGAGGCCATTGGCCACCAAAGATCGCATACACCTCCACGGGCAGGGCAGAAGCAGTCACGCCGGACTGAAAAGAAGTGCCCACATACGCCGCCCAACGCTTAGTCACTTCGCCGTAAAGCGGCTTGTTGGCAAATTTCTTGTTGGCCATATCCGTTGCAAAGATTGCGTAGAACCAGCGAGGGATACTTTGTATGGTCTCACAAGCCTGACCAATCGCGCGGAGCAGCAGTGCATTGGGCGTGAGCGTTGTTTTCCAGATTGTATCCAGCGCAGAAGAAGCACAATACAAGTGCGAACCACCGCAGATTCCACAAATCCTTGGGGTGACAATCAGGCCCGATTGGGGGTCTTTGCCTGCCATGATGCGTTCAAAACCCCTGAACATAGCAGCCTGCGTATGTGCGCGGGTGACAACACCGTTTTCCATATACACCTTTACATCGAGATCCCCTTCGACACGACCTACAGGTGAAATATTTAACTCTTTATATGTAGAAGACATATTGGCTTGATTTTACAGTTGAACGATAGCTTACTTGGAAGTTTCGAAATGCTGCTTGTTGACACCCAGCACATTTTCGGCAGAACCCAGCACTTTTTCGAACCCTGCCCGTGCGTAGTAACCAAGGCGCGAGTTGCCCGTCGGTACATCCTGCGGCAGGAAGCCGAGGTATTTGAGCGTTTTGAACACACTGCCTTTGACCAGATCATGGTGCGGAAAGCCGGGCTCTGTACAGCCGAGGCAAGGGTGGTTGGCCCGCGTCTTGCTCGATGTACGATTCCACAAAATGCGATTGCAGCTTGCCCGCGTCATAGGTCCGCGGCAACCGACCTCATAGAAAAGGCAACCACCACGCTTGCCAAAGTGGCCGTCTACCTTTTGTGCAAAGCTCACGGCATTCGGACAGCCGGTCTGCACAAAATCGGTAAAGAAAGTTTTTGGGCGGTGGAACTCATCCAGCAGCACGTCGCCTATGCGGCCGGTAGCGATGGCTACCAGTATCTGCGTGATCCAGTCAGGATGTGCAGGGCAGCCCGGGATATTGATAACAGGCAAACCTCCCTTTGACTTGTAACCGGCGCCTAAGAAACCGCCTTTTTCTGTCTTCAGGAATTGCATACCCGTACTTTCGCTGGGATTGGGAGGAACGGCGGGAATACCGCCCCAGGTGGCACAATCTCCGATGGCAACCACAAAACCGGCAACAGATGATAACTCCCGGATCCAGTCCATCATCGGGCGATCACAGAAGTAGTTCATCGTACCTGTACCATTGGGCCCCTGGATGATGGAGCCTTCATACACGAGAATGTCCAGCTGCGTCTTCCCCTGGATGATATTATCCATCAAGTCGGCAACCTGATGGCCAATTTCGAGGCCGATAGAGGGATGCCAAAGGATGTTGACGCCGAAGTCTGTTACTAATTCTACTACAGTGGGCTCTTCTGCATTCAGAAACGACATAGTATTGCCGCTGCATGCCCCCCCCTGTAACCAGAGAACATTGGCCATAATTTGAGTGACTTACGGTTAGGAATAATATTTTACTGATGGGGACAATGCAGTCTAAATGACTATGATTTGTTTCCCGACCCAAATATAATTCAGGTTCTTAGAAATAGTATGTTTTTACTAAAAGAATTTGAAAAATTTTTCTAAAAATTGGAAAAAATATCCTAATTATGGGTACAACTATTCTATATCAGTCTTTTCCGGGAAAAAATCAGACTAAGGAGGGGTAGATAAGGGAGACAAACTCAGCCTGTCCCCGTTGGGTCATATAGGGAATAATCTGGCTCCAGACAGCCTCTTTAAAAAGTTTTTCATCAAAAGGCAGCCCTCTCAGTACGCGCTGGGGTAGCCAGAAGATAATAGACATCCATATATTGTTGGCCAGGAGCTCGTTCATCTCATTGGACTGAGCGATAAGCACCCCGCGGGAGATATCGAAATCGATGCGCCCTTTAATCTGCAGCAACATCCGGTTGATGTACTGATGCCACTTTCCGATAATCTCCGGGTAGTTGCGCTCGATCTCAAAAATATCGGTAAAGTAAAATTTATACTTCATAAAAAACAGGTAGTAGTTGTCGAGTTTTCTGTCTATCCCCATGAAGGTTTCTTCGGGCAGGTAGTCGGACAGAATCATCATAAACTCCTGAAAGATTTCATCGTAGACGTAGGACACGATGGCCTCTTTATTTTTGAAATGATACGCGAGGTTACCGACGCTGATACCGCACTCATCTGCTATTTGTTGCAGTCTGACATTGGCGACACCATGTTCGTTGAACATATTGATAGATCCCTCGAGTATCCGTTGTTTTGTACTCATATTGCAGGATATTAATTATAGTTGAGCTGTAGATCGGAAACGTTGAGCACCAATGTACCGCGTTGGTCTTTGGCTGCCTGGCGGCGGAACAAGCTGCCGGCAAGCAGTGCCTTTTCGCGGCAGGGATGGCTGGATATCTTCCGAACGATAAATTTCAGCGGCTCTTTGTGGCTTGCGAACAGCAGATCGATGCACCAGGTACCCCTTCGGCGAACTATTTGTTCAACCACCGAAGACTCCGACAGCCACTTATCGTCTTTGATAAAAGCTATATCGGCCGGGTTGCCGCGCAGCCCGTCGTACAGGAACTGCGTATTCATCGTTTGCAGCAACCATTTGTAGGTTTCATAGTCAAGACAGCAGCGTGAATGCATCGTCGGGCAATTTTTTTAACTGAAGCAATTGCTGATACTCCAAATGTCCCTGCGGGCTGAATACCGGCAGCAGAGCGCTCCAGAGGCTTGTATTAAAAACGGCATAGTCCAACGGATTACAGCCGGTAATTTCTTGTCGTTGCAGCCAGTTTTCGAGCATCCAGAGCCAGCTTCCGGCCATTGACTGATAGAAGCCGGGTATTGGCTCCTGCATGAATGCCCCCCTGGCCAGGTTGAAAGTAAACATAAGGCCGAGTTGTTGTTCCTGCCAGCGAATGTGTTCCCGATGGCTTTCACCAATCTCCGGATAAGCCCTGATGACCTCTAAAGTATCCTGATAAAAAAATCGATACTTGTGTTGCAATTGGAAACTGGACAGAAGGTAGCGGTCAATATCTTCGAACAGCGGAAGGGTTCTGAATTCAGCCAGCAATATTTGCTGCTCAGCCTGTATCTGTCGCCATATATCTGCGATGATGGCATCTTTGGTCTTATAGTGATAGGTAATATTCCCCAGACTAATAATGGTGGCATCAGAAATATGCTGCAGGCGCACATTGACCAATCCCATCTCATTGAACAGCGAGATGGCGGCCTGAATAATCCTTCGCTTGGTAGTCTGGCTGCTCAAATTCTAATTATTTGGTTATCCCGAAGATACGCCATGCATCTAACAATAGCCAAATTTAGAAATTGTTTACTAATAACGGATAAAATTTGATGCTCTACATCCTATCCTATACATTTGTATTCTTCACATCCTTCATTACAACCTATGCATCATGGCAAATTTACGAGTGCTTAAGTCCAACAGGAACGCGAGGGGAACACTTGCCTGTGACAACACAACCATGCATTTACTGCAGGCCAACGATTTTGTGGCTGATGCTGTAAGGAAATATGCTGCTGAGCGCAATATGTTGGTTGTTAACATAGTATCTTCTGCAGGCAGTGGAAAAACCACCCTGATGCAGGAAACGGTGAGGCGTTTGGGGGGTGAAATTTCGATGATGGTGCTGGTGGGAGATCTGGAGACAGAGCGCGATGCCGACCGCATACGAAGTGTGGGCGGCAATGCGCTGCAAATTGTCACAGGCGGTATTTGTCACCTGGAGGCCCAGATGATCTGGCAGGCTATGCAAGGAATTGACCTTGAGGGGGTAGAGTTGTTGTTTGTCGAGAATGTAGGCAATCTGGTCTGTCCGGCTTCCTTTGATCTGGGGGAAGACTACCGGGTGACACTTATTGCGAGTACAGAGGGTGATGACAAACCGAAGAAGTACCCTAAAATGTTTTTGACAAGCGAGCTCATGCTGGTATCAAAAGCAGATCTGCTGCCCTATCTGCCATTCAGCGTGGAGGCAGTAACCCAAGACGCCCGGGATATCAATCCGGCACTGGAGGTGATTACCTTATCGAGTACTTCCGGGGAGGGGATAGAGCTTTGGTGCCAGTGGCTGCGAGAGCGGGTTGAGGAGAAAAAAGCCGCGGCCGTAACCACATGATATGCATTCTTATCATCTTCACATCCGTGGTCAGGTACAAGGTGTAGGCTTCAGGCCTTTCGTATATCGGCTGGCGCAGCAGTACGGTTTGCGGGGCACAGTATCCAATGGTACCGATGGTGTGCATATACACATCAATGCATCTCCGGAGGTTTTCGGTTTTTTCAGGGAAGATATATACCGCCGGGCGCCCTCTATGGCGCGCATTACGGCTGTCGACTGGACGGAGACGGGCGCCGTTGACTATGCGGATTTTTCCATCGTACAGTCTGCTGTCCATGACGACCGCAATGTGCTCCTTAGCCCTGACTTTGGGCTTTGTGCCGCCTGCAGGGAGGAATTGTGGGATGCGGGCAACAGGCGTTATCAGTTTCCCTTCATCACCTGCACCCAGTGTGGCCCCCGATTGTCGGTAATCGACAATATCCCTTATGATCGCAATTACACCACGATGGCGCCCTTCGTCATGTGCGAGTCATGTCAGGAAGAATACGAAGCAGTAACCGACAGGCGATACTTTTCACAGACCAACTCCTGCGGCTGTTGCGGACCGCAGCTGGCGACACAGGCTATGTCAGCGCCAATAACCGACCCTGTGGGAGCAGCTGTGTCGTGGTTGCAGTCGGGTGCTATTGTTGCGGTCAAAGGTGTGGGCGGATTTTTGCTGATGTGCGATGCCGGTAATGCCGATGCCATAGGGCGGCTGCGCGAGCGCAAAAACAGGCCCGCCAAGCCGTTAGCACTTTTATACCCCGACATAGGCCGCGCGGAGGCGGATGTACAGCTCAGTGAGGGGGCAAGGGCTGCGCTGCAGCACAGCAGCTTTCCGATCGTGCTCTGTCCCTTGCAGGCATCACCTGCTTCGGCCTTGCCGACGGAGGTGATTGCCCCGGGGCTCAATCAGATCGGGCTCATGCTCCCCAACAGCCCGCTGCTCGATCTGTTGGCAAGCCGTTTTGGGGATCCTTTGGTGGCTACCAGCGGCAATGTGAGCGGGGCACCTATTTGCTATCAGAATGAACAAGCTGCTGTACAGCTTTCTGCTATTGCCGACCGGATACTCATCCACGACCGCGACATCGTCATGCCACAGGACGACAGCGTCTGTCGGTTTTCCCGAATCTATGACCAGCGCATACTAATCCGCCGCAGCCGGGGGCTGGCCCCCACCTACTGGCATACACAAGAGCAGGCCTATCCGACAGCTTTGGCCATGGGCGCCGACATGAAGAGCGTCTTCGGCATCAGTCACCAGCAAAATATATACCTGAGTCAGTATCTTGGTAATTTGGGGAGTTATGACAGTCAGCAGCAATACGAGCAAGTATTGCAGCACTACCTCAGGCTCACTGGCTGTCAGCCGCTGGTCGTACTGCACGACCTGCATCCTGCTTATGCCTCTACCCGGCTCGCCCGGACATTTGAGGCTGCCGAGCGGCATGCCTTTCAGCACCACAAAGCGCACCTGGCGGCATGTCTTTTCGAAAATGACCTGCTCGACAGCGAGGAAGCCGTGCTGGGGGTTGTGTGGGACGGGGTTGGCTATGGGGAAGACGGGCAGATATGGGGCGGCGAGTTTTTCCGGTATGCGGCGGGACAATTTTTGCGTGCCTACCACTTTGATTACTTCGATTATCTGTTGGGCGACAAGATGTCGCTGGAGCCCCGGCTTGCAGCCCTTTCGGTCTGTAAGCAGGCGGCCTGGGCAGAGGAGTTGCTGCGCCCCAAGTTTACACAGCAGGAATGGCAGCTCTACACCCGCCTGCTGTCACAGCCGGCAGGGTTGCAGACCTCAAGTCTGGGCAGGCTATTTGACGCTGCAGCCTGCCTGCTCGGGCTGGGCGACCGCAACACCTATGAGGGCGAAGCAGCCACATACGTTGAGCAGCTGGCGCAGCAGTATATAAGCGCCAACGGCCCTGATCGAGTCGACAGCTACGTACAGGCACAGGCGAGTTATTACCGGATCCCGACGCACAGCATTTTTCAATACCTGCTTATTGACCTGAAAAAAGGCCGCGACAAAGCCTATATTGCGGCAAAATTTCATCAGACCCTGGTGCAGATAGTCCACAATGTTGCCCGTTACACAGGCTGTAAGAAGCTTGCCTTTAGTGGCGGGGTTTTACAAAACGGGCTGCTGGTAGATATGCTCATTCACCGGCTCAGCGCCAGCCATCAGCTATTTTTCCACCGGCAGGTATCGCCCAATGACGAAAATATAGCACTGGGGCAGCTTGCACTGTATTTAAAAAACCAGCGCCCATGAAACTGTCAGCATGCCGCTTTTTTTTTCCACCAGCCCTGCTGCTGGCCGCCCTGCTGCTGGCGGCCTGCGGCCAAAAACCGGCAGAAAAACCAGTATTGCGGCCCGTGCGCGACGCACTGGGCCGTGAGTTGCAGCTAAAAATGCCCGTCAATAAAGTGCTGACCATGAAAGCGGGCGCGCTGCGCCTGCTGTGCTATATGGGTGTGCAGGATAAAGTGGGCTACATCGAGCAAAACGAGCAGAAGCGGCAGGTTACCTACCTCATGGCCCATCCGCAGCTCAGGACACTCCCGGTGCTGGGTATCGGCAATAACTATGATGCTGAGGCAGTTGCAGCCAGTGATGCTGAGCTTGTCATTGCCACCTACATGACGGCAGCTGAAGCCGATGCCTTGCAGGAAAAAGTGGGTAAGCCCGTTTTTGTGCTCACCTATGGCGATATGGGCGACCGCCTGGAGGAGCTTTTCGGCAGCTTTCGCGCGCTGGGCGCGCTCTTCGACCGCCAGGGGCGGGCCGACAGCCTCATTTTTTTTATAGAAAAAAACAGGCAGCAGCTGGCAGCCGGCAGCGCCGGTGCTGCCACGGCTACCGCCTACGTCGGAGGGGTGGCCTTCAATGGTGCCCATGGACTGCGCTCTTCGCGCGTCCGCTATCCGCCCTTCCTGCTGGCAGGCGTCGACAGCCCCGTCGACGGGCTGCCCAACAGCCTGCAGGAGATGGGCGACGGGCAGAAGAATATACTCATCGATCCTGAGCAACTTATTGACTGGGATACCGATTTTCTGTTTCTCGATGCTGCCGGCCGCGACCTGTGGGCGCAGGAGCTCCGGCAGGCAGCTTACCGGCCGCTGCGCGCATTGCGGCAGGGGCAGGCCTATGTGCTGCTACCCTTCAATTGGCATACAATCAATTACGAACATGTACTGTGCAACGCCTGGTTTGTAGCCAAGGTGACCAATCCACGCGCTTTTGGAGAAATTGATATCGAGGCGAAGAGCCGTGAAATAACGACCTTCTTCCTGGGCAAAGATGTGTATGCCAGCATCGACAGCACTTATCGGCCATTCAGAAAAACAGCGGGGCATGACTAACAAGCACGGAGGAGGAGCGTTATTGCAGCGCTATGCAGCCCATAATCGATCGAAGCGTATCTATCTGGTAATTAACTGCCTGTTGCTGGCCGGCCTGTTTGTGCTGGGCATTTCTACGGGGCCGAGCAAACTGGGACTGTCAGATATGCTGGCAAGTATACAGCCTGCGGGCAATGCAACAGATCGCCATATATTGCTGCAGTTGCGGCTGCCGCGACTGTTGGCAGCCATCATGAGCGGTACGGCCCTGGCCGTGTCGGGGGTGGTCATGCAGAGTGTGCTCCGCAATCCGCTCGGATCACCCTTTACCTTGGGCATTTCCAATGCCGCTGCCTTTGGCGCAGCCCTGGCATTTGTATTTATCGACGTTGAAAAAGCAGCAGCATGGCCGGGAAGCGAGGGCCTGTGGCTGCAGCCTTTGCTGGTGACCTTATCGGCCTTTGGCTGGGCCATCGTCTGCTGCCTGTTCATCCTGCTGATTGCCAACCTCCGGGGGGCAACGCCCGAGAATATGATTCTCACCGGCATTATTGCCAGTACGCTCTTCACGGCCCTGACTTCCATCCTTCAATACATTGCAGATGATGTCAAGCTGGCTTCCATCGTATTCTGGACATTTGGCGACCTGTCAAAAGGCGACTGGCAGTCCCTGTTGCTGCAGTTGCTGCTGGTGGGACCTGTACTGGCGTATTTTATGCACCGGCGTCAGTACTTCAATGCATTGGATGCGGGTGATGAAGTAGCCCACAGCCTCGGTGTTCGCGTCAACCGGTTCAGACTGGCCGCGATGGTACTCAGCTCGTTACTGACGGCAGCGATTGTTGCCTTCTACGGCATCATCGCTTTCGTAGGGCTGGTCGTGCCGCATATTGTCAGGAAGCTGATAGGTGGAGATGAGCTCTTTCTGCTTCCCGCAGCAGCCGTGTCGGGTGCCGTTTTTTTGCTGCTGTGCGATATTGTCGCACACACAGTGCTCAGCCCTGTCGTCATTCCTGTGGGTATACTCACATCGCTGATTGGCGCCCCGCTGTTTATTCTGTTGCTCATCAGGCGTAAACAATATTATTGATGACTACAATCAGACTTGATCAGCTGTGTTTTCATTATCCCCGCAGGCCTCTGATTATCAAAGAGCTAAGTTGTAGTTTTGAAAAGGCCAGCATGACAGCTGTCCTGGGCGTCAACGGCTCCGGCAAGTCTACGCTCATACGCCTGCTCAATGGCTGGCTCAGTGCCGGCGGAGGCAATGTGTATGTAGGGGAAAAGAACCTCCGCGATATACCTGTGGCAGCGCTGGCGCGAAGAATAGCCTATGTCCCTCAGTTTCAATCACAGCTATTCCCGGTGACAGTCTTTGATACCGTGCTCAGCGGCAGGATACCCCATGCCGGTGCCACGCCTTCTTCGGAAGATCTGGCCATTGTGGAAAAAGTGTTGCTGCGGCTTCAACTTGAGCCTTTGGCGCTCCGCAATGTGCAGCAACTGAGTGGCGGAGAGCGCCAAAAAGTGCTGATCGCACGGGCATTGGCACAGATGACAGAAGTTGTGCTGCTGGACGAGCCTACGTCCAGCCTTGATCTGAAGCACCAGCACGAGGTGCTGGGATTGCTGCAGGAGCTGAAAGAAGAAGGACTCTGTATCATACTGGCGCTGCACGATGTAAATATGGCAGCCCGCTACTGCTCTCACTGCCTGCTGCTCAAAGAAGGCCGGCTGCTGGCGGCAGGGGGGATAGATATCCTCGATGCCGACCTACTCAAAGCGTTGTACGAAGTAGAGATCGAAATGGTAGAAGTGCGGGGGCAGCGCGTATTTGTTACTTGTTGCTGATGCGTGTGGGTAGCCGTCAGCCAAAAACCATCAGTAACAACAGAATTAGAAAATATTTACTAATTCAAAAAATAAAGTTCATATTTATGCAAAATTTATGAATATTGCTAGTTGAATTTTCTACCAAAACAAAGCAATATGTGTCTCGCAATTCCCGGTAAGATTAAGAGCATAGAATATCAATACGACGGACTGGTGAAAATGGCCAAAGTGCAGTTTGGCGGCATTACCAAAGAAGCAAGTCTGGAGATGCTGCCGGCTGCCAAGGAGGGCGACTATGTACTGGTGCACGTGGGCGTGGCCATCAGTATTGTCGATGAAGAAGAAGCCATGCTAACCTTCAGGTATCTGGAGGAAATTGGTGAGATTGACGAACTCATTGAAAGTAGCCAGATTGACCGGCATAGTCCGGGCGGCAGCGATTATTAATCAACAAGCTGGTATCCCGCCTGCAGGGCAGGAGCATCAGCCCGCAAACAGGAAAGGGGCTATGAAATATATGTCAGAGTACAGGGATCCTGTGCTGGTAGAACAATACCTCAATGAAATACACAAGGTGGTAACCCGCCCATGGAATATCATGGAAGTTTGTGGCGGACAAACGCACAGCCTGGTCAAAAATGGTTTGATAAAGATGTTGCCTTCGCAGGTCAACATGATTCACGGTCCGGGCTGCCCTGTCTGTGTAACGCCACTACACCTGATTGACAAAGCGGTGCACCTGGCCTTGGAAAAGGGGGTGATGTTGTGTTCTTTCGGAGATATGCTGCGCGTGCCGGGCTCGCAGATGAGCTTGCTGGAAGCTAAAGCACTGGGGGCTGATGTCCGTATATTGTATTCGCCTCTCGAGGCAGTAAAGCTCGCCAAAGAGAATCCTGCGCGTGAAGTTGTCTTTTTTGCAGTTGGCTTTGAGACAACAGCGCCTGCCAACGCACTGTCGGTGCTGCATGCTGCCAGGGCGCAGTTATCCAATTATTCCATATTGGCTTCGCATGTGCTGGTACCACCGGCTATCGAGGCGGTTATTGATGACGAAGAGGCTTCTATTCAGGGATTTTTGGCAGCGGGCCACGTGTGTACGATTATGGGTATCGATGAGTATTATCCGTTGGTGGACAAATATAAAGTACCGGTTGTGGTGACAGGTTTCGAGCCTGTTGATATCGTGCAGGGCATATTGATGGTCGTGAGACAGTTGGAAAACGGGGAGGCAGTGCTGGAAAATCAGTACGGACGCGTGGTGCGCCCGGAAGGCAATCCGGATGCCATAGCCACCATCCGGCAGGTGTTCGAGGTTTCGGATCGGGAGTGGAGAGGCATAGGCAACATTCCGCTGAGTGGTTATCAGGTTCGTGCTGATTTTGCACAATACGATGCCAATAAAAAATTTGATATTGACATAGAACAGGCATCCGAAAACAGTGAATGTATTGCCGGCTTGGTACTCAAGGGTATTAAAAAGCCTTATGAGTGTCCCCAATTTGGCAAAGGCTGCAACCCGCAGAAACCGCTGGGGGCGCCTATGGTAAGCAGTGAGGGAGCTTGTGCTGCCTACTACCATTTTTCCAACGCCATAGAGCAGTGGGCTCAGGGAGAGGCTTAGGGCATGGATAATCATTCGACAACCGTCATCAATATCAGCCTCAAAAAGGGCGTACCCGGAGAAGCAGGCGCCGCAGTATTGCCTGCCGTTGCCAGGGAACTCGGCATCTTTCTGGGGGATGCCGGCAATCCGTTGCTGGCGCCCCGGGGGGTCTTTATCGCAGCCGGGATGTTGTTTGTGTCAGATACGGGGCAAAACCGCGTGTTTATATGGAGAAAAATACCTTCGGGGGAGGTATACGCCGCGCCGGATGTGGTGCTGGGGCAGCAGGAACTGCAGCACACAGGTCGCAACGGAGGGACTTCCGTCAGTGGATCTACCCTGATGTATCCCTCAGGTATCTGGTCCGACGGCAAGCGGCTGGTGGTGGCAGATGCCTGGAATCACAGAGTACTTATATGGCATAGCATACCTGAGCAGCACGGGCAGGCGGCAGATGTAGTCGTAGGGCAACCCGATTTTTGGGCCAACCAGCCCAACATACATGGTATTGGAGCTGCACCCTCGGCACAATCACTCAATTGGCCTTATGGGGTGTATGTACACGACAATCAATTGTTTGTCGCAGATACAGGCAATCGGAGAGTACTGGTTTACAATTCATTGCCTGTCGAAAACGGGCAGGCCGCAGATTTTGTGCTGGGAAAATCTTCCTTTGAAGAGCGGGATTATGAAGGAGAGGATGCCGTTTGGCCGTATGCGGTAAGCGTTAGTGACGAGGGGAAACTGGCTATCACCGACACTCAATACTATCGCGTATTGTTGTGGGACCACTGGCGCGACGCTCTGCATGAAAAAGCATCGGTCATTATCGGGCAGCCGGACCTTGGCAGTAACGGACAAAATCAATTTGGCCTTTTCCCGCAGGCGCACACACTCAGCTGGTGCTATGACCATTTTTTTTACCGACAGGGGATATGGGTAGCTGATACAGGCAACAGTCGTCTGCTGTGGTTTCAGCAGTGCCCGCAGGTCAATAGTAAAGCTGCTGATAACCTCGTTGGTAAGAGCAATTTTACGACAGGCAGCGAAAATGCCAATACAATTTTTGGCACAGAAAATGATTTGTATTGGCCTTTTTCACTATGTGTTGACGAACTGACCCGGCTGTTGGTGGTAGCAGATACGGGCAACCACCGTATTCGTTTCTATGAATTGTTAATTTAGTGCGTATCCGGAAATTTATGCAGAGACAAAAGCGGAGTATTTTTTGTGTGTTTTCACTTTTTGAAGGAGCATAACAGCGCCAGAGGATTGAAAAAGGCGAAAACCCATAGCAAAAAATCGTTGCTGAATCTATGAAAAAATCTCTGGTACGGCTTTAGCAGACATTGTATGACGGACGAAGAAATACTGAATCAATTTGACCCTAAGGAACTATTACTGCTGGTACTCAGGGGGATGGATATAGCGATCATCCGTGAGGAGGGGCAGCTCGTGGAGGTTGACAATGGCTACACCATAGAGGTGGAGGGAAAGTCGCTCTACAAGCTGCTTTACCGAAACCAGGTAGTAGCGCCTTTTGCAGATGTCGTGGAGATGTGTGGCTTCATTAAACTAGGCTGATCCATGGAAGAAAAAGTGGAATTATCGATTATTGCGCTTGCCAAGAATCAGGCCTCGGATAATAACTACGTAATCGCGCTGGAAGACGAGCAAAGTAAAAAGAGGCTGATCATTCTGATCGGGCAGGCTGAAGCACAGTATATCGGTGTTGTGCTGGAAAAGCTAAACACCAAAAGGCCGTTGACACACGACTTGCTGGCAACAACCATTGAAAAACTGGGCGGTCGTGTTGTACATGTTTATATCCATAGTCTGATAGACAACATTTACATTGCAGATATCTGTCTGGCAGACCAGGAAGGGGGTATACACTGTATAGATGCCCGTGCTTCAGACGCGATTGCTCAGGCGGTAAAGAACAGTGTTCCCATTTACACCAACCAGCAATTGCTGAATGACAGTAGTTATCTCAACGAGATTTACGTGAAAGAGAGCAACAAGACTTCTTTTTCTGATTATACGCTGGAGGAACTCGAAGAGTTGTTGCAAAAGGTGCTCAGAAAGGAGGACTATGAGAGTGCCATCCGAATCCGCGAGACCATTCGTCGGAAACGCAAAGAAAACTTGTAATTGCAGACAAATTATGCACGAAATTTCCCTGGTAAGAAATATTTTCAACACTTTGCGAAGCGAGTTTACCGCAGAAGAGGTCAACAGCATCCGACGCATCAATCTGACAGCGGGTGTCCTCTCTAACATCGAGCCTCGCCTGATGCAAAATGCATTTGAAGCTGTGATTGCGACTGAGTTGCCTCAACTGTCAGCTGCCACGCTTCATATCACCACACTGCCGGTGGTCATCTACTGTCCCGATTGTGACCTGCGCACAGAGGTACAACAATATAAATTCATCTGTAGTCAATGCGGTAAGCCCAGCAATCAGGTTGTGCAAGGAGATGAGCTACTCATCAGTGGTGTTGAACTAGCCTGATCCCGGAGGTCTCACAACTGCCGAATATTCGCGCAGCGCAAAGTTGTTGGAAGGCGTTGCAGGCCCATCTTGGCTACCGCAGAATGTTGTCGGGACAAGATAAGGATGCTTGTTGAAGGCATTGTATGGTCACATCAGTTATCCCTCTCCGGATTCCGGCGGACTGGCAGGCCGGTAGGTCTGAAAAGGTATGGACATGAGATTGCCCAGCCGGTCGTTTTCAGCCGGATCCATGTGCGTATCCACACCAAAAGTAATCCGCTCATTGTCCAGCAGCCTGTAGGTGCCAAAAAGCCTGTCCCACAGAGAGAAAATATTTCCGTAGTTGCTGTCGGTATACGGCAGGCGGTAATGATGATGAACGCGATGCATGGCCGGGGTCACGATCAGCCATCCCAGCGCGCGGTCGAGCCATACGGGGACACGAATATTGGCATGATTGAACTGAGACATAGCCGCGGACATCGACTGGTATAGCATGACAGTATATATGGGCGCACCACTGGCGAGGACAGCCAGTGTAGTGAATACAAACCGCACGACACTTTCTCCCGGATGGTGGCGGTTGGCCGAGCTTGCGTCAACATGGGTATCTGTATGATGAATTAGGTGAAATCGCCACATCCAGCGCACTTTGTGCTGCACCCAGTGTACAAACCAGGCTCCGACCAGATCCAGCAGCAGCAAGCCCAGCAGAATTTCCAGCCACAGCGGCAGCGAAGGCAGCCACTGTAGAATACCCATGTGTCGGCTGGCCACCCAATCGCTGCTGTAGAGCAGTATACCCGCCATGACAAAATTGACAAGCACCGTTGTCAGTGTGAAGACCATATTGGTACCCAAATGCCGCCATCGGCGATAGTCCCAAGTAAACATAGGGGCGGCCGATTCCAGCAGCAGAAAAAAAGTAAGACCCCCTATTAAGATGGCAGAGCGATGGGCAGAGGGTATATTGGAAAAGTATTCAGCCAGAAAATCCATATAACTGCGGTTAAAATTATTGCGGATAACGAAATTAGGCAATCAGCAGGGTAATTAGCATTTTAACAAGCAAAAATTTTTTTGTTCACGCAATTATCCGTTTATTTATGCAACCTGAAAGCAACTGACAAGACCAGAAACACCCCTTACAGGGAGGGCGTTAATAAAGAAGAACAAAAAAACAGCATTAATTTTTTGCAGAAACCACAGAAAGCAATATCTTTGCATCGCCTTTGAAAAAGGGTACTGATTCGGTAGCTCAGCAGGTAGAGCAATACACTTTTAATGTATGGGTCCTGGGTTCGAATCCCAGCCGAATCACTCGAAGTCTGGCCACCAGCGTTGGTTGTCAGACTTTTTTATTTTCTCCTCTTCCTCTTTAGCTGTTGTGGGTCCGGTATGCATGTTGCCGATACGAACCTGTATAAAAGCGGCATCGATAGAGCCTCCCATAGGAGGGTTACACTTTCTGAGTCTGATCTCAGCACCTTCGATGGCGGGAAATTGTTCTTTGATTCTGTGCAGAATTCGCAGGGCGAGGGTCTCAATCAATTGTGTAGGTTCTTTCATCTCTATCTTTAGCAAGCGATAGAGTGTTTCGTAATTGACCGTCTGCTGCAGATCGTCCTGCTGGCCGGCATTTACAACAGCTGTGGACACGGACAAATCTATGATAAAGGTCGTGCCCAGCAACTGTTCTTCCGGGTAGTAGCCATGTGGGCCACGGAGACGGATTCCTTCCAATCCTATAATAGCCATGTGAATTTTTGGTTTTGTGTATGGGAAGTGAAGCATCGACAAAGGTAGCGATTGCCAACAGCTTGGTGCAAAATAATTCGCTTTCTCTGTTGGCGAAATAAAATGCCGAATATGTGTCTGTTTTTTGCTCATTGCAGAAAAAATCGAAACAGAGAGCGGTCGCCAGACATTTTTTGAGGATCCGGACTGCCAAAAAGTGTTTGGAGACAGCCATCCATTGTGCATAAAAATTCGTATCTTCGCTGTCTGAAAATATAAGCATTCTCTGGGGCGAGCCTGCCTGTCCACGAGCAGAGAGAGGAAATATTACTATATGCGCAAATTTTTCAATCGGCTGCTTAACAGCACAGATCATCCTCACTACAAGACTATTGTGTTGTTGATGTGGCGTATGTTGCTGGCAGGCGTCATGCTGGTGTTGTTGATATTTCTTATTTTGTCGTTCACCAAGTTGCCCTCGGTAGCGGAGCTGGAGAACCCCCGCAGCAATCAGGCATCGCAGGTTCTCTGCGATGATGGTACAGTATTGGGGAAGTACTACACAGAAAACAGGGTGCCGGTGGAGTATAAGGACTTGTCTCCTCACCTCGTCAACGCGCTGATTGCTACTGAAGACAAGCGATTCAGAGACCATCCCGGCATTGATTTTGTAAGTGCTGTACGCGCTATTGTATTTCTTGGAAGCCGGGGCGGCGGCAGTACGATCACGCAGCAGCTGGCCAAGCAGCTTTTCACAGTACAGGTTTCGAGCAACGTTGCTGAGCGCATCATACAGAAGCTCAAGGAGTGGATTATTGCGGTGCAACTGGAACGCAGGTACACCAAGGAGGAGATTATAGCACTCTACCTCAATCGCTACGACTTTATCAACGGGGCGCAGGGTATACGGGCTGCGAGTGAAATTTATTTCAACACACATCCCAAAGACCTGGCTATACAGGATGCAGCTACCTTGGTGGGTATGCTGAAAAATTCATCTTTGTACAACCCTATCAGTCGTCCGGATATGGTGCTGCAGCGCCGCTCAGTGGTATTAAAACAAATGGTTGTCAGCGGGTTTATTACCGAAGCGGAGTATCGCCGGCTCATTCGCAAACCTTTGGGACTGCGGTTTACGCGGCAGACGCACACAGACGGACTAGCGCCTTACATGCGCATGGAATTGGCTAAGCAACTGCGGCAGTTGCTCAGCCAGCCGGAGTACAGAAAACCGGACGGGACTATGTACGATCTCTATCGCGATGGTTTGCGCATCTATACCAGCATCAATGCAGATATGCAGCGCATAGCCGAAGAGGAGATGGAAAAACACATGGCACAGCTTCAGCGCGTATTTTTTACCCACTGGAAGGGCAGAGATCCCTGGACATACGATAATGCTTCCTCTACGACCAAAGTACCGGTTGAGCGGCGCGAACTTGAGTTTATGTTATACCTGCGTTCATCGGAACGTTACCAAAAACTCAGGATAGAATATCTGGCGGGAATAATCACAGCATTGGAGGCCGAAACGGGGGTACGTTTTCACGAGGATGACAGAGAAATTGAGCGCATACTGCGCGAAAAGGAGAAGCCCGGCCATTTCAACAGACTTATTAAGGCAAAGCTGATATCGGAAGAGCTTGCGGATCGCTACCGCCGGGTGTTGCAAAGCAACAGCTTGCCGACGCTCGAGCGGCAATGGGCAGCGTTACAGTCGGCTGTCAAAAACAGCTTTAACAAGCCTGTACCCATGCGGGTTTTTGCTTACAACGACAGGCATTATGTGGATACTATCATGAGTCCGAGAGACTCTCTGAAGTACCTCAGCATGTTTCTGCAGACGGGCATCATGGCGGTTGAGCCTTCTTCCGGAGAGGTGAAAGTATGGGTGGGCGGCATCAATCACGAATGGTTTCAGTACGACCATGTCAATCGCGAGACTCGCCGGCAGGTGGGCTCTACTTTCAAGCCTTTTGTGTATGCGACCGCCATCGCTATGCAGGGGCTGAGTCCCTGTTTTGAGGTGATTGACAGACCTGTGACTATCAGTCCGGGTGAGGGAGAGTTTGGGCTTATTAAATCCTGGACACCCCGCAACGCAGACGGGGATTATTCAGGTAATTCGTACACGCTTTTTGAGGCACTCAACAAATCGGTCAATACGGTTTCTGCTTATCTGATGAAGGAACTCGGTAGTCCTGAGCCAGTGCGCACACTGGCTGCACAGATGGGTATTGATAAGTCTGTGTTACCTTCTTCTCCTTCTATTTGTCTGGGCTCAGTAGATCTGTCAGTAGAAGAGATGACAGGTGCTTATGCAACTTTTGTCAACAATGGTATCTATGTCAGGCCTGCGCTGTTGTTGCGCGTGGAAGATCGCTTCGGGAATATCATCTATGAGTCGATACCGGAAGAAAACCTGGCGCTCAGTCCGGCTTACAATTATACCATGGTAAATATGCTGGAGAAAGCGCTCACCAACCGGGGGAAAGTGCAGGGGCCGGTAGGGGGAAAGACAGGAACCACCAATGACTACGCAGATGGCTGGTTTATGGGGATTACACCCGAGCTTGTGGTAGGTACCTGGGTCGGGGGCGATAAGCGCTGGATAGCTTTCAGGGATCTGGCCTACGGGCAGGGATCTCGTATGGCGAGACCGTTCTTCCTGTCTTTCATTGAGCGTTTACAGAATGATCCCAAGATTAACTGGGACAAGACGGCCACATTTTATAAGCCACCCGGAGAACTTGGTATTGAACTGGACTGCAATGCATACAGAGGAGCACTTAACAGCGATGATGCGTTTGAACGCCGCATCGACAACCAGCCGGATTTTGACTGATGTTATATTATCCGGCAGCCGAAAAAATGGCAGGAATGGTGCTTTCATTATTTTTTCGCTAATTTTATTTCATGAATGATATGAAACAAGGAGAGGACATTCGACCCAACCCTTCTGAATACAATGCCAGTAATATTACGGCACTTGAAGGACTCGAAGCCGTACGCAAACGGCCCGGCATGTATATCGGCAGTACCGATACCAAGGGGCTCCACCACTTGGTATGGGAAGTTGTTGATAACTCTATCGACGAGCATCTGGCGGGCTATTGTACGGATATAGACCTCGTAATTCATGCAGATAACTCCATCACGGTCACAGATAATGGTCGGGGTATTCCTACGGGTATGCACGAAAAGCTGAATAAGTCAGCCCTCGAAGTGGTCATGACGGTGCTGCACGCCGGGGGTAAATTTGACAAAGATACCTATAAGGTGTCGGGCGGTCTGCACGGGGTGGGTATTTCCTGCGTCAATGCACTGTCGACCTATGTACGTGTGGAGGTACATCGCGAGGGAAAAATTTTCGAACAGGAGTACAGCATAGGCAAACCGCTGGGCGAGGTCAAAGTTATTGGCCAGTCTGACCGCACGGGTACAACCGTTACCTTCAGGCCTGATGACACCATTTTCGAAACAACCGAGTTCAAGTATGACGTTCTGGCTGCGCGTCTGCGGGAGATGGCCTACCTCAATGCCGGGCTGCGGCTGAGTCTTACAGATGAGCGCGAGCCCGATGACAAAAAGCAGGCAAGGCGCGAGGATTTTTATTCCGAAGGTGGATTGCGCGAGTTTGTTCTTTATCTGGACGAGGGCAAGACCAAGCTTATCGATAAACCTATCTGGGTAAAAGGAGAGGAGGAGAATGTGGAGGTGGAAGTCGCTATACAGTACAATACTTCTTTCTCGGAAAACATTTACTCTTTCGTCAACAATATCAATACCCGGGAGGGAGGTACGCACGTTGCCGGCTTCCGCCGGGCGCTCACCCGCGTATTTACCAAGTACGGGGAAGATAGTGGCATGTTTAAAAAGCTTAAGTTTAAAGTCTCCGGAGAAGATTTTCGGGAAGGTCTCACGGCTGTGGTGTCGGTCAAGGTGCCTGAACCGCAGTTTAAGGGGCAGACTAAAGGCGAGTTGGGCAACTCTGAGGTCACAGGTATTGTCTCCCGCTCCGTTGGCGATGCGCTGATGATTTTCCTGGAAGAAAACCCCAATGAAGCCCGTCGTATCGTTGATAAGGTTATCCTGGCAGCTACAGCCCGCCATGCAGCGCGCAAGGCGCGTGAAATGGTGCAGCGCAAAAATGTCCTGACAGGCGGGGGACTGCCCGGTAAACTGGCCGACTGTAGTTCGCGGGATCCCGGCGAGGCGGAGATATTCCTCGTGGAAGGGGATTCGGCCGGTGGAACGGCCAAGCAGGGGCGCGATCGCAATTTTCAGGCAATCCTGCCGCTGCGCGGAAAAATCCTCAATGTAGAAAAGGCCATGGAGCACAAAATCTACGAAAATGAGGAAATTAAAAACCTTTTCACTGCACTCGGAGTGCGTATCGAAGAGGGGCATGATGGCGAACGGGTTCTGAATATCGAAAAACTGCGCTACCACAAGGTCATCATCATGTGCGATGCCGATGTCGATGGTAGCCACATTACCACACTCATACTTACCTTCTTTTTCCGCTACATGCGGGAACTGGTAGAACAGGGATATATTTATATCGCACAACCGCCTCTTTATCAAGTCAGAAAAAGCAAAAATGCCGTCTATGCCTGGAATGAGGAGGAGCGACTGCAGGCCATCGCGCAGTTTGGCGGTCACGAAAATGACAGCAACATCAAGATTCAGCGCTACAAGGGACTTGGTGAAATGAACGCTGAGCAGCTCTGGGAAACAACTATGGATCCTACTATGCGCAACCTGCAGCAGGTGACCATCGAAGATGCCCGCGAAGCCGACCGCGTTTTTGCGATGCTGATGGGCGATGAGGTGCCGCCGAGGCGGGCTTTTATTGAGGCCAATGCCAAGTATGCTAAGGTAGATGCCTAATCTGCAGGTTCTGCAGGCAGTTGTAAAATAGTCGTTGGCGGTGACAGCCGCCAACGACTGTTTTGCTTTCAGGAGGAGCACAGCCGGCCGGCTGTGTTCCTCCTGTTTTTTTTCTACGAAAAAATTCGTAAATAAATTTGCAAGTACGATGGGTTTCGTATACATTTGTGTGTACGAAATAATTCGTACATATATGACCTAAATACAACAGTCAGCATGATACGACCTACGGAATCCGAACTGGAAATACTGCAAGTGCTGTGGTCGGAAGGCCCCTGCACCGTGCGGCTGGTACACGAAAAGCTGAGTGGTGACCGGCACAAGGAAGTTGGCTATACGACCACGCTTAAGCTCATGCAGATCATGCTGGAGAAAGGGCTTTTGGCGCGGGACGAATCCCAGCGCACGCATGTCTACCGTGCCTTGGTGGAGGAGTCGGCCATCCGGCAGGGGCTGTTGCAGCGATTTGTAGATACAGCCTTCCGGGGCTCAGCCTCTCAGCTGGTGATGGAACTTTTGGGGCATCACCAGACAGATGCGCAGGAACTGGAGGCCATACGGCAGCTGATAGACCGAATAGAGCAGGAAGGAGATCGTTCTGCGGACCAACAAAAATAGGATGATATGCTACTCACGAGCTATTCTTCGGGTATGTATGCAATGGGCTGGATGGTAATTCATTCATGGTGGCAGGCGGGGATAATTGGTCTGTTGCTGTGGGTATGTTTACACCAGCTCAGGCAGCGCGAGGCCCGTATTCGCTATGGGTTGGCCTATGCAGCACTGCTGCTGCAGTGGGTGGTCAGCCTGCTTACCTGGGCGTACCTGTACACACCCAAAGTAACGACAGCTGTACCCACCGACTGGACGAAGGGGGGGTATGCTGCTATGCCGGCGGCTTCGCAGGCCGTTGAGCCGGCCTGGCATGAACTGATCGTTGGCTGGATTGATGGTCATACGACCTGGATTGTAGCACTTTGGCTGGCAGGCATGAGTTTTTTTGCCATCCGGCTGTTATTAGGGCTGGCATATATTCGCCGATTGCGGGCGGAAGCACAACCGTTGGAGGCGGGGCAGGCCGTGCTGCAGTCGCTGGCGGGCAAGTTGGGTTTACAAAAGTCTGTGCGGCTGATGGCGTCGGCACATATCTCCGTGCCGATGGTCGTCGGCCAGCTCAAGCCGCTGATATTATTTCCTGTGGGCCTGATCAACCAGTTGAGTCCTGCGCAGACAGAAGCTATACTGGCGCATGAGCTGGCACATATTTACCGCTACGATTACTGGCTCAATTTGTTGCAGTATGTCATTGAAGCCATTTTTTACTACCACCCGGTCATTTGGTGGATTGGCGGTGTGGTGCGGAAGGAGCGGGAGCATTGCTGTGATGACATAGCAGTCGGGCTGGTGGGCAACCGTATAACCTACGCCCGCACGCTGCTGGCGATGGAGACCTATCAGCAGACAGGCAGCAGGTTGGCGCCTGCCTTTACTGCCGGCAGGAAGCAATTGCAGGGACGTATAGAGAGAATTTTATTACCAAATATCAATCAATCAGATATGCGCACAAAATTAGTAATTACGGGACTGTTGCTGGTTTCGGCCATCATTTTTTCCTTTCAGCAACCCTTGCAGGGAAAAAATGCTGACGCGGCTGTTATCATTGAAACCCAAAGAGACAGTTTGCCTGTTGAAAAAAGACGTATGGTCTTTGTCACAGAAGGGCAGGAAGTGGACGTCACCTGGCTCAATGGTAAGATCAGCCTGCTGAGTATTGACGGCAAGAATATTCCCAGTGACCAAATCCCGGCTTATGAGCCAATGATAGCGGATAAGGTCAGGTCAATGCCTACACCTCCCACGCCGCCTACGCCCCCCACGCCGCCCAGCCCTCCCGGTCTGCAGGGCAGTACTGAAGACATCCGACAAGTGCAGGTCTTCAAAGATGGCGGAGAGGAGCGCATTGTAATCACCCGGAACGGAGCCTCGACCGGTGGGAAAGAAGAGACGGAGACGATTATCCTGGTCAATTCGGATCGGCGGACTTCAGCGGACTCTGCTGTCATCATTGTCAGAGCACTTGAGGGCGCTGTTGGCGCACAGAACGGCAATGTCATCAAACTGAACGGTGATGCCCGGCGAGCGGTCATCATCACGGAGGATATTGAGGGGCTGGACCTGCCAGCTTCACCGGAGGGTATACGGAAGATAGTCATTCACAAGAACAATGAGATGACCATCGAGCGGGTAGAAGGTGCGGGGGGTGACTCTGTCATGATTTCACAAGTCATACGCCTGGACGATCTGCAAAATGCACCTGCCTTCAGAGAGGCCAATCCCCTGTTTTTGCAGGGACTGCCCGAAGGTATGGGTAAATTTGCTTTCATTGCTGCCAGCTCCGTTGAAATGCTGTTGTTGCGGGAAGGGGTGATTGCCGACCAGGGCAATTATAAGATGGAGCTCACCTACACGAGCTTAAAGATTAACGGGAAGCGGCAGAGCGACGACCTGCATCGCCGGGTGAAAGCCGCCTACGAAGCAGAGACGGGCCGTAGCATGACGCCCAAAGCGCGGGTGGTGGTTGATAAAAATAACTAGCGACCAATGTGAGCCCGGGCGTTTTTGCCGGAGGCAAAAAATTGCCCAATACGCAGTGGCGGCAGCCAAGATCTTACAGATGGGGGGCAGCGGTAAATCCGCTGCCCCCCATCTTTTTAGAAGAATCCAAAACAGGCACGGGCGCTGTCCATGTGATGAAGGCAGAGTCCTGCTGATATTACGTGCCTGTTTACTATCTTTGCAGCACAAAAGCGTATCCCCATGCCAAATTTACAGATGGTAGACCTGCACAGCCAATACCTCAATATGCAGGAAGAGATTGACAATGCCGTGCTGAACGTGATCCGTTCGGGGGCATTTATCAACGGCCCTGCCGTTAAATCTTTTCAGGCAAACCTGGAAAAATATTTGGGCGTAGGCCATGTGGTTCCCTGCGCCAACGGCACCGATGCCCTGCAGATTGCGATGATGGCGCTCGGCCTTCAGCCGGGCGATGAGGTTATTGTGCCTGCTTTTACCTATGTTGCTACTGCTGAGGTGATTGCCCTGCTGGGACTAAAGCCTGTGATGGTAGATGTAGATCCTGCTACTTTCAACATTACTGCCGAATTGATAGCCCCGGCTATTACCGGGCGGACGCGGGCGATTGTCCCTGTCCACCTCTTCGGGCAGAGCTGTGATATGGAGCCTATTATTGCACTGGCCGAGCAGCACAAGCTCTGGATTGTTGAGGACAATGCCCAGGCAATTGGCGCCGAGTATACATTCTCTGACGGCCGGGTGCTGCGCACCGGAGCGCTGGGGCATATTGGCTGTACTTCTTTTTACCCCTCCAAAAACCTGGGCGCCTATGGCGACGGCGGGGCGCTTTACACCAATGACGCAAACCATGCCGCCCGCTGCCGCGCGGTAGCCAACCACGGGCAGTCTGTGCGCCGCTACTACCACGACTATGTGGGGGTGAATTCGCGCCTGGATTCTATACAGGCGGCCATACTGGACATCAAACTGGCGCGGCTGGATGATTACATCCGCGCCCGGCAGGAAGCGGCGGCCTATTACGATCAGGCGCTGGCGGGCCTCCCGGGCCTGCACACGCCTGTGCGACAGGCGGGCAGCACCCACGTTTTTCACCAATATACACTGAAAGTCGACGGCGGACGCCGCGACGCGCTGCAGGCTTTTTTACAGGAAAAGGGCGTGCCTACCATGATTTACTACCCTGTGCCTTTGTATAAGCAGGACGCCTACAAGGCGGCTGCGGCCAATGAAGTGGACGAACTGCCGGTGACGGAAGCGCTTTGCCAGTCGGTGATCAGCCTGCCTATGCATACCGAGTTTAAGCAGTCGGAGCTTGCCTATATTGTTGAGCAGGTTAAGGCTTTCGGTTGGTAAAATTCACAGCCTTTGGCGGCTATGACCGCCAAAGGCTGTGAGCATTAAGCGCCCTGCTGCTGCGCCAGCTCCCTGCCTATGCGCAGGCTTTCGGTCAGCAGTGCCTGTAGGTCCTCCTTTCGGGTGCGATGATTGACGATGCAGACGCGTATGGCATATCGTCCCTGCAGGACGGTGTAAGAAGGCGTGGCGACTGCCCGTTCGTGCAGCAGCATGAGCAATTCGCGGTTGAGCGCATTGAGCGCCTGCTCCTCCATGACCTGCCCGACCGGGCGATACCGATAGCAGACGATGTTGAGAAAGACCGGGCTGAGCAATTCGAGTTCGGCCTGCTCCTCGACCTGTGCAGCCAGCCAGCGGCACTGCTCGATATTTTGAGCGATGAGCCGGCGGTATTTATCGATGCCGTGTTCCCGCAGCTGCATCCAGATTTTCAGTGCTTTGAATCCCCGGGAGAGTTCGACCCCGTAGTTGGTTATGGGGTCGGGGCCTGCCGGCAGCCCCCGTTCGTGGCTCAGCAGGTAGTTGGGTTGCAGGGCAAAAGCTGCCCGCTGCAGCTTGGCATCGCGAATCAGCACACAGCCCACTTCGTAGGGCAGGTACATCCATTTGTGCCAGTCGAAAGCCAGGCTGTCGGCTGTACGTATGGCCTTGAGTTGTGACTCGTATTCAGGCAGCAGGGAGGCCATCGCCCCGAAGGCACCATCAACGTGAAACCACAGGCGTTCGCGGCGGCAAATTTTCTGCAGCTCGTCCAGTGGGTCGACAGCGCCTGTATTGACGGTACCCGCATTGCCCACGATGCAGAAGGGCAGCATGCCTGCAGCCTTATCTTCGGCTATTTGCTGCTCGAGGGCGCGGATATTGATGCGATAATTTTCATCGACAGGTATCTGTCGCATACCTTCGAGGCCAATCCCCAGCATTTCGGCCGCCTTCTGTACACAACTGTGCGTTTCTGTTGAGCAATACATCACCAGATGACCTCGCAGCACGTACAAGCCTTTATTGCGAATGGAGGGATTGTAGCTGTTGCGTGCCACCGTGAGCGCTGTCAGGTTGGCCATGGTAGCACCGCTCACCAGCATACCACCGGCAGTAGCAGGAAAATGGAACATTTCCTTTGCCCAGTTGACAATCTGGGCATCGATATACATAGCCGCATGGTCACCAATGGTCACATTGGGATTCATAGTCGAAGCCAGAAAATCGGCCAGTGCCGCAGTGATGGTACCCGTACCCTGTACCCATGCAAAGAAGCGCGGATGTATGTTCCCCTTGGTATAGGGCAGGATATGGGTACGAAAATCTTCATAGATAGTCTCTATCGCATCAGGCCCGACCGGCAGAGGCCTGCCGGCCAGTTCACGGGTAGCTGCGGGTGTTGCCTGCCAGACTGGTCGCTCGCGCACATCACGCAGGTAGTTGACCATGTCATCGACCATCTGGTGTGCCAGTGCTCGTGTTTTTTCCCAGTCGACCGGGTCGAGATTTTCTTCCGTGAAATTATCCATTTTTCCAGCCTTTCTTTTCTTGTTCAATGTGTGTCAACTGAATCTGCAGACCATACTTGTCAGTCAGGTGTCTGGCGAGCTGGTCAGCCGCAAAGACAGAACGATGCTGTCCGCCGGTACAACCGAAGCTGATCTGCAAATCAGTAAAACTTCTGTCGATGTAATCTTCTACAGCCCTGTCAACGATGCGGAACACATCATCGAGGAATCGATCCATCTGGCTGTGGTGGCGGAGAAAATTGATGACAGCTTCATCCCTTCCGGTAAGTTTTTTATAGGGCTCATAGCGCCCGGGGTTGTTGATGAAGCGGCAATCGAACACAAAGCCACCGCCATTGCCGCTGGGATCTTCAGGTATGCCACCTTTATAGCTAAAGCTGGCGATGCGCACCTGCAGGAAGCTGGAGCTTGCCTTGATTTTATCAAAAGGTTCAAACTTCTTGGATCGTATAATCTGATCGGCGCTGGCCCGCAGCGCCGGAAGCTCGATGGTCAATTTTTCATGGTCCAGCAACCACTTCAGGTTTCTGATGGCATAGGGGATGCTCTGCAAAAAATGTTCCTTGCGCTCATACAGCCCCCGAAATCCGTAAGCACCCAGCACCTGCACACAGCGGATGAGTGCAAAGCCGTAGTACTGTTGTATAAATTGTTCACGATCAATAGGTACCAATCTGGAGGCTGCCTCTATGTAGTGATTGAGCAACTCGAGCCGTATATCGTCGGGGATGTTGGCTTTGGCCTGAAACAGCAGGCTGGCGAGGTCGTACTGCAGCGCTCCCCGGCGGCCGCCCTGGTAGTCAATAAAATAAGGCTCCCCGGCTTTGATCATGATATTGCGGGTCTGAAAATCCCTAAACATGAAATAGTCGGAGGGGGCTTCCAGCAGAAAATCTGAGAGCCTGTTGAAATCATTTTCCAGCGCCTGTTCGTCGAAGACCGCCCCGGCAAGGCGCAAAAAATAGTACTTGAAATAGTTGAGATCCCACTGCATCGACTGCCGGTCGAAATCGGCCCGTGGGTAGCACAGGCTGTAGTCCAGCCCCTCGCTGCCCGTAATCTGTAGGTGGGCGAGCTGCTCAACCGTACGCTTGTAGATGCGTATCAGATAGTCGGGAAAATAATCATCCTTCTTGAGCAGATAACTGTAGAGTGTCGTGAAGCCCAGATCTTCCTGCAGGTAGATATGCTGCTCGAGATTTTCGGCATAAATTTCCGGCACGGGCAGCCCTTTTCGGTGAAAATGCTGTGAGAATCTCACAAAGGCCGTATTCTCCCGCAGGTCGGGATTGTAGGCACCGATGGCAGATTTGGAGGCACTCTGCAGGCGATAATAGATACGCGCCGAGCCGGAGGGGGCCAGCGGCAACACCAGGGAAGGCGGCTCACCCGCCCAGTCTTCAAATAACTGCTGCAAGCGCTGCTCTACCGTAAGGTTGGCCATGGACTGTTTTTTGGTGGGCAAAGATACAGCTTTTGGGATAGAATGTGGAGCGGGGCAGGGGTGGCGGCTAAAAAAAGAACGGAGCCCCGCTGCCGGGGCTCCGCACAAGTAATCATTTTCCTAATAGAATGCTAACAATACATTTTCAGCAGGCTTACTGTTTCATAAGCCGGCGGGTATACGCTCTGCCTGCGAGTTGCAGCCGCACAAAATACGCACCGGCAGCAAGTTGCGATGTGTCGATGGATAATTCGTGATTGCCTTCTGCGAAACGCTGGTTACTAATGGTTTTGATTTCAGCGCCCATGGCATTGAGCAGACTGATACGCACGGTTTCATTACGGCTGTCAAACTGCAGCCTCGTCCAGTCGCGGCAAGGGTTGGGGTAGAGCCGGATATCGGTTTCAGCCTCAGGCTGCGGGTCGTTGGTAGCAACCATTGTGCAGCTTCGTATGACCGGCAGGTGGGTAAAATCTTCGTACAGCATGTTGCGCACGTCCTCTTCGGGTACATCAAACCAGTCCATGAGTACTGAGCCATACAAGTCGCGGAAGTCGTGCTGCATGGCAACACCCTCATCTACCGTAGCATTGGCAGAGATTTCGGGGCTTTCGCCCAGAATCACAGGATTGACACAGGAGCCAAACATCAGCAGGGGCGCGGCGGTACCATGATCTGTGCCGAGGCTGTCATTGGATCGTATGCGGCGGCCGAATTCCGAAAAGGTCATACTCATGACGCGCTCCTCGAGTCCCTGTGCCTGCAGGTCTGCCTGAAAAGCAGCCATGGCCTCAGAGAGGATGCGCAACAGCTCGGCATGTACCCCCAGGGTGGGGCTGCCTTGCTGTGCCTGATTGGCATGGGTGTCGAAGCCACCCAGATTGACAACATACACCCGCGTCTGCAGTCCGCCGGCGATGAGCAGCGCCACATTTTTAAGCTGGTTGGCCAGGTTACTTTCCGGGTAGGTAACGGTATTAGCGCCCATATTGGCAGCCTCGGTAATGACTGCTCCGTATGCATTGGTCTGCGAGATGGCGGTACGCAAAAACTGCAGCTCCTGCCCATAGGGGGTATTGGGGATACTGCCGGGTTCTCCCTCCAGTATAGGCGAGAGCGTAAGCGGATTGTTGATTGCTATGCTAAAATTGGCTGCCGTCCCCTGACAGGTCTCCGTGACCACTGTCCCCATAGTGATCGCAAAAGGATGCGGGTGTTGTGCATTGGGATAGCCATCCGGAAAATTGGCGTACTGACTGTCCATATAGCGCCCCAGCCAGCCGGTGGGCCAAAACTCGTTGGCGGGGGAGCCGGAGGTCCAGATGTCGGTGCTACGGAAGTGGGAGCGATCCTGGTTGGGATAAGAGACTGCCTGTACGATGCCCAGCTTACCCTGGTCATACAAGCCCCGTACACCCGCCATCGAAGGATGCAGGGCAGTTGTGTCTGTCAGGGACAACAAGCTTGACTGTGGCAGCAGAATATTGCCCCGGACATTGGCCAGGCCGTCGTATTGATCCACCGGGATGACCATGTTGAGGCCATCGTTGCCCCCGTTGAGCTGTATGAGCACCAGCACGCGATCGCTGTTGCTGTTCATATTGCCAAAGAGCGATGAGCGACTGATGGCCGATACGGGTAAGCCGTTGAGGAAGACAGGAAGGGCCAGTGCCTGGCCTGTATGCTTGAGAAATGATCTTCTTTTCATGGTTAGCTCGATCAGGATGGATTAACTAAGGTGAAATTCCGGCAGCCCCAGCAGCACGTTCAACAGGTTGCGAAGCTTGAGGGTCACAGAATCTCTCACAGCCGCATTGTTGGGGTTGTCGACGTATTCTCCGTACTCTGCTCCCCACACATAATCGGGCAGACCGGGAATCAATGCTTCCTTAAGTGCAGCGTACTGGTTGGGTGCGAGCGGCTGCGGGCACAGCAGCGAGACCATCTCCTCAATGAGGGCAACAGGATTGTAGGGGTCATCGAAGGAGGCGACCCACTCCAGCGGCTGTACCCTGAACCTGAATCCTGCAATGATAATACCTGTACCTGACATTGACCGTATAAAGCCGGACCGCGCCTGCAGGGTGTTGGCCGTAATCCATGACCGATAGTAGAGAGGCTCCTGGTAGTAGGCCTTCCAGCCGGCGACGTCGGGCAGGTTGAGACAGTTCATCTCCATCAGCCCTGCGGTCTGAAAGAGCCTGAACATAACAGCCGCCCGTGTTGCCTGATTGGCAGGCAGCGGTGCCCGGGTCGTTTTGACGGTTGCCAGGATGTAATCCAGCGGGTTGCGGATCATCGGTCCTACGCTGCGCATGTCAAAAAAATGTGCACTGCGCAGCAGCGCCTGCACTACGGGTTTAATTTCAAAATCACTGTCGATGAGCAGTTGTGCCATCGGCTCAATCACATTGGCCTCGGTCGTTTCATCAAGCTGGTAGTAGATAAACCAGCGGTAGAGCTTGCGACATATAAAGCGCGCCACCTCCCGCTTGCTAAAGATGATATCGATGAGGTGGCTGTACTCCTGCGCACCCATATTGGCGATGCTGACATTGTCAAAACGCGCACTGAGGGTTTTAGTGCCAGTATCGTGCCTGCTGGCGGTAAAAAATCCTTCGATCGGCAGGGCAGCATTTTGGGTATTGAAGCCGCGGTCGCGCCAGCCGGTGAGAACTCTGGCCATCTGAATGACATCCTCTTCTGTATAGTGGGTATAGTCACCGGGTCCCACCTGTGGCCCTTTGCCGATGGTAAAAAGCTCCAGCAGCTCGCGCGCATAGTTTTCGTTGGGCGCCACACGGGTATTCTGGTTGCCATTGAGGAACCGCAGCATAGACGGATCAATCGTCATCGCCTTGACCAGCTGCCGGAAGTTGCCCCAGGCATGCTGCCGCAGCGTGTTGATATAGACGTAGTTGAAGCGGGCATCATTGATATTGTTGATAGCAAAATGGTTGTGCCAAAAGAGCGTGAGTTTTTCCCGTATGGACATACCCTCGCTGTACAGCAGATCGGCCATCCAGGCACGCAGACTGCGTGCCCTCGCAGCCTGTAAACCGGTAACCGTCGGATTGAAAGGCGCATTCACCCAGGTAGTAAACAAGCCTGCATTGGGGTCATCGCTGAAGTCGTAATACACTGGCGGCTGTGGGGCCGGCAGTTCTGCAAACAACTGTTCGACAGCAGCATCCAGCCCCATAGCCAGGCAGCTGTTGATGAGTGCCTTATCGGGACCAAAGGTAGCGCGGCGCAGCAGATGAGCTGCCGTTTCCCGGGTCCACGGGCCTCCATAGGGCTCGAGTCCGGTCGTCACCAATGGCCGGACAGTGGTCGTCTGCTTTTGTTGCTGGTTGCGCCCCAGCAGGGTCGCAAGCGTTGCTCTTCTATCCATACTTCTCTATATTGAAGATTGTTTAGCGTATGAAAGGATCGCTGAAGCGAGTATCGGCGATGAGGTTCGTATCGGTCAGCGTTTGCAAAAAGGCCACCAGTGCTGCTTTTTGTTCGGCTGTCAGGTTGAGCCTGGCAGGTCGCGGCGGCTGTTGCGTTTGCGGTGGCGGCGGCATGCGCAGCCTGGGATCCAGCGCAGGTCCATCCTGTATACCACTGTTGTAGTGTTCTATGACATCTTCCAGCGTAGCCAGTTGGCCGCCGTGCATATAAGGACCTGTGAGGCCAACATTTTTGAGGGAGGGAGATTTGAAAACAACCGTCTCGCCGGCGTTGAGCCCATTGCTGAGGCTGGTGGGCGTGAGGCTGAAGGTCGGGGGCGTATGGCAGCTGGCACAGCTACCCACACCCGGGGCGAGCGACTGTAAAAAAAGCTGCTTACCCAGATTTTCCTGGGGGGAAAAATTGGGAAAAGGCTGTCCGAGGCCGCCACCCGGGGTGGCGGGGTTGAATACCTGCGAAAAGCCGGCGTCAAACTTGCTGTCGACGGATACGATGCTGCGCACAAACTGCGCCAGCGCCCGCCGCATATAATCCTCCGTAATCTCTTCGCTGCCAAAAGCCCGCCGGAATAATACCGGGTAATAGGGCAGGTTCTTCATCCGGCTCACCAAAGCAGGCATACCGCCACCGTCGGCGTCAAAACCCATTTCCACGTGATCTTTGATAGGTTGCGTGACCTGATCCTCCAGATCCCGGGCTCGTTTGTCCCAAAACATCGACCGGCCGGCATAAAAACGAGCATTGGCCAGCCGCATGGAGTGCTTGCCGGTCAGCTCCCCGGCGAAGCCCGGGCTGAGTACCCGTGCATCCGTGAAACCATTGGACTGCAAGTGGCAGCTGGCGCAGGAGATCGTCTGGTTGACGCTCAGTTGCTTGTCATAGAAAAGTACGCGTCCCAACAGAGCACCGTTGTCAGTCAGCGGGTTGAGCGTGTTCGAATTGTCTGTATTGAGTATGTTGGGCCCATAGTGGGCAGGCATCACCGGGTTGGCATAGTTAGGGATGGCATCCAGCGAAATGTTGAGGTAGGTACGCAGAACTGCCTGATCAGCTTCGGCTTGCGGGAGCGTAGGCTCATCTTTTTGACAGGATGAGGTCAGCAGCAGTAAGGCTGCCAACAGCAGATTTACGGCAGGAAAATGAAATCTTGGAATCATGCGGGGGTGGTTAGCAATGAATAATGTAGCATTTGACAGGATAGGTGTGCAAAGGTTTAAATGGTTGCCTGTTTTTGTGAAGATAATTAGTAAAATTCTATAATTATCTGAATACTTGTCTTGTTGAAGACGACAGTGAAAAATATTTTGAACTCATCGCCTGCCTTTGGCAAATTTTCTTTCAAAATTTACCGAAGGCAGACGATGAGCTAATTTTTCCAACAAAAAACAGGGGTCAGGAAACAGTCCACGGGCATGATCAGCAGCTGCCTTAGGGTAGAAAAGTACTTACAATTTGGTTCTTGGTCAAATATAATGGGTATTGAGAACTAGCCCCCCAAAGTGGAAATAAATCATACGGACGAAATTTTGAATATTTCGGTATCTGGCGGTGGACAGTAAGCTGGTCACTAGTGTACAATGCACATGATTACGATTTTTTCTGCAATCTATGTGTGGTTATATAGGGGCTGCAACAAGGACGATTGGTGCTGTTTTCCGTAGATTGGAAGCCCCGTTAAGCAGGATGATTGGTGCTGTTTTCCGTAGATTGGAAGCCCCGTTAGGCAGGATGATTGGTGCTGTTTTCCGTAGGTTGGAAGCCCCGTTAGGGGCGTGATATGGGTAGCAACGGCCCCCGGTGTTTTCCAGAGTCCCGTAGGGACGAAATGTGGGTATGATTCTCCATCATCCATTATTCCAACGGTTTGAAAATATACCGTTCATCGTATGTAACTTCAAATTTTTTTAGGATATCAATATACTCCTCCAAGAAACTTCTCTTGGCATGGTGGGTTTCTTGTTCTTGAATATATTGAATTACGCGTTGTACCTGACTTTTACTGTGCGAAAATGCGCCATAGGAAATACCGGGGTTGTTGTTTTCTACCCACCTCGCGTCCCTACGGGTCTCCTGAAAACAACGGCCCCGGTGTTTGCTACCCACATCACGTCCCTACGGGATTCCCCACATCACGTCCCTACGGGACTCCTAAAAACAACGGCCCCGGTGTTTGCTACCCACCTCGCGTCCCTACGGGACTACCCACATCACGTCCCTACGGGACTCCTGAAAACAACAGCTCCGGTGTTTGCTACCCACCTCGCGTCCCTACGGGACTACCCACATCACGTCCCTACGGGACTCCTGAAAACAACAGC
>CAYTVG010000019.1:0-60867 GCA_964441755.1 uncultured Saprospiraceae bacterium
CGTCGCTCAGGCCGTCGCCGTCGGTGTCGGCGTTATAGGGGTCGGTGCCGGCGGTTGCCTCGACGCCGTTGTTCAGGCCGTCAGCGTCGCAGTCGGCGGCGGTCCATATAGCATTCGTTACTACGTAGCCTGTGTAGCCGGCTGCCTGCGCAGGATCGCAGGGATCAAGCGCGTCGCTGCTGTTTTGGGACTCTGTGCTGTCGCTCAGGCCGTCGCCGTCGGTGTCGGCGTTGTAGGGGTCGGTGCCGGCGGTCGCCTCGACGCCGTTGTTAAGACCATCGCCATCGCAGTCGGCGGCGGTCCATACGGTATTAGTTACCACATAGCCCGTGTAGCCGGCTGGCTGTGCGGGGTCGCAGGGATCAAGCGCGTCGCTGCTGTTTTGGGACTCTGTGTTGTCGCTTAGGCCGTCTCCGTCGGTATCGGCGTTGTAGGGGTCGGTGCCGGCGGTTGCCTCGACGCCGTTGTTCAGGCCGTCAGCGTCGCAGTCGGCGGCAGTCCATATAGCATTCGTTACTACGTAGCCCGTGTAGCCGGCTGGCTGTGCGGGGTCGCAGGGGTCAAGCGCGTCGCTGCTGTTTTGGGACTCTGTACCGTCGCTCAGGCCGTCGCCGTCGGTGTCGGCGTTATAGGGGTCGGTGCCGGCGGTCGCCTCGACGCCGTTGTTCAGGCCGTCAGCGTCGCAGTCGGCGGCGGTCCATATAGCATTCGTTACTACGTAGCCTGTGTAGCCGGCTGCCTGCGCAGGATCGCAGGGATCAAGCGCGTCGCTGCTGTTTTGGGACTCTGTGTTGTCGCTTAGGCCGTCTCCGTCGGTATCGGCGTTGTAGGGGTCGGTACCGGCAGTTGCCTCGACGCCGTTGTTAAGCCCGTCAGCGTCGCAGTCGGCGGCAGTCCATATAGCATTTGTTACTACGTAGCCCGTGTAGCCGGCTGGCTGCGAAGGATCGCAGGGATCAAGCGCGTCGCTGCTGTTTTGGGATTCTGTGCCGTCGCTCAGTCCGTCGCCGTCGGTGTCGGCGTTGTAGGGGTCGGTGCCGGCGGTCGCCTCGACGCCGTTGTTAAGACCATCGCCATCGCAGTCGGCGGCGGTCCATACGGTATTAGTTACCACATAGCCCGTGTAGCCGGCTGGCTGTGCGGGGTCGCAGGGATCAAGCGCGTCGCTGCTGTTTTGGGACTCTGTGCCGTCGCTTAGGCCGTCGCCGTCGGTGTCGGCGTTGTAGGGGTCGGTGCCGGCGGTTGCCTCGACGCCGTTGTTCAGGCCGTCAGCGTCGCAGTCGGCGGCAGTCCATATAGCATTCGTTACTACGTAGCCCGTGTAGCCGGCTGGCTGTGCAGGGTCGCAGGGGTCAAGCGCGTCGCTGTTGTTTTGAGACTCTGTGCCGTCGCTCAGGCCGTCTCCGTCGGTGTCGGCGTTGTAGGGGTCGGTGCCGGCGGTCGCCTCGACGCCGTTGTTAAGACCATCGCCATCGCAGTCGGCGGCGGTCCATACGGTATTAGTTACCACATAGCCCGTGTAGCCGGCTGGCTGTGCGGGGTCGCAGGGATCAAGCGCGTCGCTGCTGTTTTGGGACTCTGTGTTGTCGCTTAGGCCGTCTCCGTCGGTATCGGCGTTGTAGGGGTCGGTACCGGCAGTTGCCTCGACGCCGTTGTTGAGGCCATCGCCATCGCAGTCGGCGGCGGTCCATAGTGCATTCGTTACTACGTAGCCCGTGTAGCCGGCTGGCTGTGCGGGGTCGCAGGGATCAAGCGCGTCGCTGCTGTTTTGGGACTCTGTGTTGTCGCTCAGGCCGTCGCCGTCGGTGTCGGCGTTGTAGGGGTCGGTGCCGGCAGTTGCCTCGACGCCGTTATTCAGGCCGTCGCCGTCGCAGTCGGCGGCAGTCCATACGGCATTTGTTGATACGTAGCCTGTGTAGCCGGCTGCCTGCGCAGGATCGCAGGGGTCAAGCGCGTCGCTGCTGTTTTGGGACTCTGTGTTGTCGCCCAGGCCGTCGCCGTCGGTATCGGCGTTGTAGGGGTCGGTGCCGGCGGTCGCCTCGACGCCGTTGTTCAGGCCGTCAGCGTCGCAGTCTGCGGCAGTCCATATAGCATTCGTTACTACGTAGCCCGTGTAGCCGGCTGGCTGTGCGGGGTCGCAGGGGTCGAGTGCGTCGCTGCTGTTTTGGGACTCTGTGTTGTCGCTCAGGCCGTCGCCGTCGGTGTCGGCGTTGTAGGGGTCGGTGCCGGCAGTTGCCTCGACGCCGTTGTTAAGGCCATCGCCATCGCAGTCGGCGGCAGTCCATACGGCATTCGTTACTACGTAGCCCGTGTAGCCGGCTGGCTGCGCGGGGTCGCAGGGATCCAGCGCGTCGCTGCTGTTTTGGGACTCTGTGCCGTCGCTCAGGCCGTCGCCGTCGGTATCGGCATTGTAGGGGTCGGTGCCGGCGGTCGCCTCCACTCCGTTGTTCAGGCCGTCGCTGTCGCAGTCGGCGGCAGTCCATAGTGCATTCGTTACTACGTAGCCCGTGTAGCCCGCTGCCTGCGAAGGGTCGCAGGGATCCAGCGCGTCGCTGTTGTTTTGGGATTCTGTGTTGTCGCCCAGGCCGTCGCCGTCGGTATCGGCGTTGTAGGGGTCGGTGCCGGCGATAAACTCTGCACCGTTGCTCAGCCCGTCAGCGTCGCAGTCAGCGGCGATCCATACGGCATTCGTTGCTACATAGCCCGTATAGCCCACTGCCTGCGCAGGGCTACAAGCATCATAAGGATCATCCCCGGCTGCCGCTTCAAGCCCGTTGGTCAGGCCGTCGCCATCGCAATCGGCCGCCGCCCATACAGGATTAGACGGCTCGTAAGCCGCATAGCCTGCCGCCTGCACAGGGCTGCAGGCATCAAAAGGATCACTGCCAGCCGTCACCTCAGCACCGTTGGACAGGCCATCGCCATCGCAGTCGGCCGCTGACCATACAGCATTGGCCGGATCGAAGGACGCCCCGCCGTAGGGCACACAAGGATTCAGGGCCTCTGTATCATCCGCATCGGCCAGCCCGTCACCATCGGTATCGGTATTGTAGGGATCCGTACCTGCCCCTGCCTCAGCGCCATTGTTCAGCCCGTCGCCATCGCAGTCAGCCGCCGCCCAGATCGTATTGGCCGCCACATAGCCACTGTAGCCCGCCGGCTGCAGCGGGTCGCAGGCATCCAGCGGATCGCTGCCGCCCGTCACCTCAGCCCCGTCCGGCTGCCCGTCCCCGTCGGTATCGGCATTGTAGGCATCCGTACCCAGCGCCGCCTCCTGCGCATTGCCGAGTCCGTCAGCATCACAATCGAAGGACACTGTAAGCGCATCGATCACCGCCGGGCAGGTACCCGCAGGATCGTCGGTCGTCAGACTCAGCGTAATCACCCCCGCCGCCAGATCGGCAGCACTGGGGGTATAGACCGTCGCCAGCGCCCCCGCATTGGCAAAGGTGCCCGTACCGCTGCTCGTCCAGCTCCCGCTGCCCGCCGAGCCGCCCACGCTGCCCGACAGCGTTACCTGTCCGCCCGCACAAGCCGTGAGCGTCTGGTCGGCCCCCGCCTGGGCGGTAGCCGGCGGACTGAAAGTAATCAGCAGCACATCGCTCACCGCAGGGCAAGGGCCCGCAGGGTCATTGGTCGTGAGCGTCAGCGCCACGCTGCCGGCCGCCACATCGGCAGCAGCCGGCATATAGGTCGTCGACAGGGCCGCCGCATCGGCAAAACTCCCGCCGCCGGCGCTCGTCCAACTGCCACTGACAGCGCCACCGCCTATACTGCCCGACAAGCTTACCGAAGTATCATCAACACATATCGTAAGATCTGCCCCTGCATTGGCGGTCACCGCCGGTACCGACAGCACCGAAGCCGTATCTGAAGCCACCGAGCAGCCACTGGCCACCACCGTTGACAGCACATAATAGCCGCTGCCGGCCGGCAAACCCGACCAGCGGAGCGTATCCCCCGTACCCGGCAGCGGCGCCTGCACAGGAATGTCGGCAGCATTGTACAACTGATAAAGCACCCCCGTAAGCGAAGAGTCGTAGGTCATGCTGCCATCGCCCCCGGGCGAAGCACAGATGGTGCTGCCCGTAAGCGTAAACACAGGCGTGCAGAGAAAACCAAATGTATACGCCAGGTACATGTCCGGAATGAGCGGCTCCGACTCCACACTACCGCTGCCCCCCAATGTGCCGGTCGTCGCCACATTGCCCAGATTTACCCAGCGATGACCATCCCAGCCGGCTACAAAAAGCTGGGAAAGATCGTTTATGTTAGCCTCCAGCCCGCTGTCCGTATCAAAATGCAGGCGAATGCTGGTCGTAGCACTACCGTTGACATCCCAGTACTCCAGGGTAGATACCCCGCCCAGACTCCCGTCGATGGAATCGGTATCAAAAGGCGCCCCGGCCGGCAAGCTGGCGCTGCCCGGGTGACCCGAAAAATAGGCAGCACTGAAGTCCGTGCTGCAGTCGCCCACCACCCCCAGCGGCTGCAGCTTGCTGCCATCGCCCACGGGCAGACTAAAGTAGCCATCACCCGACCAGGCCGCATAGCCATTGACATGCCGGCCGGCCGTCGCCCCGCTGTAACTACCGCCTATCCAGTGCAGGCGATGCGCCGGCTGGCTCCTGTCGGTCGTCACCAGGCCCGCCAGCCAGCCAAAAGAATGCACGATCTGCCACTCATTGGCCAGCACAATATCGCGCGACAAAGTCACCGCATGCATACTCAACGGACTCGCCCCCCCGATGGTCGTGAGCGACTGACTGCCATCAAACACATTGAGCCCGCTGCTGCCGGCAGCAGGATCACAGGGGCCCGGGTAGAGCGCCGTACAGAGAACCCCCTCCCCCGAGAAGCCCCCCTCATTGACCAGGCTGGTCACCCCCCGATACTCAACGACCCCCCGATTGATAAAAACGCCGCCGGGATTCACCAGCAGCTGCGACTCCCCGATGATCGTCAGTTCGTTATTCCACTCACACTCATTGACAATATACTGCCCCCTGAGCGGCAGCGCCCAGAGCAACAGCCCCGGCAGCCACCAACCATACCAGGTGATTCGTCCAGCATTTTTCATAGCGATTACAATTTGTCCACAACTGCCTCGGCAGTCTTCGGGCGTTCCTGTGTCTATACTATATATTTACAGCCGCGACAACACCGCCTGCACAGCAGCGGTCCGCAGCACGATCTGTCCTTTCTCATCCAGCAAAAAAAGCGTGGGCGTCCCCACCACCCCATAGCGCCGGAAGTTGACCCCCGCCATGCCCTGCTCATCGCAGAACTTATCCGGCCAGGGGTGGCCGGCGGCCGTTTCTTCAAAAACCTGACGGTCCGTATCCGCTGAAATGGCCAGCAGCCGCACCCCTTTTTCCCGCAGCAGCCCGTAGCTGCCCTGCAGCTCCGTCAGGCTGCTCTCGCAGGGGCCGCAGCCGCTTTGGTAAAAAAGCAGCAGGCTGTAGCGGTCCGACAGCTCGCCGCTGCGCAGAATGTTTACCGCATAGCCTTCCTCCGTAGCCGCCAGCCGCGCAAAAATCAGGTCGGGCGCCTGCTCGCCCGCCTGCAGGGCCGCAAACTGCGCCAACAGGCCATCGCTGCGCAGCAGCTTGCCGCTGGCTTTGATCTCCGGCCCCAGGGCCGTCAGCAGGCTGTCTTTGCCTTCTTTCACAAAATAGCGGGCCATGTATTCGCAAAAAGAGGTGTACATCTCCGCCTCCGGCAGCCGCGCCAGGATGCGGCGCGCGCTGGCCAGCAGGGCCGCGTCGCTGCGGATCGACAAGCTGTGCATCTGCACCCAGTTGTAGATCACCCCGCTCCAGTGGTAGCTGGTGTAAAGCGCTTCCCACGGCAGCCGGCGGCTGAGGTAGTCGTCCACTTCCGCCGCCTTGTCGGGCTCGCTCTGCTCCAGCTCGCTGCCGATGCCGCGGGTCAGGTCTACGATTTCGCGAAAGCGGGCGGCATAGAGCGGCGAGGCGGCGAGGCGGGCGCGGTGCGCCGCCCAGCTGCGCGCCAGCTCTTTTTTTTCCGCCGCCGCTGCCGCGTAGAGCGGATGCCCGGGCGCGTAGGCGCGCTCCAGCATGCGGATAGCCTCATGCTGCTGCAGCAACTGCTCCTGCTCGCGGTGGTTGCGCCGCAGGAAGTCATTTTCGGCGGAGCCGGTATAGATGATGTTGTCGTCATTGGGCTGGTCCGACAGGCATTCGACGGAGAAGTTTTCGTTGTTGAGGATCATGTCGATGCCGCCGCCTTCGCGCAGCATCCAGCGCGCCATGCCGCGGTAGCCCTGCCGCGCCGGCGGTATGCGCAGCAGCACCCGCCCGTCGGGCGGGATGATGCCGCTGAGGACGGTGTCCTGCGACTGGGCGCGCAAAAAGAGCAGGTCCCACTGCTTGCCCGCAAAGTGGGGGAAGTGCAGCTGGATGTCCTGGGCGGTGGCGGGCAGGAAGAGGACGAGCAACAGTGCACTGAACAGGGATTTTGTTTGCATTATTTTCATGCGTATGTGTGGCTTGCTTTTTTATTACAAAAGGCAGGCACCGCCTGCGGTGATTTTAACAATGCTCCTTGCAACTGCGGGTGAATTATGCATAAGCTTGCTGTTCATTTACTTACAACGTGATTGTTGCTGCGTTTGGCTGTCAACTGATTTGTACCCGCTCTCCTGCACTTTGAGCAGCCGCCGGCTGCAGAGCAGCAGGGCGCTCTCCCCACAGGCCGTCCCAAAGACGCCTTGCTTGCTGCGTCGGACAGGATGGCCATCTTCCTGCACCGGCTTCTCTGCTGTTGTCATTTTTAAAAAAATTTGACCGCTTCGCGGTGGTGGAAAGCTGATTGCTGTATGCCGGAGCCTGCAGCAATCGGCTTTTTTTATTTAAATTGTCGAATAGATAAATTGTCGGATTATTCTGCTACACACCGCAAGGAGAATCCGCTGGCGCGATTGAAGGTGAACATGGAGGTGACACTGCTGCTGAAGTACAGGTACAGCGCATCGCTGCCACTCTCCGTACTACTCCAGTAGCTGCCGACGCTGCCCCGGCCGTCCAACTGGCCACTTCTGCTCCGATAGCCGGTCGCTGGTAAAAATAAAGACTGCCCGAACATATAGCCCGTTCCATAGTTAGTTGAACTGGCTGTCCAGCTTCCCACCGACGTCCGAGGGTTCAGCGTAGTATTTAACAAGCCCGACGTTCCCAACTGAGCAGCCGTCGGTACACGCCAACCTGCCGGGCAGGGATCATTGACCGTCTTGCTGCCATCTACCCACGCACCGTTGGCTGCAGCGGTATCACTCCAGCCTGTAATTTGTCCACCATTGTTATTGGCTGTCGTATTACCCCAGGGAGCAGCAGCCCCATACACCGGACTGCTACAGGGATCAGGGGCATAAATACCATCCCGTCCAAAGCAGGTCGGATTGCGACCCCACTGGTAGTAATTCCCGTTCAGCTCCCAACTGGGCGTGAAGGGGTCTGCGCTTGTATTGGCGCCCAGGTTATGGCACATAAACTGCTTCCATACGCCGGCGGCCACAAAGGCGCCGCAGTTACCGACAGTTAGCGTAGCCACTGTGAGGCTGAACGTACAGCTATGTCCCCCTATATTGACTGCGAAGCTGGCTATCCCCGGCCCAGAAGGTATACCTGTGATGACAAATAGCAAACTACCACTGCCTATGGCAAAGGCGCCCGGACTGAGGGTGGCTGTAAGACCCGTCACCCCGCTTGAACTGATTACCTGCCCGCTGTAGGTGCCGCCATTACCTCCTGTATAGGGCAGGCTGCTGCTCGCACTATTGGCAATACCTGCCGTCAGTGTACCAATGTTAGAAGCATCCCCACAATTGAGGCTGCTGATGGTAGCCGCTGCCAACACCGGTAAGTTGACTGTACAGCTCTGACCGCCGATACTCAATTCAAAGCTGGCTGTACCGACGGCAGCGGGTATACCTGTAATTGTATACGTAATAGTACCAAAACTTCTTAAAGTACCCGCATCCAGCACGGCTGTCAAGCCAGTTACACCGGTAGAACTTACCGACTGGCTGCTGTAAATTCCTCCATTACCACCAGAGTAAGGTATGATAATGCTAACACCACTGGTAGCTACATTTACAACGGGCCTGCCAACGTTGGAAGAACCGGTACAATCCAAACCCGTGAGCGTAGCCGGAGGAGGCTCTGCGACACACCGCAAGGAGAACCCACTGGTGCGAATGTAGGAGTTCGTGTTTAAGCTATTGTTATAGAAGCCTATGGACTTCGCACTGTTGATGCTCTCCGAACTACTCCAGTAGTTGCCGCTGTAGCCCCGGGAGAACAGCAAACCATTGAAGTTTGACCGTTGGCCGGCGGCAGCCGGCAAAAACAAAAACTGTCCAAACCTGTAGCCCACGCTGTAGTTGGTTGTACTAGTCGTCCATACACCTACCAACATTCTGGGGTTAAGCCAATCAGTCCACAATGAGAACAATTGATCAAACGTCGGTACCCGCCAGCCAGTCGGGCAGGGATCATTGACTGTCTTGCTGTCATCTAGCCACGCACCGTTCGCCGCAGAAGTCGTACTCCAGCCTGTGATAGCCCCCGCATTGTCGTTGCCCGTCGTATTACCCCAGGGACCTGCTGCCCCATAGACCGGACTGCTGCAGGGGTTGGCGGCATCGACATCATCCCGTCCAAAACAGGTCGGATTGCGTCCCCACTGGTAGTAATTCCCGTTCAGTTCCCAACTGGGGATGAAGGGATTTGCCTGGGTGTTGGCCCCCAGATTATGGCACATAAATTCCCACCAAACACCACTGGCTACGTAGGCGCCACAACCGGCAATGACCGGCAGACTAAGACTGCAATCTTGTCCGCCTATGCTCAGTGCAAAAGTGGCAACGCCTTCTTCGGTAGGTGTGCCGGTGATGCTACAGCTGATATTACCCGTATCGTAACTGAATCTTCCTGCACTTATAGTAGCTGTCAAGCCCGTCACGCCTGTAGAGGCTACCGTCTGACTGCTGTAGAAGCCCCCGCTGGCTCCGGTATAGGGTATGGACAGACTGAGATCCGAAACAGGGTTGTTTTTAATAAGAGAGATAATCCCGGTGGCAGCCCCACAATCGATGGTAGCCACTTCTCCGGCCAGTGCGAACAGACAATTCCAGTCCGGGTTACCGGGCGTTCCGGCGTTTATCTCCACGCAGCCGAGACTGGTATTGTAAATCATAAGTCCGACAGCAGGATTGGCGATGGCTGTACGCTGAGCAGTGGTCATGCGCGGAATCAAGACCCCCTTGTCATTGCTCTGAAGATTCAGGATAGCGCTGGGATCCGCTACGGAACCACCGATGGCATTTTGTGCCTGTAGCTGTCCGGCCTGACAAGCGAGAATTACGGACAGGAGCAATCCCCAAAGGCTGATCCGGAGGGGTAGAATTTTCTTGTGTAAGCTGTGTATCATATCACGCTGGTGTATACTTAAGTTGTGCTGCCTGTGAGTTATCGCAGCAGGATAATGAGTGATATTCTGAACCTTTTTTTGAGCGCAGCTTGCTTATGTCCAATGGACAAAAGCGCATACACCCTGCTATTTTTTATCCGTCAACAATCTGTTATCCCGCCGCGCACAGGGCATCCGGATTGTTACTGCCCTACCAACAACCATGGTTCTCATACCAATCGGAATTGTCAAAGTCTGAGTAATCATCGGTGGCTGTGTACACCTATTTTTACCGACCTAAGCCATCCGACGAAGCCCTGCTGAAAAATCATCATGGCCGGCAACAGATCGCAGCCCTACTCAGCAATACAACGGAGACTACTGCCTGTCGGGAAACCAGGTCCACTGGCAATGGACAATTGATTGCTACTGATCACAAGGAATAAAGGACCGGGAGATGCAGAACTACTCCAGTAATAACCGGTTAGACCACGCTGGAACAACTCCCCATTACTACTGCTGCGAAAACCCGTTGCCGGCAAAAAAAGTGCTCCGCCTATTTTTATGCCACTGCTGTAGTTGGTAGATGAACTAGGCCAGGTACCTACATATTGACGGCTATTCAATCCTCTGTTGGTTATACCACTCCACTGATTCCGCGTTGGCACCCGAAAACCTGCGGGACAGGGATCGTTGGCCGTCTTGACAGCGTCCTGCCAGGCATCCGTTGCTGCCGATGATACATCCCAGCCGGTAATAAGCCCGGCATTATCGTTGCTTGTCGTATTTCCCCAAGGGCCTGCAGCTCCCTGCACCGGACTGCTGCAGGGGTTAACGCCATCGGTGCCATCGCGGCCAAAGCAGGCAGGATTACGACCCCACTGGTAGTAATTGCCGATTAGTTCCCAGCTTGGCGAAAATGGGTCTGCTGCGGTATTGGCCCCCAAGTTGTGACACTGAAATTCTTTCCATTCGCCGGCCGAAACGTAAGCACCACAACGGTTGATTACCCGTACATTCAGCGTACAGGATTGTCCGCCTACAGCAAGTTCGAAACTGGCTGTGCCGGATCCCGAAGGTGTGCCTGTAATGGTATACACAAGCCTGCCGCTACCATTCGCAAAAAACTCACTTGAAAGCGAGGCAGTAAGGCCTGTCACGCCGGCCGAGACAACTTCCTGTCCATTTATCAGACCACCATTCCCCCCGACATAGGGAATCGAAACGGCCACACTGCGTGCAGGATATCCTGCTATCAGGCTATCGGTCAGCGTAGCTGCTGTGCAGTCCAGCGCGGAACACTCTCCGACACCTCTCAAACAGCTCCAATTGGGATTCGTGCTGCTGCCACTGTTGAGTTCAATACACTGAAGCGTTGTATTGTAAATCATCAGGCCTGCCGCCGGGCTGACAATGGCAGAGCGCTGGGCGCTAGTCATCCGCGGAATTAGCAGGCCTCTGTCGCTGCTTTGCATGTCCAGAAGGGCACTGGGGTCGCCCACAGCCCCGCCCATGATATTTTGTGCCTGCAACTTTTCAACATTCCAGACAAGCAATGGTACTACCAGGCATAGCAGTGTCATTGACCGAAGAAAAACCGCATCACTCAATTGTATCATAATTAATTCATAATTAATATTTTACACACAAAATGCCGGCACGATATTGTAAACATCAAAGCGCAACTAGCAGATCGAATCACCTCTTTTTATCCTGCCAGTGTGCTGTAAAAAAACGCTGTCAAGTCTGAGGATTCCCCTAATACCCCCCGGTTGCAGGAAGGACTACTCAGCCACACACCGTATTAAATTACCGAAGCTACGGGCACTAACAAAGAATGTGTAGGTACCCTGGGGCGTCATTCTGAATTCCCTTGCGCTGGTCCCAACAACCGTGCTACTCCAATATGCCCCATAACTCGCACGATAAATCAGCGAGCCCCCAAAAGTCCGCTGGCCTGCAGCCGGTAAGAATAATGCATTACCAAACCTGATACCACTGCTGTAATTGTTTGACATATCCGCCCATGTGCCAAAGAATACAGGCGGATTTATACTCTCGTTGGCCAACCCATCCCATTGTACTTTTGTCGGCACCCGAAAGCCCGCAGGGCAGGGGTCATTGGCCGTTTTTACGTCATCCAGCCAGGCGCCATCCGGGGCGTCCGAACCCCAACCCGCAATCCCCCCCGCATTATCATCAGCTGTCGTGGCGCCCCAGGGGCCGGCGGCGCCGTAGACCGGGCTGCTGCAGGGGTTAACGCCATCGATGCCATCGCGGCCGAAGCAGCCCGGGTTGCGGCCCCACTGGTAGTAGTTGCCGATCAGCTCCCAGCCGGGCAGGAAGGGGTCTGCGCTGGTGTTGGCACCGAGGTTGTGGCACATAAACTCTTTCCACTGGCCGATGCCGACGAAGGCGCCGCAGCCCGAGACGGGCAGGCTGAGGGTGCAGGTCTGCCCGCCGACGCTGAGCGCAAAGCTGGCCGTACCTTTGGCAGAAGGGACACCCGTGATGGTGTAGGTCAGGCTGCCGCTGCCATTGGCGAAGGCGCCCGACAGGAGCTCGGCCGTAAGGCCGGTGACGCCTGTCGAGGCGACCGCCTGGCCGGTATAAAAGCTGCCATTGCCGCCGGTGTAAGGAATGGTCACGTCCACACGGTTGGTGGTGGCTACGATCAGGCTGTCGGACAGGACAGCCGCCCCGCAGTCGATGCCCGCTATGCGGCCGTTCATGGCCAGTATGCAGCCCCATTTCGGGCTGGCGCTGCTCCCGATGTTGAGTTCGATACACCCCAGATTGGTATTGTAGATGAGAAGCCCCTCCGCCGGGTTGACGATGGCGGAGCGCTCGGCGCTGCTCATGCGCGGCAGCAAAAGCCCCTTGGAGGTACTCTGCAGATCGAGCAGAGCGGTGGGATCGCCCACCGAGCCGCCTCGCACATTCTGTGCGAACAGCGGAGCGCTGCTGCTCAGCAGCAAGGCGATGAGGCAGGCCAGTGCAGACAGTCCGAGGCGCAGGTCGTTGGTGGTTTTTTTCATGTGTATGATCGTATACATCCGCTTTAGCTCGGCAGCCGCCGCTCGCCGAAGCGGGATGGTCGTTGGATTCGGTATAGCTGTCGCATAAAACCAGTACTTTGGGCGCTCGTCAGGCGTCTTTCGCACAGGCTTTTCGGGAGTTCTCTCCTTTTGTCCGTCGCATGGCGCCTGCCATGCGTTTTTTTAGGTGTAAAAAAAGCCCCCAAAGCAGGATGCTTTTTGCCTCCGGCACTCCCCCCCCGGCCTGCTTTTTGAAAAAAGCATAAAAGCCGGCGGGGCGGCAGCACCTGTCCCCTGCTGAGGTGAATATTGCTTCTTTATGCGCTGCTGCTACCCTCTTTAGCCGGGTACAAAACGCCAGTTTACAGCAGCTTGCGCATAAAGCTAGCAATTCTTTGATTACGTGCACCCGTTTCTGTTCGTCTGAAATACCGAACGAATGAATGACATAGACAGACGCATCAATCAGCCCTACAGACAAAAAAGAATTTTTGCATCCCCCCCTGCCCGGGCCGGATTTTCATCCGCCCCACCCCTGCACGGGCGCGCAGCCGCCGGCAAGGCGCTGCCCCGGGACGGCAAAGCCAAATGAGCGCTCACCGACCTTATTATATTTGCAAAAAACACATACAATCAGCCTTTTATCCCGATTTTTTTAGCAACAGCTGGGATTATTATGCATTGTTGGTATATTTGCCCGGCGCCCTGTTGTTTAGTTGCTGATGGAGGTAGTAAAGCTGCTGCCCCTAAACCCTGTACATACCCGGGCGCACACCGTGCAATCACAAAACCATAACCTTGTCAGCCAATACCCGCTACCCATGCAACTACCCGACACACTCAAGGTGCTGATTGTAGACAGCGACCTCACCTACTTACAACTACTCTCCCAACTGCTCAGGACGCTGGGCGTCGAGCAGCTTGCAACGGCCACTGACTCCGCTACAGGCCTTGAAGTTTTCAACCGATTCCATCCCGACCTTTGCATCGCAGACATATACCTCGGCTCCGAGGCAGCGCGGGGAGTCACTATGGCCGACCTCATGCGCAGCAGTCAGCCGGCGCAGCCGTTGATTTTGCTTTCAGAACCTTACTCGCCGGCCTGTTACGAGCACTGCCGCCACCTTATGCCCGTCAGTTTTATCAGCAAAGAGCTGTCAAAATTCAAAATTTACCAGGCGATAGACCAGGCCCTGCTGCAGCAGCCCCCCAAGTCGCCTGCTGAGCAAAAAGGCATGCACAATGGTCGCTTTTCACTAGGCAACCTGCGGCGGGTGTTCTTCAAGGTCGGCGATTCTTACAAGCCCTGTCCGGTGGAGGAAGTCTCTTTCTTTTTCGCCGCCAACAAGCTGACCCATGCCCGGGTCGGGCAGCGCAGCTACCCGGTCAACGTACAACTCAAAGTGCTGGAAGACACTTTCACCAATTCCTTTGTCCGCATCCACAGGACTTATCTCGTCAACATTGCGCATATCGAAGCCGTCAATCCCAGGGAGGGCACCATCCACGTGGCAGGAGAAACCCTGCCCATAGGCTACGCCTACCGCCGGGACTTCATGGAAGGCCTGCGGCTGATGCGCTGACGCCGCCTTTTTTTGGAAAAAGCTGCGCAAAAAGCGGCATTGTGTAGTTTTTCGTCTCATTACTTTGCAGCTGCTGGCGGGGGTCAGCAGGTATCCTTATCTTTGTATACATACCATGCCCGCCTGAGGCGGGATGGCCTCCCATACCTACCTTACTGGCAGCCGGCTGCGCCGGCTTACGCCCATACGTACAATTTTTCGCTACAGGACAAATGTATAGCGGGTAGTACAGCTGTAAAAACACTGTGCGCCCACTAGCTATAGTCGTACAAATCAACTAACTTTGTATATGTCAGACACCCCCTATGTAAGGATTGCCAACCCTGTCTACGATGTGGTTTTCAAGTACATGATGGATGACCCGACGGTGGCTACCCTTTTCCTGTCGTACCTCACCGGTCTCCATATAGATGCTATAGAGCCGCTACCGCAGGAGATGGTCATCGGTCAAAAACCCGGGAAGACTGCCTCCCCTGCAAAAAGTCCGCTGAGACTGTCGACTTATCGGCTGGACTACGGGGTCTGGCTGCGGGAAAAGAATGGTGGCAAGGGGCGGATTATCATTATCGAGGTGCAGACGACCTCTGCCATAGGAGAGAGTATGCGATACCGCAAGTATCTGGGCTACCAGTACTTGGATAACCGGTATTATTACGAGGGTTTCGGTGTGGCAGGGCGGGTATTCAAGTTGGGAGTTCCGGTGTTCCCCATCTACATTCTCGGTACAGGCGACCGGATGCTGGGCGATGTGCCGGTGGTCAACGTGGTGCCTGTACTCAAGGACGCTTACACGGGGGAGGTACTGCAGGCAAAAAGCGATTTTATCGATGCCCTTTTTCATGAAGGCATCATCGTTAATGTGCCGGCCCTCAAAGGCAGGCGGCGCGATGAGCGGGAGCAAATGCTGGGCATTTTCGATCAGTCATACACAGAACAAAATAAAAGAACCATGCTAGTACCCATGAGTGAAATTCCGGAAAGGTTCCATCCGCTGATTCGGCGGCTGCAGACAGCGCTTAAGGTCGAGGATGTCGGTGATATGATATTGATTGACGATGACTTCTTTGAGGATATGAAGGAGGTTGATCGTCGGAACAGGGAGGTGCAGCATAAGGAACAACAGGTGCAGCGCAAGGAAGAAATGGCCATACGGATACTGCTGGACGCAGGTATCCCTCCGCAGGTTGTCGCGCAAAAATTTGGCATCAGCGAAGAGGATGTCCGCAGAATAGAGGGGAATGCTCCTGGCTAGAGGGGCGTAGCTGTTGTGTCTGTAAATTGTCTCCGACAATTTACAGACACAACAGGGGGGGCGGTGATGGAGGCAGGCTGCAGCCTGCCTCCGCAGCATCCTCTCAGCTTTTCATAGCAAGCTGCAAAACTAATACAACCTTTCTCTCAAAAAGCTGTTTATCGTTGTTTGTTACATTATTATGACAATTGACCGTTGCCAGCTTTTTTGGCGAAAGTACCTTACTTCATGAATCAACCTAGCATTTTCCTCCGTACTTCACTATTGCTTGCCCTTGGCGTATTGAGCCTGCAGCTAGCTGCCCAGATACCCGGCTTTCCTGGCGGCGGGGGGCGTCCCCCGCAGGGCCCCAGTATCACCGGCCGCATACAGGGTATCATCCTTGACTCCCTGGGGCGGCAGCCTGTAGAGTTTGCCACCGTCGTACTGATGGATGCCGGCGGCAGCCGGCAGATCGACGGGACCGTCACCGAAGCTGACGGGAGCTTTAAGCTCATCAACGTTAAGACGGGCAGCTACAAGCTGACCCTCTCCTATCTCGGCTATGCCGAAAAATCTTTTTCCATCACCACTACACCCGACAAGCCCGACAAAGATATGGGCACAGTACTGCTGTCCTCGGAGGGCATCAACCTTGAGCAGGTGACCGTGACCGGGGAGGCGGCACTGGTAGAAAACCGCATCGATAAGCTGGTCTACAATGCCGAAAAAGATGTGAGCAATGCCGGCGGCGATGCTGCTGACGTGCTGCGGCGGGTCCCCCTGCTGACGGTTGACCTCGAAGGCAATGTGTCGCTGCGCGGTTCCTCCAACATTCTGGTGCTGGTCAACGGGCGGCCGTCGACTATCTTCGCTTCGAGCATTGCCGATGCCCTCAAGACCATTCCGGCCGACCAGATCAAGAGCGTGGAGGTCATCACCAGCCCCTCGGCCAAGTACGATGGCGAGGGATCAGGGGGGATCATCAACATTATTACCAAGAAAAAATCGGCTGAGGGTATCACGGGCAGCATGAACACCAGTGTGGGTACCCGGCAGAACAACAGTACCTTCAACATCAACAGTCTCAAGGGGCGCTTCGGCCTCAATGGCAGTGCCAACGCCTTCTGGTCGTGGCGGCGCGAGGGAGAGCTGGAGACGCTGCGCGAAGACTACAGCAGCAGCCCGGCTACCATCTTCCGGCAGGACGGCCTCAATGCCTCGCAGGTGCTGGGCTACAATGGCAGCGTGGGCGCTTTTTACGATTTCAATGCCTACCATGCCCTCAATGGCAGTGTGCGTTTCAACGGATTCAACAACTACCGCGACGGCTCCATCAGTGGTACGCTGGGGCAGCTGGGCGCTGCGCCTGACATTTCTTTTGACCGTATCAACGAAAATGACGGGCTGCGCAACGGCTTCGATGCTGTGCTCGACTACCGCCGCACCTTCCCCAACTCCGAGCGCGAGTTTACAGCGGCTGCTCAGTTGAGCGGCACCTACAGCAATTCACTCAATGAGGTGTTTCAGGACGGTACTACCCTCTTTTACCAGCAGGATGTGCTCAACGAAAACGATGGTATCAACCTCGAGTATATCGGGCAGCTCGACTATGTACACCCCTTCTCGCCGGCTGTCAAGCTGGAGACGGGTGTGAAGACGATCATACGCCGCATCGACAGCGACTACCAGACCAGTCTGCGGGCTACCGACGGCGGCAGCTTTGTACCGGTGTCGCAGTTGACCGATGTCTTCCGCTACAACCAGGATGTCATGGCGGGCTATGTATCGTTCAACCTCAAGCCCACCAAAAATTTTGGTATTCTGGCGGGTGTGCGCTATGAGCGTACTGCGATCAGCGGCGACTACGACTCTGACCAGCCGGCTTTCACGCAGGCGTATGACAACTTCCTGCCCAGCCTGACCCTCAACCGGACTTTCAAGCAGTTTCAGACGCTGAAGCTGAGCTATAACCGCCGTATACAGCGGCCGAGCTTGTTCTATGTCAACCCCTTCACCCAGATCAACGACCCCAACAACGTGTCGGTGGGCAACCCCTACCTCGATCCGGAGCTGGTAGATCAGGTGGAGCTGAATTACAGCGCCTTCGTCAAGGGTATTGCGCTCAATGCGGGTGTCTACTACCGCGAGAGCAACAATCTCATTGAAAATTTCCTGCAGATCAATCCGGAAACCCAGATCGGTGAGACGCGCTTTCTGAACATTGCGCGCGACCGCTCGCTGGGCTTCAACGGCTTTGCGTCGGTGACCCTCAAAAAGGTTTTCACACTGCGGGCAGGCGTCAACATTTTCAGCTACAATGCGAGTTCGATCATCGATACCCTCGACCTGAGCCGCAGCAGTCTGATCTGGAACGGCAATGCCAGCATCAACTGGAAGCTGCCCAAGGGCTGGCAGGCGGAGACTTTCGCCTTCTTCAGTTCGCCCCGCCAGAGTCTGCAGGGCATCAACCCGTCCTTCTGGCTGATCAACTTTGGCGTGCGCAAGGACTTCAACGAGCAGTGGAGTCTGGGCATCCGCGCCATTGACCCCTTCTTCCGGCGCAAGCGCTTCCCGAGCGAGTTGCAGGGGGAGACTTTCTACCAGCGGACGGTTTTCAGCATTCCTTTCCAGAGCTACGGCATCAACCTGGTGTACAAGTTTGGCAAGATGCAGTTTAACCCGGCCAGTCGCGGCCGCCGCAATAAGATTGACAACTCCGACCTGAAGGGTAGCGGGGATAGTAATTTCTAGCTTGCGGCAGCGAGCGGTCCGGGGGTTTTGGCAGCTGCTGCTGCCAAAAAAACCAGGCAGAGGCCGTCCGGCGGCATCAGCAGCCGGCGCTGCCCCAAAAACAGCCAAAGGCTGTCTGGTAGCTCATGCCACCGGACAGCCTTTATTTTTCCCCGGAGGAGACATAAATCACCCTTTTCAACTGCCAAAACGCCGTACTTTGGTCAGCGCAATTGGGCCGTCGCCTGCAGCGGCCGCGTTTTCTACAAGCCGAGTGTATGCAACTACTTTACCACCCTGTCTGTCTTGAGCACGAAACCGGGGAGCATCCCGAGAACAACCGCCGCATGCTGGCGCTAGCCGAGCATTTTCAGTTGAGCGAGGGGCCGCTGGTTGACGGCAGCCCTTATCTGGAGCTCATCCACCCGCCCGACTACATTGAGATGATCCGGCGGGTGTCGGCCGAAGGCGGCGCCATAGACGAAGACACCCGGCTGAGTCCGGGCTCCTACCGCGCCGCTGTCCATGCCGTAGGCCTTACGGTAGAAGCTGCGCGGCGGGGCGATTTTGCGCTGGTGCGGCCGCCCGGCCACCACGCCCATCCCGGCATGGCCAGCGGCTTCTGTCTGTTTAACAATGTAGCTATAGCTGCACAATACCTTGTCAATCAGGGAAAACGCGTAGCTATTATCGATATTGACGGCCACCTTGGCGACGGTACGGAAGTTGCTTTTTACGATACCGATGAGGTTCTTTTCTGGAGTCTGCACCAGTTTCCCGCCTTCCCTTATGGCGGGCTGGCCGACCAGATAGGTGAGGGTAAGGGCAAAGGCTATACCATCAACACTCCGCTGCCGCCCGGCAGCGCCGACGACATCTACCTCGACGCTTTGGTGCATTTTTTCCCCATCGTCGAAAAATTCAAGCCCGACGTAGTGGCCATTTCTGCCGGCTTCGACACCCATGAGTACGACCCCATCCTGAGCCTCAATTTCAGCTACAACGCTTACTACCAGACCGGTAAGCGGCTGCGGGAGCGTTTTCCGCAGAACTTTGCCGTGCTGGAAGGCGGCTACAATGTGGAGTTGCTGCCGCGCTGTGTGGAAAGTTTTTTGGCCGGCATCAACGGTGACCCCATGCCCTATCCCGTGGGCATGACGCAGTCGGGGCTGCGGGTATGGGAGACTTACGAAATAAACGTCTACGCTGCGCTGGCCTACTTGCGCCCCTATTGGGGCTGAGGCAGGCGCGGCAGGACAAAAACCTGTCAACATGCAGCAAAGAATCGAGAGACTGTTCAAGCCGCGCGTCATTGTCGTGATTGGCGGCAGCAACCGGCCCGAGCGCCTCGGTTATCCCGTGGTTGCCAACCTGAAAAACGGCTATAAGGGCAAGGTGTACGTCGTCAACCCCAAGTACGACGAAGTGCAGGGGCTGCCGTGCTATTCGCGGGTGCACAAGCTGCCGGAAAAGGCTGACTGGGCGGTGGTCTGTACGCCGCCCGACACCCTGGCCGGCATCGCTGAGGAGTGCGCCAAGGCGGGCATTGCCGGTATTGTCATGCTCACGGGCGGCGACGAAGAGCAGCCCGCCGAGAAGCGGCGGCTGTATGAGCGGCTGCGGCAGTTGCGGCGGCAGTACGGCATCCGCATCATAGGCCCCAACAGCTATGGTGTGCTGCAGCCGCACAGCGGGCTGCGCGCCACCCTGGCCGAGACGCCCGTGCGGGCGGGCAATCTGGCGCTGATCACCCAGAGCGGCGCCCTGGGGGCAGCCGTGCTGGAGTGGGCTGCCAGCCATGGCGTAGGCTTCAGCCATGTTTTTTCGCTGGGCGCCATGATTGACGTCAGCCATGCCGACCTGGTCGATTTTCTGGGGTCGGACAGCCGCACTTCGGCCATCCTCATCTATATGGAGAGCATGCAGAGTGCGCGCCGTTTTCTGAGTGCTGCGCGCGCCTTTGCGCGCTCGAAGCCCATACTGGTGCTCAAGTCGGGCCGCAGCCAGCAGCTGCCGGCGCCCGATGACGAGCTGGCGCTGCTGGCGCCGGCCGACGAGATTTTCAGCGCCGCCTTCCGGCGGGCGGGCATCATACGCGTGGACATGGTGAGCCAGTTGTTCAACTGCGCCCAGGCGCTGGCACTGCAGCCGCGGCCGGCAGGCCCGCGGCTGGCGGTTGTCACCAACTCGGCCGGCCCCGGCCTGCTGGCCACCGACTACCTCGTCGCCCAGGGCGGCCAGCTGGCGGTGCCGACGGCCGGGCAGCTGACCGCCATACGCGACAAGGGCGTGCTGGTGCGCGAGGCGGGTCCGCCCGTCATCCTGGGCCGCGGCGCGTCGCCCAACTGCTTCCGCACCGCCATACAGGCGGTGCTGCAGAGCGACAACAACGACGGCCTGCTGGTCGTCTACGCCCCCTATACGGGCAGCGATCCCGAGGGCATCGCCCGGGCGCTGGGCGAGTGCAGCAAGCAGACGCGCAAGCCGGTGCTGGCCGCCTGGATGGGCGAGCAGTCGGTGGGCGAAGCCCGCAACATACTGGATCAGAGCAAGATACCTCACTATCGTTTTCCGGAGAGCGGCGTCGATACCTTCTTGCGGATGTACGGCTACCACCACAACCTGCAGCTTTTACAGGAGACCCCTTCGGCCCTGCCCAGCGACCTGCACTGCGACTGCGGGCAGGTGGCGGCGGTTTTTGAAAAAGTGCGGGCGCAGGCGCGCCGCCGCCTGACCGACGCGGAAGCGCGGCAGGTGCTGGCGGCCTACGGCATCGCCGCCAACCCCTTCGTGCTGGTGCGCAGCTCCGCCGAGGCGGTTGCTTTTGCCGAAACCAACGGTTATCCGGTGGCCATGAAGATCGTGTCGCCCGACATCATCAACCGCACCGATGTGGGGGGCCTGCGGCTCAACCTGCAGACGCCGGCAGAGATTGCGCAGGCTTTTGAGGACATTTTCGCCAGTGTGCGTCGCAACTGCCCGGGCGTGCCCGTGCAGGGGATTATGGTGGAAAAAATGGTCAATACCCGCTTCGAGCTGCTGCTGTCGGCCAAGCGCGATGCGGTCTTCGGGCCGGTGATCGTCTTCGGGCGGGGCGGGCGCATCGCTACGCTGCACCCCGATGTGCAGCTGGGGCTGCCGCCCCTCAACCTGGCGCTGGCGCGCCGCATCATCGAGCGCACCCGCGTGTACAGCCTGCTGCGCGGCTTCCGCGAGCTGGCAGGCGTAGACCTGCGGCAGCTGGAGATGCTGCTGGTGCGCTTTTCCTACCTGCTCATGGATTTTCCCGACATAGAAGCTATCGACATCAACCCGCTGGTCATGCAGGCCAGCGGCGGGCTGGTGGTCGACGCCACCATCGCCATCGATCCCAATCCGGTGGTCAGCCCCCGCCCCTACCCGCAGCTGGTGATTTCTCCCTACCCCGACCGCTACGAGCGGCGGCCGGAGCTGCGCGACGGGCAGATGGTGCTGCTGCGGCCTATACGGCCCGAAGACGAGCCCCTGGCGGAGGATATGCTCAACCGGCAGTCGCGGGAGACCCTCTACTTCCGCTTCTTCGGGCAGGTGCCCAAGATCAACCACCAGTTTATGACCCGCTTTACCCAGATCGACTACGACCGGGAGATGGCCATCGTAGCTTTTCAGCTCGATGCCGCAGGCAATGAGCAGGAAATCATGGGCATCGTGCGGCTGATCGCCGACCCCTGGCGGGAAGGCGGGGAGTACGCCATCCTGGTCTCCGATTTTCACAAAGGCAAAGGCCTGGGGCTGCTGCTGACGACCTATATCGAGGAGATCGGGCGCGAGATGGGTCTGCAATACATACACGCCTCCGTGCTGGCCACCAACCAGCCCATGATCGGGCTCTTCAAAAAATGCGGCTTTAGCCTTGAGCGCGAAGATTTTGAAACTTATCATGTGCATAAATCGCTGCTGACCAGTCCTTACGGGGAATAGTGCAGTAGCCGCAATGCATTCTCTTCATCGGTACGGCTCAATGCCGGCGCGCCTGCCCGGGCAGGCAAAAAATCCCCTGCAGACAGGCGCACAACTGCCGTGACGGCAGTTGTGCGCCTGCCGACCGTCAGGGGTGACAATCATCACTGGTCTGTGTAACACAACTCACGGAAATGGGTGTCCCGATACCCCTACATTTGTAACAGAAACCGCAAGAGGGTTTCCCATTTTCCACCCATAATTGTCTTAACCATGAAAGTAGAACAATTGTATACCGGCTGTCTGGCAGAAGCGGCCTATTATATTGAAAGCCAAGGCGAAGCAGTCATCATTGACCCGCTGCGGGATGTGGAGCCCTATCTGGAGAAGGCCAAAGCTGACGGGGCGAAGATTAAGTACGTACTGGAGACCCACTTCCACGCCGACTTTGTGTCCGGCCACCTCGATCTCGCCAAAAAAACCGGTGCTACAATTGTCTACGGTCCGACGGCCAAGCCTGAGTTTGATGCACACGTGGCTAGCGATGGCGAGGTGCTGAAGGTAGGCGACGTGCAAATCATTGCCCTGCACACCCCGGGTCACACCATGGAAAGTACAACCTACCTGTTGCGCGACGAAGCCGGCAAGGACTATGCCATCTTTACAGGGGACACCCTCTTTCTGGGCGACGTAGGCCGGCCCGATCTGGCGGTCAAGTCGGATCTGAGTCGCGAGGATCTGGCGGGCTTCCTCTTCGACAGCCTCCGCAATAAAATTATGCCGCTGGCCGACAGCGTCATTGTATACCCCGGCCACGGGGCGGGTTCTGCCTGCGGCAAAAAGATGGCCAAAGAGACCATGGGCTCGCTGGGCGACCAGAAGAAGTTCAACTATGCCCTGCGGGCAGACATGAGCCGGGAGGAATTTGTAAAAGAAGTAACCACCGGCCTCGTAGCGCCCCCGCAGTACTTCCCCAAAAATGCGGTGATGAACCGCAAAGGCTATGCCAGCATCGATGATATTCGCCAGCAAGGGCTGCAGGCACTGAGTCCGCGGGCTTTCGTAGCGGCCTGGGAAGCGGAGGAAGCGCTGGTGATTGACACCCGCCACCAGGATGCTTTCGCGCAGGGACACCTGCCGGGCTCCATCTTCATCGGCGTCGACGGCACCTTCGCCCCTTGGGTGGGTACCCTCATCACCGACCTGCAGCAGCCCATACTGCTGGTGACCGATGCAGGTCGCGAGCAGGAGGTGGTAGACCGCCTTGCGCGGGTGGGCTATGACAATACCATCGGCTTCCTCGAAGGTGGCTTTGCTGCCTGGGTAAGCGCCGGCATGGATGTACAGTCGACCGGCAACATCACGGCTAAAGACTTCCTGAAGCTCTATAATACAGGTGCTGCGCTGAATCTGGTAGATGTACGCCGCGCCAGCGAGTACGAAGCCCAGCACGTAGAAGGCGCCATCAGTCTGCCGCTGGATTTCATCAACCAGCACATGGCCGACTACAAGGCTGGTGAGCGCTACTATCTGCAGTGTGCCAGCGGTTACCGCTCCATGATCGCTGCCTCCATCCTGCAGGCACGGGGCATCGAGGAGGTCATCAATGTGCAGGGTGGCTTCAAGGCGTTGTCGGAGCTGGGTATCCGCATGAGCGCCTACCACGAGCAGCAGACTGAACTGTAAGCGACAACTTATCTCTCGGACCTTTCGCCGCCTTTGGGGGCGGCGAAAGCAAGCACTGCGTTGATTTTTATTTTGGGGGTTTTTAAAAAATAAACATTGGCTTAAGTCACTTGCAGGCGGCGGTTGCCGCCAAAAAGTAATTCGAGACAGCAACGCTTGGTGAAATATTTGGGTGATTTTACTGATGCCGGAAGCGCGACGGGGGAAAGCAACCTGTTGCGCTTCCTTTTTTATTGTGGGCGAAATTCGGCGGTGGTCAAAATGCTAGCTAAATAAAATGTTATCTTTGGACGTTAAAAGTATACCATAATACTGTATCAACATGTTTGGAAATATGATGGGCCAGATGCAGGAGATGCAGGGCCGCCTGAAAGAGAAGCTCCGCTCGATAGAGGTGGAGGCGACCGCCGGCGATGGCGCTGTCAGGGTAAAAATGAATGCAGCCCGCGAGTTGCTCAACATCCACCTCGATGCTGAGCAGCTGGATATGACGGACACGGAGCATATAGAAGACCTGCTGGTGGTGGCTGTCAACCGCGCGCTGGCCGAAGCGGCGGCCAAAGAGGCTGCAGAAGGCCAGCAGCTTATACAGGGTATGCTGCCGCCCGGGCTGGGCAGCCTTTTTGGCATGTAAAAAGGCGGGGCGGGCAAAGCGCTGCACACATCCGGCGCCTGCTGCAGGCGCATTAGACCCCCCGGGGGCGTTTTTTACAAAAAAACAGCCGCGGCCTGGCCGCCGGCTGACACACACAACAAAAGTATACCTAATGTACGCAACCAATATGAAGTGGCCTTTCTATGGCCTGCTGTGGGCGCTGCTGGCTGTGGCCAGCCTGCAGCTTCAGGCACAGTCCACAGTAGGACTGGTCGCTTACTACCCCTTTGACGGGCTGCTGACCGACCGCACCGGCAGCACCGCCAATACCGGCACCCACAGCGGTACGCCCAACTACAGCTGCGGCGTTGCAGGCGACGCCCTGCTGTTCAATGGCGGAGGCGACGAAGTGCGCATTCTCGGCTCCGGCAATGTCAACCGCGAGTTTGATACCGAGGACTTTACCCTTAGCTTTTACTTTAAGCCCTCATCCTCCAGTGGTATTCAGTACCTCATCTCCAAAAATGGTCTCTCCTGCTCGGACACGGGGGTGTTTTTCATCCGCTATGTCCCCGCTACGCGTACCCTCAATGCCTTCCTCGGGCAGGACGGCGCCAAGCGCGTCAACCTCATCACGACCATCACCAATACGGGTTGCTGGCAGCATGTGACGCTGGTGCGCGATGACCGCCGCGTGCGCCTGTATGTCAATGCTCGCTTTGCGGCGGAACTGGGTAGTGCCAGTCGGGTAGATATCAGCAACAATGGGTCGCTTATCATCGGCAACAGCGACTGCCGGTCGACCAACGAGGTGCCTTTCAATGGTCTGATCGATGATGTTCGCATATACAACCGTGCGCTGCGGGAGTCGGAAGTGGCGGGGCTGTTTGGATTTCCCGACCAGCTGATCACACCGGATACGCTGATATTTCTGGGCAACAGTGTGCCCGTCGAGCTGTCTGCCAGTTGCGGTGAGCGCTTTCAGTGGATTCCCGCTGATGATGTCAGCGATGCTGCTGTGGCAGAACCGGTGATTACGCCTGCTGAAGCGGGTGATTTTGTGTACACGCTGGCCATCCGCGACAATGTGTCGGGCTGTATTGCTACCGATTCCATCCGTATCCGCGTGATTGATCCGGCCACGCTGAGTTGCGAGGAGGTCTACCTGCCACGGGCATTTACGCCCAATGGCGATGGTCTCAACGATACCTATGGCATCAGCAATCCCTACGCTATGCGGGAGCTCATCTCTTTTGAAATTCTGGATCGCTGGGGTTCACTGGTGTTTTCATCAGCCGATCCTTTCGCCCGCTGGGATGGTAGTTTTCAGGGGCAGGCGGTCAATCCGGGTGTCTTTTTTTACCGGGTGCGCTATGTCTGCAATGAGCTCGAGAAGCTGGCAACAGGCAATGTGACCATACTAAAATAAAGCGGGTTGCGGAGGGTTTTCACCCCCCACAACCCGCTTATCGGCCCTGTTTGGCTGCCGCAAAGCAGCCAGACAGGGTAGTATTTTTTTACTGCTGCAAAGCAGCCAAATCCGGGTACTGGGCGAAAAATTGCTTATACCCTTTTCCACTGGCAATAAAGCGAATATGCTTGCCAAACTGCCCCGGCACCCGCAGCTTGATGCGCACCAGCCGGAGGCCTGCAAAATAGCTCTCCTCGATGCCTTCCACATTGTGCCAGGGATAGCGGTAATTCTGAAAATAATTGGTGACAAACACGAAATGCTCGTCCATCTCCACCCGCTTGAGCGGTAGCAGCAGCCAGCCGTAGACAAGCAGTCCGCTCAGGTAAAAAAACGTCATACCAATGCGCAGCAGCCAGCTGCTGTCGCCCGCCAGCTCAGCACTTTTCAGCCATACAGCGACCGTTACTGCTCCGAAAAAGACAGTCCAAAAAGTAGGGATAAACAGTTTTAAGAAAAGTGTGGCGTTTGATGAAACCCTTTGCATAAATGATTGCAATGTCGATATTAATGAAATGCCGCAGGCGATTGCCGTCGGCCGTTTCTAAAGATAGTTCAGATTTTTGCCAGAGACAAAATAAGCTGTTTTTTCCTGTTTTTGAGGATGCGTAGCCGCTGCTGTCTGCCTGGACAACCCCAGCCACTCGCAACCTGCCAACATGTTCCCGAATATGCCCTTACGCCTGCATTGGCTGACCAGCCTCCTCTTCTTCGGTATCCTCTTTTTCGTACTGCCGCTTACCCCTCGCAGCAACCACCACACTGGCCTCATACAATAGCATCAGCGGCCCGGCCAGCAGCAATTGAGAAGCTACATCAGGCGGTGTGAGTATGGCCGCCAGTACCAGGACGCCTATGACCGCGTGCTTGCGATACTCCCGCATACCCTCCGGTGTAACCAAGCCAACACGTGCCAAAAAGTAAACCAGCACCGGCATCTCGAAGATCAGCCCCGTAGGCAATGTAAACATGATCATGTAGCTGATAACCGAATTGATGGTGGGCGAATTTTCAACACCGGGAATGGTAAAGCCCAGCAGGAACTGAATGGAGAAAGGCGCAATCACGTAATAGCCAAAAAGTACACCTGTCAGGAAAAGAACGGAACAAATCAGGACCACGCCACGCGTTACCTTCTGTTCTTTAGGGTACAGACCCGGCCTGATGAAGCGCCACAGCTCGTAAAATACGTAGGGAAAGGAAAGCACAAACCCACCTACAAAAGACATCTGAATAGCGATGACGAAGGCCTCCGCAAAACCGATAGCAATGGCCTTGAACTCAGGGGGTGAAATGCAAAGGATCTCTCCCAGCCCCAACGAGTGCGACATCCAGCAAAACAGTCGGTACGATACGAAATCCTTTTGGGTGGGCCCCAGCAGTATATTGTTGAAATACCAGTCTTTGAAAATAAACAACACAATGCCGAGCACACCAATGACACCCAGAATGCGTACAATATGCCAGCGAAGCTCCTCCAGGTGGTCGAAAAAGGACATTTCCTTGTCGTCCGGCGGCACCAGCTTGCCATCTTTCCATTCGTACTTGTCTACATCGTATTGATCAAGCGCCATATACAATTGATTTTTAGCTACTTGCTGCAGCTTTTCCAACCAGCCTCCTTTGCTTTCGGCAAGGCTGTCACGCAAGCGACAAAATTACGAAATTGCGCGCAGGATCGCAGGCCAAAATAGACGAATGTATGCCAAACGGCAGCAGGCAGGCTGCCCGCACAGCAGCATTTGTATGAGCCGCCTGCAGCAGAGGATGTACGACACCAGCAACAGCAGTTTTGGACAGAGCGACAGCCGACCCGACAGAAAAAATGCTCCGCAGCATCTACGCCTTTATGGGAGCCTCAATTGTTCTACCGCCGCCACTTCCACAGATCGACAGCCGAGAACGCTCCCAGCTCTTTGGCCCGTGCCACATCGGCAACCTGCTGGGTGTTGAAATCCAGCATAATCGGCTTACCGGCATGCAGGCGCAGTTGGTAGTCGTAAAGACAATACTGAGCCGCCGCCGCATGGCGGTGCGAAGGATGTCTGCTCGCAGCAAGGCTCATCAGTTTGTCGTGGGTGAAAATAAAAAAATCGGCCGCGAGCAGCTCGCCGGAAGCGTCTTCTACACCTGCCGGAAAGCCCCAGCCTCGGTGAAGCGCCTGGTACATAAGTCGTTGTATGGCATGAAACCGCCAATTGGCCTTTTTACCACGGCCATGCATACGCTGGTAGAGCGCAGCTATGCGCTCCGGCTTAAGGTTGTTGTTGGGATGCAGTTCTGCGTCGCGCGCCAGGGCGAGCAAGGCCAACACCTTGGCATCATAATTCTCGCGCATGAGCTCATAGCTGTCGATCAGCCCCAGTTGCTGGTTGCGCCGAAAGGCCTGCTGCTGCCGTGGCAGTTGGGGGGCAGCTGACTGTCCGTCGGTGACGAGGTAGCCTTTGTGGCGATGGCGTTGCACTGCTTTCCAGAAAGCTTCCAGCCGCGAGGCTGAAAGCACATGAATACTATAGATATCTGTCTGTCGGATCAGATCCGGCTGGTGCAGCACTTTGCCATGCCACCAATGGCGCCGCCAGGGGAGGGGCATCACCGACTCGTAGTCTCCTTCGACCAGTGCATCCCATTGCTGTGCTGCTGCATCCAGGTACCACATATAGCCGAATACATTGCCATTGGTGGCATAATGTACGCAGCTGTTCCATTTAATTTTATCAATATCTTTCCGGGCAACGAAACGAATATCCATGCTATTTTCTATGTAGTGAAGCTTTATCAGAAAGTACTATCGGTGGCTGAGACCACCCGTTTACCTCTTGCAAAGCGTTAGGTACTAACAAAAGAAGAACAGTCACCGGCAGCAGTTGTTGCAAATAAATGAAAACACAGCGTATTGGGGCAGGCAGCCAAAAAGTAAAAAACCAAACTTTATCATCGAATTAAGTCTCTTAGGTGTTATATTGTAAAAAAACAAACCCGGACATATGCAGATACCTATATTACAGGATGTAGTTGTCATACTAAGCCTTTCGGTTGTAGTCATTTATGTTTTCCAGCGGCTGCAGCTACCTGCCATTTTGGGCTTACTGATTACAGGCATGATTGCAGGTCCCAACGGGCTGAGTCTTGTGAAAGCCACCCATGAGGTGGAGATGCTGGCAGAAGTAGGCGTGATTTTGCTGCTGTTTATCATTGGGCTCGAATTCTCGCTAAAAACCCTTGCCTCTCTGCGCAATTCGGTGCTCATCGGTGGTTTTCTGCAGGTTTTTCTGACCATTGGTATCGTCTGGGGGCTGGCATCTTTGCTGGATTACAGCTGGCGGCAGGCGCTGTTTGTCGGATTTTTGGTCTCACTGAGCAGTACCGCCATTGTGCTCAAGCAGTTGCAGATAAGGGGTGAGCATAATGCGCCCCACGGGCGCATCGCACTGGCTATACTGATTTTTCAGGATATCATCGTGGTGCCTATGATGCTGCTGACACCTATCCTTTCCGGCAAGGAAGAGGTTTCGGGTGCACAGTTGCTGGGCCTGTTGCTGCGGGCGGTGGCGGTTGTGGTCGTCGTCTTATATGGTGCGCGCTACCTCATACCCAAAATCCTGGAGGCTGTCGCGCGTACGCGCAACCGGGAGTTGTTTATCCTCACCGTCTTTGTCATCTGCTTTGTTGTGGCCTGGAGTACCAACCAGGCGGGGCTTTCACTGGCATTAGGTGCTTTTTTGGCGGGACTCATCATCTCGGAATCGGAATACAGTTATCAGGCGACAGGCATTGTGCTGCCCTTCCGGGAAATATTCTCCAGCTTCTTCTTCGTATCTATTGGGATGTTGCTCGATATACAGTTTTTTATCGCACACCTGCACATTGTGCTGGCGCTGGCGCTGGTAGTTATGTTCATCAAAATGCTGACCATACTGCTGGCAGTAGCTGCCCTCTCTTATCCGCGCAGGACGGCCTACATGAGTGCCCTTTCTCTCTTTCAGGTAGGCGAGTTTGCCTTCATACTGGCAGCTATCGGAGCTCAGTACGGACTGCTGGATGAGACCCTGCGGCAGTATTTCCTCGCCACCTCCATTTTTACCATGGCAGCTACCCCCTTCGTCATTGACCGCACCGATGCCATCACAGACTGGTGGCTGAAAAAAACGCAAGGATCAAGGCTGGTCATCCATGGTACTCACCGAACGGAAGAGGCCGCCAATGCAGGGGCAGAAGTACAGTTGGAAGACCATGTGATTATCGTCGGCTATGGCTTCAACGGGCGCAATATTGCGCTGGCTGCGCAGCGGGCACACATTCCCTTTGTAGTCGTTGAGCTCAATCCTGATCAGGTGCACAAAGCGCGCGAGGAACAGATGCCCATACACTTTGGCGATGCGACCAATGACGTTATTCTCGAGCACCTGCGGGTACACCAGGCACGTGTGGCTGTCGTCACTATCAACGACCCGCTGGCCTCGCGCAAGATCGTGTCACAGATCCGGTCATTGTGCAGCAATATCCACATCATAGTGCGCACCCACTACGTGAAAGATATGGACGAATTTTTCCTGCTCGGCGCCGACGAAATTATTCCGGAGGAGTTCGAATCATCGGTAGAAATATTTACCCGCCTGCTCAACAAATACCTGGTACCACAGGATGAGATAGAGGCCTTCGTGCAGCATATTCGTGCCGATAAGCATCAGAAGCAGCGCCCTGAGGCAAGCTGGGATGCAGCCCCCGTAGCGGGCATAGATATCCCCAATTTCAACATCAGTTGCTTTAGGATACTGGAATCCAACAACTTGCTGAAAGATAAGACACTCAGGGAAGCTGATATACGCAACCGCTACGGGCTGACGGTCGCAGCTATTCAGCGGCAGGATGCCTACCTGACAGACATGAAAGCAAACACCCGGCTGCAGCTCGGCGACCGGGTGTTTATCATGGGACAGCCAGAGGCTATCGCCAATTTCAGCGAGCTTATGGGCAGCTAAAGCTGCCCGTAAGGCTCCCTATCTCTTATAGTTTTGGGCAGCGCCAGCTGCCCAAAACTATTTGCCGCCTGCGGGCTGCTGCAGCTCGCCAAGCTTTTTAAAGTTGTTAAGGCCACACTCCAGGAAGGAGACATACGCCTTCTCATCCGGCGTATACCCCACCGGCTGGTTGAGCAGCCTTCCGTCAGGTGAAAGCAGTACGTAGTACGGCTGTGAGTTGATATTAAAAAACTCCGTCTGGAAGTGCGACCACTTGTCGCCGGTGCGCCGCAACTTACGCATACGGCCGTTGTGCGACTGCAACACCTCCACCTGCTCAGCAGCAGGCAATTCCTGCTTATCGTCGACATACAGAGAAATCAACACATACTCATCCCGCAACAGGCTGATGACCTCCTCTTTGGGCCACACGTGCTCCTCCATTTTGCGGCAGTTCACGCAAGCATAGCCCGTAAAGTCGAGCATAACCGGCTTGTTATTTTCCCTGGCATACGCCATACCCTCCTCCAAATCTTTGAAGCAAACCAAGTCCTGCGGGCAGTCGCAAGGCTTGAAAAAGCTGTAGCATACCGGCGGTGCAAGTCCACTCAGCAGGCCCAGCGGTTCGTAGGTCTGCGTGCGGTCATTGGTGCGGAAGCCACTCAGCAGGTACACTACAAATGCAGTCGTCAGCACCGCCAGCCCCATGCGCGGCAAAGAAAGTTTCTTCAGCGGACTGTCATGCGGAAATTTCAGCAATCCAAACAGGTAAAGGGCGAGCCCAAGACCGATAACAATCCACAAGCCCAGGAAGAGCTCAATTTTCAATACTCCCCAGTGTTTGACCATATCAGCATTGGACAGAAACTTGAGCGCCAGCGCGAGTTCTAAAAACCCAAGCACTACCTTAACGCTGTTGAGCCAACCGCCCGATTTGGGCAGGTTGTTGAGCATACCCGGGAAGGCAGCGAAAAGGGCGAAAGGCAGCGCCAGCGCCAGGCCAAAGCCCCCCATGCCCACCGACAACTGCATGGCTCCGCCGTCGGCCGACAGTGCGCCGGCCAGCAGCGACCCGAGGATGGGCCCTGTGCAGGAAAAAGAAACCAGCGCCAGGGTGAGCGCCATAAAGAAAATGCCAATAGCCCCGCCAATACCTTCTGCTGAGCTGGCCTTATTGGTCCAGCTGCTCGGCAGTGTCAGCTCGTAATAACCAAAGAAGCTGAATGCAAAGAACAGGAAGATGATGAAGAAGCCCAGGTTGAGCCATACATTGGTGGATATATCGTTGAGGATGTCCGGATTGAGACTGTCAAGCAGGTGAAAGGGCACACTCAGCAGCAGGTAGACAGCAAAGATGAAGAAACCGTAAAGCGAAGCATTCTGCAGGCCCTTGGCCTTGGTGCCGGATGATTTGGTAAAAAAGCTGACCGTGAGCGGAATCATAGGGAAAACGCAGGGCGTCAGCAGTGCCAGCAGGCCCCCGAGAAAACCCAGCACAAAAATGCGCCAGTAACCTGTGCCCCCGCTTTTGACAACAGCCGCCTCATCGGTACTGCAGGCTCCGACCGGCGTTGACGCTTTGGCTTTCGACAGGCCGTAAAGCTGATCACCCGCAGGCTCGCTGCCCGCCACCGGCAGGGCAGCCTCAGCAGCAGCATCCCCCTCGCCGATGTAGGCGATACGCTTGCCAAAGTCAAAGCTGAATGACAGCGGATTGGCGGTCAGACACTGCTCATCATCGCAGGTCATATAGCTCAGTTCGCCCGTAACCACTGCATCCGGCCGTTCCAGCAGCACCCGCTGCGTGAAAGAAACCGTTGATTCTACAAATTTTATAACTTCCACCCCGCCAAAAAGCGGATCGGGGCCACGCTTGACTTTTCCACCCTCAGCAACCTCCCCCTGCCGGCTGTAGCCGCTGCCGCTAAAAGAAAAAACCGTTGGGATGGGCCCGTCAGGGCTGGTATGCTGCGAGTAGATGGTCCAACCCGCCTCCATAACAGCCGTAAACACCAGTTCCTGTGCCTTGCCGTCGGCCGTCGGCCGGGCGCTGACGCTCCACTGCACAGGGTCGAGCAGCCCGCGGCCTGCGAGGGCCGCTTTTTGTTCCGTCGCGGAAAAAGCCGGGCTCGACGCAGCAGCATCGGTAGCGGCCAGACTGCCATCCTGTGCTGCAGGCTCCGTATCTACGGCTGCCTTACCTGATGCCTGCAGCGAGAAACTGAACTCCACCTCCGTCGGCGGAAGGCAGCGCTCGTCATCACAGGTCATGAATTCTAAGAAGCCCGAAATAGGCTTGGAAACGTCCGTAACCTTTACGCGCTGTGTGAAAACGACAGGACCTTCGTAGAACTTAATGACCACCACGTCTCCAAAGAGCGGATCAGGTCCCTCTTTTTTCTTGCCACTTTCTTTGACAGGCCCCACACGCGTATAGTGACTCCCCTGCTCGAAAGTGAAGGAAGTCGGTATTGGACCAGAATCCTCGGTATATTGCGAGTAGATCGACCATTTGGGCTCCATATTGGCCGTAATGATCAGGTCGTACTCATCCGATTTAATCATTTTGGAACTGAAAGACCATGTAACAGGCTCCAGAATCTGGGCATTTGCCGCTGATAATGAAAAGATTAGTAAACTAACTACCAACCATACATTTTTCCACATCGTATGCATCATCGTTCAAATGTGTTGGAAAATCGCCTAAGCCATATATAATACGGACGCGCGCAGAAATTGTTTACCTCCGGCTCATTGGCAACCAGGCTGTACTGCGCACGAACAAAGATAAGCAACAAGGGATACGCATTGTGTGACCATTAATACCATGTCGGCTCTATCGCAAGACCCGCGGGGAGACAGTCTCAGGCTGGTCTGTTGGTGGTATACACTGCCAACAAATCAGCTTACGTTGATATTTATTGTATTGAAAAGGCGGTACAATGTCCGGCAGGCAACCTTATCAGTCGACCAGACTTGCCCCTATGGCCTGTTGCAGCAGACTTTCAAACAAGCCACGACCGTCGGTATTACCAAGCTCGGCTTCGGCTGCCCGCTCAGGGTGAGGCATCATGCCCATTACATTACCAGCCCGATTGCAGATGCCGGCGATGTGATTGAGCGAGCCATTGGGATTGCCGGCATCGCTGACTTCCCCCTCAGCCGTACAATAGCGAAACAGTACCTGCCCGTGCTCTTCGAGCGAAGCCAGTGTGTCAGGATCAGCATAGTAACGCCCCTCAGCATGGGCAATAGGAATTTTAAGTACGGCATCGGCAGACAAGCCCGCTGTGAGGTAGCTGTCTGTCCGGGCAGGCCGCAGGTACACATTTTTACAGATAAACTGCTGGTTGGCATTGCGCAGCAACACCCCGGGCAGCAAGCCCGCCTCGCACAGAATCTGAAAACCGTTGCAGATACCCCAGACCAATCCACCTGCGTGCGCAAAATTGATCACCTCCTGCATGATGGGAGAAAAGCGGGCAATGGCGCCGCAGCGAAGATAATCACCGTAGGAAAATCCGCCTGGCAACACGATGCAGTCATTGGTGGTAAGCCCCTGCAAATCGCGGTCCTTGTGCCAGAGTTTGATTACTTCCTGCCCCATGACGGTACCCAGCACATGTACCATGTCATCATCACAATTGGATCCCGGAAAAACGACTACACCAAATTTCATAGCTGAAGGAAAGGTTAATTGCTTACAATGTGATTGCGCAGTGGCCGACGGTGGTCAAAAATTTTATCCACATTTGCGATCCTTCGCTTTGGGCGACAAATCGCAAATGTGTGCAGGATGTGTTTTGCCGGAATAAATCGTCAAAGTACATCCTGAGGCATCCTTTACGGCAGCCAATGTCCGCGCACGGAAATACCCGTCAAAAATACAGAAAATTTGCTGAGGATATACAGAAAGTTGGACCGCCGCCTCTGATCGCTTAATCATAACAACACACGAATGACAACAAGCACCTGACCTATGTCGATTTGACAGTCATTTGCTGCCAAATTGACACAATCAGCCATTGTGACAGCTTGCAAAAAGCAGTCCAAAAGAGTCATTGACTGCAAAGAAGAGGTCATCTACTGCAGTCTGCACTTAATGAGCCCCAAAAGCTGTTGGTGTTGGCGTAATACTTGCAGCGCAGCATTGTGTATCTGATCGACATAAGTCATCATGACTTGCACCTCTTTCCCGGGCTCCGGCAAACCGTTGACGGTGTATTGGCAACAGTGGTAGATACTGTCAAGGAAGCGTTCTACCTCCTCCGCCTGTTTGGCAAAGGATTCGAGCACCTCGCGGTCGGTATGGCTGAGATTGGCAAAGCGGCTGCTGGCTTTAACGTAAGCCTGCTCCTCGCTCAGATCCTGCTCGGTGAGATCGAGTATATGAATACAGAAGAATTTACTGATTTTAAGCAGGTTGTATATCTTCGGTTCTGCCGATCCATTTTCATAAGAAGCGATATTGCCTCTGTTGAGACCTAGCCGATCAGCCAAATCCTGCTGGCTCAGTTCGAGCCGCTGGCGCAAAAACCGCAGGTTGTTGGCCAGAAAGCTGGTAGCAGCTCCCTGTTGGCCGTCCGGGAATGGGAAGTTGTGATCGACAGTCATGAGCAGGCTGTTGTTTCAGTATAGTATACAATTCAGGGCATTGAATGGTTGATGAATGTTAAATATTTTAACAAATACAATCACTTCCCTGCGTTTTTCGCTATGATTCAGGCATTATTTTTGCAATAGTTGTGTCAACATGAAAAATTGAATTGCATTTCTCCATAAATGCCGTTAATTTTGTCAATGAAAATTACAATTTCAAATCATACCAAGATGAATTACGCCGTCCAGGACCAGATATACGATCAACTGTCACGGATTAATCATTCCCTTAGAGCATTCTCTCTGAAGTTGACCGGTAACGCTGACGATGCGGAGGACTTGTACCAGGATACAGCCTTGCGCATTATTACCAACGCTGACAAGTACCACCCGGGTACCAATTTCAAAGCCTGGGCGGTGACTATTATGCGCAATATTTTTATCAATAACTACCGCAAAAAAGTTCGTCGCAACCTCATCATCGACCAGACGCCCAACAACTACTACCTCAACTCCTCCGAGTCTCTCATTGAGAACGACGGGGAAGTAAGGTTGGCGTACAAGGAGCTGATTGCAATGGTGGATGAGTTGCCCGAGGATTTTCGGCGCCCGTTCATGATGGCCTTTCAGGGCTATAAGTACGATGAGATCGCTGAAGAACTGGGTTCTCCGCTGGGTACTATCAAAAGCCGGATTTTCTTCGCCCGCAAAAAATTGCAGCGCATGTATGAGGAAGGTGGCCGCATTCAGGCTGAACGCGCCTAGCCAACATAGCTGCCCGCCGGTATAGAAAAAAAAGGCAGAGGGAAATTCCTTCTGCCTTTTTTTATTGGCAAACTTTCAGGCTTACAACACAGAATACCTTTCTACTAAGTCTGTCGTTTACATTCTTTTTTATCATTCTATTTGGTGTATTAACCATCATTTTTTACCGGTTATCTATTTTTTTCCAAATTATTACTTATATTTGGCTTTCAGTAAGCACTGAAAATTACTTACCATTTCCTAACCAATTGCCATGGCTGATACTGCCCGTAAAGCCAAAGTTTTGCTGGTTGATGACGAGCCCAACATACTGCTCGCTGTCGAGTTCCTTGTGTTGCAACAGGGCTATGAGGTTAGTACTGCTGCCAATGGTGAGCAAGCACTGCAGGTAGCTGCAGCTTTTGTCCCGGATATTATCGTGCTGGATGTTATGATGCCGGGTATGGACGGCTACGAAGTGGCTCGTCATATCCGCGCCAATCCGGCCTGGGATCATATTCGTATCATTTTTCTCACCGCCAAAGGTGCTGCCGCCGACCGTATGCAGGGCTATGACAGTGGGGGCGAGGTATACATCACTAAGCCTTTTGATAATGACTACCTCGTCAACACAATCAATGAGGTGTACGAATTTGGATAAAACGAGGAGAAATATTTTTTTATTCTTACACATTTAAACATCTAAATATCTATATTTGTATTGTTAAACAAAAGCCAACCGTTATGACGCTACAGATTAACTCATTTGAAGAATACCAGCAGGTTTATAAGCGGAGCGTTGAGGACCCCGAAGGTTTTTGGGCGGAGCAGGCATCTACTTTTAGCTGGAAGAAGCCGTGGGACAAGGTACTGTCCTGGGATTTTCGCAAACCCGATGTACAGTGGTTTGTGGGAGGCAAATTAAACATAACAGAGAACTGCCTCGACCGGCACCTCGAGACCCGGGGCGATCAGGTGGCCATCATTTTTGAGCCCAATGATGTAAACGCGCCAGCACGCACATACACTTACCGGGAGTTGTATAAAGCCGTCAATCAGACAGCTAACGCACTCAAGTCTATGGGCATACAGAAGGGCGACCGGGTGTGTTTTTATATGCCTATGGTTCCCGAGCTGGCCATTGGCATTCTGGCTTGTGCCCGCGTTGGTGCCATTCATTCTGTGGTGTTTGCCGGCTTTTCTGCTCAGGCACTAGCCGACCGGATTGTAGACGCACAGTGTAAGATGGTCATTTGCTCTGATTTTAACAACCGCGGCCCCAAGCACATTCCGGTCAAAACGGTTGTCGATGAGGCCCTCACCATGGGTTGCGACAGTGTACAGACAGTACTCGTACACAACAACGCCCCCGACACAGTTAATTGGGTTGAAGGACGGGATGTATGGTGGCATGAGATTGTACCACAGCAGGACGATTACTGTCCGGCAGAGGAAATGGACAGTGAGGATATGCTTTTCATCCTCTACACTTCAGGCTCCACTGGCAAGCCTAAGGGGGTTGTGCATACCATTGGTGGTTATATGGTCTACACCAGCTTTACCTTCCGCAATGTATTTCAGTACAAAGATGGCGATATCTATTGGTGTACGGCCGATGTAGGCTGGGTTACCGGACACTCCTACATTGTTTACGGCCCGTTGCTCTCCGGTGCTACCACGGTCATGTTTGAAGGGGTTCCAACCTATCCGGATCCGGGTCGCTTCTGGCAGTCAGTCGAAAAGCTAAAAGTCAATCAGTTCTATACCGCGCCTACGGCTATACGAGCACTCATGGCACACGGTGATCAGTTTGTCAACCGGCATGATCTGAGCAGCCTTACACTCCTGGGCAGCGTAGGCGAGCCTATCAATGAGGAGGCATGGGAGTGGTACCACCGGGTGGTGGGCAAGGAGCGCTGTGCCATCGTTGATACCTGGTGGCAGACAGAAACAGGTGGTATTATGATCTCGGGTCTGGGTGCTCACAGTCCTATGCGGCCGGCCCACGCTGGCTATCCGCTGCCGGGCGTGCAGCCTTGCCTGGTAGATCACGAGGGTAATGAGATTGAAGGCAATGATGTAGAGGGTATTCTCTGTATCAAATATCCATGGCCTTCTATTCTCCGTACCACCTATGGTGACCACGAGCGCTGCCGCATTACCTACTTTGCCAATTATGACAATAAATATTTTACCGGCGATGGTGCCCGCCGCGATGAAAACGGCATGTACCGCATCATTGGCCGGGTCGATGATGTAATCAATGTATCGGGCCACCGCATGGGAACAGCCGAGGTAGAAAATGCTATCAATGCTCATCCCAAGGTCGTAGAATCTGCAGTTGTGGGCTTCCCGCACGATATCAAGGGGCAGGGCATTTATGCCTACATCATCACTTCCGAGCCTATCAGCGACCTCGATACTTTCCGCAAAGAGGTGCTGCAGGTGGTCACGCATGAAATTGGTCCGATTGCCAAGCCTGATAAAATTCAGGTGGTATCAGGCCTGCCCAAAACCCGCTCAGGCAAGATTATGCGCCGCATCCTGCGGAAGGTCGCTGCCGGAGAGACCGACGGGCTGGGCGATACTTCTACCCTGCTAAATCCGGAAGTTGTGGACGAAATCAAAGACGGTGCCGTCTAAGCACCGGCTCAAAATACCCTTCGGCGGCTTAGGCCGCCGGGGTACATGGCAAAGGGGCTGTCTGCGGGGGGTAATTTTTTTAAAAATCAACCCCTGCGGACAGCCCCTTCTGCTTTATATTTTCCGCCACAGGCGGCAAAATTTACCCGTTTACCGCAGCAGCGTAATGCTGCCCTTCTGCACCAGCAACTCGCCCTGCGGGCAGATTGTCTTTAGGTAAAAGCCATAGACATCCGGCGCACAGAGTTCGCCTTTGTAAGTACCATCCCAGCCTTGTTGCGGATTGGTAGTCCTGAAAATTTCTTCCCCCCAGCGATTGTAGATCATGAACTCTACATCTGTAAGTTCGTTCAGGAAGTTGCTCCGAATGCGCAAAATATCATTACTGCCATCACCATTGGGTGTGAAAGCGTTGGGCAGGAATACGTAATCTTCGTTGCAGGTATTGTCAATGACGAAGACATCTACGCGCAGGCTGTACACACAGCCCAGCAACTCAGCCGTGACCGTGTAGAATTGCGGTCCCGTCAGCGTAGGTATGGTCTCTACATTAGCGGTAGTACCTACCACTACACCCAGCGAATCTTCCCATACATAGGCGCAGCCTATACAACCCAGCGCTGACAAGAGCGTGGCATCTCCGATAAGGAAGGTGTCCGGTTCGGCAGTAGCAGAAAGTATACCCGGCAGGTCAACCAGTGTGATCGTCGTAAACAAGTCCAGCGTACAACCATAACTGTTGGTGACCATTGCAGAAAAATCATCTGACACGTTGGGATCGACCACCACTACTGGCCCTTCTGCAGGTCGGGTGATAACGCCAAAAGTATCCCAGACTATCTGCGCGCCCCATTCAGGTCCCAGAAAACTTACCTCCAGCACTTCCTGAGAGGTGGGTTCGCAAATAACCTGATCTGGTGTTATGGTTGCCAGCACGGGCGTATTAAAGACCCGTAAAGTGTCTCGTTCAGTACAGCCATCGGCACTGACAGCCTGCACGATATAAATCGTTTCTCCCAGGGGGGGCATGATGTTGAGCACTGATCCGGCAGCTACAGGCATACCATCGGCCGTAAACCACTGAATTACCGCCGGCGTATTGGCAAACATAAGCGTATCGGTCAACATTGCATTAGGGGTACAAAGGGTAAGGTCTTCTCCCGCCTCAATGTCCATCCGTGGATAAGGAATCACACGTACTGTATCAATGACAACACAGCCAAAAACCGGATCTGTTACCCGTACGATGTAAAACCGCTCCGTAGCCGTAATCACTACCGGATTCCAGGGTTCGTTTATGTTGATCGCTCCGTCAAGGGGCGACCACTCGTAGATAAGCGTAGGATCTCCTCCGGGGTTGAGCTGCGTTCTTTCATTGGTACAGGCAAGCACCGTATCTTCGGGCATTTCGGTTGTAAACAGCGATACGTCAATGGTCACCAGGCTGGTATCAAGACAGCCCGTAACGAGATCTATGGCCACCACCCGGTAGGTATTCAGTCCGTTGACGGGTGTCGCTATGAAAGGCGAACCAAAGCCCAGGGGATCACCGTCAAGGTTTTCCCAGCGGATGGCCGATGGCTGATCGGTCGTCGCAGTCAGCGGAATGGGCACAATCCGGCAGAGCACAGTATCGCCGTCTGTCTGCAGGTTTACATCCGGAAACACCTCTACCAGCACAGAATCTGTGACTGTACAGCCGGTTGCCGGGTCTGTAATAGTAGCAAAATACAATTGGCTGGCCTGCAAAGTAGCCACCGGATTCCAGGGCTCGCTTAGGTCAAGGCCTGCCGTGGGCGACCAACTGTAGGTGTAGGTTGGGTTGCCGGTTGGATTGACAGGGGTAGGCGTATTCGTACAAGCAGGCACCAGCGCAGGCAGATCTCCGTCAAACGGAACAACCGTAACCGTAAACTGCAGGGTGTCAGCACAACCGTGCTGGTTGTTGACGATACCCGTAAACACTACGCTGCCCGTCTCCCGTATAACATACTGCACCAGGGCCTGGTCAGCGGGGCCAACAATATTGTCAACCGGCGACCAGCTGTAGCTGAGCATATCCAGCGTATCCAGATTTTGTATCCGAACCGAATCCAGCACATACTGACAGCTGCTGATATCTGTACCCGGCAGCAATGTCACATCAATACCGTTGTCTGTAACGATGGAACTGGCAGAGGAAAAACAGCCGTACTGGTCAGTTACCCAGGCGGTAAAGGTATCCGTCCGGAACGGATTGACCACAATACTGGATGTTGTAAATGGCAGCAAGCCTTCCAACGCGCTGTACCATTCCACATCAACATCCACCGATGTGCTGATGGTCAGCGTTACATCCTCCCCACAGGTAGCCGTCTGGACGGGCGCCAGTGAAAGATTAATGGAAGGATAGACAATCACCTCCACCGTATCTGTTATGCGGCAGCCTTCAATAAGATCAAGAACCTGCACGATATAGCGCCGATTGACAAAAGTGGTCACAACAGGATTGGCAGGATTGGTCAGGTTGATGGCGCCATCGGCAGGCGTCCACTCGTATACATAATCAGGATTACCCCCCGGATTCAAGGCCGTAGGAACTCCTTCACATACGAACACACTGTCGGGCGGAAGCGGGGGATTGAAGCCTGTAGATACTACCGTAAACTGAACTGTGTCAGCACAGCCAAACTGATTGACAGCAATACCCGTAAATGTCACTGTTGCAGCCTGATTGATAACCACAATCACCGTCTCTTCATTGGAAGGCCCCAAAATAAATTGTGTTGGCTGCCAATTGTAGGTGAGTACGTCCGCAGGATCCAGATTGGTGATGCTGGCCCCGACTTCTACCCCCTGACACAGCTCGATCACCGGCTGCGCATCGAAGTCAATCTGTACACCACGATTGACAATAATCACCGTATCCAGCTCACGACAACCAAAAGTGTCCAATGCCTCCACAAACAGCGTATCACCTGTCATGGAAGGAACGACCGTGATGGTAGGCTCGGTGCTAATCAGATTATTCTGGCGGCTAAACCACCGTAGTTGAGCAGGGCTCGACAGTGAAGCCGTCAGTGTGACCGGCTCACCGCAGTTTACTATATCAGGCCCCAGATCCAAATTGAGCTTAGGAGGTACCTCTACCAACACCTGATGCGTACTAAAGCAGGTGTCTGTACCCAATACATTTGATACCAGCACCGTGTATAAAGTTGTTTGCTCGGGGAAAGCCGACGGAGAAGCTGCTGTGTTGCTGCTAAGTCCGGTAGCAGGCTGCCACAAATATGTATGGGCAGGGTTGCCGTCAGGATTGAGTACAATCGTGTCATTAGGACAGCGAATCACAGAAGGGGGCATTGACCAGTCGGCCAGTACCACAACAATAGTGTCAATATGTGTACTCAGACACTCATTTGACGCCTCCACAAACAAGCGGGCAATGATGGTATCACTGCTTGTCAGCACCAGGGTTGGATTGGGCAGAGGGGTCGGCGGGAAATTGTGGTTGTTGGCTGTAAACTCCCACTCCAGGAAAATAACATCACCGGCAGACAGTGTTGTTTGGTCAAAAAAATTGATGATCACTTCCTCGGTGGAACAGCTCTCAAAATCGTAGCTGAAGTCGGCCGTCAGCTCAGGCTGCACCACCTGGATGGTATCTATTGCAGGAATAGCACAATCGACATCGTATACCGTGCGAAGCGTCACCACATAGCTACCTTCTGAGGGATATACGTGTACAGGATTGGTTTCAGTACTGCTGCTGCCATCCCCAAACAACCAGAGGTAGCCAAAAGCCTCCCTGCTTATATTTTCGAAGCGGACGGTGAGCCCGTCACAAAGTACCTCCGCAGTGAAATTGAGTGCAATGTCACTATCAATAACGGCCACATGCACACTGTCTGACAGTGAGCAGCCAAATTGATTGGTAATGCTGGTATAGACTGTCTGAAAGCCCACATTTTCAATATAATCAGGGCTGTTGGTATCCGTCCCCCCGGCAAAAGCCTCGCCGGGTTGCCACGAGAAACTGAGCGTATCGTCAGCATCGAGATTATCAATGGTCAGATCGATAACATCACCCTCACAAACAGCTACCGTATCGGGGATGAGCACATCTACAGGTCCTCCCCGCAGTATCACATCAATGGTATCTGCACAGTTGATATCATCGGTACCGATGAGTCGCAATGACCGGCTGCCACTCACAAAAGCATTGTAAACAGCACCCGTGGCCACCAGTGTATCTGCCTCGTACCACGCATAATCGAGATCGACAGCAGCACTGGCCGTCAACACCGAAAATGGTTCGCAAGTTTCCAGAACACCCTCAAGCGAAATATCCAGCAGCTGGCTGACCAGCACATTTATTTTTTCGGAAGAAGAGCAACCGTTAACATCATCGATGAATACGGTATAGAGGGTTGTTTCGGTTGGAAAGACCGTCGGAGAAGATGAGGAGGGATCATTGATCCCTGTAGCAGGCACCCAGGTAAACGTCAGGTTGCTCAAATCATTGGTTGTTGCAGGTGTCAGTGTAACCGACTCACCATAACACAACAGCACCTCATCGGGATAATCGACGAAGGGCGCTTCCGTAAACAACTGCACCAATTCCCTGCAGCAGGTGCTGGCGCAGCCACTGTCATCGGTAATGGTGACACAATAAACGCCTGGTTCACTGATTTGTACAGAAGGTGTATTGGCGACATAGCCGTTGGGCCCCGACCACTGGTAGTTAAAATTACCGGAAGGGCTGGATGCCTGTGCTGTAAACACCGTAGTACTACCGATACAAACCGAATCTTGCCCGATAAGCTGACAAGCCACCACTGGTACCTGCGAAAGTGTCACACTGCGCGTATAAGCATACCACCAGGTATTGATCGTACTTTTATCCCCGTACCCAAACGTAAGGCTATCCTGAGACTCCCCCACCGGACATCGGCCGTCCGGCATGAGGTACTCAAAAAATCCCCAGGTCCGGCAGTTGTTCGTCCTGCATTCACACCCATTGCGGCCATCAAGCGGCTGGCCTGTACCCGATTCGAAGATCAGGTCGCGGTCATCATAATAAAGAATATTATTACTGACAACTCCCTGTGCCAGACACTCTTGCGGGCGGATTGATTCTACGCAAAAGCCCTGTTCCAGCAGTTCTACATCATAGGCAGCCCAGTGCTGAATACCCTGAGAATACTGGAAGACCAAATTGACGGTATCGCCGTAAGAGACAGGCGTATTATCCCCTCTCAGACCATTCCATTCTATACAGGTAACCTCATTGGCTGTCAACTCTGTTACCAACAACACATCGCGGGTATCCTGGTCAAAGACTCCATTCTGATTAAAGTCTATGACCAGTTCCATCAGACCATCTTTGGTGGCTATGACGTTGAGGCAGTAGGAATCCTGGCTATTACACTGGAAGCTTGTCTCATAGGAAAACTGTCCACAGACCCCGTCCGGAAAAGAAATCGGATCCGGAGGGTTGAGAAAAATCTTATGTTCGGCAGCATTGGCGGTTGCATTCTGGTTATATACAGATTTTCGGTCGGTGGCGGGATTCCCTGTCATTCCGGGCCCTCGCGAGTTGAAGGACACATTAAAATTGAGACCGCGAAAACCCGAATTTTCCAGGTTGATTTTGGAAACAAAGCCATCGCTGGTATAAGAATAAAGCGTACCATTGAAAGGACGATTCCACTGGCAGTCCGTTGTTGGCTGAGGAGCAGCTGTAGGGGTACGCAAGGCCCAGTTTTGCGACCATACACGTCCGGGCTGCACACTACCGTTGCGAGCTACGGTGATATCCCAATACGCTATGTATACCATGCTATCGGCAGGATTTTCCTGAATATCCTGAAATTCGATATAGTAGTCCCCCACCATTCCGGGTGAAAATGTATAGACTGATTGTCCGTTTTCGACCCGGCTCAGATCGTAGTTCCCAAAAGCTGCCTGTGCCCAGCTATTGACATTGCTGTTGGAATTGTCCACCACAAACGGGCCGTGAACCAATGCATTATCAGAAGACCTTCTGATAAAAAAGCGATAGCGGCTCAGCCCGATGTTGGTCGGGAAAGGCTCCCCATTGCTGCTAAATTCAGCCGAAAGCCCCAGGTAGACGATCTCCGAAGGATGGCTGATGGTCACATTCAGGCGACTGGTAGCGGGGGCTCCCGGAGCTGCAAAATTGCCAAACTGCGGGTGTGCCGCCACCAGCATCACCATCAGGTCATCGGGCGTAGGCGCCAGTTGACGGGTGCCCTCCGCAAGCAGGCTTGCTGACGGCCACGCCAGCAAAAGCAACAGCGGCCACAATAAAGCCGTAAAAGTTTGATTTTTCACGTTTATCCGGATTTGTGGAGGATTCATTATTTGGTTATTGAGCAGCAACCACCGTAATCTCTACCCTGCGCTCAACGGAAGCACCCAGACTAAAGACTGATTCGACAGGATTAGCGTACCTATTGGTGATCAATTCCTTAGAAGTTGAAGCCCCCAAAGGCTCTGCTTCAAATGACAATTGTCCGCGCTGAATATAATACGCAATAGCGCCGTTGTTATAGCGTTCGATGTAGTTGCGAACAGAAGCGATACGACGGGCACTCAACCGAAGGTTATAGTCCTCTGTTGCGCGACGGCTCGCATACCCCCGCATCTTGAGTACGAAAGCATTCCCCTCTTGCAAGTGTACCAGCAGTTTAGCAGCGAAAGCTTCCAACTGAGCACGCCCTTCGAGTACCTCCCGATCAAAGAAGTCAATGAAGCGGCCGGAGGTTACGAAGGCATTTTCCTGATCCATATCCTCTGTTACCTCCCGGATAAATTCATCCCGACGGTTGTAATACTGTTCGTTGGTCTGTATATAGTTGACCGAAGTGGTAGAACTGTAGCTCTTCGGATCAGGCTGGTCGTTATCAAAGAAGACCTGCAACTGTGAAAAAATAATCTGATTGAGGTAGATATTCCAGCTGGCTTTGCCCTCATTGGCCACCAGCTGATCAGGCTTGACCACAATGGTGTCCGTCTTGGCAATATACCCGGTACGATGCACAACAGCCAGGAGCGGCTGTGTCATATCCGTCTGGAAAAGAAAATTGTTGCCCTTGGTATTGGTTTCCCGCTCCAGCAGGATCTTGCCCCCGCGAGCAGGTCGGAACAATTCAATGGATGCACCTGACAGCGGCTGCCTCTTTTCGGCGTCAAAAACAAACACCTCAAGCTCCTGGTAGAGCGTATACTTTTTTTCCACTACCCCGCTACCTATCGATCCCATGCGGCGCATGTCGATCGTATCAGCAACTATTGGGCGATAACCAGGCCGGTTGACCGACAGCAGATAATATTTATTGTACCCAATCGGAAAAGCGTGCGCATTGGTGTCGGGCAACATCTTTTCTGCGGATGTAGTCATCATACCTTCTGCCAGCGGCATTTCCCGAAGCTGTAGCCTTCCCCCGGCCAACGGCTGCTGATCGAGCTTTCTGAAAAGGCTCACCTCCAACTGCAAGCCAGGTTCGAGGTAGAGCCGTTGCTGCAGTTCGCGCTCGTTATTGAGGTAAAAAACTGTTTCTGCCTGCCGAAAACCATCTTTTTGAGCCACTACGGAAAAAGTATCCCCCTCCGTCAACAAAAAAGTATGGCTGTTATTGAAGATATTGTCGGCACTTGACAGCAATACATCCTCACCGTTGTCAGCTCTGCGATACAGGTATAAGCTGGTGCCAGCCAAAGCTGTAGAGTCGATCTTATTAAAGGTGGATACCAACAGTCTGGGGGCAGGTTCCAAAAATAACGACTGCTCAATCGTATCCCTGTTGGCGAGCAGGGGGTTGGTCAGATCCAGCAGCGCCTCGTCCCTTCGATAGCCTGGTTTGGTTGCTTCTATTCTGTATTTTCCGGAAGGCTGTAAAGCATAAGAGAAATCATTGCCAACTGCATTCAGCCCCCCACCTATTTTTACAGGCGGCAGGCTGTCTTTGACTTCGTAAATTACGAAAGTAGCCCCACTGAGCGCCTCATTGCTAAGCTTGTCAAATGTTTTGGCCAGCAGGATCACCCGAATACCCGCGTCTGCAGCATAGATATCGTAGCAACAGGCATCGTGTGCCTCGTCCCAGTAGATTGCCTCGGCATCGCGTCGGTCGGAAGCGAAGTAAGCCATTTCTTCAGCCACATTGATAGCATAATACAGATCATTGTAGCTACTGTTGACCGGCAGGCCTATGTTCTCCGGGCGCTGCCACTCATTGTCAAGCCATACAGACTTGTAAATATCATATCCACCGAAAGAAAAGCGGCCATTGGTACTAAAGTAGAGCGCCTGATTGGGATGATAGAAGAAAGGCGTCAGTTCGTCTTTGTCGGTATTTATCTGTTCCAGATTTTCAGCAGCTCCCAGACTTCCATCCGTTTTGACAACCGCGCGCCAGATATCAAAGCCTCCCATAGTACCCGGACCATTGGATGCAAAATAAAGATACACCTGTTCTGACAAAGGATCGGCGCTCACATGCGGGTGATTGTAGGAATAACCTGCTGTATTGACATCCAGCCTGACAGGATCCACCCACTTACCACTATTGGCATCGACCGCAGCGGTATACAACTCACAACGGAGCTCTGTACTATTAATGTAATCGCACAATGTAAAAAACACCCGCTTTTTGTCGGGCATAAAAGCCAGGTTGGCAGCATGCCTTTTGGGGTGATTTATGACGGGATCGAAAAACTGAGCCGGCTGATCTGCAATCTTATAGAGAACGCGATTGAGAAATCGCCCCGGTGCAATCGTATCTTTGGGTATAGGAAACCGCAGTGAAGAAAAGAAGGCTGTATCCCCTTGTTTTTGGTAGCCGTAATCTGCATAAGGCGTGTTTACATCCCCCGGCAGGTGGGTAATCACAATATTGCGTCTTTTTTGCTGTGCCTCAGCGGCCCATGCACAATTGACGACGGCCCATTCTGCTTTTTCCCGTAGCGCCTGCGGCTGATCGACCCCTTTATCAAGAAAATGCTGGTACATTCCGCGGGCGGCCTCATAGTACCCGCCCTTTTGCTTAGCTTCCGCCCATTCGTAGAAAAAAGTGGGAAAACTGTCACGCCAGTCTGTGAGCGCTACCCGCTGAAAAAGACTATCTGCAACACGAACAGCATTGAATGCGAGCGCAGCACGAGCCGCCTTGTACTGCAGATCATAGCGGCTTGTATCGTATTCTGCCGCGATGGCATAAAACTGATAAGCGCTGTAATGATCCTTGCGCCCAACAGCCTCATCGGCTGCCGTAATCCAGGCCTCCTGGGTTTGTGCCCCAAGTCCGGAAGTACACAGCAGCAGCAAGACCAATATTTTTAAAAACCTCATATACAGAAGTTTGTATTGTTCAAGTAATTTAGATCAGTGGACAGATTTTAAACTCCGGCAGCGCGTGCACCTTTTTAAGTATATACCGGATATAAATTTCGGGTCCTCCGCGACGGCTGGTTGCGATAGAAAAGTCCGAAATATTGATGTCGTAGCTGAATCCTGCATGAATCGTATTGTAGTACAGTTCCAGAGAAGGGATGAAAGCATCACCAAAAGCATCATTAAACCGATAGCCTGCATTAAACTGAATAGCCACCTGCTTGCCCAGCTGGCGGTTCACAAAATAACGAAGACCTGCGGTGCCTGTCATCTGCTGATAAGGCTTTTGAAACTGTGGGCTGAATGCGACAATAACATCTACCTCCGGACTGACCTGAACGATGCCCCGCAAATAGAGACTGAGCCTGACGGGCAGCGGCACACTGGCATCTTCAACAAAACTCTGGTTGGGTCGGTTGAGGTGAAAAAGCCCAAGGCCAAGGTCGAAACTCGAACGCTTATCAAGCCTGTCGACCAGCGAGCGACGCTGCTGGTCCTGCCAGCGCAAGTTGAGGCCGGCACCCATATCAAAGAAGGGGCGGCTGAAATTTCCAAAAGTTTCGCCAATAGGCAGATCGGGATTGTATCGCCCGGGTAAGGGATCAAACTGCGAATCAAACCGAAGTTCATCCAGTGAAAATGAGCGTTGCACGGCTCCCAGCTGCAAACCGGCAGTGAGGAACCACTGCGGGTCCAAATAACGGGTGTAAGACGCGCTTAGATCAACACTGGCCCAGGTGAGGCGTGAGTCGCCGGCCTGATCATGATTGAGGGCCAGTCCGGCGCCGAAAAACCCGTCGGTATGTTTGCGGAGAAAAAATTTCTGATCCGCCAGTACGCTGAATGTCTTATAGGGTACTGGCACGGACGTCCACTGCGAACGATAGTTGGCCGTAACACGGCTATCCCCGCCGAAAATCCCTGTCAGCGCAGGATTAAGGTGCAGTGGGGCATGATAGAACTGTGAATAGTGGAAATCCTGCCCCCATAGGCTCCATGTGCTCAACAACAGCAGCCCTATGCTCACAGACAATCGCCTGATCAGCTCCCCCTGCCGTTGACTCCCGGAAACCTTTATTCGTTGAGTAAAGCCCATAGTCAATATGTTCTGTGTACGAATTTCTGAATAATACTGCGTGCTTTGTATACGGCTCCAGGCAAATTTGGTTGTAAGTTAACAAAACAAATAATAATAAAACGCAATTTTTAGCGGATACGCGGCTTTTTGAGCCTTAAACGCCTCCTCCATACTACTTACAGACCTATGCAAAATACCCCCGTCGGCACATTCCTCAATGTCCGGGATATGCTGAATCGGTCTTGGGTGGTTTTACGTCTTTTAGTGAGATGATGATTTGAGAAACCAGCGGATACCCTGTATACGGCTGATCGGTCGCTGACAAACTCTCTTTTATCAGAGATCCCTGTATGCTTGTATAATCAGGCTCTGACAATACACACAGCTTTACAAGTGACCTTGTACAAACACAGTGCTGGTTTGTCCGACACGGGAAGTGCCTAAGAAACAAAATGAACTACCATACGGTCGCTCACTTTATTCATTTATCTATATTATGGCCGCAAGATAACTAATATTAACCGTATAATAAATAGCTGTGTACAATTGATCGTAAATTATCTACATTGCAAGCAGTAAGTAACAGTGATATATATGCTGCTTTTTACTGCATATTGAGAGAAAAAATCGCTTTACGTGAAACCTTTTTTCTCCTCTCTCGTATAAGAGAATAATTCTTTGTAGAAAGGTGGGTTTGGGCAGTATCCCCAATTTTGTCCGCCCCGGCATTTCTACAAATATTTTCGCGGGATAGCGCAGTAAATTACTGGTATTGCTGTATCTTGCAAAATCTTTCGCATTAGCAGCGCCACTGGCTTGTATCCCCAATTGAGCCTTTGGATCTTTATGCGAAAGTCATGTGTCGTTGTTATTCCTGTGAAGTGTTGCTTCCGTTTGACAATTTTTGCATGTCGGTCTCATCCGTTTCGTTTGATGCACAGACAGCAAATCTTGGAAAACCGATTTTACAACTTTAAAGAGTTGAATTGTGAAGCAACTATTCATTTTAGTACTTTTTGGATTGTTGGTTTCAACCCAGGTTGAAGCCAAGTGTATCTATGTGTATCAGGGAGCATCAGGTGATGGTTCCTCTTGGGAATACGCTTATGGCGACCTGCAGTCAGCCCTGCACAGAGCAGTTGCGGGTGATGAAATCTGGGTAGCTGCCGGAATTTATTATCCAACGCAGCAAGCAGATCGCTCAGTGTCCTTTGCTATCCCCAGGGGTGTCAAGCTGTTCGGTGGCTTCGATGGTACTGAGCGCAGCTTAGATGAGCGCAACTGGGAGCGTAACGTCACCATACTAAGTGGTGAGATTGGCAGTCCGCTCAGGACAGATGACAATTCTTTCACCGTTGTATATTTCAATGGTGTTGGTAACGATACTGTACTTGATGGGTTCACGATCAAGGATGGTGCTGCCAATGCGCACTTGCAGGGTGTTTTCGATATAACCAACTGCGGTGGTGGTATTTTCAACGATGCCAGTACCCGTGAGTCTTCTCCGGTTATTCAGCACTGCACTTTTTTCAACAATTTTGCGCGGCAGGGTGCTGCTATTTTCAACTACAGCGGCCGTAACGTCTGCGCGCCTCTCGTTCGTGCTTGTATCTTCCGTGACAATCATGCGACTTTCAACGGAGGTGCCATATACAACAGCGGTAATTCAGGTGGCTGCAATCCTTCAATCATTGCCTGCACGTTTGCGAAGAATCAGGCTAATTATGGTGCGGCTATATTCATCCAGGCCAACCTGGGGCACAGCAACACCCGGATCGAACGTTGCCAGTTTACCGCCAACTTTGCTGTGGTGAGAGGAGCTTCTTACTACGAGGACAAGACATCAAACAGTCTGATTCAAACGATTGATATTAATAATGCTTATCAGGACAATGTGTCTGTAAGCAGCGCGGGTCTTAACGAGATGCCCAATAAATCCAATGCTCGTAACGCTTACTGACTGGTTCTTTTGCTTCACATAATGACGAAAGGGCTGTGACAATGTCACAGCCCTTTTGTTTTTACAATGATTGAGTTATTGCAACAGCACCAACTTTATCTGCGTACATATCTTTGTTCTATTTCCAAATAGCTGTCCTCCTCCCGACTAGTACCGCAGCACCGGCTAAGCTCTCTATTATAACTGTTAAGCGTCCGTGAATGCCCGCACGTTCCAGCCCCCGGCAGCAAGCGCCGAACATACACTGGGCAGTTGCAGCACGCAATTTTAGTATTCAAAATCTATAGACTCGATCGGATAACCAAATAAACATTTTTCTTTGATGATACCAACGATTTTGGAAGGCACCATTTTTTCCCATTCGCTGCTTCCTGCCTTAATCATGCCAAGCACCTGTCGGGAAAAAATATGCAACACATCCGGATTGAAGCCCGCCACATCCACAATTTGGCGACTGTCGGTCAGGTGGCTAAAAATAAAACGGACGCCCTCCGGCAGCGGCATATTGGCTGCTGTCATCAGTTCTGCGCTACCCTCCTGCATAGCAGGATAGCAATAAACGCGTACGTTATGCGCAAAAAGCTCCCCAAAAGCTGCCAACAGCCTGCCCTCGCGATTTTGATAATAGCAATCATTGAGTAACAGCAGCAGCTCCCGAGCCCCCAGCATCAGCCCGAGGCGCTGAATCTTGTAGGCAGCCAGGTAATTGACAAGTCCCTGATGTGTTTCACAATTAGAGATAACGACCGTCTGCCCCAGCGCGTTCAGCAACTCTGCACGATCCAGAAAATCCTGCTCGTCGAGTTCACCATCGCTGCACAAATTTTGCATTGTAATCTCGGTCAGCAGTGCAGTACGGTCCGGGTCGACATCCTGCTCGGCCCTAAACTGCTTGTAGCCCGCCCTGATCATATCCATGTTTACATGTGTAGGTGGACGAAAGCTCCCGGGAACCACCAGCACATTTTTGCGATACAGGAATTCCGAGGCGTGAACACTTTGGCCGTCGGCACTAAACATAGCTACCTCTGTAAGTCCGTTTTTGACCAACCAGAGACTGAGCAGGCGATTGTCGAGGTGATCAAAATCAGGGCCTGACAGTCGGATCATATCGATTGCCACCCTGCCCCGCAGGCTGTCCATCAATGACTGTAGCATAAGCTCGGGCTTATCATTGTAGCGGAAACAAGCATATACGAGATTGACGCCGAGGATACCGATAGCCTGTTGCTGGAGGTGGTTGTCATTATCCAGCATGCGTACATGCAGGACGAGGTCGTTGGGATTGCGGTCGGGCTTCAACTGAAAGCGAATACCCATCCAGCCATCACCACTGATGGTACGCTGGTAATTGACTGCTGCGACTGTATCGGCGAATACAAAAAAATTGGCTGCAGAGCGCTCGAGCCGCAGTCGGCTGTCCATAAGTTCATACTCATGATCCAGCATTTTATACAAACGAGCCTCGCAGACATAGCGGCCGCTGGGTTCGGGGCCGTAGATATGGTCGGAATAGACCTTATCATAGGCAGACATAGTCTTAGCGATGGTGCCGGCGGCGGCACCTGCCTGAAAAAAGTAACGCGCCACCTCCTGGCCTGCCCCGATTTCTGCAAAAGTTCCGTAAATAGCCGGATCAAGGTTAATTTCCAGGGCTTTTTGCTCTGTTTCCAGTAACTGTCGCATGATTATAGTCATTATTTTCGTCTGCGAAGATACGAAATCGACCTGCCTAATCAGCAGTCAGCCGCGAGTAATTATAATATGCGCCACAAAACTATTACCTTAGCAGCCAACATAATCACAACCCGCAGACAAGTGCAAATATGCCCGCAAGGATTCACCGGCAAGGATAAAACCATGGAAAAGAAGTCGTTCTTATCCGAAGCAGTCAAGTCATTTCGCACAACGGGTGCTGTAGCCAGCAGCTCTCAGCACCTTATTCGCAAGATGCTGGCACCCATAGACTTTTCAGAAGCCAGCCTCATTGTAGAATTAGGTACAGGTGACGGCTGCGTAACCCGTTCCATATTGCAGCGTATGCACCCGGACGCTAGTCTGGTGGCCTTTGAGATCAATCCTATTTTTTGGAAAAAGACGCACGAGATTGTGGATCCGCGACTTAGCCTTCACCTGGAAAGTGCGACTTCCATGGGAAAGTATATAGAGCCCGGCAGTGTTGACGCCATTGTATCAAGTTTGCCGATTGCTATACTGCCCAAATCGGTAAAGACAGATATTTTAGAGAACGTACGGGCTGTGCTTCGACAAGGAGGTATTTATATACAATTTCAGTACTCCTTTGCTGACCTAAAATTTATTCGTTCATTTTTTCCACAGACCTCCCTGCAGCTGGAGGTACGCAATTTTCCACCTGCCATTATTTATATTGGCCGCAAGGCTTACAACAAAAGCCAGTAGCTATGCTAGATTTTCCGCCCGTGCCCGAGCCCTGTATTATTCTCACCAACGGACTACTCGACGGTCGGCAGGCCAAAACTTGCCACGGTATTCTGCGGGGCAGTCAGCGTTTCAGAGCCGTTGCTGTTATCGACTACCGCTTTGCGGGTAAGGATGCAGGCGAAGTAATGGACGGGCGGGCGATTGATGTTGCTGTATGGGCCAGTGTTGCTGATTTTTTCAGGTCGGCCCCTAAGGAACGTCCCCTCTACTGTCTGGTGGGTGTAGCCCTGGCCGGCGGGCGATTACCCGATGCCTTTCGGGAGCAGCTACTGTCAGCGCTCGACCATGGTTTATCCCTCGTCAATGGCCTGCATACATTTTTATCAGATGACCCTGTGTTTGCTGCACGCGCTGCCGTACGCGGGCTGCAGCTTATAGACGTGCGCAAACCCAAGCCGCGGCATGCACTGCGCTTTTGGACCGGTGATATTTTTGCTGTCAGGGAGCCCATTATTGCCGTTCTCGGGCTTGACTGTGCTATTGGCAAACGTACGACAGCCCGTTGGCTGCTGGATGCCTGTAAAAAAGCCGGCATCTATGCAGAAATGATTTATACAGGACAAACCGGCTGGATGCAGGGCATCCGCCATGGTTTCATTTTTGATTCTACCCTCAACGACTTTATCAGCGGAGAGATTGAAGGTGCTATTATATCCTGCTCGCAGAACTGTAAACCTGACCTTATCGTAGTTGAAGGACAGAGCGGTCTTCGGAATCCTTCCGGGCCTGCCGGCAGCGAGATAATACTGTCGGGCAATGCACGCGGCATCATTTTACAATATGCCCCGGCCCGCACTTACTACGAAGGCAGCCGGATCACCATACCGTCCATAGAATCAGAAATAGCCCTCATACGCATGTACGGCGCCGAAGTAGTTGCAATTACCCTCTCGGAAGAAGGTATGGACGACGAGCATGCAGAATCGGCACAAGTTGAGCTTGCACAGCGTACGGGTCTGCCTGTCTTCAGGCCACTTGCGGCCAATCCGCAGAGAGACATGGCCGCTGCAGCTGCCCTTTTGAAGCGCTGGATAGCAGCGCAGCAACAACGATAAGCAGCTGCCTTCTGTCTGGCGAACAAGCAGTTTTGGAGCGTATTACGAAATATCCGGCATTGAGGATAAAAATGCACGAGTAAAAAAATAAGCGTATCTTTGCGGCGGTTTTTTATCATTTTGGCCGGCCTGTGTATTCCACCTGTTGAAAGCAACGGAATCCTGAGCTTGCTTTCACTTCATTACATTTGATGAGTACGTTTTCTTCGCTGGGATTATCCCGGCCGCTCTTGGAAGCCATTGAGGAATTAGGATTTCAAACGCCTACCCCCGTACAAGCGCAAGCGATTCCATACCTTCTCCAGCAATCAGGTGACTTTATTGGTCTGGCACAGACCGGAACCGGCAAGACAGCCGCTTTCGGATTGCCGATGTTGCAGTCAATCGATACCTTTCAGTTCCACACCCAGGGGCTGATTATTGCACCTACGCGCGAGCTCTGCGTACAAATTGCAGAAGAAATTCGCCGTTTCGCGATACGTTTTCCTGCCTTCCGCATGGCTGTTGTTTACGGAGGCGCCGACATTCGGCGACAGATGAAGGATGTTGCTGCCGGTGCGCAGGTTATTGTTGCCACACCGGGTCGCCTGCGCGACCTGATCGAGCGCAAAGCAGTGCAGCTCAACAAGGTTGATATTTTGGTGCTCGACGAAGCCGACGAGATGCTCAATATGGGCTTCAAGGAGGAAATCGATGATATCCTGCAGCACACTCCGTCTACCCGGCACACCTGGCTGTTTTCGGCGACTATGCCCCCGGGCGTTCGCCGCATTGCCCAGGAATACATGGAAGACCCCTACGAGCTCACCATTGGTGGCAAGCAGAGCGGAAATCCCGATATCGAGCACCTGTACGTCATGGTTAAGCCCGATGAGCGTTACCCGGTACTACGCCGCTTCCTCGACTATGATCCGGCCACCTTTGGCCTCATTTTTTGCCGTACCCGGCAGGAGACGCAGGACATGGCCGACCAACTCACCCGCGACGGCTATGATGCCGATGCGCTGCACGGCGACCTCAACCAAAGCCAGCGCGACCGGGTCATGCAGCGCTTCCGCGCCCGTCGGCTCAAACTGCTGGTAGCCACTGACGTTGCTGCCCGCGGCATTGATGTGCAGGACATCACCCACGTTTTTCATTTCAATATCCCCGACGACTGGTCGTTCTACACGCACCGCAGTGGCCGCACCGGCAGAGCCGGCAGCAAAGGCATCTCGATTATCATTGCGCGCACCCGCGACAAGTCGCTGCTGCAACAACTCGACCAGCGGCTCAAGCTTAACCTCAGCAGGACGGAAATTCCGAGTGACCGCGACATCGTGACCATGCGGCTTAAAGCGCGTTTTCATACGCTGGCCACCACCCAGCCTCATCCGGGTTTGGATAAGCTGCTGCCGGATCTTGATGAAGAGCTACAGGGACTCAGCCGTGAAGACATCATTGCCCGCCTGGCTACGCTGGCGGGGCAGGCACTTTTGAAAAAATACCCCAACCTGAATGCACCACCGCCGGAGGCAGTGCGTGAACGCGAGCGCGAGCGCGAGCCACAGGGCGAAAGAGCAGCCGGCCGCAGAAGCGGCTCAGAGAAAGATATGGTTCGCCTTTTCATCAATGTTGGCCGTATGGATATGCATGGTGTGGGGCAGTTTCTCGATTTTCTGAAGCAAGAAGCGGACATCAATCGCGAAGACATAGGTTCTGTTGATCTTCATCAGAAGCACGCCTATTTTTATCTCAACAAGCGTCAGGTGTCCAAGCTAAGTCAAAAACTTGCCAAAGCAGAGCTCCACGGTCGCCCCCTTCGCGTCAATCACGATGAAAAGCAGCGGGAAACGGAGAGTGCTCAGTATGCGCGCAAAAAAAGTGTCAAGGCACCTAAAGGCATTAAGAAGAAATTCAAAAAAGCCTAAGTAAGGCCGTATTCGGGAATTTCTGCCAGAGGCAAAACAAGGAATTTTTCGTGGGTTTTCACATTTTTGAAGAAGCAACGCCTTAGTTGTGTGACTAAAAAAAGGTAAAGACCCGTGAAAAGAAGTCGTTTTTGACTTGGTAAGAAAATCCCGAATAATTTCTTGCGGATGTTTCTGCTGAGGGTGTTTATTCGAATACATTACAGTCCTTCAGGCCTGTAGGCATCTGTTTGTCCGCAGTCATATATCTGTAAACCGGTGCCGTTTTGCGCATGAAAAGGGGTAGGCATTGAACAAGCTCACCCAAGGACTGTTATGCACATGATTTTGTGTTTGCTTCTTCGCAGCTTGCGGGCAGCCGGCACAGCATTGTAAAGCTACAAGTCCACAGACCTTGGAAAATACCCTCAGCACAAGCTCTTTTTCCGGCACGGAGGATCCGACAGCTGCAAGCCGCAAGCGGGATCATATTGAGCTGGCCTTCAAAAGCCAGGTTGGCCGTGCGGCTATCGACCGACGTTTTTATTATGAGCCTCTGCTGTCGGCACATCCTGTGCCGGGCAGTCTGCCGCCTGTGCTGATTGGCGAAAAAAAAATGCGGGCGCCGCTGTGGATTTCCAGTATGACAGGCGGTACGGAGAAGGCGTTGACAATCAACCAAAACCTGGCACGTGCCTGTGGCGAGTTTGGACTTGGCATGGGCTTAGGCTCCTGCCGCCCGCTGCTCTACAGCGACGAGCGGCTGGGGGACTTTGCCGTTCGCGCCCTCTTGGGATCTGATCAGCCGCTCTATGCCAATCTGGGTATTGCCCAGCTGGAAGAACTGATCGACCGCGGCGAGTTGGCCAGACTGTCAGCTATGCTCGGCAAACTTGAGGCCGACGGTCTCATCATCCATGTAAACCCTCTGCAGGAATGGATGCAGCCCGAAGGTGACCGGTTTGGCCGCCCCCCATTAGACACGATTGAGCAGGTCATCGCCTTTCTCGGCAACACCCCCGTCATTGTTAAAGAAGTAGGCCAGGGTATGGGTTACAGCAGCCTGCGTGCGTTGTTGCAGCTGCCCCTGGCAGCCCTGGATTTTGGTGCCGCCGGCGGCACCAATTTTGCAAGGCTGGAACTCAATCGCAGCCAGGAGCGCGAGCAGCACCCCCACGCATCTGTGGCGCTGGTAGGGCATGATGCCGAAGACATGACACGCATGACACAAATGCTCATAACCGAGCTGGGCGGGGCTGTCCGTTGCAAGGCCATCATTGTATCCGGCGGTGTACATGATTTTCTCGACGGCTACTACTACACCCGGCAGCTTTCTCTGCCCGCAGTATACGGGCAGGCATCGGCTTTTCTGCGTCATGCACAGGAAGACTATGCGAAGCTGCAAGCCTTTGTAATTTCCCAGATCAGCGGATTGGAGCTGGCGTATGCCTACCTGAAGGTACGGCCGTCAGCTCAGTAAAATAAGAGATATGAGTCGCGCAGTCATCAATGGATTCTCAAAACTATCCAAGGTAGAAAAGGTAAGCTGGGTTGCTGCACAAGTAGAAGATAAAGCAGCCACCCAACAGGTGCTCACTGATTTTTGGCATCCCGACCCCGAAGTACAGCGCGTGCTGGACGGATTCAGTGAAAACACGCTTTCCAATTTTCCGATGCCCTTTGGCGTTGTGCCCAATATGTTGATTAACGGCAAGCTGTACACCGTTCCTATGGTGATCGAAGAAAGCTCCGTGGTTGCTGCAGCTTCTGCCTCTGCCAAATTTTGGCTGGACAACGGAGGTTTTCAGGCCGAGGTAAGGGATACCATCAAGCTCGGACAAGTCCACTTCCGCTGGAGCGGCGCCGCAGCGCGACGCGACCAGCTGTTTGGCAGCCTGCAGCAGCGGCTGCTGGCTGAAACGGCCTACCTGACGGAAAATATGGAGAAGCGCGGCGGGGGCATTTTGGGCATGGAATGGCTGCACCTAGCCGACATAGCGCCTGATTACTATCAGTTGCTGGTACGCTTTGAAACCTGCAACTCCATGGGTGCCAATTTTATCAACTCTGTGCTGGAACAGATGGCCAGCACCCTTGGTGACTGGGCAGCCAATGAGCCCGGGTTACAGGCATCGGAGCGCTCTGTAGAGGTCATCATGGCCATCCTCAGCAACTACACCCCTGAGTGTCTTGTAAAAGCATGGGTGAGTTGTCCTGTCGAAGACCTCAACGGTATCTGTGGTGAAGGTGGTTACAATTTTGCCCGCCGCTTTGAGCTGGCTGTCCGTATTGCCGCAGGCGACCCCTACCGGGCCGTTACGCACAACAAAGGCATTTTCAACGGTATCGATGCGCTGGTGCTGGCTACAGGTAATGATTTCAGGGCTGTAGAAGCCTGCGGCCATGCTTATGCAACCCGCAGCGGCCGCTACTCGAGCCTCAGCAGCTGCTCGATCGAGGATGGCCGTTTTACCTTTAGTCTGGAGTTGCCCATGGCACTCGGCACGGTCGGAGGCCTCACCCGCCTGCATCCGCTGGCTAAGCTCTCACTGGCCTTGCTCGATAATCCCGATGCCCGTGAGCTCATGCAAATCACCGCCGCCATTGGTCTGGCACAAAATTTTGCTGCCGTACGTTCGCTGGTCACCACCGGCATACAACAGGGCCACATGAAAATGCACCTGCAGAACATCCTCAACCATTTGGGTGCCACAGCGGAGCAGCATGCAGCAGCCCGTGATTATTTCTCCGACAAAGTGGTGTCTTTCAGCGCTGTGCGCAGCTTTTTGGAAAAATAAACCGGCCTGACAGCCGCCCCGACCTTTATGCATCGCTACTACGCCCACGGAAAACTACTGCTGACAGCAGAATATTTTGTGCTCGACGGCGCACTGGCGCTGGCCGTGCCCACGCGGCAGGGGCAATGGATGGAGGTAGCTTCAACAGCAGAAGCTGACCGCTTGCGGTGGCAAAGTTACGATGATCAGGATAAGCTGTGGTGGGAAGGCGAATGGACGTGGACCGGCGGGCAATGGGTTAGCCATCGGCCCGACGATGCTGTCGGCCGCCGACTGACAACATTGCTGGCGGCTGCTCTGCAACAACAGCCCGACTGCCTGCAGAAGCTTGCCGGCGCGCAAGTACGCAGTCGACTCGAATTTCCGCGCAACTGGGGACTGGGCAGCAGCTCTACCCTCATCAGCAACCTGGCACGTTGGCTGGATGTAGATCCCTGGCTGCTGCTGGCCGACAGTTTTGGCGGTTCCGGCTATGACCTGGCCTGCGCCGAAACCTCCTCTCCCATACTGTATCAACTTCGCCACGGGCGTCCCCACTTTGTAAGCCTCCCGTGGATTCCACCCTATAGGTCATCCGTAAGTTTTGTCTATACCGGCCAAAAACAGGATAGTCGCGAGGGGATACAGCGCTACCGCGCCCGTGCAGGGAAGCTGCAGGCACCGCTGCAGGCGCTCAATGAACTCAGTCTGGCCCTGCTTAGGGCAGAAGACAGTACAACCGCCATGCAGTTGTTGAAAGCACATGAGCAACTAGTGAGCGAAACTATTGATATTGAGCCCATTCAACCCCGGCTGTTCAGTGATTTCCCCGGACAGCTAAAGTCGCTGGGAGCCTGGGGAGGCGATTTTATGCTGGCACTGAGCGAAGGCGGAACAGAGGAAGTGCGCAGCTATTTTGCCCGGCGGGGATTAGCAACTGTATTGTCTTATGACGACATGGTGTGGAGCGCCACACATTAGGCTGTAAAAAAGCATTTTAGCGTACTAATATCCGTCCCCGAAAGGCATGCCGGCCCCTGAAGGGGTCGCCATACTTTTTTGGTTCTTGGTCAAATATAGTGGGTATTGAGATCTAGCCCCCCTAAGTGGAAGTAAATCATACGGACGAAATTTTGAATATTTCGGTATCCTTTAGCCGTATGCATATTTCGGACTATGCTGACCCACCTCAACAGTCAGTCAGTTAAAAGCTAACATATAGATACTGACCTGACATTTCGGCGCTAGCTGCCCCGCCATCGTAGAAAATGAAGATAAAAAAGAGGTTAGTCATTAGTTGATATCGCAGTTCACTGGTTATTCGCCAATTTTAGTGACGATAGTTTTACTACATACACTATTCGAACAAGTTGATACTCCGCGTCAACGCTTATAGCGGTGGACAGTAAGCTGGTCACTAGTGTACAATGCACATGATTACGATTTTTTTCCGCAATCTATGTGTGGTTATATAGGGGCTGTAACAAGGTCGATTGGTGCTGTTTTCCGTACAACGGAAGCCCCGTTAGGGGCGTGATATGGGTAGCAACGGCCCCGGTGTTTTCCAGAGTCCCGTAGGGACGAAATGTGGGT
>CAYTVG010000020.1:0-60605 GCA_964441755.1 uncultured Saprospiraceae bacterium
GGACTCGAACCCCCGACCAGCTGATTACAAATCAGCTGCTCTACCAACTGAGCTACACTGGCTTATGAAACTGATTTAATATCCAATTGTCTCTACTGAGGACAACCATGATATTAAAGTCACTGTTGATTTTGTCTGTAACAATATATGCCATTTTCTGGTGGCACAGGTTGTTTTCAACCACTTTCAGATCGTTTTCTAAAAGCGATTGCAAAGATAAAACTAAGTTGATTAACTGACAAACAAATTCTCTTGTTTTTTATCAATTATTTTTTCAGTTATCTATATCAATACTCGACATTCTCTTATAAGTCCCGATAAATCAAGTGGAAGTACTGAAAACAGTACTTCCACCTGATTTATATCATGCTATTAAAAAAGTGCATGTGCCGGCATTTGGCGCAGATTAGTCTCAAGCGTGGCCACGTTGGCGCTCTTTATAGCGAATTAGCTGTCGTTTGAGACTATCAACTGACTTATCAACGGCGGCTTCAAAAGTTTTATCCGATTCCCTGACAAAAATTTTATCTCCGGGTACATGCAGGCTCACCTCCACAATTTTGTCTTTGACCTGTCCTACATTTTCCAATTTCATGGTGACCCTGCTTTCGATAATTCTATCAAAAAAAGTGTCAAGCTTGTTCATTTTCTGTTCAATGAAAGTGAGCAGCTTAGTATCTGCTTTAAACTGAACAGCTTCGGTTAGAACTCTCATACTTTAACGATTTAAGTGAATCAAATACACGAGAATTACCTCTATTATTCTTTGTCCTGGGGTTTTGCTTTGGGGTGTGCCTGGCGATAGACGTTTTTGAGGTGCTTTAGGGCGTTGTGTGTATATATTTGTGTCGCTGCCAGGCTGCTATGTCCCAGTAAAGTTTTCACGGCATTGAGTTCGGCCCCATTTTCCACCAGGTGCGTTGCAAAAGAATGCCGAAGGACGTGGGGGCTGTATTGCTCCGCTGTCGGCAGTTGTACAAGATATGCCTTAGTGGTCAGATAAACCCATTTATCATAAATGGGCCGGCCTTTGTCCGTGAGTAATAAACAGTCTGACTGGTTATCCGGAAAAATGTCGATTTTAGCCAGAAGATAACACTGCAACGCCTCTTTGAGTGTTGGGCCAAAAGGAATTAATCGAGTCTTCCCTCCCTTTCCCTCTACGCGCAGTCGCTGCTGTTGCACATCCACGTCCTGCATCCTGAGAGCAACCACTTCAGAGCGGCGCAAACCACAGCCATAGAGTATTTCGAGTAGCAGCCGGTCGCGACAAGCTGAGAAGTCATTCGGCACAATAGCCGGCAGACGGGCAAAAAGTCCGGCAAGCTCTGCACTACTCACTGCTACCGGCAGCTTTCGGGCTGGTTTGGGTGCTTGCAGGCGCTTAGCAGGATTTTGCAATACATTCCCCCTGAGAAGTTCATAGGCGAAAAAAGACTGTACCGCAGAGAGCTTCCTTCGGATAGTTCGGGCAGAACGCCCCTCTTTCAACAGTTGCGCCATCCATGCCCTGATATGCCTGTGCGAAACATGCGCTACGCCCTCTATACCATGAGCTTCCTTTAGGTAGGCACAACACTGCTCCAGATCGCTGCGATAAGCAGCGCAAGTATGCTGAGAGAAGCGTTTTTCGTAAGCCAGATATTGTAAAAAAGGCAGTATTTCCATGTAATTACAGACAGCAGATACCCCAATTTATAATTGTCCAGGGGCAACCCTTTGACCAATTCGTTACTCCAATATAAGCGCATTATTTGATATTGTCAAGGCAGCTATATGACCATTTGTGCAAGTCATTCCTCTCATTCATACGGACTAAGTCCTTAAACAAATCGCCTTCAATCAACTAGCCACAAAAAGATAGCTAACTGTTGTGTAAAAAAAATAAGTCAACACAACACTCCTTATGAAAATATGCGTACAACGCGAGCTCCGGCACGCTTAGCACGAATGATAATAGCGATATTGACCTTATCTTTGTACCAATAAAAAGGCCCAAGGGGGGGTATACACACTATGAAGCGGGAAAGAAAAGACAAGGACTTTATACATAAGCCCTCCTTTCCGGGAGGGGCTCAGGGTATGAAAATATTCGTCAGGGAACATCTCAAATACCCCGAGGCGGCTCGTGCGGCAGGCATTGGCGGTGTGGTCACAATACGTATTAGCATAGACCAGAGCGGTGCTGTCACAGATACTAAAATAATTGCCGGGCTAGGTTACGGCTGTGATGAAGAAGCCGCACGCGTAGCCAGGCTCATGCGTTTTGACGTGCCTCCCAATCGCGGGCTTCGACTGATCTTTCACCAGACCATCAATATTCATTTTATGCTACAGCCTGCTCCTGCCGGGCCTGTGACCAATACCGATGAACCCTCTCCCGAACAGCCCGCTGTGATATACACGGTTACAGGCAGCAGTGCGCCCGAAATAAAAAAAGGAACTACAACTACCAAGGATATTATAAGACCAGGCGCGTATAACTACACAATCCCTCTGGGATAAGTGGCCTACACTCGAATCATCAGTCTGTACAATGTAAGCTGACAAGGGGCAGTAAAGGGTGATGCAATACACTCCCAAAACAATTGTCCACACCTCCCGGTCATAGAACCGAAGGATATTTTACCAAAAGAAGAATGGGCAACCGGAAGCCGGCTGCCCATTCTGGTATTTACATCCCGAATAATTTGATAAACGATTAGAGACGCAGCGGTGGCCAGTTGGTGCCATCTGTACGCGTAAGTGTAACGGTACCCGCTTCCGGCGGATAGCTCGTTCTGACCTTCAGTGTGAGGACAGCGCCATTTACCGTAACCTCATCGAGGAAGAACTGGTCTCCCCAGGGAGAACTACCGGCAGAGTTGAAGCCAACCTGCCCACATGCATCCGTGAAGCGAAGACCACTACCACCAGCCGGGGGAGCCGTAGAGGCACCATAGCAAGCACGATAGAACCCGAAAGAGAAATCTTCTACAAAAGTACCATCAAGATCGACCTCTACAGTATAGGTACCAGCCGTAGCACCTGCGACAAACTTGGCCTTACCCGTGTAAGTATCTCCACACCAACCTACAGTCGACACATCATAAGTACCGGCTAGATTACTTGGACAAATAACAGGCACCCGATAGAAGAAGGGTGAGCGATAGTAAGCACCACCTGCGATGTCACCACTCAGGTTGTTGTTGGAGAAAGTGAATCCGTCTGTAGTTGTAAGTACAATTCGGAATTCGAAGAAATCTCCACCCGTGATATCTGCAGTCGTAAAGCCCATAGCTGTCAGTGCTTCAGCAGCTGTAACCTCAAGTGTAGCCGCTGGATATTTACTGTTTGCCTGCGGCTTGAACTCAGTAGCGCCAAAGGTTTTGACAGATTTCTCAGGAGAGAGGGACTGCCCTCTTCTGCGCCTTACCAAGATCTCCACATCTTTTACCTTTTTACCGTCCAGTTCATCAACTGCCTCTACGGTCAGCGAGAATTTGGCTGTAGAAAGTTCAAAGAAGTTGAAGTTGGGCGTCACACTCAACGTACGGAGGTAGGTACCTGTAACAAAATTATTGTAAGGAATTGCCGGATCCACGAAGTCCGTACAAGCGGAAACAGCGAGGATCATCAGAAATCCGAATAGAATTTTTATTTTTCTCATTTTGAATCCGATTTAAGACTAGTTAATGAACCCGTCAGGATTGTTATCCCAGAACACCTTAACATCGTGGCTAGCCTTCTGAACAGCCTGGTTGTTGAGGTTAACGTGGTCATTAGGATAGAAGAATGAACGCGGGAACTTACCAAACTGCGGAATCTGGCCGGGCTGCATATTATCGGGCTGGCCAGTTCTGCGGTAAAGATTGTAGGCCTCGTTGCCGCTACCATACAATGAAATCCAATACTCGCGAGCGATGACACGAAGCCTGTCTTTGGTATCTGAGGCTGCATCATACTGGCTGCTTACAACCCCCAGATACTGATCGCGCTTGGTATTGTAAGTTGCATCATCCTCAAACGCTCTGATTTTGCCAGCTTCTGAAGTCGTAAGTGACCAGGAACGTACAAAATTGATGTGCTTGGTAATTCCCGCTGTCATGGCTGTTTTAGCAGCCGCAGGATCATTGTTGAGTTCAAGCGCAGCTTCAGCCAGCATGAAGTCGACATAAGCAGCGAGCATGATAGGTTCGATACCTGCACCATTATTGCCTCTGTTAGCTGCAGCCATAGAAGCGGGCGTATTATTGTCGAAGGAATGACCTACAGGATAGATACCGTAGAGCGTACGCTTGAGGTTATCAGGTGGAATCCCCTGAGGATCGAGGTGGTCACGACCCCAGTAACCACGCGTACCCGGCATACACCAAGGCATATCGAGCGGATAGTGTGCGGGCAGGAATTCGTTTATACAACGAGCTTCAGCCTCGCTGGTAGGATTGGTGCCTACCTGGCGATAGAAATAGTACTTAGCGCGCGGATCGTCAAAGCCTTTAGCCTCTGTCAGATGCCACAAGAAAAATACTGACTGATAGTCGCCCCCGCCTTGCGGATACTGGTTGAAAAACTGTGGATGCTGGCTGAACGGGTCAGCATTGCTCACACCATAACGCCAGTAGAAGTCATCTCCGGCCTTGAGCAAGTTATTTTCAGCTATCAATGCATTGATAGCAGAAGTAGCTCCCGGCTTGTCAATCAGTCTTCTATTGAGGTGGTAGCGGAACTGCAGTGTATTCACCAAACGGACCCACTTAGTATAGTCGCGATTGTAGTAAAAATCGTTGGGCGTACCGATAGAGGTAGCGTCAGCGAAATTAACCTTAGCGTCAACCAGCAAATCGGAAGCAGCCTTATAAACATCAGCAGCAGGATCCACCGATGGGTTAAAGTTAGCAGGATCCAGCGCCTTAGAATAAGGAATATCGCCAAATGTATCTACCATAACCATCAGAACGTAGGCCTCCAGCGTCTGTGCTATCGCGAGGTGACGCTTGAAGCCACCCGCAGAAGCCAATTGCTTCAGCGCTTTAATATCACTCAGAAGGCTGGAATAAGCCACGTTCCAAGTGCCGTTCATTTGTACCGGCTGGTAAGAAATTTCATAGGTATCTGAAGCCTGGTGGTGGATGCGCGTCACACGACACCCCCGACGGCTGGTACCATTGAAGAAATCAGCGAAGTCCGCCTGAATACGATTCAACAAGAAATCGACATTCGTGCTTTCCAGCGTAACGTCATTGGGGCTATCCAGCAACTCATCGAACTGATCAGCACAAGAGTTGAGTGAAAACATTCCCAAGACCAGCAAACTATAAATGAGATATTTCTTCATCTTTAGTCGGTTGAATGTTTAGAAAGTTAAGTTAAGGGTGGCACCGAAGCGTCTTGCACTAGGACCCGTCAGGTAGTCAAAGCCAAGGCTGTTGCCAACACCAGTACTCAATACGTCCGTGTCAAAGTTAACATACTTAGGCATGTTGAGTGCACGGAACCACAGGTTTGAACCCGTGACAGAGAATCTTACAGCACCCAGTGGCGTGCCATCCAATATTTTCTTTGGCAGGCTGTAACCCAGAGAGGCTTCGCGGATACGGAAGGTACTACCGTCGAAAGTAATTGCTTCGTCGGTAAAGAAGTAGTTATCGAAGAAGTAGTTAGAGGCCGTAACCTGTACCGTATTAGGTGTGCCATCGGCCTGAACACCCGGAAGGACGAGAGACAATGCGCGATCAAGCTGATCGGTATCTCTTGAAAGACCACGCGCCAATACACCTTTAACCGTATTGCTCACGATAACACCTCCATGGCGATATTCGAGCATAAAGGACAGATTGAAGCCCTTGAAGCTAATATTGTTGATCATGGAAGAGGTGAAATCCGGGTTTGGATCACCCAGCTCCTGAATATCGGTAGCCTCGAGGTAACGGCCGTTGGAAGTAACAACCTTATTGCCATTGGCGTCACGCTGAATACCAATACCATAGATAACACCATAAGGCTTATCTTTGATAGCGAAGTTACCGAGGTTGGTGAAACCACTGATCAGTACGCGGTCGAGACCAGCACCCAACTCAGTAATTACAGACTCGTAGAATCCATAGTTGAGCGTAGTTTCCCACACGAAACCTGAACGAGTGCGGATAGGCGTAACGGTTGCTGCGATTTCAGCACCGTTCGTTCTCATACCACCCAGGTTGATAGATGTGCTGGTATAACCCGTAGCAGGATCGATTGGCGCCTCCGTGATGAGATCTTCCGTATTCTTGCTATAGATAGAGACATCGAGCTTCAGCCGGTTGTTGAACAAGTAAGCTTCCGTACCGAATTCAAGTTCTTTCTGCAACTCAGGACGCAGGTTAGGGTTGCCAAGGAAGTTAGCAATAGCCTGCGTAGCAAACAGTGTACCTGCTCCGTTGGCGAAACCACGTGCGTTCTGTGCAAGTACGCTACGCGTGCTGTAAGGAGAAGGGAAACCGGCAGAAGTACCATAGCCCAGGCGGAACTTGAGGTAGCGGAGTGTGCTTGACTCAAGACCGGAGAATGCGGCTGTAGGGATGAAGGAGATACTGGCACCCGGATAGAGGATGCGGCGGTTGTCTGCTTCAACTGTAGACGTCCAGTCATTACGTGCAAGCAGGTTAACGAACAAGAAGTCGCTGTAGTCGAGTGTTACGCTACCGTAAACACCAGCTCTTCTCTCTTCTCTCAGGAAGTTGATGCGAGAAGCCGTGAATGGATCACGAGAAGAAGTGGCCGTGAAGTTAGCGTGGTTGAACAGATCAAACGTCAACTGACCTGTAGAAGCCAGACCATACTGGTTGTAACGGTCATAACGGCTGTTGGCACCTACCAGCGCCGTCAAGTTGAGCTTATCGGACAGGCTGGTATTGTAGTTGATGTTCAGATCGTGGTTCCAGATGGTATTCTGGATAGCTGTACTCTTGAATACGCCACCGATAACAATAGCGGAGCCCGTACCCCCTTTATTCAGTTTCACCTCCTGGTTCTCTGTATAGGTGTCAAGACCTACACGGTAGAGCACATTCAGCTTATCGCTGATTGCATAGTTGAGCGATGTAGAGTTGAAGAAACGAGTAACTGAGCTGGTGTTGGAGTTATACTTCGCCAACCAGATTGGGTTAGTGATGTCGTTACCACCGCGATAGTAGACAGAACTTCTGTCGATAGGGTTCTCAAATGGCAGGTTAGCCAAGTCCACGTTTCTGGGCGTGTAGAGAACGTTCGCGAAAACAGAAGGGATACCACCAGACGCGTTACTACCGAAACCGGCGTTCAGCGGAGGCGTAACTACGTCCGTGTTGGTGAAAGCGAAAGAAGACTTGATCGTAAACTTATCAGAAAGCTCCGTATTCAGACCGAGACCAAAATTAAGTTTCGTCAGGGTATTGCCTGGTGTAAAGCCTTCTTCATCCTGATAGCCGAAGCTTACGTTGTAGCCAGACTTACCCTGTGTACCAGAAATCTGGAGGGAAGAATTGTAGACCTGACCCGTACGGAAGAATGAAGTACCGATTGTCTCATAAGCTCTGTTTGGATAACGAACGATATTCGCTCTGGTATCGGCTGTTGCTGGTCCCCAAGGAAGCGCAGGATTCACAGCGAACTGCGGGAATGCGTTGCGGATGCTGGCAACTGAAGACAGACCTATGGGGTGAGGCACCTCAGTTATATCCTCGAAATTTGCACCCCAGTTACTGAAGAACCAAGACTCAGGCGTCAACTGCTGGAAGCCCCCGCCATAGTTGTTTTGGTAGACTGGCAGTGAAGCAATTCTGTTTTGGAAGTAAGACTGCGTAAAGCTGATTTCTGGCTTCTGCGAAACAGAACCTGACTTAGTCGTAATCAGGATTACACCGTTACGCCCCTGATCACCATAGAGAACCGTTGCTGACAGACCCTTCAGAACGCTTACGGAAGCGATGTTGTTGGGGTCGAGGTCAAGCATACGGCTTGAGGCCGTCTGGCCACCCGTGGTGAAGTCGTTCAACTGGTTGGTTGAAGAGTTGAAAGGAACACCATCAACGACAAAAAGCGGCTGGTTACTACCCGTGATGGATGAGTAACCGCGAATCGTCATATTGGTACCCGTACCGGAGACACCACTCGTAGCGGTAATGTTTACGCCCGGAATTTTACCCTGAAGGATACGGCTTACGTCGCCTTCAGGTCGGTTGGCGATGAGCTCTTCCGTCACAGTCGTCACACCATAACCGAGTGCGCGACGCTCCTTCTTGATACCCAATCCAACTACCACTACCTCGTCCAGTGCGACACCCTCGCTCAGCGTGATATTCATCACATCGTCTGAACCGAGTTCGACCTCTTTAGTGGTAAAGCCCGTATAGCTGACTACAAGTGTAGTAGCTGTATTGGGCACGGAGAGCTGGTAGCTCCCGTCAACGTCCGTAATGGTCCCTATGGTGGACCCTTTTACGAGAATACTGGCGCCGATGAGTGGTTCGCCAGCCTCATCCGACACCGTACCGCTAACGCTGCGTTGTGCCATGACAAGGGTCGCGACACCCAGCATTAGCATCAGTACTAATGAGAGTTTTTTCATACGAATCCTGTTTTGATAATGATACTTAACACTGAAATACACCCAGGCACTCGTCCCGGGCATTTTCTTAACTTTGGTTCGCTATGGGGCAAAAAAGAGGGCTTGAAATGTATGCTGTATTGCAAAAGTCTGTTTTCAGCTTTCAGACGCAAATATTGGGGAAAATTTTTAATTCTCCTAACAAAGATTAAACGACGGTTAATTGGTTATTGCTGCTTAGTGCGGAATAATTCCTTTACTAAAAAAGCAATAAAGGTCTAAAAAACTGATTTACAATTATATAAAAAAAGGACAACTGATAAAAATCAGTTATCCTCACTTTGTAAAATCAATGTTAATTCAACTAAAATTAGGAAGACCTCAGCTGCCCGAGATACATTTGGATCGTATTTTTAAGACCGAAGTAGAGTGCATCGCAGACCAGTGCATGACCTATGGACACCTCCAGCAACCCGGGTACTTCCTGCGCATAGAATTTTAAATTCTGCAAATTCAGATCATGACCGGCATTGAGTCCTAATCCAATATGCTGCGCATGCAGTGCTGCTCTTTGGTGCGGGGCGACAGCAGCTGCAGGATTGACTGTAAACTCCTGTGCAAAGTGACCTGTATACAGCTCCACACGGTCAGCACCAACGGCCTTGGCGCCCTCCACGAAGCGCTCATCGGGATCAACGAAGATAGAAACCCTGATTCCTGCTTCTTTCAACTGAGTCGTCACCTCGCGCAAAAATGCAGCATGTCGCCATGTATCCCAGCCGCTGTCGGAGGTCAGCTGGTCGGGTGCATCGGGAACCAGCGTACACTGAGCCGGCGGATTATCCAGAACCAGGCGAAGAAAATCAGGTGTCGGGTTGCCCTCTATATTAAATTCGGTTGACAAATGCGGGCGCAACAAAGGTACATCCGTGTAGCGAATATGTCGTTGATCAGGTCGTGGATGCACTGTAATACCTTCAGCACCAAAAGCTTCACAATCTTTGGCTACCTGCAGCAGATCCGGCAGATTGCCCTGTCTTGCATTTCTGATCAGCGCAATTTTGTTGATATTGACACTTAGTTTTGTCATCGTTTGGATTGTATTGACACATTTTAGTCGCCCGTAGGTCAGCGAGCAGTGTAAGAAGCTATTTGTACCTATACTTCGGCGGCTATTGCCACCAAGGTATAGGTACACGAAAGGCTGATATTTGTTTTAGAAAAAAATCAAAACACGGGTACGTCTAGTCACCAGCGCGAATCGTTGTGGACTCCTGAATCCAGCAGCCTACAAAAAAGGATTGTCCGGGCGACAAATTGCGAATAAAAATGTCTTCCCGGCTGGGCATAAACTGGCTATAGCGGCCGATCCATTTATTGGCCTCTGCAGTAACGGAGGGGTCAACCGTACGTGCTCTAACCCACATATCGACAGCCGGCCACACTACAACCTGGCTGTCCCAACCACGACCCGGTCCACACAATGGGCCACTGGACGCATATAGCCGACCAATCAGCAGATAAGGCTCCCCCCAGCCAGCGCGCTGCTCGGCAGCCCGCAGAGCGTAGGTACGAGCGCGGCTAAAACTCTTCAGGTGGGTATAATAGATTTTGGCAATCAGCATCAGGTACTCGGCCTTTTTGGCCGAGGAGGCCTCCTCAGCAACTGCCTGTTCAAATTTACTGACAGCGCAGGCATAATTGCCATCGCGCAAACAACGATACGCCTCAGCAACCGGACCGACAGAAGCAGGATCTACGCAATGCTGATTGCCAGCTGCTGCTACTTTGGCCAAGGCGGCACTATTTTCTCCACAGCCTCCCCATTTGAGGCGGCTGTAGACAGTGCGGATTACATCACAATCTGTACTGTTTTCTTCAAAATCAGGCATATACCGCCGTTCATAATAGGCACAGTCGTAAAAATTTTTAACCGTTTCAAAATACTCCAATCTAACCGGTGCATACTCCTTTACTATACTCCAACGCTCACAGCCTGTTCCTTGGCAATGGGCCAAGCCATAGATAATAGCCTGTTGAATTTTTTCAACATATGTTTTAGCTTCCTCGTCGGAAAGCTGACCAGCTTCATGCAGTTCGACCATAACTGCCGACATAGGATTGATAATAAAATCACCTGCTTTTTCACCATCGGCATCTATGGAAGCTTTGAAGAGATCAAAAATCTCGCGGCGACTGGCTCTTGCGGGATATTTATAGAAATAATCAAACCCTTTCCTGCCACTGACATAGCCCCCTTCCGGATAGCAAAACTGTATCTGGTCATACAGCGCGAAGATTGTATCGATGTAGGCAGAATCCCTCGTTTGTGCTAAAAAATACTCCGCGAAGCGTATGCCGTCAGCGAGAATGGTATTGCGCTTGCCATCGGCAGCAGGTGCCACGGCATGTACTTTTTTCCAAAAGCCATACGCACCCGGCCAATCTCCGGCCTTGAGGTGATCTCGATACAGCACATAATTAGTCTCCGCATCATCAGGACTGGGTGCATCCCGGAAGGTTGGGCAAGGCGTCAGCCTTTCTACAGGTGGAGGCGCCGGCTGCACCGGTGGCTGTGCCGGAGCAGCAACTTCTGCCACTTTAGGAGAGCAACCCACAACAAATACTGCCGAAAGGACAGCTGTCAACAGCGCCATTGCGTAATGCTTCATAGTTTACGGATGTATATGAACAGAAAAAGATAAATGCCTTACAAAAGTAACGATAAAACTAATATTATCATCTTGCCGCGCGGTCATAATGAAGTACAGGGTGTAGCTACGCCTCTCCACCTTTGCGGCTGCCCGCGAGCAAAAGCGCGAAAGGAACGCTTGTATTTTGGTATCCTTCAGCGGCCCGGGCCACTGAAGCGTAGTATTGGCCGTTATTTTTTGCTGATATCATAATAAAGGAAAAAACACACAAGCTTATTGTATTTTCTTAAAGCTAAGATTCTGTAAGTCAACCATCCAAAAAGCGACAAAAAACAGGCAAAAATATATTTTAGCTTCACCCTTAGTGTAAAAGACCTAAATTTGGGGCATCGTTTAACGACTACACGCGATTCGAGTAACCTCAACATACAGACCATGAAAAAGCATAATTTCAGTGCAGGCCCTGCGATACTACCCGCCAGTGTACTTGCACAAGCCGCTGAAGGCGTAAGAGATATCAACGGAAGCGGGTTATCCATTCTGGAAATATCTCACCGTAGCCCTACCTTTACTGCAATCATCGAAGAGGCTGAGTCCCTCATCCGCGAACTGGCCGGGATAGGAGAAGCGTATTCCGTTCTCTTCCTGAGCGGCGGTGCGAGCACACAGTTTTATCAGGTGCCTATGAACCTGCTCAACCAAGACGAGCGTGCCGGCTATGCAGATACAGGAACATGGTCCTCCAAGGCGATTAAGGAAGCTAAGGCTTTTGGTAATATTGAAGTACTTGCCAGTTCTAAAGCAGAAAATTACAACTACATCCCTAAAGGATATGAAATACCTGCCGGCTTGCGCTACTTTCACCTTACCAGCAACAACACCATTTTTGGTACCCAATATCACAGCTGGCCGGAAACAGACAGTCCGCTGGTATGCGATATGTCTTCCGATATGTTGAGCCGGCCGATTCCTGTTGATCGTTTTGGTTTAATTTATGCAGGTGCGCAGAAGAATCTGGGGCCTGCCGGTGTGACCCTGGTAATCGTCAGAAAAGATCTCCTTGGGCATGTAAGCAGGTCGCTTCCCTCCATGCTTGACTACAGAATTCACATTGAAAATCAATCGCTTTACAATACACCTCCCGTATTTCCGATTTATGTTACCATGCTTACGCTACGGTGGATTAAGGAGCAAGGCGGCCTTACTGCCATGGACCGACATAATCAAGAGAAAGCAGCCTTGTTGTACAATGAGATTGACCGCAACCCGCTTTTTATGGGGACAGTCAAAGACCGTGCAGATCGTTCACTCATGAACGTGACATTTGTGACAACGCAGGCAGCTGATGAAAAGGCTTTCCTGGACTATGCCAAGGCCAACGGCATCATGGACATCAAGGGACACCGTTCAGTAGGCGGATTCCGCGCCAGTATTTACAATGCTATGCCTACAGAAAGCATAGCATACCTAGTCGAGCTTATGCAGTCTTTTGCCCAAACAAGGGGCTAGCGCTCAGCTGATTTCACCCCAAACGCATTCAATTAATGAACCCTTTGGCAGCTGTTGCTGCCAAAGGGTTTTTGCTATAAAGACCTGTGGTTGATTTTTTGGAAAAATCAACCACAGGCATAGAAATTGACAAGCAGAGAGGTTAGAACGCGGCTAGCGTTTATCCGCACTTGTGAAAATACGCTTCCAGTTGATGCCCTTAGCGAGGCTATTTTCTCTGAGGCTAAACCAGATAAAAAGTGGTTTGCCCACAATATGGTCTTCCGGAACAAACCCCCAGAATCTGGCGTCCTCTGAATTGTGGCGGTTATCGCCCATCATCCAGTAATAATTTAGCTTGAAAGTATAATCAGTAGCCTTGTTACCATTGATGTAAACAGTTCCGCCCTTTTCCTCAAGTTCATTACCCTCATAGACTGAAATACACCGGCGGTACATAGCCAGATTGGCAGGCGTAAGTTGAATGGTCTCTCCTGCCTTGGGAATCCATACCGGCCCATAATTATCGAGTGTCCAGCCCGAGAAATATTCAGGCGCATGCGGGAACAATTTGTAAGGACTCTGTGGTAAAGAATCAAAGTTAATAGGCTCAATTACCACACCCTGATCCAGCCCCTGAACTTTAGCCTTTTCCTCATCAGTAGCAAATAGCAGGAAAGAATTAGCAGGAAATCTACCCGGATCCAATGGCTGGAAATCAGTTGAAGCAATGCCCCAATCAGAAAACGACTTGGTATTGACCATGGAGGAAGGCATAGTAACGATATACATATACTGCAAAGTCGAGGGATTTTCAGCAGGTTTCCCATTGATAAAAACCTGACGATTAACTATCTGCAAGCTATCTCCTGCAACACCTACGCAGCGTTTGATATAGTGATCCTTTTTATCCACAGGTCTCACCACTAGCTTTTTTAAACCAGACTCAATCTGGACGTGGTATTGCGGATTGCTTTCCCTGACAGCTCCATAGCGGAAATCCTCGACTGTCCAGGTACGATCAGGAAAAACAAAGACGCTGTCACCCACGGGCAGGTTAAAAACCACCGGATCGTTGCGGTCAACACTTTCAATCGCTTTAAGTCTGCGGTAAGGCAGTGAGGGCTTGGAAAGATAACTTTCGCCATCAACCACCGGCAGCCGGTTGTGCAGCAAAGGAATCATAGCCACCGTTTGCGGCATCCGCAGTCCGTAGTGTGCTTTGCTGACAAACAGAAAGTCTCCCACCAACAAAGACCCCTCCATCGAAGGTGTAGGAATCACATAAGCCTCAATGAGGAACATGCGTATGAAGCCTGCAGCAAAGACAGCGAAGACGATAGCTTCTGCCCACTCCCTGATGGGTGACTTATTAAACGGATTATCCTTTTCCAGCTTGGCAACCAGCTTTGTCTTACCTGATTCGCGAGCTTCTTTGATTTTATCAAGATATTCCTGCTCCCTGTTGAGGATCGGACTGATGTAGGTATCCTGAGACAAGCCTATCCAGCCAAAATACACGGGCCCCGCTATGACAGCCAGGAGGCTGTCGAGGAAGGAATAACGACCAAAAGAACGAGCAAGATCGATAACAATCCCGGCATGGGTAAAGAAATTGACAATAGGAAAAAGCATCCAGAGAGCATGCGTAGGCTTTCTGCCGATTAGTTCGCTCGCTACCCAATAGTTATAGCCAGGCACCAGCGCCTTCCAGCCTTCTTTTCCTGCCTTCTCGAATACCTTATACCAACTAATACTAAGTAAGAGGTAGAATATTACGAAAAACCATCCCAACCAGGTCATTGCATGTATTTTTAGAAAAAAAGAGAAGCAGTTGCCGTAAGGCCGGCTCCCTGAGCCATGGTAGGCCAAGGCCTACCATGGCTCAGGGAGCCGGGTGCATATTTTTTGATTTTTCAAAATACACAAAAATACACCCTTCTGTTTGCTTAAAAGAGCCTAAAGCTACCAACTCATTGAAGTTAATAACCCAAGCGCCGACAGAAGCCCAAGCAAAGATAATCGATTCGTACAAGCCAGCAATAATAAAAAAAGCTGCCCCGGGAAAGCAGGAGCAGCAAATGAACAGAAACCACTTCAAGAAATGAGAAATCTTTTATCGACCCCATTCACAGTCCCGGCTGTAGTCAGGTAGGAAAGACCCAACAGGACGATACTACATAGGTGACTGGTTGAGGTGATACTTTTGAATTAGCGTCAGCAATTTGGCCGCATACTGCGGATCTTGGCTATATCCCATCGACTGCAGACCTTTCGCCCAGGCATTCAGATCATCGCCATGCGTAAACAGTGCAGCGTAGTGATTTTTGATAAGCAGACTATGCGCCCTCCAGTTGGCCCAAGCCGACTCGAAAGTACGCGTACCCATAACTGTCCCAAAATGATTGTTGCGCTGGCGAGCATTGGGATGACTACCTGCATGGCTTTCCAGTATTGCCTGCGCCAGATTGATCGCCGGTGGGATACCATATTTTTCATACTCCACCCAGGCAACTTTAGAAAAACGGCTAACATAGGACCGAATCATCTCTTCACTGAGCCGCACTGTCCCACTCGCTGCCCTCGCCTGAGACGCATTGCCCACCAAGCTTACACCCCGCCCTATGGACATTGGTTCAACCTCCCCACCCCCCAACAAGGCATCTGAACCACTCCTGATTGCAGCGATGGGCGAACGCAGATGTATTGACAAATTGATTTCGCGATAGGTAATGTAGTATAAAGCTGCCAGTATACCTGCAATCTGCAAGTAGCGCAAGCTTCGGCTGAAGCCGGAGCGCAGCTCAACCAAGGCCGGATCAGCCGCCCGTTGTTCCTTTTTTGACTGCATTGAATAATGCAGATAAAGAAAAATCCTGTGAATCCCCATGCGAATCCTGTACCACAGTGCCCCCCAGTTGACAATAGGCTGCCCGGCAGGATTACCGTCACGCAGTTGCCGGCCTGCAGGCCGGGCTGGCTTATTTCCGAAGGTATGATTAGTATTCATGACGCAACTTGTTGATGGGTTCAAATAAATTGTTTTAACATTACAAAAATAAAACCAAAAATCATCACCACCAATTATTTTAAATAATTTTTTTTATTTTTTTTATTTTAAAACAAATGACCCCTGCCATGCGAATATGCATAGCAGGGGTCATTTAGTAGTAGGCGAGCGATTGCCAAACCCGATCAGGGCTCAAAAAGTGGCCAATTTTTATCTCGTGCTGCCACGATATAATCCATATCAGGCAGCACAGGCAGTTCGAGCCGGAAAGCAGGATCATCAAATCGATAACCGCTCTCTGCTGCCGGTTGGTAGTAATTATCGCATTTGTAGAAAAATTCTGCAGTCTCTGACAGCACCAGATATCCATGTGCAAACCCCCGGGGGATAAACAGCTGTCGTTTGTTGGCTGCGCTGAGCACAATCCCATAGGACTGACCACGAGTGGGTGAATCGTCCCGAATGTCGACCACTATATCATACACCTCCCCACTAAGTACCCTTACCAACTTTGCCTGCGCAGCATCCCCATGCTGGAAATGCAGTCCCCTGAACACTCCTTTTGTGGATAGTGCCTGATTGTCCTGCACAAAATGTACCTCAACACCAGCCTCCCGCATAAAAGTACGCTCGTTGAAACTTTCAAAAAAATACCCTCTTTCGTCTTCAAAAACTTTGGGTTCGAAGATAAGCAAGCCCTCGATGGGTGTTGAGATGAATGGCATACGTCCGGTTGAATGATTTCCGCCTGCAAAGGTATCTATTTTAGCATTGCTGTTTGGGCAGTCACTCAAATTGTTTCTTGTTGTGTACAAATTAGTGGCACAGTTACTGTACTCAGATCCTATTCTCCCCGTCAGCATTTAATATAGCTGCCAAAACGACACCTATTTGCGTAAATTTGCAGATAAAATCAGCGTATTGTGGCAAACAATGAAATAACCATCACCGTCATTGACCGGCTTGAGCAAGTGCATCAGCTCATCGCGCCGACGGATATGAATCTCAACCTCATGGAGTTGTGCAAGTCGTATGAGCTCCCCGTCAAGGGTACCTGCGGTGGCATGGCCCTCTGTTCTACCTGTCAGGTCTACATCGAAAGTGATCATGAACTGCCAGCGATGACCGATGACGAGGCCAACATGCTCGATCAGGCTTTTTTTGTAAAAAGCAACTCGCGCCTGGGTTGCCAGTTACACTTACACCCGTCCTTTGACGGGCTGGTTGTCCGGCTTGCGCCGGAAACGGAAGACTAGTAGTGGTATACAAATCACATTTTGGGCGGCTGCAGCCGCCCAAAATGTGATTACCGGTAATGACCTTAGCGCCAGAAATCCTTCCAGCTCCACTTAGCTCCCGTCACAATATTTTCATTTGAAAATACCCGTCCTGCAAACCACAAGGCCAGCAGGATATATACCAGTAGCATGAACAAGACCAAAGCTACCATGGTATAAGAGTAGTCGGACCTCAACAGAGAGCCCATGGCCAGTGAGATATTGAGCATAGGAATCATTGCCGTTTTCGTGCTAAGTTCCAGGCCGGGCATTTGCGACACCATTATTGGCAGCAGCACCAACATCATCAGGGGTGTGATATAGCTTTGTGCCTCCTTGTAGGAGTTGGCCAATACCGAAACCACCATACTGATGGCTGCCAAAAAAGCGGTGGACAGCACAATCAACAGCAGCAGCCCGAGCCATGAAACGCCCGAAATAGAGAAGCTCATCCACCCGGGATTTTCACCCAGTTCGCCCATTTGCAGTTGCATTCCCAACAACAGGCTTAGCACATTCATAAACGCACTGCTCAGCCCCACACTGGCTACAGCCAAAAATTTACCGGCGATGATGGCATTCTCGCTGGCAGTAGTGACATAAAGCGTCTGCAGCGTCCTCCGTTCCTTTTCGCCAGCTGTGATATCGATGGCGATGTAGATACAGCCCGTGAAAATGAGCAACAATAACAAGGACGGGAGGATGGTCCCCAGCAACCTGCCTAATTTGTCATCACGCGAAGAAATATCATTCACCTGCAACTTGACCGGCTCAACGAAAGCAGGGCTAAGCGACTGCGAAGCCAGGCGCCCGCTGAGCAGCTGATCACTGTAAGCAGACAGCATCGCCTGCACATTTTTCTTTCTTGCATTGAGCACATAGTCAGACTCATCGACATACAGTATCGCATGAGCTGTCTGCCCCGACTTAATTTTTTCATCAAAATCTGCAGGAACTTCCAGCCCCATCGCCTCAGGCAGACTATCGAGCATCACCTTGTCAAAAGCTCTCGCTTGCAGCAGCAAGCTGCTATCTGCCGACAACAAAGTCAACAGTTCGTGCGATTCAGGCAGCCCGCTGACAAACAAAGTGATCTTCTCACGCTGTATTTTTTCCTCCTGGCCTGCCCCCACCTTGCCCATCAGCAAAAAAACCAGTGGGTAAATGAAAAAAGGCATCAGGATAACCAGAAACAGCATGCGCTTATCGCGCAAAATTTCGCGCATTTCTTTCTTGAAAATCGTCAATATCATCTGGCAAGATTATCTTTTAATATAAAAAATTGCTGCCTTACGGTAGCTTGTGCCCGGCCGATTTGCTCCCCTATTAGCTTTAGGCAGGATTTATCAGTTGAAAAAAAGCATCATGCAGGCTATTCGCCTGCTGTTGTGCTACAAGTTGCGCAGGCGGACCATTGAACACCAGCTGCCCCTCATGAATAACGAGAATCCGCTGACACAAACGACTCACCTCATCCAGGTGATGCGTCGAAAACAAGACCGCTTTCCCCTCTTCCTGCGCCTGTCGCTGCATAAACCGGAGTATGAGATCGCTGGCCATGATATCGAGGCCTGTAGTAGGCTCATCCAGTACGATTACGGCCGGATCGTGAATAACCGTACGAGCAATGGACACACGCTGTTGTTGGCCTGTAGACAATTTTTCACAAAAACGATCAGCAAAATCCGCTATAGCAAAATCGGCTGCCAGCTGTTGCACCCGTCGGGGTAAAACAGCGGCATCGACCCCATACAATTTGCCAAAATAAGTCAGTAGCTCCAGTGGCTTCAGCCGCCGGTAGAGTGCCATATCGCCGGTGAGAAAGCCCAGTTGTGCTCTGGCTGCCGACTTATTCTGCCGCATCGTCTTGCCTGCAATATGTACCTCACCACTATCTGGTGACAGGAGACCGGCCAGCATGCGCAAGGTGGTTGTTTTACCGGCACCATTAGGCCCCAGTAAGCCCACCAGTTCGCCCGGATACACGTCAAAGCTTATATCCTTCACCACTTGTTTATCTTCGAATGACTTGCTGAGACGCTCAGCACTGATGACAGGTTGTTGCATGTATATTTTGATAGCTTTGTTTGCGATAAAAAATAAATGTATTTCTACTGCGGCTGCTGATCAGCAGCACAAATACAGAGGCTCAAGATAGCCCTGAGAGCGATATGTCAACAAAGATAATCGACAAGTAAATCCAAAAGCAGCTCAAACGAAAGCTGCAGCTTATTACAATTATTATTCTATGTGCTGTCAAAAATAATGTCGTCAGCCAAGCAAGCGTTTAACTGAAACACGCACAAGCCCCAAAAGCCGCTTATCTTTGGAACCAGATACAATACAACAACCAATACATATGACCATTGTCAGACTAATCGTTCTTATCGCGCTGGCGGCAGCGTTCCGACTAGGCGCACAGCCGGTTGATGCACGGCTGGCCCCCACACAACGCCCCATTGAGGCTATTGGCAGTTACCCCTTACCTCCATTGGATAACAAACAGCTACAAGCTGCTGAAGCAGCGAGGCGAGGACCCGGGATAGCCCCCCGTTTTGCAGAAACCATAGAAGTTGCCCTTCGGCCCGACACCCACGGCAGTTGGGAGCAGCTACCCGACGGCCGCGAAGTATGGCGACTGCGCATACAGTCGCCGGGCGCGCACTCACTCAACCTCGGTTTTTCAGCCTACACCATGCCCGCCGGTGGCAGTTTGATACTGTACCAAGCCAAGGGCAAGGAAGTCATCGGTCCCTTTACCCCTGCCGACAATGAGGAGCATGCCGAATTATGGACGCCCATACTCCCTGGTGACGATCTGGTAGTAGAAGTGCAGCTGGCAGCCGGCACCCGATCTGAACTCGACCTGCAAATAAAGACTATCAACCACGACTTTTTGGGCTTTTCGCTGCTCATGTCGGGTTCCTGCAACCTCGACGTCATTTGCGGCGCAGAAGACGGCTGGGGCATCGTTGATCAATACCGCGACATAATACAGTCGGTAGCCGTCATAGGCCTCAACGGCAACACTTTCTGTACGGGTTTTTTGGTCAATAACACCCGGCAGGACTGTCGGCCGTTCTTTATGACTGCCAATCACTGTGGTATTAACACAGGCAACTCCCCCTCGCTGGTCGTTTACTGGAACTACATCAACAGTGTGTGCAGGCAGCCCGGCAGCCCGGCCAGTGGCGGAACCGGAGACGGCCTGCTGACTGACTTCAATACAGGCTCCATTTTCAGAGCCGCCCATGCCCCTTCTGATATGACGCTGGTAGAGCTGGACGATCCCGTATCCCCTACTGCCAACGCCTTTTTTGCCGGCTGGTCGGCCATCAATACCCCGGCACAAGACACCATTATATGTGTACACCATCCCAGTACCGATGAGAAGCGTATCAGCTTTGAATTCGATGGTACTTACGCAGGCAACTGGGGATCGGGCAGTACACCCGTGGCCAATGGTACCCACCTTATTGTTGCTGACTGGGACATAGGCACAACGGAAGGAGGCTCCTCCGGCTCTCCCCTATTCAACAGCCGCAAGCAGGTTATCGGGCAGCTTCATGGAGGAGCCGCTTCCTGTAACAACAATTCCTATGACAGCTACGGTTGGATGTACATTTCGTGGGAGGGCGGCGGCAGTCCCCAAAGCCGCCTGAAAGACTGGCTCGACCCTGACAACAGTGGGCAACTCGAGCTCGATGGCCGTTACCAGCTACAGTGCAGCTACTATGTGTTGGCCGATCCTCCGGCAGTATCGCTCTGTGCCCCCGATTCAGTGACCTTCCAACTCACTGTAGGCGAGACCTTTGATGATACTGTTAGTCTGGGTTTCCAATCCCTGCCCGAAGGGCTTGTACTGCAGCTCAGCGATAGCAGCGCAGCCCCCGGCGCGCTGCTTAGCCTTAGTGTCAGTGGTACGGAGAATGTCCCTACCGGTACTTATTTGCTCAATCTGCAAGCTACTGACGGCAGCAATACAGCTGTAACGACCCTGGTACTGACCATAACCAACGGGCTTCCAGCGGCAGTAAACCTGACCCAACCGCTCGATGCCGCTGTAGATCTCCCGCTCTCCAACCAACTGATCTGGCAAAATGTGGCTGATGCCAGCAGTTATGACTGGCAGTTTAGCGACACCCTGACTTTCAGCCAGCTGCTGGCATCGGGTACAGGCGTCTCTCAGACAAGTGCCATGACTCCTCCGCTGGAAATCCTGACCACCTACTACTGGCGGGTACGAGCCAACAACCTATGCGGAAGCGGGGAATGGTCGCCGATATATTCCTTCACGACAGGCGAGCAGCTCTGCCTCAACCTTGCCTCTGCCAATGTACCCCTCAGCATTTCTTCTTCAGGAACACCGACGGTAAATTCCGTTCTGTCTGTAGGCTTGCCCGGGAATATTGTGTCTATCAGGCTTGTAGACCTCGAAATCCAGCATACTTACATAGGTGACCTCAGTGCGACCCTTACCTCCCCTGCAGGCACGACGATAGAGCTATTCAACCGGCCCGGCACGACAGGGGCGGGTTTTGGCTGCGACGGTGAGGACATACTCGTTACCTTTGACGATGCAGCACTCAACAACGCCGAAGCTTTTGAGAATACCTGTGGTAGCATCAGTCCCTCCATTGGAGGCAGCTATCAGCCTGTACAGGCACTGGCCGCCTTTGCAGGCCAGCCTGCAGCAGGCGAATGGATGCTTTCTGTGAGAGACAACGCCTCCTTTGACGGTGGGGCTCTACTCGGCTGGCGATTAGAATTCTGTACCGAAATACCCAGCGATGTATTTGTTTCCACACCTGATGCACTAAGTGCCTGTCAGGGGAGTCCGGTAACTTTTGACATGATTGTAGGCGCCGGCTTCGAAACACCCGTAACGATTGCCGTTGCCGGTTTACCGGCAGGCGCAGAACTCAGCGTCGATACAAATCCCGCCTTAGCGGGTGACACAGTAACCCTGACGATCGTGGGCCTTACTGCCGGTGAGTACACGCTGCTTGCCAGCGGACAAACCGCAAACGACACTGCCAGCAGCAGTATCAACCTTAGCATTGACGGGGGTCCGCAGGCGCCTGCGCTGCTGCTGCCCGCGCAGGATACGCAGCAGCCGTTGGGTCCGGTTGCTTTCCTGTGGTCGCCGGTGAGCGGTGCTCAAAACTACCGCTTCATGTTGTCGACCCAGCCCGACCTCAGTGATGCGCAGATTGATGCGCTGTTACCAGCCACCGCTACTTCGCGCAACCAGGGCAGCCTCAACAGTAATACGCGTTATTACTGGACGGTTATCGCAGAAGGTGCCTGCCCGAGTCAGGCGACTCCTGAGATCCGGACATTTACCACTGCGCCCAACCTGGAATTGTTCCTCAACAACGGCATTCAGCAGCTGTGTGTAACAGAGGAAGCTACCTACCAGCTCACGCTGGGTCCCGACTTTGGTCAGTCACCGACGGTGTCTGTCAGCCCACAGCCATCGGCAAGCTTTAGTCTGCAGCAGCAGTACAACAGCAATACGCGCATACTCACCTTCACCCTCAGTGATCTCTTCAGCTTTAATGAAGGCAGTTATCTGCTTACCTTTGTAGTAACTGACGAATTAGGCAACCAGAACCAGCTCAATACAAGCATCAATATGCTGACAGCCCCGGGTCTGTCCACCTTGGAAGAGCCTGCTGCGGGCAGCATTTTCACCGCCAACAACATTGTACTGCGCTGGTCGGCTGTGAGCAATGCCACTGATTATCGGGTTGAAATATCCACAGATCCCAGTTTTGCCACCGTACTCATCAGCCAGCAGCAGACGGCCCTCAGTTACGTATTTACGGCACCGGAAGGCGGGTTGTATTACTGGCGGGTGACGGCCTCCAACAGTTGTGGTGATGCCGTTACAGCTGCGCGCACGCTGAGTTATTCGCCGGTGAGTACGCGCGAGCTCATGGGGGTCAGCTTCCGGCTATTCCCCAACCCTACTGCAGGCAGCGTGCAGCTACAGCTGAGCAGTGGCATTGGGCAGGCTGTTGTGATAGATATTTATGATGTGTACGGCCAGCTGCTGGGCCGCAGCCAGCAGGCTGCCTGGTCGCTGCAGCACAGCATTGACCTGAGTGCGTTCCCTGCCGGTACTTACCTGTTGCGGCTTACGACCAGTGGGGGGTCGTACACGGAGCGGGTGGTTAAAAAATAAATTATCGCGACACAAATGAGCGGCGAAAGCCGCTCACTTGTGTCGCATTGAGCTCCTTGTTTTGATTTATGAAAAAAACCAGGCAGGGACATTTTGGGCAGCGCAAGCTGCCCAAAATGTATTAATCAGTACTATGCAGTCATTTTCACCTATTATCATTGCTATTTTCATCATGTTTCAGCAGCGAGCAAGTGGGCAGGCATTTGTCAGGGTTGAAGGCAATCACTTCCTGCTGGAAGGAAAACCCTATCACTATGTAGGAGCCAACTACTGGTACGGCATGCAGCTGGCGGCAGCCGGGCCTACAGGTGACCGGGAGCGCCTGGGTGCTGAGCTTGATCAGCTACAATCGCTGGGCGTGACCAATCTTCGCATTATGGGCAGCAGTGAAGGGCCGGAGGGCACTCCCTGGTCTGTGCAGCCAAGTCTTCAGCCCCGGCCGGGCGAATACCGCGAGGCACTGTGGGACGGCCTTGACTACCTGCTGGCAGAGATGGCCAAGCGCGATATGAAGGCTGTGCTATGCCTCAACAATTTTTGGCCCTGGTCGGGAGGTATGGCCCAATACTACCACTGGTTTCGCCCCCACAAGCCCATTCCCTACCCACCGCCGGCCGAAGGCGGCAGCTGGCTCAGCTACATGCTCTACAGTGCCCGTTTTTACCGCTGCAGGCCCGCCCGGCAGGCCTATGAGCAGCACCTGCGGCAGCTGCTCGCGCGCAGCAACCGCTATACGGGCCAGCCCTACATCCAGGACCCGACGATTATGGCCTGGCAGCTGGCCAACGAGCCCCGCGGCATGCTACATCCGTGGCGCTATCGCGCGTGGATCAGGAAAAGCGCCCGGCTTATCAAGTCCATTGACCCCAATCACCTCGTCAGTCTGGGCAGCGAAGGCAACACCTCCACGCCTACCGGCAATCATTTCCGGCGCGACCACCGCTATGCTGATATCGACTACACCACCCTGCACATCTGGGTACAAAACTGGGGTTGGTACGATCCGTTGCAAGCCGAAAAAACCTATCCGACGGCCATCGCCAAAGCCCGGAGCTATCTCGACAGCCACCTGCAGCAAGCCGAGCGCCTCCGCAAGCCCCTGGTGCTTGAAGAATTTGGGCTGGCCCGCGACCAGGGTAGCTACCAACCCGCAGCGCCTACCCACTGGCGCGACCGCTACTACAGCGACCTTTTTGCGTATGCGCACGACAAGGCAGCTGCCGGCAGCGCCCTGGCGGGCTGCAATTTTTGGGCCTGGTCGGGCCTCGGCAGGCCGCGCGAAGCGGGCGGCCTGTGGCAGGCTGGCGACCCCCTCATCGGGGACCCGCCCCACGAGCATCAGGGCTGGTACGGTGTATACAGCGACGATGCCTCTACGCTGGCGATTATCCGGCACTATGCAGCGGCTATGGCCCGCCTGGGCGGCAGCGCAGGCCATGGCGGCTGATGCCGCCTTTACCTGATTGGGCAGGGGCATTTTTTATGTAAAAAAATACCCGAGGCTATGTTGTCTGGCCGCCTAAGGCGGCCAGACAATATATTACTCCTCCTCGGGTTCCACCCGGGCAGCCACAAAATAGACACCCCCAATGACGATGCGGGCATCCTCAGGCAGCTCCCCTTCCGGCAACACGATCGCTTTACCTTCTTGTTCCGTCTGGAGCATGACCTTCAGTTTTCGGAACTCCATACCGTCGGGCGTTTCTTTTTCCAGCAAAAAAATATAATCAGCCTCACCCTCCCGCATGAGGGCCGTAGCCGGGACTGCCACGCTGCCCTGCAGCGGTTTGGAGCGGATGGTCGCCTGCGCAAAAGCCCCGTTGACCCAGGCGGGCATATCCACGCGCCCTTCGGGTCGCGCATGCACCCGCAGCGCCTTGCGTGCGGGATCCATGCCCGCATCCAGGCTATAGATACGTGCAGGAATCACCTGCCCCGGTTGCGCCGGCAGGTGTAGCGCGACCTCCTGACCAATACTGACCGCCGGCAGGTCCTTCTCATAAATCCAGATATCTGCGTGTAGCTTTTCAGGATTGAGCAGCTGAGCGATCAGATCCCCCGGCCTTACGGCTGCGCCCGGGCTGACGGCAATATCTGTGACGATACCCGCTGCCGGTGCGGGCAGCCCGATTTCAGTGACAATGGATGCTGCCGTCAGTTTATCCGGCGACACATTGTACTGCCTGAGCCTGGCCGCCAGCGCCTGCACCCTCGTCAGTGCAGTCTTATAGGTTGCCTCTGCCCGTTGCAAGTTTTTGGCAGCCGTAGCGTCAGCGGCGCTAAGCGTCTTATAACGCTCGTAATCAGCCTGTAAAAAAACCAACTCGTCTTTGGTCTGCAGGTAATCCTGCTGCCAGTCCAGCAGCAGCGGCTGCCGGATGAAAGCCACTACCTGCCCCTTAGACACCCGTTCGTTGAGCCTTACATTGAGTCGCAGCAGCTGTCCCTCGAAAGGGGCTGATACGCTGGCCATATCTTCCGGATGCACCACCAGCTCCGCATTGGCAGTAAATGTAGCAGCATAGGCAGCAGGCTCGGCTGCGCCAAAAGAGAGCTTTGCTTCTCTGACCTGGGCTGCTGTCAGCAGCAGTTTGTCGGTATTTTCAGCGGGCGCTTCGTTTGTTGCTGTCGCTGCCGAACCGGTCTCATCAGAAGGGCTACAGGCTGTTGCCAGCATTCCAACTGCCAGCAAAAACCGAAAAAAACTATTACTATTCATGATAATCAATTGAATGCATTAATAAATACCGGTACTCACTGTCCGACCAATGCCTCCAGTGCAATCACTGTCAACTGAATTCCCAATAAGTCATTGAGATGATTGAGCTCGATCTGCGCCGCCTGGTCCACGAGCTGAATCAGCTCGACATAATCGATCTCGCCGGCCCGATAGTTCTGCTCCCCGCTGCGCAGCAACTCCGCGGCAATAGCCCGGGCATGTGCATGGTAATAATCAATGGCGATGGCATACTTCTCCTGCGCATGCAGCAAGTGTCCCAGTTCTGTTGACATCTCCAGCAACTTATGCTGGCGCTCAGCCTCAGCCGTGGCGACCCCCAGTTCGGCAACCTGCAGGCGCGTATTGAGGTGCTGCCTGAAAAGCGGCACATACAGCCCCAACTGCCAGCCCGGATAGATTTTGCCGGTAGGCACATACTGCCCCGACAAGCCTGCAAATACGCGGGGGGCATACTCAGCTTTAACCACCGCCACCTCTGCCTGCGCCATAGCAATACCGCTACCAGCCAGCGCCGCCATGGCGGCACGCTGCAGCAGGCTGGTATCGGCCAGCGAAAAACGGGCGTCCGGCAGGGGGCTCACGGCCGGGGTAAAAGGCTGCTCGAGCCCCAGCAGCTGGTTGAGCACAAAATAGTCGTACTGAATTTCGTGCTGAACCGTCTCCAGCGCCAGCTGCAGCTGCCGCGCCTTATCCTGCAGCAAAAGCTGCTCGGCACGTGTCGATTCACCGGTGAGGAGTCGCTGCTGTGCGATCCCCCCCAGCTGACTGTAGAGACTGTCGAGTACCTGCAACTGCCCGGCCCTTGCTTCCAGAAAACTAAGGTGATGGTAGAGCTCGCGCACCTGGCGGACCACCGTATGCCTGTCTACCTGTTTCTGCGCCTGCAGCTGCCCCATGCGGCTGCCGGCCAGGGCGCGGCCAGCCTGCGTAACTTTGGCCGAAGGCAGCGTCTGCTGCACCCCCAGTGCTACCGTGCCGAAGAGTCCGTAGTCCGGATCAGCTGTGATATTGTGGAAAGCCTGCAATGACTCCCAGGCCGGCCGGGCAGTCGCCAGCAGTTGCTGCTGGCGCAGGCTGCCCTCGGTTGCCGCCAGCAGCGGATGCCGCTCGACCACCAGTTCAATGGCTTCTGCTTCCGTGAGCAGACGCTGTGCTGACAAACACTGCGCTGCAAAGAGGATAGCTATCCATAAAGCTATTTTATTCATGATCTGTTGCTATTCAAAGTACATATTGAAAAATCAAAACCCATGCGATCATTATAGCGTGTGAGGGATTTTCCATCTAACCATATTATCTCCGCGGATTTTCATCTTTCCGGTTGAGAAGCTCCGGTCATCTTCCTCCAAAACACAAAACCCTGTGCGTCAATAATCCGCTATGGTTTCCGGCAATAAGCCCTGAGCACGCACTTATTACTCCCCCGCAGGCGCTATACGCTTCTCCTCCCGGAAGAAAAGCGCGTACAGTACCGGCAGTACCACCAACGTAAGCAGCGTAGAGGTTATCAGTCCGCCCACGACTACCGTCGCCAACGGTTGTTGCACCTCGGCCCCGGCTCCTTTCGACAGCGCCATGGGCAGAAAGCCCATCGAAGCCACAGCAGCAGTCATCAACACCGGCCGGAGACGGACTGAAGCCCCCTGCATGATTCGCTGGTAGGTATCGTGTACTCCCTCTCGCTCAAGCTGGTTGAAGTAGCTGATGAGTACAATCCCATTGAGTACAGCTACCCCGAAAAGAGCAATAAAGCCAACACCTGCTGAAATACTGAAAGGCATGTCGCGCAGCAGCAAGGCAAAAACCCCGCCGACGGCGGAGAGCGGAATAGCCGTAAAAATTAGTATAGATTCTTTCAGCGAGTTGAAAGCGAAGAACAACAGTACAAAAATGAGCACCAATGCAGCAGGAACAGCTACAGACAGTCTCGCTTTGGCCGCTTCGAGATTTTGAAACTGTCCGCCAAAATTGTAGTAATAGCCTTCCGGCAAGCTGAGTTTTTCTTTCAGCACTCCCTCCAGTTCCTTAATCGCACTTTCGACATCGCGACCCCGAAGATTAGCGCTCACAACAATCCGCCTGCGACCGTCATCGCGGCTTATCTGAGCGGCCCCCAGACGATATTCGACGCTGGCTAGCTCCTGCAGCGGCACAATTTTGCCGGCGGGTGTAGAGATGGGCAATTGGCGAACGTCCTGTATATCCGTGCGATGCTGTCGGTCGAGCCGCACGACCAGTTCAAAGCGCCGCTGTTCTTCGAAAAAGAAGCCCGCTGTAGCGCCGGCGAAAGCCGTGCGCAGGGCAGCATTGACATCTTTGATGTGCAGCCCGTGGAGTGCAATCTTGGCATAATCATAGCGCACGACGATTTGCGGCAGCCCTTCGATTTGCTCGACTTTAAGATCTACCAGCCCTTCGACACCTTCCATCAGGTGGGCCACGCGATTGCCTGTCCGCAGCAGGGTATCGAGATTGTCGCCAAAAATTTTGACAGCGATATCACTTCTCACCCCTGTCATCATCTCATCAAAGCGCATCTTAATAGGCTGGGTAAATTCAAATGCCATACCCGGTACTTCGAGCACCTTCTCCTCGATCAAGCTGACCAGTATCTCTTTGTCTTTGGTTTTGGTCCACTGATCTTTGGGTTTGAGGAGGATAATATTGTCGGCTGTTTCGGGGGCCATGGGATCGGTAGGAATTTCGGCTGTACCAATTTTGGAAATCACCTGCTCTACCTCGTCGGGAAAATTGCGAAGAATCACCTGCTGTACCCTTGTATGATTTTCAATCGTTTGGGACAGCGATGTTCCCGGCTGACAGAAGCCGTGCATCATGATATCGCCTTCATCGAGGGTAGGAATAAACTCGCCCCCCATGCGCAGGAACAGACCTATCGCAATGACCGTGACCAGCAGGGTACTGCCGAGGGTAAGCTTTTTCCATGCCAGCACCCAGCGCAGGCTTGGCAGGTACATACGCTTAACTGCGTTGATGATGCGGTCGGCCAGCGTTTCCTTATCGCTAATCGTGCGGCTGAGGGCCCAGGCGGACATAGCGGGCACATACGTAACCGACAGTATGAGCGCGCCGATCAGTGCAAAAGAAACCGTTTCAGCCATAGGCTTAAACATTTTTCCTTCGGTACCCGTAAGTGCAAGTATAGGCAGGTAGACGATGAGGATAATAATTACGCCAAACACCGAAGAGCGCATAATACTCGAGGAAGCTTTCTCCACTGCCGCATCCATTTCGTCTTTGGAAAGCCTGATTGTGCTTAGCGGGACGGCCTGCCCGGCCTGTTGCCGGGCCAGCAGTTGGTGCAAAAAATGAAGCGTAGCCTCCACTACGATAACCGCCCCGTCGATGACCAGTCCAAAGTCGATGGCGCCCAGCGACATCAGGTTGGCGCTCACCCCTGTGAGGCGCATCATACTGATGGCAAACAACATAGCGAGCGGGATAACCGAAGCGATGATGAGCCCTGCCCTAAAATTGCCTACCAGCAATACCAGCACAAAAATGACGATGAGCGCCCCCTCGATCAGATTTTTTTGAACCGTAGCAATGGTGCGCTTGACCAGCTGGTCCCGATCGAGGAAAGGCGTAATGGTAACTCCCTCCGGCAGGCCGGGCTTTATCTGCTCAAGCCGCTCTTTAACCCCGGCGATCACCTGTGCCGCATTTTCCCCTTTGAGCATCATCACAATACCCAGTACGATTTCTCCTTCGCCATTGTGCGTAACTGCTCCATAGCGCGGTGCACTACCCAGCCTCACCTCCCCCACATCCCGAATGCGGACAGGTATTTCCCCCTTATTGGCCACCACTATCTGCCCTATGTCCTCCATGCGCATGGCGAGCCCCTCGCTGCGGATGAAAAAAGCCTGACTGTTTTTTTCGATATAGGCTCCGCCCGTGTTTTCGTTGGCATTGGCGAGCGCATCATACACCTCATTGATCGAAAGCCCCAGTGCCTGCAAACGTTCGGGGGTGACCGACACCTCGTACTGCTTGAGATAACCACCAAAACTATTGACCTCTACTACGCCCGGCGTGCCAAGCAGTTTGCGTTTGATGACCCAGTCCTGTATGGTGCGCAGCTCCATAGCCGAGTAGCGCTGCTCATAGCCGGGTAGTGGCTCGATGCGGTAGTGCAGGATTTCGCCCAGACCCGTGGAGATAGGCGCCAGTTCGGGTCGGCCAAACTCCGGCGGGATATCGGCATCCAGCGCCTTGAGTTTTTCATTGATCAGCTGGCGAATGAGGTACTTATCCATCTCTTCTTCAAAGACAATGGTGACCACACTCAGCCCGAAGCGGCTGATAGAGCGCAACTCAACTACTCCGGGGATGCTGCGGACAGCGTTCTCGACCGGTGCTGTCACAAACTGCTCCACTTCCTGGGTAGCCAGGGTAGGACAGACCGTAAGCACCTGCGCCTGGTTATTGGTAATATCCGGAATAGCATCAATGGGCAGGCGCGTGAATGACCAAATACCCCAGACAGCCAGCGCGAGAACGCCCAGAAAGATCAGTACTTTATTGCGTACTGAATACTTAATAATCGATTCCAACATAACAATCGTTGGTTTGATTCAAAAGACTTGATTAAAATGGAGAGACTGTTGGTAAGTGCCCGCCGGATTAGGCGACAACACAGGAAATCGCAGGGCGAAGAACAACAGTCCGTAAGAAATGGAGAGTAAGTGCGCGTTCAGGACTTTCTGTCCGGAACCAAACGTTTATTTTTCTGCAGATTTATTGCCTTTTGTCCGTCACCCAGCATCCGCTAAGCTCTTTCCAAAGACACAAGAATGCATGGAACATGCCATACGTTTTTTTATCTGATAAAAACTGCCGAACGCACTTTATGCAGCCTTGGGTGGCTGCCAGATATCTGAAATACTGGATGTAAGGGGGAAGACCATAAAATAACCCGGCTTACCGTCTTTGTAAGTTAGCGGAAGGTGCAGGCTGGGCGTTGCGGATGCAGGCAGGGAACTGGCTACCCAGTTGTACATGGGCATCACATGCCCTTTAAGCGGCAAATTGCTGTGATCATGCTCATGCGCATGCTGCTGTGCTGCCTTGCCGAAATGCAAATCCCAGAAGGCAAGGAAAGGGACATTATTATTTTCGACCCGATGTTCCTGATAATGTTTGACGAAGAGCGGGATACTGACGAGCATAGTACGCAAGTGTGCAGGCAACACTGCCGCCAGCAAAAAAACGACCAACAAAAACTGTGCACGTCCTGCGTTCATGGCACAAAGGTATCCGAAAAGCAGGAAAGAGTCAAATAATACAGCTGAAAGCACGCTAAAATGCAGTCAACGCCCAAAACATCAGAAAGACGTTTTCACCGCAGCACCTGCAGCCACCTGTTCGAAGACTGACAGATTACACAACCCCAGGCGGGCAGCATGGCGAGCAGCCTCCTCATAGTCACGGATCAGCAGGGTAGGCACGTTGGCTTCTTTCTTGATCAGGCGGCTCACCCGGCGCGCCCGTGCAGGGCTGAGCACATCACGTATATAGATAGCAGCCACGCGGCCGGGAAACTCCGCAGAAACCGATAAGTAGATATCGGTATCTTTTTCACCACTATCCCCGATCAGTACGAAAGAAAGCTCGGGATAGGTGAGCATAATCCGGCGCGTAATATCGTGCTTGTGGCCCGGATAGTTGGCCGGGCGATCGCTGTAAGGCAGCCCTAAGTCGCGCAGGAGGATGGGACCCCGCGGCAGCTCGTTGAGATCGAGAAAATCGGCCAACAGATCGTACAGATTCCAGGGGCTGTTGGACACATAGAAAAAAGGATTGGAAGCACTACCCTCAGGACCTTTGCTGAGGCTCTGGTAAAAAGCGCTCACCCGTCGAAAGGCTGAGCGGGAGCCTGCATTTTTGAGCATTGTGAGGTAGATAGTACGCAGTTTGAGCAGACCCGTCACATCCGTTTTGAGAACTGTATCATCGATATCACTGATGATACCGAAGCTCGCCCTGGCAGGGATAAGAATATCAGCGCTGGTTGACAAGCTGACAGGCTCCTTGGGCGTACCGTTGATGCGGATAAAAGCCGTATGCCAGAAAGGGCTGGGGTCTTTGACATTGGTCAGCGGTGCTGACAAATGCTGATCGATGTGGAAATACCCTTCCACATCTGTGGTAAGTCGAAAATGTCGGCCACAGAACTCCACCTCTACATCCGCTTTCATCACCTCCCGGCTGGCAAAGCGGCGGATATTATTGACCAGATTGCGCCAGGGGCCATCGCCCCAATGGCTGGTGATGGTACGCGCACGCAAGACACGACCTGTCAGAAACAAGTAGCGCAGACTGGCAAAGCCTCGATAGGCCTCGACTGTGACAGGCAAATTGCCGCCCCAGTCCAGCCATTTGCGGCTAAACAGCTGAAAATAGTACAGGAATTTTTGTGAAAGACCTCCCATAATGGCCCAATTACCGATGCTCCTGTCCGGCTACCCGAAAAACTCTATTTATTAAACAAAGAGTTTACGAACGCACGTTTATTGAAAATCTGCAGTTTGTCCATAGACTCTCCCAGTCCTATGTAGCGGATAGGAATTTTAAACTGATCGCTGATTCCGATAGCCACTCCCCCTTTGGCGGTACCGTCAAGTTTGGTAAGCGCGAGCGCTGACACATCGGTAGCGCGGGTAAAATGCGTAGCCTGTTCGATTGCATTTTGGCCTGTCGTTGCATCCAGCACCAGCAATACCTCATGTGGAGCCTGATCGGCACGTTTGCCGATAGACCTTTTGATCTTACTCAGCTCCTCCATCAGATTGATCTTTGTATGAAGGCGGCCGGCTGTATCGATGATGGCCAGATCGCACTGATTTTTGACCGCATAGTCGACCGTCTCGTAGGCTACGGCTGCCGGGTCGGCATGCATACCCTTGCTGTAAAAATCACAACCTACGCGATTGGCCCATATTCCCAGCTGATCAACAGCTGCCGCGCGGAACGTATCCGCGGCACCCAGCACCACCTTATAACCTTTGCTCTTGTACTGATGCGCTAATTTGCCGATGGTTGTTGTTTTTCCAACCCCATTGACACCAACGACCATGATCACATAGGGCTTGGGGCTATCAGGCAGCACGAAATCTTCCAGATCGGTGGTATTATTTTCAGCCAGCAATGCTACGATTTCGTCGCACAGCATCTCATGAAACTCCTCGGTGCCCAGGTATTTGTCGCGTGCTACGCGCGTTTCGATACGTTTGATAATCCTTACGGTTGTATCCAGTCCGACATCAGCAGAAATCAGTGCCTGCTCGACCTCATCGAGCAACTCTTCATCGACAGTAGATTTGCCTGCGATGGCTTTGGACAGCTTAGACAGGAAGCCTGTTTTGGTCTTTTCGAGCCCTTGGTCGAGGTCCTGTTTTTTCTGTCCGGAGAAAAATTTACTAAAAAAACTCATGTCGGCGGAACTTTGAGGTTGCGGTCTGACAGATGCGGCAACCAAAATTAACCCCCAGTCGGTCGTCTTCTGTACAGAAAGAAGGCGGCAGACGAAATGGCGGATGATAAGATACGGGCAAATATATGGTAAGTTGAGCAATGCAAAACGGCTTTTCTTTTCACTTTGAAAAGAAAAGCCGTTTATGGTATCAACTGATGAAGCTGACAATTAGCCCTTAGCGGACAGGAATTCGTCGACTTTATCTTTGTGCAACATGACCTCTTTGTAGGAATAGCGTCCAGTTTTAGGGTCTTTCACACTCTGAATAATCTTTACGAAATCGCGACCTGAGCCCGCGTTGGCTGCACGCTGGGCAACCCGTGCGTTCTTAGAAACTTTCTTAGCCATGATCGTATTATTTTAACTTGGAAACAGGAAGGAATAAAAAATAGTTCCCGACTGCTGACAAGAAATATTATTTAATTTCGCGGTGAACCGTCATCTTGCGCAGGATGGGGTTGTACTTTTTCAACTCCAGGCGCTCGGGCGTGTTCTTGCGGTTTTTCTCAGTGACGTAGCGGGAAGTACCCGGTCTGCCGGTTGTCTTGTGCTCTGTGCACTCGAGAATTACCTGGATACGGTTGCCTTTGCTTTTCTTGGCCATGGCCTGATATAATTTTGAAATAAGAAATATGGAAGACAGGAAGCGGGGGACTGCCTCAGGCTCATTACTGAGCGCTTACTGCAGCTTTACGCCATGCTCTACACCTTTGCGATCCAGCTTCTTCAAATAAGCCATAAGACCCAGCTTATTGATGTTGCGGATAGCAGAAGTAGAGATACGCAACGTAACCCATTCGCCGGTTTCAGGGACGAAGAAACGCTTTTTCTGCAGATTAGGCAGGAAGCGGCGCTTCGTTTTGCGATTGGAGTGTGAAACGTTATTTCCTGTGATGGGGCGTTTCCCTGTCAGTTTGCAAATCTTAGACATAACTACTGTTCATTTGATGATTGCTTGCGGAGATATCCGAAACAACGCGATCCTGTGTACGGTAAATAAGAAGAAACTGTCTCAGCACACTTTTTGTCAGCTGCTATTGCTGAAAGTGCTTTGAACAAAAACCCATTTTTTTGATTTCTCAAAAAAATGGGCCTTGTTCATTTTTACTGCGCCGCTTACTTCAGCAAAGCAAAATTGAAGCTGTTTCTACATTTGTGATTCTGTCAGGATTCGAACCTGAAACCTCCTGATCCGTAGTCAGGTGCTCTATCCAATTGAGCTACAGAACCGAATTGCCGTCCTTTACGTAAGCGGTTGCAAAGATACTACCTTCGTTTGTTACAAAAAAGCATTTTTTAAAAAAATTATCATTTTTTTCGGCTTAGTAAGTGCGTACCAGTGCTTCGAGGGCGTCGCCTACGGTATAGGCTACGAGAGCGGCGAGTATTCCCAGTGCGAGGGTCTCCAATATTCCCCGCCAGGCAGAGGTTTCGGTTACATAGGTTTTGAGCCAGCCCACGCCTGCGAAAGCGGTGAAGGTGAGGGCTGAAGACCAAAAGAAGGGATCGCCGGGGAAATTGCCGAGGAAATCCCAGACAAAGACGACCAAGGGGATCAGCCCTACTGATAGAAAAGAGAGAAAGGTAGCCCAACCGATGAGCAAGGGGGTACGGGTCTCGACAGACAGGCCGAGTTCGTCGGTCATCATCGTATCTACCCATCGGTCTTTGTTGGCGGTGATGACTGCTACGACCTGCTCCAGCAGTTCGCCCTCGAAGCCTTTAGCGCGGTAGATTTGGCGGACTTCTTCGCGTTCAGTTTCGGGCATCATTTCGACTTCCCAGTACTCGATTTTGCGATGTTTTTTATAGGCGTCGTTTTGTGCTTTGGCCGAAAGATAGGCGCCGACCGACATAGAGAAGCCGTCAGCGAGGAGGTTGGCGAAGCCGAGGATGATGATGACGGCTGTGTCGAGGCCGGCACCGACAGAGCCGGCTACTACGGCGAAGGTGGTTACGGAGCCGTCGATGGCTCCGTAGACGAATTCGCCCAGATAGGCTTGGAGTTGGTTGAAAGGGGTGTTTTTCATGATTCGTATGTATGGCGTTGGCAGCTTGCGCTGCCAACGTTGTTCTATATTGTAATTTTTGCGGCTGGCGCCGCAAAAATTACTTGTGCTTAGGCAGTGTTGGCAGTGCAAGCTGCCAACACTACTGTATTGTAATTTTTGCGGCTGAGGCCGCAAAAATTACAACAATCACTGATAGCCGAAAGAATGCAAAAGGCGTTCATCATCGCGCCAGTTTTCTCTTACTTTGACAAACAGCTCTATGTATACCTTATGACCGAGAAAGGCCTCAATGGCTTTGCGGGCTTCCATGCCCAGCTTTTTGATAGACTCCCCGTTTTTGCCGATGATAATCGGCTTTTGGGTTTTGCGCATGACGTAGATGAGGGCTCCGATGCGGGCCAGTGGCTCTCCGTCCTTGGTTTCGGTTTCCTCATACCATTCGATGCCGACCTCTGTTGAGTAAGGGATCTCCTGTTGATAGAGCTCCATGATTTTCTCGCGAATAATCTCGCTGACAAAGAAACGCTCCGGGCGATCGGTCAGTTGATCCTTAGGATAGTAAGCCGGGCCCTCCGGTAAGTATTTGACAATCTGCTCGAGCAAATGGGCCGTATTGACACTCAGCAGGGCTGAGATAGCGAAGACCTCAGTGAAAGGCAGTTTTTGTTGCCAGTCGTTGATTAGCTCGGTGATCTTCTCCTGTGTCGTCAGGTCCATTTTATTGATGACCAGAAAGCGAGGCACCTCGAGTTTGCGCAAATTGTCGAGCAGCGGATCATCATCGGCATACACCTCTCCTACCTCTGTCACCATCAGCATGAGGTCTGCATCTTCGAAAGCGGAGCTCACGTAGCGGTTCATAGACTCGTGCATTTTGTAGGCAGGCTGGCGAACGAGGCCTGGTGTATCGCTGAAGACGATCTGGAAATCATCGCCACTGAGGATGCCAATGAGCCGGTGACGGGTTGTTTGTGGTTTATTAGAAATAATACTCATGCGTTCGCCCACCAGCGCGTTCATGAGGGTAGACTTACCGACATTGGGTCGGCCGACGATATTGACGAAGCCTGATTTGTGCATAGAGATAAGTTGATGGCGAGCGGCAGGCATTGACATCCGAACAAACTAAACACCTGCCTAAACCGTTACATAAAAGTTAGTTTTACGCTGCCTCCATTGCCCTGCGTCTATGGAGGCATGTGCTGAAGGCTCTGGCCTTTTTGCCGTCAGGCGCCCCTGCCTGCCGCGGGCGGGAGCAACTGTGCACAATGTAGGACAAAGCAGACACAAAGTTACATCAGCCTCCCTGTGTACGCGCTAAAAAGTCGTATTTTTGAGAAAATAAGCCACATGAGATCGCCAACTTGCAGCATATTTCAACTTATTGCCCCTGCCATACTGGTCATAGGCGGGCTATTGCACAGCAACAGCCTACAGGCGACCCACAACCGGGCCGGGGAGATTATTGTAGAACAGGTAGGCGAGTGTCGGCCTGACTCGCGGCGGGTGAAGGCTACCATTATCACCTATACGCGCACCAGCAGTGTTGATGCTGACCGCGACACCCTGACCATCTGCTGGGGTGACGGCATCTGCGAGCGGGTAGCCCGCTCGAACGGCAGCGGCTCACCGCCCCGGGGCGAGCCGCTGGAAAATGATATCAAGCGCAACTTTTACACCGCCTTCCACACCTACTCAGGCTTTGGCAGTTATCGCATTTCGATGACCGATCCCAACCGGAATGCGGGCATATTGAACGTCAACTTCCCGTTGTCAGTCAATATCAAATTCCACCTGGAGACTGTTTTCACCCTGTCGAACCCCGTCAATTCGGGCTGTAACAGCACCCCACGGCTCAACACGCCGCCCATCAATTTTGGCTGCGTAGGCTACCCCTTCACCCACAACCCCGGTGCGGAAGATCCCGACGGTGACAGTCTTGCCTACTACTTTGCCGTCCCGCTGCAGGGGCAGGACAGCATTGTCCCCAACTACCGCTTTCCCGACCAGATCAGTCCGGGTCCCAACAACCGGCTCACGATTGACGCCATTACGGGCGACATACGCTGGGAGTCGCCCGTACAGGCCGGTGAGTACAACCTGGCGTTTGTGATTGTCTCCTACCGGGAGGGCATAGCCATTGATACGCTGCTGCGGGACATGCAGATCATCATTGAAGACTGCGACAATGAGCCTCCGACTTTGGCCATTGCCAACGAAGAAATATGCGTCATAGCGGGCCAGCTTGTACAATTTCAGGTCGTTGCCGGTGCCCCTGTCACCGATATCGGGCAGCGGGTGCGACTTGTAGCCTATGGCGGCCCGTTTGCGCTGGCCGACAGTCCTGCCGTATTTTTGCCCAACAACACCGGCTATGCCGACGACCCGCTGGTGCGCACTTTTCGCTGGCAGACGACCTGCAACCATATTTCCGACCAGCCCTACAATGTAGTTTTTCGGGCAGTAGACAACTTCCTGGGCGACTCTGTTGGTTCGGCTACCCTGCGCACCGTGCGCATCAAAGTGATAGGGCCACCGCCGCAGGATGTGACTGCTGAAGGGACGGGCGGGCAGGTAGAGATCAGTTGGGAGCTACCCTATGACTGTGAATTTACCGACAACAACTACTTCCGCGGCTTCACTGTATGGCGGCGCAACAGCAGTAATCAGTTTTTGCCCGACACCTGCCAGCCAGGTCTGGCCGGCCGCGGCTATACTAAGATTACCATCAACCCGGTGCAGACGCAGCGCGACGGTCGCTATGCATTTACCGATACAGACGTTGTGCGGGGACAGACCTACTGCTACCGCGTGCTGGCCAATTTTGCGCGGCAGACTGCGGGGGGCTTATTTTTTTACAACCTGGCAGAAAGTATGCCCTCAGCCGAAGCCTGCATGCAGCTCAACCGCGACCTGCCCATCATCACTGAAGTAGATGTCGTCACTACTGATGTTGCCAACGGGCAGATCAACTTCTGCTGGCTGAAGCCCCCACCGGAGGGGCTCGACACCCTGCAGCAGCCGGGGCCCTACCGGCTGGTACTTCGCCGTGCGACCGGGCAAACCAATGACCCTGCCGATTTCAGTCCGCTGGGTATCGAGTACAACAGCAACAGCTTTGCAGCACTGACCGAAGGCTGCTACCTCGACAGCGGGCTCAACACGCAGGACAACGCCTACAGCTACCTGGTAGATTTTTATACTGCCGGCAGCAGCCAGCCGCTGGGCAGTCCCTCTACAGCCTCCTCCGTTTTTCTGCAACCCGGGCCGACAGACAACGCTGTTGTGCTCAACTGGTCGGAGCAGGTACCCTGGGATAATCTCTCCTACACCATATATAGTATAGACGAGAACGGCGATCCCGACTCCATCGGCATCACCGATTTGCCTCCCTTCCGGGTAGAAGGCCTGATCAACGGACAGGAATACTGCTACCTCGTGCGGGCCACGGGCGACTATGCTGTACCCGGCATACCATCGCCCCTGCTCAACAGGTCGCAACGCAGCTGTACGAGGCCCTTAGACAATGTAGCCCCCTGCCCCCCTACCCTTACGGTAGAGAGTTTCTGTGACAAAGGGCTTGACTGCCGCAACGAAGACGAGCGTATCAATACTTTACGCTGGACCAACCCCATGGAATTGTGTGCCACGACCGATGATGTTACCGGCTACAGGGTATATTACAAGCCCAGCCCTGACGGGCAGGCTGTGCGCATAGCCGAGATTGACGAAGCCGGATTGCTCACCTTCGACCACCTGACCGTTGATGGCGTAGCCGGCTGTTATGCCGTCACAGCTGTTGACACCTTTTTCAACGAAAGCGAGCCTAGTCCGTACGTGTGCGTGGACAACTGTCCGGTCTACATTTTACCCAATGCTTTCACACCCAATGGTGACAACCAGAATGATCTGTACACCCCTTACGAGTACTGCTTTATAGAACGTGTAGATTTTCAGGTATTCAATCGCTGGGGTCAGTTGGTATTTCGGACCAGCGATCCCATGCTCAACTGGGATGGCACCAATGAGCGGGGTGAAGCCCTGGCTGAAGGCACCTACTACTACCGCTGCCAGGTATTTGAGCGGCGGGTGAGTGGCATTGTGGCCGTAAGCGAGCCATTGAGCGGATATATCGAACTAGTGCGGGGGCGTCCATAGCCCTGACTGCGCGGTAAAACAACCATTATAAATGTTTACAGGAATTATTGAGAGTCTGGGACAACTGACGGAGATGCGTGCAGAAGGCGACAACCTCCATTTTACCATTGTCAGTCCGATAAGTGAGCAGCTGAAAATTGACCAGAGTGTATCGCACGATGGCGTATGCCTGACGGTGGTTGCGGTCAGCGAAGGCGCGCATACCGTTACGGCTATCCGGGAGACGCTGCTGCGCAGCAAATTGCAGACATGGAAGCCCGGGCAGCTCATCAACCTTGAGCGGGCGATGCTGGCGCACGCCCGGCTCGACGGTCACCTGGTGCAGGGGCATGTAGATACCGTTGGCGAGTGCCTGTCTGTAGAGGAAGCCGGTGGCAGCTGGTACTATCGCTTCCGCTACCATCCGCGGCCCGACTGGCTGCTGGTAGACAAGGGATCGATATGCATCAATGGCGTGAGCCTGACGGTGGTTGAGCCCGCCGATGATACCTTCTCGGTGGCCATTATTCCGTATACTTACGAGCACACCAACTTCCGGCAGTTGGAAGCCGGAGCCCTGGTCAATTTGGAGTTTGATGTCATTGGCAAATATATTGCGCGGCATTTGGCTGCTTACGCAGCGGCAGGTGGATAAGTAAAAAGCTTTTGCAGCATGGCTGGCGCCACGCTGCAAAAGCTTTTTACTTGAGTATGCATTTTGATTTTTTGAAAAAAATCAAAATGCATACTCTTTTACTTGTGTATACATTTTGATTTTTTTTCAAAAAATCAAAAGCATACTTGAATTGTTTTGGGCGGCCTTAGCCGCCCAAAACAATTACATCACAGTTTAGTGGTGGTGGCCACCTTCACCATGCACATGGCCGTGGTCGATCTCCTCGGCCGTAGCCGGACGAACGGACTCTACCTGAACGGTAAAGAAAAGGTTGACACCCGCCATGGGGTGATTAAAGTCGACCAATACATCTTCATCCCGCACTTCGGCGATAATACCCTGGTGGAGATTACCCTCCTCGTCGCGCAACGGGATAGTCTGTCCGGGTACCAGCAGATCCTCTGCAAGTTCACCTTCGAACATAAAAGCATCCATCGGAAGCAGCGCTACGGCATCCTGGTCATAATCGCCATAAGCCTCCGCGGAAGCGATACCGAATGACACCACATCACCGGCTTTTTTGCCTTCGAGATTTTGCTCAAAAGCGGGGATCATCTGACCAACACCGTAGAGAAATACGAGCGGGTCAGCACCAAACGTTTCTTCAACAACTTCGCCGGTAGCATCGTCTTCCTGCAGCTTGTAGTGCAGCGAAACTACGGTGTGCTTGTCAATCAGCATAAGAAAAAATTAAGGGAATGAAAAAAATGCACGCAGGCAAAGACCCGTTGTGCAGTTGATGCTGCACGGGTAAGGAGCCTTCAGCGGGCCAAAATTACGTTAGCGGTAGCAATTTCAGTGCACTAAGTAAAGAATATATACATAAGACAGCCAGGTTTTGTAGACAGCAGATCGCTGAATGCTCCATTTGGCTGTAATACTATGCTCACAAGTCAACAACCCGGGCCAAATGAATACGCTGCCTGAGGTTGTCAGGCTTTGTGGAGAGCGAATCGCCGGAATTGTCCGGAATTTTGAAAATTTGGCTGCGGCGCTATGTTCTATAAACCAACATTCGAAACAGATCAACAAAGCCGGCAATGACTCCTGCACTAATCAGCATCCTGTACATCAAAAGTCCCGGGCTCTTCAAAATCCAGCGGCTGGGTGTGCCCGTCCTCATCATCATCCAGCAATTGCAGCAATGAAGGCGGCCTCTCTGAAGGCTTACGCGTTGGCGACGTTTTTTTGCGAATCGTAACGATGCCGGGAGCCGACTTGATGTAGGGCGTTTTGGAAGGCTGTACAACCGACTTTTCCTCCTCGCGCAGCCGCTCTTCCTGTTTGGCAACCACACTCTTGGTAGTTGTTGGCACAGCCAACAGCCGGCGCTTGTCGATGAGGCGGCCCGAGATCGAGCAAATGCCGTAGGTTTTGTTGTTGATACGGATTAGCGCATGCTCGAGATCCTGTATAAATTTTTGCTGCCGGATGGCCATATTGTTGAGCATCTCAACCTCAGTATTGATGCTGCTGTCATCCATCCAGTCGCCACCATAGTCATCACTGGCATTTTCAGTAACCTCCAGGATCTGATTCCTGAACATATCGAGCTGTTGGTGTGCGTCGGAAAGTTTTTCCTCTATCACTTTCCGAAACTCAGCGAGTTCTTCGTCAGAGTAACGCACCAAGGTATCATTCATAAGTCTGACAGTTGCGAATTATGCGTGGAGAAGACAGTACAAAGGTACAGTAATCTTCGAACAATCAATGACATAACAACGCGAGGAGGGGTAATTGTTTTATCATAACACAGGAAACTTGCAGAAAAATTACTTGAGGCCTGCCCGTCAATTTCTGTCTAGGGAGCAATTTCTGCCTGATTCCTAAACGAGCAGCGCCGGAGAACACCTAAGTGTTGTCCGGCGCTTGCTTCAGTTCCTCAGAGCGTCAGGGAAAACAAAGCGGCCCAGCTGCGAAGCCTGGACCATTTGCCTTTCTTTAACTCTTGTGTGGCTGCTTCTTCTTGTAAAGCAGGACTTTGTTCATGGGGCAGCGCAGTAAATTCTGGTTGAAGCGCTACAAAAGGTTGCATTTCTTCGCCGCAAAATTCCGAGGCCTCTTCTCGCCAAAACCGCTGCCGTGAACCTTGTTTGTGAGACTTCACATCTGTCTCGGTAAGGTAACGGCTCATAATATGGATATGTTTGAAAGTGTAACGTTTGAAATGCCCTTATGTGTTGCAAAAAGCAGCACTTTTTTCATTTTTTATAAAATTTTAACATTTCGGATATTAAAAATGTCTTTTTGTATGAATATTAGGCAAATATGCCCCCAAAAGCAGCTCTAAGCGGATGCAAAAAATCAGAGAAAAAGTAGAAAAAGGTATGATTTTAGTCACCGCTTGCGGGTGCAATCTAAATCGTAGCATGAAATCACAGGCTCAGCAATCAACCGAAGGAGAACATCCGGCTACTAAAGAAGCCTGAACATATATGCAATTTCACAATACAATCATTTGATTTGCTTCCCCCCCGGTGACAAGTGCTTGCGTATCGTAAACCTGTTGATACAACGATTGTACACAGCGAGCCAGTGAATTTTGGGGACAAAAGGTTACCCCCATTGCCAGGAATCCGGCCATGAAGTCTGGCGATTTACAGCCTACCTATCCGCGCAGACATTTTTTCACCCCTCAATACGCCCTAAGATCTGAGAATGAAGCCAGCGAAACAATCTGCCAGGCGTTGAGCAAGTGCAGCACCTCTGCCTCGTGGATAGCGGCGAAAGCCGCCAGCGTATAGCTACCCCCGACAGGTGCCAGCTCAGGAAAGCTATAAAACTCCGGAAAAGCCCCCTGGTTGTCGGGCACAAAATTGCGGGAAGCACCTGACCATCGCTCGAAGCCCACTGAATATCGGCGGCACATATCTGTCAACTGATCAATTGCCCGTACATCCGTCGTATGCAGCAAGCAGGAAAACGTCTGGTAGGGCGATTTTTTCCAGCAACCGCAGGCATCATAGACCGGTATACGCTGCTGTTCGTGGACGTAGTGCCCGATGGGCTGCCGATGGTAAAGCACCACATCACTGTAATGAAAACCGGAGGCCGGATTGGGGATGCTGAGAATCTGCCCGCGTGCAGGATCGAGCGGTTTCATCCAGAGAATTTCGAAAGACCCCTCGTAGGAAAGCCGCAGCCCCTCGGTAGGCGGCAAGGTGCGGCGGTAGTCAAACTTAGCCCACACGCTGCCCGCCAGCGAAAGCTTATTGAGGGCCGTAGCAGCGATGCCCAGCAGCCACCACAAGTCTGTGCGCCCGGCCTGTAGTGCCAGCGATTTTTTGAGGTAAAAAAAGGCAGGCTTCCACTCCTGTCGGCGGAAATACAGTTGGCCGAGCCGCTCCGCCGGCTCCGGCCGGGCAGCATCCAGCCGCAGCAATTTTTTGAAAAGCTTGACAGCCATATACACGTCGCCTGCCTCTTCGAAAGCCACCGCCTCCGCAAAGAGCCCCTCCCAATCCGCTTGTCCTGCTGACGCCATGGGCCGACTGCTGCTATTTGCTTTTCAGCCGGATGACCGGGCAGATCATCTCCTCGAGGGAGATGCCGCCATGCTGAAAAGTATTCTTGAACATATTGTTGTAGTAATTATAGTTATTGGGGTATAGGAAAAATTTATCTTCCTTGGCAAACACGTAGGAAGAGCTCACGTTGGGACGCGGCAGCATCGCCTCTGCCGGATCTTTGATCTCCAGCACATCGCGTTTTTCAAACTGCAGGTTGCGGCCCACCTTGTAGCGCAGGTTGGTAGACGTGTCGCGGTCGCCAACGATTTTGGAGGGCGAGTTGACGCGTATGGTGCCGTGATCCGTCGTGATGATGAGCTGCATATCCCGCTCCGCTGCCCGCCTGAGGGCCGTCCAGAGAGGCGAATTTTCGAACCACGAGCGCGTGAGCGAGCGATAAGCACGCTCATCGCCTGCCAGCTCCTTGAGCACCTCCATCTCTGTGCGCGCATGCGAGAGCATGTCGATAAAATTGTAGACGATGACCGTCAGGTCATTGTTGAGATAGTCGAGGATATTATCCTGCACCTGCTTGGCATTGGCCACGTTGGTCACCTTGATATAATCAAAGCGTATCTCCCTGCGCAGCAGCCTGCGCAGTTGCTCGCGCAGCAGATCGTGCTCGTGCAGATTTTTACCCCCCTCATCCACATCATTGCGCCACCAGTCGCGGTGGCGGCGCTCGATTTCGGCCGGCATCATGCCGGCGAAGATGGCGTTGCGGCTGTACTGCGTAGACGTTGGCAGTATGCTGTAGAAATAATCCTCCTCCTGCACCTTAAAACACTCGGATACAATTGGTTCAATGACCTTCCACTGATCATAGCGCAGGTTGTCGAGCAGCAGCATGATGGTGGGTGTGCCCGGCTCGAGCTGCGGCAGCACCTTTTCGCGCATCAGGCGGTCGCTCATGACAGGTCCGTCCTGCTTGCTGAGCCAGCGGACATAATTTTTGACGATAAACTTGCTAAACTCCGTGTTGGCCTCAGCTTTCTGCATAGCGAGGATTTCGCCCATCTGGGTGGAGTCGCTTTCATCGATTTTGATTTCCCAATTGACGATTTTGCGATAGATATCGACCCATTCGGCAGCATTGAGGTCGCTGTTGATCTGGATAAAAATCTGTCGAAACTCCTGCTGGTAGTCTGCAGAAGTTTTTTCCCGGACCAGTCGTTTGTTGTCGATGATTTTTTTGAGCGTCAGCAGGATTTGGTTGGGATTGACCGGCTTGATGAGGTAGTCGCTGATCTGGGAACCGATGGCCTCCTCCATGACCGATTCGGCCTCATTTTTGGTGATCATGACGACCGGCAGGGCCGGATTCATGTTTTTGATGCGCGACAGCGTCTCGAGGCCGGTGATACCGGGCATATTCTCGTCGAGGAAGACCACGTCGATATCGGCATCTTCCTGACACTCTTCGATGGCATCGTAGCCATTGGTGACGGTGATGATCTCATAACCTTTCTTTTCGAGGAAGAGCAACTGCGGTTTGAGCACATCGATCTCATCGTCGGCCCAGAGGATTTTAATTTTATCCATAGTATGCAAATTCAATTGGGGTAGATGCAGGAAGCTTTCTGCGGCAGGCCGGGCGGCCGGTGCCGCTAAGCCTGTCAAGGTAAAGTATGATTTTGGCCGCTATGGCTGCAAAACATATATTTTGCTGCCAGCGCAACAAGAGAACGCCGACGGGCAGTAACATGTTGTGTTGTTGCCCGATCATCGTTGAGCAGCTGCCCCTGACCACTGGCAGGCAAGCCTGTTCAATCGATGCGCTCGAAGACCAGCGTTGGTCCGGCAGCGCCCACCGCCACATACTCCAGCCGCTTGCCTGTATGCTTAACGACCAGATTGCACTGCTCGCCATAGCTGTCTTTTTCCAGGAAGCACCACTGCCCTGCCGGCAGGTCTCCCTCCACCAGCGGCTTGCAGGCGATGGCTCCGCAGTTGGGATTGTAGACGACCAGCGTTGCCATGCTGAGCTCTCCATTGTTGCTGTGCAGCATGGAGTCGCCCCGAAACTCCACCGTATACGTGGCATCCCGCAGGGAGCGCCAGCGCCCCTTGAGGGGGCGGACAGACGCCAGCTGCGACTTAGCCGCTGACGCCGCCTCGCCGGTGGCGGCGGCTGTTTCGCCGGCCGGCGCGGCAGCTGCCGGCGGCGCCTGTTCGTCGCCCGCCGCCGGCTGGCAGGCCGGCAGGCAGGCTGCCAGCAGTACGATAAAAAACATCCGAATCATAACCCTCACATTTGCCCCAAATATACGGTATATATGCGGCTTGCCGCAGGTTGGTTTTTTTAAAAAACCCCCACAAAAGTCACCCCTTTTACCGCAAGCCCTCAGCCCCAAAAACAAAATTGTTTCTTAGCTTTGCCCCGCCAATAAAAACCAAATAAAATGGAAGAATTGCTGGAAAAATACAAAGCCCGCCGGCCGGAAATCGTCTTCGAATGGCAGGATGAGCCCACGGGCGCTGAAGGCTGGATCGTCATCAACAGCCTGCGCAACGGCGCTGCCGGCGGCGGCACGCGCATGCGCAAAGGCCTCACCAAGGACGAAGTGGTGTCGCTCGCCAAGGTGATGGAGATCAAATTTTCTGTTGCCGGCCCCGCCATCGGCGGTGCCAAGTCGGGCATCAATTTTGACCCCGCCGACCCGCGGCGCGAGGAAGTGCTGCGCCGCTGGTACCGCGCCGCTTTCCCGCTGCTCAAGCACTACTACGGTACGGGCGGTGACCTCAACGTGGACGAACTCAAGGACGTCATCCCCATCACCGAAGAACTGGGGCTGTGGCACCCGCAGGAGGGCATCGTCAATGGCCACTTCAAGTCTTCGCCGGGCGAAAAAATACAGATCATCGGCCAGCTGCGCTACGGCTGCGCCAAGATCGTCGAAGACGCCCGCTACGTGCCCGACGGCCCCTACAAGTATGCCGTGGCCGACATGATCACTGGCTATGGCGTAGCCGAGGCGGTACGCCACTACTACCAGCTCTACCGTGGCAGCACCGCGGCCGGCAAGACGGCCATCATACAGGGCTGGGGCAATGTCGCTTCAGCAGCAGCTTCCTACCTGGCGCTGCAGGGCGTGCGCATCGTGGGCATCATCGACCGCGCCGGCGGCCTCATCGACGAGCAGGGCCTCAGCCTTGAGGCCATCAAGAAACTGTTTGTGGAAAAACGCGGCAACAGCCTGGCCGCTGAGCAGCTGCTGCCTTTCGAGGAGGTCAACGCGCGCATTTGGTCGCTGGGCGCTGACATATTCGTGCCCGGAGCAGCGTCCAAGCTGGTGACGCCCGCGCAGGCGCAGGCCATGCTCGAGGGTGGCCTGGAGGTCATCTCCTGCGGTGCCAATGTACCCTTCGTCGACGACGACGTCTTCTTCGGCCCTACCGCCCGCCTGCTGGATGAAAAGATAGCCCTCATCCCCGATTTTATTGCCAACTGCGGCATGGCGCGGGTATTTGCCTACCTCATGCAGCCCGATGTGGAGATGACCGACGAGGCCATTTTCCAGGATGTATCCGACACCATCGGGCGCGCGCTGCGCGACCTGCACGCTGCGCACCCGCAGCCCAACCAGCTGTCGACCACTGCGCTTTCGCTGGCGCTCAGCAAGCTGATGGTGTAAAAAAGACTTTGCCCGGGCGGCCTTTGGGCCTGCCCGGGCAAGATCCTGCGGGCGTTTTTGCCGCCGGCATAAAGCCACCCATTTACGCCAGCCGCCGCACCGTCGTGCCGGCCGCGAAGCGGAAATTTTCCGGTGAAGCCCCCTCCACGCCCTGCAGCAGCAGCACGCCCGGCTTTTTGCCCACCGCCAGGGTGCCGAGGGTGTCGGCGAAGCCCAGCGCCTCGGCGCCGTTGCGCGTCGCCCACGTCAGCAGCAGCCCGAAGGGCAGCCAGCTCTGGTACTTATGCAGCGTTTTGAGCTCCTCGAGGATGGAGAGCTGCCAGTTGGACGTCAGGCTGTCGGTGCCCACGGTCATGCGGGCGCCCGCCTCCACAAACAAGCGGTAGTTGGGCAGGCGATTCTCAATATACAGGTTGGCATTGGGGCAGGTGGCCCAGTAGGTCTGCGGGTTCCAGGCATGCGCGGCTGCTATGTCGTCGGCTTCCGACAGGGTGTTGTGGACAAAGAGCGTGGGGCAGGCAGCATCCATATTGTCCAGCGCGTAGTGGATGGCCGTGCGGCCGGTGGGTGCAAAGCCCTCCAGCGAGATGTTGAAGCCGCGGTAAAAATCGAGGAAGCCGCCGGTTTTGTGCAGGAAAAGCTCGTTTTCCGGGGGTGTTTCCTGGTTGTGGATGCTGACGGTGCCCCTGCCCTCGTTGAGGGCGTTGATTTTTTGGAAAAGGCGGCGGCTCACGGTATAGGGCGCATGGGGCACGGCCGTCTTGCGGTTGCCGCCATCGGTGGCCTGCCCTTCATAGACCCGCAGGTAGTGCTGGAAATGTTGCTCAGCCTGTGTATCCTGCAGAAAATCAAACATTTCCACAAAAGTATGGTAACGGATGGGGCTCTGCGCCTTGCAGGCGGCCGTATCCAGCTTATTGGAAATATCGCCTACCGCCACGATCCCGCCCTCATACATCTCGCGATCGGCGGCCACGATGGCTGCATCAATTTCCTCCTGCGGCACCTCCCGCAGGGATACGACGCCCTGCAGGAAAGGCAGCAGGCCGGAGCCTGTGCCCACCCGCCCTTTCATGTGCGACAGCTCGAGGTGGCAGTGGGTGTTGACAAAACCGGGGACGAGCAGCCCGCTGTGTCGCTCGAGGCTGGCGGGGTCGTGCGCCTGCTGCGGTTCGATGGCCAGCAGGCAGCCCTGTTCGTCGACGATGAGTACCTGCCCGCTGGCGGGCGGGCCATCGAGGGTAAAAATGTAGTCGGCCGTGATTTTGCGCATAATGATTGTGGTTTTTTATGTGGCGGCATCGCCGCCAAGGTACAGGTGGTTAAAAAAAAACGAGCGGCTCGCCATGTGGCGGCATAAGCCGCCAAAGCAGCAGGTTTTTTCAAAAAACCCAACAAGCAGCCTACTTTTTGCCGCCTGCAGCGGTGAAATAAACAGGCCGCCCCTGCCCTTTTACATCACCGAAAAATAAAACCCCAATTCGCGCCGAAGGTTGTCCGGCAGCGCCGGCAAAGCCGAGCGCGGGATGAGCAGGGTAGAAATATTGTGAAAATCGCCAAAAATCTGGTGGCGGGCGGCGGTGGCCATGAGGTATTCGTGGCCGGAAGAGCCGCCGGTGCCGATCTTGCGGCCCAGCATGCGCTGCACCATCTGGGCGTGGCGGTAGCGCCAGGTGGTGAGCAGCTCGTCGATCTCTACCAGCGTCAGCAGCAGGTTGAAAGGCATGTGGAGAATGGGCTCATCGCGGTAGAGGTTGATGAGCAGGGCCGCGACGGTGGCGCGGTACGACAGCCGCAGTTTGCCCTCGGCCCGGGCGCGCTCGTGCGCCTCGGGATCCAGCACCGACTGGAAATAGGTGTCGGAGCTGCCCAGCATGCGCAGCCGCATCTCTTTTTCCTCCTCGCTCAGGTAGGCCGAGGCCCGGATGGCTGCCGCCTCTTTGTCGAGCATATCGCGCACTGCCTCCTTATAATGTGTAAGAAAATCAAAATCGCCAAACTGCAGGAAGGGCGTGCGCTCCAGCCATTCTTCGACTTGGTCAAACAGGGATTTGCCCTCGGCCAGTTCGCGGAGCTGGGCCTGTTGTGCCTGCTCGAAGACCGAGGCATAGGGCTGGTTGTTGTAAGTCAGGCGGCTCGACTCGGCCAGCCCGAGCATCACTTCGACGATGCGAAACTGAAAGCTCTGGAAGCCCGAAGCCGGGAAGAGGTAGTTGCGGAAGTCGAGAAAATCGAGGGGGGTCATGGTCTCCAGCACCCGTATCTGCTGTATGAGCAGCTGCAGAATCTCCGTCACCCGCTTGAGGCGGGCCACGGCGCTGCCAATGTTGCGCTCGTCGACATGCTGGCCGTCAAACATGGCAGCGATGGAAGTGAGCTCGTGGATGATCTGCTTGAACCACAGTTCGTATACCTGGTGTACGATGATGAAAAGCATCTCATCGTGGGCGGGCTGCGCCTCGAGCTCCGCCGAGCGCATACGCTGGGCGGAGAGGAGCTGGTCGAGCTCGAGATAGCTGTGGTAGTGGATGGTGGAGTATTTCTGCTGCTTACTCATGCTTGGTTTGGTTATGGTTAGACAAAGTGGTTGCGCTGGGGTGAGCGGCGTCTTGCAGGGGTGGTGACTGGCTGGGTTTTGGGAGCAAAATCCAGCCGGTCATCACACCTGTATGTGGTGCTTTTTCGCCCGCTCAGGCAGCGAAGCGACTGCAAAGGTAGTTGTTGACGGGGAGTTTATTGGGTGAAAAAAATCATGGCGGGGGGGGTTGCATAGGCGGGGGGCTTGCCTCATTTTGTGTAAACATGCATTTCAGCCATGCGATTATACAAAAGCGCCATGCGCCTGCCAGTGTGATGGTGCTGCTACACGCCAACCTCCCTTGGGGCCTGGAAGTTGAGTTGCATTTGATCGCCGTGATGCTGCTCCGCCACCTGCTGTTTTTTCGGCCATCGGCCGGGGAGTGTACTGACAGCCGCAGGCCTGCCTGCCTGCAGGCTTCGGCCCGCCTGTAAGCAGGCAAAACCTGTCATTTCATCGCACAGGCATACAGCAACACCCATTTTTCGCTATCTTTACCTGCGCAGGCCTGCAGGGCCACAAGCAGTACACAACATGCAATACGCTACGAATCCGCCGCTGGAGCTGGCGTTCAGGTACGTGACCGAGACCAGCCGGAACGTCTTCCTGACCGGCAAAGCCGGTACAGGCAAGACGACTTTTCTCAGCCGCATCAAGGCCGAGAGCAGTAAGAATATGATTGTGGTGGCGCCCACCGGCGTTGCTGCCATCAATGCCGGCGGTATGACCATTCACTCTTTTTTTCAGCTGCCTTTCAGCCCTTTTGTGCCGGGCAGCCAGCCTGCGGGTGGTGCACAGCGCAAGTTTCAGCGCGACAAGATACGGCTGCTGCAGTCGCTCGACCTGCTGGTCATCGACGAAATCAGCATGGTGCGGGCCGACCTGCTCGACGCCATCGATCAGGTGCTGCGCCGCTACCGCGACTACCTCCGCCCTTTTGGCGGCTTGCAGCTGCTGCTCATCGGCGACCTGCACCAGCTGGCGCCCATCGTCAAGGACGATGAGTGGGCGCTGCTGCGCGACCACTACGAGGCGCCCTGGTTTTTCAACAGCCAGGCGCTGCGGCAGAGCGAATACCTGACCATTGAGCTCACGCATATCTTCCGGCAGTCGGACGATTATTTTGTCGGCCTGCTCAATCGCCTCCGGCAGGGGCATATCGACGAGTCGCTGCTGCAGGCGCTCAACAGCCGCTATGATCCTGCTTTTTCGCCCGGCCACGACCACTACATCACGCTTTGCTCCCACAATGCGACTGCCCGCCAGCTCAACCAGCAGGCGCTGGCGGCGCTGCCGGAAGCTTCGCTGCGTTTTTCTGCCAAAATCACGGGCGATTTCCCGGAGCATGCCTATCCTGCCGAGCTTGAGCTCGAGCTCAAGGAGGGGGCGCAGGTGATGTTTATCAAAAATGACAGCGGCAGCGAGCGCCGCTTCTACAACGGCCGCATTGGTGTAGTCACCCGGATGGCGCCCGGCCTGGTGCGGGTGCGCTGTGAGGGTGATAAGGAAGATATTGTCGTGGAGCCTGCCGAGTGGACCAACCTGCGCTACCAGCTCGACGAAAGCAGCAAGCAGGTCAGGGAGACTGTCATCGGTACTTTTAGCCAGCTGCCGCTGCGGCTGGCCTGGGCCATCACCATCCACAAGAGCCAGGGGCTCACTTTTGAGCGCGTCATCATCGATGCCCGCTTGTCGTTTGCCCACGGCCAGGTGTATGTGGCGCTCAGCCGCTGCAAAACTTTTGAAGGTATCGTCCTGCGCAGTCCGCTCGACGCGTCGAGCGTGCGGCTCGACAGCCGCATTCGCCAGTATGGCGAGGAGGCGCAGCAGCCCGATGAGCAGCAGTTGCTGGCGGCGCAGCGCGCCTACCAGCAGCACAAGATCTGGGAGCTCTTTGGCTTCGAGCTGCTACAGCAGCAGCTCGAGTTGCTGAACCGCATGCTGCTCGAGCACGAGCGGCAGTTTTTGCCGCAGGCGCACAGCTTGCTCACTGCCCTGCAGCTGGAAGCGGAAACGCGCCTGCTCAGCGTGGCGGATAAGTTTGGGCCACAGCTGCAGCGCTATTTTATGGCGCAGGAGCTGCCCGAACAAAATGAGGCGCTGCAGGAGCGGCTGCAGAAGGCGGCTGCCTGGTACCTGCGCGAGCTCGACGAGCACGTGCTACCCGCACTCTACCGGCTCAACCTCACTACCGACAACAGTAAGCTCGGCAGCCGGGCCGAAGAGCTGTTTGACCGCCTCCGCAAGGAGTTGCTGGTCAAACGCGCTTGCTTTGAGCACTGCAGCCATGACGGATTCCGCCTGCAGCCGCAGTTGCGCCTGCGCAGGCAGCAGGAGCTCGACTACAAGTCGATGACTGAGGAGGCGGCGGCAACGGCTCGCACGGGAGGTACAGCCATCGACAGTGCCGATATCCCACACCAGGCCCTCTACGCTCACCTGCGGCAGTGGCGCAGCGAAAGGGCTGAGGAGCAGCAACAAGATGTGTATCAGGTGCTCAGCAACCGAAGCATGGCGCTGCTCACGCAGGTACTGCCCACCAACATACCCAATCTATTGACCATCAGCGGCATAGGCCCTAAAAAAGCGGAGCAGTACGGTCATGAGATACTGGCCATCATACGTGCCTATTGTGAGCAGCATTCGCTGCCGAGTGACCTGCTGCCGGATGCGCCTGCCAAGCAGCGCGCAGCCAAGGTGCCCAAGGATGATACCAAGGCGATCACGCTCCGGCTTTTTCTCGAACAGCCCGGCCGCAGCGTCCACGAGATGGCAGAAATCCGCGGCCTCACGCCTTCCACCATCTACGCTCACCTCGCTCATTTTGTGGGCACGGGTGTGCTCTCTGCGCATAATTTTATAGAGGCCGGCAAGTTGCATACCATCGAGCAGGTGTTGCGGCAGCATCCGGAGGAGAGCAAAAAAGTGGTTAAGGAGTTGCTGGGCGAGGACTATGACTATGGCGAGATTGAGCTGGTGCGGACGCAGCTACAGCGGCAAGCGGAGGGTGATAAAAAATCAACCGACTGATAATCAAATTCTTTTAAATAGCCAGCGCTGCCAGTCAGACATCAGTACTGCCGGCTACGCCGGAGTTATTAAAAATCAACCAACTGATAATCAATTGCTTTCCAATAGCCAGCGCTGCCAGTCAGACACCAGCACTGTCGGCCAGATGCGCGGGAGTGATAAAAAATCAACCAACTGATAATCAGTTGCTTTCAAACAACCAGCGTTGCCAGTCAGATACCAGTACTACCGGCCGGGTGCGCGGGCCTGTGCGCACAATGGCCGCCCACGGCAGTGCCTGCAGGGCTCCTGTCGGCAGGAGCAGCACCGGCTGCCGGCCTTTGAGCAGGCGGTGAAAAGGCCTCAGCAGTTGCTCGTAGTACTGCCCGGCTTCGGCGGGCGCTGCCAACTGATCGATGCCGGGTAGTACGGCCATTTCGAAAGCTTGGGCGCTGAGCGCAAAAGCGTAGAGTTGGTCGCTGCCGGCATAGTATGCTATGAGCAGTTGATTTTTTTCGAGCCTTGCGCGCAAGGCAGTCAGATCGACGGCCGGCCAGGCCGCTGTGGCGATAGTTGCCGCCCAGGCACTGTGCGCGGCCTGCGCTGCAGCCTGCGCTGCCGGCGCCTGAGGCGTGAGCGTCCACTGCCGCTCCGCTTTCAGCAGAGCGGCACCCGAAGCCGCTACGCCTTTTACTGCCGGCGCCTGAGGCGTAAGCCCCTGCTGCCGCTCTGCTTTCAGCAGGTCGGCACCCGGAGCTGCTGCGCCCTTTACTGCCTGCGCGCGCAGCGCCAGCAGCAAGGCCTCTGCCTGCAGACTTTTGTCACCCGTCAGGGTCTGCAGCCGGGCAGCGGCGGCTACGCCCGCTGCCGCATAGTCGCGGTCATCGGCCGCTGGCGACAGCCCGAGGCGATGGTTGTCGATGGCAACCTCGAGGCCGCGGCTGGCAGCCGCCAGCGCGGCACGCAACTGCTCAGGACCGCTCTGCCGGCTGAGCAGCTCCGCCTGTACGTACAGCAGCTCCGCCAGCAGCGGACGGTCGACTATGCCGTACTGCCCGGCGGCAGCCGGCAGTTGTAGCAACTGCAGGGCCGTGTCGAGCTGTGCAAGCGCGACGGCCGTATCGGCTGTCACCTGCGCGTAGCGGAGGCGCAGCCGCGCCTGCTCCGCCAGAGGAGCCCGCGCAGCGCTGCTGATGGCTGCTACTGCTTCCTTATAATAAGGTGCAGGCGCTGCCGCGCAGGCAGCTGCTGCTGCCAGCAGGCGGGCACGCTGCAGCGGCGGGTCACCCGCCTGCTGCAGGATGGCGAGGGCAGCGGCATACAAAGACTGCCGCACATCGGCCGCTGCACAGGGCCACAGCTGAAGTTGTTCGTTGTAGTAAACGGCCAGCTCGGGCGAGGCATCGCCCGCAACCAGCTGCAGCGTTTCACGGGCATAGCGGAAGTACTGATCGGCCTCCTCCCATGCCTGAGTACCGGCCAGCGCGAGGCCGCGGTACTGGTAAAGCGATGCCAGCAAGCGATAGTCTTCTATGGGCAGGTAGGCAGCGGCGTCCAGCGCCTGCAATGCACGTGCGTACTGGCCGCGGCTGAGATTAATGCGCGCTGCCAGCACGTAATTTTCGGCAATTTCATCGCTCAGGATGAGCGCCCGCAGCTGTTGTGATTCGTCATTGGCCGCCTCAGCGGCAGCGGCATCGCCCAGCGCCAGCTCGTACTGACTGATCAGCCACCAGGCATGAGCATCCTCGTACCTGCGCCCGGGGTTGGCTGAGATATAAGTGCGCAGCAGATCGATGGCGGTCGTATACGCCCCCGCCTCAGCCGCCTGCACAGCCGGCTGAAAGGCCTGCTGGGCGGGCAGCAGCCACAGCCACAACAAGCTCAGGATGGTGACAAATTGCCTTTTCATGCGTCTACAGGTCGAAGCCAATATCTTTGCGGAAATATTTTCCTTCGTAGTTGATGTGCGCTGCATTGCGCAGGCTGTGCGCCAGGGCTGTGGGCAGGTCGTCGGCCAGGCTGGTCACGGCCAGCACGCGGCCTCCCTGGGTGATCACCTCGCCTTCCTGTTCGGCGGTGCCGGCATGAAAGACCATGCTGTCGGTCAGGTCACCCAATCCTTCGATTTTTTTACCCTTGGCATACTCGCCCGGGTAGCCGCCCGAGACCAGCATGACCGTCACCGCTGTGCGGGGGTCAGTCTCGATCGTCGTCTCCCCCAGCCAGCCTTCAGCGGTTGCCAGACACAGTTCAAGCAAATCGGAACGCAGCCGCGGCATGACCGACTCTGTTTCCGGATCGCCGAGGCGGCAGTTGTACTCGATCACATAAGGCTCCCCGTCTACGGCAATCAGGCCAAAAAATATGAAGCCGCGGTAGCGAAGCTGCCGCGCCTGCAAGCCCGCCAGGGTGGGCGCAATAATGCGTTGCTCGACTTTTTCCATCAGGGCCGCATCAACAAAGGCCGGATGAGATACGCTGCCCATACCGCCAGTGTTGAGGCCTGTATCTCCCTCCCCTACCCGCTTGTAGTCTTTGGCTACGGGCAGCAGGCGGTAGCTGCTGCCGTCGGTGAGTACAAAGACCGAAAATTCGATACCCTGCAGGAAGGACTCTACCACCACCCGGCTCGAAGCCTCGCCAAATTTGCCCTCGAGCATGGCTGTCAGCTCCTCCTTAGCGGTTGCGCGGTCGTCGAGGATGAGAACCCCTTTGCCGGCGGCCAGGCCGTCGGCTTTGAGCACGATGGGCGTCGGCTGCTGGTCGAGCCAGGCGAGACCCTCAGCCAGTGTCTCGGCCGTAAAAGCGCGGTAAGAAGCCGTAGGGATACCAAATTCTTCCATAAAAGCTTTGGCAAAAGCTTTGCTGCCTTCCAGCTGGGCAGCCGCCTGCGAAGGGCCTATGATGTGCACATCAGCCATAGCAGGATCGTCGGCGAAAAAATCTTCCAGCCCGCGCACCAGTGGTTCTTCGGGCCCGCAGATGATCATGTCTATGCCATGAGTGTAGACTGCCTGCCGGATGGCGACAAAATCGTTGGGATCCAGCTTGAGGTTGTAGCCCAGTGCCGCCGTGCCGGCATTGCCGGGGGCGATAAACAGCTGGTCGCAAAGGGGGCTCTGTGTGATTTTCCAGGCCAGCGCATGCTCGCGGCCGCCACTGCCCAATAAAAGGACGATCATAGCTCTGTCGATTGGAGTTCGACAGCAAATAACGGAAAAATGTTTGGCTTCGCAGGGGTGTTTTTGGACCTGAGGCCAATTAATATGTTGGGCGGCAGCGGGCATGCGGGTGTTTTGCTGCAGTTGCAGCAAAACACCCGCATGCCTGTAGGTGTACTTTTTTTTAAAAAAAGCAGGCCGGCGCCGGCGCTCGAATGCAACCTGCGGCGGGTGTTCTTCAAGGTCGGCGATTCTTACAAGCCCTGTCCGGTGGAGGAAGTCTCTTTCTTTTTCGCCGCCAACAAGCTGACCCATGCCCGGGTCGGGCAGCGCAGCTACCCGGTCAACGTACAACTCAAAGTGCTGGAAGACACTTTCACCAATTCCTTTGTCCGCATCCACAGGACTTATCTCGTCAACATTGCGCATATCGAAGCCGTCAATCCCAGGGAGGGCACCATCCACGTGGCAGGAGAAACCCTGCCCATAGGCTACGCCTACCGCCGGGACTTCATGGAAGGCCTGCGGCTGATGCGCTGACGCCGCCTCTGCGGCTGTTGCCGCCTTTTTTGGGGAAAAAGCTGCGCAAAAAGCGGCATTGTGCAGCTTTTCGTCTCATGACTTTGCAGCTGCTGGCGGGGGTCAGCAGGTATCCTTATCTTTGTATACATACCATGCCCGCCTGAGGCGGGATGGCCTCCCATACCTACCTTACTGGCAGCCGGCTGCGCCGGCTTACGCCCATACGTACAATTTTTCGCTACAGGACAAATGTATAGCGGGTAGTACAGCTGTAAAAACACTGTGCGCCCACTAGCTATAGTCGTACAAATCAACTAACTTTGTATATGTCAGACACCCCCTATGTAAGGATTGCCAACCCTGTCTACGATGTGGTTTTCAAGTACATGATGGATGACCCGACGGTGGCTACCCTTTTCCTGTCGTACCTCACCGGTCTCCATATAGATGCTATAGAGCCGCTACCGCAGGAGATGGTCATCGGTCAAAAACCCGGGAAGACTGCCTCCCCTGCAAAAAGTCCGCTGAGACTGTCGACTTATCGGCTGGACTACGGGGTCTGGCTGCGGGAAAAGAATGGTGGCAAGGGGCGGATTATCATTATCGAGGTGCAGACGACCTCTGCCATAGGAGAGAGTATGCGATACCGCAAGTATCTGGGCTACCAGTACTTGGATAACCGGTATTATTACGAGGGTTTCGGTGTGGCAGGGCGGGTATTCAAGTTGGGAGTTCCGGTGTTCCCCATCTACATTCTCGGTACAGGCGACCGGATGCTGGGCGATGTGCCGGTGGTCAACGTGGTGCCTGTACTCAAGGACGCTTACACGGGGGAGGTACTGCAGGCAAAAAGCGATTTTATCGATGCCCTTTTTCATGAAGGCATCATCGTTAATGTGCCGGCCCTCAAAGGCAGGCGGCGCGATGAGCGGGAGCAAATGCTGGGCATTTTCGATCAGTCATACACAGAACAAAATAAAAGAACCATGCTAGTACCCATGAGTGAAATTCCGGAAAGGTTCCATCCGCTGATTCGGCGGCTGCAGACAGCGCTTAAGGTCGAGGATGTCGGTGATATGATATTGATTGACGATGACTTCTTTGAGGATATGAAGGAGACTGATCGTCGCAACAAGGAGGCGCAGCGCAAAATAGAAGAAGCGCAGCGCACTAGCCAAGAAGCGCAGCGCGATAAACAAGAAGCGCAGCGCGATAAACAAGAAGCGCAGCGCAAGGAAGAAACGGCCATACGGCTACTGCTGGAAGTAGGTATCCCTCCGCAGATTGTCGCGCAAAAATTTGGCATCAGCGAAGAGGATGTCCGCCGAATAGAGGGGAGTACTCCTAGCTGAGCACTGTATTGTAATTTTACTTCGGGTAAAACCGTTGTGCTAAACGAGACACCATACAGGTGGCAGGCAAATTTTTCGCAATACAGGGAGATCAGCCTCCCCTTGCTCTACCCGTACGTAGCATAAACACAGCCGATTGGGTTCTTACACGCAACTGCAAGATCGCACGATTTTGCCTCCACCTGTCGTAAGAATAGCCTCACCGGCTATTGCTGATGAGGCTGTTGAATCCAGTTTTTACTTCTTTTACTCTACAATGAGCATTGTTTTCGTCTCCTGATAGTCTCCGCAGCGGAGGGTGTAACTTACGACGCCCGTGAGACCCAGCGATTTGGCCGATACCCGGTATTCATGGTAACCAGCCGGCAGCATGGCCTGCATCACCTGCAGGGTACGGCCAAGGCCGTCCTGCAGGCTTAGCGTGGCTGGCCCCCCTTCGGCCAGGTAAAAACGTATTACCGTTTCCTCCGTAAAGGGGTTCGGTATATTTTGATACAGAGTGTTGGTTGTCTGTACTGACGTCGGTTGCACAAAGGCAATCCCCACTTCCTTCAGTTCTCCGCTGCGGCCGTAGGCCTCAGCCATCGTGTAGCGGCTGCTGATGCTCAGTACCTCTCGCAGGCGTACGCTTGCCTTCGCGCGGATCACCAGCTCATACAGCACATCTTCATCGCTTACGCTGCCGTCGGCCTGACCTGTCGGCCAGTTCCAGCTGCTCGTCAGGCTGCCTTCGCTCACATAGCGCTGGCCCAGATGCGCCTCGCCTACGGCGGCAGGTATCACCTGCTCGATGGTAGCGGCTGTCGTGTTCAGCTGCAGCGTGTACTGATAGCCCTGTACTTTCGTAAGCTCCCGTGCACGCACGGCTACCCGCGTCAGTTCACCCGCCTTCAGCAGCACACCCTCCACTTCCAGTTCGAAGCGGCCGTTCAGACTGCGCTCCTCTGTTGCCAGCAGATTGGCCTGCGCACTGCCGTTCACATCACCCACTTTCACTGCGATGAAGTCAGCTCCCAGCACCTCCGCACTCAGGTTGTTGTAGTTCAGCACTTCAGGGAAGGCTGCAAACCATGGGTTGGTTGGCACAGGGAACACATAGCCTGCAGGGATAAACCGCCAGCTCGTGTTGTTCGCAAAGTCCGTGTCGATGTTCAGGATCAGCCTGCGCAGCTGTATCAGGTCGAGGGTCGTAATCGTCGATGAACGGTTAACATCCGCAGCAATCAGCTTGTAAGGGCTGCCCAGCGGCTGTATGTTCAGGATGTGGCGGCTGATCAGCACCAGGTCAAAGGTCGTCACCCCGTTGAGCGGGTTGACATCCAGACTTGGCGTCACGGTGTAGTCACCGCCTGCCTGCAGACCTTCGAAGCTGAACGTACCGTTCGCGCCCGTCGTTACCGTCTGGCTGCCGTGACCACTCACGCTCACCTGTACACCCTGTACCGGTACAGAGCCTTCCGTGCGGATCGCACCTGAGATAGAACCGCCCGGAGCACACAGCCCGTTCGGATCCTGCAGCAGCAGGTAGCTCTCGCAGTAGTCGTAGTTGCCCGCACCGTCGATGGCGTACACGTAGATCGTCACTGTCGCCTGTCCGTCAGCACCACCGTAAGCCTGGTAATCCGCACAGTCAAACTGTATACTGCCGGCTGTCGTCGGATTCGGGGCTACGCCCGGTGCCAGTTGTGCTGCGTAGATCGCTATCTTCAGCGGTCCTGAGCAGTCACCATCCAGACTCGACACAAACTGTGCCGCTGTCAGTACAGGTGTCATACCGCCGTCTATCGTTCCGTTGCCGTCCGTATCCGCAGGCATCAGCGTCGCTGTAAGCCCGTTGATGCAGACCGGTGCCGATACCTTGCAGTCGCGCACTTCAAATACTGCTACCACACCCGTCGCCTCATTCGCACAGCCGTCGTTGGCATGGATCAGGAAGGCGTGGCGACCGATCGGGAAGACTCCCTCGATGCGGTAGTTACCACCGCCGAGGTTGATCAGGGTAGCCGTCAGTTCTGCGTCTGTTGAGAACTCAGGCTCCGTCACAATCCCGTCACCGTTCGCATCCACCACATTCGCATCCAGATACAGGCGCGTATTCAGCCCCTGCAGTCCGCAGCCGTCCGTCACGCTGAACGCTATCGTCACCGTGCCGTCGCAGCTCGTGTTGTCGTACGAACAGAAGCTGCTGTACGCACTCACCGCAATCACCGGATCACTGCTGTCGTACACCTTGATAAACTGGCTGTACTCGTAGTAACCAAACGAACGCAGCTGCGGGTTACCGAAGGCATTCGGCGCCAGCTCCGTGTTCACCTGACTGTTCGCCCAGTGGCCGTTCGGCCGTGGCAGCGCAGGGTTCGGCTGGCAGCGGTTGTTGCCCAGCAGCGGGTTGTTGTTGATCTCGCTGTTGTCGCGGTCGAGGTAGACAACCGAACCCCAGGGGTTAGCCGTCGTCACTGCACCCGCTACCGTGCGCACCAGCACCCACACATCTTCATCACCACCCTGGTTGTCGCAGTCCTCATCGCGGCGTATGACCACCGGATCCGTCTCGCCATCCCACTGACACCAGTTGATCACCCGGTACGTACGCTTAATCTTGTAGCACT
>CAYTVG010000021.1:0-24475 GCA_964441755.1 uncultured Saprospiraceae bacterium
AGTGTCTGAAAGTGAAGTACTACACTGCCTGCCTGAAGTATAAGCATACAGCTCTTCTCCGCGGGCGACGGATCCGGCTTAAATTCGATAAAGCCTCCCGTAGATGACGAGTCAGCCGACTGTTGCCATTGATACAGGGATGCAGCAGATACACCATATCGTCTTGTGAAGGCTTCAACGCTCCCTGTGCGAACCTGAAACAAGCGCAACAACTCTCTGCGCTGCGCTTCTGTAAATCTCTTTCCTGCCATCTCTTTTTTTCCGAAAGATCTGACGGAGTGGGATTCCTCGCAATAGTGTACTTCGTATAGGGTTTACTTTACAGGAGAGCATAGCTAACACTAAAGAAACCAGAAAAAGGAGAAAATATCTTCTGTGCGGCCGTTCAAAAAGGCTAATCTGGCAAAAAATCACTAGCATTGAGTTAGCCTTTCACCTGTAAGATCCTAAAGCCTGAAAGTCTGTGAAGGATATGGCTGTTTTAGGGAGAGTTAACTTTCAACAGGTCCACGTCTTTGCTGGTGAGAAGTGCATGCTGAATACCCACGGGTATCAGATATACCTATTGGTCAGACATCACCTCCGCCTCCCAGGCCTCAATGTTCTTAGTCTGACTCGAAAACTGCACGCCTATACCCACCACTTGCTTGCCGGATTCCCAGGCAGCGCGGTAGTAGCGCTTGCGGCGGATCTGCGCCAGTGCCTCCTGCGGCGACTTGTCCAGCTTGTACTCGAGGATATAGACGCGGCTGTCCGTCTCTACCAGGCTGTCGGCGCGGCCGTCAGCCGTACACACCTCGCTGCGGGCGCGTATGCCCATGTAGGAAAAAAGCAGGTGGATGGCCGCGTGGAAGAATTTTTCGGGATACTTTTCGTGCAGGAAGTAGGGGATATGGGCAAAAATTTCCTGCAAAATGCGGAAGACCTGTTCCAGGTCATCCTGCAGAAAAGCACGCTCCAGCCGGATGGCCATGCTGACGCCCGTACCCTTGCTCACCCCGCCAAAAGCCTCAAACAGATAGGCCAGCATGGAATTTTTGACCTCCCGGTTGGGATAGTCGAGGTTGTACTGCCCAAATTCATCCCGCGACTGAATGGTCAGGTAGCCGGTCTGGTACAGCAGGCCGTACAGCCGGATGTCCTCCAGATCAAAGCTGTCAAAATCCAGGATACTCTGCCCGACAGCATGCAGGTTGTACACGCCCTGCTGCTTAAGCAGGTTGATCAAAAAGGTGGGTGTACCCGTGGCAAACCAGAAATTTTCGAATTCGTAGCGATCGAAAAAGTTATTTACAGATACGGGATTATAGACCTTGCCACCCTTATGGTGAAAGCGATAACCGTTGTACCACTCCCTTAATTGACTCAGTAATTCTTCTCGGCTAAGACTCATCTTGTGCGTGGCCGCCGCTATCTCCTCCTCAAAATTAGCCTCCAGTTCCTCCTGCGTATAGCCCAGCATACAGGCATAGTCCGGGTGCATAGTCAGATCCACCAGGTTGTTGAGGCCGGAAAAAATCCCCGTCTTGGAAAACTTGCTTACGCCCGTGAGGAATACGAGCTCCAGCTGGCTATCCATCTCCTTCAGCACACTGTAAAACCCTTTGAGCAACTCGCGGTTGTAATAGGCTGTTTCGATTTCTCGCCCCAGATAGTGTAAAATGGGTGCATCGTACTCATCGACCAGCACCACGACCTTGGCCCGGGAAGAAAGGGCAATAATCAATTCCCGGAGCAAGTCACGCGCTGACACAGACTTCAATTCCACGCCCTGCCATTGCCCGGCTTCCCGGAGGCGCTCAGCCAGCGGCTCTTCAAGCCCCCGCTGCTCAAAATTTACATCTTTGAGCGAAAGCCGGATGACGGGATGCACCTTGCTCCAGTCCCAGTGGTCAGCAATCCAGGTGCCTTCAAACAGCTCGCGGCTGCCGCGGTATAGTTCATAGAGGGTAGAGATGGTGAGTGACTTGCCAAAGCGGCGGGGGCGGGCTAGAAAGAAATACTTACCACCGCGGGCAAAAGAGTATAAGTAGGCGGTTTTATCCACATACATATAGCCACCTTCGATAACACCCCTGAAATCCTGCAGACCAAGCGGTAAATTCTTGCGCATAGGTAAACACCTCTTTTGAACAAAGATATAAAATTATGGTCTAATGTTGCCGCTGGCCGCGGGTTGCGCTGCGGGCTGCCAGCCCGCAGCGCAACCCGTGCGGTGCCGCCGCACGGGCATTCAATTTTCCGACATCAGCTCCGCCTCCCAGGCCTCAATATTTTTAGTCTGACTCGAAAACTGCACGCCTATACCCACCACTTGCTTGCCGGACTCCCAGGCAGCGCGGTAGTAGCGCTTGCGGCGGATCTGCGCCAGCGCCTCCTGTGGCGACTTGTCCAGTTTGTACTCGAGGATGTATACATGGCTGTCCGTCTCCACCAGGCTGTCGGCGCGGCCGTCAGCCGTACACACCTCGCTGCGGGCGCGTATGCCCATGTAGGAAAAAAGCAGGTGGATGGCCGCGTGGAAGAATTTTTCGGGATACTTTTCGTGCAGGAAGTAGGGGATATGGGCAAAAATTTCCTGCAAAATGCGGAAGACCTGTTCCAGGTCATCCTGCAGAAAAGCACGCTCCAGCCGGATGGCCATGCTGACGCCCGTACCCTTGCTCACCCCGCCAAAAGCCTCAAACAGATAGGCCAGCATGGAATTTTTGACCTCCCGGTTGGGATAGTCGAGGTTGTACTGCCCAAATTCATCCCGCGACTGAATGGTCAGGTAGCCGGTCTGGTACAGCAGGCCGTACAGCCGGATGTCCTCCAGATCAAAGCTGTCAAAATCCAGGATACTCTGCCCGACAGCATGCAGGTTGTACACGCCCTGCTGCTTAAGCAGGTTGATCAAAAAGGTGGGTGTACCCGTGGCAAACCAGAAATTTTCGAATTCGTAGCGATCGAAAAAGTTATTTACAGATACGGGATTATAGACCTTGCCACCCTTATGGTGAAAGCGATAACCGTTGTACCACTCCCTTAATTGACTCAGTAATTCTTCTCGGCTAAGACTCATCTTGTGCGTGGCCGCCGCTATCTCCTCCTCAAAATTAGCCTCCAGTTCCTCCTGCGTATAGCCCAGCATACAGGCATAGTCCGGGTGCATAGTCAGATCCACCAGGTTGTTGAGGCCGGAAAAAATCCCCGTCTTGGAAAACTTGCTCACGCCCGTGAGGAATACGAGCTCGAGAAAAGCATCCGATTCTTTGAGCACGACATAAAACTCTCGGAGGATTTCGCGGTTTTCCCTGGCGAGCGTAAGATCAATGCCGAGGTAGTTAATAATAGGGGCATCGTACTCGTCTATCAGCACTACTGTTTTGCTCCCCCCCTTGGCCAAGGCAGTAATCAGCTCCCTGAATCTTGCCGCAAGCCCCTGCGTACTTAGCTCTACCCCATGGGCGCTAGCCTGCAGGTCGAGCTCCTGCTTGAGTGCAGCCCGCAGACCTATGCTCTGAAAACCTGTGGAGGTTAAGGAAAGCCGGATGACGGGATGCACCTTGCTCCAGTCCCAGTGGTCAGCAATCCAGGTGCCTTCAAACAGCTCGCGGCTGCCGCGGTATAGTTCATAGAGGGTAGAGATGGTGAGTGACTTGCCAAAGCGGCGGGGGCGGGCTAGAAAGAAATACTTACCACCGCGGGCAAAAGAGTATAAGTAGGCGGTTTTATCCACATACATATAGCCACCTTCGATAACACCCCTGAAATCCTGCAGACCAAGCGGTAAATTCTTGCGCATAGGTAAACACCTCTTTTGAACAAAGATACAAATTTCTGATCTAATGTTGCCGCTGGCCGCGGGTTGCGCTGCGGCTTTTCAGCCCGCAGCCTAATCCGCGGGACACGCACAGGATAGTAGACATAAATCCAGTGCCTTATCCCAGTCATCAGCCCATGCATGCAACACTACAGCCGTATGACAATCGTTCCGCAACATCCGGGGAATTAGTATGTACAACATCTGAGGCCCGGCTGCACGCCCACTTAAGCCTCCGACATCAGCTCCGCCTCCCAGGCCTCAATGTTCTTAGTCTGACTAGAAAACTGCACGCCTATACCCACCACCTGCTTGCCGGACTCCCAGGCAGCGCGGTGGTAGCGCTTGCGGCGGATCTGTGCCAACGCCTCCTGCGGCGACTTGTCCAGTTTGTACTCGAGAATATACACGCGGCTGTCCGTCTCCACCAGGCTGTCGGCGCGGCCGTCAGCCGTACACACCTCGCTGCGGGCGCGTATGCCCATGTAGGAAAAAAGCAGGTGGATGGCCGCGTGGAAGAATTTTTCGGGATACTTTTCGTGCAGGAAGTAGGGGATATGGGCAAAAATTTCCTGCAAAATGCGGAAGACCTGTTCCAGGTCATCCTGCAGAAAAGCACGCTCCAGCCGGATGGCCATGCTGACGCCCGTACCCTTGCTCACCCCGCCAAAAGCCTCAAACAGATAGGCCAGCATGGAATTTTTGACCTCCCGGTTGGGATAGTCGAGGTTGTACTGCCCAAATTCATCCCGCGACTGAATGGTCAGGTAGCCGGTCTGGTACAGCAGGCCGTACAGCCGGATGTCCTCCAGATCAAAGCTGTCAAAATCCAGGATACTCTGCCCGACAGCATGCAGGTTGTACACGCCCTGCTGCTTAAGCAGGTTGATCAAAAAGGTGGGTGTACCCGTGGCAAACCAGAAATTTTCGAATTCGTAGCGATCGAAAAAGTTATTTACAGATACGGGATTATAGACCTTGCCACCCTTATGGTGAAAGCGATAACCGTTGTACCACTCCCTTAATTGACTCAGTAATTCTTCTCGGCTAAGACTCATCTTGTGCGTGGCCGCCGCTATCTCCTCCTCAAAATTAGCCTCCAGTTCCTCCTGCGTATAGCCCAGCATACAGGCATAGTCCGGGTGCATAGTCAGATCCACCAGGTTGTTGAGGCCGGAAAAAATCCCCGTCTTGGAAAACTTGCTTACGCCCGTGAGGAATACGAGCTCCAGCTGGCTATCCATCTCCTTCAGCACACTGTAAAACCCTTTGAGCAACTCGCGGTTGTAATAGGCTGTTTCGATTTCTCGCCCCAGATAGTGTAAAATGGGTGCATCGTACTCATCGACCAGCACCACGACCTTGGCCCGGGAAGAAAGGGCAATAATCAATTCCCGGAGCAAGTCACGCGCTGACACAGACTTCAATTCCACGCCCTGCCATTGCCCGGCTTCCCGGAGGCGCTCAGCCAGCGGCTCTTCAAGCCCCCGCTGCTCAAAATTTACATCTTTGAGCGAAAGCCGGATGACGGGATGCACCTTGCTCCAGTCCCAGTGGTCAGCAATCCAGGTGCCTTCAAACAGCTCGCGGCTGCCGCGGTATAGTTCATAGAGGGTAGAGATGGTGAGTGACTTGCCAAAGCGGCGGGGGCGGGCTAGAAAGAAATACTTACCACCGCGGGCAAAAGAGTATAAGTAGGCGGTTTTATCCACATACATATAGCCACCTTCGATAACACCCCTGAAATCCTGCAGACCAAGCGGTAAATTCTTGCGCATAGGTAAACACCTCTTTTGAACAAAGATATAAAATTATGGTCTAATGTTGCCGCTGGCCGCGGGTTGCGCTGCGGGCTGCCAGCCCGCAGCGCAACCCGTGCGGTGCCGCCGCACGGGCATTCAATTTTCCGACATCAGCTCCGCCTCCCAGGCCTCAATATTTTTAGTCTGACTCGAAAACTGCACGCCTATACCCACCACTTGCTTGCCGGACTCCCAGGCAGCGCGGTAGTAGCGCTTGCGGCGGATCTGCGCCAGCGCCTCCTGCGGCGACTTGTCCAGTTTGTATTCGAGGATATACACGCGGCTGTCCGTCTCTACCAGGCTGTCGGCGCGGCCGTCAGCCGTACACACCTCGCTGCGGGCGCGTATGCCCATGTAGGAAAAAAGCAGGTGGATGGCCGCGTGGAAGAATTTTTCGGGATACTTTTCGTGCAGGAAGTAGGGGATATGGGCAAAAATTTCCTGCAAAATGCGGAAGACCTGTTCCAGGTCATCCTGCAGAAAAGCACGCTCCAGCCGGATGGCCATGCTGACGCCCGTACCCTTGCTCACCCCGCCAAAAGCCTCAAACAGATAGGCCAGCATGGAATTTTTGACCTCCCGGTTGGGATAGTCGAGGTTGTACTGCCCAAATTCATCCCGCGACTGAATGGTCAGGTAGCCGGTCTGGTACAGCAGGCCGTACAGCCGGATGTCCTCCAGATCAAAGCTGTCAAAATCCAGGATACTCTGCCCGACAGCATGCAGGTTGTACACGCCCTGCTGCTTAAGCAGGTTGATCAAAAAGGTGGGTGTACCCGTGGCAAACCAGAAATTTTCGAATTCGTAGCGATCGAAAAAGTTATTTACAGATACGGGATTATAGACCTTGCCACCCTTATGGTGAAAGCGATAACCGTTGTACCACTCCCTTAATTGACTCAGTAATTCTTCTCGGCTAAGACTCATCTTGTGCGTGGCCGCCGCTATCTCCTCCTCAAAATTAGCCTCCAGTTCCTCCTGCGTATAGCCCAGCATACAGGCATAGTCCGGGTGCATAGTCAGATCCACCAGGTTGTTGAGGCCGGAAAAAATCCCCGTCTTGGAAAACTTGCTTACGCCCGTGAGGAATACGAGCTCCAGCTGGCTATCCATCTCCTTCAGCACACTGTAAAACCCTTTGAGCAACTCGCGGTTGTAATAGGCTGTTTCGATTTCTCGCCCCAGATAGTGTAAAATGGGTGCATCGTACTCATCGACCAGCACCACGACCTTGGCCCGGGAAGAAAGGGCAATAATCAATTCCCGGAGCAAGTCACGCGCTGACACAGACTTCAATTCCACGCCCTGCCATTGCCCGGCTTCCCGGAGGCGCTCAGCCAGCGGCTCTTCAAGCCCCCGCTGCTCAAAATTTACATCTTTGAGCGAAAGCCGGATGACGGGATGCACTTTGCTCCAGTCCCAGCGGTCAGCAATCCAGGTGCCCGCAAACAGCTCGCGGCTGCCGCGGTATAGTTCATAGAGGGTAGAGATGGTGAGGGACTTGCCAAAGCGACGGGGGCGTGCCAGAAAATAGTGCTTCCCGCCACGGGCAAGGGAGTGCAAGTAAGCGGTTTTATCCACATACTTGTAGCCACCTTCGATAATACTCCTGAAATCCTGCAAACCAAGCGGCAAATTCTTGAGCATAGGTAAACACCTCTTTTGAACAAAGATACAACTTTATACCCTAACTTCACCGCTGTCCGCGACTTCAGTATAGGGCAAACCGGAGCTTGGAAAATGAGCCCCAATGCCGGCCCTGCCGCCAGGCAACAATCGTCCCACCACATATTCGGGGATTTCTGCCCCGGGCAGAAATTCCCGAATACGCCCCGGGCGGCTTTTCCGGAATTTGTTAACTTTGTTGTGATGACTGACAGTGCTCAAATAACGGCAATTCTAAACAGCTCCCCCAGTGTAGAGCTGCTCCGCCTGCGCAACCGGGAGGCCATCCTCGTTTTTCTGATCAACACCTTCGCCAACAGGCAGGGAGCTGTGGGGGCCGAACAAATGCACAGCCAACTGGCCGATTACCTCGAGTTCAGACAAATTGAGCGGGACGAGGACGGGGCGCTGGAGGTCTTTGATACCTACGAAATCAAAGCCAAAAAATATATTCAGCACTGGACTGACCGGGGCTTTCTGACCAACTACCAGGACGAACGCGGAGATGTTTACTATGAACTCTCGTCCTATGCCAGCAAAACGATCGACTGGCTCAGCAGCCTCAAAAAGGAGGAGTACGTAGGTACAGAATCCAAGTTTAAGAACATTTTCAGCTTGCTGAAGGAATTGGTTGAATTTTCCAATGATGATGTGGAGACGAGAATACGGCTGCTGGAGGAAAAGCGGGACGAAATCGACCGACAGTTGGCACAGCTACGCTCCGGTGAAGATGTCAAGGTGTTTGAAGCCTTTGAAATAGTACCTCGCTTTAAGCAGCTGAACCAGTCAGCCAAAGAATTGCTCTCCGATTTCAAAGAGGTAGAGGACAACTTCAAGGAAATCACCCGCACTATCTACCAAAAACACGCGGAAGGCAGCTTGTCTAAAAGCGACATTTTGGCGTTTGCCTTCGATGCACTCGATGAGATCAAAGATAGCCAGCAGGGGAAGAGCTTTTATGCCTTTTGGTCGTTTTTGCTCAACCCGGGACTTCAGGACGAATGGGAAAAGCTTACCCATGAGCTTTACAGTATGCTGGCGCACAAGGGGATTCCGGTGCAGGACCTTTTTTTGAAAAGCATGAAAATGCAGCTGCATAAGGCCGGTCAGCGGGTGTACAAGGCCAATGATAAAATGGCCGACAAACTAAGTCGTATCATCCGGGAGAGTGAAGCCTCTAAGGCGGCAGCTACCAAGCAGATTATTCAGGACATCAAAAAATCGCTCCTGGCACTGAGCAAGCAAGGGCGCATACCGGAGCTGACGATGGAGCTGGAGCTGGGCGTGGAGATTAGCATCCCCTTCGAGCGTAAACTTACCCTCGAGCTGTCGGAGGAGCAGACTTACCAGGCTCGCCCTCGGCTGGCAGAAGAAGACCTCAGTCAGGCGGGTCAGCTCAACAGGTTATTTGCGCATGCTGCCATCGACAAAGAGCTGCTGCGAAAACGCATCCGGGCTCTGCTGCGGGAGCAGTCGCAGCTTACTTTAAAAGATGTCATTGATCAGGCAGGGGGGCTGCAGCGGGGGCTACCCGAATTGTTTGGCTACATGAGCATCGTACGCGAATTTCGGCATACGGTCAGTGCAGAGCGCAGCCAGCGTATAGTGTTCAACAAGGCGCTGAACAAATCTATTCTGATTCCCGAAATTATCTTTACCACATGAACAGCCTAGAAAAAAATATAAAGCCCTATTCGAAGGCCGTGGTACGCCTCCTGAAAACACCCGTGGAGCGGACGGCATCGGTATGGCAGGATATCCTCAACTACCAACAGGAGATACAGGACTACATCAGTCAGCTGGGGCTCGAACTGGTGGTGCGCAAAGATGAGGGCTTTGCCTTCGTACGGCAGTTTGAAGACAGCGAAGGCAATACCCTGGGTCTGGTGGCGCGACGACCGCTGGGGTTTGAAGTGTCGGTAATCCTCATCGTCCTGCGGCAGTTGCTGGAGGAATTTGACAGCAACCCCACCCAGTTTCAGGTGGCCGAGCGCTTCATCACCAATACCGAAATCAAAGAGGAATTGACGCTCTTTTTTCAGGAGGGCTACAACCGTCTTCGTTTCACCAAGGAGTTGGATACTTTCATTGCCCGGGTAGTCGACCTGGGCTACCTGAAAGAAATCGGCACGAAAGATCAGGAAATCACCTACCAGATTCACCGCATCATCAAGGAAAAGGTTTCGCTGGACGTGCTGAAAGATTTTCAGGAAAAACTACAGGCCTATGTTGAGTCTGTTTAGTACACATTCCGATAAGGCGGGCTTCCGGCTTCAGCACATGGAGGTGTACAATTGGGGTACCTTCCACGACCGCATTTTCAGAATCAGCCCGCAGGGGAATAATTCGCTGCTCACAGGGGCCAATGCTTCCGGTAAGAGTACCTTCATCGATGCCCTGCTGACCCTGTTGGTGCCGGTCAAAAAAATACGCTTTTACAACCAGTCTTCAGGGGTGGATAAAAAGGGCGACCGCACCGAGGAGACCTATGTGCGCGGCAACTACGGCAACATTCAACGGGAGGGGGAGCTAAGCACTACGGCACAGACCCTGCGCGATAAGTCGACGCATTCCATCCTGCTGGCCTCTTTTGCCAATACCGACCAGAAAGAAGTCACGATCTTCCAGCTTCGCTGGTTTTCCAACGGCGAACTGCGGCGGGCTTTTGGCCTCGGCCATGTCGGGCTTCATATCGAACAGGATTTCAGCGAGTTTGATGCTAAAGGCAATTGGAAAAAACGCCTGGAAAAGAAGTACAATGCGGGCGGCAATAAGCGGAAAATTGAATTTTTTGATGGCCCCACAGCCTATGCAGAGCGCCTCGCGCAGCTGCTGGGTATGCGCTCCACCAAAGCCCTGAGCTTGTTCAATCAGGTAGTAGGGGTGAAGGTGCTCGACGACCTGGATGATTTTATCCGGACCAATATGCTGGAGGAGCAGGATGCAGAGGCAGCTTTCAGGCAACTCAAGGAGAGCTTTCTGACCCTCATGGATGCCAAAACGAATATTGAAAAGGCTAAGGAACAGATTGCTCAACTGGAGCCTGTCTGCGCAATCGCGGAGGAACTGGAAGCTATGCTCACGGAGCTTCGTCAATTGGCTGCTTCGAAGGAGATGGCGGCCTATTGGTTTACCCAAAAGGAGGCCGAACTGGCCGCGCTGGAGCTGGAAAAATGCCTCGCATTGCTGGAGACTATCCGGCAGCAGCTCAGGGAGCTGGACGACCGCAAAGCTGCCATGGAGGAGGATAAGGCCGACCTGAAGCTACAGATTAAAGCCGACGAAACCGGCAACCGGATAGAACAGCTCAAACGGGAAATCGCCCAACTGGAGAAGAGCCGGGAGGAGCGAAAAAACAGGCTGGACAAGTATAATCGCTACGCTGCCAAAGTCGGGCTTGCCACAGATCCCGGTCGGGAAACTTTTGAACAAAACCGGGAACGGGCCGCACAACTGCTCGGGACACTGGAGCAGGAGCGCCAGGATAATACCCGAAGGGCCACCTTACTGGAACAGCAGCAGGGGGACTTGAGCCGGAAAATGGCGGAGCTGGAGGCTACCGCCGAAAGGCTCAGAAAGAATAAGAACAATATTGCCGGCCGGGAGGCCGAGATCCGGGATGATATCCTGGCCATCACGGGTGCTTCGCGGGAGGAGATTCCTTTCATTGGCGAGCTGATACGGGTACGGGAGTCAGAACAGGCCTGGGAGTTGTCGGCCGAAAAGATTTTGCACCACCTGGCGCTGCGGCTGATTGTGCCGGAGGCTTTTTACACCCGGGTCAATGACTATGTGAATACAACCCACCTGCGCGGGCGCATAAGCTACCAGCGCTATCGCGGCTTTACGCCCGTAGGCAGACAGCTGCGGCAGCCCCCGGCGGCTAATGCCCTCGTTCACAAACTGGCGTTTAAGCCCGGAAGTAGCTATGGGGACTGGCTGGAGGAGCTGATCAGCACGCAGTACGATTATGCCTGTGTGGAGGATCTGGCTGAGTTTGCCCGCTACGAAAAAAAAGCCGTCACGCGGGAAGGCCTGATGAAGCTGGCTGACGGCAAGCACGAAAAAGATGACCGTCCGCACGTTTCCCGTAAGGAAAATTATGTGCTGGGCTGGGATAATAAGGAAAAACTGCGGCTCTTACAGCAGGAGCATAAGCAGTTGAAGGATCAGGAGCGGCAGGTCGAGAAAGATATTCGGGCACTGGAACAGCGCAACCGCAGTATTGCCGCCTCGCTGGAGGCGATTGCAGAGGTGCAAAAGCGGTATGCTGCTTATGAGGATATCGACTGGCAGCACTGTGCGGTACAAATCGAAGACAAAGAGCGACAGCGGGTCGAGCTGGAGAGAACCAGCAACCGGGTGCAGGTTTTACAACAACAGCTCAGGGAGCTGGAGAGCCGCCTGTCGGCCTTACAAAATGAGCATACCCAAAAACAGCGCGAGCTGTTCAGTGCAGAGGCCCGGGAGAAGGAAGTCAGCCAGAAATTGCAAGAGCGCAGAACCCAACTGCAGGCCATGGGTGTGCAGGACACTACCGCTTTTGAGCAGGCTCATCCCGATCTGCTGCGCGTGACCTACGCCACGATCGACGCGCAGCAGCGAAGCTTTTGGGAGGAGCTGATGCAGAGGCAGTCCGGCCTGGAGCAGCACCGTCGCAGACGGGAGGATGAAGTGAGGATCAAGATCAACAAGTTCAAGCAGCCTGCGGAAGACATCACCCTGAAATACAAAGACTGGCGGGCAGATGTCAGCCGGCTGCCAGACTCCACCATGCTCGAATTTATCGGGGAGTATCAGCGCATGTACCAACAGTTGGTGAACGACAACCTGCCGCGGTTTGAGAAAAAATTTAACGACTATCTGCAGGAGACCATCACCAATAAGGTAGGTGATTTCCGGATGTTTTTCAAAAACTGGGAAGATTCGATCAAAGAGAACATCCGCCTGCTCAATGAGTCCTTGCGGGGAATAGACTTTCGGGATAAGGATTTCAGGACCTACATACAACTGATGGCTCCCTGGCGGATAAATGATGAAGTAAAGGAATTTCGGAACCTGCTGGACAAAGCCATGCCTGAAATCCGGCTAATGGAGACCTCGGCAGATGCCCGGAGATACCATTTTTACAACCACATAGAGCCCCTGATTCAGCGGCTCGACCGGGAGGACTGGCGCAACAGGGTCATGGATGTACGGGCCTGGTACAGCTACAAGGCGGAGGAGTTTTATCAGGAAACCGGCGGCAAGTACAAAACCTATGAGCACATGGGGCAGTTGTCGGGGGGCGAAAAAGCCCAGCTTACCTACACCATACTGGGCTCGGCCATTGCGTACCAGTTTGGCCTTACCAAGGAAGGTTTGCAGACTCATTCATTCCGGTTCATTGCCATCGATGAGGCCTTCAAAGCGCAGGATGAGGACAAGGCGCGCTACCTGATCACCCTGTGCAGGCAGCTGCATTTGCAATTGCTGGTGGTGACGCCCAGCGACAACATCCACATCGTGGAGCACGACATTTCCTATGTCCATTTTGTGGAGCGCAAGGAAGAAAAATACTCCTGGTTGTATGACATGCCGATAGAGCAGTTCCGGGAAGAGAAAGCCAACTACCTGAGCCAATGATCAGTCCGGCAGCCATACGCCAGAAAGCCGAGCGAAAGTATCCGGCCTATTTGCAGTCAATACTGCGCGGACAGCCCTTCATACGCCTCGAGATTCCGGGCGAAAAGCGCTACAACAAGACTTCGCTGGCCGAATTTGAGCGGGAGGTGAGGCAACTCATGAGCGCGTCCAGGGAAAAACTGGGCTATGGGTACACCATCAGCTACCAGCGTGTGAAGACCCGCTATCTGGGGGAGCAGGCATTGCCGGTGAGCATATATTTTGCCTCGGCGGCCGATTATGAGCAGTATCTGGGAAAAGTGGAGGAGGTGGCCCTGTTTCGCCTATGGAGTGCGCGCTTGCTGCATGAATTTGAGCCGCTCGCCGATTGGCTGATGCGCTACCCGCTGAAGGTGGTACAATACGCGGCGGAGTGGGAGCGAATAATCGGTATCTGCCGGTACTTCAGGGCCAATCCGCGGCCGGGCCTGTACGTACGGCAACTACCTCTGGGCGTAGGTACAAAATATGTAGAACAATACCAACCGCTGTTGCGGGAACTGCTGGACATCCTGATAGCTGAGCACGTAGCAGTTGAGGAAAAGCAGTTTGAGCGGCGCTACGGCCTGCGCTACAGCGAGCCGCAGCTGCGCTTTCGCATGCTGGATGAAGCCATACGGCAGCAATATTTTTCCGGACTGGAAGACCTGGCGGTGCCTGTAAGTCAGCTGGACCGCCTGCGGCTGCCCGTAACGCGCGTTTTGGTTGTAGAAAACAAGACCAGCCTGTATACCGCCCTCAGCATACCCGACCTGCCCGGAACCATGGTCATCTTTGGCGGCGGCTATGGCGTGCAGGTGCTGCGGGATCTGCGCTGGCTGGCGCAGGTAGAGAAGCTGCTGTACTGGGGCGACATCGACGCCCACGGCTTTGAGATACTGTCGCAGTTCAGAAGCTATTTCCCGACGGTCAGGAGCGTCATGATGGATGAGGCCACCTTCGGAGCCTTTTTCGAAGGCGATGCCGGCCTGCCGACAGCAGAGAAAACCGGCTTACACCTGAGCAATGCTGAGCTGGCCATGTACCGGACCGTGGTGCGCAACCACTGGCGGCTCGAGCAGGAAAAAATACCGCAGGCGTATGTAGAAGACTACTTGCAGCGGGCTTTGTTCCCTGCAACCGACCCGACTGAGCAATCGGAGGTTTAGGGCATATTTCGTGTTACATCACCAACAACAGAATCTCCTTGTCCTCTATGTGGTGGGTTTCCTGGCGGATTCGCTGCTCCCAGGGCAGTTCCCCGGCGGATTTTTTCTCGAACAGCACCAGATAGCCCCGCTTTTGGCCCAGCTTGTCCATGTAGCGGGCCAGTTGTTGCAGGCCTTGAGGCTGGGAACGTGCGTCATGGTGCATCTTGATCTCGATGGGGATGACCTGTCCCTTCCAGAACACCGCCAGATCGGTGCGTCCGTTGCCCACGGCCATTTCCCGCTCAATGCGCCCGCCGCCGTTGATGACGCGCTGCAGAAAGGCCATCAGCAGCAACTGGTGGCCCGCCTCCTTGTACTGGAAGCGCTCCAGCCAGGATTCGGAATTCCAGCGGTAAAAATCGGCGAAAGCAGCCAGCAGCTTGTCCATATCCAACGAGCCGTCCGGCCGGAGATACCAGGCCGTCAGGGCGACATCTGAGTCAATACCCTGCTGCAGAGAGGAGTTCAGAATGCGGGTGATGATTTCCCGGTAAATGGGATTGGCAAAGCGGATAGGGCTGCTGCCCGTGATGATGCCGAGGTCGCGGCAGTAGCGCAGGGCATCGTCGAAGCCGTCGAAAGCCGGCGCCTCGCCGGTGATGATGCTCATGACGATAGGTCGCACGCGGGGCTCATCAATCTTATCGGCCAGACTGTCGAGATGTGTCTGCCGCTGCTCGATGAGGCGCTCTTTAGCGATATCGACCATGTCAGGACAGATGGGCCGGGCATAGTCGTTTTTGAGCAATTCTCGTACGATTTCATTTGCCAGCGCATTGGTCAGCCAGGGCTGGCCGCCGCCGTATTCGTAGATTTTTTCAAAAACTTCGGGTGAAAAAACCTGCCCGGTGTCCGCTGTGTGCTGATCCAGCAGGTCGCGCACTTCCTCTCTGGAAAAAATCGGCAAAAAGAAGGATTTTGCCTTGATATTGAATGGGGAGCCCGCGCCGATGGAAGGATTATCGGCACGCGCGCGCAGGCGATACTCGCGGATATCGCGCAGCCCCACGAGGGCCACCGACTGCGGGAAACTATGCGGGCGAGTCTGAAAGCCGTCGCGCAACTGCCGCAGGGTAGAGATGAGCACATCGTCGTATAGGGAGTCTACCTCATCCAGCAGGAGTACGAGGGGCTTGTTGAGGGAGCGACACCAATCAGTCAGGTATTGGCGGAACAACTGCGGGCTTGGTGCGTAAGCATACGGATCCGGGGGCATCTGCCCTTCATCAAGGAATACGGCAGCTGTTTGATAAAGCGAACGGATAAATACTTCATTGGCATCCTCGACTGAGATGCTGGGGTAGCCCGCAGATTCCAGCGAGCAGACAACCGAAACATACGCCCCCTCGCGGTTGAGCCGGTGAGCCAGTGCGTGCAGAAATGTGGTCTTCCCTGTCTGTCGGGGGGCATATAGCACGAAATACTGCTGCACTTCGATCAAATGAAGGATATCGGCGTACAAATTCCTGAACGGATCCACCATGTAGTGTCTTTCGGGTACGCACAGTCCGGTCGTGTTGAAGAAGCGTCTCATAGTACAAATATACGTATTTTTGAGGGCTTCGGGCAGCTGTATGCACCCTTGAAAAAAAAGAGGTCATCTCCGGCCGTAGAAGGGGGGCACTACTATGAGAAAGTTCGAAATAAGCTGACGTAAATCCACGTTCGGGTTTGACAAACCACCTCAAACTGAAAGTATCTACTTCCGCCTGAAAGTCCTGGCCGCTTTTTTCATGCCCTTTACGCGCACCAGATTATGCAGGTCGGTGAATCCCACAATGATATAGTAGAGTGCATCACTGAACAGGATGACCTGATAAACGTATTTCAACTCGCCCTCCGGATTTAATACCGTCGCCAAAATCTCATAGCCGGCGATATCATCCACCCTGATTTTGCGGATGTGCTCAATTTTTTGAACCTCAGCGGAATAAAGATTCCTGACCCGGTTGAGTGCAAACAACTTTTGGTCGATCAGCCCATGCTCCTTGAATGACTTGGTGACCAACAACATATCTTTGTCATCCGCTACGGCCGGCACATGGCCGTCAGCGGTGAAAAGCATGATCATTCCCGAGGCGTTGCCCAATACGAGCCCGGTAGCAGAAGCATCGATGGTGAAGTCGAGCAAATCCTGAGAATCCGTCGTTTCTTCGACCTCATAGCGGATGGTTCGCAAGGATTTTTTTACCGCAGCGGCAAGATCTTTAAAATCAGCAGGGCAGGCACAACTGATGATGATAGTCTCCGTGTCACTGCCAAAAACCAGCATGTACTTGTGGTAGGTTTGCCCATTATTCGACTGCTTACCGTCCGTAAAAATCGCAGGCATCCCCTCGATAACCCGATTTTCAATGCGGCTCACCCGCACCCCCCTTTCCAGCAGATTTTCCTTGGTGATTCCTTCTGAAATCTCCGAAAACGGGCAGGCCATATTCACCACCATGATGGAGGAATTCGTCTCCACCTGCTGAAAACCAAAAAAATTGTCGGCCTTGGTAAAACCCGCCGGCGGAATCATACTGATGTTTGTCCCTTTGACAGCCTGATGAACGGGGAGCTTCGTTTTCATTGTTCTCTACTAAGTTGATAAACCGCATCCGCCACTGGCAGATATGTTAATGAATGACGGAGAGAGGAACTTGATTTGCAGAAATTTAGTTCCTTTTTTTTGTGAATTGTAAATATGTAAGTTGTTTTCATGCATCCTGTATTGCAATTTTTGCCAGCGACACAGGAGATCTTCTCGCGCATAAAGGGGGCGCTGCCAACCTGGCCGCGCTTAGGCTGCTAAGGGCCGGGAGGGCACAGAAAGTATCATTTACAGTATTTCTTCTATCTCATCAATTGCCAACCCGGTTATTTCTGCGATTAGGGTTACCTCCATACCTTTCGCCCTCATTTGACGGGCGATCTCAATATTGCGCTCTGCTTTGCCCTCTACTTTGCCCTCATCAAACGAAGTATCCACCACGTTCTTCAAATCGCGGTAATATTTCAGGCTTTCTTCATATTTATTTTTTTCATCTGGCGTGAATTTAGCTATCTCGGCTGCCTCAAATAGTTTTTGAAATACCCGGTCTTGTAATGCCTGAGGTCGGTTTTGCAAATAGGGTAATTGTTGCAGGACATACATCCACTTGTCAAAGTTGCTTTGGAGCTCGGCTTCTGCTTTGTTAAAGTTGGGCATTTCTAAGTAGATGTACGTCAACTTATCGTAGAAGACCCGGCATTTTTGATCCTTCAGTTGCACCTCATGTCGCACTTCCTTCTCCGCTTCATCCTCTGAAAAAATAAAATCGAGGATGCCTACCAGATATACGGCCGACAACTTATAGTTCCAGTCACCTTTCTTGGCTTGCTCCTGAATAGGGAAAGAGGAATAGTACAGCCCCCTGTCCTTGAAAAAATTCTGCTTGGCTTTCTGCATTTCAACGATGAAGCGCTCTCCGTATTCACCCACGCAGTACAGGTCAAAAATTGCCTTGCGGTCTGCCTCTGAGTTGCCGAGTTGCTCGGTACGTGCGTACGTAAGGTCCTTGATTTTGTGCTTTGCAGGCAATACTTGGTTCAAAAAATCAATCAGCAGGTCTTTGTTCGGCTCAGAGCCGAACAGCTTTTTAAAGCCAAAATCCGTAAATGGATTGATATACCTGTCCTGGAGCGCCATGGATTAATCTTTTGGGAACAAAAATACAGAAATTTGCACGCACCTGCCTTATACGCTTAATATTATTCAACACATTTTGTTTGCACAAGGCGTTTGTTTCGACTTCTTTACCAGCTATCTGTGTGGCATCCCCGAAATTACGCTGGAGGGCTCTCCGCAGGATTGGGAGCAACTGGAAGCACGCGCAAAGACTATGGCAAAATGGTGGTTGAGCGTACTGAGCTCATCTTCCGCACCTCGATTTGCATAAATCAAGAATAAAAATGGTTCTTGGTCAAATGTTATGGGTATCAACGGCCCCGTTGTTTTCCGGAGCCCCGTTAGGGGCGAAATGTGGGTAGCAACGGCCCTGTTGTTATCCGGAGCCCCGTTAGGGGCGTAATATGGGTAGCAACGGCCCCGGTGTTTTCCGGAGTCCCGTAGGGACGAAATGTGGGTATGATTCTCCATCATCCATTATTCCAACGGTTTGAAAATATACCATTCATCGTATGTAACTCCGGGAAATACCGGGGTTGTTGTTTTCTACCCACATTCCGTCCCTACGGGTCTACCCACATTCCGTCCCTACGGGACTCCTGAAAACAACGACCCCGGTGTTTTCTACCCACATCGCGTCCCTACGGGACTCCGGGAAATACCGGGGTTGTTGTTTTCTACCTGTACTGGTCCTGATCACCTAAATACCCAGACAAGGTTACCGTATTAAAATTGTAATCTTGCCTATGAAAAAGAAGCGACGCAGCAAAGAAGAAAAGCTTAGCATTCTGAAAGAGGCAGAAAGCCAGGGGGTAGAAGTTACGATTATGCAGCATGGATTTATCCATCTACTTCCTACCGCCGGCCTAAGGCGTAAGTTGAGCTTCCCCCCCAAAACTAGACACGTCTGATAAACCAAGGTGACCTAATTTCGAGGGCAGCTGTAAATATGGGTAGTTCTTACATGTGACAAATCTACGAAACCCACTTCATTTGGACTAGAGCCACCAGATTTTGATAGAAGAACAGAAAAGAATTAAATTCTGCACCGTTGGCTGATTAATTGCATGAATTTTGAAACAGGGGTGCGGAAGATGAGAGAGGAACTTGATTTGCAGAAATTTAGTTCCTGTTTTTTTGTGAATTGCAAATATTTAGGTTATTTTTACATAACCTGTTTTGGGTTTTTACCTGAGATAAAAGAAATTTGAATATACACGCAGCGAAAGATGTATAGCCAGCATCCCTGAACTGAAGACTGGAAAAAAAGCTGAGGAAAGAACTGTATACAGACTGGAAAGATTACCAAGAACCATAGTCATAACACCGGCCAGGGCAGGCAGTCAGCTCAGGTCGACATAAAAGGAAAGATGTACAATAAGCCATTAGCAGCCCTTGGCGACAGCAAGAAAAGGGAAAGAGGATATGATGAGAGCATAACTTTCAGGGTACACCCGGTAGCTCCCCTCAACAAGGAAATTTCATTGACCACTTCCCGGCTGTGGTTCAATGATTGGCTGGTCAGTTCGAACAATATACTGCAGGGCATTTCAAAGCATCACAGGGTAGGGGTGGGCGTTGAATTCCCTCTGCTCGTCACAGCCGGGCCTGAAAAAAATGTCGCCGATATCGGAAGCGTGATTGGCGATAACGGCTTCGTAGACTGCGTCTTCCGTGCTTATGCCGACCACCGACGGCTCATTCTCAACCCCGACAGCCTATGGCTGCTGATCTGTCAGGGATTATCCCTGCACGTACAACAGCAACCGGAGAAGTTCCGCAAGCAGCTCGTCAACTTCGAACGCAAGTTGAAGCTGATATCTACTATCATGGAATATCCGCTGAATTCGGAGGACTGGGAGTCCATATTCCTCGATTTTCGGGAGCAGATCGAAGCGCGTAGCCAGGCGGGGATTGTCAGTTTGATCACCGCCCCTTTCAGTGGCACCGACCGGGCCACCGAAGTTGCCTTCACGCTGTCACTGATGCACATCAACCGCAATTATTTCGACTTCTTTATCAGCTACCTGTGCGGCATCCCCGAAATCACGCTGGAGGGCTCTCCGCAGGACTGGGAGCAACTGGAAGCACGCGCAGAGGCTTTGGCAAAATTTGAGCTGGGATGGTGGTTGAGTGTACTGAGACCCGTGTTGCGGGAATTTACAGCAGCCAGCAAAGGCAAGGTAGATAGAGCATTCTGGCGAAACATACTATCGTACCGCATCAATCCGGCCCCTAACTGCCACCCGGTACCTGAAAAACGGCTACTGATCGACGGCTGGATCAACTATTTTTTTCCTTATCGGGTGAAGGACCTCGGGATCGAAGCCCAAACTTTCAGCACCGGCCGCCCCCCTGGCATGACCATAGACGATTACCCCTCCGGCTACACCAAACTTGAAATCTCTGGTCTGAACTGTCCTCCGGCAACTGCCTCCGCTGGTTTCATGTCCTTCACTGTTGCGCCGGAAGATGGCGCTGTACGGCCCAATATATCCTGGGGGGTATATCAGGAATGAGAGAGGATAATGGAGGATACAGGTTGGTTGATTGGTTGATGTCTTGGGAAGGCATACATTGTTGAAAAGGACCAAGTCTGTTGCTGTTGAAACTAAGCGTTGGGTTGTTCCCCAAAATCCTTGTTTTTGTTCAAAATACAAACATGATTGCGTCTAAAGACCTGACCGCAGCCATCCTTGGAAAGGTAAAAGAAGTCGTAAAAGCGACTGATCCCGAAGCAGAGGTGATTCTTTTTGGTTCGCGGGCCAGGGGAGACGCCCGTGAAGATTCGGATTGGGATATTCTCATCCTGACGTCCAAGTACGTTAATTTGAAAGAAGAACAGGCATTTCGTCATCAATTGTTTGATCTGGAACTAGCGTACGGCCAAGAGATCTCAACTTTTGTTTATTCTAAGGCAGACTGGAACGGTAAGTATCGCGCTAGTCCGTTGTTCCAACAGGTTGTAGAAGAAGGCCAAGAGCTACATGAAAAGTTTTCTTGGCGTCAGCGATAAACGCATTGGCCGCGAGGTCGAAAATTTCCTCGAGGAAAAGAAGGGTCTTTGGAAAGACCCGCTCATTTAGTTTAATCCGGGATATGAAAAAGGCCGGCCGCTCAGCCAGCTTAGCAACGCCCACCCTCTGCTGTCCGAACTCTTCCCCTTTCAACCGCACAAACACCAGAAGGATGCGGTGCAGCTCGGTCTGCAGGCGGAGCATTTTGTGGTGATATCCGGTACAGGCTCCGGAAAATCACTGGCCTACATGGCGTCCATCTTCAACCACCTGCTGCACGCTCACGGTACTACCCAAAAGGAAGGGGTGCACGCACTCATCGTGTATCCGATGAATGCGCTCATAAATTCTCAGGCCCGGAATAACTGGAAAGAACTCCTCGTCACTTTTGGCATTTTTGAAAGCGAAACACTGGGCAAGCCCTTTGGGATCACGCCCCTGGTCGGCGAACTGTTTCACCCGGATGCGCTCGAAGCCCTGAAAACGGCCGAGCTGCACAATGAGGTGCTGCTGGATGCGCTCTACCGCCTGAATACCTATGAGGACCGCGCGACACAGACCCGGCGGCGCATCAACTACCGCAGCCTCGATGTGGAAGAACTTGGCTCCGTCTACGAAAGTCTGCTCGATCTGCATCCTTTCATACAGACCGGGGCGGGCGGCAAAATGACATTTTCATACATCCGGGCTACTGAGCGCAAGACGACCGGTTCTTACTACACCCGGCACGATCTCGTAGCGGAACTGTTGCAGAGCGCACTCGAACCCGTCATGGCGCAACGCCTGCGCGAGGCGGGCGGGGATGCAAACCGGCAGGCTGAAGCGCTGCTGAAACTCAAGGTGTGCGATCCCTCCTGCGGCTCGGGGCATTTTCTGCTTGCGGCTGCCCGCCGCATCGCGCTCGAGCTGGCGCGGGTGCGCGCAGGGGGCGAGCAGCCTGCTGCTTCGGCCGTGCGCGCCAGCCTGCGCGAAGTCATCGAGCACTGCATCTACGGGGTGGATCTCAATCCCGACGCTGTAGAGCTTTGCCAGGTAGCACTCTGGCTTGAAAGCCACTATCCCGGGCGGCCGCTGAGTTTTCTGCAGCACAAAATACGCTGCGGCAACAGCCTTGTGGGCATACACGATCTGTCGTTGCTGGAAAAAGGATTGCCGGATGAGGCCTTCAAGGAAGTGGCGGGCGATGAGAAGGAGGTAGGCAGAAACCTCCGCAAGGAGAACAAAGCCTGGCGGGAAAGAAAACAGCTCACGCTGTTTGCCGAAAATACGGCTGCTGCGGCAGCAGCCGGCGAGCTTGGAGAAGCATTCAGGCTGTTTGATGCCCTCGACGACAGCACCGTACACGGGCGGGAGCTAAAAGCCCGCACCTGGCAGCAATTGCGCAGCGACCAGAGCTGGCTGCGCCCGCTCACGGGCTGTAACCTGTTTGTTGCAGCTTTCTTCCAGCCGCTGCGCGCCGGGCAGCGGCACATTACGGCCGAGCTGCTTTCGCGCCAGCAAAAGACAATCCTGGGCGCCAGCGCCGACCCCCAGCTCGAAGGTCGCGCTTATGCGCTGGCCGACCGCTACCGCTTTTTCCACTGGCCGCTGGAGTTTCCCGATGTATTTGCGCAGGGAGGCTTTGATGTGATGCTGGGGAACCCGCCCTGGGAGCGTATCAAGCTGCAGCAGCAGGAGTATTTTGCGACCCGCGACGCGGCCATTGCCAATGCCGCCAACAAAGCAGAGCGGGAGCGCCTGATTAAGCAGATGGCGGTGCTGAGGCCCGATCTGTACACACAATTTCAGGAGGCCCTGCACGAGGCAGAAGCCACGGGCAAATTTTTGCGCAGCAGTGAGCGCTACACGCTTACAGCGGTGGGGGATATCAACACCTACTCCGTTTTTTCTGAATTGTTCAGTCAGTTGGTGCGGCCGGAAGGGCGGGCAGGTTTCATTGTGCCTACCGGAATTGCTACCGATGACAGCAACAAGGCCTTTTTTGGGGCCATGGTGGAGAGGAATCGCCTGATTAGCCTGTTTGATTTTGAAAACAGGGAGAAGATTTTTCCGGCAGTGGATAGTCGTTATAAGTTCTCTTTACTCACCCTGTCCGGTGCTTCTCGCGGAGCGGCGGAAGCCGCGCGCTTCGGCTTTTTCCTGACGCGCACCGCGCATTTGCGGGATGAGCAGCGCATTTTTACCCTCAACAGCGACGATTTCCTGCGGCTCAACCCGAACACCCGCACCTGCCCGGTATTCCGCACCCGGGTGGACGCTGAGTTGACGGCCGCCATTTATCGGCGCATGCCCATTCTGTTGAACGAGAGCACCGGTGAGAACCCCTGGGGGGTAAAATTCATGAGGATGTTTGATATGAGCAATGACTCTCATCTATTCCGTACCCGCCCGCAGCTTGAAGCTGAGGGGTTTGTTTTGCGGGGCAATCGGTTTGTACGGGGGGAGGAGGTTTGGTTGCCGTTGTATGAGGCTAAGATGATCTGGCATTATGATCATCGGTTTGGGACGTATGAGGGGGTGGAGAGTAGGACGAGTACGCAAACACCAACACCTACACAAGAGCGGTATCAAGATCCATATTATCAAATACTGCCTTGGTACTGGGTGAAAATAAACAATATTAGGAATATTTCAAGTTCTAATTGGAACTATGGGTTCAGAAATATTGCAAGATCAACCGACGTGAGAACTGGTGTATTTAGTATTGTTCCTTTTAGTGCAATAGGTCATTCAATGCCTGTTATATTATCTGAAAGTAGCTCTGATAACTTGACTTGCCTGAATTCAATTGTAAGTTCACTTGTCTTTGATTACTTAATAAGACAAAAATTAGGGGGGGTAAATCTTACATTCAGTTACTTCCAACAGTTACCAATTCCGAGTATTAGCACAGTTAACTTGGCCACCCTCCTCCCCCTCCTCCTCGAGCTCACCTACACCTCCTGGGACATCAAGGCCTTTGCCGACGACATCTGGCGGGAATCCGACGAGGCCTTGCGCTCGGCCTTGGTGCGGCAGTGGGAAGAAAATCGGGTAATGACGGGTGGGCATGCCTGGGTATTGCCCGAGTGGGTGGATGCCTATCCGGAGATAAGTTGGGAGCGGGAGGGCGGCGGTTGTCCGTTGCCGCCATTTCGGTGGGACGAGGAGCGTCGCGCGCGGCTGCGCGCGCGGCTGGATGCGCATTTCGCGCGCCTCTACGGCTTAAGCTACGATGAGCTCCGCTACATCTTGGATCCCGAGGATGTTTATGGGCCTGATTTCCCCGGGGAGACTTTCCGGGTGTTGAAGGACAAGGAGATGCGCCTCTACGGCGAGTACCGAACCAAAAGACTGGTGCTGGAGGCTTGGGAGGAGTATCACAAATCGTACCCATAGATACCTTAGAAGCAGTTAAACGCTATATGCACGAGCAGGATGTAGCAGCACAAGGGGGTGCAGAGGTGGTCCAAAATCAGCCCGCTAATTGCTGTCGCACCCATTCCAAATAATGCTGAAACTGCACGTACTGCGGGGCGGTGACTACCAACTCCACCCAAAGCTGTTCGGCTTGCCGGAAGTACTGTTTTGCCTGATCGTTGTCCTGAAACCCGTCGCGGCTCAATTGTCCAAGTTTCGCATACGAAACGGCCAGCCCGTTTTTAAAGGCCACATTGTTGGAGTAGGCCTCATAGAGTTCTTTG
>CAYTVG010000021.1:24575-29812 GCA_964441755.1 uncultured Saprospiraceae bacterium
TGCGGAGTACGTCTCGCCCAGTTTTGCGTAAGAAATGGCCAGCCCGTTTTTAAAGGCCACATTGTTGGAGTAGGCCTCATAGAGTTCTTTGGTTAAGTCCAGGTCTTTTTCGTAGAACATCAGGGCCTGTTCCAAATTACCCATTGCGGAGTACGTCTCGCCCAGTTTTGCGTAAGAAATGGCCAGCCCGTTTTTAAAGTTGGCGTCATCAGGTGCAGTCTTCAGCAGGGTCGTTAGTAGGTCAGCCATTTGCTGGTAGGTTACCATCGACTTGCGCAGATCCCCTGTGTGGGTATGGAAATTTCCTAGGTTGTGGCAGAGGATGGCTACATCAAAATCAGGTTCTTTTAGTGTGGCCACCACGCCTTCTGCCAGCCGGGCGTACAAGGTAGAATGGCGGTAGTTTTCTTCGTGTATTGTATCGGGTTGAAGCTCCTGCACCAAATTATTCACCAGCGGCGCACAATCCGTTTGCAGCGCGGGGTTTTTCAGCCGCACGACCTCTTGTACCACGGGACTGCACTTGAAAGTAGCTTCCGGTTCGTTGTAATCGATCCAGCCTTTTTGGGCCAGGGTGGGCAGGCGCGTGTCCAGATCCTGGTCACCGAGCAGGGTGTCGAGTAGGGTGAACGGAATACTTTCCGCCGGCAGGGCAGCAAATGCGGAGAGCAGGGCAGTTTCTTCGGGCGGTAGTTCGCCCAGATCGTACATGGCGGCAATAATGGCTTCGGGGGTTTCGCGGCGCAGGGCATCTTTGCCCTGGTAGGCGGTACCCACAAGGCTACTTTGCGTGAGGCGGAGAAGACCGCGCCCCTGCAGGTCGGCCAGCAGGTCAGATAAGGCGTAGCGGGGGCGCAGGCGGTTCTGGACGGCCAGATTTTTGGCCAGCAGTTCCAGCACGAGGGTGTTCTCACCCACTGCCGTGCGGATGCGTGCAAACAAGGCTCTTTCGTCTGTGTCGAGGGTGCGGTAGTGTTTTTCGAACAAGGCAAGCGCCTCGGCCTCTGGCAGGCCGCCTACCGGGCAGCAATCGGCCTGCTCAAAAGTAGTAATGCGGGTAGTGAGCAGCAGGTGGAAGTTGCTGCAGCGGCGCAGACGCAGGTAGTTGGCCTCCAGGTCAGCCAGTTCGTTGGCGTTGTCCACCACAAGCAGGCAGGGCTTTGGCAGGCCGGCCATGGCCGTGAGCAGGATATCAAGACGCTCCCGGGTATCCGCAGTGGGGTCAAACTGCAATCCCAAAGGCGGAGCCAGTTGCAACAGGGCATCAGCGATGCTGCGCTCGCTAAGCACCCAGCCGATATACGCGTACTCGCCCTGATAGGTGTGGTAATACCTGGACGCCAGAGAGGTCTTTCCCATGCCGCCGGCACCGTTGACGAGCAGCAGCAGATTATCGCCCGGGCCGAACAGCCGGTCGTGGATGCGCTGTAAGTCATCCTCCCTGCCTATGAACACCTCGGGCAGAAAGGGGGGCGGGGTGAGGGCGTGGGGAATGTTGTTGTTGGCAACATGTACTGTGTTGCTATCGTACAAGTCAGTGAGCTGGGTAATGAAATTACCTGTCAGCGCGTCTGCGTTTTCATATTGGGTGGGAAAATGCCCGATCTCTTTCAGACGTTCCTGAAAATCAAAACGACTTTCCGTATGCTCTCTTATCGGTACAAACGGTGCAATTTTTTCATATACAAACAGTCGCGGTTTCCCAACACCCTTAAACTGCGCATACCCGGCTTCAAACTCCTCGCGGGTGTACTTGCCTACTTTAGTCCAATACAAAACAACCAGAATATCGCAGGCACGCAAGGACGCATTGTAATCGTCCTGCTTACGGGTTTCGGAGACGGCATCGTTGTGGTCTTCCCAATGGACGAGTTCGAATTCAATGCCTTTCCCTACCCAGCGTTTGTTCAGCCTGGCAATGCTTTGCTCCAGGGCATCCCGTTCGGGCTTCAGTTCGGCAGAGGAAGCGAGGAAGATTTTAATTTTTTTCATCAGGCAGGCAGGCGTTGTTTGATTGAGATGACAAATATAAACTAATTCTCAAAGCGCAGCAATGTCTGCAGAGATGGGAATGGTTTGAATCGCGTCACTAATCACCAGGAGCGTTTCTCTGCCAATTTTGGTGAAAATCGTTATGGCGTAAATGATATTTGTGTACGTCTTATCCTAAGTGAGGCTATCTCCTGCTCAGCGCTGCCTCTTTTACATATCTCCCTGAACTGGTTTTTCGAACTGGCTATCCATCTGGTTCAATTTTTTTAACAAATTTGCGAAGAACCAGTGTACACTTCCCCTAGAAAGCAACCACGAGTAAGTAGAAAAAGAATTATTTTTCCACTTTTAAATCGTGTACTATGCGCAAGCGTAAAATCAGTAACACCCAGCGGTTGGACATATTGGCTCAATGGGATGCCGGCACGAGTATAGACGAGCTGTGCCGAACGTATCAGATTAGCACCGCCACCTTATACAATTGGCGGAAGGCCAAAGCGGAGGATGAGGATGAGACCAAACGCCGGCTTAAAGAGCTGGAAGCAGAAAATGCCAGACTTAAAAAGATGTTCGCTGAGTTGAGTATAGATCATGGAATCCTCAAAGACGGCTATGAGATGCTAAAAAAATGGCAGGCCCAGGACGCCAGGAAGAAATGATTGATACGCTAAAAGATCGATCCGGCAGCAGCGTACGACGCAGTTGCCGCGTGCTGGGCTTACGCCGACAGACTTACCATCGGCGCAAATTGGGTTTTCGTGTAGAAGAGCGCGACAAAGAAATTATTGAGATGCTGCATCGGGTCACAAAGCGCTTTATTGCCTGGGGTTTCTGGTTGGTATTTTACTATCTGCGATGCAATGGTTATACCTGGAATCATAAGCGAGTATATCGCGTATGGAAGCAGGAGCAGCTACATCTGCGTCTGCCACCTAAGCGCGCTGTCATTCGTCGATCATATCAGGAACTGCTTCCGCCTGAGCGAATTAACGAAGGCTGGGCTATGGATTTTGTCAGTGATTGGGTGGTCGGACCTAATGAGCAGTCTGTCCGGATCATCAATATTATGGACGAACGTTCCCGAAAGGCCTTGTGGACGCAGGCGCATTCGAGTATTTCAGCCAGAAAATTGATTGAGACACTCGATCAGGTAGTTGCCTGGCGGGGTGCTCCGGCGTATATCCGTTGTGACAACGGTCCGGAGTTTATCTCGCATCGCTTACAAGAATGGGCAGACAGGCATCAAATAGAACTGCGCTACATCCAGCCCGGAAAGCCCAGTCAGAACGGGTTAATTGAAAGACTGAATAAAACACTGAGAGTGGAGTGTCTCAATCTGGCCTGGTTCAAGAACCTTACTGAGCTCAATGAACAAATTCAGGCATGGTCGTATACTTACAATCAGGAACGTCCACATCAAAATCTGGGCTTTAAAACCCCGGATCATTATGAAATTTTGAACCAAAAATTATACTTTAGCGTGGTTGCAGCTTAGGGGAAGTGTACACCGGCAGCGGGTGCATCATGTTGCCCCCGGCTCGCCTCGGATCCTGCAGTTCCTCAAAAATATCCAGTATGCTAATCTTTTCGGACATGTTTTTTTCTCAAATATAGATCATGATGTCAAGTTTAGGATAGGGCAGGTCTGCAAAGATTCTTTGGGGTTTGAGATTTTTACTGTAGCTATTCGTAAAAATCTGCCGGTTAGTAGCATAAGAAATGTTAAAATTTAAATGCGATAGCCCTGTCATACGCCCCCTTTGAAGCGAGTTGAACGTCATACCCCTTCCACTAGTACCGGAATATCCCCACACCCGCACTGGGCGTCCTGGATGCCGTTGAGACCAAACTGAAAAGCCTTTTTGATGTCCTTTCCAGAGGCAATTCCCACATAAAAACTCCGGGCAAAGGCAATGGCTGCATCATCGTCTAAGGGACCTTGGGTACCGATGACATAAGGAACATGTTTGGCCATTTCCTTAGCCATGGGAAGCGTGTAACACGCATTTAGAACGACTAACTGTGTGTTGTCGAGCAATTTAATCAAATTTGTAAGAACATTCGCATTGATATCGGCATCTTCCAGCGCCAGCCCTTCGTAGTGGCCATGCCCGCCAAAGTGAATGATGTGCGGATCCCGGGAAATCAACAGGTTTCTAAACCGCTCTTTGTCCAGACCGTGTTCGTCATCGAATACAAACCTGCGTTCATCGTCAAACTCCCTGATCAAATCCGAGAACCGGCTCTCTCTTCCTGTATTGATTTGCCCAAGCCTTTTGGGTGTAGCGGCGAGAAACAAGACTTTTATAGGGCTTGGAATGTCCCTGAGGAGCGGTTTGCAGACATCGGAATCCAGCGGAACCGTGATTATCTGGGTACCTTTGAGATATTCAGTACGCCTGGGATCAAGCTGGATACTTCTGGCCCCGGGGATCGCTTTCCCAAACGTTTCCGGCATGGATCTCGCCGGCGCAAAGTCATCCCCCAGGCGAAAATCACCGCCTGCCTCAATATGGCCGCCCTTGATAACGTTTTTTTCATGATAACCATCGTCGGTAACCAGGCCCTTATCGCCAATATGTACATCCCCCTTTGCAGATATTTTGGCATCCGTCACCACATTTTTGATGCGGGCACGCTGTTTTTCAAAAGCGGCGAGATGCGCTGCCAATTCCTGTTGAAACTGGCGGTTGTTTTCCAGCTCCTTTAAAATGTCCTCGATGATATCTATTTTGACCTCGACAGGTCTCTCAGAATCTACTAGCTTGGCGTTGCTTTTGGGATCTTCGGGTCTCAGGAACCACGACTTTACCCATAACCCGGCTTCCTGCACAAATTCTTTGGGGAAATTACTCAGTTCCTCATGCTCCAGAAGCAAGTCGAGGATGAATTTGGTGGCGGTTGTCAGCATATCGTTTACTTTAACCAGTCAAAAAATAGCATTCAATGGTCATTACTGCTTATATCGGCAATAATTTCCCGGAACTTTTCTTCCCCGATTTGCCCGATAATGGCCTGGAGATAAGAAGCGGGGGATTGGATATTGGGTGACCCTATTTGTTCCAATATTTGATAGGCGTGATAAAATAAATGAACTGCATTTACCACATCGTTTTTCTGTTCCAGATAGATGACCCCCGTGTTATTAAGCGTAGCTGCCAATCCGGCAATATCCCCGATGGCCTGCCTTATGGCTAAAGATTGTTCCAAATAGCCCAACGCGCGCTCATAGTCGCCTTTGGCAT
>CAYTVG010000021.1:29912-59102 GCA_964441755.1 uncultured Saprospiraceae bacterium
TTTGGCTGATGTTGTTCAAGGTGGTACCCTCGCCCTGACGGTCGCCGATGGCCTGCTGAATGGCTAAAGATTGTTCCAAATAGCCCAACGCGCGCTCATAGTCGCCTTTGGCATCGTCTATTTGGCTGATGTTGTTCAAGGTGGTACCCTCGCCCTGACGGTCGCCGATGGCCTGATACAGGTTCAGACTTTGTTCAAACGAAGACAATGCTTTATCATAACGACCTGTTCTCAGGTGCACAAGCCCAATATAGTTCAGCGCTGTCGCATTGGTTTCCTCGTCAACATTTTTGTCCAGCACCTGTTGATTCAGCTCAATTGCTTGTCGATTCTGACCAATTCGTAGATATTGCCCTTGAAGTCGGAAAGATATACGGGCAAAATCCGCCCATGCTTCCGCTATACGATAATAAGAGATGGCCAGTTCATCATCGTCCCAGTCGGGTTGGTGTTCGAAGTACTCCCCTGCTTTCCGAGCCCACTCCTTTACCTTTTCGGCGGGGGTGATGTGCCGCTTCATCCATTCCCGAGTCAGGCGGTGTACTTCAAAGCGGCCATCTTTTTCCAGATAACAAAGTGACCAGTCCTGCAGGGATTGCAAAACCGGCAATAAATCTTCCTCCGCTTCACCGCTCAGCGCTGCCAGGGCCGCCAGAGGGGTCCGTGCAATAAACACCGCAACCAGTTGGAAAAGCGCCTTCTCCCGCTCGTCCAGGCGTTCAACTACCTTGCGCAACAGCAGGTTCTCGAATACGCGCTCCTCCGCATCCGCCACCTGTTGCCAACGGAAGGACTTGTCCTTTTTCAGCAGGGCTTCCAGGTACTCATACCCCCGCGGGTGGCCATCCAGGCGCTTGTATAACTTTTCCCGCTCTTCAACCGGAATACTACGCAGGGTCGTGGAATAATTCAACAGGCGGTATTGTTCCGCATAGCCCAGTTTGTCCAGCGCCAGGTGCTCCACCACGTCGTCCAAGTCCTGGATTTTGTAGCGCGTAGTGAAGAGGATATGACAATCTTCCGGCGCGTTTTCACAAAAATACCGCAAAAATTCCCGCAGCCCCGGGCTGCTGATATCGCGCCGGTATTCATCACCTTCGCTCAGTTGCACGTCCTCCATGTTATCGAAGATCAGGATGGTTTTGCGCCCGTCCAGGAAGTTAGCGATTAGAAGCTGAAGCTTCTCCGTAATCTCTCTTTGCGGATCTTCTATCACCCACTGCAAATCTTCGGACACATCTTTGCTGCTCTTTGCTAATTCCTTATTAAGATAGTGCAGGATATACGCTTCGTTGATCTGGTGGTCCTTCCGGAAAATATGGACGCCATGGCTGCGATTGTCATAATGGTGGGCAAATGCCTCCGCCAGCGTGGTTTTGCCAAGGCCGCCCAGGCCATGCAAGCAAATATGCCTTCCCGCCCTGAACGCACGGCGCATCTGTATCAGATACCGTTTGCGTCCGATGAAGCCCGCGCCGATAAGTCGCTCCTTACCAGTCTTCGTAAATGTTCTTTTCGTATAAAATTGTTCCGGAAAAATATAGGGCCTCGAGGGCTCGATAAGTGGCCCAAGCGCCTGGTTCTGATAGATGACGGGGGTGAACCATTCGGCCAGATGGGTAATTTCCGGTGCCTGTTCCCTTTTCTGTTCAACCGCTTTGTAGAGTGCTTCACGTGCGTACGCCAGTGCGCCCGTAACAGACAGGCCGTGCGTTAATTGCTTATAAAACTCCGTAGTGAACACCTTGGCGCCTTTATCCGTCACAGCAAAACGCATGGAGACGATACCTGGTACCCCATAATGGGCAAGCTGCTGGGTCACCCCGCCCTCACTGCCCGACACGGCCGTCTCGCAGGCGCTCAGTACCAGCAGCCGCACGCAGGAGTGCCTTCTCAGCGTCTCGCCAAGGGCTGCCCCGCTGATCCGTTCCTCGTCGCCGTCTTCATTTTCAAAATACAGTACCCCTTTATTTTCGCCGGCATGGTAGGCCCCATGCCCGCTGATGTGCACGATATCATGCTGCCGTGCCTGTAGCGCCTTATCTAGTTCCTCGAGCGAGGCATTGTCCAGAAACTCGATGGCAATTTTAGGCTTATTATCGCCCGTGGCCTCCAGACCCCCGATGGCGCGAATCAGTCGGAATTGCTCCTCTTCGATTTGCAGCATCTTGCTTTTTTCGTCCAGGTTTTCAGGCAGGGCTGTGATGAACAGCATTTTCAGCGGGGCAGCTTTTGAGTGATCGCCCTGAACTTTGAAAGCCCCCAGCGATGGCACCCTCGTCCTTACTAGTCCGAAACCGGCGACCGCGAGGCTCTTCTTCGCTTGCCCCTGTCTGGGCGGGAACAAGCGCGGCAGCACCATTTCAAAAGGCAGGTTGGCGATGCTGTCATCATCCGTAGAAATGACCAGCAGCAGTTCCTCAATCCTTCTGGCTTCGAGCCACTGGATAAAATCTGCGCAAACCTGGCCGATATCACCGGAAAAAAAAGTATCGAACAGGAGCTGTGATAATTGGTTTTCTCGCTCAGCAACTGCAGTCGGTTCCATCAACCCAATTTTTCGTATTGAGCTGTCCACTCCACGCCGGAACTTTTGCAAGTCGTTCATCGAATCCAGCAGCCTGGGTGGCATCCGAACCCGCACCGCCTCGTGCAGCAGGTTTTCCCCGTATGTATCCAACTTAGTATTTGTGGGCTGACTGGATTTTACGCTCAATTGAAGCCGGTACTCCCCTTCCACCCCGGAATCAATCCGAAGGAACAGGATGCTCCTGCTAAATTCCTTTTCGACCACATAGGTGATATCCCCGATGTGGACATCACCGCCGGCGGTGATGCTGCCGTATACGATGTTTTTGCCGGATTGTATCATGGGAGTTGTTTTTTTAGTTCCTTATTATTTCCAATTTGGACGTTTAAACCCTAATTCCGCCGCGAGTTACGTAACAGGTATCCCGATGTCTTCAAAGAGCTTGGTGCTTGATTTAATAATTTCTGTATCAACCCATTGTCCGTTGACCTTAGCCTTCTTCACTAAAGAGAGGCGCTCTACAATTGAACCAATGGAATGTTTCCTTAGCTTATTGGAAGACAACAAGAGCTGGTACAGCCGGTGATGAGCACGGATATTGCCTGGTACTATCCGGTAGAAAATGGGTCTTAAAGATTGATTTCCAAATGTATATAGTACATTAATCTGACCATCGTAGTTCTTCTGGTTATTGTACCCCGGCTGGGCAATAGAGCCATTGCCGCTGCGTGAAGGCAGGTGTGTCAGGTCAATCAGCACATTCTCTCCCGGGGGGATATCCCATTGCATGAAACGAACAGCCTGCTGTCTGTTTCTGCCAACTGAGCGCAGAGCCATTGAAATATTTTTCTCAGTGAAGGTGACACCTTTCATCGATTCTGACAACCATGAGTGATACAAGTGCAGGGGCATTTGATTGATGGGAGATTGTTTGTAAAGCCTGCAGTATGCTGCCCCTAAAATATAATGCCAGTGCTCCGGAAAACAGGCCTGCAACTGAGCACAGACGTCTCGCAAATGAAAAAGAAAAAAATGAGATAAGCCATATTCTTTGACCGATACTTCAGCGTGAAATTCAAATTTATTTTGTGATTTTTTTTTCTGGCTTTCATCCCTTCGTCTGGAAGGAATCAATTCGCCGGAGGGATTTATTTTCCCAATAATTGGACCCGTTATCTTTTTTGTTTTTTTCGTAGTTTTATCCCACTGGCTCGTCACAGCGTACAGATAGTAGTTTCCTCTGATGAGACGTAATTCTGTACCTGGCTTTTTGTGTGCAAGTGCCCACGATGGAAAATCACCCATAAAACCTGTTACGTAAATTTGATTACGTAACAGCAAAAATATAGAATTTATGTATGAAGATCAAATAAATATATTCTTGATCGCTCAAAAATTATGTAACTGAGCGGAGTTAGCGATCAACAATCCTTCGGGTACTGCTGAATAACTGATTTGTTCCGGGCTCCATTTTTCTTCAAGTTTTGAATCAACATAGGCCTTTACTGCCTGGGTAAACTTCACCAGCCTGGGTTTGACTTTTTGTCGCTGTTTATATTTGCGCTGCGCCAATCCGCTTTCGTATCTTCCGCTACTAAGGTCACAATTGCGCCTTAACTCCCGGCTGACCGTGGACTTATCCTTTTTAACAGCTTTGGCTATGTCTTTTTGTGGATGGCCTTGCTTCAACATAGCGCTAATGGTGTATCTTCGCTCCTGCGTTAAGTGACTCATATTGGCAACTTTGGACGGGAGACAATATAGTGACTTTACCATTCAGGGGAAGGGAGATCTTACCCTTTCCTTTGAAAAAATTTTAAGCCCTTTTTTGCCTGCCCAGCAGTTGCATTTATGACTTGAATTTACGTTATCAATCGTTCTTTGTTTCTTTTTATTATCGACTCATAACTGAAAAAGCACCCCAATAGTACGGATGTTTGTAATCGAGCGGAGAATTTACATCAGTGAAACCAATATCTCTGGCAACAGTCAATAGTGACTCAATTTTATTTCTATATTTGTTTTGAGAGTCTATTGACTCCCACATTTCGTCAAGAACCGACTCCATGGAATCGGCTTCAAGTTTAAAGAGAAAGACCTGAGCAGCCTTGGCAGCCGTTGCTGCACAGTCACCATTTTTTAAATTACGATAAAATTGCTGCATCCAAAGGCATGTAGCCAAGTCATCCACTGACCAATATGTTAAAACTGCGGCTTTGGTACCTCCCGCCACTAATGCGCGAGATAGCCCGAGTAAATCATCGCCCGCTGTTTGGTTGCCACGACCGCTGTTGCAGGCACTCAACACCACGAGATATGCATTAAGCTCGACACCCATTATTTCGTGCACACTCAACTTCTCTCCACTAGAAAGTTCTAGGGATGATGCCATTGGGTTGTCTTCCGTAATATTTCCATGGGTAGCAAAATGCAGAACTCGAGCTTCTGGCAAATGCTTCATTATAGCTAATTCTTTAGCCTCTTCTTCTATGAATACATCTGCAAACTTCGGATAAAGCTTTTCGAGAAAACGCACTTCGGCAGCAGCTGCTTTCAAATTGCCTGATGGATTTCCTACTGCCAATATTCTTGATTCGGCTGGTATTTGTCCTCTCCCTGTAAAGAAAAGAGCACCTGTAGCGGGTAGATAGCTAATAGAATGAGTAATGCCAATAGGATAGTCTCCATCAACAGAAAGAACATGAAAAGGCAGGCCTTGAAGGGCGCCGTGAGGAATGAATACTATTCGGGGATATTGATCAAGGAGGTCGCCAATTGGTTCCAGCAGATTTTTACTCAGTGGGACAGCCAGCTGTTCCCAGTTCGGCTGTTTACAAATTATGGCCGTTCTGAGTGCGAGTATACTGCTTTTTAATTCCCAATCTCTGATTTCTTGCTTTGTAGAAAGTAACAAACCTGAACAGGAAACAGCCCACAGGAACAAGCATTCTCCGGAGAAGTAATATGCCACCAACAAGGTATCTTCATCCAGTTTATCTGCTACCTGTTTTATGCTGCTTAAGGCAGCAACTGGGGTGGTGCGTTCAAAAATAGCAGGTTCTATCTCTCGTATTTCCGCCTCCAATAATATGCGCTGCTGTTCAAAATTTGCCAATTGTTCTTTTAATGCCTGTATTTGCGATGGATTCGCATCACCGGATGATTTAATACTAATCTCATATTGACAGGAGGTACAGCGGGCGTCCAGCTCTCTTAATTTGAAAAGCATGGGTTTGATCTGTGGTGCAACCTGCCCGAAAAACCTGGTTTCTTCCATCAGATCAAGAAGTGCTCTTGATTTGCCTGCCTCCGCATATCGAAAAGCTCTTTCCGGGTCACCTGCATTGAATGCAGCGCGTGTAGCATATCCGATAGTATATACCATAATTTGCATATCGGCCATCGCTACTCTTAGTTCATTTCGAGCAGCAGAATTGCGATATGCCTCATATAGATTAAGCGATTTATCGTACCACTCCAGTGCACGAGCTGTTTCTCCAAGTCCCTCCCACATTTCTGCTATATCCGAGACTTCAAACCACGGTTTACTTTCTTTAATCCACCACTCCCGACCGTAAACTTCCTCTATTTTTTCAAGTATTATTCGAGCCTCTCCAAATAAGCGAGTTCGAACCAACAAACTAAAAACCTGATTGAGACTTCGATAATTAGTCAAATCGGCCAAGTACCGCCCGGCAGCATTACTCCAGTCCATCCCTTGCAAAGTCGGCAGGGGTTTCCCCGTAATCAATTCTCCATACTTCCGAGCATAAGTCTGTGCTCCATGCCAATCTTCATGAGCAACCAGTATTTTGATACGCAGCATACAGGCGGTATCGGGTGAAAGATTTAATGAGTCGAGGGTTTTTTTTGCCAGTTCGATGTCATGGTCATGCTTCTTTTTATCTCCGTTTTCTTTTGCTTTTTTGGCACTGTAAATAGCAGAAGACACTTGAGCAATACCTTCCAAATCGTTGAATGAATCCAACTGAAATGATATGAATTGTCTATATTGCTCATCAATGGTATCCGTTCTTTGCCGCATTCCGGCGGTTGTATCCTGTGCTCGTTTCAACCAGCGGTCAATATCAACCGGATTGGTTTTCTGTATGCCCAATTTAATGTTTGCATAACATAGATTTGTGATTTGCAACGAGGTCATCAGTAGGGGTGATTTGTCCGCCACCAGAGGCCATGCTTCCGAAATGAATGTCTCCATTTCAGCGATTCCATCCAGATAAAGATTGGTAGCCTGTATAAACTGACCGGCACTCTCTGCTACTTTTGCCATATCAATCAGGTGCTGAGCAGCCGCGAATGTGTTACCCGCCGCTTTTTGTAGTTGTCTGGCCAGTTGGAATAAATTGTTAGCCTTCTCTGCATCAAATCGCCTGATGTTGAAGTGTCTGGCACATCGGGATACAATTTTACCAAGACCTGCTGTCCAGGAAACTTGTCCATTTTTTCTGCCTGTATCTGCCGTTTTTCTGGCAATATCTTGTGCTCTGCCTGTTTGATGAGTCAGCGCGAGAGCCATCGCGAGATGAATATCAGCCAGCATGGTGTGACATAAATCGCCGGCGGTATGGAAGTGTTCTCTCGCATCGCTGGCAAATCGTTCAGTATCTCGATAATTCCCCTTCAAAAATGCGAGATAGCCCATTCGCAAAGCAATATGGCCCATTCCTCTTTGGGATCCGGCTTTCTCGTAAATGGCTTCAGCCGTAGTATATTTTTCTATGGCCGAATCGAGATCTTTATCTGTAGCTGGTCGAAATTCATTTTTTTCTACTACATCAAGAAGATCGCTGCCTGGATTTCCATAAGATGAACCTAATGAAAAATTCCAGCAAAGCGGATTGCTGTAGGGAGCAGCAAGCTGATCGCCTTCCAGCAGCAGGCAGTTTGCCAGATCGCAGGGGTCATGGCTTCGGGCTGCTACAGAAAGGGCGAATTCAATCCAGTTTTTCAAATCGGCAGCCTTGTACAATTGACTATAGAAGCCTGCTACAGCAAGTACTGGAATCAGAAGACCTTTTTTTTGGGCTTCCTGCCTGCAGAAAGCAATTTCGGGTTGAAGTAAAAAATCTATCTGGGCTTGCGCTGCTGCGTTCGTGGTTTCATAATTACCGAAAGTATTACGCATTATCCGCCAGTCCCTGGCTTTCCGATGCTGACGTAACAATTCAGCAATGTCTTCACAGTTACCTAAATCGTCATCAGCCAGATTTTTCATGGCCCAGAAGTAGCCGGCCTTCGTTTTGACAAGATCAGTATCAGAGTCGGGCGAAGCGACTTCTCCCGGGCTTCGCTCGAATCGATCGTACCGGATACATTCTCTTGCAAAATCAATTAGGACAACCAGGTAACCGCTGTTGATCTGCCTATTTGCAGCATCGGTAAGTGCTGCTTCAGCTTCATTTAAGCGGCCACATAGTAAATTTGCCAGAGCAAGCCTAAGATATGATTCCGGCGATGGATCATCCTGAATGCGGCCGCTTGCAGTGGCCAATGTTCCCGCAAAGTTACTTGAGGGATTTTCTAACGCGTAGGGTAATATCATATTCGAAGAATTTTATAATCAGGGCTGTTTAGACTGAGGAGGCATATAGAGTTAATCAAATAATAATTTATCAATATATCTATTTATCTCGTAAAAAACCAACTGTAGTTTGAGCTGTATCCATTACATGATAACGCGATTGCATTAATCCTATTAGGACTGTAGCCGGTTACTCGCAGACTCCAGTTTTGCGTGGATTGACCCCAGTTAACTATCTGACCCATCATGTTTGGATTGGGCAGTAGATTCTTGTAATTAATAGCTAGCATGTTATCGTAAAATTGCCAATTCCCTTCTATTTTTTGATCAGGAAACATTCCCCATTGAAATTGCCTAGCTGAGAAAGTTCCGTTTTCTGAAAATTTAACCATACCAAAGTTCATTGCCGGAGACATTGTGATCTGAATATTCCAAAACAGATTACCCATTGCGGTCGGTTCACAAAGAATTTGTTCAAAAGTTTGCATATTTTATTAGTATTTAAGAGTAATGAAATAATAATTCCAAAAAAGTACCTCAGGCTGTCACCTATTGATGATCCAAATTTGAAAAGCAGATTGTGAATATTTGCATTTGTTGGACTGGGTAAATTCAGGTCTGAGGATATATCTACTCTATCCACCCTTCAATCTGGCCTAAACTATCCGTATTGGTAAAATAACTCACATGGTCACATTTGAGAATCTGCGTATCATGATGTCTGCCCCAAGGCAAATCCTTCATTCGCTCCACCTTCACGGCCATATCATTTGGCGCTTTATCAAAAACGGCATGATCGAGTCCCTGATAGATGCCGTGGGTGCTTAGAAGCGCAAAGATTTTCTTGATCAGCGAGGTGTCTTCCGGAAAAATAACCTCTATCTGACTGGTATCCCCTCCGATCAGGTAATAGGGCACTTCGGGACTGGATTTGCCGGAGGCGTTGAGTTTGGCCATAAAATCTGAATCGGGATCCATTTCGTCCAGTGTGCGGAACAATCCTTTCTCGAGTCGCCGTCCGAGGAAAGAAGCAACTGGCATGTAAGGCTGAAATAACATCACCCCGTTCATGCCGGCGGCCAGCCAGCCTGTCAGCTTGCGGCGGAAATCGGCCATCTCTGAGCCGGAATTGGGCGTACCGCACTGGATAAGTTTCTTTACAAAGCGGTCGCCTTCCAGGTGCTCGATCAGGTAGCGTGAGACCAGTCCGCCCATTGAGTGCGCTACGATCGTCAGTCGTTTTTCGTCCCCAAACCCGCAGTCAATCAGCATCTGCTTTAATTTCTGTGCTGTCGCTTCGATTCCGGAGGTGAGATTTTCGTAATCGTATGTCAGGACACCGACGAAGGGCTGGTATAAGGCTTCTCTTTCAAACACCGACTCTACCATTTCCTTTGTATCGCCGATAATCCCGTGCATCAAGAGCAGGGTGTTTCCGTTTCCTAAGGCCTGTTTGATTTGCGCGGCCTTGGCCAGGGTGCGTTGCGATCCGAGATAGGCAATCTCTGATAGCGCCCCGGTTGTGTCTTTGCGGTGCAGTGAAAGCCGATCGTATTCTTTAATGCCGGTGATACGGCTCCAGGCTACTTTTTGGAAGAAGAGCTTTATCGAACCGCCCAGACTTTTTTCTTTTTCCAATCTCCTGTCTTCTATAGTCAAGCTACTAGGGGGCGGCAACTGCTCGATATGTACTGTACCTGCTCCATCGGTATATCCAACAGAAAAAAATAACCCACTCTGTTCGTCATAACCAAAGGGCACGATTGTTTCGTGTACACCCATTGAATTTTTGGGTTTGATCCTGATTGTTGTGCCTGGCGGTAAAACTGGTAAGCTCCCCTCTTCGCGGGCGCGAAGTTCCAGCACCTGTACGGAATTGTTAGACACCCCGCTGAGTCCGGCAGGAAAAGGCTGGTCGAGGGTATTAGCAGCGCCGAAAAGGTCAGGAGGAGGCGCAATCGCATGGGTAGATTCACTTGATTTAGCGTGCCTGATTTCGGCCAGTTTCTTTGCCACGTCATCGCCGGTGCCGGCATAGGCAAGTGCATCAAAACCTTCCGGGGATTCTATTTCAAAGGCGGAAAGATCAGCAGTGCTTCCGCCTGAAAGAGCGACATTTTTATGAGGCCCGACAATCCGGAATCGCGTACTGAATACGCACCAGTCATTGCGGTCGGGGGTATCTGCTTCATTTTCCAAAAATAAATCACCCCTGCCGGCACGGGTGGATTTTACGGATCGTGTGGATCGCAAGGGCACATCCTCCAGTGTCAAACTTTCCTGACGATATTTGTCGAGATTAATGGGCTCTTTTGAAACAACTATTTTAAGTTGGCTCATTATCTCATTAATCCCAAACAAATAGTAATTTTTATCAACAGAAAGCGGGGTGGTCGAATAATTGAACCCGTCTATGGAGAAAGACAGACTAATCGGACTTCCTTTTTTGGCGAGTGCATTTGCATCGGATTTAATCAGATCGGATCGTATGCCATACTTGCTATCGAGGTAGAGGACTCCGACATAGCAGGATTCCAGATGCCGGGAATTTGGGTTGATGGCTATACTAAGTCGGAAGGCAGGCTGCTGTCCGTTTTTATAGGAAAAAACGACCTCTTCCGGCAAATAACCATCTTCGTTAATCCATTCTGCATCAACTTCATCAAGATTTTTTGGGGTTAATTTTTTTCCTTCAATCCGCTCCAGTTTGAAAATAAAGTCTTCTTTACTGAAATTGGTATCTGTATTTTTTAAATCACCGGCTACCAGCCATTTCCCCACACAATTCACACTCGTCAAAAAAGATCGCGGCTCGCTTTCCCGTTTGAAAAGCGGTATGGTATTGCCCGTACGTAGCAGTACGTATTGATCGTCTTCTGTCAGGTGAATCTGGTATGGAGCATCCTGTTTCCCCTTTTCAAAATAGAGTGAAATGTAGGGAAATTCCGATCCGTGGCCGTAAGCCGTCTTGAGGCCATCCAGGCGTACTGCATCTGCTAGCAGGCTATCTGACACGCACACCTGAAGCAGGGGGGTGGCATACTTGCTTACCACGGCCTGGTAATTATCATCGCGGGCGGTATCCAGATCTTCCGGGGCGGCATCCAGGTAGGAGAAATTGGAAAAAATTGCTTTGATGCTGAATTCCTTATCGGCGCCCAGCACCCTCACTTTAGTCGGGTTGCCCGGACTCGAGACTAGTCCGTCCATAGCGCCGCCGTGTAACACCCAAGTCTTGTAATCTGCGTCGAAGCGCAGTTCAAAGGCAGGCTTATACGGGATGATATCCCCTCCAAGGAAGGGCTGGTCCATATCCTGATCCACGGCGGCGAATTCCACCGGCGTTTGATTCGGGTTGCGGTTGCGCACGGACACGCGCGTTGTTTGCATCAAATCCCTGTAGCTTCGGGCAGAGCCGCCCTTTTGCAGCACCTCCAGCAATTGCGAGGTAAACAGTCCGCCACTGGAGGCGGTTTCCTGTGCGGTCTGGTGATCCATGGAAGCGGCGAGCTGTACGTACCTGCCGATTTTGATATCCACCCCGCCCGCTCGGTTCGGAGTGTAGAAGCCCTGACTGTATCCGAGGTATTCTTCCAGCGGTATCGGCCGGTTTGAGTCGGCTGCGTGTCGGTATCGGATCTGCGTATCGGCTTGGATGGCTCGCGTGTTATTGCCGGCAAAGCAGCAGTCCATAATCACCAGGCAGTGCACATTTTTGCCTTCAAGTGCATTCCAAAGCAGCCAGGCGATTTCCTTGTCTATCAGGTCACGGGCACCTGTACGGCTGTCCACACAGACGATCGTCTCATTCTGTAACTTCGACTTGTGTCCCTTGAACGCTTCCGGCGCCTGGATGGTAGAGCCATGGCCGCTATAGTAGAAGAGGCAGATATCGCCGTCTTTGGCTTGTTTGAGGTGGTCGAATGCTGCAGTTGTCAGGTTCTGGAAGGTTGGAGCCTGGTAGGTTTTCAGGTCAAAATTCCAGTTTTTCTCAGCATGATTTTTTAGCAAAGGCATTTCTTCTTCCCCGTGTCCCAAAAAATAGGATGGGTGGTACGTTAGGGACGCATCTGCCGTTTGTTGTCGGCACAGGTTTCGCAGGAAATTATCCATCGCGAGGGCATCGTGTACGCAGCCTGCGAGCGGATTTTGAGGATAATTATTGATGCCGATGAGGGTGGCGTAGAGATTTTTTTGTGGCATGGCGACGGTAATTTTGGCAGATGTCGAGTTGTTAATCAGTTAAAATACTCCTTTAGAAAGGTCGAAGTCAGCCGGGAAGCAGCGATTTTTTTTCTGAAACGCTGTGAACTAAGCAGTTTTTTTGCAGATTTCGCATTTCCGAGATCCAGCGATTGAAATTCTATCCGGAAGGCGGGATCCGTCTGGAGCACATGCAGCAATTCGAGTGCTAGCGCATCGCCGGAGGGCTTGGGCCCACTGTCGCGAAAGAGGGTTCGATTCAAAAAAAAAGATTTGGCTACTTCCAATAGTCCGCCCAAACTTACATCCGATTCCGGGGCTTTTTCAAGCTCGGATGGCAGGGCGGGTGGAATTTGCAGGGCATCGTATGCGCGCAGGATGCCGTTACCATAGTATTTTTTCCACTCCGCAAATACTTCATCTTTCGCAGCAGCGGTGTAGAGCGCATGTCTGACCGCCTCCACTTTCATCCACTGGTTTCCCGGTTCATAATATCCCATTTCCTTCAATTTTTTTCGGTGGTATCCGATCCAGAGCGCTGCTGCTGCGGCGATTTGGGGCGTCGCAGATGAAGTACCACCGCCACTGCGCAGCACAGGGATCGGGTCGGACGCCCACGGAACATTGGGCGTGTATGCGGCGAGCGTTTTCGCCATACGGGAAGGTGGTCCCCAAGAGCCCTGCATGAATTGCGTGGTGATATTCATTCTGGACTGAGACATAAATTTATAGTCATAAGGCTGGTGGTTGTAAAGGGCACCGGTAGCGCCAATAATCCGGGGAAATGCGGCTGGGAACAGCACGCATTTAGGCAGCAACATACCGACGCCTTTATACCAGCAGTTACTGGCCGCGGAGACTATGACAATTCCAGCCTCATACGCTTTGTCCACCATTTGCGCCATTTTGGCGCTTGGTTTACCGGCCATGGACATAGAAACTACCTCGCAATTTAGTTCTATCGCGCGCTCTATGCCTCGGCAGAAATTGTCAGAATTCCAGATGACAACCGATTCGGAGATACGCATAGGGATTACTTCGGCCAGGGGGGCGCCGCCCAGTTCCCCTTCGAATTCTCCAAAAACCTGGTCTGCATGGATTTTCCTGCCGGCCAGCAGTGCAAGCGTGCCCGTGCCGTGGCCGTCCTGACCTTCTCCCTCTTTTTTATCCACCGCCTTATTGTTTTCTTCTCCTTCGACGAAACTACAGGCCAGTTCGCGGTTCAAATTTACAGGCAGCGCCGGATGGGTATCAAGGTAACCGGTATCCAGATGTGCAATTCGGATCACCGGGTGTGCGTCCGGATTGGCCGCTACGGCCTGTCGTGCCTTGTCAAGCTGGGTGTGCGCATCGTCAAGGTGCCAGCCGATCGGCACTTTTAAATTTTCTCGTGCCGGCGGCCATTCCTCTATATAATTCGGGTTCGTTTTGTCTCCCTCCCGGGCACCCGTTTTGTCGGAGGGGGCAAGGTTTACTGATAAAAGTGGTGTTACGGTGGTACCAGAACAGATTTTTTCAAGCGCAGCCTGCAAACTGTGGGCGGCGTTCCAAGCCTGATCCATGGGTATATTGGGCAGTTCGATTTCCCACATCTGTCTGTCGCCCGAAGTTTCGTGTCGGAGGATGCGCATATCCTTTCCCGGCTTGATTTGCTCCGGGTGCGCAAAGCCCGGCATTTCAATTCCCAGTATGGCAGATTTAGTTTCCAACGCGCCGCCGTTCCATCCCGCGGGCGGCATGGGGAAGGCGACTTTCTGCTGATGCATCGGGAGATTGGGTGCGCGATAACCTTCCACATGTGTGGCTCGAGGAATTCGGATGCGGAAAGGGCTGTATTGCGCTGCGGCGGGAATGATGCTGCCGTAGTGGAAGAAATGGGGGGTCGGGTTGGCATAGAATTGCGGAATAGCGCGAATCAGTCCTTCTGCATCCAGTTTTCGATACATGGGATGCGCCAGTAATTTTCGGAGCGCTTCGGTAAAAATACCATTTTCCTTCCCGTCGTAAGTGACCTGGTGGTCTTGGCAGGCGGCGAGCAAAGTGACCGAGGCTTTTACGTCCTCGCCTTTTCGACGAAAACGGAATTTTTGCAACAGGGGCCTGTAGACGGTGTCCTGAAATTTGAGATTGATGAGATTGGCGACTGCGGCGGGGAGCAGTCGGGCGTCAGTTCCCCGGGCGACGGCCATTTCGCGATTTTCCTGTTCGAGTATTTTACTCAGGTCTATCTCATTTGCTATCCGGGTAATTGTTCCCGAGTGACAGCTATCCGATACCACGACGATGCGGGCGCCTTCCGGGAAAGCAACAAAGCAATCGTGGATTTCATCATCCAGCATTTGCCGGTCGAAGAGGCACCAGGTCTGATCGTAGGGTTCAATATCCAGTCCGGCCTGTTTGAGATTGGTGATTTGTCCTCCATGACCGGCGTACGTCAGCAGCAGTATATCGCCAGGGTACATTTGACCGGCGTAATCAGCCAGAATATTTTTCACGGCATCTACGGTAGCTTCGCCATCATGCAGTTTGCGTGTCTGATAGCCTGATTTTTGAGCAAAATATTCCCAAAAGAGGGCATCTTTTACGGCAGCGTGCAGGGGCGGGAGACCTTCGTAATGTTCGGGATCCGTTTCATTTACACCGATGTGCAGGGAAAAGCCTTGAGGCATAAAGCGCGAAATTTAGAGATATAAAACTAATCTGTAATAAATGCATGTTTCATGCGATCCTGATAATGGTCACGATGATTTTTCCGGAATTATTCCAATAAAAGCCGGGGGCGTCGTTTGCGAAGAGACTGAGTTTACCGGCCTCTTGGAAGGTAATATTATTTTTTTTGCCAATCCGGTAAAAATTGACCTTATCGAGGCTTCCGATCAATTCGAACCATTTGGCATCTCCCACTCTTTTGAGTCGGTTATAGAGGTTCATGTAGTAGTTTGCGTAGCCGTTGGCGTCTGTTTTGAACAACCAGTCTGTCCATTCACCTTCAGCGGTAAATAGGTATGTTTCACCGGGGAGAACGTCCAGTTCGGTCTCATTCCAAGGCTTCCGGGCGAGGATTTCGTGCTTTAGGGATTGGTTGGGTTCTAGATTCATTTTTGGGATTTTAGCATTTTACTCACAATTTTTTGTTGGATTTTGACAATTTTTAGGTATTCAGGAACTACTTTGCCGATCATGATAATATTGAGAAGCAAAATAGGGAAACGAAAGCAAATTATCTGCTGAAAATCCACATGTAATCCATAGTAGCATTGTTTTCATCTCGATCATAGTATGTGATGATTTGGTTTTTTCTAACTCCAGTTATCCTAAGTATTACGTTCGTCGTGATAGGAGACCAAGGTTCTCCCACTCCAGATAAATTCGGGATGTAATAAGAATAACTAAGCACCAGTCTGTCTTCATCTACCTGCCAGAATCCCGCTGTTACTTGTTCTGGTATCAAGTGGAATTCATACATTTTTCCGGAAAGAGTTCCGTTTGACATAAACAGGAAATTCATCCTCTGAGGAGGTGAAGAACTGATTTGTAAATCCCAATCAACATTTCCACTGTCCCCGGCGCCGCACAAGATATCCTCAATAGTACTCAACGATGAACTACTATCTGACTCGTCAGAGTTTGATTCTTTGTTTTTGCTGCTAATTGGATCTGCGCAGCTAAACAAACCCAAAAACATACTGATGTAGATTAATGAATACTTGATATAATTCGTATTTATCAAAAATTATTTTTGCATGTTACATTCCTTAATGGTTAAAAACAGTGAACGTGTTTAAAATATTTGTCTGATTAATAGGGATCCGCTCCAATGATAAAATGATTGTAATTAAATTATTTGATTCCAATATCTAACTAAACTATCATCTTGCCCACGAATTTTTTCCAACGCCCTAATTAATTCGTTTTTTCTAGGGATAAGGAATTCGTCACGATGCTTTTTACAATAATCTCGAATCTCGTATTTTTCTTCCTCACTGAGTGTTGTATCTCTATGCGCGCTTTCCCGCAAAGAATTCAATGCATCACTCCATGTCTTCAGAGCTGTAAGTTGCGTCTGAACGAGATAAAATGAAACTTCAGGCGAATCTGAAGCTCTAGTTTTTATATCTCCAATTTCGTCGTAGGCTTCTTCTAGCTTCGCTTTTTTATCATATTCGGCATCATACACCTCCTTACAATAATGATCCTTAAATGCAGCACATGTCGCAATATGGGAGGCGTCTATAGCATATAAACTATGATGCACCTGCTCGATACTGATCAAGAAGGGGAGAGATTCCATGATTACCTTGTCTCTTGGGAGCTGTATTCCTTTATTTTCGAGATTAATGATTTCCTGCAGAGCCATATCGGCTGTTGCTATTGCCTGATCGTATTTTTTCAGGCGCCATTCACATAGTGCCTTAATTACGTAAGCACTTGAAAGCAAGTCGTCCTTTTTGAGCCTATCCTCCTTTTGAAGAGCGTGATTCACGTCAGCGTAGGCAGATAAGTAGTAGAGCGAGGGTGTGGTAAGTATATCCGTTTGTGGATTGAATCGGAGTTGATTTTCCAGTGATGCTCCCTGGTTAAAGTTATCCTGGGCTTGATCCAAGTACCGGATTTCGATACAACTGGAGAGGAAAATGCAAACAGCTATTAAAAGCGGTGCCGTCATCTTCGAAAGCGGCATATTTACAGGTAGTAAGCATTTCATATTTTTTGATTTTGTTTTATTTATGCTGTACGTTGCAAAATATCGACGAGGTCGCGACTGAAGTCCTGTTTCCAGATTTCCAACACATTTCGCAATTGGTTTCGGCTGATGCTTATATCGTCGGCACTAGCTGTGGTACGCGCCAATTTTATGAGATAATATTCAATCAGTAGATTGGCAATATGTTCTTGGGAAAGATACCATGCCATTTTATTATCCGTATACTCGCCATACAGAGTGGCAATCAGCGCATCGAGAGCAAATCTAATTTGCGGAATTTTTTCTCCGGAAGGTATCGAAATTTCAGCTAACAACTCCCACCGCAGGTTGACTGATTCGATAACTTTTATGGTTAACTTTTTGATAAGGGAAAAGGAAATGGTATAGGGTTCTTTTATCTGTTGGAGGGAAAGGAATATAGCATTCAATACATCGAAAAGGTATGAGTCCTGAAGTCCCCATTGTGGATTTTTCAAGCTGGATTCATACACCAAATCTAACAGTTCTATGATTTGATCATCAGAAAGTTGTGGCTTCCATTTTCCCTCTTCGATCGGATGCGCAAGAGCGTTCAACAGTTGCATGGTGACCATGGCGAACAGATGCCTGCTATTAACTGGCCCGGTGTCTAATAATGGGCCGATTTGCTCCGCCGTATTTTCAAGAGCCGATTGCACCAGTTTCGGTAATAAGTCCTGCCGACTCAGGTTTGAGGCAGCGAGCGCTCCGGCTACATTGGTTATGGTGTAGCGAAGAATTTGATCATCGATGATCAATTCGGGATGTTGCGCGAGCGCTTTTAGGGCGGCGTAGGCGAACTGACGCACCTGTTCTTCTTGGAAGCCCCGGGTAAAATCCAATCCGCTTTTATCAAATAGAATTAAATCAATCAGAATCAATCCGCATTTGTCCGGATGTTTGCTGAGTATCGTATCAAAAATAAATTCAATTAGTTGATTTAACAAGCCAACCTTTTTAGCTTGCTGCATACTGTTGTCGAAGACAAAGGCGAAAATCAATTCCAATGCACGTTGAAAGATTTCTTTTTCCTGTTCGTCGTCAGCAAACTTGACTTTTTGCAAGACCTGCGGGCTGGCTGCTACCAGGCGAAGTACTCTTTCGAGTACCATTTGAAGGGCGGCTTCGGAAAGGCGTTCGTTTTCTGGTATATTTTTGAGTGTTTGAAAGCTTATCTGAAGAACCTTGGCAGAAAGGGAATCAGCTTGAACCTTATCGGTAAGCCAGAAGGGGTGCCGGACTAGCTCATCCAGCAGGCTTTCAAGTAGGTGCTCTGCCTGTGCCGTGCTGATGCCCGGTTTCCACCCACCGCTGCCGTCTGTTGCGGTGAGGGCTGTAAGTAGTTGTTTCAACGCAGAGACTAGTAGGTGCTTGGGCTCATTTTCTCCGGCGCCAATGATGAGTTGTACATTCTGGCCCGTATGGTAGAGCACCAGCCGCACCAAAGTTGCAGCCAGTCCCGGTTGATGGACATGTGCCTCTTTGAGAGCGTCGGCAACACCTCCCAGAATATGCTGTAGCACTTCAGGTTTAGCCATGAGCTCGGGGCGTTTAGACAGAGCCTCCACCGCTGCATGAAAAATCTGGTCGGTTAGATGAGTATCAAAACCGCGACTGTAATCAATCCCGCCGTTGAAAAGGATGAGGTCGAGCAGCACAAGACCTTTCTTATCAGGATACTGTCGCAATACTACGCCGGTAATATAATTTAGCAGGTCGGTAAGTAACTGAAGGCGATTTACAGCCGGGACTTCAGCACTGAATACGACGGCAAAAGCTAAATCCAATGCTTTTTCAAGAATGACAGTTTCCTCTGCATCGGAACCCCATTTCAATTTATTAAGTAATTGCGGAGTTATCAGAACAGTATCGAGACACAGACGAAGGATGTTGCACAAGTTATCCGCACTTAGTCGTTCATCAGGCGGCAGTGTGCGCAATGCCCCGAATGCCGCGTCCAAAACGCGTGCCAATAATGGATGACCGTCTACCTTATCGAGTACCCAGGCAGGGTTTTGCGCCACTTCGTGTAATAGGTTCTCGGTGATGGCCAGCATTTGCCGTTGGCTAAGTGTTGGTTTCCAGATGCCGGAATCCGATTTTTTTGACAGGGCACCTAACACGGAGCCTGCGGCGACGATTAGCAAGTGCTCTTTTCCCCGCCCGTCCGGCAACTCTTGCGTCAGCTGGTTTAGTCGGCCGGCAGACTGTTCAAGAATCATGCGGGTAAGTTCTGGTAAGTATCCCTTATCGAGTACGCTTTGCTCTTTCATGGCGCTGAGTACGCCCTCAAGAATCGCTTTGATATTTTGATCGCTGCTGAGCAGTTCGGGGTGTTCAGCCAGTACGCCCAGAGTAGCGCCGACAAGCCGGTCTAGCAAGTCTGGACTGAGTGCGTTTCGGAAATCTAGTTTGTCAGGATCATCTCCCAGGATGGCATCCAACAAGACAAGTCCGCTGCATTGAATAACTTGGGAAACCGATTCGTTCGTTTCGAAAAATGTTTTTGGCGAGGCCAGTACTTGCTGCCCGGCATGATTAATGAAGCTACGGAGTACTAATTGGCTCCATTGCACAGCCTCCTCCTTTTGCAATGCATTGAGTTGGCTGGCCCGGGCGTAGATATCGTTGACGATCCCTTTTGCGGCTGCTCTAATAAACGATTGTATTTTTACATCATCGGCAAATTTCGGGCTTAGATCAGCCACTGATTCGACTGCTGCCGCAAAAAGCCGGGGGATGAGTATGTTGCTGAAATCTTTTTTTATGTGCGGGTTATCGGCGAGCGGGATGCCTTCGAACGCGTTAAGAAAAGCGCTCATTACACGTCCCTGAGTCGATTGCGGATTGAGCGCACCAGGTACCTGCGTAAAGTAGTCAATACCAATTTCAACCAACGTGCCGGCTACCATCTGTAACACCGTGCCCGGATCTTTGCCCTTTCCCCACTGTCGAATCTGAAAAAGTGCCAATAGATCATCTTCACTGAATTCCGGGTCTTTTCTTTCTGAAATACCTGATTCGCTGGCAGACAAGAATATGTAATACTGGAAATATTCCTTTTTTTCTTCTTCAGTTAAATTATACGTATCTGCCTTTTTGTGCAGTGCTGCGAGATACTCCAAGCGATTCAAATACTCTGGATGGCGTTCGAAATATTCTATGACCGTGCCTGTTTTCAATTGTTTGTCGAAATCCGGCAGCGGAATTACCAGTGTTTTTGATCGTACACTGAGCGCGTATGCACGGCGCAGATTATTGCTCAGTTTCAAAGCCGCGTTGATTGAGAAAATAATCAAATCGGCGGTGAGGGTAGGAGCGGCGGACATAAGGAAATAATGCTTAAAGTGTGTATTGGAAATTTGATTATCCCGTCGGGTATTACTAGCGTTGTTATACGGAAGGCTGATGAAAAACTACGTATATTTATTATTTGACATCAAACTCCAACTATTTGCCGGGGTATCTGCGAAGAATATTACACTAATTGGGTTCTACTCTCTCCAGGTCATCGCCGCTGATTATAGTTGTGATGAACATATAGCTCTTATTCATCTGATACCGTATATCCTGCCGTACAATCTGCATAAATGACAGATGCCAGCGCATACGGCAACCTACAAGGCAACCGGCGCTGAATTTGTCGACAAACTCTGGCGTGTAATCAGGCGCGGTGGAGTGCTGGTTGATGCCGAATGCATCGCCAATATCTACAGGGTCGTTCGTACTGCGTGAGCCATCGCGATTAATATCTCGGTGTACACGCACTTTGCCGCGCTGTATCAGCGCGGGCTGATTGCCCTTGTGCATTCCATCCACCCAGGCTTTGTACTGGCCAAAGGCAATACGAGCCGCTCCTTTGGGATTCAGCGGTGACAGGGTGTAAATTCGCCCTGGCTCCGTGGTTGCCAGATCGTTGGCAAGCATGGTGGGTTGTCCACCCGGAGCGATCTGGATGACCATGCGCCGGTCGTTCCACTCATTAGCCCGATCTTCGTTCACCTTGCCATCGCCGTCCAATCCCTCCACATAGACGATATTACACATGTTGGGCGCTCTGGCGATCCAATAATTTTTTTTGCGCATATAGCGCAGCACGCGTTTAGCCAGCCGTGTTTGTATATCGTCTGCAGGCTCATTATTGAATTTTACAGGCAGAAAAGTGTCTGAACTGGCTGCGAGAAGGGTACTTATCATTTCCTTGGAAAGAAAATTTTCAATAAACGTTAAACCGGCTATTTGATAAAATACAAAAACAGCATTTCGAGTATTTATCCCCACACGTCCGTCCGCCAGGGATACGGTACCAAAAGGTTTGTCTATATCACCACCGATGATGGGGTCGAGGATACCCAGGTTGCAAAGACGGGACTGCAGGTCAACTGCGCAAGCCCGGTTAGCGGACAGAGTCAAATCGGTGACCGATACATCCTGTTCTATTGTGAGTAATTCATGCAGTGAATTAGCCATAGTTTCACCGGGTTACAGGTTAAGTTGATTGAAGACTTCTATTGGATTAAGCAAGCCGTAGCCACATTCCACATCATCTCCTTTATTAAAGGGCTTGAGGGGTGTGGCGGTTCTACGAAGCAAATCAATTATTTGTCCTGGCCACACCTCTTGTCCTTGATTGCGGAGCGCCTGATAAATCAGTGCTGCGAAACCGGCAGTAAAAGCGCCGGACATGGTGGTGGATTTGAGATTGTATACGGTTTGGCAAGCGGGCATAGAAGTAAGCAACCCTTCGCCGGGCGCCAGTATATCGATTTTATAGCTTTTGGCCGAGAAGTCACTGCGTTTACCATGTGAGGCACAGGCGCCCACAGAGAGTACACCATCCAGAGCCGCCGGATAGCGTGTTTCTGGCTTTCTATTGAAAGAGTTACCAACGGGTGCTATCAGGAGCACGCCAGCTTCTAAAGCGCGTTGCACTGCACCTTGCAGGGCTTCGAGCTGGTCATGAGGCAGCTCGGGGAAGTCCACCATCATGAGAATGATATCGGCGCGCTGGTCAACTGCCCATTGAAGACCATTGATCAAACCTGCAGCTGTCAGATTTTGATCCATGGTTCCGAAACGTCCTACGAGCAGGCGCGCCTCGGGCGCCACACCAAACACGGTTTGACCGCGTCCCAAAGCTATTATGGCAGCCTGAGTTCCTGAGCCGTGCAGGTCACACATAGGTTTAGTGGGAGTGACGAAGTTGTACAAGCCATCGATGGCATCCGCCAGATCCGGGTGTTCAGGAGTGACGCCTGTGCCGAGCAGGGCTATGCGCACCGTGCGGCCGGTAAGTTCTTTTCCTTGCCACCAATCGCGGGCGATGTGGTAATTGTCTACACCCCAGTTGAGCTTGCGTGGATTGGCTGTTTTCCAAAGAGTAGATTCGCGGGGGATAGGTGGGGACAGGGTGGCCGTGCGGCTGATTGGTGTTTCGTGATCGCCGGAGGTTTTTTCTGCCTGTACGGAGGCCAGGATGGGTGGGGTTGGCAGCTTGCGCGATAGTTGTCCTCCGGCAGCGGGCAGGGGGGCGCTGGCACGAATCTGGCGCTCCAATTCCAGCATTTGCTCAATCGAGGGCGCCTGACGGGTTTCACCGGGTGGTATTATTACTGTTGCTTCTGCGAAAGAATCGACCTCAGGCGGCTTTGGCAACAATATAGCGCCTCCGAAGGTAGTCGCTTGTGGTTCGGTGGGCGTCGTCACGAGTTCGGTTCGGCCGCCCCAATAATACCATCCGTTTTTGTCCCTGTACCACTGAGTGACATTGTTGACTGTTTCACCAGATTGGAATGACGGATCCAACTCCAACACCGTGCCTTTGAATACGGTGCCCAAAGGAGGCTCTGCCTCCCGAGTAGGAGCTGAGCGTATATATGTATCTTGTAAAAAACGAATTTTCATAATTTAGATGCAGTAAATCTAGTTTATTGGAAAGCCGTTGGCACTGATGTTTAGCAAAAGGTAATCGAGATTACAATCAAACAATGGTGCTTGTGAAGCTTAAAATGTTGGAAAATGTGTTTATCGCTTTTCTGTGCTAATTCTATCCAACAGGTCCATCCGGTTCATTCATCGAGGGCGAATGGGCAGTAGATTGTGGGTTTTCTGATTTTGCAGTGGCGGGGACAGTCCAATTAGCGGGCATTGTCGGAGCATGCGGAAGTGCCTGGGGTTGTGGAGACTCGATTTTGCTGCCGCTACGGAAGGCGATGAGTTTTTTTAGCAGGTCAAACCAAAAAGGGGCGCCGAAGGTAACGGCGATACCTGTGAGGAGCAAGCCCGCGATCTTGGCCAGCCACCAGAACAAGCTGAATTTGGTTTGATCATATGTCCAGCCAAGACCTAGTGGCGAGCGCAGGGGTTCGACCTGAGAAGTGAGCATGGTGTTAAGTCTTTGCAACGATTTTTCCACCCTTTGCTCGGGTGTTAATCCTGTAGTATCAGTTTCATAACTGGCCATATTATATGTATCGGTGAATTCCTCCGCGGCTTTTACAAGGTATTCACGGGCAACGGCATTGGTGGACAACGTTTGGTATATGTGAATTGTATCGGCATTGAATATAACGGCCAGGGTGAATCCCACGCCGAAAAGCCACCATTTCATATCGCGTTTGTACCAGTCAGAGGCGCGGTCCATGACCTCGTCAAACCATGATTCAATCTGACCAGAGAAGGCGCCCAGGTCCTCCCCAGCCTGACGGTGTAGATAACTGAGCATTTTTTTGAGTTCGCCTTCTGGAAGGGCCTGAATTTTTTGACCGACTGTTTCGCCGGGTTCGGTGCGCAGGATGTCGAGCAGCACATCGCGAAAAGTGCTTTTACTCAACCATGCAGGCAGGGCATAGGGAGATATGCGCTTACCCCGATTGGTGGCATAAGATAGCTGGCGAAAAAAGGGGTGGCGCAGGAAATCGTCCACCTTGTCGTCGAGCATGGTCTCCAGGGTGAAGCGCAGGTGCTTACCGCGCAGGGAGAGGAATGCGGCCACGACCTCCATGACCGTTGAGGTCAGGAGACTGAACAGGAGCAGTACAAAGACGAGACCGATGACAATATTCAATGTGGTAAACATGGCGATATTGATATTGAGTTTGAAAGAGACGTTGATTGCGTGTCCGGCAGCTATCTATTATCAAAGACTTTATTTTCTTTGATAAATTCCCGATTGATTCCTGTCATCAGCATTTCGGATGTGATGAGGTTGGAGTTTTGATCCAGTGCCTGCAGGCAGCAATAATGCACGATATTGACGATATTGGAGCCGCTGAGTTCGTATTTCTCAGCTATTTTCTGCATGTTGACATCGCTGTGCAGTTGAACGACCGCCGGGAAACTTTTTTGCCATAGAGCCAGTCTTTCGCTGGCGCGGGGCATGGGGAAATAGACGATGGTTTGGAATCTCCGGATAAAGGCATCGTCCATGTTGCTCTTGAAATTCGAGGCCAGGATACTTAAACCGGAGAATTCCTCTACGCGTTGCAGCAGATAGGATACCTCCTGGTTAGCGAAGCGGTCATGGGCGTCGCGCACGCCGGTGCGTTTACCGAAGAGCGCGTCGGCCTCGTCGAAGAAGAGTATCCAGTTTTTATTTTCGGCTTTATCAAACAGACTGGCCAGGTTTTTCTCCGTTTCGCCAATGTATTTGGACACCATGGTGGATAAATCTATGCGGTACACCTCATGGCCGGTATATTTGCCGAGCAGTCCGGCCGCCATCGTCTTACCTGTGCCCGGGGGGCCGTAGAACAGCGCGCGGAAACCGGGTTTGAGTTTGCGGCTCATTTTCCAGTCGTACAGCAGCGTGTCGTTGTGTTTGATCCAGACTTCTACTTCGCGGAGTTGGGTCAGGGTTTGGGTGTTGAGAACGAGGTCGTCCCATTCCAGTTCGGTGGAAATGGCTTGAGCAGGGAAGTTTATACCGGTTCGGGGCGGCGTTATATAGCCGAGGGTGAAGAGGTCAACATATTCGGGATCGAGTATGAGCCGGCCGGCGGCGGCCGGCTCGCCGGTTTTCAGTTCCTCAAGATACAGGATTTTATCTTTGGCGTAATAATGCCGGGAGCCGAATATTTTCTGAACTTCCAGGCGGCGATTCAAGTCTTTGCCGGCGAGCAGAAAGAGTACGGTATCGCCTGTAGGCAGCGTATTGCGCTGGTTGGCGCCTTTTACGCCGCCGATAGGCGGAAAATCGCCGCCCTGAGGGAAAAAATCGGACACAATATCGTCGAAAAAGGCAGGCCAGACATGCGGCGCCAGGGCTGTTGCCAGGGTAACGAACTCATCCACCGTGGGCCGCCGCTGCTGAATAAAGCGGGAGAGCGGCGCATCGTCGTCTTGCAAGGCCGGTACCTGGGGAGGACTGGCCTCCTGACCGAAATACGCCGCAAGACGGTAACGGGTGAGTTCGGCGAGAAAAGCGAGGGTGGTGTGGAGGTTGGGGGACATGGCTATTTTTATCGGCAAAAAAGAGATCCTTATCTTTAGAAACAACTTCTTCCAGTATCAGTATCGCGCCAAATATGCGCAGCAAAAAATGCATAGGCATCCGGTACATTTATCCTTCCCACAGCAGTCTGGCCGGCGGGTGCAGGTACATTTCCGGTTGGGTAAGCCGCTTCCCCCCTGTTTGGAGTATGCGGTCCGGGCGCAGCATCAACGCCTACATCGTGCGCGCACTCATGGATCAGGATAATAGCCCGGCAAGTAAGGCCGAAACTGTTGCTGAAAAAAGGCTGGCAAATATGGATCAGATCATCGGCAGGATCCCAAAAAGCCTGGGTAGTTCCGCTACAATCTGCATTCGCAAAGTCGCATCTGAAATTTCGCCGTCGGTGCAATTCAGTCAGGATATTTCGAAAATTAGTTTGAATAAGCATTCTCATCATTGTGTCAAACATTATTCCCACCACTCCCGGAGTAGGCGTACCCAATACAAAATGGCGAAGCAGTGCCCGGCCATACTTGGTATTAGCCTTGGGCTCTGCGGTGAGCGCCCGTATGGTTACCTGCACGTAATCGATCGCCCGCTGGCGTGCCGCCTCTATGATTTCGGAACGCGCTTCAGAACATCGTGTATATTTGGGCGCAGGAGCAGGAGGCGCGACCGCAGGAACTACAGCATCTTTTTTCTGGATCTGTGGAAGGCTCGCTTCCCCCTGCTGCCCTACATGCGCTAACTCATGCGCCAGCAAACGCCGCCCTTCACTGCTATCCGGGCGGTACTCCCCTGCCCCAAAAACAATATCCCGCCCGCTCGTGTATGCCTTCGCCTGTATGGCCACCGCACTTTCCGCCGCTTGGCTGCCGGTATGGATACGTACCTGCCCAAAGTCCTGTCCGAACCGGTTCTCCATAAACTGCCGCGTACCGGCGTCCATCGGCCGGCCGCTGCCGGACGACAAGACCCGGCTGACAATAGGAGGCGCCGATTGGCCGCCTGTCTTGCCGCTGCCGGTTTCGGCGCGTTGCACCTTTTCCTTTTCCTCGCATTCGGTACACTTTCGCTGCACACCGTTGACCGGCGTGAGGGGCATACGCTGTGCTATCGGCTCCTCGTTACTCCGCATCCGCATCACCTGATCGGCCACGCGGTCCGCTTCCTGCTCATGCTGATCACCCGGTGCGTTCACGGTTAGTTTGGGCTGGAAGAATAGTCCCGGGGAACGACGGCGGGCGCGGGTGGCGCGGGTGTGGGAGAAGTGGTAGGGCATGGGTACAAAATTTCATATATTAAAAATATTCAACAAAGAAGTTTCTATAGATTTTGACCTTTCTTCTATGTTTTTGAAACTTTCATCAGGAAAAATATCGCGCATCAGGTTCAATACAATTTTAATTTCTGCTATAGTATTTTTTACGGTAGTCCCACACGCCCAGCTACATTCATTTGAAGTAATCCTATCAGTATCAATCCAAAAATATTGCCAGTTAAAAGCCCCTCTATATACAATTGCCTGCTTGACATATTCACTAATAGTCAGATTTAATGGATATTTATCTCCATCTTCATCCCAGTACCAGAGTGACAGTGAATTATCGGTAGAGATATTCAATAGTACATATTTTGACAAAATAGAGGCTTCATCGAAAGTATCAAATTTAACTAATTTCTTTGATCCTAGTAGTTCTTCTGGGCAGTATACATCTATCGGACTTGCAATTATGTCTAGCAAGCTATTAATATTACAAATCCCTCCAAAATTCAATAATGTAGATTTATAATATTTCCAACTAAAGTACATGCCGTCTGAAAATTTGAAAAAATCTAGATCATATTTTTGAAAATTTATTTTAAATACATCATAAATGACTTCAGTGGACATATTTGTGATTGGGGCATAAGTTTTAATATTAAACTCATGTATAAGTTTGTTTTGCAATAAAGCAACTTTAATCTTATCAACATCTAAATCAAGCATAATTATGATTTTTTTTCGTAAAAGCTTAGCCATGTTTTTAATCTTGTGGCAATTTACACAATTTTTTGTAGCTTAGTCGCATGGAATTACCGAACGAAATAAAGGATTTGAAATTGCTCGTTTCAGTTTTGCTGAAGCGCATTGACGATCTGGAAACTGAAATCGTTACCCTTCGTTCGGAGAATGTCAAGCTTCGGGAAGAAGTTTCGACTTTACAATCACGCCTAAATCTAAACAGCAAGAACAGTCATAATGAGGTGGTCGGCAAAATTTGGACAGCAACTTAAGAAAACTTAACTTGCTATCAATTATGAAGAACACAAGAAGAAAACACAGTGCTGCCTTCAAGACCGAAGTGGTACTAGAGGCAATCAAGGAACACAAGACATTGTCGGAACTGGCCCAGGAATACCAGCTGACGCCTGCACAGATCAGCTCCTGGAAGTCCGAGTTTCTGGCGAACGCTCAGTCACTGTTCGGAGCTAAACACAAGCAGGAGAACAGTTCTGACAAAGAGAAAGAAGAGCTGTACAGCCAGATCGGGCGGCTCAAAGTGGAAAATGACTGGTTAAAAAAAAAGTTGCTCTAGTACCTATGGCTCAACGGCGCACATGGGTTGATACTAGCTACACTGAATTGAGTGTAAATAGGCAGTGTCAGTTGCTGGGTCTTGCCAAAAGCAGTTTCTACTACCGTAGCCGGGCTGATCAGGGGAGCGATACAACGATCATGGAGGACATGGACAAACTGTATCTGAAGGATTGTACATTCGGTACCCGACGATATACAGAAGAGCTCAAATCTTTGGGTTATACCATTGGAAGACAAAAGGTTAGGACTCTCATGCGCGCCATGAGCATCTGTGCCGTGTATGCCAGACCAAGAACGACCGTAATTGATCCGACAAAGTACAAGTACCCATACTTACTACGCAACCATAAGACAACGTGTCCCAACGAGGTGTGGAGTATTGACATCAGTTATATCCCCATGCGAAGAGGGTTCATGTATCTATTTGTGATCATAGATGTGCATAGTCGGTATGTGGTAGACTGGAGTATTTCCAACACTATGGAGGCAAAATGGGTGGTTCAGATCATCAAAAGAGCGGTCCGGAAGCACGGTAAGCCTGCCATTATCAACTCTGATCAGGGAAGCCAGTTCACTTCAGATGAGTACGTGAATGCAATCAAGGGAATGAAGGGCATACTTATCTCTATGGATGGAAAAGGCCGCGCCCTTGACAATGTATGGGTGGAGCGCTTTTTCAGAACCATCAAGTACGAGCATATATTCCTCAATCCCAGTGATAACGGCAAAGATTTGGAGCGAAGCGTCAGCTACTTTGTTGAATACTACAACTACCATCGTAAGCACTCTTCCCTGAGCTACGAAACCCCTGCCAGCGTGTATAAACCTGAAGAGCCTGTAACGCCGCCACCGACACTTACCGTTAACTACTCAAACCGCAGCCGCAAAGATATCGCATCCCTCCGTGAACGTCAAGGTCAAGCCCTACGGGTTGCTGACAGAAAATTCTCTCTGCGAGAGATTTTTCCGCCGCAAACCTTGACATTCACTCCGGCCTGCTGATGTGCGCTGCTAAGCGGTATGATTAGTGCTTTCTGTTTGAATTGACGAGTCACCGGACCACTGAACTGAAATTTATTTTCCTTAACTTTGACGAAAACTGTCCAAATAGGGTCGACCATCTCATAAGCCACCTTCATCGGATGGCCTGAGCAAAAAGCCGGGCCTGCCCAAAGCA
>CAYTVG010000022.1:0-57488 GCA_964441755.1 uncultured Saprospiraceae bacterium
GAAGTCGAGGTTGCCGGAGTACTGCCCGGAGGAAAAGTCCAGCGCACAGAGTCAATAAAATCGACAGGGATACCCCATTCAGCAACCGGGTTAAAAGTCGCCGACTCACAAAAATCCGGGATAGTGTCCAGGGAGACGACCGGTGGCCTTGAGACGCGCAGGGTAGTATCCCAGGTTACGCCATCACAGACAGGGTTGGTTATCTGAACGCTTATCTGGTAGTTGCGAATTTCAGCACCCGGAGGTATGTTGATGGTCGGGGAAACAGCATTGTTGGCGGGAGAGAAAGTAAGCCCTGCCGGAGATGCAGACCAGTTAAAGGAAAGGCCGTCCCCGCTGCTCTGGTTGTTGACGGTTACCGTCTGCCCGAGGCAGACGGTATCGCGGTCAGTGGTGATATTAACTACCGGCCCCTGCAGGATGCTGAAAGTAGTACAAGCCTGGTCTTGTCCGCAGGCATTGAAAGCGGTGACGCATACCTGAAAATCCTGACCTGTAGTGTTGAGTATTACCTGTCCCGGCATGAGAGAAGTCGATGTTGCAGGAATACTGCCCGGGGGAAAAGTCCAGCGCACAGAGTCAATAAAATCGGTTGGTATACCCCAGGTTGCGACAGGGTTAAAAGTTGCCGACGCGCAAAAATCCCGGATAGTATCCAGGGAGACGACCGGTGGCCTTGAGACGCGCAGGGTAGTATCCCAGGTTACACCTTCACAGACAGGGTTGGTTATCTGAACGCTGATCTGGTAGTTGCCAATATCAGCACCCGGAGGTATATTGATGGTCGGGGAAACGGCGTTGTTGGCGGGAGAGAAAGTAAGCCCTTCCGGAGATGCAGACCAGTTATATGAAAGGCCGTCCCCGCTGCTCTGGTTGTTGACGGTGACAGTCTGCCCGAGGCAGACGGTATCGCGGTCAGTGGTGATATTAACTACCGGCCCCTGCAGGATGCTGAAAGTAGTACAAGCCTGGTCTTGTCCGCAGGCATTGAAAGCGGTGACGCATACCTGAAAATCCTGACCTGTGGTGTTGAGTATTACCTGCCCCGGCACAAGAGAAGTCGAGGTTGCCGGAGTACTGCCCGGAGGAAAAGTCCAGCGCACAGAGTCAAGAAAATCGACAGGGATACCCCATTCAGCAACCGGGTTAAAAGTTGCAGACTCACAAAAATCCGGTATATCGGCGAGCGAGACGACTGGCGGCCTTGAGACGCGCAGGGTGGTATCCCAGGTTACACCATCACAGACAGGGTTGGTTATCTGAACGCTGATCTGGTAGTTGCCAATTTCAGCACCCGGAGGTATGTTGATGGTCGGGGAAACAGCATTGTTGGCGGGAGAGAAAGTAAGCCCTGCCGGAGATGCAGACCAGTTAAAGGAAAGGCCGTCCCCGCTGCTCTGGTTGTTGACGGTTACCGTCTGCCCGAGGCAGACGGTATCGCGGTCAGTGGTGATATTAACTACCGGCCCCTGCAGGATGCTGAAAGTAGTACAATCCTGACTTTGTCCGCAGGCGTTGAAAGCAGTAACACAGATCTGAAAATTCTGTCCCGTTGTATTAATGGCTACCTGTCCCGGCATGAGAGAAGTCGATGTTGCAGGAATACTACCCGGAGGAAAAGTCCAGCGCACAGAGTCAATAAAATCGACAGGGACGCCCCAGGTCGCGACAGGGGTAAAAGTTGCCGACTCACAAAAATCCGGGATAGAGTCCAGGGAGACTACCGGCGGCCTTGAGACGCGCAGGGTGGTATCCCAGGTTACACCATCACAGACAGGGTTGGTTATCTGAACGCTGATCTGGTAGTTGCCAATTTCAGCACCTGGCGGTATGTTGATGGTCGGGGAAACAGCATTGTTGGCGGGAGAGAAAGTAAGCCCTGCCGGAGATGCAGACCAGTTAAAGGAAAGGCCGTCCCCGCTGCTCTGGTTGTTGACGGTTACCGTCTGCCCGAGGCAGACGGTATCGCGGTCAGTGGTGATATTAACTACCGGCCCCTGCAGGATGCTGAAAGTAGTACAATCCTGACTTTGTCCGCAGGCGTTGAAAGCAGTAACACAGACCAGCAAATTCTGTCCCGCTGCATTAATGGTTACCTGTCCGGGTGTAAGAGAAGTCGATGTTGCGGGAATACTGCCAGGAGGGAAAGTCCAGCGGACGGAGTCGATAAAATCGACAGGGACGCCCCAGGTCGCGACAGGTGAAAAAGTAGCACTGCCACAAAAATCACCAATGGGTTGCATAGAAACAACAGGCGATTGACGAATCAGAATGGTATCACGCCACACATCAGTCCCACAGCTACTGTTAGTTGCGGACAACTCAACCAGATAACTACCGGACTGACTGAAAACTAGTGTTGGCTCAGCAATATTATTAGAGGGATTGACAGAAAATCCACTGGCGTTCGAGGGATTGATTGCACTGACATTCCACAGATAACTTTCCAGTGTCCCTGTAGAAATATTATCGACAGTGATAGTAGCAGGAATACAGCTAAAGGTATCACTCAAAATAGCTTCAGCATTGATACTTCCCTGAATATTGATGAGTGCCGTATCATTGCTGCTACCGCAAGCATTGGTGACTGTCAAAGAGATTGTATAGGCGCCCATACCCGTGACAGAGATCTGCGGAGAAGGACTCGTCGAAGACTGTGCCGTGGGCCAGGACCAATTGTAGGATACCGGACTGAAACAAGAATTTACCTGAGCAGCAGCCGTAAAAGTTGCACCATCACAGGCACCATTGATGGGATCAATCATAACCGTTGGCAAACTGCCAACCTCAATGGTATCGACATGTGTGCTCATTCCGCACTGGTTACTTACATTCAATGACAACAGGTATCGTCCCACCTGACTGAACACCAAAGTTGGTTCTAGGGAAGCAGCGCTGCTTCCGCTTTGAAATGTCCATCCGTTGGCGGCAGGCGTACAGGCTGTACCAGCATTGTCAATACTTACCGACCAGCTAAGGGTAGAAGAAGAGCACTGGCCGGTTATATTTGAAAGGTTGTCAGTGGCTACAGTCAACGAGTTGCACCCAAATGAGTTGTCAATCTCAAAATCAGCGAAGGGAGGTGGGATAACACAGATGACAACACTGCTGCTGTCTTCACACATATTTCCATCGCGATAGTGATATACAACCTCATACGTACCAGATTGGGGCGCATTGAATAAACCAGAGGAAGAAACGTGAGGCCCAGTCCAGAAACCTGTACCGCCCTGTGTCGGGTCGGGGGTACCCATGAGCTGATGATCAGTGTTTGTACATACCGTCTTAGGCGGCCCTGCGGCTACCACAGGCAAAGGATTGACTGTAACGAGCACCGAATCACGGCCGTTACATTGAATATTGTCCAGTCCCTCGACGTAAAGCATATACTCTCCAAGTGCGGGGGGCGTAAAAATGACGGTACTGCCGCTACTTGAATTCAGATATGTGCCGGGGGACCAGCTAAAATTGGGTGCTCCCGCCGCGGTAAGAGTGAGGGATTGTCCGATACAAACACTTGCGGGATCCGGGAAAATAGTAATGGGAGCATTGGTGGTAACCTGTACATTGAAAGTTCTGCTATTTATACACCCGTTGGCATCCGTAATAGTGAGGCTGTAAATGCCACTGTTCACAGTACTTGCATTGGTGATGACCGGATTGGGGAGTTGGGAGGTAAAACCGTCGGGTCCTGACCATTCATAGGTTAACGAAGCGGTGGAGTTATTGACGAATCGAATCGTTTCTCCTACACAAACAGGAGAACTGACAGTGATAAGAGGTATCACAGGAGGCGAAAAAAGTCGGAAAGTATCCCGTGCAGTCGTGCTATCACAACTGTTGGTGGTTGTAAGTGTAAGTATGTACTGACCAGCAGCGGTATAGATTATGGCAGGTGGTGTCTGCCCTGTAGTAGCATTAGGCTGACCTCCGGGAAAAGTCCAGCTATAAGTTAGAGTATCGTAACAACCCAATGCTACATCTATGGCAGGCTGAATACTAAAAGGGTTAGAGAAGCAAGAATCCGGTATTGGTTGCAGCCGTACTACAGGCGGGTTAAGTACCCTGATTTCCCGTTCAAAGCTATCCACCCCGCACTCATTTTCCACGCGCAGCGAAAGCCGGTATATGCCGGAAGAGTCAAATCGAATCGACGGACTGGTACTATTGGAATTTCCGCCGGGGAGAAAAGTAAAACCGTTTCCATTCCCACATTCCGATGCTGTAAGTACAGGGCTCCAGGTATAGGTAGTCGTACCGCCGCAGCTACTGAGCGTATTGGAGGTATTTGCCGGACTGACGGTAAGGGGTGCACAACCCTGGATACTGTCAGCCGTGAAGCTTGCGTCGGGGACCGGGATAACACAGATAGTTCTAAAAAGTGTGTCTGCAGGGCAATCGGGATCTGAGTCAAAAGGATCATCTTCAATTCTGTTCTCCACTACTAGTCCGATGGTGTAGATACCAGGGGTAGTGAATCTTACATCGAATCCTGTGGAATCACTTAGCGAACCAGATGTGAGGGTATATCCGGTTCCTTGAGAGATTGACCAGACAACCCTCATATTTGACGAACAGGTATTAGTCGTAGAATTCCAAAATAAACCTGATTGGCTTTGATTTCGAATTTCAAATGTTTGGTTTTGACAGCCCTGAAGAGGATTCACTACAAAATCTGCCACGGGCACGTTGATGGTACGAATAGGTCCTACCGCTGCTGAGGCCGTCTGATTAGGGCAACCCGTAATTGCGGTGATCGATACCTGAAAGGCATCGTTGTAGGTTTGATTATTAATTTGCGCAGTAATACCGCAGGCTGTAGAATCAAATGGATAAAAGTAGGATGTCGGAGGAGGATGGTTGATGGTATCCGCTGCTGATCCGTCATTGGCAACAATGACATATCGGGTATTCGGCGTGTTATTTGTGAAATTTGAAAAAAGAATTTCAGCACTACCTGGCAGGCAGATTGGACTTAAAGTTGGCAAACCACCTCCGACATTAGGTTGTACGCTGTAAATGAAAGGAAACGTGTCTCTAGAAACACATCCGTTTTGACCCGTAATTGAAATCACAATATTGTATAATCGTCTTTGGGCATAAGATCTGGTCAATAGAGTAAAGTTTGGTAGAGTCACCTCATTAGGCTGGGGGTTTCCTCCTCCCCAGTCAATGGTATAACTGCTGTTGGTTGCTATGGTTGATGATGTATTGCGAATGGTTAACATTCCATTGCTGCAAGCGACAAAATCATTACCCGAGGTATCCTGTATCGCAACATTGGGTACCTGAGAAATGGTTATCGGTTGTGTAATCGATGTCGTTGTACAGGTGGGTGAACTCACTGTTAGGGTCACGTTAAATGAAGCTGTACTGCCACCATAAGAAATGAATGTGTGTATAGGATTCTGCTGATTAGAACTAGTCCCGTCCCCAAAATTCCACTGATAGACGAAACTACTGCTAACAGAATCCGGTGTAAAGACAACCGTATTACAACCAGACACCGTCCAGGTGAAGCCTGCATCGCATTGCCCCCACAAGCCCTGTACTGACCAAAATGAGAGGATCCAAAAGCAAGTCAATATCAATAAATGTCTGAAATTCGAGCTCATACAAATTGCGAGTTAATAAAGCCAAAAAATAACTGCCGTTCCAACCTTTGATTCCGGGATGACAGAGGTTAGTAACTTTGAACAGCAGGAAAAATTGTATTACACGTATAAAGTCAACCGATTGGATAAATACCCGGCCGTGTTTTGTCAGTAATTGATCGGACACTTGCCATTGTAAATTTCTGACCTGGCCAGCTCGGCACCACAGCGGCGCGGCTTCTTCTCTTTGGTAAAAGTGGCACGTAGCGTAAGCTCTAAAGCGCCAGCCACTGCAGAAGCATCGAGACCTGCCAGATTCACATCATAAGAGAGGCCAACGACAACACCGGACTCCCGATGTCTCCATGGACGACCGTTGTCCATGACCGTTCGGATGTCAAACCCCACATTGATGGCCATCGCATTGGTGTTCCTGCCATAAAATCCCGGGGCTGTATTAGCCGCATCAGGAAAATTGTATTGGTAGAAAAGTCCAAAATAGTAGGCTTTTTCGAAAACATAGAAGCCTAATGTCTGCAGATTCAAGCCTACAGCAGGGTAGGTATCCCACCGAAATTGTGGTGATATGTACCAAGGCGCACGCACCCCTTTGAAGCGGGTTATCAGGAATGAGCTTCCTGCATACAACGTCCAACGCCATGGTAATCCGTAATCGTCGGCTGCTTCGTTGAGCGCGACGACCGGTTTATTGATGTTAGCCAGATTAATACCCAACGTAAATTGCGTGTCTCTGTATTTATTCTTTGAAAGATTGCCCCGGAGGAGCAAGCCTGCGCTCATGTTAGGATAAAAAGAGGTACGTAGGTTTAGCCCCGCCGGAGGTTCCAGTAATCCCACCACAGGATCAAGCTGATAAGAATAAATCAGAAACTGATCATTCAGCTGCCTTTGCTGAAAAGCAAGCTGTCCACCAACCCGAATATCCAGTCTTTTTAATAAAAACAGACCATTTCTGTCCCCGACCAACCGAAATTCCTGACTGCCGGCAAGGCCGACACCCGTTGTTACCAAAGGACCAGCCGCTGCTTCATCTCTGAGAAGCGTGAGCGCCAGGCCGGCATTTAAGTTGTCGGATTCCAATATACAAGGCAACTGCAGGCTGATGCTCGCATCCAGCGTCTGGTATCCGCGATCGAATATTCCACCCCTCGCATCCGGCACGCCAAACCATTGATCCCGGTGATTGACAGTTGCCGTGACACCTCTGTCAAAGCCTGCATAGGCAGTATTGAGATATAAACGATTGCCAAAAAATTGTGAAAAATGGGGATCCTGCGCGATGAGGTGGAGACTAAACAAGGTCAGTATACTGACATAAAAAATACGTAGAATTTTTGTCATTAGGTTGTAAGTTGTATGCGATCATAATACCTCGGCTGACAAGATAATAATTTTTATGACTTTGAGGAGGTGATTTTCAGTAAATTGAAAGATTATTCAATTGAAAACACTATTTTTTTCTTGTCATCCTGCCGTAATCACGCATCATTTTTCCGAATCATACTCAATCAGCTGCCCGATTCTGCCCGGCTGGGCCCAGTTCATGGTTCCTTCCATTTTCATGGAGCGCAGGTAGTGTTCGATGCGCTTGTCCGACAGTTGTGTCTGGACGCGGTTCGCCGCTGCCAGGGTTTTCAGGGGGATGTATGCCTGTAGGGACTGGTTGGCTTGCCAGTGGCCTTCGAATATTTGGGGCCGGAAGTTTGTGCGGCCGTAGGCTTCCCAGACGACTTTGTAGGGAAAAAAATTGTAGCTGCCGACGCCCAGCAAAGCCCACCAAAAGCCACGCTTTAGCTGGGCATTGAGCATGGCTCCCCGGCGGCCGCGGAGCGCTTGCTCATGGGACAACAGGTAGCTGTGCAGCGCTGGCGCTGCAACAATTTTTTCCCACAACAAGGGCTTGCCTGTCTGATCGTAGGGGAGTAAAATCCAGCGGCTCGGCGCTGCAGGGGCTGGACCAAAGTTGCAGGCTGTTATCAGCGGATACAGATAGGCTGCGGGCAGCAGGACATCTTGTTGTGTACGATTAGATACCCGGACCAGGTGGTTGTCAACTTGTTCAAGTTGATCAAACATAAATCGCGCATTGGCTCCGCCGGTATTGATGCCTTGTCGCGGCCGGGCGCTGGGCGGGAGCCGGATTGGCAAAAGCTGATGCCAGTCCGGTTGTTCGTCCGGAGCCAGTACGGTCAGGGGATCCGTTGTCCGAAAGGCTGGACGGGCAGAAAAGTTGAGCCATTGCCCCTGTTCAGTTCGTGTATATGGAATAGGGAATGCGGCCTCTTCATCGCGTACAAAATGCACCAAGCCGTAGCGGGTGGCTACGCCTTCAAAGACCAGCTCGTCATTAAAGTCAAAGACACGTTTGGGTGCATAGTTGATGTCTTCGATGCGATAGGTACGGAAAGAGCGGCTGGCGCCGTCGTTGAGGAGCAGCGATAAGGGAACAAACACGATGGCCTCTCCCCCCGGGCGAAGAAAATTTTTGATGGCTACTCTAATGATGAGGGCTGCAATATCGACCCTGCTGCCCCCCAGCAACAGTTGACGCGTATCGCCGGCCAACTCATACATGTGAAAATATACCTTGAGCGATTCCCGGTAAGTCTCCGGTAAATCGACAAAATTTTTCCAGGGGGGGTTGCCAAAAACGATGTCAAAAGGGCGACTTTCCAGATGCAAAATATCTTCATTTGAAAAATTGGACCGCATGTCCAAGCCATAGCTATCCTGAAATTTTGTGAGTGCCTGCCGGTAGTAGCGGGTGTTTAGTTCGTTGCCAAAAAGGCGATCAGCCGGCAGGTCGTGTATCGCATAACCTTGCTGCATACCTTTGACAACCAGTGCTTCAAGGAGGTTTCCTTCACCCATGGTCGGGTCAAAAACACTGGCTCCCTGTATCCATTTTTCAAAAATCTCCATCTGCTCAATGGCAAACAGTGCCCAGCGGAGGGGTGTAAATACATCGCCGATGGTTAATTCCTTGTCGGATAAAGTTTTTTTGTTGCCTTCCTCCATTCCTTCGCTTCATTGACTGCCGGCAACATATTCGTAGCCTACAGATGGGTGCAAAAAAATGCGCAAAAATTAGTACCTGCCGGCACTAATTTTTGCGCAATATAGACAATTTCTCTACGGTGGTACACTAGTTGGCCATCACTTGTGCTGCAGGTACAGGCGTGGCAATCTGCTGCATGAAACTGGGTACATCAAATTCCATCCAGTGCTGGATAATCTTACCACCCTCCAGTTCGTAGATGATAATGCCACTGACGTTCAGTTCGTTACCAGAAGGTGGAAATCCCATCAACTCGCCGGTATGCCTGCCGTGAAAAGTAAAGCGAACAACCACTTTATTGCCTTCGGCAATGATGTCATGTGGCTCCAGAACATAGCCCGGTACGCCCGCCTGAAAAACTTCGACATGCCTGCGAAGCTCAGGATCGCGTTCGGAAATAAAACGTTCAAATTTTTCTTCCGTGATGGGGAGTGTCCGGAATGCTTCCAGATAATCGATGATAATCTGCCGGTTGTCAAACTGATGCATACGTGCTGAGTTTACGTGAAAAAATCAATGGCTAAATTCATCAGGCCGCCATTGTAACTTAGGCGGGCGACCCGAGAAGGTCTTAAAATCTCGAATAAGATGCGCCTGGTCGTAGTAGCCGTGGTCTCCCACAAAGTGTCGCCAGTTGAATTGCCCTGCCTGCAGGCAGTAGTGCGTATACCCAAACCGCTTGAGGCGCGCATAAAACTTGGGGCTGACGCCTACGCGCTCTTTGAATAGACGGCGCAGGTGGCGCGCACTTACGTGGAACCTGGTTGTCAATGCCTCCATAGATAGCAATCCGCGCTGCTCAAGGATATGATTGGCAAGCTGGTCAGCCGTTTGTATCGCTGGCTGCCGATGGCCAAAGTAGTTGATAAAAAACTGATTGACGAGGTCTATTTTTTTATGAGCCCCTTCAGCAGCGGCCAATTGCGCGCAAAAATCGTCCATCTCCCTGCCTGCCCATTCACTCGCATTCAACCGCTGGTCGTTCAGCTCCTCTAAGGGAGGTAGGCGAAAACTATCGAGAAAGGCTGCGGCACGGAAAATCACGCCCAAACTGCCAACTCGCCCCCGGAGACTGATTGTAAACGGTTCAGTAGAAACGCCTGAAAAAAAGGCTGTCGGTAGTAGTTCTTGTGTATAATGGACATTGCTTAACTGATAGCGGTCACCATAATTGAAAACCAGCGCACAGGAAGGATTTGCCAGTCCGGGTACGTCCAAAACGGAATCACCACCGGTATATTCCAATATGTAGAACCAATGGATATAGGGCCGTAAAACAGGAAGGGGTAGGTATTTTTGGTAGAACATTGGATACAATGGTGCTTTGAAAGAAAAAAAATCGCCAACCCAAAAGCAATGTAATGCTTTTTTCCTGATTATCAAATAGCAAGTGTGTTAATTTCTGAAAATCAAGAGGCTATTCTTCCGCGCTGCACAGAACAGCGCGGAAGTTGCCACACATCACTCATGCCAGATAGGCATGATACCCACGCTCGATGCTTTACTGTTTACGGGCTTCAACCCCGAGAGGAGGCTGCCCGCCCGGTTCATTTTTGTTGCAGGTAGGAGAGGTTAACAGTACTATGGTGAAAATCAGTGAGACGAGACAGTAGGTTCGCATGGCATACTTTTGATGGACAGCCAATGGCGCAGGACCATTGTACCGCCATCAAAAGTATGGGCTCTGTAGTGGGTAGTATTGTAAAAAAAGGACATTTTGCGTATGCAGCTCATTGAATAAACCCGACACTCAGGGTGTCATGGCTGTTTTCATCAATCAGGATGAATGAACCGTTGGATCGGTGAAGGTTGTAGGGATCGCAGTGTATAGGTTTGCTCAGTCTGAGTACCACCCTGCCAATATCATTGAGCAAGAGGGTATCGGTGGGCTCTTCACCTGAGAAATCGGTATAGATACGTGCTTCGATGCTTTCAATTTTTGCTAGTACGCGATGCACCCCGTGCTGCAGGCAGCATTTGTCGCCTACCCTCAGGGGGCGGCTGTTGACCTGGCAGAGGGTAGCCGTCAGGGATTTCAGCGACTGTGGCAATGCAGCTGTTTTGACGATCATATCTCCCCGGCTGATATCAGCTTCGTCAGCCAGTTCAATCGTGATGGAATTGCCCGGCGCCGCCTGTTGATAGCTTTCGTTGTAAAAGTGGATAGATCGAATGCTGGTCCTCACCTGGGAGGGTAGTAGCGTGACTTCGTCACCAACACTGAGCGGCCCTCCGTACAGCATACCTGCAAAAGCCCGAAAATCGTGGAAAGCGGCTGTCCGGGGTCGTATGACGTACTGTACAGGGAATCTGGGGGGCAGCTCCTGCTCTTCATTGTCGATGTCCAGACTCTCCAGATGCTCCAGCAGGTGCGGACCCGGGTACCAGGGCATATTGACCGAGTGCTGTGCAATGTTGTCCCCCAGCAAGGCAGCTAGGGGTATGTAGGTCACGGCAGTCGTATCAAAATCACTGCCGGCGACAAGCCGCTCAAAGGTCTGTCGAATATTTGTGAAGGCACGTTCATCATAGCCTGCCAGATCCATCTTATTGACAGCCACCACCACATGACGCATTTTCAGCAGGTTGCTGATAAAAAAATGCCTGCGCGTTTGTTCAGTCACACCTTTGCGTACATCGATCAGAATGATGGCCACATCGGAAGTCGATGCACCTGTAACCATGTTACGCGTGTATTCCGCATGGCCCGGGGTATCGGCTATGATAAAGTTGGTACGCTGAGTATTAAAATAAATGTGGGCCACGTCGATGGTGATGCCCTGTTCCCGCTCGGCCACAAGGCCATCGGTTGCCAGCGAAAAATCGAGGTAATCAAAACCGCGCTGTCGGCTGCTGCGCTCAATGGCCTCGAGCTTGTCAGTCGTAAGTGAGCGCGTGTCATATAGCAGCCTGCCGATGAGGGTGCTTTTGCCGTCATCGACAGATCCGGCCGTGGCCAGCTTGATAAGTTTTCGGTTAGTTGTCATGCTTGTGGCAGGGGATTTTATGAAACACAGGACTGTATACTTGTGCAGGCTGCATCAGAAATAGCCAACTTTTTTGCGCTTTTCCATGGCAGCTTCCGACCGCTTGTCATCGATGCGGGCTCCCCGTTCGGAAAGGGTCGATGCCCTGATTTCAGCGACCACGGCCTCGAGAGTATCGGCTTCCGATAGCACGGCAGCGGTACAGGTCATGTCGCCTACAGTGCGGAAGCGGACCATCCGCTCCTCTACCCGCTCATAGGGTTCCCGGAAAACATGCTCATTGGCCGTCCATACCATACCGTCGCGGAAGAACACCTGCCGCTTATGGGCAAAGTAGATGGAGGGGATGCTGATTTGCTCGGCCATGATGTACTCCCATACGTCCAGTTCCGTCCAATTGGAGATGGGGAACGCGCGAACATGTTGCCCCGGCTGAATACGGCCATTGAGCATATCAAAAAATTCCGGTCGCTGGTTTTTTTCATCCCACTGCCCAAAGTCATCCCTTACCGAGAAAATACGTTCTTTCGCTCTGGCCTTTTCTTCATCACGTCGCGCCCCGCCGATGCAGACATCAAAACGAAATTCTTCGATAGCATCGAGCAAGGTGACCGTCTGCAGGCTGTTGCGACTGGCATAGCGACCTTTTTCTTCCTGCACTTTGCCCTGGTTGATGCTGTCCTGTACCTTGCGTACGATGAGCTCCAGCCCCAGCTCGGCCACGAGCGCATCCCGGAATGCCAGCGTCTCGGGAAAGTTGTGGCCCGTATCGATGTGTAGCAAGGGAAAAGGGATGCGAGCCGGATAAAAAGCTTTTTGCGCCAGCCGAACCAGGGTGATGGAATCTTTTCCGCCGGAAAACAGCAGCACGGGCCGCTCAAACTGGGCAGCCACCTCCCGCAGGATATGTACTGAGGCAGCTTCTTTGGGGTTACTCACTAGTCGTTGTTGCATGAATAGCTCATTTTGAATGTAGTCCACATTCTTTTTTCGAATCTTCCCACCACCAGCGCCCGGCACGGGCATCCTCGCCAGGCTGTATGGCACGCGTGCAGGGAGCACAACCTATGCTGACAAATCCCTGTTGGTGCAGTGGATTACAGGGTATGCGATGTGCTTCAATATAGGCAAGCAATTGCTCATAAGTCCAGTGAATCAGCGGATTGTATTTGATGATTTGATACGTGCTGTCCCATTCAATCTTTTCCATAGCCGCCCGATTGGGGCTTTGTTCCGCCCGTAAGCCCGTAATCCACACAGAATGCCCGGCAAGGGCGCGCTGCAAGGGCTCTATTTTTCGCACATAACAGCACGACTTGCGTTGCGCTACAGACTCGTAAAAGCCATTGATGCCATGCTGTGCTACCCAGGATTCAACAGCGGCACGCTCGGGATAGTACAACTGTATCCGCAGCTTGTAGCGGCTCTCTGTACGTGCCAGCAGGTCGAGGGTTTGGGGGAAAAGTCTGCCCGTGTCAAGGGTGAAAATGCTCACGGGCAGCTGAAGCTGCGCAATAAGGTGAGTGATGACCTGGTCTTCCTGTCCCAGAGAAGTTGAAAAAACAAGCCTGCCGGGATATAGATCCGTGAGTACGCGCAACTCTTCTGCAATGTCCATACCCGCTGCCAGGAGGGGTAGCTCAGGCGTATTCGTTGAGGTTGGCATCGTTGTTGCTTTTGGTCGCAGCCTCCCAGGCGCGCTCGTGAAGGTAGTAAAGGGCTATTTTGGTCATCACTTCAATAGAGCCGATCGATACCGCCATGACCAATTTGCCGGTGACGAAGTAGGAGATTAGCATGGTGTCAATGGTGCCCACAATCCGCCAGGATATTGACTTGATCAGGCTTTTCGCGTTGCTGTCTTGCCCGCGTCGATTGACGAACCAACGCTTTATGGGACGGTCTAGTAGCATAGCTTGTGCATTTTTCGGATGCAAAACTATATAAAATCTATATAATTGGTATGTTTTTTATGTAAAAAAATAGCTGCCGCTGCGGCAGCTATTTTTTTAGCAGCATCCACCCCCGCAACAGCTGCCGCCATCGGCGGCGAGCAGATCAAATGCAGGTTGAATATTTCCGCCAGGCTTTTCTGCATAGACCGTGACGCTAAAGATACCCGTTTCGCGGGCAGCGAAATCCCGGATTTGGTCGGCATTGAGGTAGCGCTCCAATATATCATCGGGCAGCAGGATGGTTTTTTTCTTTTGGACGATGACATTTTGAAAACCAGCCTGTTCGATGATGCGAAGGTAGTCATTCATCTGTATGGCACCTGCCACACAGCCGGCATAGAGCTCAGCCTGGCTTTGGAGTTCGGCGGGCAGCTCGCCTACCAATACCACATCCGAAATACTGAAATGGCCACCAGGCTTAAGTACGCGAAAGATTTCGGCTACGACAGCCCGCTTGTCAGGTACCAGATTGAGTACACAGTTGCTGACAACCACGTCGGCCAGGTTATCGCTCACAGGCATATGCTCGATATCGCCTTCGCGAAACTCAACATTGTTGTAGCCCATCCGCTCAGCATTGGCGCGCGCTTTGCGAATCATATCGGGGGTAAAATCAATGCCAATGATTTTACCCTCGGGACCGGTTTCGTGGCGGGCCACAAAACAATCGTTGCCGGCACCGGAACCGAGGTCGATGACGGTATCACCGCGCCGGATCTTAGCGTACTGCGTGGGCAACCCGCAGCCCAGTCCCAGATCCGCCTCGGCAGCATAGCCTGCCACTTCGGTGTAGTCATCCATCATGATGTTGTAGACCTTGTTGGATACCGGACCCGACCCGCAGCAGGAAGCTGCATTGTCGCTTTTGGGCTGATTGGCTATGGCTGCGTACTTCTCGCGCACCAGCTCTTTGAGTTGATCGGCTGCTTGATTTTTCATACTTAGCAACATGTATCTGTTTGAGGAAAGGCAGCAAACAAGGCGGTGAAGGTTTCACCAATCTCTTGCCAGCGTACCGGATTGATGCAATAGTTGACAGAGGTGCCACTGATACTGCCCTGTATGATACCTATCTGTCGGAGCTCTTTCAGGTGCTGCGATATGGTTGGCTGTGCCAGCCCAATCTGTTCGCTCAGATCACCTGTAATGCAGCTTCGCGAAGCCAGCAGACAACGGATAATGGCTATGCGCGCCGGATGCGCCAGCGCTTTGGCCATGGCGGCTATAGCCAGATCAGCTTCGTCGTGTAAGTCCGTACGGGTAACACCCATAGCAATGATTATTTTATTGCAATATTACGATAAATATAATTGAGATGCAATGGATCAATCTTTTTTATGTTGGATGCAAAAAAAATACAAAGGTCTGTTAACGGACCTTTGTATTGCCAGAGATATACGTACTTTTGCGTTATCCTTGGTCGCGATTGCCGTTTCATGGCTCAGCCGCGTCATGAAAATTCCTATGCGAGCGTTCATACCATCCATATTGCTCATTCTTTTTGCCTGGCAGTTGCTGCTGAAGGCAGGCGTCTGGCTTTGGTACGGGTTTAATCGCAGTTATATTGCCAGTGAGCTTTGTGAAAACAGAGACAAGCCTGCGCTTAAGTGCAACGGGCAGTGTGTATTGGCTAAGCGACTGCAGGCAGCTGAAGAAGAACGCCGTGACGCACAGGAGCGGCCACTCCGCATTATCGAAAAGATAGAACTTTCCCATTGTCTGCCTGTACAATTGTTGCAGCTGCCAGACTTCTCACAGGCTAGTACCCTACAGGGCGTTTGGCTTTCCTTGCAGCTACCTGTTTCAGACTACGCTTCCTCTCTGTTCCATCCTCCACAGGCTTAACAACCTTCTTTTCTGTTGTAGGCGGCGATGTAATTGTCAGTACCGGTTCGGCATTTTTTTACAGGGTAAAAACCCTGTTCGCAGGTCTCACTTTCTCCTGCCTGGCAGGAACTGCCAGGCACCATCAATAAGTGAAAAAGGGCGAGAAAATACTTCTTTCTCTGCCTTGACAGAAATTCCCGAACAAGTTGCTGGCATTGTATCGCCCAATATTCACTTTAATTCACAGTCATGAAATCATTGCTGACGGTGATTCTCGTATTGGGAATCGCCAGCGGCAGGGGACTTGCCTGTGACATTTGTGGCTGTGCCGTAGGAGGCAATTTTCTCGGGATACTGCCTGGGTTCAAGCAGCATTTTGCTGGTTTGCGGCTGCAGTCCCGGGCTTACCGCAGCACGCATCCGTCGCTTTTTGGCAACGGGCAGGCGTCGGGGTCGGAGGAAGGCTACTACACGGCTGAACTCTGGGGTCGCTGGTCGGCACGTCACAATGTACAGGTATTTGGTTTCCTGCCCTACCACCACTTCTCGCGTACGGAGGAGGGGGTAAATTACCATGCCCGCGGGCTTGGAGATGCCTCTTTGTTGCTCAGTTGGGTGCTACTGAACAGTGGCGATAGCAGTCGCCGGTCATTCAGGCATGCACTGCAGCTGGGAGGAGGTGTCAAACTGCCCACAGGCAGTGCGCGGCTTCGTACGTCCGATGGATTGCGCCTTCCGCGCAATATGCAGCCGGGCAGTGGGTCTGTTGATTTTCCTGTCAATATCAGCTACACCCTCAGGTATCGCACGTTGGGTCTTGCAACAGAGGCCAATATGCGGTTCAATACAGCCGATGCGGATGCTTACCGCTTTGGATGGCGGTCGAGCCTGGCGGCACGACTTTTCTACTGGAAACAATTGCGCAACCATGCATTACTGCCTGCGGCTGGTTTTTTTTGGGAAAAAAATCTGGCAGACAGCTCCGCGGGTACGCCTGAGGAGTTTACGGGTGGGGAAGCGTTGTGGGCAAGCGCGGGATTTGATTATTTCCTGAACCGCTGGTCTTTTTCGGTCCTGTATCAACATCCGCTGGCAGCAACACTTGGTGAAGGGCTTATTCAGCCACTTCCCCGGGCTTCTGCAGGAATCAGTGTGTTTTTTTAATCAGCTTGGGGATGGGTACATCCTCTTATTATTTTGTTATCAAAAAATTCAATAAAATGAAAATCAATAATTTGTACTGGGTATTTGCAGCAATTTTTGCTGTAACTGTATTTTCGGCTTGCGAAAAAGAAGAATTTAAATCAACCGACAAGGGTAGCATTGTATTTGAATTTGACAATGTGGCCGGGGGGCAGGATTTGCAACTCAACACAGGCAATTACACCAATGCAGCGGGAGAAAATATCACTTTTTCGCTTTTTCAGTATTTTATCAGCAATATTAAACTGAAAACGGAAGATGGCAGTGAGTATGTCGTACCGCAAAATGAGAGCTATTTCCTGATCCAGGAGCACAAAGAAGAAACCCATAAAGTGGTGCTCAACAATGTTCCTGCAGGCAACTACACATCTGTCAGCTTTGTCATCGGTGTCGACAGTCTGCGCAATACCATGGCACCTGCTGACCGGACGGGTGTATTGGATGTCGCTGCCTTCACAGGGGAAGAGAACATGTACTGGGCCTGGAACAGTGGCTATATCTTCGTCAAAACAGAGGGTGTTTCACCTCAGGCGCCGGTCGGCAACGACGGGCAGAGACGATTCCGGTACCACATAGGTGGTTTTGGAGGTTACAGCAGCGCAACGATCAATAATATCAAAACCAAATCATTGTCATTTGGTAATGAGGTTGCAAAAGTGCGCAAGGATACCAAGCCTGAGGTACACCTGACAGCGGACATTCTCAAGCTGTTTAGCGGCAATCAAAATATCAGTATTGCTGCCAATCCAACGGTCATGTTCTCTCCGTTTTCGGTTAATGTGGCTAACAACTATGTGGATATGTTTGCCTTTGACCATATCCACAACTAGTATCTCGTTTTAATCCTTTCCCACGATCACCCCGGAGCGTTACTGCTCCGGGGTGTATTTAGCTTTTTCGTTATGCAATACGCATCTTTATTATTTACGGGCGTCATTACTACTGTGTTGGTGCTTACCGGCTGTAAGCAGGGCGAAGATTCCACACCTGTTGAGGTCAGTTTTGAGGTGCCTGCCAATTTCCCGCCGCCTCAATATGATTTGGCGGCCAATCCGGTTACTCCTGAAGGCTTCGAGTTGGGCCGCCGGCTTTTTTACGATGGCCTCCTGAGCCGCGATGGCAGCATTAGTTGCGGTTTTTGTCACCAACAATCGGCAGGTTTCACCCAGCATGGCCACGATCTGAGCCACGGTATCGATGACAGGCTCAGCCTCCGCAATGCTTTGCCTATACAGAACCTTGCCTGGTCGCGTGAGTTTTTTTGGGATGGCGGGGTTTTTCACCTCGATTTATTTGCCTTGCAACCCATCGAGAATGAGGACGAAATGGATGAACGGTTGCCGAATGTGCTGAACAAACTGCGGCAGCACGACGAGTATCCGTCCTTATTTGCGGCTGCTTTTGGCTCTACAGAAATCACAACCGACCGATTTCTCAGGGCATTGTCGCAGTTCCAGCTTATGTGTGTTTCTGCCAATGCTCCCTACGATAAATTTGTCCGCAACGAGGGGGGCGAGCTCAGCGCACAACAGCTTCAGGGATTGCAACTATTCCGACAGAAGTGCGCCTCTTGTCACAGTGGCGAGCTGTTTACAGATGATAGCTACCGCAACAATGGCCTGCCTGTGGGCAATCCGGAAGATACAGGACGCCATCGGATTACGCTTAATGACGGGGATCGCTATAAATTCAGAGTGCCTTCTTTGCGCAATGTGGAAAAGACACGTCCTTACATGCACGATGGCCGCTTCCGAAACCTCGAAGCGGTACTGGATTTTTATGATACGGGTGTGGTGGATAGCCCAACTCTCGATACACTTCTCCGACAGAATGGCCGATTGGGGATCGAGCTTGCAGAGGGAGAAAAGCAGGCAATTATCGCCTTCCTCCAATCCCTGACCGATGAAGATTTCCTTTCCAATCCTTTACTTTCAGAATTTCGTTAACCAATACTTTATATGTCATGAAAAATTATGCTAAAATATTTATTCTGCCTCTTTGGATCTCGCTGGTGGTGACCTCCGGCTGTACGAAAGAGGAGGTGCCGGCGTTAGAGGCCGAGATTTCTATCCTCTCACCAACTGCCGGGCAGACATTTGCAGGCAATCAGACGGTACTACTGCAGGCCGACATCAGCGCTGAGACAGAACTCCACGGTTGGCAGATACAGTTGCGTCGCAAGTCAGATAATACAGTTATCTATGAAGCTGACAGGCACATACATGGAACGACCCTGCAAATACGCGAGCAGTGGGTTAATACGCTGAGCAGCCATACCGATCTGATCCTGGAAGTGACCGCTGCACTCGATCACAACAGCGAGCAGACCCAAAAGGCAAGCGTTGCGTTTCACTGCCACCCTGATTAAGCGCGTATTCGGTTATTGCTCAACAGGGGCAAAACGACTCTTGTACGTGGGTTTTCACGTTTTTTCAGCCACACAGCGCCTGCGGCCCTCTTTCAAAAGCGCGAAAACGCCCGGAAAGAATTATTTTGCCGCAGGCAAAACCATCTAACACGCACCCAACGGTATGCTGTTTGTCCCGGCAGTAATTATTTTCAGTGCCCTAATTTTACAAGCCGTTCTGTGGCGTAATAGCCTTCCCGGTAAAACCGGATAATGTAGTGACCAGAAGGCAGTCCCTGCAAAGAGATCGTCGATACGGGGGCCTCCCATACGGCCACTTGTTGCCCCAATAGGTTGAGTAGCTCGACGCGCTGCGGCGTACGCTCATCTTCAGCCAGTTGCAGTTGGATCCAGTCTTCTGCAGGATTGGGAAACCAATGCAATTTGGCTGCTGATGGCGGGCTTACCGAAGAAGGCGTGCAATCGGGGGCGTTGCCGGCCAGCATCGAAAAGCTGCCATTGGTCGCCGACCAATGTTCCCAGCTGCCGCCACTGCCCTGCTGCCAGCTGTTGAGATCAAACCAGTTATTACCGTTTATGGTGCCGGGCAGTTTGTATACTTTCACTGCGGCAGACTCCCGATGCCAGGTGATCGGGCTGCCAGCCTGCAATAACTCCGGTAAAAAGGCGGGCTCACAATTAACTTGCAAAAAATACGCGTGGTCAGTGTATTGCGGAAATTCACCAAAAACACGTGCCATTTGCTGCTCGTCGACAGCAACAGCGGTGGATTCATTGCAGGCAATACCGTAAACACGTTCGCCACTGAGGGCAGCCAACCGCGCCATAAATACGAAGTGCCGCCCCTGTCGGTTGCGCTGCGCATAATGGGTATCCGTAATGACCCCTTCCATGGCGGGGTGCTCAATGAAATGACTGCTGCTAAGCCCGTCAAGGGTGGGATGGAAGGGAGCTGCCAGTGCTATCGGTGAGGTAGCTGAAGTGCCCGCGGGCGCATAGAAATACTCGCCCAAAATGGCCATGCCGGCACTGGTGCCGCCAATGGCTACTCGTTTCTCCTGAATAAGATAATGTATAGCCTCTTCAACGGCTGTCCCCTGCCAGTTGGCAACATACTGGTATTGGTCACCGCCCGCAATGAACAGCACCTCCGCTGCCCGTATGCGATTGATAACAAAAGTGTCCTGGGCTGCCAGCGGACTGTCGAAGCGGATGGTCTCTACGGAGTTGACGCCTACGCCCAGCTCCTCAAAAAGATAGTTGTTGTAACCATCCGAGCCACTGGCGCGGATGACCACCACATCGCCGCCGCCGGCCAGCTGCAGCAGCCAGCGCATGGCGTCGTCATTGTCAGGGCCGCCGCCGGCGAGCAGCAGGCCTGGCCTGGCGGGGGCGTTGACGTCAGCTGCGCTGCCGGTCAGCCAGTAGCTGTAAGTATTTTGGGAAAAAATTACCTGCGTGAGGCTGCCTATGAGCATGAGTAGTATCCAGCGCATGTTGCTTGGTTTTTTTGTGTGAAAAAATAGTGGCCATTGGAACAGAAGCAGCTAATGAGCGTCTGCTCACAGGTTAGAGCAAAATTATACTGTACGATTTCACCGCAGTAGCAAAGCCTGAGCCTTGATCCAACCTGTATTTGACACCATCCCTGCTTTGATTCGTTGGGCCACAGCCCTACCACCCCCGGTACCGGGGCGGTCGAATGCCCTTAAGGCGCAGGTATACAATCAGCTGTCCGCGGTGGTGGGTGTGGTGGTCGTGCAGCAGGTGGATGAGCTGCCGGCTACTGAGGGGGCCTGCAAAAAAGTCGTGTACCTTGTTGAGTGAATCAGCAGGGTAGTGTGCCAGGGTTTCCTCCGCAAAGGCCAGCGATATTTCCAGCAGACTCAGCGATTCTTCGGGCGTGCGCGTGGTCTGCTCGAGCAGCGGGTGCGTAAATGCCTGCCCGCGCAGGTATTTGCCGGCCAGCCACTGCATATTGCCGGCCATGTGCTCAAGTTGCTGCGCAAAGGTAAATTCTTCTTCCACGGGCTTGAAGTCGTAATACTCCCAAGGCATGGCCCGGGCAACCTCCAGGGTGTAGGCAGCGGCATTTTGCCATTTTTGAACGGACTCCCGCAGCAAAAGACTGTCCTGTGCCCGCAGCCCGGGGCAGTCTAGCAGGGCGTAGCTGCAGAGGAAGAGGAGAAAAATGGTACGTGTATACATAGATTCTTTGTCTAGACAGAAGGGTATATTTTTTCCTGCCATGTCGCCCGGCTTATTTCCAGCCATTCGCACGGCAATTCCTGCCAGTAAAAACTTCCGGTATGTTGCAGGCCGCATTTTTCCAACACCTTGCGCGAAGCCTGATTATCGCGGTGTACAGTGCCTGCGATCTCTGATAACTGCAACTCTCCAAAACCATATTCCAGCGCAGCTTTGGCCGATTCTGTAGCGTATCCTTTTCCCCAAAAAGCGGGCAAAAGGCGGTAGCCCACATCATAGTAATCGCTGCGCCCGTTGACCTCTTCGCGGACCAGCTTCAACCCGCTCCAACCAACAAAGCGGCCGTGCTGCTTTTCGATGACAATCCATCGGCCTATACCGTGGTCCTCATATTGCTGACGTACATGAGAGACGGTCGCACGCGCCTGCTCAATCGTCTGTACAGGACGATTACCCAAAAAGCGGTGCACCAAAGGGTCTGCATCCAGGACGAACATATCCTGTGCGTCGCTGTCCCGAAATTCCCGCAGCCACAGGCGGGCTGTTTCTATGTGAAAGGTCATACGCACAATGAATTGGATGCACGGGAGGAACTTGCCATAAAGAGCTATAAAGATAATCAATCGTGGGGAAAATAGATTTTTTTGCGCTGCCATCTCTTGCCGGGCAATCCGTGGAATTGTAAAGGGATGGTTTCTACGGCCTGCTCTGGTGTCTGACCGAAAGGGGGCAGCCTGCGCCTGCGCGGATTTTCTGCCAGCGGCAAAAGCTAGCTGTTGTCGTATTGTTGATGTCACATAACCAGCCCTATGAGCTATAAGGGGATGAAAACCCGCACAAAAAAAACTATTTTGGGCTCGAAAAAAAATTTAGACAGGTCCAAAACAGAGGCGACAAGCCTAAAAACAGGCACCAGCAGGGGCCGGGGATTCAGGAAAACCCGCGGTGTCGGAGTCTTTTAAAAAACTTATCAGCCCGGGATGGCCATCTGTATCAACAACCCATTGAGCTTGCAGACTACCTAAACAGATAAAGTATGAAAATGATCCTCTCCTTGGGTCTAGTCCTGGCCAGCCTGCTGCTGGCAGCACAACCACATTTCCCTTTCCAGGATGCCGACCTGCCCGTTGGGCAGCGGGTGGGTGATCTGCTGTCGCGCATGACGCTCGAAGAAAAAATCAGCCAGCTCAGGTATGATGCTCCGGGCATTGAGCGCCTGGGTATCCCGCCTTACAACTGGTGGAATGAATGCCTGCACGGGGTTGCGCGGGCGGGTCATGCTACGGTTTTTCCACAGTCCATCACCCTGGCTGCTTCCTGGAACCACCGGCTGCTCAGGGACATTGGCGACATCACTTCTGATGAAGCGCGTGCCAAGCACCATGAATTTGTCCGTCGGGGGCAGCACGGGCTGTACCAGGGGCTCACTTTCTGGTCGCCCAATATCAACATTTTTCGTGACCCCCGCTGGGGGCGCGGCCACGAGACCTATGGCGAGGATCCCTACCTCACGGGGCAGTTGGGGAAAGCCTTTGTACAAGGCCTGCAGGGGGAGGATACGACCTACCTCAAGGTAGTGGCGACGGCCAAGCATTTTGCGGTCCATTCGGGTCCGGAGGCCAGCCGGCATGAGTTCGATGCACATCCGACGGAACGGGACCTGCGGGAGACCTACCTGCCGGCCTTCCGGACCGTAGTGGAAGAAGGAAAGGTGTACTCTGTGATGGGCGCTTACAATAGGCTGCGTGGGGAGCCCGCCTGTGCAAGTCCGCTGCTGTTTGACATGCTGCGAAAGGAATGGGGGTTTGAAGGCTATGTGGTTTCCGATTGCTGGGCGATATCAGACATTTGGCAATTTCACAAAATCCTCCCCGACGATGCTTCTGCGGCAGCCCTTGCCATCGAAGCTGGCTGTGATCTTGAGTGTGGCAGCAGCTACCGGCAGCTTGGTGAAGCGCTGGCCCGCGGGCTGGTAAGCGAAGCGGCCATCGACCGCGCTGCGGGCCGCCTGCTGACAGCGCGCTTTCGGCTGGGTATGTTCGATCCGGCCGGGCGCGTACCCTATGCAGGCATACCTTTTTCCATAGTCAACAACCCCGCCCACCGCGCACTGGCGCGGCAGGCGGCCCGAGAAAGCATTGTGCTGCTCAAAAATGAGGGAGCTGCCCTCCCCCTTTCCGATAAGCTACAAAAGCTTGCGGTCATCGGCCCCGTTGCAGACGATCCACAGGCGCTTTGGGGCAACTACAATGGTATTCCCCGCAACCCCGTGACGGTGCTGCAGGGGCTGCGCAACAAGCTGGCCCCACAAGTTGAAGTCGCCTACGCACAGGGTTGCGAGCTGGCCGACGGGCTGCCGGTCATGCAGCCAATCCCTTCCGTTTACCTGCAGACACCTGACGAGCGGCAGGGTCTGCAGGTGGAGTACTTTGCCAACACTCGTTGGGAGGGCGAACCGATATGGACAAGCACGGACGATCATATAGATTTTACCTGGGATATAGACCCGCCGCATCCCGGCCTTTCGCCGGGCAACTACAGCCTGCGCTGGACGGGTTATCTGGTGCCACCTGTGTCCGGAACTTATTACTTCAGTGAGTGGGCAAAGCCTTTCATGGAGTTTTCGCTGGGCGACAGCCTGCAGGCAGGGGGTAATTATGAGCATCATGCAGCACTGAATCCGCGTGCCGTGGTATTGGAGGCGGGAAAAAAATACCCGCTGGAGGTGCGTTACAAAAACTACTATGGCGACGCAACGGCCGGCTTGTATTGGGCCGCACCAGCGGGCGACAGGCTGGCAGAGGCCGTAGCTTTGGCCGATACGTCGGACGCAGTCGTGCTGGTGCTGGGACTGAATGAGCGACTCGAGGGCGAGGAAATGAAGGTGGTGCTGGACGGCTTTGACCGGGGCGATCGTACCCACCTCAATCTGCCACAGTCGCAGCAACGGCTGCTGGAGGCGCTGCTGGACAGGGGTAAGCCATTGATACTGGTGCTACTTAACGGAGGCGCTTTGTCAATTAATCTGGCGGCCGAAAAGGTACCGGCCATCCTCACCGCCGGCTATCCGGGCGAGCAGGGAGGGAATGCCATTGCCGATGTGCTGACGGGAGACTACAACCCGGCCGGCCGATTGCCGGTGACCTACTACCGCTCGGTTGAGCAGTTGCCTGCTTTTGATAACTATGACATGGAGGGTCGCACCTATCGCTACTTCCGGGGGGAACCGCTCTACCCGTTTGGCTTCGGACTCAGCTATACAACTTTTGATTATCAGCACTTGCAACTGCCGGCGGTGGTGCGGGCAGGCGAACCTATAGCCTTGTCGGTAGAAGTCCGCAATACAGGTAGTTGCGATGGTGACGAAGTCGTACAGGTATACCTCACAGATGAAGAAGCCTCGACCCCCAGGCCTATCCGGCAGCTGGTGGCTTTTGAACGTGTACACCTCCGCCGGGGAGAGGTGAAAACACTACATTTCAGCCTGAGGTCTGATCAACTGGCATTGATTGGCACCGACGGGCAGTGGACACTGGAACCGGGCTGGTTTAGCCTCAGCGTGGGCGGCAAACAACCGGGCTTCAGCGGGATGGCGGATGCTCATACGACTTCAACGGTTCGGGGTCGCTTTCGCCTTAGCAGGTAGGCGATGGAAAAAAGAAGTCTCCAACGGCACTTTAGCGGCTAAGACCGCCAAAGTGCCGTTGGAGACGCACATGTATTTTACCGACAAAGGCAAAGAAGTACGCTCAATACGGCTTCTTTTCCGGGTATAAGGTTGCCGGATATGTCGGTCAGAGGCGCTCGTTGTGCTGACTGACATCCAGGCCCAGCAGCTCTTCTTCTTCACTCACGCGCAGGGATACCAGCCGGGCGGTCAGCTGGTACAGCAACCAGGCGCCGGCAAAAGAAAAAACACCAGCAATCAGCAGGCCTTTAAGATGTGCAATGAACGTATCGGTATGTCCGTATATCAAACCTACCTCACGGGCAAAAACACCTGTCAACAGCATGCCCACAATACCGCCGACCCCGTGGCAGGGAAACACGTCCAGGGTATCGTCCAGTCGCGATTTGTTTTTGATACCTACAGCAAGGTTGCTGATGATGGCGGCTGCAGTACCGATAAAAATACTGGGGCCTATATCTACATAACCAGCAGCAGGGGTGATGGCTACCAGGCCTACCACGGCACCGATGGCCGCACCCATAGCGCTGACTTTAATGCCCCGTATGGCGTCGAAAAATATCCACGCAATCATAGCTGCTGCAGAGGCCGTATTGGTGGTAGCGAAGGCGCGAACAGCGACCGTATCGGCAGCCAGTGCTGAGCCGGCATTGAAGCCAAACCAGCCAAACCAGAGCATTCCGGTGCCGAGGAGTACATAGGTAATGCGTGCCGGCGTATGTTGGTTTTCCTCGTCGCTGCGCCTGCGCGGTCCAAGTACCCAGGCGCCCGCTATGGCTGCAAAGCCGGCAGACATGTGCACAACGGTGCCGCCGGCAAAATCAAGTATACCCATGCGATAGAAAATACCTTCGGGATGCCAGGTCCAGTGGGCCAGCGGGGCGTAAATCAGCAGGCTGAAAAGCACCATAAACACCAGATAGGCTGAAAATTTGACCCGCTCCGCGAAGCTGCCGGTGATGAGGGCAGGGGTGATGATGGCAAATTTTAGCTGAAAAAGGGCAAACAGCAGCAGCGGAAGCCCCGCGCCCAGGCGCGGATGCGCCTCCAGCGTCACATTTTTAAAGAAAAAAAAGGTACGCGGATCCCCGATCAGCCCGCCGATACTGTCGCCAAAGGCGAGACTAAAACCGACTACCACCCATACAATGCTGATCAGCCCGAGTGCAATAAAGCTTTGCAGCATGGTAGATATCACATTTTTCTTGCTGACCATGCCGCCGTAGAAAAAGGAAAGGCCCGGCGTCATGAGCAGCACCAAACCGGTAGCCGTCAGCATCCAGGCAATATTGGCGGGGTCAGTTGTGCTCGTACTGGCGGGCGCAGGTGGCATGCCGGGTGCCAGGAACAAGGCCGAGAGAGCCAATAATATAAAAGCACCAAAAACTGTTCTCCATCTGTTTTTTGAGGAAGGGGTCATACATGATAAGTTTGCTATAAAAAATTGATGACTAATATATGGTTACAGAGAGGCCTCATCTGTGCCGGCCTTCGACAGATAGCGATGAACTGCCTCTGCAGCCTGCCTGCCTTCGGCAATCGCCCAGACGACCAGGCTTTGTCCGCGGCGGGCATCACCGGCTGCGAAAACACCGGAGAGGTTAGTGGCATGGCGGGTAGCCTGTATATTGCCTCTTGTATCTGTCTGCAGCCCGTTGTCGGACAGGAGTTCTTGCTCGGCAGAGGCGAAACCGATTGCGATGAAGGCACGGGTACAGGGGATTTCCCGTACCGTACCGGCTACGGGCTGCCACCGGCTGCCGCCCGCATGATTTTCCCAGCGCACCTCTTCGACGCGCAGGGCGCGCAGCTGCCCCGCGTCATCACCCAGAAATGCCTGCGTATTGATTGCCCAGTAGCGCTCGCAACCCTCTTCGTGAGAGGAAGAGGTACGAAATATCCGTGGCCACTCGGGCCATGGATTTTCGGGCGCTCGCTGCCCGGGGGGCTGCTCTTCGAGGGTTATCTGCACCACTGAGCGGGCAGCCTGGCGGATGGCTGTACCAATACAATCGCTGCCGGTGTCACCACCCCCAATGACGAGTACATCCTGTCCTGTGCAGGAGATGATTTCCTGGTCGGACAGCACATCCCCCTGCTGTCGGCGGTTGCTCTGCGCAAGAAAGTCCATGGCCAGATGAACGCCCTTTAGGTGTCGGCCGGCAATGGGCAGGTCGCGGGGCAGGCGTGCACCAATGGCGAGCACAACGGCGTCAAAAGACTCGCGCAGCTCTGCCAGCGACAGATCCCGGCCCAGCTCAATGCCACAGTGAAAAGTGATGCCGGCAGCGCGCATCCACTCGATACGCCGTTGTACAATCTGCTTGTTGAGTTTGTAGTCCGGAATGCCATACATCAGCAGCCCGCCCGGGCGATCATCGCGCTCGTACACATGCACGCGATAGCCAAGTCTGTTGAGCTGGTCAGCTGCTGCCAGCCCGGCAGGGCCGCTGCCTACAACGGCTACAGCCTGCCTGCGCAACAGCGCCGGCCGGCCCGATGCCACCCAGCCAGCCTCCCAGGCGCGCTCGGCAATCTCTTTTTCAATATGTTCGATGCTTACAGCCTCGCTATGCAGGCTGAGCACACAGCTGGCCTCGCAGGGCGCCGGGCAAATACGGCCCGTAAACTCAGGGAAATTATTTGTCTCCGACAGGATCTCATACGCCCGCTGCCACTGTTTGTCGTACACAGCCTGGTTGAACTCAGGGATGCGGTTGCCCAGCGGGCATGCCCGATGGCAAAAGGGAACACCGCAGTCCATACACCGGCTGGCCTGCCCACAGGCCTGCTGCTCGTCAAAACGCGCATAGTGCTCGTCAAAGTCCTGAATGCGCTCAGCAGGCAGACGCATGGAAGGCGTCTGCCTGCTGAGCTCCAAAAATCCGGTATCTTTAGCCATGGCTGGTGGTTATTTGTTGTGCTACCGCCTCTCGGACGCGGCGGTAGTCCCGTGGATAAACTTTTACAAAAGCGGCGGCAGCCGTTGCCCAACGGTTGAGCAGATCGCGGGCAAGCAGCGAAGCAGTGCGTTTGTGGTGCTCCTGCAGCAGTTGCCGGATGCGGTCAAAATCAGCCATCTCGGGGGGTACCAGATCAGCCGAATCGGCATTGAAATGGGCGGCAAGCTGTCGCTGCGGATCGTACACATAGGCAAGCCCGCCCGACATGCCGGCGCCAAAATTTTTGCCGACAGGCCCCAGTATCAGCACTTCGCCGCCGGTCATGTACTCACAGCCGTGGTCGCCAATACCTTCGACCACAGCTACTGCGCCTGAATTTCTCACAGCAAAGCGCTCGCCTGCTTTCCCTTCCGCAAACAGTCTGCCGGCTGTCGCGCCGTACAGCGCCACATTGCCAATGATCACATTGTCGGCTGCCGGATAGGCAGCAGCAGGGGGGCGGCGTATGACCAAAATCCCGCCCGACAGGCCTTTGCCCACGTAGTCGTTGGACTCACCTGCCAGATCGAGGGTGATGCCGGCGGCGGCAAAGGCACCAAAACTTTGGCCGGCGGCGCCGGCGAGCGGATAACGAAGGCTGTCATCAGGCAGCGCCGGCCCCGGCATGGTTGTACATAAGTAGTAGCTGAGACTGGTGCCGATGGCCCGGTCGGTGTTGTTGACTTCTCGCTCGGGGATATGCACTTGCCCATGCCGGCGGTAATCATCGAGCGCCTGCAGCATCCATCGATCCAGGGCACTGTCGGTCAAAGGTTGCCGTGGCGCCTCTGTGGAGTCGGGATGTACCCAGCCAGCCGGCCGGATGAGTGGATCTAGCTGCAGATAGTCAGCTTTCCAGGGGCCACGTGCCAGGTTGACTTTGAGTACCTGCGCCTGACCAACCATTTGATTGACGGTGCGGAAACCCAATTGAGCCATGATCTCACGGAGTTCCTGCGCCATGAAAGTAAACATATTGATAACATGCTCCGGTTTGCCGCTAAATAGCTTCCGGAGCTCCGGATTTTGGGTAGCAATACCCACCGGGCAGGTATTGAGGTGGCATTTGCGCATCATGATACACCCCTGTGCAATGAGGGCGGCTGTGGCTACGCCCCATTCCTCAGCACCGAGCAGGGTCGCCACGGCCAGATCGCGGCCGGTGCGCAGCAGGCCGTCGGTTTGCAGCAGCACCCGGTCGCGCAGTCGGTTTTGTACCAGTGTCTGGTGAGCTTCTGCCAGCCCCAACTCCCACGGCAAGCCGGCATGCTGTACACTCGACAGCGGCGAGGCACCGGTGCCGCCATCGTGCCCGGCGATGAGGACGGAGTCGGCCTTGGCCTTGACGACGCCGGAGGCGATGGTACCCACACCAGCAATACTCACAAGCTTGACACTTACCCGCGCCAGCGGATTGGCTCGCTTAAGATCGTAGATGAGCTGTGCAAGGTCTTCGATGGAGTAAATATCGTGGTGCGGTGGGGGCGAAATTAGCCCCACGCCGGGCGTGCTGTGGCGCACGCGCCCGATCCACGCATCGACTTTGTGACCCGGCAGCTGCCCCCCCTCGCCGGGTTTGGCCCCCTGGGCCATTTTTATCTGCAACTCCACAGCATTGGCCAGGTACTGAATGGTCACACCAAAGCGACCCGAAGCCACCTGCTTGATGGCACTGCAGGCAGAATCGCCATCGGCTCGTGCGTGGTAGCGCTCAGGGTCTTCGCCGCCCTCTCCGGAGTTGCTCTTGGCGCCCATGCGGTTCATGGCGATAGCCAAAGTGCTGTGCGCCTCGTGGGAGATGCTGCCAAATGACATAGCTCCGGAAGCAAAGCGCCGGAGGATGTTCTCTACCGGCTCAACATCTTCAAGCGGAATCGATGGCCGGTGCTTGAAGTCCAGCAAATGCCGGAGATGGGTGCCCTGTTCGTCCAGCATAGACGAATACAGCCTGAAGGCGGCATAGTTGCCCTCCCGGCAGGCGCGCTGCAGCGCCTGAATGGTATCGGGATTCATGGCGTGCCGCTCTCCTTCACGTCGCCAGTGGTAGAGACCTCCATGGCGCAGCGGTGCGGGACATCCTTCTGCCGGGTAGGCAAGCCGGTAGTTGTCGAGAATCTCCCGCCCGAGTTCCCGGAAGCCAAGACCACCGAGGCGGCTAAGGCTGCCACTAAAACACAAATCTACCACGGCAGCCGACAGCCCCAGTGGCTCAAAAACCTGAGCACCCTGGTAACTTTCAAGGGTAGAAATGCCCATTTTGGAAAAAATCTTCAGCAACCCGCCGCCAATGGCGCGGGTGTACTGCCCAACGTAGCCATAGTACGCCAGCTGAAATTGCGCCGTCCTGGAGTCGCATTCTTCCCCCAGAAGACCCGCTTTCATGCGCGCTTTGAGCAGGTCAAAAACCATGTAAGGATTGACGGCATTGGCACCGTAGCCAATCAGGGTGGCAAAATGGTGACTGCTGCGCACGTCACCTGCTTCAATGACCAAGCCCGCATTGGAGCGCAGCTTGTGGCGTATCAGGTGGTGGTGAACAGCACCGCAGGCCATGAGCGAGGGGATGGGTGCCCGCCCGCGACCTGCTTCGCGGTCGCTTATAATGAGCAGATTACAGCCGTTTTTGACGGCAAAAAGAGCCTCCTGGCATAGGCTCTGTACGCCGGTCTCAAGCCCCTCGGAGGGATCATCCGTATAAAAAAGGGCATCAAGGGTATGCACTTTGAAGGCCGGGTGGTCAAGGTAGCGCAGCTTGCGCAGGTCACCATTGGTGAGCACGGGCTGCTCCAGCCGAATTTTGCGGCAGTGCTCGGGGGTTTCATCCAGGATGTTGCGCGTCTGCCCCAGTGCAGTGCTGAGCGACATGACAGAGCGCTCCCGTATAGGGTCAATGGGCGGGTTACTTACCTGCGCAAACCCCTGCCTGAAGTAGTTGGCAAAGTGCTGTGGCTGCTCGCTGAGGACAGCCAGGGGATTATCTGCACCCATGCTGCCCAGCGCTTCTTTCCCTTCGCTGATCATGGGCATGATAAGCTTTTCTATCTCCTCAAGTGTATAACCAAACAGTCGAAGCCTCTCTTCCAGACTCGCCTGACAGGCCGCCCGCTCTTCCTGTACGGGCAAGTCCTCCAGGGATAACTGGTACTTTTGCAGCCAAAGTCCGTAAGGTTTTGACTGGCATACTTCCCGCTTCACTTCTTCATCCGATAGCAATCGACCCGCCTGCAGATCTGCTATAAAAATCTTTCCGGGCTCGAGCCGCCCCTTATAGCGCACTCGCTCAGGGGCTATCGGCAGCGCGCCTGCTTCCGAGGACATTATAACAAAGTCATCGGTGGTTACTGTATAGCGCGACGGCCGCAGACCGTTGCGGTCGAGGATGGCACCCACCTGCAGCCCATTGGTAAAAACCAGCGCTGCCGGCCCGTCCCAGGGCTCCATCAGGGTAGCGTGGTAGGCGTAAAAATCTTTTTTGTAGGCCGGCATATTGTCGTCAGATTCATACGCCTCAGGTACCAGCATCATCATGCTATGAGCCAGACTCCTGCCACTGTTGGCGAGAATCTCAACGATGTTGTCGAGGTTGCTTGAATCCGATCGCCTGGCATCGCAGATAGGGTGCAGCAGGTCGAGCTCATGGGGCGTAAAAGCCGAGTGCTCGAAGAGTGCCGTCTTGCTCTTCATCCAGTTGACATTGCCGTTGATGGTGTTAATCTCACCATTGTGCGCCAGGTAGCGAAAGGGCTGCGCCAGCTTCCACTTGGGGAAAGTGTTGGTAGAAAAGCGACTGTGAATGAGCGCCAGGGCAGACGTAAAAAGCGGATGAGACAAATCGGGGTAGTAGCTTCTGAGCTGCGCAGTCGTCAGCATGCCCTTATAGATGATTGTTCTGGCCGACAAGGAGGCTATGTAAAAATCGTCATCCGCCTCCGGAAAGAGCTGCTGAATGGTTCGGTTGGCGTATTTCCTGAGCACAACGAGTTTTCGCTCAAGGGCTTCATCGCTCAGCGGCGCGTGGGGCGCTACAAAAAATTGCAGGCTGTGCGGCTCTGTCTGCAGTGCCGTCATGCCCAGCAAAGACGGATCAACCGGCACCTGCCGATAGCCCAGCAGCTGCAGCCCAAAGTTGCGGATGTATTTGCCGAGCTCGTGGCGGCATTTTTCGCGCAGCGCCTCATCTTTGGGAAAAAAGGTCATGCCCACGCCATAGGCGCCAGCCGCCGGCAGGCGTATGCCCAAAGGGGCACAGGCGTCCCGAAAAAAATCGTGTGGCAGCTGCGTGAGTATGCCCGCTCCGTCGCCCGTAGTGGGCTCCGCACCCTGACCGCCGCGATGCTCCATCTGCATCAGCATGGTAAGCGCGTCTTCCACTACGCGCCGGGAAGGCCGGCCTCTGAGCTGGGCAATGAAGCCAATGCCGCAGGAATCGTGTTCAAAAGAAGGATGGTACAAATTGTCAGACATCGCCCCGGATTTGATGGTTCGTCATAGCAGGGACTGTTGCAACGGAGGGCTTTAGTGCCTCCTGCAGCTGTAACCCGCGCATTTCCAAAAGCGGTCTATTCGGTAAAGAGCCTGTTGGTTGCCCGGAATCCGCAGTAGATCCGGCATCGTTTACGGTTGCGAAACGAAATGGTTAGGGAAGTTACGTTTGTGCCGGCCACGATGTACATGGCAGCTGCAGCCAGTGCGAACCGGCCGCTCCGCGAAAGCGAAGTAACTATGAGAAAAATAACTTATTGGCAAAATTAATTAATTTCATTCAATAAGGTGGTTCTTTTATTGAAAAAAATTCATTTTTTATGCGCTGAGGGGCTCTCTTGGTCAGGATGCCGGGCTGTCGGCCCTGACAGGGCCCATGGTGACAAAGGCCCGGGGGAATATACTTGAGAATGTCAAATCGGCTTATTTTTGCCCCCGTCAGCCCTATGAGCCAAATGAAAAACCAAATAAAGCAATACTGCAGGGATGAAAAGAATTTTATTTGCATACCTCTTGTTGATCCCCTGCTTGCTGCGGGCACAGACAGGCAGCATCGGGGATACACTGGTGACCATGGAGCTGGTCACGGTCAGCGACGGGCGTATCGAAACAGCCGTGATGAGCACAGGGCGCAGCATCGAGATTATCAGCCAGGCAACCATCCGGCAGCTGCCCGTACAGACAGTCCATGAGTTGTTGCAGTATGTCGCAGGACTGGATCTGCGGCAGCGAGGCCCCTGGGGAACGCAGGCAGATGTGAGCCTTCGGGGAGGATCGTTTGATCAGACGCTGGTACTGATCAACGGAATCAAGCTGAGTGACCCCCAGACAGGCCACCACCAGCTCAACCTGGCGCTGGACCTGGGCGCCGTACGGCAGGTGGAAATCCTTCGCGGTCCGGCAGCAGCGCGCTATGGACTCAATGCGATGAGCGGTGTCATCAATATTATCACCGATCTGCCGCAGGGCAAGGGCCTGAGCCTGACCGCCAGCGCCGGCAGGGCTGCCGACAGCCAGCTGCCCGACTCGCTGCGATTGGCATATCAGCTGGGGCTGCGGGCCTACCGGGGCAATGAGCGATTCCGGCAGCAACTGCAGTGGCTGCGCATGGAGTCGGCCGGCCACCGCGCCAATACGGATTTTTTGCGCGACGCGCTTTTCTACCAGGGCCTGCTGCGCACGGGCAGCGGCGACTGGCAGCTGATGGGGCAGTGGCTGCGCAACTCCTTTGGGGCTTCAGGCTTTTATGCCTATCCCATCGATGCTTCCAGCCGCGAAGAAGTAGAAACAGTCCTGCTGGCCTTGCAGCATGAGCGGCAGCAGGGAGCCTGGCAGCTGCGGAGCAAGCTGTACGGGCGGCTCAACAAAGATACTTATACCCTTTTCAGGCTCGAACCGCAGCGGTTCCAGAACCGCCACCGCAGCGAGGTGGCGGGTGCAGAGCTGCACGCCACTTACAGCCACCGCTGGGGCAGATTGTCGCTGGGCGCCGAAGGCCGCACAGAATCGATCAGCAGTAACAACCTCGGTCAGCGGGCACGACAGCACCTTGGCTTTTTTGTGCAGCAGCGTTTTGATTTATTTAGCAGCCGAATGTCGGTCAACGCAGGGTTTTACCAAAATTTCTCGACCGACTTTGGGCAGCAGTGGATGCCGGCGGTCGAACTGAGCTACACATTACACCGCCATCTTTCCCTATTTGCCAACACGGGCAGGGGCTTCCGCTTACCTACGTTTACCGATCTCTACTATCGAGGCCCCAGCAACCTCGGCAATGAGGCGCTGCAGCCGGAACGCTCACAGCAGTGGGAAGGCGGGGGCAAGTGGTCTGCAGGCGACCACCAGGCACAGTTGAGTGCCTTCTGGCAGCGAGCTACTGATCTGATCGACTGGGTGAGGAGCAGCACGGCTGAGCCTTGGCAGGTCAATAACTATGAGGCGGTCAGGAACCTGGGGTTGGAGTGGAGCTACCAGTACCGCCGCCGGCAGCCGCCGTCGGCCGACAGGCTGGCCATTTCGCATCTTCAGTGCAGCTATACGTATATGAATCCAAGGCTGCTGCGCACCGAGCCGCTCATATCCCGCTACGCACTCAGCCATCTCAATCACCAGCTCAACCTGCAGCTGGGACTGCAACTGGGGCGCGCCTGGTCGCTTTCTGCTCAGCACCGCTACCTCGATCGCGAGGCCTATGGGTCGTATTCGCTGACCGATATGCGCGTGCAGTATCGCAGAGAGGCTTATCGGCTCCAACTGGATATCAATAACTTATTGGATACCCGCTACGAAGAGCTCGCCAATGCGCCCATGCCGGGCCGCTGGCTGCGGCTGGGCGTGGAGTTGTTTTTGTAAAAAAACCTGCGCGCCGGGCCGGGCGCGCTGTTGTTGGGAAAAAGTAGCGAAGATTTTCATACTTTTGGAGGTGTCCTGCCATCTTTTGGCGGCTGAGGCCGCCAAAAGATGGCAGGGTAATCGCAAAAGCAGCCTGTGGAAGCAGCCAATTACAACCAGTTATTTGCCTTTTTTCAGGCTTTTCAGCCGCTGTCGCCAGCGGCCAAAGCGGCCATTGCCACTATCAGCCGGCGGCAGCAGCTCGCCAAAAATGAAGAGTTGCAACCCATCGGCTACCGATGCCGCACGATCTATTTTCTGGAGACGGGCATCGCCCGCATCTTTTATTATAAAGACGGGATGGATATCACCGACAGCTTTGCTTTCGAAAATAACATCATCGTACGCGTCGAAAGCTTATTTACCGGCCAACCCAGTCGGAAAGGAATTCAGCTGCTTGAGGAGGCTTCTCTCGTGGCCATCGATGCCGACCGACTGCTGAAGCTGTACGACAGTTTCCCCGAAATCGAGCGACTGTTCAGAAAAGTGTTTGAAGCCAACCATGTAGAGACAGTCACCCGCATTGAAAGCATACAATTTCACGCAGCCGAAGAGCGCTACAAAGCTCTGCTGGCAGAAAAACCCGACCTCATCAGGCGGGTGCCGCTCAAGTATATAGCTTCCTACCTCGGTATCACACAGGTAAGCCTCAGCAGGATTCGGTCGCAGCGATGAGGCGGAGCCATGTCTTATGGGGCAGCCGGCTGCCCCATAAGACATGGCCTGAAGACGCGCTCGTGTCGATTTTTTTAAAAAAACAGCAAGCAGCCTGCTTCTACCCCTCCGGGCGCCTACAGCACCACTTTCACCACCGTGCAAATCGCATCCGGCTGTCGCTGCGGCAGCAGCAGCAGCCAGTCGCTGCCTTCTTTTTTTACCGCTACCGCCTCCCCGCCCGACAGCAGGCTTGCCTTTTTTACCACACCGGCCAGGCCGCTCAGGCGCAGCCGCCCGTCCTGCGGCCAGTCAAAAACGTGCAGGTAGAGGATTTGGCTGTCGCCGGCCTGCTTTTGCGTGCAGCGGCCCCAGGCCGGCTGCGCAACAGGGCTGGCGGTAGTGCCATAGATGGCTTCGCCATTGAGCTGCATCCAGCGGCCCAGCGTATCGAGCCGCGCTACGCTGGCGGCAGGGATGAGGCCTGCCGCATCAGGGCCTACGTTGAGCAGAAAATTGCCCCCCTTGGAGGCAATATCGACGAGGTTGCGCAGCAGCAACCCGGCAGATTTCCACTGGGTACCGAAAGAGGTATAGCCCCAGGTATCGTTCATAGTCATGCAGGACTCCCAGTCGACGCCGGGGATGCCGGTGGCGGGGATCTCCTGCTCCGGGGTGCCAAAATCGCCCGCATAAATGCCGCTTTTATTCATGCCCTGCATCCCTTGCCTGCCTTTATCAACGCGGTTATTGATGAGGATGTCGGGCTGCAGTGCCCGCACAAACTGGTATATGTCTTTGCCCATCTCGCTGGTGTAGTCGGGGATCCACTCGCCGTCAAACCAGAGTATGTCAATCTTGCCGTACTGCGTCAGCAGCTCCCGCAGTTGCGGTTTGAGGTAGCTTTCTACGTAGCGCGGAAAGTTGGGGTTGGCACGTGCACCGCTGTCCTGTTGGTTGTAGTCGGGGGCAAAAATTGCCTGAGCATCGGGATGGTGCCAGTCCATGATGGAGTGGTAGAAGCCAATGCGTATGCCTGCCGCCCGGCAGGCAGTGACGAGCTCGCGCAGGATGTCTTTCTCGTAGGGGGTGGCATCGGCTATGTCCCACTGGCTGACCTTAGAGTCCCAGAGCGCAAAGCCGTCATGGTGCTTGGAGGTGATGACGATGTAGCGCATGCCCGCATTTTTGGCGATAGCCACCCACTCAGCGGCGCGGTAGCGGCTGGGATTAAACTGCGGGGCAAATTTTTCGTACTCCGCAATGGGAATGTCCAGTTCGTCCATAATCCATTCACCTATTTTGACGGTGCGGCGGCCGTTCCATTCGCCTGCAGGCAGGGCGTAGAGCCCCCAGTGGATGAACATGCCGAAGCGCGCTTCGCGCCACCAGGCCATGCGCGCATCGCGCGCGGCAGCAGATTCTTGCAAAAAATCGCTGACCGGCGCCTGTTCGGCGGGCCGGCAGCCAACCAGGAGCAAGAGGGCAATGCCGATGGCTGTCAATCGCGCGCTTGGGGATGAAAAAAATGTGAGGAGCATACAGCAAAGTTGAGGAAGGGTGAAAAAACAGCAAGGAAAGCACTAATATGCACATAAATAAGCAATATTTATGCGCTGAGGCTAAAAGCTTTTCAGGATCACGCGGATAGGTGCTATTTTTGGTAATTCAATTGGATTACTCACAAAAGGGACCTCTTCATTGTAGCGTATGTACTTCCACGCAGCATCTGGAAAAGGGGGTGGCTGGCTGCTTTGCCTGCTGCTGTGCGCTCTGCCCGTATGGGTGGTGGGGCAAGCCATGTCCGTGGCGAAAGCCCGCGAGCGCGCAGAGGTCTTTCCGTATTCGGTCGTATCATTGGGTACCAACGCACGTCTGCCGCAAAGCCAGGTGGCTTCCGTGGCAATGCATCCGACGACCCGGGAGATGATTATTTCTACAGCCAAAGGGCTGGTAAGCTTTGACGGCAGAAGTGTTAATCCGTATGACGTGGGCCATGCCTACGACAGGTATATGTTTGGCCGGATGTTTAGCAGTCATCTGTATAATGCTCCCCTGGGACTAGGGATGAATGAGCTGGTATTGCTTTCAGAAAAACCGCAATCACTGGGGTATTATACGGCTGCTCACATTAAGGACGATGTATGGATAACAATGGACGAATGTGGACAGTTGCTGTGGCGTGAGCCGGCCACCAACCAATGGATGGCTGCAGAGACAGGACTGAGCGGGATACATCATATCAGCCTCATGGGAAAAGATTCTGTGCTGTTGGGCGGACAAGGGCACACTTATCTTTACAACACAAGTAGTTGTACGCTGCAGTATTACGTAAAGGACTGTATCAGGGCCATCACCTACGATAGTTTGCGGGCGCAACATTATCTGCTAGGCGATAAATTGTACCGCTTGCAGGGCGCAAAAATGGAAACCTTAGAGCTGCCGGAACTCGCAGGCTACAGGATTCACGACCTGATGTTTGTTGAAGACCAATTGCTGATGACCTCCTCCTACGGATTGTTTGTTTGGGAAGGGACAAAGGTGGAACGTTACAGCGAGGAAGATGTACTCCCGACAAATTCACTCGATAAGCTGTACTATGAGCCTGTTTCGCAGGCGATTTTTATCGCCACAGGCGACAGAGGCCTGCTCCGCTTATTGAAAAAGCGGTTTAGAAGTTACATAAGGATCGGGAATGAACCCCTGGGTTCAAGCAGCTCTGTAATCGCCTGGCGGGAAAACCATGTTTTTTTTGGCAACCACCTGGATTTATTGGGTTTAGTGGGCGACAGCATTTACCGCAAAGCCACCGGGCTGTCCCCCATTTTTTCGGTGTCCCGGGTGGAGGATACACTCTTACTGGGCAGAGGGGACGGACTGCATGCTATGCTGATAGAGGGAGATAAAGAACTATTTCATTCCGTGCCTTGTGCGTGCTTCATAAGGGCTGTTCATCGCGACCGGCAGGGGAATTACTGGGTAGGAACTTCCGCTGGTCTCTGGAAAGGGGTGAATTTGCAAAAATTGGTGCCGGCTTTACGCAATTTTGAAAATGTCGAGGTGACGAGCATCTTTGAGAGCCGCAGTGGCGAACTCTGGTTCGGCAGCAGGGTTAATTTGGTCGTCATCGATAGAGATGGGCGCATCAAACATTATTTTTCGGCGCGGGAGCATTCATTTGCGCATGGTGTCAGGGCTTTTTATGAGGATGAAAAAGGGGGAATGTGGATCGGGACATACGGGGGAGGGCTTCATTATTTTGATGGTAGCCGCCTGACAGCGCTAAGAAATATACCGGGTTACTTACTCGGGGATGATATCTTCACACTGGCACTCGATAAGCAGGGGTATTGGATTATGACTTCCAACGATGGTGTGCGGATGGTGAAGGAACAGGCAGCTTATGATTTCCTGAAAGGCAAACTGGATTACTTGGTGCCCTATTATTTTGGTACAGATGCTGGGATCTATAACCCGGAGTTTAACGGAGGCTTTTACAATAATTATGCAGCTGTCAACGGGGAAGTATTCTATCTGCCATCTATCAAGGGAATGGTCAGATATGATGCCAAAAAACCTTTGTCGAGGAATAATACGCTTATGTTCAGGCAATTGTTGATTGATGGTCAGGTGCACAGGGCGGTGAAAAATATACCAAGGGCTACCCGGTTTCTTGAGTTTGAATTTTCTGACCCCAGCTTCGATCCCTCAGGCAATGTCTATTATCAGTACCGCTTGCTTGGAGAAACAGCCGAATTGTCCGCTTGGAGCGCTCCGCAAAAAAATTTATCAGTGGTTTTGTCTTACCTGAAACCCGGTAACTATAGTATACAATTCAGACGTATCGATGCCGGCAATAGCCTGAATCCTCCTTACGAAACCTATGATTTTTATGTGGAATCTTATTTTTATGAAACCAATTGGTTCTATGCCTGTGGTACTATTTTTTTTAGCCTGCTGACCTTTGTCGGGGTAACTTTTTCGCAAAAAAGAAGGCAAAAAAGAATAGAGTATGAGTCTTCTATGAGAAATACGATCACAGAGATGCAACTGGGGGCCATTCAGTCGCAAATGAATCCGCATTTTATTTTCAATGCACTGAATGTGCTGGTGTACCTGATCAGCTTTTCTTCGGTTGATAAGGCTAGGTCTTTTGCCGTGTCTTTCTCTATATTATTGCGTAAAATTTTAGAGCAAAGTGCTAAAACCTTCCTGCCAGTAGCCGAAGAGATTGAGACCTTGCAGGCGTATATGCATATTCAAAAAGAGCGCTTATCTCATCCCCTGGTATTTGAAGTACATTGCCCGCCTGCACTGTACACACTCGAAATCCCTACTATGCTCATACAACCACTGCTCGAAAATGCAGTCATACACGGTATTGCACATGCCGATTGGCCCGGACACATAACATTGGTATTTGAAGAAATACCGGCAGGTATACGGGTTACAGTCTCCGATAATGGGATTGGCCGACAGCGATCACAGGAAATCAACGGACATAAAGAGCACCCGTCCAGAGGTATGGAGCTGATCAGGAAAAAAACAGAGTTGCTGCAATCTAAATATCAACTGGATGTAGCCATTGATATTAAAGATAATGAAAATAACAATGGATTTGGAACGGTCGTGACGATACAGATCACAGCCCTACAACTCCTGCAGGGACGGTGATGGGCGCTCCTCCGGGTTTCGATCCCGGTGAGAAAAATCTGCTGCTTTTAATGCGTTTTTGTATTTTTGAATAAGCATGGTTGTTATTGCATAACCTGAAAATTGAAACCTGCTGAAGAAGAACAAATCTTGCCGCTCCGGATAAATGCCAATCAGATGCTCGGCTTTGTAAGCAGCAACAAGCATGACTCCCATTTTTACAACTGATTATCAATAATGAAACATGTATATGGCGAGTTGTATCATCGTGGAGGATGAACCCTCAGGACAAAAATTACTGGAGTTACTGCTAAAGAAAAATTTCCCGGAGATTAAGCTGTTGGCAATTCTCGATAGTAAATCCGCAGCTATTGATTATCTGTGCCGCCAACCGGTTGATATCGTTTTTCTGGATAACCAAATCAAAGGGGGGAGTGGATTGGAGGTGGTCGATAGTACGTCCCATCTGTCAGTGTTGTTCGTATATGTTAGCGCTTATGCACAGTATGCCGTCGAAGCCCTCAACAGAGGGGCTGTCTATTACCTGCTTAAGCCTTTTCAGGAGGAGGCTTTCTGTGATGCCGTAGCCAAAGCCTTGCAAAAACTCAGCGAACGTTCACAGCTGCTGGTGCTGGGTACCGGCCGGCAGGATCTGGTAAAAATAGAGGATATCGTCTTCATCGAGTCCTCAGGGCCGTATTCTACGTTTCACCTGAAAAACAAAAACCAGATTACCAATTCAAAAAACCTGGGTTACTATCAGACCAAATTGCCAGCAGATAAATTTTACAGAATCCATCACTCTTATATCGTTAATATTCAATACGTACAGACAGTAAAAAAAGGTGTGAAAGCAGAAGTAGTACTGTCCGAAAATAACACCACACTGCCGGTTTCTCAAAGAAAGGCCAAAGCATTCTTTGCAGCCTTACATGCACTCTAAGCTGGCTGTCTCATAGCAATATATCATCGGTTATTAAAAAAAACAGTCGCTTATTAAATAAAGCTGGTATCTCAATTACAGGATGTATATTTTTGAACTACATGAATTGTCGAGCAAGGCAAAGTGGTGTTTTGGGGTATTGGTATTTATGCCCCTTTAGTTCAGATGTGAACATACTATAGCTCAACTTTATCTCAAGCAGTTGGGTACGACAATCGATTTTCCCCCTTGATTCAACTCTTTAACAGAGTGAAGCAGATGAGTATGGCAGGAGGTCCCCCCGGCCCCCTGCCTTCCATCTGTCGATGGTCTCATCTTCAATAGTAAATATCAAAGTGCATTTGGGATTTTTGCCAGCGGCAAGAATTGGTTTCCTCTGCGCATTCCCGCAGTTTTGAAGGAGCCTAACCAGCCCTGAGGGGCTGCAAAAAAGTGAAAAATCACATAAAAGGGCTGTTTGGGGCCTGGTGAGAAAATCCTGAATACATGCTTGGTATGTTTCATAATTCAAGTTATCCCGGTATTTTTTGGAGGAATGAAAGCAGGGCAGGATTATCTTTCACGCCTGGATGTCAACCCGCTCAACGGGCTGACGACCTTTGACCTGGTGCTGATCAGCCGCCACATCCTGAACATACAGCCGCTGGGCAGCCCTTACAAGCTGATTGCGGCGGATGTGAACCGTTCATCGACGATCGCGACGCTTGACCTGATTCAGCTTCGCAAGCTGATTCTGAACATCGACACGGACTTTGTGAACAACACGAGCTGGCTGTTTATCCCTGCGGACTATGTATTCCCTGTACCAACCAACCCATGGTTTGCAGCCTTCCCTGAGGTGCTGAACTACAACAACCTGAGTGCGGAGGTATTGGGAGCTGGCTTCATCGCAGTGAAAAGTGACCTCCCCTGCCGGCAGCTTCACACTATGAACGAGCTATATTAATGTGATAGATTTGGGTTTTGGGAGCGGGGCGCAAGCCCCGCTCTTTTATACCAACCGCTGTACATAGCTAGTTGATCCATATCATTATGAGGCTTATTAACGAAACAACCCTTGGTGAGTAGAACAAATAAGAGGTGATGAAGGGGACGTGTACTAATAACTACCTTGGTGGGTAAAAGGTACTCAGGTGATAATATATAAATTTCGATGCGCTGATTAATTTCGATTGATTTTCCCCGCGATTGATGACTAATTTGGCATCTCCGGGAGGATCATAAAGGAGGGGAGGTGGGTTTGTTTTTTAATTTTCTCCATTCAGAGGGCGAAAGCTGAAATTGTTTTTTGAAGGAAGAGGAAAAATGAGAGTACTCTTTGAAGCCGACCTTATAGGCAATCTCCTTGGTTGTCATTTGAGGGTATTTGCCAAGTAGCTCAGCAGCTTTACTTAGTCTGAAATTGCGAAGCATGCCCATAATGCCTTCGCCTGAAATATTAGATACTTTGCGGTAAAGCTGGGATTTGCTGATGTTTAGTAAAGTAGCAAGTTCAACTGCATCAAAATTTTCTGAAGTGTAATTTTTTTCGAAAAAATCTAATATTTGTTGTATAAACATATCGTTATGAACGATACTGTCAGGGCTGAAAGAAGCGGGCATGGAATCATCTTTCGGAAGAACCCTGCCTCCGCTTGTAATTGAGGCATATCGCACTTTCCAGAGCTGCTGGAGTTTATAGAGATTATGGAGAACTATAATTAATTCTTGTTCATGGAAAGGCTTGCCAATATAGACATCGACACCTTGTTGTTGTCCCTTTAGTCTGTCTTGTACCTCATGTTTAGCACTGAGCATAACTACGGGTATATGGCTGGTGAGTGGATTCGATTTCAATTTTGCTGTCATTTCTACACCATCCATGACGGGCATCATGGCATCAGTAAGAATCAGATCAGGAATTTCTTCAATTGCTATTTTCAAACCTTCAAGACCGTTTTTGGCGACAATTGGTTGAAAATAAGGTTGTAGAACTGATTTTAGATAAGATTGAATCGTGGGGTGATCGTCTACGATGAGGACACTAGGAGCATCTGCACCAGCCTTGTTAGTTGCGATAATCCAATTGCTAACGCCCGGATTATTTGTCTTTTCATCGACATCATGTATTTGGGCGCCCGCCGGAGCTTTGACGGGAAGGAGAAGTGAAAAGATAGTACCCTTGCCTGGTGTACTGTCGACAGAGATTTCGGCATGGAGAATCTCTGCTAGTTCTTTGACAAAAGACAATCCCAGACCAAAATTGTAAGAGGGATTTTCCTCTTCAAATATACGATAGTATCTGTTGAAAATCTGGGGGAGCTTATCAGGTGGGATACCCTGCCCGGTATCTGCGATGCTTATTAGAATCCTGTCATCAGATGTAGGCTTCACAGCGATAGTTATACGGCCATCGGCAGGTGTGTATCTTATGGCATTGGACAGAATATTGTTGATAATGTACTGTACTCTTAACGGGTCTAGATCCATGTAATAAGATGGGAGTGTGTAGGTAGTAATTAAATTTATTTTATTGATTTCCAGTGTGTTTTTGTATGATTTGATGATTTTGTTGAGCAGGCTGATGAAATCTCGATGTTCGTAATGAGGCTGAATGGTTTTGTCCTGAAGCCTGGTGACATCGATGAGTTCATTAATAAGATAAAGCATATTATTACCTTCCTGAATAATGGCATCGGGGTAGGCTGTATCATCTATAGTTTTCTGGCCTCGTAACCTTTGACTAGCCCCCATGATAATCGTGAGGGGGGTTTTAAACTCATGAGCAATATAGGCAAAGAACCGATTTTTAAAATTATCTATAGACTTGAGTCGCTCCATCTCCTGTCGATTCATATCAGCTTCGAACCTGAGCGTCATCCTCTTACGTTGATATCGGATGAAGTTCCATAGAATAAAAACGAACAATAGTACATAAAAAATCCAGGCATAGATACTAAAATACCAAGGCGGGCTGACATATATAGGGAGATATAGAGTGCTTGCATCTGACCACGTACCGGAGAAACTTATGGCTTGTGTCTCGAGCGTGTATCTGCCCGGGGATAATCTGACGAATTCAATGCTATGGCTATTACCCAGATAAATCCATTCTTCCTGCAGTCCTTTCAGGCGATAACGGTACTGTGTAGCTTCTGAAGTAGGCGCTGTGGGGACTGCAAATTTTAAAGAAATGAATTGATCATCATGAGTTAATTGCAGAGAATACCGATTGTTTTCATCAATTCGAATCTTGTTTTGGTCAATACCGACCCAAATAGGTTGTCTGCCAATAGTGATATCCGAAATACATAATTTACCGGAGTTTCGCGAGGATGGAAGCAGATCTGGTCTAATGCGGATGAGACCGTTGTTACTACCTAGCAAAATGGTTTTGGAATTTGTTTTTAGGATGGCGGCCGCGTTGACATTAATTTGGGGAATATGGCTCAGATTGCTATAGTCGACAAAAGCATTAGTAGCGGGCAGATAATGGAAGATACCTTTCTCGGTTGTCAACCACAGGTTACCTTTGCTGTCAGGAACGATACTGGTAACTACGTTAAATCGATGATTATTTGTGTTTGTAACATATTGAAGCTCCTCACTTCGAATGTTAAATTTGGCCAGCCCACCCGAAAGCGTTCCGAGCCAAAGTAAATCGGGATGAACGGGATCTGGGTATACGCTAAAAATATAGCTGCTTCTAAAAACTGGCTCACCTTTCAGGCCGTTGTGAAAAGCTTTAAAGACAGGCCTTTTGCCGGAGGGATCAACCATAACGAGACCTGCATCCCCGGCGATCCATATACGACCGTTGTTATCCTCTGCGATACAGCGGGAGACTTCCTGCCCATTATGGTTATTGGCTGGAAACAGATAGCCAAGATTCCAATAGTTGATCGATTGCGAAGCAGGTTGATACCGCAGTAATCCATTACCCACCCCTGCGAGCCAAATATTGCCTTGAGAGTCCTTAAAAAAGGCATGTGGATGCTCGGCATAGGCTTTTAGCTTTTTGATGTGATATATTTTATTTTGGCGTAAGTCAAATCTGGCAAAGACGGCCTGTTGAGCTGCCTGAGAGATTACGAGATAAATATTATGGCTGTTGGGATCGTAGAAGGATGAATTTACGGATTCGCCGGCAGCAATATAGGGTGCCCAAACGGGGCTGGAAATCTTATCGGTTGTTAGATGGATACATGTATTGGGGTTATACATACCTGCCCAAAGCTGATTATTGGGCATAATGCTGGGATTTGAAAAACTAATGTTTGGATATAGGTAATCAAAAGCTGTCAGGACAGGCTCCAATACTCGTATACCACTGCCTGTAGTACCAATCCATATCTTGCCGTTTCGGTCTATCATTCTGGCAAAACTCTGTGGTTGATCTAAAGTTGCCACGATGGGTAGCTGTTGTAAATCCGGACTGGTTAATACATTTTTTTCTGAAGGTAAGCTGTAGATATTTTGATCAAAAAAACGGAATAAAAATTTAGAGGCATCCACATCAATACCGGCAGGCGATGAAAGAATGGCCATTCGTTCATGAAGAGGGATTGGATTGTTGAAATCATTGTCGGGAAGGAGGAGCGTACTACGGGCATAGCCATTAATAAAGGAATGGCTGGGAGCCGGTACTTTTACAATGGTTTTCTTTGATAGGTTCAACTGGTAGAAGCCACTGCCTGTACCTAGCAGGCAATGATACGGATCCGTGCGTAAAAATAACCTGATGGGGATTTTTTCTCCTTCTGGGAAATTGACTTGCTTAGTTGACAGTGAGGGGGGAGCAGTTGCATGACTGGAAAGATACTGATAAATTGCTTTAGTGTTTTGAGTTGTATATACGGTATTGGTGCCATTATCAACACTAATAAACCATACATTATTAGAATTATCGGTAAGTAAATCATACACAAAGTTTGAAGGAGCTTCCGGTACAAACTCTGAGAGCGACACAAATTTTTCTGAAAAGGGGTTAAAGATGACTATTCCTTTATCTGTACCCAGCCACAATAATCCGTATTCATCCTCAACAATAGATGTTATAACAGTGGCGTGAAGAGACCACTGATCAAGGAGGTTGGGTATATATGCCCTTACTTCATAACCATCATAGCGGTTAAGACCGTAGAATGTTCCGATCCATACATATCCTCGGGAGTCCTCCAGAAAGGAGGTAATATAACTCTGAGAGAGTCCGTCTTCGGTTGTAATTGACCTGATATGGTAAGATTGGGCATTAGACCACGTACTGTAGACCAAAACCAAAACAAATGCGACTAGGACGGGAATTCGTTGCATTTAATATATGATTAATTAATGCAAATGTAGACAGGCTTTTTCATAGCGCTGCAAATGAAGAGTCCGATAGACAGTCCTTTAGACAAATAGACATGATGTTGCGACGTATGTATATCTCTCGGGTTTCGAAAGGTTATCTCTTTGCATTGTCGATGAATTCAAAAAATGCTTCCGCATTTATTCGATTGGCAGAATACAAACCATCACGATCAATTCGGTGGTGGGATTTAGGAGACGACCAATGATTGTTATCAAATTTTATTTTATGCGAGTGTGTAAACAGCTAAGTGAATGGGCGGTTCTTGCTGCTTTGGCAGCAGTACTGTTGGCCGCAAAAATGAATGCGCAAAGTGGGACAGTATTTCGGGACTACAATGCTAACGGTACGAGAGAGGGGAGTAACTCACTCACAGATGTGTATTATGAGCCTGGGGTAGCCGGAGTTACTGTAAATGCCTACTCCTCATCCGGTACTATCGGGTCGCCTGAGGCAACTACTACTACAGATGCTTCAGGCAATTTTGCACTGACAGGACTTGTAGCAGGACAAAACTATCGAATTGAGTTTATTAATATCCCTGCCGGCTTACATCCGGGACCAGCAGGTGGTACCACCGTTCAGTTCCTACAGGCGGCATCTCCCCCCCAGATGCTCCTGTTAGGGCTGAATACAGCAGGAGATTATTGCAGCCCTTCTCCCGATCTCTTTACAAGCTGCTACGTTAGTGGCGACCCGTTGGTGGCGGGTAACAACGGTGCCGGAGAAGCGGCTGTCATACGCTTTCCATACAATGCTTCGGGTACAGTAGGTGCCGGGGGTAGCGGCTATACGATCATAGCAACCGCCGGACAGGTAGGAGCTACTTGGGGTATGGCGTATTTGCGGGATAAAAATATTGCACTGGCCAGTGCAGTTGTTAAACGACATACAGGTCTTGGGCCTGGTGAGACGGGAGGTCGAATTTATGCCATGGATGGTAATGGCGGGGTATCCAAGTGGGTAGACTTGGTGAGTGATCATGCCATCAGCGTGGGGACTATTTTGTCCAACGCAGACAGAGAACTTCCTGCAGATAAAACGATAAATTCTTATGATATATGGGCATTCTCAAATGCAGGGAAAGTGGGTTTGGGGGATATGGATGTCTCTGACGACCTGCAGACAGTGTACGTAGTGAATCTGTTTGACAGGAAGGTATACGGAATACCCGTTTTGTCAGACGGTGCAGCTGGCATACCCTTTGCACTGCCTGATTTCCCCGATCCTGCCTGCGTGAACGGTGTGGCACGCCCTTGGGCACTGAGATACAAGGACGGAGCGCTTTATCTGGGAGTAATATGTACGGGGGAAAATGGCGGGGTTGATGCAGACCTTCGATTATTTGTATACAAGTATTCCGTAGCCTCGGGTGCTTGGGACAGCATGCCGATATTCTCAGTTACGGATATGAGTTGGCAAAAGGGATCGGCTATCTCTTGGACTCCAGGGGCTAGCAAATGGCGGCGTTGGACGGATGATTACAACAATTTTACAAGCAAGGGATTCATCTCCATCCATGAACAACCGATGTTGACAGATATTGAAATTGATCGTGATGGTTCTCTGCATCTTGTCGTTGCCGATCGAAATGGATTTCAAACGGGTCACCGAAATGAGCAGCCTTTGGTTCCCCGAAATACGTCGGCACTGACTACCTGTGTAGTCGGAGGAGAAATATTGCGGACTTGGTATAATCCGACTACAGGAATATTTGAGCTGGAGAATGCGGGTGTGGCGGGGCCCTACTCGAGCTCTGGTACAGGTATTACAGATGATGGGCCAGGTGGTCCTACAGCTCCCCAAGGACCAGATGGGGGAGAATTTTACTGGAGTGACTATAATACAACCTTACATTCGGAAACCTCTATGGGTAGTACCTTCCATTGTTCAGGGAGTAATATAATTGTTTCTACCAATATTGATCCAATACAAAATCAGGTAGATGCGGGTGGATTACTTCGTTTTAATATCCTTGACGGTTCCTCAGTATTACCTTATCAAATATACCAGGATGCGGGCAACGAAGCCTTTACTTTTGGAAAAGGTATTGGACTTGGTGATATCGACGGTTATTCAGCGCCGGCACCCATTCAAATAGGTAATTATGTGTGGGAGGATACTGATAACGACGGCGTTCAGGATCCGGATGAAAGCGGTATTGCCGGTATCACACTAGAACTTTGGGCGGATACCGATGATGACGGCACCGTGGACACGAAGGTGGCTGAAACGCAGACAGATGCGAATGGTAATTATCTGTTCAGCGAGGTAGGAACCAATGTTTATGGTCAGCAGGAGGACTGGAGTTTTTATGCTGATGATAATGATCGGCTGCGGTATGCGGTTGCCTACGAATTGCGCATAGCCTCTTCCTTGGCGCAGCTCAGTGGTTTGTCTGCAACGATGGCGAATGCACCTGCTTCCGGCGGTCTCTCCAATAATAATAGCACTGCTGATATACGAGACTCCGATGGTATCACGACCGCAGCCGATGTGGTCGTAGCTTTTACCACCGGATTTGCAGGGGAAAACAATCACTCACTGGATTTTGGGTTTAGTACTCCTCCTCCTGCTTGTGACTGTAAGGAATATGTCTACCTCAATGAACCTGCAGCACGGAAAGTGCTGAAATTTGAAGTAAAACCCGGTACTATCTCGCTGATGAACGACGTGATACCCAACGGTACTACGGGAACAGCTCCATGGCACATGGGAGGTACGGCACTCACCCAGCTTTCCAGTCCGCACGGTATTGCCTTCGATGATCAGGGTTTTTTGTACATAGGGGAGACCGGGCTATCAAATTCTCACATTCGCCGTTTGGATTGCGATGGTACAATTATTCCCGAAAACACCTTTAGAATTCCTAACAATGATTCGCCGCAAACGGGACAAAAGCAAAACTTGTTTGCTATAGGCAATATTTTGTACAGCAATGACCTGGGGGGGCCTCAGGCTTGGAGTACATGTTCGGGCAACGATACACTCGGCCAGGCCAGACTGGGGTATTATGATGGTCTGGACGGTCTAACAGGCAATCTTCTTCCTATGCCAAGAGATAGTGCCCCCAAGGATAATCTGTGGGGGTTACATTACAACAGGGTCACAGGGAAAATATACGCTACGGCTCGTCAGGGTGGCAGGCTGGTGAATGGTAACTATAAACCTATCGGTCAGAGACATACTGTTTGGGTGTTTACCAAAGCGGAGTTGGATGCTGCAATGGCACCTGATGGCCCCATCATTCCTCCTTTTCTCACTATGAAACCTAGCGGTACGCTCCAACTTGGGGAAAAATATACCCCCAATGAGGATGAAAGTTTATTCGGTATTACTTCAGATAATGACGGAAATTTCTATATAGTCAAGTCTAGCGTGGATAGGGGTACCAACTCAATGATATTAAAGTATAATGCAGCAGGTGAATACCAGGGAAGTTCTCCGGTAGACAATATTCTGGGGTCGGGTGGATACAACAAGGCTATCGGAATTACGTATTCCGAAAGTACGAATCGCCTGTATGTGGCCAATTTTACGGATGATGCAAGTGAGGATTGTATCTCAGTATTTGATGCAGCTACCATGGCTTACCTTGGGACAGGCGCGCCCAACCCCGGGTCTATAGAAAACAGTCAGGGCAAGGCTATAGGTATTGTCCGGGAATGTTGCCCAACGGTACCAGCCAAGTCAGTAACTCTCAATAATGTAAAAGTAGGTGATAAGTATTTTCTTCCTGAACTGGCCAACGTCGATTGCAATGGTGTAATCTGTGGGGGGGCCTGGGGAAGTCCTGTAAATCCTGGATTCTCGTTTGACGCTTGTGATAATAGCATCACTATTACCTCTACAGATCTCTGCGGTACTTTCACCATGACAGGAAGCACCAGCCAGTGTGGTAATTTTACGTTAACGCTAACAATCTGTACTCAATCGGAGAGAGATTATGGTGATCTGCCTGATTCCGGCTCTTCTGCAGGCAGCGGAGATTATCAGACAACCTTAGCAAACAATGGTCCGTGGCATACGATCGTCCCAGGTCTGAAACTGGGTGCTGTTGTTGATGCAGATGCTGACGGGCAGCCCAATGGCACAGCACAAGGAGATGATGGTGATGCCAGCGGTGATGATGAAGACGGCATTGCTTCTTTCCCGGTTCTTCGGAGAGGCCAGACAGCCCAGCTTACTGTAAGTCTGATGAATATGACGGGATCTGCTGCCAAATTGTATGCATTCTTCGACTGGAATAACGACGGTGATTTTGACGACATCGATGAAGCAGTTACGGCAGTTATCAATGACGGACAAACCAGTGTTACGCTCAGCCTGAATATACCTGCCAATGCAGCAGCCGGTGTAGATATCGGGGCTCGTTTTCGCTTGACTACCAACGATCTTGGTACAGGCAATGCCGCAGCTCTCGGTGCTGCTACCGATGGAGAAATTGAAGACTATCTCGTCATGGTATTCACCGATCCGCTTGGCTATTTTTATTGTATCGAAACGGGAGAAATTATTACGGGGGGCTTAGTGAGCGCAGATGGTCCTTCCGGTGCTGTGACCATGATTAATGATGGATCTACAGGCTATTACAATTTCGAGTTTGTACAGGGGCCGGGTGATTATACCATCAACATCAATGTGCCTGCCGGCTATATGCTCTCCAGTGTTCCTGCTTCCTCCGGCAATTATACTACCACAACGGATGGGGCAGTAGACATCATCGGTGCCGGATCTGCGGATGGGTTGTTCATGGATGATTTTTCTGTCGGGGCAAATCCATACTACACTTCTTTTACTTTTGTGGTTGGTGGAGATGACATCATTTTGAATAATATCCCGCTTAGGGGGTGTCCGCTCGACTACGGTGACCTGCCTGAAAGCTACAATACATCCGGCAATGATCAACCGCCAGCGCACGTCGTCATTGCATCGCTGATGTTGGGTGCTTCAGTCGATGCAGAGCTCGATGGCAATCCCAATGAACTGGCCGGCACCATTAGCGGCGGTGATGATGGAGACACAGGTATTATTGTCCTGGGCACTTCAGCCGTGCCGGGTGATGATGAAGATGGCATCATGCTGGCCAGCCCCATGGTACCGGGCTATACAGCCAGTTTTATGGTCGATGCCATAAATAGTACTGCTGCCTCAGCGATTCTGCAGGCTTGGGTGGATTTTGACGGCAGCGGCCAGTTTGAGGCGGATGAACAATTGCTCAGCGGTGACTTTGCTCCGTCAGGGGTAGTCGTACCAGTCGGTGGACTCAGCGGGGTCAAGTTGTCATTTGATGTTCCTGCAGATGCAGTTTTCTATCAGGGATATGCAATGGTGCGCTTCCGCTTGAGCCCAGGTGGCGGTCTTTCAGCAGATATGCAGGCAGCGCCTTTGCCTTTGGGAGAAATTGAAGATTACAGTTATCCTTTGGGGCAGATTGGTAATATTGCCTTTGAAGATTATGACTTTGACGGTGTTCAGGATGCTGGCGAACCTGGTATCGATAATGTGGTAGTGACACTTATCTGGGCCGGTGCAAACGGAATCATTGGTGATGGTGACGATGTAACTTATACAACAACAACGGGTCCTGCTTCAGGTCAACAAACAGGGGAGTATTACATTAGCGGGTTGGTTAACGGAACCTATAAACTCATATTCAGTACGCCGGCCAATATGACGCCGACGCGTGCCAATCAGGGCAGTCAGACGTCGGGTGGCGTTGCCGACAGCGATGGTCAGTTGACGGGTATGGACCTGACTATGGCGATGGAGAGTTTCACTATCAACTCGGTGACGGGTCTGCCGACGACAGAGGGCGGTACCGGCGATGCCGGTAGTTCGGGTGTTGGAGGTTTTCCCGACAACCAGACAGATGAGACGCACGACCAGGGATTTGCTTTTCTGGACTACGGGGACCTTCCGTCATCGGGTACGGGTACGTCCTTTAGTACAACTATGTCGGAAGGAGGTGCTGTACACGTGCTGAACGGAGGGCTTAAACTGGGCGATGGTATCGATGGCGAGCGCGACGGCAGCCCGTCGGCCAACGCTGACGGTGACGATGGCTCGAATACGGGCAGTGCAGACGACGAAAACGGCATCGCCTTTGTGACACCACTGGTGCCGGGCAATGATGCGGGTATATCGGTAAGTGCGATGAATATGACGGGCAGTGCTGCAGTGCTGCAGGGCTGGATTGACTGGAACGGCGACGGGCAGCTGTCAGCCGGGGAGGAACTGACATTGAGCAACGGTGGTCAGGTGGCTCCGGGAGGCGTGAGCTCGGCGCTCTATACATTCCCGGTACCTGCCGATGCGACATTTAACAGCGGCATGGTGTTTGCACGCTTCCGCCTGTCACCGACAGGAGGACTGGGTGCCAACGGACCGGATAAATATGATGCTAACAGCACGGTGCCACAAGGGGAAGTAGAGGACTATATGTTCAAACTTGCTAAGGTAGGTAATCTGGTGTTTGAAGATTACGACTTCGATGGAAGTCAGGACAGTGGGGAACCTGGAATCAACAATGTACAGGTATCGCTGATTTGGGCTGGTGCCAACGGTACAGTGGGTGACAGCGACGATGTAAACTATACGACAACAACGGCCAATGGAGGGCTCTACAGTTTCTGCGGGCTGACGTCAGGTAACTACAAACTGGTGTTCAGTACGCCGGCCAATATGACGCCGACGCGTGCCAATCAGGGCAGTCAGACGTCGGGTGGCGTTGCCGACAGCGATGGTCAGTTGACGGGTATGGACCTGACTATGGCGATGGAGAGTTTCACTATCAACTCGGTGACGGGTCTGCCGACGACAGAGGGCGGTACCGGCGATGCCGGTAGTTCGGGTGTTGGAGGTTTTCCCGACAACCAGACAGATGAGACGCACGACCAGGGATTTGCTTTTCTGGACTACGGGGACCTTCCGTCATCGGGTACGGGTACGTCCTTTAGTACAACTATGTCGGAAGGAGGTGCTGTACACGTGCTGAACGGAGGGCTTAAACTGGGCGATGGTATCGATGGCGAGCGCGACGGCAGCCCGTCGGCCAACGCTGACGGTGACGATGGCTCGAATACGGGCAGTGCAGACGACGAAAACGGCATCGCCTTTGTGACACCACTGGTGCCGGGCAATGATGCGGGTATATCGGTAAGTGCGATGAATATGACGGGCAGTGCTGCAGTGCTGCAGGGCTGGATTGACTGGAACGGCGACGGGCAGCTGTCAGCCGGGGAGGAACTGACATTGAGCAACGGTGGTCAGGTGGCTCCGGGAGGCGTGAGCTCGGCGCTCTATACATTCCCGGTACCTGCCGATGCGACATTTAACAGCGGCATGGTGTTTGCACGCTTCCGCCTGTCACCGACAGGAGGACTGGGTGCCAACGGACCGGATAAATATGATGCTAACAGCACGGTGCCACAAGGGGAAGTGGAGGACTATATGTTCAAACTTGCTAAGGTAGGCAATTACGTGTGGGAGGATATCAATGGTAATGGCCGCCAGGATGAGGCGGGCACAGAAGGGGTAGCAGGTGTATCCATAGAACTGATTTACTATGGCTTAGATGGACAACTTGGCGGCAGTGGGCAAGATATGGACAGAACATATGTTACTACTACTGCGACTAATGGTTACTATGCTTTTTGTGGACTTATTGCAGGTAACTATCATATTAAAATAACAAGTTATCCTGCTGGATTTGTCAGTACAGAACCGAATATAGGGAGTGATACAGGAGATTCGGAAGATGCTGACGGATATGATTTCAGTATAACGGATGTAATCGGTCTTCCTACATCAGAGAACAGCTTGCTGGATTCACCAAACACGGTGGGTGGCTTCCCGGATAACCAGAATGACCAGACTATCGATTTCGGGATTTTGCAGCTAGCAGAACTCGGTAATTTTACATGGTTGGATATTGACAATGATAATTTACAGGGAGGAAATGAAGATCTGCCTGTCGGCGGTGTGAAAGTACAACTTACGGGTACGGATAATTTGGGACGTCAGGTTGACACCATGTTGCTGACGGACGCTGCGGGGGCTTACCTGTTTGACGGTCTGTGGCCGGGTACTTACTGCGTGGCTTTCGACTTCAGCATGGCGACCGCTCCGCTGGAGATCGCAGAATTCGCTCCGCTGCTGGAGTTCGTTATCACGAATGTGGGCAGCAATGACGCAACGGACAGCGACGCTAACGAGGATACGGGTAAGACAGGCAACTATGTGCTGGTATCGCGCTCGTCGGAGCTGACAGTGGATGCGGGTGTTCGTATACCCTGCCTGCCACCGACAGAGCTTGAAACGAGCATGGTGATGATCAACACGGCTACGCTGAGCTGGGAGGTGAATAACCACCCGTTCACGGGTACAGACGTGCAGCACCACTGCTGGACAGTAACGGTAGGCGGCCAGGGCTACAATGGCAACATCGGCCAGTCCATCATGGATTTTGTGGTATGTCAGGGTGATGCCAACGTGACGATTGTGGGCGACCGCGTGTTCGTTGACATCAGCGGACTGGCACCGGGTACCTGCTATCAGTTTACCGTAGCAGAGACCTGCGACGGCATGGGACCGGAGGCGAATGCTTCTGTATCTACCCTGTCTGACGTATTCTGTACGTATGACAATCCGCCGGTTGCGAGCGCAGTGTCTACACCTGCGAGCTGCCCGATATCGAGCCCCGGCTTTGTTGCCAACGGTACGATCACGGTGAGCGTTGCCAACGGCACGAGCTGCCCTGACGGACTGTTCAATATCGAAGTAATCAGCCGCCCTTCGGCAGCAGCACTTTCAGGTGCTGTACTGGGTGTGACAGCGGGCAGCTACACGTTTACGGGTGCTGCGCCCGGCAGCTATACGATCCGGATTACGGAAGTAGGGGGTGTTTGTAACCAAAAGCCTGACCTGCACCCTGTGCTGGTGACGATAGTGGTTCCTGATGCAGTCGATGCGACGCCACCGACCAAGAGTGTGCGTGACATTCTGGGCAATGAGGTGATGGCGCTGGGACCTTACACGCTGCCTGAGGGCGCGTGCAGCCACGAGCTTCGGTTGTATGTGAGCGGCTTTGACAGCTGCGACGGTGCGATTGTGGCAGCGGGTGCTGTGACGGCAACAGCCGTGATGAGTCCTTCAAGTGTATCTCCGGGTACACAGACGCAGGTGTCTACCGACGGTGCCGGCCTGTACCTGGTGGATGTGCAGTTTGCGGTAGGAACGACGGTACTTACAATCGGTGTGCGCGATATGGCGGGCAACGTGACGACGATGAGCTACACGGTGACGGTAGCGGATAACGTTGATCCTGTGGTGAGCCTGCTGAGCAACAGCCAGTATATGATACCGGCCTGCGAGGAGGAGACGACAGCGATGATCACGGTACAGGTTGAAGACGGTTGCGATCAGACCGTTAACCTGAACAGCCTGATGGTGAACTTCGGAGGCGCTACGGGCGTGGTGAGCTTTACGGGGAGCAACTACCGTGAGTATGCGGTTACCTTCCCGGGTCCGGGTACTTACCTGATCAGTGCAGTGTATACGGATGCTGCAGGCAATACAGCGCTGACAGATCAGCTGGTGACGGTGCAGCGCGCTGCACAGAACGGACCACCGACGATCTATCCGAATGCGGAGATTGTGACACTTCCGCTGTGCGAGGATCCGTGCATCGTATACAGCTTCCAGATCGAAGACGACTGTGAGCCGATCGACACGAGCCTTGTGATCTTCAACGGCGGCGGCTCAGGCCTTCCGAACCTGAACGGCAGCGGCTTCCACCATGTAGATGACGCGGGACCGAATATGATGTACTTTGAGGTATACGGCTGTGTGCCGGTGGGAGATTACGATGTTACGATCAGCTACCGCGGAGAGACGGTCAGCCCGACGCTTCGGGTGATGCGTGCAGCCAATCAGGCAGCAGATATCGTGATGCCGTCGAACCTGACGTACACAACGGCTACCTGCAATACAGCAGAGGAGCGCGTGATGATTACCATCATCGACGACTGTGACAATCCTGTGGTTCCTTCACGGGCGAGCTTCCGCCTGTGCGGCCAGCCGATTACGCCGGTAGCGGTGGATGCAGCCAGCGGCCAGTTTGAGTTTGTATTCACACCGACACAGGCGCTTGACGGCTGTCTGCTGGAGGCAGTGTATACGGACGGTCACGGCAACGTGACGACTGCTGATGCCCTGCTGACGGTGAACGTACAGGCAGACACCTGGGCGCCGATTATCGTGTATCCTTCGCAGGATATCTACGTGACGCTGGATGCCTGTGAGGCACCAAGTGCGGTGGTAAACTTCGAAGCGACAGCTACGGACAACTGCGGCATGGCAAGCTTTACTGTGGCCTTCAGCCCGAGTGTGAGCGGAGCTACGCTGATACCGAGTGCAGGCGGCAGCCGGCTTGCGGTGATCACGACACCGGGCACCTACACGGTGCTGCTGACGGCTACGGACGTGAACGGCAACGTGCGTCAGGAGGACTTCCGCATCATCGTGACGCAGGACTCTCGTCCTGTGACCAACCTTGCCTGCTTCAGCAACCTGAATGTGACGCTCGACAACGACTGTGATCTGGTACTGACACCCGAGATGGCACTGAGCGGCAACTTTGGCTGTATCGATCCGTCGACTTTCGTAGTGACGGTAGCGGACGCTAACCCTGCCAACGGAGCAGTGATCGACGGCTGTGGCAGCTTCGACTACACAGTCACCCTGCCGGCGCCTGCCCCAACCCAGGGCTTCACGGCTGCGTTTGCGCCTTCAAACTGGACGGTGGTGAGCGGTACGAACGGCGGTGCTGTCAACTTTGCAGGTGGCACACTGACGCTGGTAAGCCCGAACGGCACTTTCTGTGCGGGGGGTCAGCAGGTGTCAGCCTCGATAGCAGTACCGACAGCAGGTACACTGAGCTTCAACTATGCGTGGAGCAATACAGATCCGAACTTCGACTTCTTCATCGTGCGCAACGGTGCAGCTACACTGGTTAATACAGGTGCAGCAACCGCCAACGGGGTGATCAACATCAACGTACAGGCAGGCGACGTGCTGATCTTCATCGCCCGTTCAGCGGACTGTATATTGGGTTCGGGTACAGCGACTATCAGCAACTTCAGCTTCCTTGCGACCAACCCGTACGCAGGGGTGAACTTCACGA
>CAYTVG010000023.1:0-57108 GCA_964441755.1 uncultured Saprospiraceae bacterium
GGGCTGTGTATGCCGGGTCATGATATACGCTATGATCATACGCCCCCAAGCCCTCTTAAGCGGCTGTCAGGCGTGGTAGCGTGATCGATTGCCGAAACAGTGCTGTTAATCCCGATTTTTTGCTGCGCATGTCAAATCCCGGAGGGCTCGGCATACGCACGACCGCCCTGCCGCTGCCTGCGCCGGGCAGCAAATCTTCCCGGCTCACCGGGGAACCGATATATTTTCAATCATACGGCCGCAGCACACAAGCCCCTCCATAAACGGCTGTCAGCAGCGCAATTACGGCCATCTCTGTCAAAAAAAAGCATATATCTTTTGTGTAACCAACAAAACCATTATATTAGCTGCCACAATCTGAAAGTCGCCTAAAAAATCGTTTGTACGCTTAGAATTAGCCAAAGCCAACTGTATGCCTGCTATACCCAAGGTCTACTTCTCCTATGCCTGGGGTGACGATGAGTCGCCCATGGGGAAGCTACGCTCTGAAGTGGCGGACTACCTGTATAAGGAGCTAAAAGAACGCGAGGGCCGGAAGGAAGTGGAAGTGGTTATCGACCGCGATAGGATGAACTACAAGTCGAGCATCCGTAAGTTTACAGAGGCCTACGGGCATGCGGAGGCGCTCATCATACTCATCATCAGCGAGAAATATCTGCAGTCGGAATATTGTATGGGGGAGGTGGTGCAGATCCTCTCTAATAAGGACTATCACGACCGGATTTTTCCGGTGGTGTTGCCGGATGCGGGGCTGCGGGATGATGATAAACTGGCAAAATATTACTTATATTGGGAAGAGCGGAAGCGGCGATTGTCTGACTCCATCAGCAAAATTGAAGATTTGTCGTTTGCCGGATCGCTGGTGACAACACTGGAGGAGATAACCGAAATCCTCCGCATCATCTCCAAGTTTACCACCAAAATCCGGGATATCATCACCGTCTCCCCGCCCGATTACCAGCCGCTGCTCAAAGCGCTGGATAAGCGCATCAAAAAGGCTGCCAAGCGACTTTCTGTTAGCTCGCGTCCTTCCATTAGCTCGCCTTCGTCTACCCAAAGTCTGCATCCTGACTTTGCTTACAGATGCGATCGCGATGAGCAGTACAATGAATTCCGTGTGCTGAATTCTCCCCGTATCAAGCAGAATCCTCCTCCTGACATCGATAAACCCCCCAAAAAAATCAACTGGTATTGTCTGTACGGGAATAACAGGCAGGCGCACAAAAGCCTGTGTGAAAGGCTGGTGAGAGAGCTGAGCGGGTTTTACAGTAAACCCAGTGATCCTGATTTCAAGCCTGCCACCCGCTGGTGTATGAAGGATATAAGGCCTAAACTAACCAGAGATAGCGGGGTGAATACTTATGAAATTGTCAGGGAGCTGGCATTGCTGTTTTTAAGCGAGGAACAGATAGATGCATGCGGAGATAAACTGTCTGTAGCCAGTCTGCTGCAAAGCCCGGAGCTCAAAGGTTTTGGTGAGAAAGACTTTGTATTTATGCTGGTAAGTATCACAGATGATAACTGGTATAAGGAGACTATACTCCAAACCATCCACGAAGTAGAGAAGACATTTTTGAAAGCAGAACCAGGGCCTGAGGCGCCCCGGTTTTACGTGTTTTTTGGCGTAGAGTACCGGAAAGGAAAAAAGGAGAAGCGTGCTGAGATGGAAAAGGAGTTTGCAGAGTTGTCAAACACCTTATCTCCACTGGATCCGGTCACACTGGATCATGTCAGCGGGTGGTTTGATCTCCATAATTTTTTGATCGACAAAGGCAAGGGGGCTAAGAAGATGGCCAAAAAAATATATAATGGCAAGGAAGAACTCGACATGATAGAAGTAGAGATCAAGCTGCGTGATTTGCTTGATAAACAAGCCATGGCAGTAGCACAGGCCCTCGAATCCAGCTAATACCGCCCGAAACAAATCTAAAACAACAACAGACCCATCAATATGCGTACAAATAACCAATACATCGCCAGCGCTGCCCTGCAGTACGCCCTCGAGGCATCGATCGAGGCAAAACAGCCGCTGCTGCTGACGGGCGAGCCCGGTACGGGCAAGACCGAGATGGCGAACTGGGCGCTGCAGCATCTCATGCAACACCCTGACTACAGTCAGTATAACTTCCACCCGGAGGTGCTGCGCTTCAATACCAAGACAACCTCCCGGGCGGGCGATCTCTTCTATACCTATGACGCCCTCTCGCATTTTCAGGCAGCCAACCTGCCGGGGGCGGAGCGGACGAGCGCCGACAAACACATCACCCTCAACGCTTTCGGCAAGGCCGTGCTGTACTCCAATCCGGCACTGCATGCGCTGGCCCGCAAGCTGGCAATAGAGCCGCCCGACAGGCCGCTCAGCTCCGTGGTGCTGATCGATGAGGTCGACAAGGCGCCGCGCGATTTTACCAACGACCTGCTCTATGAGATGGTCGAATACAGCTTCCCCATCCGGGAGATGCCTGATACGGAGCTGAAAAAGGCGGAGGACACCCGCATCGTGGTCATCCTCACCTCCAATTCGGAGAAAAACCTGCCCGATGCCTTCCTGCGCCGCTGCGCTTTTTTCCATATCGACTTCCCGAAAGGGGAGGGGCTGCGCAAAATCCTCGAGCTGCAGCTCGACCTGCAGGCGACGCCTGCCTCGGATGAGGCCTACCGGCAACTGATCGATTTTTTTGAAAAAGTGCGCAGCAAAAGCGTGCGCAAGGCGCCGGCTACGGCCGAACTGGTTACCTGGCTGCGCATACTGGGCATCGATACTTATCGGCAGGCAGATACGGCCCGGCGGCAAGAGCTGCTCAGGCGCAACCTCCCCTTTTTGGTGAAAACCAAAGACGACCTGGAGGCGGTACAGAGCCTGATAACCGACATCCTGCAATAAGCCGCCCGTGCCGCAACTGCCACCACCATACAGCCCCCTCCCGCTGGAGGACTTCATGCACCGCCTGCAGGCGGCAGGCTTCGCCATAGACATACGGCGGCGGCGGCTGCTGCTGAAGGTGCTGCAACAGCAAGGTGTACAGCACATCGCGCGGGTGACAGACCTCAAGTACAGCCTCGCGCCCTTTGTGGCGAGCTCGGCGGCTGAACAGGCACGGTTTTATGATTTTTTTGATGCTTATGTGCGCGAACAGGCAGCATGGGGCATAGAAGACCCGCCGCCACCGCCCCCGCCTCCGCCACCCCCGCCCCCCGACTACAGCCTGCCCATCCTCCTCACCGCCCTCGTCTTCCTCCTGCTCGTCGCCGTCCTGCGCCAGTGCGAACCGCCCCCGCCGCCCCCCCTGCGCATACAACTGCCCGCCGCCCTGCAGCCGACGGCCGACAACCCCTATCCCGTGCTGCGCGAGGGCAGCAGCTACCGCTTCTCCGCCCTGCCCGCGACGGCCGACACGGCCACTTACCGCTGGGCGGTCTACGATACTGTATCGGGCCGCGAGCTGCAGGTAGGCAGCGGCCGATACTTCGAACTAGCGGCGGCCGCCTACGCCCGCCCGCAGCGGCTGGTCGTGCGCGCTCCCGACAAGCGCGCCGACAGCCTGCTGCTGCGCATTCACTGCGCGCAGCCGCCCGCCATGCCCGACTGGCAGGTGTCGGCCACGCCTGCCCTGCCCGGACAGGCTTACCGCTTTGCGGTGACGCCGGCCGACAGCAGCGTTTCGGTCGTATGGGTGTTCAACCGGCAGGACAGCCTGCCGGGAGCTGCCGTATCTTACACTTTTGCGGCAGCCGGCAGGGTGGAGGTCGAGTGCATCCTCGCCCGGAATGCCGCCGACTGCTACACCTCCGTGCGGCGGAGCTACCAGCTTAGTGGCGGACAGGCACACATGCCCCTGGCAGCCATGTCGCGGGACGATACCCCCGCCGGTCAGCAGCGCCCGAGGCCCTGGCTGTGGCTGTTCTGCCTGCTGCCGCTGCTGCCGGCCGCCTGGCTGCTGCGCGAATGGCACCGAAAGCGCACAGCGCCGCCGGCCTCGGGCGGACCGGAGATGGCCGCTGCGCGCAAGCTCCACAAAAAGGCGCCTTACGTCATCCCCTACCTGTCGCCCGACAGCCACATCAGTTGTCCGCCCGACTTTTTCCGCATGGCGGAGCAGCTGCGCCACCGCGAGGAGGGAGAGCGCAGCGATGTCGACATCGAAGGCTCCATTCAGGCCACCATCGAGGGGGGCGGCTACCCGGTGCTGCGCGAAAAGCGCGACACGCGGCCGGGCGACTACCTGCTGCTCATCGAGCAGGGAACAGCCCGCAGCCAGCAGTTGCGGCTGTTTGCGCGGCTGGCTGCCTTTTTCCGCAGCCAGGATGCGCCCGTGCATGTTTATTTCCACAATGGCAGCTTCAACAGCTTCTGGAATGACGAGCAGCCGCAGGGGGTGTCGTGGGGCTTCCTGCAAAAAAAATACGACGGCCACCGCCTCGTGCTCATCGGCAGTGGCCATGGGCTGCTCGACGCGCAGCAGCCGCGGCCGGCGCTGCAGCAGAGCCTGCTCCGGCAGCTGCAGCATTGGCAGCAGGTACTCTGCCTGACACCCCTGCCCGTGTCGGCCTGGATGGCCGCCGAACTGCTGCTGCACCGGCACTTCCTGCTGTACCCGGCCGATACGGAAGGTATCCTGGCCGGGCTGGAAGCCTTGTCTGCACTCGACACCTATGAGCCGGGTCCTTTCCTGCTGTGGGAGCAGGCACTCAAAAGCCGCCGCCGCGATCCCGACCCCCGCTTCCGGCTGTGGGAGACTGTGGAGGATCACCGCGACTTTCTGGCCGGCGATGATGAAGCTTTCCGCTGGCTGTGCGGACTGGCTGTGTGCGTGTCGCCCGACTTTGCGCTCACGGTAGCCATCGGCCGCAAGCTGGGCATAGAGGTCACCCACGATCGTCTGCTGCGGCTGAGCCGCATCCCCTGGCTTGACCGCAATGAGCCCGATACAGATCTGCGGCTGGCGCTGCTGCAGGAGTTGTCGCCCGATGATGAGCGCCTCGCCCGCGAGGCGGTCAAAGAAGCGCTGGAAGCGGTGCGTGCGCAGGTAGCCAACAGCTTTGCTTTCCACAAGTGGGAGACCAGCCTGGCCATACAGCAGTTTGCGCTCTCGCCCGAGGACCCCGAGCACCGGCAGTTGCTGCGCGAACTGTTGGAGTTGGGCCTGTTTTCGGGCAGCCAGCGGGCGGAACTGGACGGGCTGGTGCAGCGGCGGCTGCAGCCGCGGGCAGGCGAAGGCTTTGGCATTGTCGACTACCTGCAGCTGGCTGAGGGGGTAACACTCCCCCCGATTGATACAACAGCGATAGCTGCCCTGGCTGGCACTTTTGTGCTGGTAGCGGGCGGCAGCTTTGATATGGGCTGTACGTCGGAGCAGCGGGATTGTTACGACGATGAAAAACCCGTTCACCGGGTGACGTTAAGTAGCTACTACATCGGCCAGTATGAGGTGACGCAGGCGCAGTGGCGGGCGGTGATGGGGGATAATCCCTCTGAATTTAAAGGCTGTGACCAGTGTCCTGTGGAGCAGGTAAGCTGGGAGGATGTGCAGGAATTCATCCGCCGGCTGAACCAGCACACAGGGCTGAAGTACCGCTTACCGACCGAGGCGGAGTGGGAGTTTGCAGCCCGGGGAGGAAACAACAGTAAGGGATACCAGTATGCGGGGGGTAATAATCTTGATGAGGTGGGTTGGTATAGCAGAAACTCAGAAAGAAAAACCCATCCTGTAGGACAAAAAGCACCTAATGAACTGGGATTGTACGACATGAGCGGTAATGTGTGGGAGTGGTGTCAGGATTGGAAAGGAAAATATTCTTCTTCCGCACAGACGAATCCTACAGGGCCTGCCACCGGCGACTACCGCGTCATTCGCGGCGGCTCGGGGCGCAACGGTTCGCAGTATTGTCGCGTTGCCCTTCGCATCGGCGGCGGCCCTGGCGTTCGCTACTTCTTTGTTGGCTTTCGTCTGGCCAGGACCCCTTAGTTTTTATCCTTTTTACCTTCTTACCTTTTGCGTAAAAAAAGCCCCGATAGGGGTTCAGGCGAAGCAAACAGATAACAAACAACCCGCTGGGGTTGCGCAGCAGCGCAACTCCAGCATCGTTTTAGCCCTGTCCGCAGGTGGGGCAGCGCCTCCGCTCCCTCTGAAGCAGCAATTTTCCTATATATATGAAGCCCTTTCTTACTATATGCGAAAAAGGTAGAAATCCTCGCAATCTGCCTGCCTGCTGCACAAAGTGGCAGGCCTGTAAGATTGGGTATACAACAAGCTTTAGGACAGTTGCGGACGTGTGTCGGTACAGTAAGGACACCCTGCCCAAGCCCGACAAATACCCCTGCCTAAGCACTACACGCCTCCAATTTCACCGGAACGACCGACATGGGTACATCCGGCATACCCGGACTGCGTATACCACAGCTACCCCCGGCAATCACCGCCACGCCTGTCAAAAAAAGCATATATCTTTTGCATAACCAACAAAATCACTATATTAGCTGCCACAATCTGAAAGTCGCCTAAAAAATCGTTTGTACGCTTAGAATTAGCCAAAGCCAGCCGTATTATGCCTGCTATACCCAAGGTCTACTTCTCCTATGCCTGGGGTGACGGTGAGTCGCCCGAGGGGAGGCTGCGCGAGGAAGCGGCGGGTTACCTGTATGCGGCCCTGAAAGAACGGGAGGACCGGCAGGAAGTGGAAGTGGTCATCGACCGCGACAGGATGAACTACAAGTCGAGCATCCGCCAATTTACAGAGGCCTACGGGCATGCGGAGGCGCTCATCATACTCATCATCAGCGAAAAATACCTGCAGTCGGAGTATTGTATGGGGGAGGTGGTGCAGATCCTCTCTAACAGGGACTATCGCGAGCGGATTTTTCCGGTGGTGCTGCCGGATGCGGGGCTGCGGGATTCTTTGCGGCTGACGCGTTATCAAAAGCACTGGGAAAGCAGGAAAAATGAACTTAAGGAAGCACTCAAGGAGATAGATGACCCGGAATTTGCTGCGCCGCTGTGGTTAATGCTGCAGGATATGGCCAAAATCACCAGCATCATCTCCAAATTCACCACCGAAATCCGGGACATCATCACCGTCTCCCCACCCGACTACCAGCCGCTGCTCGAAGCCCTGGACAAGCGCATACAAGCGCTCAGCGTGGCCTCCCCCCCGCCCCCCCGCAAAAGCCTGCCTCACTACCATGCCTACACCTGCGACCGCGTTGAACAGTCCGATCATTTTCTGGATAATCTTCGCAAAGACCGAGTTAGCAAAGTCCGCTGGTACTACCTCTACGGCGACAGCCGGCAGGCGCACGAAACTTTATACCAGCGGCTGGGCGCTGAGCTGGCCGGCTATTTTGACCATTGGGAAGGCAACGAGCAGCGGCCGGAGGCGCTGCCGATCTTTGAATGGATCAAGCCGCAGGTCTCCAAAATAGCCGATATCAACATGTTAAGGGTCCTCAGAGCACTCTTTGCCAGATTTTTCCCGAATACGGCCATCAAGGAACCCTTGGAGAACAAAACCATCGCCGACCTGCTCGAAAGCCCCAAACTCAAAGGGCTCACGGCCGACGATCATGTAATGATCCTCATTATCATGGACGATGCCAACTGGGATAAGGTGGTGACGCCGCAATCTATAGAGGCCATCACAACCTCTTTCCTGCGCTGCGAACTGCCGCCCGATGCGCCCAGGTTTTTCTTCTTCTTTGGCATCGAATACAGCAAAGACAAGCCGCAGGCCGAACAGCGGCGGCGGGAGGTCGATGAGGCCATCCGCAAGAGCGATGAGGGCCGGGCGCTGCCCGAACTGCTGGACGTGAGCGCCGACGATATCACGGAGTGGTTTAGCCGCTACCGCAAAGTCATGCTGGACGGCAATACAAAGCCGGAAGCAATGACCAAAGATATTTTTGGTACGTTTGACACACTGCCCATGGAAGTGGTGGTCAACACACTAATCGAACACATTGAGGGCGGCAGCAAAGATGCGCTCATCAGTCAACATTAATGCCAGCAATATGAAAGAGAAAAAAGATTACATCGCCAGCCCTGCCCTGCAGTACGCCCTCGAGGCAGCCCTCGTGGCCGGGCAGCCGCTGCTGCTGACGGGCGAGCCCGGCACGGGCAAGACCGAAATGGCAGACTGGGCGCTGCAATACCTCCTCGACAAGGAGGGCGACTACTACCCGGAGGTGCTGCGCTTCAATACCAAGACGAGCTCCCGGGCCGGCGACCTCTTCTATACCTACGACGCGCTCTCGCACTTTCAGGCGGCCAACCTGCCGGGGGCGGAGAAGACGAGCGCCGACAAACACATCACCCTCAACGCTTTCGGCAAGGCGGTGGTGTACTCCAATCCGGCACTGCACGCGCTGGCACAGACGCTGGGGATGGCGACGCCCGACAAGCCGCTCAGCTCCGTGGTGCTGATCGATGAGGTCGACAAGGCGCCGCGCGATTTTACCAACGACCTGCTCTATGAGATGGTCGAATACAGCTTCCACATCCGGGAGTTGACTAATATGGAGCTGAAAAAGGCAGAAGGGCCCCGCATCGTGGTCATCCTCACCTCCAATTCGGAGAAAAATCTGCCCGATGCCTTCCTGCGCCGCTGCGCTTTTTTCCACATCGCCTTCCCGAAAGGGGAGGAGCTGCGCAAAATCGTGGAGCTGCACCTCGGGCAGGGCGCAACGGCTGCGTCGGATGAAGCCTACCGGGAACTGATCACTTTTTTTGAAAATGTGCGCAGCAAGAGCGTGCGCAAGGCACCGGCTACGGCCGAACTGGTCACCTGGCTGCGCATACTGGGCATGGATACCTACCAGCAGGCAGATCCGACCCGGCGGCGCGAGCTGCTCGAGCGCAGCCTCCCCCTTTTGGTGAAAACCAAGGACGATCTGGAGGTGGCGCGGAGCCTGATAATCTAAATCTAGCAATAAGCCGCCCGTGCCGCCACCGCCACCACCATACAACCCCCTCCCGCTGGAGGATTTTATACACCGCCTGCAGGCGGCAGGCTTCGCCATGGACACGCGGCGGCAGCAGCGGCTGCTGCTGGTGCTGCAACAGCAGGGCGGACAGCATATCGCGCGGCCGGCAGATCTCGGGCAGCTTGCTGGTAAGGCGGATGATTCGACTGATCACAGACCGCACATCAGGCAGGCAGAAAACCTCAAGTACAGCCTCGCGCCCTTTGTGGCGAGCTCGGCGGCTGAACAGGCGCGCTTTTACGAGTTTTTTGACGACTATGTGCGCGAACAGGCAGGGTGGGCGGATGCCTGGCTGCGGGAGCAATCCGGAGAAGAAGAACCCCCCCGGCCAACGGACAAAGCCCCGTCCCCCGACTACAGCCTGCCCGTCCTCCTCACCGCCCTCCTCTTCCTGCTGCTCGTCGCCGTCCTGCGGCAGTACGAGCCACCCCCGCCGCCCCCCCTGCGCATACAACTGCCCGCCGCCCTGCAGCCTACGCCTGCCGACCCCTATCCCGTGCTGCGCGAGGGCAGCAGCTACCGCTTCAGCGCCCTGCCTGCGGCGGCCGACACGGCCGGCTACCGCTGGGCCGTCTACGATACCCTCTCGGGCCGCCGCCTGCAGGCCGGCAGCGGCCGGTACTTCGAACTAGCAGCGGCCGCCTACGGCCGCCCGCAGCGGCTGGTCGTGCGCGCTCCCGACAAGCGCGCCGACAGCCTGCTGCTGCGCATCCACTGCGCGCAGCCGCCCGCCATGCCCGACTGGCAGGTGTCGGCCACGCCGGCCCTGCCCGGACAGGCTTACCGCTTTGCGGTGGCGCCCCGCGACACGGCCGTGACCGTGCGCTGGGTTTTCAACCAGCAGGACACCCTGGCGGGCGCAGCCGTCACCTACCCCCCGTCGCAGGGCGGCAAGCTGGTGGTCGAGTGCCTCATCGCCCGGCAGGCTGCCGACTGCTACAGCCGCGAGCAGCGTACCTTTGGCGGCAGCCTGCCGCTGCTGAGCACTGCCGCCCTGCGCTACGATGAAGAAGCCGTCGGCCGGCAGCGGCCGCGCCGGCTGCTGTGGCTGCTCTGCCTGCTGCCGCTGCTGCCGGCCGCCTGGCTGCTGCGCCGCTGGCAGCAGCGGGGCGACAAGCAGCCCGCCGACAGGCCGGCAGCGGCCCTGGCGGCGGCCCATCCCATACACGACCGGGCGCCCTACTACATCCCCTACCGCTCACCCGACAGCCACATCAGCTGTCCGCCCGACTTTTTCCGCATGGCGGAGCTGCTGCGCCGCCGCGAGGAGGGGGAGCGCAGCGATATCGACATTGAAGGCTCCATCCAGGCCACCATCGAGGGGGGCGGCTACCCGGTGCTGCGCGACAAGCGCGACACGCGGCCGGGCGACTACCTGCTGCTCATCGAGCGGGGGGCCGATCTCGACCAGCAGACCCGGCTGTTTGGGCGGCTGGCCGCCTTTTTTATCAGCCAGGATGCGCCCGTGCGGGTATACTTCCACGACGGCAGCTTTCATCGCTTCTGGAACGGCGACCATCCCGGGGGAGTGACCTTTGCTTTCCTGCAAAAACAGTACGACAACCACCGCCTCGTGCTCATCGGCAGCGGCCACGGTCTGCTCGACCACCGGCAGCCCGAGCTGTGCCTGCAGCCGCCGCTGCTGGCCGCGCTGCAGCACTGGCCGCAGCGGCTCTGCCTGACGCCCCTGCCCGTCTCGGGCTGGTACGGGCCGGAGGTGCTGCTGCACCGGCATTTTCTGCTCTACCCGGCCGACAGTGCCGGCATCGATGCCGGCCTGCAGGCACTGTCGGAGCTCGAAGACTACGAGCCCGGCCCCTACCTGCTGTGGGAGCGGGCGCTGGCGGAGCGCCGCAGCGACCTCAACCCCCGCTTCCGCAGCTGGGATACGGTGGAGGATCACCGCGCCTTTCTGGCCAACGATCCCGATGCTTTCCGCTGGCTGTGCGGACTGGCTGTGTGCGTGTCGCCCGACTTTGCGCTCACGGTGGCCATCGGCCGCAGGCTGGGCATAGAGGTGACCCACGACCGCCTGCTGCGGCTGAGCCGCATCCCCTGGCTCGACCGCAATGCGCCCGACGACCAGCTGCGGCTGGCGCTGCTGGCGGCGCTCGAGCCTGAAGAAGAAATCCTCGCCCGGCAGGCGGTGGCCGATGAGCTGTCGCTGCTGCGCGACAGCGTAGCAGAAAGCTTCGCCCGCATCGAATGGGAGACCAGCCTGGCCGTACAGCAGTTTGCGCTCTCGCCCCACGACCGCGCACACCGGCAGTTGCTGCGCGAGCTGCTGCAGCTGGGCCTGTTTTCGGGCAGCCAGCAGGCGGAACTGGACGGGCTGGTGCAGCGGCGGCTGCAGCCACAGGCGGGCGAAGGCTTCGGCATTGTCGACTACCTGCAGCAGCCGGAGCCCCGGCCTTTCTTCACCGCTCCCCTGCTGCTGGCCCTGGCCTGCCTAGGCCTGTCGCTGGGCCTGCTGCTGGCGGCGCTGCAGCAGCCTCCGCGGCTGCCGGCGGCGCTGGTAGAAACTATGCCCGACGAGGCGCAGCGCTGGCACAATGCGGGGGTAGATACCGCCCGGCAGTTGCTGCTGCCGGCCGACTACGACCGCTGGCGCGCCCGTGCGGGCGCGGACAGCAGTGCGGCGGCGCTCTTTGAAAAAGCGCTGCGCGCCCGCGGCAGCTACCCGCTGGCTTCCTACCACCGCCGCGTGCTGGACTACAACATGGGCGCGCAGGGCTTCAACTTTGCGCTGGGCGATAAGATTGCCGGCAGTGCGGAGCCGCCTGCCGGCCTGCTGCCAGCGGGTCAGCAGCAGGGGGCTGCTGTACCCGGTCTGGCGGCCGAACTGCCGCCGGAAGTGCTGCGCAGCCGCCGCTTTCAGGCGCTGCTGTCTGCCGCCGGCCGCTTTGCTGCCGCGGCTGCCGGCACGGCCGCCGACGATCGCCTCGGCTGGGCTGCCCGCCATGGCTACGGGCTTTGTCAGTATTACCTCGCTGCCGACTACCGCGCACTGCCGCCCGATAGTGCCCGGGCGAGCTATATGGCTCTGGAGGCGTTGACGGAGGGGGTTTATTTTGACTCGCTGCAGACGGTGATGCCGGTGAATTTGGAGACGCTGCTGGGGGTTTGGGTGGTGGAAAAGGAACCAGGGGTGGTAGCAGTTGCTTTCGGCCCGCTGAAGGAGATAGAGCCTCCTGCTGTTGAAGGGATGGTGTACGATTCTCTGGCAGGGGCATTGGTACTGGTGGCGGGCGGCAGCTTTGATATGGGCTGTACGTCGGAGCAGCGGGATTGTTTGAATTCTGAATACCCCATACATCGCGTGACCCTGGACAGCTTCTATCTGGGGCAATATGAAGTGACAGTGCAGCAGTTTAAGACTTTCATAGAAGCGAGTGCTTATGTGACGGATGCTGACAGAGAAGGCTGGAGTTTTGTATACGATGAGCTCCGGAGAAGCTGGACACAGAAAAATGGCATCAATTGGCGTCATGATGCAATTGGCGCATTGAGGACTCCGGCGGAGTATACGCACCCTGTCATCCATGTTAGCTGGAATGATGCACGTGCCTATTGTGAGTGGTTGAGCCGACAGACAGGTGAACAATATCGACTGCCGACCGAGGCGGAGTGGGAGTTCGCGGCCCGGGGGGGGAATGACAGTAAGGGGTATCAGTATGCGGGAAGTGATAATCTTGATGAGGTGGGTTGGTATGCCGAAAACTCAGGTGGCAAAACCCACCCGGTAGGCCAAAAAAAGCGCAATGAATTAGGGCTGTATGATATGAGCGGCAATGTGTGGGAGTGGTGTCAGGATTGGTATGGAGACTATCCCTCTTCCGCACAGACAAATCCTACGGGGCCTACCACCGGCTCCGGCCGCGTCGATCGCGGCGGGTCGTGGTACTTCGTTCCGCAGTATTGTCGCGTTGCTAATCGCTTCTTCGTCGGCCCTGGCTATCGCAACTTCAATGTTGGCTTCCGCCTGGCCAGGACTCCTTAGCTTTTATCCTTTTTACCTTCTTACCTTTTTCGGAAAAAAAAGCCCCGACAGGGGCCAAAGCGAAGCAAACAAAAAACAAACGACCCGCGGGGGGTGCGCAGCAGCGCATCCCCTGCTTTGCTTTTAGCCCTGTCCGCAGGCAGGGCAGGGCGTGCGTAGCCCCTGCCGCAGGCGGGGCTGCGCAGCTTTCAGCCCCCGCCTGCGACCGGATGCGCGCAGCGCATCCGCCCCCCCCCTCCGCAGCAGCGACTTTCCTATATATATGAAGCATTTTCCCCCGGGCCGCGGATATATCCCCGGATATATATATCGGCGCAAAAACCTATATATACGAAGCCCTTTCCTATATATACGAAATCACCTCTGTATATATAGGAAAAACACCTCCCTATATATACGAAAAAGGTAGAAAACCCCGCAGCCGGCCTGCCCGCCGTGCAAACTGGCACGGTTTGTAAGATTGGCTGTACAACAAGCTTTAGGATAGTTGCAGACGCGTGTCAGCCTGTACAGTAGGGATACGCTGGTCGAGCCCGACAAGGATACCCGGTCTGAGCCCGACAAGCTATAGCGTGGTTGCAGACGCGTATTGGCCTGTACAACAAGGATACCCAGCCTGAGCACTGCATTCCTTCAGTTTTACCTCAACGACCGACATGGGTACATCCGGGATACCCGGACTACATATACCGCAACTACCTCCGGCAATCACCACCACGCCTGTCAAAAAAAAGCATATATCTTTTACATAACCAACAAAACCATTATATTAGCTGCCACAATCTGAAAGTCGCCTAAAAAATCGTTTGTACGCTTAGAATTAGCCAAAGCCAGCCGTATTATGCCTGCTATACCCAAGGTCTACTTCTCCTATGCCTGGGGTGACGGTGAGTCGCCCGATGGAAAGCTGCGTGAAGAAGCGGCGGATTACCTGTACGCGGCACTGAAAGAACGCGAGCGCCGGCGGGAAGTCGAAGTGGTCATCGACCGCGAAAGAATGTCCTACAAGTCGAGCATCCGTAAGTTTACAGAGGCCTACGGGCATGCGGAGGCGCTCATCATACTCATCATCAGCGAAAAATACCTGCAGTCGGAATATTGTATGGGGGAGGTAGTGCAGGTTCTCTCCAATAGGGACTATCGCGACCGGATTTTTCCGGTGGTGCTGCCGGATGCGGGGCTGCGGGATCCTTTGCGGCTGGTGCGTTATCACCTACATTGGGAAAAGCGGAAAAATCAGTTGGCTGAGGCCATCGACCAAATTGGAGACAAGGCTCACGCTGTACGCCTAGTGGAATTGCTACAGGATATGGCCGAAATCACCCGCATCATCTCCAGTTTTACCACCGAAATCCGGGATACCATCACCGTCTCCCCGCCCGATTACCAACCGCTACTCATGGCACTTGATAGGCAACTTGAAGCAAAAAGTTTTAGTTGGAGGTCGCCAGTGCCTAAATCGGCTATTTTTTTTCGGAGGCCGACAGAGCGTGAATCGGCGTATGAGCCGCAGGAAGCTGATTCGTTCACTAATAAATTGACCCGTGCCGGCAGGAAAAATGTTAGCGGTAAGCTATTATACCAGCTACCGGATAAGATGATAATGGGTAAAGAATATCGGTGTATAATTCGTGTGGCAGAGGTTCTCGATATTTTGCAAAAAAATATGGAAACGAATATCAAATCAGTGGTAAAAAATGTTCGTATTTCAGAGATAATGAGCGTTGAACTAAGAGATATAGCCGAGAATAAAGCCTTTGAAGTTACGCAAATCAATAAGCAAGTACAGTTGGTACTCCCCGATGAATATACCGAGTGGCAGTTCATAGTTAAACCTCTCAGAGATGGTAGACACAGTCTTTTTTTAGTTGTGGCTGTTGTTTATAACATGGATAATACAGACCGTACAAGAGAAATAGTTCACGAAGAAAAAATTGAGGTGATCTCTTCAATTGATGGAATGGGTATAATTGAGGTTGGTAAGTCAGATGATGCCAGAATAGTGCATAAAGATATTGCCGAAATCAATCCCTTGCATATTTTGTTCACAGCAGCCACCCCACAGCATGCGGGACAAATCAATGTTGGCTACGAGACGCGCTTCAAGGATTTAATTCGTGAATTTGACAGAAAAGATAAAATACAATTCAAAGAAGAACATGGCCTTTCGCAGGAACGATTCAGGAACTATCTGTTCACCAACGATCCGCATATCGTTCACTTTGCAGGACACGGAGAGACGGAAGGACTTGTATTGCAGGACAGATCTTTAGATGCCGGTGTACTGCTGAATCTGGTAAAGCTTCAGCATAACACACAGGTTGTACTACTGAATGCCTGTAATACGCTGCCAATGGCAAAAGAGCTTGCCGCCTACATTCCCTACGTCATCGGAACGCCGGGACCACTGTCTGACGATGCAGCCATCTCATTTGCGAGAGGGTTCTATACGGGTATCGCAACCGGCAGATCAGTTGAGGATTCTTACAGGTATGCTGTAAACAGCATAGAGGCTGACGGGCATGGCGGAGGCTATCTGCCTGTACTAGTCAGGAGAATTTCTTCAATTGCTGGCACACTAGATTTACCCGCTACAATCCCCAAAAAGGTCTTTCTTTCCTATGCACGCCCACTGCTCAATGAGGCTGAAAAACTCCGGACGCATCTTGCCGTACAGAGACGCAACGGCAAAATCGAGTTTTGGTACGATCAGGCAATAGTCGTAGGCGATACATGGGATGAAGCCATCAAAGCCAAGATTGAAGAAGCAGATATTTTTATCCTACTGCTCAGCGCAGACTTTTGGGCTTCAGACTACATACATGAGCACGAACTGCCGCTGATTGAAAAGCGGTATGAAGCCGGCGCCAAAGTGATGTGTGTGATGGTTAGTGCCAACGACTTTGAAGAGACGAATTGGAAACGGCTACAAGCTTCGCCCCGATTGCAGGGGCGTCTCACGCCCATCCAAAACTGGAATAATATGGATGATGCCTGGAAAGCGGTTGTGGACGATCTGAAAAAGCTTATTCAATAATATACCCATAATGGTTGTCATGACTCCGAGCCTTTACAACATCCCTTTGTTGTATTTCATGTTTGCGTGGAAGTTGTCACTTCAAAAAAACTTTCATATCTTCCCATTGGTCATCGGTGAGCCGTTCAAATTGCGGTCGTATATCCTATAAGTTTGGTCACTTACAAGATACGCCGATGGCCGCTTTTTTTCAATTTTCAACTTTTTGAACAAGCTCTTCTAATTACCTCAAGATTTGAGGGGTGAAAGTAAAAGGTTAACTTTGGGTATTTTACGCCGTATAAAGTAAATAGTGATACTTCAGGAGTGGATAAATGACCGAAGCAGAGCTAAAACAGAACTTTCAGGATCCGGAAGATTTCGTTGTCGAACACAGTGATAAAAAAAGAAGCTAAAATCAGCAGGAATGAACCACGCACAGCACAACCAGATCATAAGCTTTATCTGGTCAATTGCCGATGATGTTTTACGAGATGTTTACACGCGCGGCAAATACCGCGACATTATACTTCCGTTCACGGTGCTTCGCCGTCTGGATGCTATCCTTGAGCCTACCAAGGATAAAGTTATGGAGATGAACGCCAAGCTCGATGAGTTGAAGATCGACAATAAAGAACCCCAGCTCAGGAAGACTTCCGGATACCCATTCTATAATACATCGCCTTTCACCTTCAAAAAATTACTAGGGGAAGCAAGCAACATCCGCCAGAATCTGGAAACCTACCTGGATGGTTTCTCATCCAATGTACAGGATATTATCAGTAAGTTCAAGCTTCGCAACCAGCTCGACACGCTGGAGGATGCCAACATCACCTACCCGTTGATTGAAAAATTCTGCTCCTCGCAGATAAACCTGAGCCCCGATCCGGTAACGGACAGGCTCGGAGAGGTTCTTCAACCCGGGCTTTCCAATCTCGGCATGGGCTATGTTTTTGAGGAACTCATCCGCCGTTTCAACGAAGAGAACAATGAGGAAGCCGGGGAACACTTCACCCCACGCGAGATCATCCAATTGATGACCCACCTTATTTTTGAACCGATAAAGGGTAAAATCAAGGATGGTACCTACCTGATCTATGACCCTGCCTGTGGCAGTGGTGGTATGCTCACTGAGAGCGAACATTTTGCGATGGAGATAAATCCCAACGCTACTTTCCATTTATACGGCCAGGAGGTCAACCCGGAAACTTATGCAATCTGCAAAGCGGATATGCTCATCAAAGGGGAAGACCCGGAAAAGGTCGCTTTCGGCTCAACCCTCTCCAAAGATGGATTCCCGCGCCTAAAGTTTGACTTCATGCTCTCCAATCCGCCATACGGCAAAACCTGGAAGGTGGATCAGGATTCCGTTATTGATGGCAAGAAGAAAGAGATCATTGATGATCGCTTCAAGGTCGGTGTTCCAAGAGTATCAGATGGCCAGCTTCTCTTTCTGATGAACATGGTCTCCAAAATGAAGGAGGATTCTGTGCTGGGCTCCCGTGTGGCTTCCGTTCACAACGGCTCTTCGCTCTTCACCGGCGATGCAGGATCAGGCGAAAGTGAGATTCGCCGGCATTTTATTGAAAATGACCTGGTGGAAGCCATTATCCAGCTTCCGAATGGTATGTTCTATAACACCGGCATTGCAACTTACATCTGGGTGCTCTCCAACAGGAAGGAACCTAAACGCAAAGGTAAAATCCAACTCATCGATGCTTCTAACATCTATCAGAAGATGCGGAAAAATCTTGGTCAGAAGAACAGCGAGCTTTCTGATGACCATATCAGGCAAATCACCGATGTGTTCCTGAAGTTTGAAGAGAGCGAGATTTCCAAAATCTTCGATAATGCAGACTTTGGTTATTGGAAGATAACTGTGGAAAGGCCGCTCCGTCTTGCCTGGCAGCTTGACGAGCTAAGGATTGCCGAAAGTGAATACCAGGAGGAGTTTTTGCCCGTCCTGAAAGCCCTTCGAAAAGAGCTTGGTGCTGAGGTCAATAAAGACTCCAACTTCTTTTCCAAAGTCTTTGAAGCCCACCTGAAAGAGGAAGGGATCAAATGGAGCGCGAAACAGAAGAAAGCCTTCATGGATGCCGTCACCTGGGCGGATGAATCAGCTGAGCCCGTCATCAAGAAGAAGGAAAAAGACGGTACCATCTGGTTTGAGCCGGATTCCAATCTACGAGATAATGAGAATGTACCCCTGAAGGATAACATTCAGGAATATTTTGAGCAGGAAGTTATTCCTCACGTGCCGGATGCCTGGATAGACCATGACAAGACAGTGAAAGGCTATGAGATCGCCTTCACCAAGGTTTTTTACAGATACCAACCGCTCCGCGACCTGGGCGAGATTGAGCGCGACATTCTGGCGCTGGAAGAAGAAACTGAAAACTTGATCAAGGAAATTATTGAGTAGATGAAAAAGGCGTATCCGAAATATAGACAGATTAACCTTCCGTGGCTCAAGGCTATACCGGATCATTGGAAAATGGTTCCTAACAAGCGCCTATTTTACTTATCCAAAGAGTTAGTGGGTGAGAGTTCTGGCAGTTACACTCTTTTGTCGTTGACCTTGAACGGTGTGATTAAACGGGACATGGAAAACCCTAAAGGAAAATTTCCCGCTGAGTTTGATACCTATCAAGTTGTAGAACCAAAAGATCTGATTTTTTGCCTTTTTGACGTAGAAGAGACCCCTAGGGCTGTTGGCTTATCTCCATTTAATGGGATGATAACTGGTGCATACACTGTCGCAAAGTGCTTGGTAAACACTGGCGAAGAGTACTTATTCTACTATTACCTATTCTTGGATAACAAGAAATCTCTAAAGTACTTCTATACAGGGTTGAGAAATGTGATTGCAAAAGACACTTTTGGTGCAATCAAAACTCCTCTCCCCCCACTCCCCGAACAACGCCAGATCGCCGCTTTCCTAGATCACAAATGCGCTTTGATAGATACCTTCATCCAGAAGAAAACCCGCCTGATTGAACTGCTCAAAGAGCAGAAACAGGCTATCATCAATAAGGCCGTCACCAAAGGTATTGACCCGAACGTCCGCCTCAAACCTTCCGGCATTGATTGGCTGGGGGATATTCCGGAGCATTGGGAGGTAAAGAAGTTGAAGTATGATATTTCAGTACGTGGAAGAGTTGGGTGGAAAGCTTTAAAGGCTTCGGAGTATGTTTCAGAAGGTAATATTTTTCTTTCAACACCAAATATTAAAAATTATGATATCGACTTCGACAATGTCGATTATATAAATGACTTTCGCTTCAAAGAGAGCCCGGAGCTAATTCTTGAAGTAGGTGATATTTTGTTAACCAAAGATGGCTCAACAACAGGTACTGTTAATATTGTCAGACACTTACCTAAACCATCTACGGTAAACAGTTCCATTGCAGTTTTGAGGCCCAATTCGACGTTCTTTAGTCCGTTTCTATTCTATTTCTTCCAAAGTGATTATATAGACAAGATTGTTCAAAATAAAATGCTCGGAATGGGGGTCCCTCATTTGTACCAAGCTCAGATAAAGAACTTTGTACTTATTAAACCACCGTTGGAAGAGCAACAGTCTATTGTTGACTATTTAGAGGTTGAGAGAGCTAGGTTAAACAACATAAAGGATAAGGTGATTAAAGAGATTGGACTACTCCAAGAATACAAAACCACCCTCATCGCTGAAACCGTCACCGGCAAGATCGATGTCCGGGATTGGAAACCCAAGCAGGTGGCAGAAGAAGTTGAACAACCCATAAACCAGGTACAGGCGTATGGCTCCAACTGATACATCAGAAAAGGCATTAGAAGCCTTGATCGAAGCGCATCTTTGCAGTCAGGAAATGGGCTATCAACAAGCCTGGTCCACGGACTATGACCGCACCCTCTGTATCAACAAGAAGCAGCTTTTCGCCTTCCTGCAGGAAACCCAACCCGAAAAGCTCGAAACCATCCTGAAACGCGGTGAGGAAAAATTCATCAAGCGCGTTTCCGAGCAAGTCAAAAAACGCGGTGTGATCGACGTGCTCCGCAAAGGCGTGAAAGACCTGGATCTCACCATTTACCTTTACTACCGAAGGCCCTCCTCCAATCTCAATAAACGCGCGGTTCAGCGATACGAGAATAACATTTTTGCCGTCTGCCGCCAGCTTTATTACAGCAACAGTAACAAGAATTCGCTGGACATGGTGGTTTTCTTAAACGGCTTGCCGTTGATCACCTTCGAGCTGAAAAACCCATGGACAGGCCAGAACGTCAAACATGCTATCCGCCAATACCAGAATGACCGCGACCCGAAAGAGCCGCTCTTTGGGTTTGGCCGTTGCATGGTGCATTATGCGGTTGACCCTGACCTGGTCTATATGGCCACCAAACTGGAAGGCAGGAATACGTTCTTTCTCCCATTCAATAAAGGATATGATAACGGCGCCGGAAACCCGCCCAATCCAAACGGGCTGAAAGCAGACTACCTCTGGAAGGAAATTCTTCCGAAGGAGAGCCTTTCCAACATTCTGGAAAACTTCGCCCAGATCGTTGAGGAAAAAGATGAAGATACCGGCAAGGTAAAAACCAAGCTGATCTTTCCGCGATATCACCAGCTCCGTGTCGTTTCCCGCCTGCTTGAAGATGCCAGAGCCGAAGGCGTCGGGAAAAGATACCTGATACAGCATTCCGCAGGTTCCGGAAAATCCAACTCGATAACCTGGCTGGCGCATCGCCTCACCGAATTGCATGATGAGCATGACGAGAATATTTTTGATTCTGTCATTGTCGTTACCGACCGTCGAGTCCTGGACAAACAGATTCGCGACAATATCAAGCAATTCGCCCAGGTGAAGGGAATCGTTGAGGCCATCACTGAAGGCAGCCGGCAGTTGAAACAGGCGCTGGAGGATGGTAAGAAGATCATCATCACCACCATTCAGAAATTTCCGCACATCGTCAAGGAGATCGGCGAGCTTGGCACTAACAGGTTTGCCCTGATCATTGATGAAGCCCACTCCAGCCAAAGCGGAGAGACTGCTTCCAAAATGAACCTCGCGCTTGCCAATAAGAACCTCAAAAACGTCTCAGACTACGTCATGGCCGCTGAGCCGGATTTAAACGCAGAGGATGAATACACCGAGGATGCCTATGATACAGAAGACCTTATCAATGCCTTTATGGAGCAAAAGAAGATGCTTCGCAATGCGAGTTACTTCGCCTTCACCGCTACCCCGAAAAATAAAACCCTGGAGGTTTTCGGAGAGAAGCATTCCGACGGAAAGTTCTATCCGTTTGACCTCTACTCCATGAAACAGGCTATCGAGGAGGAATTCATCCTCGATGTATTGAAGAACTACACCACCTATCAGTCTTATTACAAGATCAACAAAGCGGTTGAGGAAAATCCGCTTTTTGACACCAGCAGAGCGCATAAGAAGCTTCGTGCGTACGTGGAAAGTCATTCCTTTTCAATAAAGGAAAAGTCGAAAGTGATGATTGACCATTTCCACAGTGAGGTCAAAGGCCGTATTAAGGGGCAGGCCAAAGCAATGGTTGTAACCAAATCCATTCGGAATGCCATTCAATATTACTTCGCCTTCCGGGAATATCTTCGGGAGATTCACTCCCCTTACAAGGTGATCGTTGCCTTCTCCGGAAAGAAGATCGTGGACGGCCAGGAATATTATGAAGCCAAGCTAAACGGATTTCCGAGCAACGATATCCCGAAAGAGTTCAAGAAAAATGAATACCGCTTCCTGATTGTCGCCAATAAGTTCCAGACTGGGTTTGACCAACCCTTGCTTCACACAATGTATGTGGATAAAAAGCTCAGTGATGTTCAGGCCGTGCAGACGCTTTCCCGCCTGAATCGAGCCTACAAGCCCTGGAAGGAAGATACCTTCGTGCTGGATTTCTTCAACAGCGTAGATGATATCCAAACGGCTTTCGACCCCTATTATACCACTACGATTCTGAGTCAGGAAACCGATGCCAACAAACTAAATGACCTTCAGGATTCGCTGGATGGCGCTGAGGTTTACACCGAAGAGAATGTCCACACCTTCACCGACCTCTACTTCAAGGGAGCCGAACGAACAGAGCTAGACCCGATTATTGACACCTGCAAGGTCAATTATGATGTAGATCTCACCGAAGATCAGCAGGTGGATTTTCTGGTGAAAGCCAAGTCCTTTTTCAGGACGTATGCTTTCCTGTCGAAAATCCTGACCTTCAATAACCCTTATTGGGAAAGGCTCTATTGGTTTCTCAAATTCCTCATTGCGAAGCTCAAGCCGATGGAAGAGGAAGACTTGGCCAAAGGCGTATTGGAAGCCGTGGAGCTGGACAGCTACCGCCTGACCAAAACCACCACCGATGATATCAAACTTACCGGTGGCGGAGAGATTGACCCTATCCCGCCAACCATGCGTGGTGGAAAACCCGAGCTCGAGCTGGATGAGCTGGAGGCCATCATCCGCACTTTCAATGAGCGTTTCGGCAATATTGATTGGCTGAAGGACGACAAGGTCAGAAAGGTTATTTTCGAAGAATTGCCGAATCAGATGGCTGGTGATGCTCGCCACATGGAAACCATGCGCAACTCCGACCGCCAGAACGCCCGGATAGCCTCAGATGAGAAAGTGACTGAAATGGTGCAGGATTTTATTTTCACCAGCACCGACTTCTACAAGATGTTCATGGATAACCCCGATTTCAAACGCCAGTATATGGACTTCATCTTCAATAAGATGTGGGATAAGGCTAATCAGAGTAGGCCGAATCTGTAACCTGTTAATAAATTAATATGCGCATCGAGAAGGTAACAATTGAGAATTACAGATGCTACGAGGGAGAGTTTCAATTCCCCTTAAAAGAAGGTATTAACATACTTGTAGGTAATAACGAGGCTGGAAAATCTACAATTCTTGAGGCAATACATTTAGCCTTATCAGGCTTAATAGGTGGGAAGTACTTTCAGTTTGAGTTAAATGAATACCTGTTTAATCAAGCTACTATTTCTAAATATGTTGATAGTTTAGAAACAGATAAGCCCTTGCCTCCACCTAAAATCACCGTAGAAGTCCATTTCCAAGGAGAGGAATTCCCCGATTTTAAGGGCACTGAGAACCTTAAAAAAGAGGATACATCCGGGCTTTTCTTTCGTGTTGAATTAGACGAGAGGCTAGCGAACGAATATGAAGCGTTCATTAAAGAAGGGAATGTGAAGTCTTTGCCAATAGAGTATTACACTTTTTATTGGATGACATTTTCATCGGATACTATTACCCCTCGAACCATTCCCATAAAATCAGCACTTATAGACTCTAGTAGCAATAAGCATCAGAATGGATCTGATGTTTACATTAACAGGATAATTCGTGATTTCTTGAATGAAAAGGAACGAATTAGTGTCTCTCAGGCACATAGAATGATGAAAGAGACATTCATGAATGATGCATCAATAAAGTCAATAAATGCAAAGATTCATGAGGCTTCACCTATCTCGGATAAGCAAGTAGCTCTCTCGGTAGATGGTTCATCAAAAAATTCATGGGAAACAACATTGGTTACTTTCCTGGATAAAATTCCTTTCCAGTACATTGGCCAAGGTGAGCAATGTATTGTAAAAACGAAGCTGGCTCTTAGTCACAAGAAGGCGCAAGAAGCAAATATTATCCTCCTAGAAGAGCCAGAAAATCATCTCTCACATTCGAAAATGAACAAGTTAATAAAACAGCTTACGGATAATGCTGAGGGCAAGCAGATATTGATTTCGACTCATAGTAGTTTTGTCGCGAATAAATTGGGTCTAGAAAACCTTGTGCTTTTAGAGAACCAAAAAATCCTGAAGCTTGCCCAATTAGATGAGGATACCGAATTGTTTTTTGAAAAATTAGCTGGTTACGATACTCTCCGGTTGATTCTTTGTAAAAAGGCGATCCTAGTCGAAGGAGACTCTGATGAACTCATCGTTCAAAGAGCATATCTGGATAAATATGGGCGCTTGCCTATTGAGGATGAGATAGATGTCATTTCAGTAGGAACCTCTTTTCTCAGGTTTTTGGAAATAGCTGTGACACTTGAGAAGTCAGTTGCAGTTGTTACTGATACCGACTGGTCTTTAAAAGCTCTTGAGGGTAAATACAAAGAATTTCTTGGTGACAATAAGAAAGATAATATTTCTATTTGCTACGATTCAGAAATCGATAAAGGTGAGCTTGAAATTGGCGACAAACCTTTTAATTATAACACACTAGAGCCTAAAATTTTGAAAGCGAATGACAGAGCGACCCTAAATAAAATTTTTGAAACGGGCTTCGAGTCAGATGATGAACTTCGCAAATATATGAAGGCACACAAAACAGATTGTGCGCTTAAGATTTTCAATGCCAAACAAAAAATAAACTACCCAGATTACATTTTGGATAGTTTTAAGTGAAGATGTTATGAATAAACTTCTTATTGCAGCGGCAGGATCAGGAAAGACCAGGTTTTTGATTGATGAAGCACTTGCGCAAGAATCACCGACTTTGATTGTATCCTACACGATTGCAAATACAGAAGAGATTAGGAATAGAATAATCAAACGAAAAGGTTGTATTCCCGGGCACATTACAGTTTGTACATGGTTCTCGTTTCTATTGAAGCATGGTGTCCGCCCTTACCAGAACCAAATTATTTCCTTCCGCTGCAAGGGGATGTTATTTGTTAATGAGAAATCGGGAATCAAATCAGCCAATAAAAGAGGCCCTGTCTACTATGGTGAGAATGACCCCGAAAATCATTATTTCAGCCCCAAGCGGAAAATATATTCAGATAAGATTTCAAAGTTTGTAGTTAAGTGCAATGAAATTACGAAGGGGAAAATTTCAGCGAGATTGGCTGAAATATATTCGAATATCTACATCGATGAAGTGCAAGATTTAGCAGGATATGACCTTGAACTCATTTCAGTTTTTTTGAAGAGTGATGTCTCCATAATTATGGTTGGTGATCCACGGCAAGTTACTTATCTAACCCATGTCTCACAAAAAAACTCACAATATAAAAATGGTCTCATTCCCAAATTTATTCGAGAAAATTGTCCTTCTGACCTTTGCGTGATTGATGAACAAAGTTTAAACATTTCACATAGGTGTAACCAAGAGATTTGTGATTTTTCTTCAAAACTATATCCTGAGCTTCCTACTCCATTATCCAAACAAGAGGGAACAACGGGGCATGATGGGGTATTTCTTGTGCCGAAGAAGAAGGTATCTCAATATTTAGAAGAGTTGAGACCTGTTCAACTTAGGTACAGTAAAACAACTAAAGTGGATGAGCGCTATGATTATCGCAACTTTGGAGAGGCAAAAGGCCTTACGTTTGAAAGGGTACTTATCTATTCGCAAGCATCATTGTTAGAATGGTTGAAGAATCACCAACACGAGCTTAAAGATCAGACTAGGTGTAAATATTATGTGGCTCTAACACGGGCAAAGTTTAGTGTTGGAATAATTTGTGATGAAGAAATAGAAGGGTTCAGAGTGTATCAATAAACTTCCCTCCGCATGCACAAGTGCACAAGATCGACCAAGCAGGAAATCGCCGAGGTTTTACACCGTAAGTAATAGAATATCAAAGGGCTAACCCCAAGTACACAAGCTGCGCAAGTGAGATTTATTACAAAACTTCCTTATGATTTTTTGTAAGCGACTTAGATGTCAGCAAACAGTTCGCCGAAGAACTGATTAGGAGGGGTTCTAAGGTCAAGGTAGTCAAAAGAGATCAAGCCATTTTCCTTCATGAGTTGATATACCTTCTCACAATTATCATCTCTGGCAATAAACAGGTCGACATTGATTTCTTCGGCTTGGGCAAGAATCTTGGTGTCATTGGGAATTACCACCCGATTCTCCAATGCTACCACGCCTTTCCTTTTATTTTCAAAGGCGACCATGGCTAAAGCAGCAGCCCTTTCAGCATGATTGAGGTTGAATGGGAGAACAGTGACATATTTGTAAGGGAGTTTTTTGATAGCCCCTCCTGTGCCGAATTCGGCTGCTACGATGGTAGAAAGGAAAAACGCACAATCATTCTCCCTAAATCTACGCCAATAGGTCTTCGCATTTTTATGGTCAGGGTCATCCGTTTTGTAGAGGCGGATGAAGAAACTTGTATCAAAAAAGATTTTTTTTTGTTTATCCTTCATACCCCCTGATTTTCTTTAGCCATTGGTCAGGATCTCCAATTTTATCCATGTATGGCTTAGATTCTGAAATTAGTCGATCCAGATATTCATCAGGGGACTCGCCTGCCTCAAAATCGACAAACTCAATAAGCTGAGCAGATCCTTTCTTAAATTCTCCGGTTTCGAGGTTTCTTTTTACCCGGATTCTGAGCTGTTGCTCTTTATAGAGTCTGTTTTTATCATCGTCTGTTAGTAGGTCCTTATTGGCGGCTATCGTTAAGGTGCCGAAATCCTTTGTGTCTATATGAACATTGGGATGCGTTTTGCCACCCATATCCACTATCTCACCGAAAACGTATAATTCCTCATCAAACCAAACCTTTTCAGGAATCGTCCACTTCGTTTTCCGGTCAATCCTCAATCCTTCGGTCAATTTTTCAGCAATGCCAATACGGAGGACAAAATCCTGTTCGGTTACAAACTTCTGCATCCCCTCGATGGCTTCCACCTGCCTGGGCTTTAGCAAACCAAGGTTATGGTTGGCATTTAGGTCGGCAAGAATTTCGTGTGTTTGAAGTGCCGTGGCGGTATCGACAGCAAAGCTTACAACTGCGCTGCCTTCTTTGAAAGCAACGCTAATTCGTGAACGGTCTTTCCCCTTTTCAGGGAAAAGGAAGTCACGCGCATAGGAAAGCAGGCTGACTATCTCATCAACATCCAGAAGATCAGGTCTGAGTTGTTCTCCGTCCCTGAGTCCTTCAATTTTTATGTCTATGGTTTTGCTACTCATGTCTCTCCTAAAAGTAAGGTAAATTTAAACGTTTTTGTTTCGTTTTTCCAATTTAGTATACGACAAACGCTAAAGATTACTATCAAATATTCTTTTGAGGGGCTATTTATAATAATTACCCCCCGCCCTGTCAAAAAGTTTGGGTTCTTGGTCAAATATAATGGGTATTGAGCTCTAGCCCCCCTAAGTGGAAGTAAATCATACGGACGAAATTTTGAATATTTCGGTATCTAGCGGTGGACAGTAAGCTGGTCACTAGTGTACAATGCACATGATTACGATTTTTTTCCGCAATCTATGTGTGGTTATATAGGGGCTGTAACAAGGACGATTGGTGCTGTTTTTCGTAGATTGGAAGCCCCGTCAGGCAGGACGATTGGTGCTGTTTTCTGTACAACGGAAGCCCCGTCAGGGGCGTGCTATGGGTAGCAACGGCCCGGGTGTTTTCCGGAGCCCCGTCAGGGGCGTGCTATGGGTAGCAACGGCCTCGGTGTTTTCCGGAGCCCCGTTAGGGGCGTGATATAGGTAGACCCGTAGGGACGAAATGTGGGCATGATTCTCAATCATCCATTATTCCAACGGTTTGAAAATATACCGTTCATCGTATGTAACTCCGGAAAACACCGGGGTTGTTGTTTTCTACCCACATCGCGTCCCTACGGGTCTACCCACATTCCGTCCCTACGGGACTCCGGAAAACAACGGGGCCGGTGTTTTCTGTCCCGCTGCCGGTCCTGCATCCGCCGCAATGTTGCCCTGTCACACAAGCCACCCCTCCAAGCCAAAGCCAAAGTGCCGTTTCTGCCAACGCACTACTACGAAAAATGATGTTTTATATGTTTATTGTCAGGTTTATCCTGATTATTCTACTATAAAAAATAATTTTTTTATCAAACTGAGCCGATGAACTCAGTTGTATTTCGTATCATTGTTGTCAGGTTTATCCTGACATTGTTGCTATGAAGAATAAATACATATCAAAGCGATCAAACGAGCTTTTGTCCTATTTCAATGGACAGAATAGCAATTGCTTTGACTATTCTTTGGCATACAAAGCTTTGCCTGAAGCTAAAGCAAGTGCCGTAAGAGAGCTACTCAGCGACATGACAAAGAGAGGGTTGCTAATGCGCTTGAAAGACGGTGTTTATTACATCATTCCGTATGAACAAGATGCGGAGCATTTTATGCCAGACTGGCATTTGATAGCAGCCTATTTGGTGAATGATGCCAAATATTATATCGGATATTATTCCGCTTTGCAAATACATAATCTGATTACTCAACCGTCACTTAAAGAACAAATCGTTGTATCAAAACAAATACGGCCATCGGAAATAAAAATCAAAGATGTTCCTTTTCAATTTATCTATCACAACGACAAACATTTTTTCGGTTCAAAAAAAATGTGGATAGACAGCTTCCATAAAGTGCTATGCTCCGACTTAGAAAAGACTTTTATTGATTGTCTGTTCAAACCCGATTATGCCGGTGGTATTGTTGAGGTGGCAAGGGCAATCTACACTTCTAAAGACAAAATCAAATACGAAACACTTCTTGAATATGCCAAAAAATTTGATTCACAAGCAGTTATAAAAAGATTGGGCTTTCTTTTAGAAATATTGGATATCAACACCCATATTGTTCAGGAATTACAACGAATTAAAACCGCTTCCTACGTGGTGCTTGATACCGAATTGCCTAAAACTGGTAAACGAATCAGTCGTTGGAGTATTCAGCAAAACTTGCAAACGGAAACCATTCAATCTGCTATTTACACATGATCAGACCTGGAGAAATACAGCGAAAAGCAAATGCAGTTGGCGTTCGTGACCAGCAGATTGAAAAGGATTATATCCTCTCATGGATTCTGTTTGGTATTTCTAAACACGAGCAACTTTCTAAAGCAATCGTTTTCAAAGGTGGAACTGTCTTAAAGAAGGTTTATTTTGAAGATTACCGTTTTTCGGAGGACTTGGATTTTACATTGGTGAATGCCGAAGTATCGAATGAGCAAATTTTCGCATGGTTCAAAGATATTTTTGAATTCATTAAAGATGAAGCCAATATTTCACATGACATTGTTGATAACAATGAACATGAAGATGGAGGCATTAATTTTTACATCAGTTACATTGGTCTGCTTGGCGGACAAGGGAATAATAAGAAAGTCAAAGTTGATATTTCCCGTAGTGAACAACTGGTTTTCGAGCCGGTCTTGAATAATGTTTTTATCCGCTATTCCGATTTGGAAGAACACCAACTGTTGTGTTATCGATTAGAGGAGGTTTTAGTTGAAAAAATGCATTCGGTTATACAACGCATGCAGGCAAGAGATTTATACGACATCTGGTATTTGTTGGAAGAACATGAAATGGATGCAGGTTTTTATCTGACTGAATTTGAAGCTAAATGCAAAAGCAAAGATTTACTGCATACCGATTTTCCAAAAAAATTATATGAAAGGTTGCCGCAATACAAAGGCAGGTGGAAAAGCTCCATGAGTGAGCAAATAAAAGACCTCCCCGATTTTGATCAAGTAGAACGTGAAGTGCAGAGACACTTTAAAAAATTGAAATTTTAAGAATGAATAGTCTCGAAACAGAACAGAACGTAAAACGAATAACGGAGAATTTCTCGAGGTATTATATTCCGGGATACGCTGGACGAGTGGATATATTTCCTGAAAACGGCAGTGATGCCTAAAAGTCCCGGTCTCACCCCCGCCTAAGCGCTGAGGCCGGCCAGGTCTGATTGGTTGAAGTTGCAGCAGCCCATCCGGCCGGAGGGGGCGGTAGCCGACGCCGGTAGCTCAGGCAGCCCGATTGTTGGCAGTGAGTCGGGCTGTAAAAGCAGGCGATCATTGAAAGATGTGTCAAAAAAGGTCAAAGCTTATCAGTATTGTGTTTATCAGGTTGATGTGTGCATTTTTTTTGTAGCTTAGTCGCAGGGAATGACTGGATGAAGTGGTGCGGGCGTAAAGGATACGGTGGGGCGCCGACAGTCAAAAAACGGGGTCTTGCTGCCTGCCCGTGTGTTGGTGCACAGCCTGGGCGGCAGTGCCGCGGTATTGTCGCGGACCGACCGGTAAAAGCAGCGCGTTGACTGTGTGCCGAAAATTTATCAGGATGGCCGGCCTTATACGGACGAAATTTTGAATATTTCGGTATCCTTTAGCCGTATGCATATTTCGGAGTATGCTGACCCACCTCAACAGTCAGTCAGTTAAAAGTTAACATATAGGTACTGACCTGACATTTCGGCGCAAGCTCGCAGTCTACTTACGATTTTTTTCCGCAATCTATGTGTGGTTATATAGGGGCTGTAACAAGGACGATTGGTGCTGTTTTCGGTACAACGGAAGCCCCGTCAGGGGCGTGCTATGGGTAGCAACGTCCCGGGTGTTTTTCAGAGCCCGGTTAGGGGCGTGCTATGGGTAGCAACGGCCCCGTTGTTTTTCAGAGCCCCGTCGGGGGCGTGCTATGGGTAGCAACGTCCCGGGTGTTTTCAGGAGCCCCGTAGGGACGAAATGTGGGTATGATTTTTTCCGTACAACGGAAGCCCCGTCAGGGGCGTGATATGGGTAGCAACGTCCCGGGTGTTTTCCGGAGCCCCGTTAGGGGCGTGCTATGGGTAGCAACGTCCCCGGTGTTTTCCAGAGTCCCGTAGGGACGAAATGTGGGTATGATTCTCAATCATCCATTATTCCAACGGTTTGAAAATATACCGTTCATCGTATGTAACTCCGGGAAATACCGGGGTTGTTGTTTTCTACCCACATTCCGTCCCTACGGGTCTACCCACATTCCGTCCCTACGGGTCTACCCACCTCGCGTCCCTACGGGACTCCGGGAAACACCGGGCGCAAACCAGATTGTCGCATAAAATCGTTGATTCAGCTATCATCCGATGAAAATTGTCCAACCAACAAAGGCGTTCTTAAATATTGTATATTTTTTAATACGACAATTTGATTTGCACCCCAAAACAACGGTCACCTGCAATTATCGGCTGAGCGACCAGCCGATGTGCATACAGGAGCGGTTTAAAATCGACCGTACCCATCGGGTGGGGGACAAATCCCCGGAGAGGGAGGCACGCGCCCATAGGTATTTTAGCCAAAGCTAAATACATTTTTAAGCCTGCCTAAAAAGCCCCGGCCTCAGGCCCGCGCAAGCGGCGAGGCCGGCCAGGTGCGGCGGCTTGACGTTGTGGTGGTTTCAACGTATATTTGTAGGCCTGCGCCAATACCTGCGCAGGCAGGCTACTGCTACCCCTGAACGACCATGAACCAGACGATTTACAAGGATGATCTCAACAACCAGATTCGGCTGTCCAGTGTCTCGCTGCTGGAGTCGGCCTGCCCTTTTGCGGGGGTGGGGATCAAGTACGTCGTGTCGGGAGAAGAAATCTACCACGCCAATGACAGGCGGTTTTCGGTCGGGCAGGGGGTGTATATGCTCGGCAATGATTTTACGGAGGCTGTCGTTCAGATCAGGCAAAAAGAGCCGGCGCAGGGGCTTTGTATTGATATCTCAAGCCAGATCGTTGCGGAAGTAGCGCAGCACCATGACCTGCATGGCGCGGATCTGCAGGAATTCCTGCTGTCAGACCAGTTGCTGGTCAATTGCTACGAGACAAATAATACCCGCCTCGGCGCCTGCCTGCGCGAGCTCAGCACACGGATTAAGGCGGGCCGGTTTGACGGTCGCGCGGAGCGATACGAACTGTTTTATAGCCTGGCTGATTCCATCGTCACCGACCAGCGGTTTGTGCTGCAGCACCTGCGGAAGATGGATTTTAAAAAGACGGAAACCAATGAGGAGGTTTTCAGAGCCGTCATTTGCGCTAAGTCGTTTATGGATGCGCATATTTTTGAAGAGCTGTCGCTGGATCAGGTCTGCCAGCATGCGGGCATGTCCAAGTATCATTTTATTCGCGTTTTCAGGAAGGCGTTTGGCTTGTCGCCCTATCAGTATCAGATACATAAGCGGCTCGAAAATGCGCGCCGGGAGTTGCTGCAGGGAAAATCCATCCGGGACATTGCGCTGCGGCACGGCTATGCCGATGTGGCTGCTTTTTCCAAAGCCTTCAAGCAGGCTTTTGGGCAGGCGCCGGGGGCATTGAGAAATAGCAATTTTTGACAAAAGAAAATGCATGGCTGCATTTTTCTTTGTGAAAAAATCTGCCATGGTACGTGTCATTTTGTTTTTGCTCTTCGGTTTGTCTACCCTTAGCCTGGGGGCTCAATTGCCGCGGAAGGTTCAATTGGGGGCGCGACTGACCTATGTTACCGAGGATGGGGTGCCGGGTTGCAAAGTGCTGCAGGTGGCGGGCGGGACGAGCGTTGCGCTGGGCCTGCAGGAAAATGATCTCATCCTCAAAATCGGGACGCATGCGGTCGAGTCAACGGAGGCGCTGATACAACATTTTCTGGCATACAGTGCGGGGCAGGAGGTCAGCCTGACAGTCCTGCGCGGCAAGAAGACACTGGTGCTGCGCGCACCGGCGGTCGCGCGTCCGCTGGAAACCGACGATAATGCAACGGTCATCTATGACGAAGCCGGTTACAAGGGCGGTCAACTGCGGGTCATCATCAACAAACCGCCGCGGGAGGGTGGCATGCCGGCCATGCTGTTTATCCCCGGCTATACTTGCAGCAGCATCGACGGGCTTACCCATGATCACCCGTACAAGCGGATCATCGATGCGTATGTGGATGCGGGCTATGTGACGCTGCGCATCGAAAAAAGCGGGCTGGGGGATAGTAAGGATACGCCCCCCTGTGAGTCCTGCGATCTGCTGGATGAGGTCGAAAATTTTGAGGCGGGCCTGAAAAAGCTGAAGTCGCTGCCTTATGTGGATACCAGCCGGATCATCCTTGTGGGCCACTCCATGGGGGGGATTATTGCGCCGGCCATCAGTGCCCGGCATGCGGTGGCCGGAGTCGTCGTGTACGGCACGACGGCCAAATCGTGGTTTGAGTACCAGATCGAGATGTTTCGAGTTCAAAATGCGCTGGCCGGGATGGATCCGATAGCGGTGGAGCAGTCGGTCGTTGCGCAGTACGATCTTCTGTATCGCTATTTCGTGCGGAAGGAGCGGCTGGAAGATATGGCGCGGGATCCTCAGGCAGACAGCATCCTGCGGGCTGACTGGGGCTATGACGGCCGCGGAAAGATATATGACCGCAATGCCGAATACTGGCGACAAATACAGGATTATCCGCACCTGGAGAACTGGAAAAATACCACTGCCAAAGTGCTGGTGCAGTTTGGCGAGTCTGATTTTCAGGCTTTCTCGCGGGCCGATCACCAGCAGATCGTCAATACGGTCAATCATTTTCATCCGGGCAATGCGACCTTGCTGACCTATCCTTCAACAGATCATTATTTTGCCCGGTCGGGCAGCCTGCAGGATGCTTACAATACGTTTGTGCGTGGAGAGATACAGCAGCTGTTTGATGCGTATAATCCCGAGGTGGGGCTCTCGGCGGTGCGCTGGAGCAATGAGGTGTTGGGTGTTCAACCGGGAATACAAGGAACGGAAAAAGGCTGGCGTAAACTGAATACCGATAAGTACCCCGGCAAACAGGACGATATCGATTTTATCAATGAATACGAGGGCTGGTATGTAAATGGCTACGGCAGCATTTACCATACGCGCGACGGGGGCGCAACTTGGGAAAAGCAGCTGGAGAGGAAAGGTACCTTTTTTCGCTGTATTGCGTTTGTGGACAGTCTGACGGGCTTCGCAGGAACGGTGGGGACGGGCTATTTTCCGAATGTGACGGATACCATTCCTTTGTATGCTACATCGGACGGGGGCAAAAGCTGGCATCCTGTTTCCTATGAGGGGCCTTATGTGGCGGGCCTGTGCGCGCTGGATGTTGTCAAAGAACCGTATATCCAACACGGTAAGCTGGCGTACAGGGTGCATATTTATGGCGTCGGCCGCGTGGGGAGCCCGGCCAATATGTTGGTTTCGCATGATGGGGGGCTTAGCTGGACTTCACGCAGTATGGGCGAGGATTGTAAAATGTTGTTTGACATCAAAATGTTTGATGCAAACAACGGTATTGTCTGTGCTGCTTCGGACGAGGCTGTCGACCAATCGAATGCGCTCATCCTGAAAACGAGCGATGGCGGCAACAGTTGGAGGAAGGTCTATCAGTCCGACCGGCCTTACGAGACCACCTGGAAGGCTTCCTTTCCGACGGATCGGGTCGGTTATGTGACGATTCAGTCGTACAATCCGGATCCCGGACTGAAGCAGCAGCGGATTGCCAAGACTACCGACGGGGGGGAAAGCTGGCAGGAACTGCCGCTGGTGGAGGATGCTGCTGCGAGGACGTTTGGCATCGGCTTCCTCGATGAAAATCGCGGTTTTGTGGGTACGCTCAACAGTGGGTATGAGACCCGGGATGGTGGCAATACCTGGACGCCTGTCAACCTGGGGATGGCCTGCAACAAAATCAGGATTTACAAAAATGCTGCGGGGAGGAACTATGGCTATGCCATCGGTGTTGACGTCCTGAGGGGTGATTTTTAAAATTATATGCCATGTTAGATACACTGTTCACTGATCTCAAAAAGTTGATCGACAACAACTGGAAAGTGCTGCTGCTGCTGGTGCTGGTTTTTTATGTTGTGTATTCCTATCCGGATATCAAGCAGGGGATGCAGGACGGCTGGCTGGGTAGGTAAGGGGCTGCGCCCCTCCCCCGGGCTGTGGCCGGTGGCGGTTTTTTCCTCAGGGTTTTGGGTGGCAGCGCCACCCAAAACCCTGTTAATTTTAGCCCAAGCAAAATATATTTTTAAGCCTGCCTAAAAGTCCCGGCCTCACCCCCGCCTAAGCGCTGAAGCCGGCCAGGTTTCACTGGTTGAAGTTGCGGCAGCCCATCCGGCCGGATGGGGGCGGTAGCCGGCGCCGGCAGCCCGATTGTTGGCAGTGCGCCGGGCTGTAAAAGCAGGCGATCATTGAAAGATGTGTCAAAAAAGGTCAAAGCTTATCAGTATTGTGTTTATCAGGTTGATGTGTGCATTTTTTTTGTAGCTTAGTCGCAGGGAATGACTGGATGAAGTGGTGCGGGCGTAAAGGATTCGGTGGGGCGCCGGCAGTCAAAAAACGGGGCCTTGCTGCCTGTCCGTGTGTTGGTGCACAGCCTGGGCGGCAGTGCCGCGGTATTGGCGCGAACTGACCGGTAAAAGCAGCGGGTTGACGGTGTGCCGAAAGCTTGTCGGGATGGCCGGCATGGGCGAGTTTGCCAACTGCGCTGTAGATGTCATCTCCAAGCTTGCTGCCGCCCGTGCAGAAAAGAAAAAACGAAGGCTGGCAGGAAATACCTTCCGGGCGGCAGTGGCGGCCAGGTGAGGGTATTTACATTGACGGGGAGGCAGATGCCGGGGTTGAAAAATACTCAAAAATGCCAGTAAATTTATTTTTTGGCATTTTTGAGTATTTTTAAAAAATGCCATTATTTTTGTTTGTTGGCAAAAATGAGTGAGGGTATCCGGCGATTGCTGTGGGGGAAAAACATACGTCTTCTCGAATGTCCTTGTGCTGCGGAGAGGACATAGCGGGTGCTACCTGACTGAAAAAAGCCGGCGATTGGGAACTAATCAGAGAATTCCGAACCTGCTCTGCATTCCCCCTGTATCCTGAATGTTCAATAGCTGCAAAATTGAGTTATGTCAAAAATCATTGATCGTCAAATATGGAAGCATTTTGAGGGGAAAGGGTATTTCGACCGAGATGCGCTTAGTTCCTTTTTGACGGATTTGAACCCGGAAGTCACAGAAAGTGCTTTGACCTGGAGAATACATAATCTGGTCAAACGAGGCGTGATTGGCCAGGCCAGGCTGGGCGTATATACCATTGCCGGTAAACAAGCCTACAAACCATTTATATCAGGCAAGCTGGCTCAATTATCCAAGGTTGTAGCCAAGGAGTTTGACAAGCTGGATTATTGCCTGTGGACTACCGAATGGTTCAATGATTTTACCCTGCATCAGTTAGGAAGCTTTTTCTACGTTTTGGAGGTGGAGAAGGATTTTGCAGAGGAAGTGTTCAATGCGTACGCAGCATCTAAGCAATATCGGGTGTATCTGGATCCGAAAATGGATGTCATGCAAAGGTATGTAGAAAGTGAAATTTCAGTCATCATAAAGCCGCTGATCAGCCGTTCGCCAAAGCAGAAAGTGGCCGTAAACGGGCATGGTAAGGATAGAGTCTATGTGCCGACCTTAGAGAAAATCCTGGTGGATGTCTACAGCGATACGGTCACTTTTTACGCCATTCAGGGAAGTGAAAGGCATACGCTGTTTGAAAATGCTCTACAACGCTACCCAATAAACTTTACCAGGCTTATCAGCTATGCCAGAAGAAGAAACAAAGAGGAGCAACTTAAAAGCTACTTAGAGAACAACTTTAGCCACATTATCAAAGATATCCTGGGATGATCAAAGCCCATTGCTTTACCAAAGATTGGATAAACGGCTTCCGGCAGCAAAAGCATTTGAGGCGTATTACTCCTCAGGGTCATGGGTGGCAGCGCCACCCATGACCCCGAGAAATTCCGCCGGCCAGTCCCACCGCAGCGCTTAACCTTCCCGAAACAATCCGGCTTTTTATTAATCATTCTTTATCAATGAAATAAAGTGTTGGTAACATTGGGCGCATAGCTTTGCCGGGATAAACCAAACGCTATGACCAAGCAATACATGCGCGGCGGGCTTGCCTGCCTTTTTATCCTGCTTATGTACAGCAGCGCCTGGGCGCAGACACTGCTGCACTACTGGAATTTCAACGACAACAGTTCGCTGGCGGCGCTCACAGCGCCTGCGCAGTCGGTAGGGGGGGCTGCGCTCACGGCCATCGCCGGCGGCATCAGCACCATCGATGTGGCCGGCGGCACGGGGCAGAATTTCAATGTCGAAAACCTCAATGCCCGCAACGGGGATGCCCCGGGCACGCACCTGCGCTTCAACGACCCCATCGGGGGGCAGTTGCAGTTTGACCTGCCAACCAGCGGCTACGAGCAGATTGTGGTGCAAATGGCTACCCGCCGCTCGGGCTCGGGTGCCGGCCTGCAGTTGTGGTCCTACACCGTCGATGGCAGCAACTACCTGCCTTTCGATACTCTCCTGCCCAACAATGGCAATCCGGCCCTGGCAGTGCTCGACTTTTCGGCGGTGGCCGGGGTCAGTGACAATGCCAACTTCAAGCTGCGGGTGGCTTTCGAGCAGGGGCCGGGCGGCACGGTGGGCAACAATCGCTTCGACAATGTGACGGTCGACGGCCAGCCGATAGGCGGGGGCGATACGGTGGCGCCGGTGGTGAGCATCACGCCGGCCGACGGGGCCACCAACGTGGCCGTCAGCGTGCTGCCGACCATCTCGTTCAACGAGCCTGTGCGGCTGATTGACGACAGTCCGATCACCAACGATAATGCTGCCCAACTGGCGGAGCTGCGGCTGGGCGACGCCAACGGCGCGCCGGTGGCCTTTGCTGCTTTTTTTGAAAATAATACCCTGACGCTGCAGCCTGCCGCAGCTCTGGCCAACGGCCAGTCCTACTATGTGGCGCTGCTGCCCGACAGGGTGGAGGACGCCAGCGACAATGCCGTAGCGGCGGGGGCGGCCGCCACGTTTACAACCATCGCCCTGCAGACGCCGCTGCAGGCGGGCGATCTGCTGGTGGTGGCTTACCGCATGAATGCGAGCGGTGCCGAAGATGAGGTGGCGCTGCTGTCGCTGGTCGATATCGAGGGCGGCACGTTTGTCTTCCTGACCGATGCCAAGTATACAAGCAATGCGCAGCCACAGTGCGCGGGGGGTATCGTGTGGACGCTGGGCGCTGAGGACTGCCTGCCTGCGGGCTCGGTAATCAGCATTCAGACGTCGGCGCTGCAGGCCAGCGTGGGTACGGTCACCGGCTCGGGCTTCGGTCTGAGCTCGGGCGGCGATCAGGTGCTGGTGTATACGGGCTCGGCAGCTGCACCCAACTACATTACGGCCCTGACGTCCAATGGCTGGGTCGAAACCAATACCAACTGCGGCGGCAGCTTGTCGATGCTGCCGGCGGGCTTGCAGGACGGGCTGTCTGCGCTCAATACGAGCACGGCACCCGGCCAGGTCAACGGCAATGCGGTCAATGCCTACTATGCCGGTCCGCAGACGGGCACGGCCGAGGCCCTGCGGGCGGCCGTGCTGGATGCGGCCAACTGGCTGGCGGTGGGCGGCGGCACAGCGCCCCAGCAGTGGCCGGCCTGGAATTTCCCCGGCGGACTCAAAGTCGAGGGGGTGGTGGTGCTCAGCAATACGTCCCTGCAGGTGACGTTCAACCGGCCGGTGGCGGCGGCTTCCGCCGAAAATCCGGCCAACTACAGCGGCCCGGCGGGCCTGCTGGCGGCCACGGCTGCCGGCAATACAGTCACCCTGACCTATGCCGCGCCTTTTGCCGCAGGCGTGGCCTACACCCTGCTGATCGAGGGGGTGGCCGACAGCAGCGGGCAGCTTATGCTTTGTCCTTATACTTTTGCTTTTAGCTTCAATACGACCGTGGCGTTTGCGGCCACTTTCGTAAAAATCGATGAGGCAGCGGGGGCGCTGGAGCTGGTGCTCAACCTGGGCAGCCCCGGCCTTGCGTCGGTCGACCTGGTGGTGAAGCCGGCGCCTTTCAGCACGGCCGATGCGGCCGATGTGGATTTTACTTCCCGCACGCTCAATTTCGACGGCTCGAGCGGGCTCACGCAGACGGTGAGCATCCCTGTCATCGATGATGCAGTCGCCGAGCAGCAGGCCGAGTACCTGGTGCTGAGCCTGGAAAATCCGGTAGGCCTCACCATCAGCGGCCAGCCGCTGGCGACGGTCTACATCATCGACAACGACCGGCCTGTGCCGGCACCTTCGCAGCAGATTGAGCTGCAGTATGTGGGGAGCTTTGACCCTTCGGGCAGCAGCTCCAGCACCTGCGAGATTGTTGCCTATGATGCGGCTTCCCGCCGCCTGTTTACGACCAGCGCCGTGGCCGGACTGCTGGACATCGTCGATTTTTCGAATCCTGCGAGTCCGGTGACCATCGCTTCGGTCGATATGAATGTCTATGGCGGCATCACCAGCGTGGCCGTGCACAACGGCATCGTAGCGGTCGCTTCGCCCAATGCCGATGAAACCCTGGACGGGTCGGTGGTATTTCTGGATACCAACGGCAATTTTATCCGCCAGCTCCCGGTGGGGGCACTGCCCGATATGGTGACCTTTACGCCCGATGGCAGCAAGGTGCTGACAGCCAATGAGGGGCAGCCGAATGCCGATTATTCTGTAGACCCGGAGGGCTCGGTGAGCATCATCGATATCTCCGCCGGCCTGGCCAATGCGGTGGTCAACACCCTGCTGTTTACGGACTTCAATGCGCAGGAGGCGGCGCTGCGGGCGGCAGGTGTGCGCAAGCTGAAGCTTAGCAGCACTATGTCGCAGGACTTTGAGCCTGAGTTTATTACAGTGAGTGCCAACAGCCAGAAGGCTTGGGTGAGCCTGCAGGAAAACAATGCGGTGGCGGAGATCGATCTGCTCAGTGGCGCGTATACCGGCCTCTGGGCGCTGGGTACCAAGGATATGAGCCTGCCGGGTAATGGTTTTGATGCTTCCGACAACAACAACCAGGTGCTGATTGCCAACTGGCCGGTGAAGGCGTTTTTTATCCCGGATGCGGTGGCCAATTATACGGTCGACGGGACTACCTACCTCGTGACAGCTAATGAGGGGGATGAAAAGGAGTATACGGGTTTTGAGGAGCGTACCACGGTGGGCAATGCCGCCTATGCGCTGGATGAGACGCTCTTCCCGCAGGCGGCTGTGCTCAAGCAGTCGTTTAACCTGGGTCGCTTCCGGGTCACCAACCTCAATGGTGATCTCGACAGCGACGGCCGCTTTGAGGAGATAAACTGTGTGGGTACGCGCTCGTTTTCGATCTTCAATGCCAATACGCAGCAGCTTGTATACGACAGTGGGGACGATTTCGAGCGCTTTACAGCGGCCAACTACCCGACGATTTTCAATGCTGACCATGAGAGCAATACGCCTAAGGTGCGCAGCCGCGCCAAGGGGCCTGAGCCCGAAGGGGTGACGCTGGCGACCATCGCCGGACAGACCTTTGCTTTCATCGCGCTGGAGCGTATCGGCGGGGTGATGGTCTACAACATCACAGACCCCGGCAATCCGGTGTTTGTCGACTACAAGAACAGCCGCAGCACTTCTGCCTATGCGGGCGACCACGGCGCTGAAGGCATCCTCTACATAGCGCCGGCCGACAGTCCGACCGACCGCGGCTACATCCTGGTGTCCAACGAAATCAGCGGTACGCTCACCATCTATGAGGTGGATGCCGATGCGCTCAGCGCGCAGGAGCAGGCGGATCCGCGCCCGAGGACTTTCGCACTTTTCCCCAATCCGGTGAGCCGGGGGCAGCAGGTGTATTTCAACCGCGCCGCCGACATACAGTTGTTTGACAATGCCGGGCGGCTGCTGCAGCAGGCCCGTAATGCGCTGACGCTGGATACGTCAGCGCTGCGCGCCGGCTTGTATTATGTGAAAACGGCTGAGGGCCTGGTGGCTGCCTTGGTTGTGCAGTAGGGGAGGGCTGTCGGGGCGGCTTAGCCGCCCCGACAGCGCTTAGGGCAGGCTGGTCCTGACAGGCTGTCAAAAGGCGCCTGAGGAAATGGCTTGCTGTAAAATCAACAGGTTCATGGGTGGCACGCCACCCATGAACCTGTTGATTTTACAGCAAGCCAAATATATTTTTAAGCCTACCTAAAAAGCCCCAGCTTCAGCCCCGCGTAAGCGGTGAGGCCGGCCAGGTCTGACTGGTTGAAGTTGCGGTAGTTCATCTGGCTGAGGAGGCGGTAGCCGGCGCCGGCCTGGAAGCGGGCGTACTTGTGCAGGTTGAGCTCGAGCATGGCGGCGGGCTCCAGTTGGAAGAAGTTGGCTTCGCCTAAGCCGGGATCCCCGGTTTCATTGTCCATCTGCACTTCGCCATAGCCAAAGTAGACAGGGAAGCTGAGGTGGACCAGTTTTTCGGGGAAGAGGGTATACTCGATGAAGCCGCCGACCGTCCAGTAGTCCATGTAGATGCCCGGCAGCGTTTCGCTTTGGGGGATGACGTTGTTGACGGAGGTGTTGAAGTAACCGCCGATGGCCAGTTTGTCTTTGAGCAGTATGCCTGTGCGGAGGTTAAAGAGGGCGGCTTCTCCGCCGTCCAATTGGCCGAAACCTATAGAAGGGGCTGCAAAGAAGCCGAGGTCTGCTGCGCTGATGGGGCTTCCGTTGCCGAAGAGTGTGTTGGCTTCCTGCGCAGTCAGCGGGGTTTGCAGGAACAGCAGGCAGCTGAGTGCCGATAAAAGGATAGTTTTCATTTGGTTTGTTGATTTATGGTTTAACGTTATTCTTGTCACGGCCCCGGCCGGCCGCTGCGCGCTTGCCGGACAGCGGGGGGCAGGGCGAAAAGCGCGCTGCTGATGGGCCCGGCGGCAGGCCCGGCTGTGTGCAAAGGCCCGGTGGTGGTCAGGCTTTTGACAGGGATGCTACTGCAGCGCGCGGGTGTTGGTGTATTTATGAGAATGACAATCCCGGCAGATATTTGTTCGCTGCGGCAATGGCAGAGGGGCTTTTGGGGCGGCGCTGGCCGCCCCAAAAAAAGAATGATCGCCCGGGCCTGTCCTGAAAAACCGGACAGTTTGGGCCCGTGGGTAGAGCGGCAGCGGTCATTATAACAGCTACTATGCAGCAGGCGACAGCCTCGCGGAGGATGAAAATGATAGCTGCGTTGGTGAAGAGCCGGCTTGCGCAGGCCGTTAGGTTGGTCAGGGGCATTCTACACCCTTTCGGGTATATAAATAAATTTTGGCATGTTTTTATACCCTATGTGGTGTAATCGGCAAATAAACACCCATATGTACACCCGAAAAGGTATATTGCATGACATTATCAGCATTATGTAGGTAGCAAGGTCCCCGTTGTTTTCCCGAGCCCCGTTAGGGGCGTGATATGGGTAGCAACGGCCCCGGTGTTTTCTACCCACATTCCGTCCCTACGGGACTACCCACATTCCGTCCCTACGGGACTACCCACATCCCGTCCCTACGGGACTACCCACATCCCGTCCCTACGGGTCTACCCACATCCCGTCCCTATGGGACTCCTGAAAACAACGGCTCCGGTGTTTTCTACCTACATCGTGTCCCTACGGGTCTATCTACATCGCGTCCCTACGGGTCTACGGAAAACAACGGCCCCGTTGTTTTCCAGAGCCCCGTTAGGGGCGTGATATGGGTAGCAGTCCCCGTTGTTTTCCCGAGTCCCGTAGGGACGAAATGTGGGTATGATTCTCCATCATCCATTATTCCAACGGTTTGAAAATATACCGTTCATCGTATGTAACTCCGGAAAACACCGGGGTTGTTGTTTTCTACCCACATCGCGTCCCTACGGGACTACCCACATCCCGTCCCTATGGGACTCCTGAAAACAACGGCTCCGGTGTTTTCTACCTACATCGTGTCCCTACGGGTCTATCTACATCGCGTCCCTACGGGTCTACGGAAAACAACGGCCCCGTTGTTTTCCAGAGCCCCGTTAGGGGCGTGATATGGGTAGCAACGGCCCCGGTGTTTTCCAGAGCCCCGTAGGGGCGTGATATGGGTAACAATGGCCCCAGTGTTTTCCAGAGCCCCGTAGGGGCGTGATATGGGTAACACCAGCCCCGGTGTCTTCTACCCACATCGCGTCCCCACGAGACGCCTGGAAACAACGGCACAAACCAGATTGTCGAATAAAATCGCTGATGCACCTGGCATCCGATGAAAATTGTCCAACAAATAAAGGCGTTCTTAAATATTGTATATTTTTTAATACGACAACTTGATTTGCGCCCTCTCAGCACCTGCATAGCTGACATCAGCCGCCACAACCGCTCCAACTTCGTTTGCATACACCCTCACAGCGCTTGCGCAGCTCCCCCCCGGCCATCCAACAATTCACACTTCCCTCCCGCCATTTACCTGATAGCCAGGCATCAATGCAGCAGCCGATACTCCGTCGGCGTCTTGCCGGTCTTCTGCTTGAAAAGCTTGTTGAAATACTGGGGGTACTCAAACCCGAGGCGGTAGGCAACTTCGCTGATGTTGTAGTCGGTGTGCAGCAGCAACTGCTTGGCCTCCTCGATGAGGCGGTAGTGAATGTGCTCCTGCGCATGCATGCCGGTCTCTTTTTTGAGCAGGTCGCTGAGGTAGCCGGGCGATAGGTTGACCTGCTCGGCGAGCTGCCGGACGGTGGGCAGGCTCTGCCGCGCCTGCGGGCCGAAGTAGCGCTGCAGGATGGCCTCCACCTCGGCCACCACGGTCTTGTTGGCAGTCGTGCGGGTGATGAGCTGGCGGCCGTAGAACCTCGTGCAGTAGTTGAGCAGCAGCTCGATGGTGCTCACAATAATCTGCTGGCTGTGGATGTCTATGTTTTCCTGCAGCTCGGCAGCTATCTTCTGCACACAGTCGTGCAGGATGTGCTTCTCTTTGTCGGACAGGTGCAGGGCCTCGGTCACGGCATAGGTAAAAAAACTGTAGCTTTTCATCTTCTCGCCCAGTGAGCCGGCGCGGAGGAGGTCGGGATGAAAAAACAGCCCCCAGCCCCGCCTGTTGGGCGGGTCGCCTTCGTCGGCGTCCATCTCCAGGATCTGGTGGGGCGCCATGCAGATCAGGCTGCCGTCCTGAAAATCGAGGTGCTTGCGCCCGTATTTGACGGTATTGTGGCAGTCGTTTTTGAACATGACCGAGTAAAAATCGGTCGTTATGCGGCGGCTGGCGGGGTAGGCTTCGCGCACCTGCCCAAAGTCGACAACCGCCACGAGGGGGTGGGTATTGTTGGGCAGCCGGAGCAGCCTGCAAAGGTCGGCGATGGAGCTGAGGTGGATGATGGCGCTCATTGGCGGGTGGTATGGGCCGGCTGGCCGCCCGGGGCGCCTGCCGGCAAGGTTTTTTAAAAAAAAGCGCTGCCGCGCCTGCAAGGTTACACAAAAAAGGGCATGCTTTTCCCGCCCGGGAAAAGCACGCCCCTTTTTTTTACAAGCCAAACTGCTGCTTGATGCCGCCGATGAAGGTGGCATCGTCATAATGCTTGCGGTTGGAGAGTAGCATGGCAGCATCGTCGCCGGCGGTGTAGCGCAACTGCCGCGTACCGTCGGTCGCCGCTTTGTAGATCACCTCGGCCACCACGCTGGCCGGCGAGGCCGTGGCATACACGGCCGGCATGGCGGCACTGACAATCTCCACCAGCCGCTGGTAGTCGGTCAGCGAAGGGTCGTGGCAGAAATCCATGGAGCGGCCCGCAAAGTCGGTCGCGATGATGCCCGGCTCGATGATCTTGACGCAGCCGCCAAACTGCTCGACTTCATAGTGCAGCGACTCCGAGATCCCTTCGACCGCAAATTTGGTGCCGTGGTAGAGGGAGCCGAGGGGGTAGGTCATCTTGCCGCCAATAGACGAGATGTTGATGATGGTGCCCGCCCGCTGCTGCCGGAAGTGGGGGAGGAGCGCCCGGCTCACATCGAGCAGCCCGATGACGTTGGTATCAAACTGCCGGATGATCTGCTCCCGCGTGAAGGACTCGAGGCTGCCGTAGGCGCCGTAGCCGGCGTTGTTGAGCAATACGTCTATCTTGCCAAACCGCTCGATGCCCTGAGCGACCGCCGCTTCGATGCTGTGGAGGTCGAGCACATCCAGCCGGGTGACGAGCACGTGCTCGAGTGCCGACAGCTCGGTCTCCGCCTCGGGCCTGCGCATGGTCGCCACCACATTCCAGCCGTTGGCCTGAAACCATTTGGCCGTCTCCCGCCCTATGCCGCTGCTGGCGCCCGTAATAAAAATCGTCTGCTGCATGTCTGTGGTATTTTGTTGATGCCACAAAGTTGCAGCCGCGGGGCGGCAGGGTGATAACACAAATGCAGGCTGTTGTTATGCTTTTTCTTGGTTTTTTGGGGGGGGAGGCTGCCGCCGGCCCGCCACACGCTTGGCGTGCGCCGGCAAGCAGGGCGTGGCCGGGGCCGGCGGTGGGTGGTAGGTAATGAACCTTCCGGCGGTCTGGCATTGATCAGTCTGGCAGCGGTATAAAGGCTCTTTCCATGAGTTCTTGTTCGATGCGGGGTATGCCAACCTCTTTTGCGATTATTGGCCAGCGCTTAGTTGCACGCTTTATCTGGCTTAGTATTTCAGCCATCTCGCCCGAGCCTAATTGAAAATAATCACCGATACTTTTGACAAGTTCGAAATCTAAGGAATTGTCATCCGCATCAATATTCAGGGCGAGCCCCTTTTTGTCAACGGAGGGATTTATATCATAAGCCGGGGCAAGTACCCAGCCCTGCCGGGACAGTAAAAAACCGTGATTCCGAAGGTGGTCATCTGTATTAGATACAGCGATATTGAAGGCAATACGTGTCCATAATTTACGAAGGTTCTCTTTAACCTCTATACAAGAAAAATGAATAAACTCTGCAATTTCCAGATAGCTGGGGGTTTCTCCTCTCAGCGCTTCTTCATCCCTGCCGGTCATAGTCATAGCAGAAGCAAAATGAATTCGTTCACCCAAATGTCGGTCAAAGCGTTTGGTGAAAAAAGTGTGGTGGGAGCCGCTCAGTTTTTCCAACTTGGAAGGGGCCATATCTATACCGGCTTCGAGAGCCAGACGGTAGGCCAGGTACTCCCAGGCCCCTTTGTCTATGTCATCATTGGCAGATGGAAATTTGGCAATCCAAGGATGTCCTTTTTCATCTGATACATTGGCTTTGGGACGTGCACCACCCAGAGAGGAGCCTGGGGCTATCAGCATAGCCAACCATTCTTCTAATTCGTCTAATGCCTGAGCCGTTTCTATTTTATTAGCGGCATGTTGCAAGTTTCGGGCAGAAGACCAAGGCGGAATTGACCAACCTGCTTCATCATCCAGAAAAGGGCCTTCAGGATCAAGTTTGAATCGGAGTGCGCCCATCCTGCTTTCATCGTATACACCTAACAGGAAATCAATATCATACAGCACTTCCGGAGGATGCCCGGATTTTTGGGCCAACTGAGCTGCACGCCTTTTAAGTAGTGTACGCCCCCAACGGTCGGGCATTGAATCCAGAAAAACGCCAAAATTTGTCTTATTACCAGGGAACTGAGGCCCTTTATACCAGCTAATATCAGGGTCAAGTAGTATCTGCTCTGTGGAGTTAAGCCATGCAGGATTGTATGCAAAACTAAAGGTAGTTTTTCCTTTTGCCTGCTGTGAACTTAGTATGCCAATCCATTTAGGGTCAGGCATTCCTTGCCAATGTGCATATACCCATACATCGGTCTTTTGTGTTTTATTTGCCATAGCTCATCATTGCGTCTTGGCAGCAAGCAGTTCCAGATCCTGCAGCTTTCTGCCGAGGGCGTCATCGGCGGCCAGCTTCAGGAAATCTTCGTGCAGACCCAGTACGCGCAGCACATTGAACCATGCACCAATGGATACACTGGGCTTGCCTTTCTCGATGTTGTACAGGGTAGTGCGATCAATGCCCGCACGCTCAGCTACTTGCAGGGTTGTCAGGTGACGCCTTTTGCGCGCAAGCTTGACTTGCTCGCCTACCTGACTCAGCATCTGTTGGTGGCGGGGAAAGAGGATCTGCTTTTTGCGGTGCATGTGTGTTGATTATTTTCTACAAATATACAGGATATGTAGAAAATAATCAACATTCTGCAAAAAACGCCCGTAGGGTAGATAGCCGGATAGCGGCGGCCTGCGCTGGCTGCCACCTGAACGCATACGTAGGTAGTTCGACAGTCGGGCCGCGGGGCGGCAGCCTGTCATGGTTATCGGCCATGCAGTGGCTACCGCCCGCCCCGCCGCCGGCAGGCCCCACTGCCGCCCGCCCGCCACACAAGCCAATTTTTTTTTGAAAATCTGCCAAAAAAGCCTACACTTGTATCACTAGAGGGGCGCCACCAAAAGGCGCGCCCGCAACTGCATTGAAGCACCGGCTGACAGGCATATTACTTCTCTTTTGTTTCGTGGCTCCGCTGGCGACGCACTACCTCGCGCTCCGCTACCAGCAGAAGCTGGTGCGGCGTGAGATCAAGCGCAGGATGATGGCCGGCATCGACAAGGCAGCGCTGGTGAAGCTGCAGCTTTCGGAGGGCGGGCAGCAGCGGCTGCGCTGGGTGCACGCCCGCGAATTCGAATACGAGGGCGAAATGTACGACATCGTCTACTCGGAGCAGGCGGGCGATACCACCACCTACTGGCTGTGGTGGGACCACGAGGAGACGCGCCTCAACCGGCAGCTCGACCGCTGGGCTGCGGTGGCCCTGGCCCACAGCCCGGGGCAGCAGGAAAAACAGGCGCAACTGAGCCTTTTTCTGAAAACGCTCTTCTGCCCGCCGCCGCCGGCCACGGCCGCCTTGGCGCCGCTGCCGGCCGCGGCAGCGCTGCCGCCGGCCCGCGAAGCCCGCAGCCGTATGGCCGGGCCGCCACCTGCGCCTCCGCCGGAGGTGTCATCGACACAAGTTTAGGATATGTTCGGACGCTGCCGGCTGAGCCTGTAAGGGCTTCTGCCGGATGCGGCATGCGGCATTCAGCAATGCCGCAGGGCTGTGTATGGCTTTCGCCCTTCCGGCAAAGCGGCAAGGGCTGTTACCGGATGCTGCCTGGCAGCATCCGGTAATACCGCCCATAGCTTTCGCCCTCCCGGCAAAGCCGCAGGCCGCGTCCACCCCCGGGCAGCCGCCCCCCGGGCGCCCCGGCCTTTAAGTCGATTTTTTAAAAAAAACAAGTATGCAACATAGATGGATAAGCATGCTGCTACCGGCATGCCTGTGGGCCGCCGCCGCACAGGCGCAGACCCTCACCCTGCTCGACAGCCGGTCGAGCCTGCCGGTGGCCTATGCCACCCTGCAGAGTACCCGCCCGCCGGCCGAGGCGGTCACCAATGCCGAAGGGCAGGTGGAAATATCGGCCTTCCGCGGCGCCGAGCGCATCGAAATACGCTGCCTCGGCTACGAGCCCCTGCTGCGCAGCTACGCCGCCCTGAGCGGCACCGACAGCCTGTGGCTGCAGCCCGCCGCCCTGGCGTTTGACGAGGTGGTGGTGTCGGCCACGCGCTGGCAGCAGCCGGCGCGGCAGGTGCCGGCCAAAGTGTCGGTCATCAGCCCGCAGGCGGTGGCTTTTTACAACCCCCAGACGGCCGCCGACCTGCTGGCGCTGTCGGGGGAGGTGTTTGTGCAAAAAAGTCAGCAGGGGGGCGGCAGCCCTATGATCAGGGGCTTTGCTACCAACCGCCTGCTGTATACCGTCGACGGGGTGCGCATGAATACGGCCATCTTCAGGAGCGGCAATATCCAGCAGGTGATCTCGCTCGATCCTTTTACCCTGGAAAGCACGGAGCTGCTCTTCGGGCCGGGCACGGTGGGCTATGGCAGCGACGCCATCGGCGGCGTGATGAGCTTCCGCACCCTCAGTCCGCAACCGGCGGCAGCGGGGCGGCCGCGGGCAACCGCCCGGGCGGCGCTGCGCTACGCTTCGGCCAACAGCGAGCTGACGGGCCATGCGGATGTGCAAGTGCACGGCCGCCGCTGGGCGTCGGTGACCAGCTTCAGCCATTCGGATTTTGGCGACCTGCGCATGGGGCAGCACGGGCCGGAGGAATACCTGCGCACTTTCTACGTGCAGCGCGTCGGGGGCGTCGATCAGGTGCTGCCCAACAGCGACCCGCGGCTGCAGCGGCCGAGCGGCTACCGGCAGTTTAACCTCATGCAGAAGCTGCGCTTCCGGCCGGGGCCGCGCTGGGACTGGCAGTACGGTTTTCACTACTCCGAGACCTCCGACTATGCCCGCTACGACCGCCTGATCGAGCTGCTCCCCTCGGGCCTCCCCCGCTCGGCCGTGTGGCAATACGGCCCCCAGATCTGGATGATGAACAACCTGTCGGCCGCCTATACCGGCAGCCACCGCCTGCTCGACCGGCTGACGGTCAGGCTCGCACAGCAGTATTTTGAGGAAAGCCGCATCGACCGCAATTTTGCCGGCAGCCAGCGGTTTCGGCTGCGCACCAATCGCGAGCAGGTGCAGGCGCTGTCGGCCAGTGTCGATGCCGAAAAGGTGGCGGGCCGCCACCGCTGGCTGTACGGGCTGGAGTATGTGGTCAATGAGGTGACTTCCACCGGCACCGCCGAGGACATCCGCGACGGCAGCCCCCTGCCGGTGGCCGCCCGCTACCCCGACGCCCGCTGGCGCAGCTATGCGGCTTACCTCAACTACCAGCTGACGCTCTCCCCCCAACTGCTGCTGCAGGCGGGCCTGCGGCTGAGCGCCTTCGATCTGTATGCCGACTTTACGCGGCAGCTGGACTTCTATCCTTTCGACTTTCGGACGACCGACAGCTACAATGCGGCCACCACCGGCAGCCTCGGCCTCGTCTACACCCCCTCGCCGGCCTGGAAGCTGAGCGCCAACCTGAGCACGGGCTTCCGCGCGCCCAATGTCGATGATATGGGCAAAATCTTTGACTTCGCCGCCGGCGAAGTGGTGGTGCCCAACACCCGGCTCGAAGCCGAGTACGCCCGCAATGCGGAGCTGAGCATCGCCCGCCGCCTCGGCAAGGCGGTGCGGCTGGACGTGACCGCTTTTTACACCTACCTCGACAGGGCGCTGGTGCGCCGCCCCTTCAGCGTCGGCGGCCGCGACAGCATCCTCTACGACGGCCAGCTGAGCCGGGTGTTTGCGATCCAAAATGCCGCCTACGGCACGGTGGCCGGCTTTAGCGCCGGCATAGAAGTGGAGCTGCCGCGGGGACTGGGCTTCTCCTCCCGCTACAACTACCAGCGCGGCCGCGAGGAGATGGACAACGGCAGCCTGAGCCCCTCGCGGCACGCGGCCCCCGCCTTCGGCCTCAGCCGCCTCTCTTACCGCCGCAACAAGCTGCAGCTGGAGCTCTACGCCCTCTACAGCGCCGAAGTGAGCGCCGACGAGCTCAATCCCGAAGAGCAGGCCAAGCCCGCCATCTACGCCCAAGATGCCGCCGGCCGGCCCTACTCGCCGGCCTGGTACACGCTCAACGCCAGGGCCATGTACCAGTGGCAGCCCCACACATCCCTCAGCATCGGGCTGGAAAACATCAGCGACCAGCGCTACCGGCCCTACAGTTCGGGCCTCGTAGCCCCCGGGCGGAATTGGGTGCTCTCGCTGCGGGTGGGGGTGTAGGTGGCTGGTTTTTTGCCTACAGCAAAAAACCTACACCCATACCGCTGAGCTGTGAGCGTCGCAAACGCTCACAGCTCAGCAAACCCCAAAATCTTAGCCCGCCAGCGGGCTTTTCACCGCTTGGGGTGAAGCTTTTTTGAAAAAAAAGCGGCAGCTTTGGCGAAATTTAACCCAAAGGCTGCGGGCAGGTAGCCGCCCGGCAGGCCGGGCAGCCACCCGCCCCGGCGGCGGTGCCTGCGCCGCACACAAGCACACAACCACCACCCACCAAAAAATATACACTATGCATACATGGTTTTGGGTAGCAGCTGCCGGCCTCGGCAGCCTGTGCCTGCAGGGGCAGGCCATCGATTTTCAACTGGCTGCCGGCCAGGTTTTTCATGATGCGGATGTCGCGCGCATGGCGTTTGCCGATGTTGACGGGGACGGGGATCAGGACCTGCTGCTCACCGGCAATGGCGGCACGGGCGGCGGCGGCGTGCAGACAAGCCTGTTTCTCAACGATGGCAGCGGACAGTTTGCGGCCGTGGCCAATGACCCGTTTACCAATGTGTTTGGTGGCGATGTGCTGTTTTTGGATGCCGATGGCGACGGCGATCCGGATGTGCTGATCAGCGGCAGCACCCACGGGGGCAGCAAGCATACCGCGCTCTACCTCAATGACGGCAACGGGGGCTTCGCCCCGGCGGCGGGCAGCCAGTTGGTGCAGGCCAATGGGGGCAGAAACGATGCGGGTGATGTCGACGGCGATGGCGACCCGGACCTCCTGCTCACGGGCATCAACCCCGCCGGACAGGCTTTTACCACCCTCTACCTCAACCAGGGCGGGGGGCTTTTCAGCGAACAAGCTGCATCGCCCTTTGCCGGCGTCAAGTCGGGCGCCGCTAAGCTGGCCGACATAGACGGCGACGGCGACCTCGATGTCGTGCTCTGCGGTGAAAACAACAGCGGCCAGGCCATCACCGCCGTCTATGCCAATGATGGCACGGGCAGCTTTGCGGAGCGCCCCAATGCGGGCCTGCAGGGCTTTATGCAGGGCAGCGACCTGGCCGTGGGCGATGTCGACGGCGATGGCGATGCCGATCTGCTGCTGTGCGGCCTGACGAGCACCGGCCCCACCACCCGGCTCTACCTCAACGACGGCAGCGGCCTGTTTGCAGAACTTGGCGGCACGGCTTTCACAGGCGTCATGGCGGGGACGGTCGACCTCGCCGATTTTGACGGCGACGGCGACCTCGACCTGCTGGTCGTAGGCGCCGGCAACCCCATCTCCTCGGTCATCTATGCCAATCAGGGCGGGCAGGTGTTTACCGTCGCCAGCTCGCTGATCGGCTACTACCTGGCCGATGCCGCCCTGGCCGACGTCAATGGCGATGACAAGATCGACCTCGTCCTCGGAGGCACCTCAACGGGGCAGCCGATCAGGGCGCCCCGCCTTTACCTCAACAGCAGCATCACCGTAGGCCTGTCGCCTTCGCCTGCCCTGCAGGGCCTGAGCGTCAGCCCCAACCCCTGCGGGGGGCGGCTGCAGATAGCCGCACAGCAACCCATAGAAGGCCAACTCAGCCTGTACGACGCCCTCGGCCGGGTCGTACATGCCGGCCGCATCAGCGGCCGGCAGCACACACTGGACCTGCCCGGCCTGCCGGCAGGCATCTACTACCTCGACCTACAGGCCGGCGGAGCCCGGGAGACCAGAAAAATTGTTGTTAAATAGCTAAATACCAACCTGTGACACGCTTTGGCGGCTCCAGCCGCCAAAGCAGTGTCGCCAACCACACTGTCAAGCGACAGCGCACCCACCAATGAAGATACTACAACTGCTGCTACTATGGGCCGGCACCGCCACCCTGGCCGCCGCACAGCCCGAAAAAGCACAACTGCAGGCCGTGTGGGAGGACACACAGCAAGCCCTCGAAGACCGCTTCAGCGCCCTCGACGAATACTACACCCTCAACAACCTGCAGTACCCCGACGCCACCCGGAGCAGCCTCGACTACCACTACCGCCTCGCCAAAGCGACCCGCCAGCCCCTGCAAATGTACCAGGCCCTCAAGCGCCGCGGCAACCTCCACCGGTTGCAAGGCGCCTACCCGGCCGCCATGCAGGCCTACCTCGAAGCCGACAGCCTCGCCAAAGCCGCCGGCGACCCCCTGCTGCAGGCCGACATCAAAGGCAACATCGGCAACGTATACGTCTACCGCAAAGACTACGTCCTGGCCACCCGCTACTTTGCCGACGCCCTCGACATCTACCAGACAATCGGCCATGACGAAGGCCGCCGCCGCATGCTCACCAGCCTCGGCAGCGTCTTCCTGATCATACAGAGCTACCCCACAGCCCTCGACTACTACCAGCGCGTGCTCAAAGAACTCAAAGAAAAACAAATCGAAGACAAAAGCACCGGCATCGTATACATCAATATGGGATGGGCCTACCACCAACTCGCCGACCCCGACAAAGCCAAAACCTGCTACTATGCCGGCCTCGACCTGCTGCTGCAGGAAAAGGCACTCTTCTACGTAGCAGCCACCTACACCAACCTCGCCATCCTCTACAGAGACCTGCAGCAGTACCCGCGGGCACAGCAGTACGCCCAAAAAAGCGCCGACCTCAACCGCCAACTGGGCGTCTCCGCCGAAGAAACAGAAGCCCGGCTGCTGCTGGCCGAAATCCTCGCCACCCGGGACCCCGCCGCCGCCCTGGCCGCCGCCCGCTCGCTGCAGGCTGCCGTAGAAAAGCAGGCAGACCCCCACCTCCGGCAGGAACTCTACAAAATCCTCTACAACTGCCACAAACGCCTCGGACAAGCCGGCCCCGCCCTGGCCATGCACGAAATCTACACCCGCTGCCACGACAGCATACAAGCCGAAAAAAGCCACTACAACGTCCTGCAGGAAGCCTTCCGCAAAGACGTAGCCCTGCAGCTCGCCAACCTCAACCTGCAGCGCGAGCAGGAAAAAAACGCCCTGCAGATCCGGCAACTGAAGACCATCCTCCTGCTGCTCACCCTCTTCTTCCTCGCCATCAGCAGCCTCATTCTCTACATCAGCCGCACAGAAGCCCGCAACCGCCAAAAGCGCAGCGAGCTGCTGGCCGAAATCGACCGCCTCAAAACCGCGGGCAGGCAGGAGCTCATCATCGACCCGACCGCCTTCGAGCTCGACCGCAGCCAGCTGGAGCACTCCCTCGGCCGCAAGCTCAACGAGACCGACTGGAAAGTCCTCAACATCCTGCTCGAAGACCCGTCGGCCTCCAACCGCAGCATAGCCGAAAAAGCCTGCCTGAGCGTCGACGGCATCGGCTCCTCCCTCAAGCGCATGTACGAATATTTCGCGGTGAAGGATACCAAGTATAAAAAGATCTCGCTGCTACTGGCGGCGATACAGCGGTCCAGGGGGGCGGGCTGAGGTTTTTTGGGAAAAAATGGGGGCACGGGCCGCCTGCTGCCGGCGCCGGCCCGCGCTGTGAGCGGCCTGGTTTTTTTTGGGGTAAAAATGTAAAAAGCTGACAGCCAGTTGGGTGGAAAAGCGCTTGGGGATTAGTGCAAGGGCACAGCCAGCCGCCCGCCCGGGCCGGCCGCCAAGCCGCGCCCGGCAGTCAGCCTTCCCGCCCGCCCCAATTGTAAAAAAAACCGCGCCAACTGTAACTATTGCAACATAATCCCGTATACTTACGCACTGGCAACATACAAAAAAATCGACTTGCTGCACTGCGCCGCACAAACAACTGCCCGCGCAGGAAAAAAAAATAGAAACCTGTAAGAAGTAAAATAACGACAGATTGGTGAGCGTTAGGCTGGGTATGCACACTAAAACCGATGATTAGCATAGCCTTAAGCAGAAAATCTGATGAACCATGACCGATTATTACAAAGCATTGATTTGCCCCTTTTCCCCATGGATGAATTCCCGTCTTCCCGCACCGGAATCATCATCACCACAGCCACCCGGGAAGATTCCGGACAGCAACTATGTCCATGACCGATACATACCCGTGTCAGCGACGGAGGCTCACGCATCGCCGGCCGCAACTCATGCATTCGAGTTGAAAACTGATCATCATTTTTGGCAAGCAACAGAAAAAAGGAGGGTAAGGGGTCGGACTGATCTGCTGCATCAATGCCATGTACGAGATTTTCTTATGGTCAACTTGAGTGAAAGTTATTAATCACTGTCATACGTATCAGATTACGATTAACTATCCAATCGTAATAAAAAATTGATTGACAATGATTAATAGTATATGTATTAAATCCTAAGCTTTAAAATAATTGAAGCACATGAAACAGTTTATTGCAGGAAGTGTGATTGATAATTTATTCGATCTGTTGGGTAGCACTACCACTGAGAGAGCTTCTGCACAAAAATTAGCAAAATGGTTATCTCACTTTCAGTTAAAAAGTAAATCAAAATTTGAAAATAATGACTTTGAATATAAATCAAATTTTTCTGTAATTATTAATCTACTTCAGCGAGGTTATCCCACTAAATTGAATTTTCATGCTTTTGAAAGCCTCGTTGAAAGATCAAATATTTTTAAATTTAATACAAAAGATGAAAACGCTTACTCTCTGAATATTGAAAATAGTCAAAAAGAAATTGCAGATCTGGTTTATAGAAGCCTACATATTATTGATCCAAGAATTTCATTGGAAGAACATAGCTCTACATATCAGCAATCGTGGGAAAGGCTTGGTAGTGAGTTTGAAGAAGACTTTCTGTATAATAAGCTTCCGAATTCATTTAGAGAAAATGGGTCATTTATTATTCAATTAATGGCTTCTCAGAGAACTATTCGTAGCATAGTTTCTGAAAATTATGATTTTAATACCCTCAGAGAAGAAATACAAAATAATTTTGTTGAGCAAAGAACTGATTTTTCGATAGAATTTCCATATTATGGTTTGAATAAGCCCAAAGGGATTGTTGTTGAGATTGATGGATCTCAGCATCAAAGTGCTGAGCAACAATATCTAGATATAAAACGAGATCAAGCAGTAGTACATAGTGGTTGGAATAACACCATACGAATAAAAACATCTGAGTTTAGGACAAATCAAATATTTGATAAAATACGATCATTATTTATTCCTGCTATTGAAAACGAGTATATAAAAATTACTGCGGATAATTACACAAATCCCTTATGGGATTCCGAACTTGGTCTGGAAGTATTGCAATTAACTTTAATTCCATTCGGGATTTCAAGATTGCAAAGGGCATATATTGAGTTTTTAATACACAATGAATCATCGCTGAAAGATATTTCAAAAATCAAAATTGCTGTTATTGAGAGAGATGTTCCCTGTGCAAAACTTGCAATGGATGATCTAAATATTTTAATTCAATCGCTAAGCCAACTTAGCTCGGAGAAGTATGATTTTCCTGATGTGGAACTAGAGGTATTTTCAACTTCAGAATTCATTAATAGCAAATACCAATTTGCGAATGTGAGACTAATTTCGGATTTTGACTGGACAAAAAAGTATGATCTTTTGATTGATATATCAATTTTGGATCGTAATGAAAATCAACCTCTAATTTTAAGTAATTCTGATGAAATAATTACTATCAGGTCAGTACATTATTTAACAGCTAAGAGAAAAGTAGCAACTAATAGTCTAATAAACTATCATCCATTTTGCAATTATTTGAATGATCAGGGGACTTGGGAAATAGCAGATTCTAAATTTAAAGAAGGTATTGATTATCTTTTGAAATCTATTTTTCGAAAAAAAGAATTCAGGCCTGGTCAATTACCAATTATGCATAATGCGCTTCAATGCAAGAGTGTTATCGGCTTATTACCAACTGGCGGGGGTAAATCTCTAACTTATCAAATATCTGCTCTTCTCCAGCCGGGTATTTGCTTAGTTATTGATCCTATCAGGTCTTTAATGAAGGATCAGGTAGATGGTCTCAATAGAAATTTAATTGATTCATGCGTATTTATAAACTCTACATTAAGGGGAGAAGCCAAAAGGGAAGCCATGCGTCAACTTGCAGAGGGTGAAGTTCAGTTTGCATTTGTTTCACCTGAAAGATTGCAAATGGAGGAATTTCGACTACTGCTGAATGAAATGTTTAATAAAGGCCATTACTTTAGTTATTGTGTGATTGATGAGGTACACTGCGTATCAGAATGGGGTCATGATTTTCGGACAGCATACCTAAGGCTCGGTGAAAGTGCTATGAGTTATTGTAAAACTAAAGATAGGGAGAATATTACTCTTTTTGGACTTACTGCAACGGCCTCTTATGATGTTTTAGCTGATGTTCAGCGAGAACTTTCCGGAAATGATGAGAGTAAGTTGCTATCGGAAGAAGCAATTGTCAGATCAGAGTACACTAAAAGAAATGAATTACAGTACATTATTGAGGAGGTAACCATACCTATGACCTCATTCAGGGATACTTGGGCATTAAAGAGAGAAGTAAGTTCTAAGAAGAAAGAAAAAGCTCAGGAACTCTTAACTACGATACCTGAAAAAATCAGTGAACTTCAAGATAATTATAAGTTGGTATTTTCAGATAGGGAGTGGGAGCATAATGAAAATAATGAACAGCAATCATTTAATCAAATGCGGATTGAAGAATATGATGCGGCTAATTTTTATCAGAAAAAAAACGCTGGACTTATATTTTGTCCACACACAAAGGGCTCACTCGGAGTTACTGATAGGTTTAAAAACGTGGGGGCTGCTATGAGAGAGGGATTTTTTGATGTTTTATCAACTCAACCGGATATTAATGCAGGCTTTTTTATGGGTTCAGGCAATGATAGTGATGGGATTAGCCAGGTTATTCAGGAAGAATCATTCAATAACCAAGATAAATTTATCGTAAAAGCTTAGCCATATTTCTTAACACGAGATAAATTCAGGAATCTTTAGTAGC
>CAYTVG010000024.1:0-50302 GCA_964441755.1 uncultured Saprospiraceae bacterium
TGTACTCCAGCGTGCTGCCCGCAGGACAGCCCGTCGTCGGTGCGCTGATGCTGCCACCGCTTACCGTGCAGGAAGAAGCACAGCTGCTGTTGGTAATCTCCACCTCGCCCGGCGCTGTTGTCAGGCTTGGACAGCAGACTGTCGGATTTGTTGCATTGCTGACGCTGCTGCTCACGCAGTCCGTGGTTGTATCGCGGCAGCGCACATAGACCGTGAAGGCTGTAGCCGTATAAGTTGGCGCTGTCGTCGACCACGGACCGTTGGCATCCGTCGCGTATTCTACTACCGTACCCGTACCGCAGCCGCTCGCACTGATGCTGCCACTGGTTGACGGACATACGTTGTCGGTGATTGTCAGTGTCGGAGTGCCCGGCGTTGTGCAACTGCCAGGTATTGTCGTCACACCTGTCGACTCAGGACTGGTCACGCTGCTGTCAAGGTCACAGCTGCAGCGCGTCTTGATCGTCTGGGCAGGGCCTGTCTGTGCGTAAGTTGGCAAGGTCGTGCTCCACGCACCGCCGTTCACACTGTACTCCAGCGTACTGCCCGCAGGACAGCCCGTCGTCGGTGCGCTGATGCTGCCACCGCTCACTGTACAGGACGAAGCACAGCTGCTATTGGTAATCTCCACCTCGCCCGGCGCTGTCGTCAGGCTTGGACAGCAGACTGTCGGATTTGTTGCATTGCTGACGCTGCTGCTCACGCAGTCCGTGGTTGTATCGCGGCAGCGCACATAGACCGTGAAGGCTGTAGCCGTATAAGTTGGCGCTGTCGTCGACCACGGACCGTTGGCATCCGTCGCGTATTCTACTACCGTACCCGTACCGCAGCCGCTCGCACTGATGCTGCCGCTGGTGGAAGGGCATATGTTGTCAGTGATTATCAGTATGGGGGTGCCCGGCGTTGCGCAACTGCCAGGTACCGTCGTCACACCTGTCGACTCAGGACTGGTCACGCTGCTGTCAAGATCACAGCTACAGCGTGTCTTGATCGTCTGGGCAGGGCCCGTCTGTGCGTAGGTCGGCAGGGTCGTGCTCCACGCACCCCCGTTCACACTGTACTCCAGCGTGCTGCCCGCAGGACAGCCCGTCGTCGGTGCGCTGATGCTGCCACCGCTTACCGTGCAGGAAGAAGCACAGCTGCTGTTGGTAATCTCCACCTCGCCCGGCGCTGTTGTCAGGCTTGGACAGCAGACTGTCGGATTTGTTGCATTGCTGACGCTGCTGCTCACGCAGTCCGTGGTTGTATCGCGGCAGCGCACATAGACCGTGAAGGCTGTAGCCGTATAAGTTGGCGCTGTCGTCGACCACGGACCGTTGGCATCCGTCGCGTATTCTACTACCGTACCCGTACCGCAGCCGCTCGCACTGATGCTGCCACTGGTTGACGGACATACGTTGTCGGTGATTGTCAGTGTCGGAGTGCCCGGCGTTGTGCAACTGCCAGGTATTGTCGTCACACCTGTCGACTCAGGACTGGTCACGCTGCTGTCAAGGTCACAGCTGCAGCGCGTCTTGATCGTCTGGGCAGGGCCTGTCTGTGCGTAAGTTGGCAAGGTCGTGCTCCACGCACCGCCGTTCACACTGTACTCCAGCGTACTGCCCGCAGGACAGCCCGTCGTCGGTGCGCTGATGCTGCCACCGCTTACCGTGCAGGAAGAAGCACAGCTGCTGTTGGTAATCTCCACCTCGCCCGGCGCTGTTGTCAGGCTTGGACAGCAGACTGTCGGATTTGTTGCATTGCTGACGCTGCTGCTCACGCAGTCCGTGGTTGTATCGCGGCAGCGCACATAGACCGTGAAGGCTGTAGCCGTATAAGTTGGCGCTGTCGTCGACCACGGACCGTTGGCATCCGTCGCGTATTCTACTACCGTACCCGTACCGCAGCCGCTCGCACTGATGCTGCCGCTGGTGGAAGGGCATATGTTGTCAGTGATTATCAGTATGGGGGTGCCCGGCGTTGCGCAACTGCCAGGTACCGTCGTCACACCTGTCGACTCAGGACTGGTCACGCTGCTGTCAAGATCACAGCTACAGCGTGTCTTGATCGTCTGGGCAGGGCCCGTCTGTGCGTAGGTCGGCAGGGTCGTGCTCCACGCACCCCCGTTCACACTGTACTCCAGCGTACTGCCCGCAGGACAGCCCGTCGTCGGTGCGCTGATGCTGCCACCGCTTACCGTGCAGGAAGAAGCACAGCTGCTGTTGGTAATCTCCACCTCGCCCGGCGCTGTTGTCAGGCTTGGACAGCAGACTGTCGGATTTGTTGCATTGCTGACGCTGCTGCTCACGCAGTCCGTGGTTGTATCGCGGCAGCGCACATAGACCGTGAAGGCTGTAGCCGTATAAGTTGGCGCTGTCGTCGACCACGGACCGTTGGCATCCGTCGCGTATTCTACTACCGTACCCGTACCGCAGCCGCTCGCACTGATGCTGCCGCTGGTGGAAGGGCATATGTTGTCAGTGATTATCAGTATGGGGGTGCCCGGCGTTGCGCAACTGCCAGGTACCGTCGTCACACCTGTCGACTCAGGACTGGTCACGCTGCTGTCAAGATCACAGCTACAGCGTGTCTTGATCGTCTGGGCAGGGCCCGTCTGTGCGTAGGTCGGCAGGGTCGTGCTCCACGCACCCCCGTTCACACTGTACTCCAGCGTACTGCCCGCAGGACAGCCCGTCGTCGGTGCGCTGATGCTGCCACCGCTTACCGTGCAGGAAGAAGCACAGCTGCTGTTGGTAATCTCCACCTCGCCCGGCGCTGTTGTCAGGCTTGGACAGCAGACTGTCGGATTTGTTGCATTGCTGACGCTGCTGCTCACGCAGTCCGTGGTTGTATCGCGGCAGCGCACATAGACCGTGAAGGCTGTAGCCGTATAAGTTGGCGCTGTCGTCGACCACGGACCGTTGGCATCCGTCGCGTATTCTACTACCGTACCCGTACCGCAGCCGCTCGCACTGATGCTGCCACTGGTTGACGGACATACGTTGTCGGTGATTGTCAGTGTCGGAGTGCCCGGCGTTGTGCAACTGCCAGGTATTGTCGTCACACCTGTCGACTCAGGACTGGTCACGCTGCTGTCAAGGTCACAGCTGCAGCGCGTCTTGATCGTCTGGGCAGGCCCCGTCTGTGCGTAAGTTGGCAAGGTTGTGCTCCAGGCACCGCCGTTCACACTGTACTCCAGCGTGCTGCCCGCAGGACAGCCCGTCGTCGGTGCGCTGATGCTGCCACCGCTTACCGTGCAGGAAGAAGCACAGCTGCTGTTGGTAATCTCCACCTCGCCCGGCGCTGTTGTAAGTGACACACATTCCTCAAAACAACCGGTTAAAATTAAATCGTCAATCCGCCAGTTTGCAGTGTTAGCAGATGCACTGCCGGTTCCACTGTGTCCGTATATACGAAGCGTCAGCGGCTGACCTGCTGCAGAACTAAGCGACAGATTCGCATTAGAACGGAGAACCCAGGAAGAATTTGTCGTCAGACTTCCTGTTGCAATATTTGCTGAATAATCATCGACACTTGAACGAACAGTATATGCAGCGGGGCCCGTACTGGTAGATCTTGAGCCGAAACTAATATCCGACATCGTAAAGATTTTACCTGCAGCCGGTGTAATCGTCAGCTGAAAATAGGTACTGGTCGCGGTGTTCAGGGCGCCCGTGAAGGCAGCAGCTCCAGCATTACCGCCACCTGACGCCCCCGCATAGCCGGACGAAGCTCCTGTAGTAGTAATCAATGTAACGGTACCATTTACATTACCGTTCGACACAGCGCCAAAGGTCACATTGGGCACCGAGCTCGAAGAAGAAGCTGCCGTCGTCATATTCCAGACGGCTGTGCCACAAGGAGACACGCAAGCGGTGGGATTCGTAGTAGCCTCGGCTGTTGTACTCGCACAATCATTGTCAGTGACGCGACAGCGGGCATAAACCGTAAAAGAAGTGGTTGTATAGGCTGGCGCAGTAGTCGACCAGGGACCGGAATCCGACAAGGCATACTCCAGCACGGTACCGGCACCACAACCCGAAGCAGCGATACTGCCCGTTGTAGCAGGACATACATTGTTGACGATCGTAATGATTGGCGCGTCGGGAAGCGTACAACTGGCCGGACTGGTGGTTACACCGGAAGATTCAGGACTCAGGACAGTAGCATCTGACTCGCAGCGACAACGCGTCTTAATCGTCTGGGCTGGGCCTGTCTGCGCGTAAACCGGCAAGGTAGCAGACCATGCACCCCCATTGACGCTGTATTCAATCGCGCTTCCCACAGGACAGCCCTGTGCAGGCGCTGCTATGCTACCCCCTGATACTGTACAAGATGCCCCGCAAGCGCTGTTCGTTATTTGAACCTCAGCGGGAGCCGTTGACAATGACGGGCAAGGGATGCAACCTACAGGTGCTGTAGTTTCCTGATCCAATGCACTCACACAATTGGAAGTCAAATCCCGACAGCGGGCATAGACTGTAAAAGCCGTAGTTGTATAGGCAGGTGCGGTAGCCGACCAGGGGCCTGTAGCGCTGGTCGCAAACTCGAGCACTGTGCCCGTTCCGCAACCTGTGGCTGTAATGCTTCCCTCAGTAGAAGGACACACATTATCGACGATGGTGATAGCAGGTGCTGCCGGTAGGGTACAACTACCCGGCTGTGTAGTGACACCTGCGGAGGCCGGGCTCAGGCTGTTGGCATCCGTATTGCACTGACAGCGCGTCCTGATAGTCTGCGCCGGCCCTGTCTGTGCGTAGGTTGGCAGTACAGAACTCCATGCCCCTTCATTTACGCTGTACTGCAGACTGCTGCCTGCAGGGCAGGGAGTTGCCGGTTCGGCAATGCTTCCGCCGGAAACCGTACAATCGGCGCCACAACTACTATTCGTTAGTTGCACTTCTGCAGGAGCGGCAGTCAGGTCGGGGCAACAGATTACCGGGCTGGTGGTGGCGCTGATCGTAGGCCCTGCACAGGAAGCAGTCGCATCAAAACAACGCGCAAACACCGTGAAAGCCGAAGTTGTGTAGGCAGGTGCTGTCTCAGACCAGGGGCCATCGGCACTGGTGGCGTACTGAGCGGTTGACCCCGTAAGACAACCGCTGGCCATAATAGTACCCGTAGTAGCCGGACAAATATTGTTGGTGATCGCCAGCGTCAGGCCGCAGGCAAATACGGGTGATGCTGCGTTGCGGGGAGTCGGTGTGGCTACCGCAAAATCACTGGAATTGCTGTTTGTGTCCGTACATCCGCCATTGGCGCGAATGGCTGCAGTTGTTGCACTCAGCGCGGGTGTCGCTGAACCCTCGAAGCAATTGGCTGTGCCGTATCCGACAAAATCTATGATCTGGCTGCCTGTAGGACAAGAACCTGAGAGTGCTGTTGTGTTACTGACCAGAGCAACCTTTCCGGAAGCTCCCGCCATATTGATTGTCCCAGTCGCATCGGGTGAAGGTACAGGCAGGCCAACCGAACCTCCGCTTGCCTGACGTATCAGATAATATCCTCCCGGTGCAACAGATCCTGATAAATTTGTCACCGACCAAGTGGTACCTGAAGCTCCTGCATACTGTACGGAATAACCCGCAAGGCTAACCGCCGTAGAACCAGCATTGTACAGCTCCACAAAATCATGCGTATAGGTTGCACCGCTGTTTCCACCGCCCCCATACACCTGACTGATACGCAGTCCCGGACATACCGGCTGCGCGATCGAGAACACCGCATTGGATATATCAAAGAAGGTTGAAGCAGAACGGAAAGCCCCCCCCACGCTGCACTGAACCAGCACCCGGGCGTTGGTTGTCACCGTCGAAGGTACCGTCACACTAGCCGAGCCATTGTTGGGGAAGGTACCTAAGGAAGTAAACGTAGCTCCATTGTCGGTCGAAATCAGTACATCTACCTGACTGCAATGCGCATCGGTACCGTTTACCGACCAGGTGACCGTGCGGGAACTGCCTGTAGCCCAGGTTTCGCCACCATTCGGGGCAGTGACATTGAACGGGCCGGTATCGGCGACGGTCACCACCATATCGTCGGCAGCCGTGCGCCCCCAGTTCGTATTGTTGTCGCGTGTGAGCAGACGGAAATTCATCGTTCTGGCTACGCAGGGCAGTTTTTCCCAGGTAGCAGCATTGTTGTTGCCCAGCAGTACATCGCTGTATTGAGGAAATACGCGGAAGTTATCTGCTACCGGCACCCGGAAGCGAAACAAGGGAACAGTTGTCCCCGCACAGTTGGGTGATCCCGCCACGGCTGCGGAAGTACCATCGTACTGCTGCCAGTTATACGTGATAGCATCCCCTTGATCAGTAGCTGTGCCATTGCCCACAAGCACAAAAGCCGTCTGTTTGGGAATCGTAATATTGATACCGGCATCAGCCAGTGGCGCATTGGCATTGCCACTGCCCGGCGTTGAGGTGACAGCACAACTGCCAAAGTTACTAAGGTAGGTATTGATTTGCGCAACGGAGGCAGCATGAAAAAACGGATCACTAAAGTTCTGGTAGCTCGGAGGAGCACCGCAGACACCTGCATAAGCCATAATCGTCGACCCCTCCCCGGTTTCGTAGCGATAATTATTGGCAGAATTCTGGCACTCAGTTGAAATAAAAGTATGGTCTGCCCCAAACTGGTGACCAAGCTCATGGGCAGCATAGTCTACATAGAGCTGCGTAAAAGAGAAGTTCGCACCAGAGAAACCCCCGCCCTTATAATTAGGATGGCACACCACCCCTTTGTAGGCAACCCCACCCGTGTTGGCCCAAAGCACCGAGTGCCCGACATCAAAACCAGCAGAGCCCAGGCCGCTGCTGTTGACCAAAAAAGCGTGTACCTCGTCAATATCCGTATGATCCGTCAACACCGCATTGGCACAAGCCTCGTTGGACACCAGGGTCAGCCGGACCCCCAGATCCTTCTCATAAACTCCATTGACAAGGTTTACGCCCGAAGCAAAAGAATTGAGTACGTTGGTCGCACTGTAAGGCGACCCGCCATACTGTGTCCGGTAGGTTGCATCTGCGATAATGGCCAGCCGATAGGTTCTCAGACTTGCAGGTGTCTTGGGGAAGCCATCGCTGTCCGGTAAAATATCGGTTATGTAATGTGATTCGCCTGTGCCACAGGACAGTCCGGGCAGGGACAGGCTCTGTTTGTAATAGACGATGTGCAAGGCACTATTGACCCGAGACAAAGGCTCGACAACGTAGGACTTCTGCCCGTCAAAAACGAACGCATGGAAACCTGCTTCGCTGATATCGCAGCGTATATGCCTCCCGGCATCATTCTTAGCAACTCCCTGAAATGTCTGAATGGTGACCAGTTGCTGAATAGAAGCATCGACCACATTGCTTGGCCAGATGGCAAACAGTTCGAATCCACCGTCCGGTGTCGGAATCTCAATTAACACAGGATTCGGAGCATCACCGGGCTGAGTTGAAAAAGCATCCTGCAGATCATCATACAAAACTCCGATATTCAGATCCGTCGTGCGAAATTCTTCGGGCAGTACAGCTAAATTTCGCTGGTCAACTTCCGGGAGACCAGGCCGGGCGGGAAGCCAATAATTATTGTCCTGCGCTGCTGCCGTCGTATACAACAGGCAAGAAATCCCAAACATGAGTAGCGTGTATTGCTTCCGCATAAATGTACTGTTTATCACAAATAAATCAATCTGCTGTCTGAGCAGCGGCGCTTATTAGTCCCTTAGGTCAATGAATTATTCGTGATTTTTTTGGGGGGAAGCGCAGAAAAATCTGACAGGCTCACAAATATAACCAAGGAATATTAAGTACTGTGTTTCGGCATATTAATTATTCCAAAAAACACCGATTCAAGCCTTCCGACAATCTAAGGTCACAACACAACCAATAAACCATGGATTTGTTTGTAGAAACTAAGAGACAGGACTACAGACCTGATTCATTACCAATAACCTCTGCCAATGCAAATTCATACCGTAAGCCTCCTGGGCGCGACCGGCCTTATCGGGCAGCAACTGCTGCAATTGCTGACTGAAGACAGTCGCTATCAACATATACGCGTGCTGAGCCGTCGGCCTCTCGCCATCGACCACCCTAAGGTCAAAGTCATCGTCCTGGACTTTGAAGATGAACAGGCATTTCGGGAAGCGCTTGGCAATAGCCAGCAAATTTTTTGCAGTGTAGGCACTACACAGGCGCGGGTCAAAGGCGATCTTACCGCTTACCGAAAGGTAGATTACGACATCCCCGTTCGTGCTGCCACCATAGGCAGTGAATCCGGTTGCCAACATTTCTCCCTGGTCAGTTCCGTAGGCGCTGACAGCCACAGCAACAATTTTTACCTGAAGCTGAAAGGGGCTGTTGAAGAAGCGGTACAGCAGCAGCAGATTTCCTCCCTAGCCATCTTTCGCCCCTCTATGCTGCTGGGCAAACGGCAGGAGTTCCGGCCGGCAGAACGCCTCGGCCAGCTGCTGATGCAGCCGCTGGCTTTCCTCTTTCCGGCTGCCTACAAACCCATTGCCGGCCGGGACGTGGCTCGCGCCATGCTTGCTTTTTCCCAAAAACAACTCCCGGGAGCCCATATCTATCATTTCAGCGAAATGATGGCGGCCCTTTCAGAAGGCTAAACACGTTTATGGGCGCAGTGGCCTGAGCGGATGCGCAGACGGAATACCAGGCTTACAAAACTCACCATACTCTGTGCTAAAGGTTACATACTCTTGACTTGCTTGTGCTGAACTTTGTCCTAACAAAAATTTGTTCAATCATGCAAATGCAAGAAAATACAATGCAGGTAGCATCCATGCCTCGCATCGGTGACAAGGCGCCTGCTTTTAGTGCCGTCACAACTCAGGGACAGATTAACTTTCCTGAAGACTACAAAGGCAGTTGGGTTATTCTGTTTAGCCACCCGGCCGATTTTACACCGGTTTGTACCTCTGAGTTTATGACTTTTGCCAGTATGGAAAAGCAATTCAATGAGGTCAACTGTAAACTCGTGGGTTTGTCTGTCGATGGTCTTTACAGTCATATTGCCTGGCTTCGTACCATCAAGGACAAGATTGAGTACAAGGGTATGAAAAATGTAGAGGTAACCTTCCCGCTGATTGAAGACATTACCATGGAAGTTGCTACTCTGTACGGTATGATGATGCCGGGCGAAAGCAACACTAAAGCTGTGCGGGCAGTATTTGTTGTTGATCCTAAAGGGATTATTCGGACAATCATTTATTATCCGCTGAGCCTTGGCCGCAATTTCGACGAGCTCTATCGTGTGATTGTTGCATTACAAACGGCCGATGCGTTTGAAATCGCTACGCCGGCTGACTGGCGTCCGGGGGATGATGTGATTGTACCTACTGCCGGTTCCTGTGGTGTTGCCAAGGAGCGTATGGAGAGTACGGATGAGGATGTGACTTGCCACGATTGGTTTTTCTGTACGAAAAAACTGGATAAGGAGAAGGTCCTCAAAGCGGTGCTGAAGTCCGAGCGGAGTAATTAATAACAAGCGGGTCTGTTTGACTCGCATTTAGCTCTTATACGGGTTAAAGAGGCTGGCCTCTTTAACCCGTTTTTTTTATAAAAAAACATTGCGCTTGGCAGCTGAATGATGCGCTTCTACTTATTATTTCAAAACAAAGCAAGGAAAATATCGCCATTTCTCGCACTTATGTGTACATTAGCAGGCAAGTATTTTTGAGAAAAGTCCCCCCCCAATCATTCGCTAACCAGTGCTGTGTAATGAAAACCAGGTATCTATTCGTTTGGATAGTGTTATGTTGCAGTTATTGGGGGATAGGTTTTGGTCAAACCAACAATCCCACCATTACTGTTTGTGACGGGCAGCAGTTGCTTTGTGCTAACGCTCCCGATGTTCCCTTGTGCGTAAGTATCATCGTTAACCCCTTGTATCAGCATATTGAAAGGATATCCCATTTTGAAATTCAATGGGGGGATGGTACGGCGGTGCAGATAATCCCTGCCAATGCCCTGCCTGATTCTATCCAGCACACCTTCATGTTGGATACATTTTACAACTCCTGCATTTATCAACGAACGTACACCATAATACTTGAGACCATCCATGACGACCCGTCCATTGAGCCCACAAACAGTGTTTTCCTGCTGACGGTCAGAAATCCACCGACAGCGCCTTTTATTATCAGTCCGCAACCCAGCTGCAGCGGAAGTCCGGTACTACTGCTGGGGTCCAGTGACAGCACAGCTTTGGGTGATTACCCCAACTGTCCGCCCTTCGGGCTCAACTACCACGCCTGGTCTGTCAGCAATGGTCTGCAGGCTTCCGGCAGTCAATTGTACTATGCCTTCGATACCGCCGGGGTCTACAACGTACAATACTGTGCGGGCAATAGTTGCGATACAATATGCACTACCCGGCTACTGGAGGTGCTCGATGCTGGCCAGGCCGTCATTGCTGTTGAAGAAGGTGCTGTCCTGATTGACAGCCTGCAGTACCAGCTTTGTCTCTACGACAGCCTGGCCAGCGTAGTGATAAACGGCGGACTTTCACCTGCTGCTACCCGTTTCAGATGGTTTGTAGAAGGCCCTGCAGGCTGGTCATGGCAATCTGCTGCAGCTGACAGCAGCGAAATTGAGCTTTCATTTGCGCAGCCGGGGGTATACCGGTTGCAGTTGGAGGTGAGCAACGATTGTTTGCGCAAAGACAGCACCAGCATCGAAATAAGCGTTTTGTCCCCACCCCTTCACAGCCTGCTTCCTCAGGCAGACACTTGCCAAAATTTCTTCTACGCTCCGCTTCCTTTCAGGCCGGAAGTCAGCTACAGGATTAATGGCCTGGAGCCGGACAGCTTTCCTGTCTGGCTGGCATTTTCCGAACAGGCCTATATTGTAGAGGCAGTATGGGATCATTTTTGCGGTACCTACAGTTTACACGACACCTTCTCCATTCGACCGATTCCCCCGCTCGAAATCCTGAGTCCTGCCACGGACCAGGTACTCTGCACAGCTGAGGATACTCTTTTCATTCAGGCTACCGCCGTAGAGCAGTGGCTGGGTGGAGGTAACAGTTTGCAACAAGACAGCCAGGGGGTTTATTTTTTAAAAAATATGCCGGGGCAGTATACGCTCATAGCCAGTGCCGGTATTGGCGCATGCAGTATTGCAGATACCTTGCAGCTGTTGGTTGAATCGCCCTATAACCTGGACCTCGACACACCTGAGCTGGGCTGCGTTGAGCTTGCCTACACGCCTTCACCCTATGATTCACTTGTCACTTATTCCATTAACGGGCAGTTGCAGTCCAGTTTTCCTGTTTCGTTAAACCTCAATGGTGCTCCTTATCTCATACGGGCTCAATACGCCAATGCCTGCGGGCACTACCAGGACTCGACAATCGTCAATGTTATACAACCGGAGGATGTTCAGATACTGGCGCCGCTGGATAGTCTGTTTTGTGAGGGTGGCAGCCCCGTTTTACTGCTAGCCAGTGACAGTATCGGCCAATGGCTGGGAGATTTTATTGTCAGCGCAGAGGGAGGGAATTACTTTACGCCCACGCAGGCTGGCCAGTTTCTCATTGTATTTGAGCGTGGCACAGACTATTGCAAAAGAACTGATTCCATTCATATCGAAGTAATTCCCGACAATTTTGTCGAAGCAGGCGATGATCTGTTCGTTTGTCAAAACGTACAGACACTTCAACTGCCGGCTGCCAGTCCGGCCGGCGGTCAGTATAATGGCCTGGCTGTCAATGGTAACCAAATTGACCTGACGCAACTGCTGCCCGACTCCGGCTACCTTTATCGGTACACCCTTAACCAGCTGCCACAAGCTTGTAATTCGGATTCTTTTTTCCTGCGCGTATCCCTGCCTCCTTCTGCAAGCTTTAGCATGAGTCAGGATACAGCCTGTATACATGAAACTGTACAGTTACAGTTCGCACAGGAAACCGGCGTATTCCGCCAAATCGACTGGGGAGACGGTAACAGCGGATTTACGACCACCCACGAGTACACACTAGCGGGCGTATATACCATCGTCCAAACAGCCTATACCCTGCATCCTGTTACTTTACAGCCGCTTTGTACTTCCATAGACAGTAGCGCCCTGTACGTTCCGGAATCTATTCCGGCCGGTGGACTTAGTTTCGGCACCGACCCTCCTGAAGGATGCGCCCCCCTGAGCATCAGCTTCCAAAATACCAGCCAAAACACACAACACGTATTCGTTTGGGATCTGGGTAATGGTGAGTCATACACTGGCCTGCAACCGCCGGCTCAGGTATACGAGGAACTGCAGCACCAGCCAACCCAATACCGGCTCAGCCTCAGCGTTCCGGGTGGTTGCGGAGATACACTTTTCAGCAGCACGATAACTGTTTTCCCGAGGCCCGTTGCCAACTTTGGTATTGTTGATCAGCTTGTCTGTTCAGGTGCAACCGTCGAAGCCAACTCACTCAGCCTTGGGCTGCCCGACCAGCAATTTTTCCTTTTACCTGCCGGACAGCTGCTGCCCGTTAACAACGGGCAGTCGATATCACTGCAGTTTTTTACAGACTCAGTTGCCGATACCCTGCAACTGGGGCTGCTTGCCTCTAATAGCTGCGGTGTTGACACTTTTTACAGGCAGATAATCGTGAATCCATCCGATGTATCAGCTCAACTAGCCGGTGACCAACCTATGCCACTGTGCCAGGGGATTCCGTTTACCCTCTACAGTGCATCAGGTCCGGCTGCGGCTGTGCGATGGCTGGTATCCGATGGCAGCAGTTACCTCGGTGACTCCGTAAGCTTGCTTTTTGAGCAGGCGGGTTTGTATGACATTAGCTTATATGCCTACGGCTGTGGATTCGACAGTCTGCGCATCCCGCTGCAGGTAGAGGCAGCTCCGCCTTTGCAACTCCAGCACGACAGCCTGCGTTGTCCTGATTCGCCGATATTTTTTAACGTATATAGCGGCAGCCCCGCACAAATTACATTTGACTATGGCGATGGTCAGCAGGATACACTCCCGCCCTACGAACATTCCTATGCGGCAGCGGGTACTTATCCCGTCAGGGCTACTGCCTACTATGCCAATGGTTGCAGCCGCAGTGCAGACAGTCAGGTACGCATACTGCCCCAACCCGGGATTATGACCAGCGCGGCTGATTCCGTGTGCGCCGGGCAGGCAATAACATTTACAGGTATTCGCCAGCCCGAAGACAGTAGCTGTAGCTGGCAATTCGGTGACGGAAACTTTTCAGGCAACTGCACAGCACAGCATGCTTACGCAAATGCGGGCAATTATGCGGCCGTTTTCAGTGCTGTCTCACAGAATGGCTGCCGGCAAACAGATACGCTGTGGGTGCACGTACGCGAAAGCCCTGAGGCAGGGTTTGATTTTTCTGTACCTGACCTTTGCAATCCACAGACGATACAACTTGTCAGTAGCAGCCTGCGGGCAGACAGCTGGCAATGGACAGCAGAAGACAACATTATCGGCCAACAGGCGTCAATCACTTACGCCTTTCGGGAGCATGGCCTGCAAAGACTGGATCTTGTGGTGAATAAGCAGGGAATATGCTACGATTCAATCACCCGCTGGCTTGAAATACGACCCAATCCTCAACTTGAGCTGACGCTGACCGGCCGCTGTCAGCCGGAAGAAGGCAGCTCCCTGCAGATAAGTACGCAAACGGAAAATGTTCTTCAGCTGGTCGGCGAACAGTATTCGGCCAGTGGCCGACAGCACCCGGCGCTGGCAGCCGGCTATTATCAGTTACAGTTGCAAACGCCTTTTGGCTGTGTACTCGATACCAATCTGTATATCCCTCCCAATGAGGCTTTTGCAGTAACCGCCCTGCCCGATTCATTTGATATCATCCTGGGAGAAAGTATACAGTTAACCGCCGGCAGTAATCTGTCGCCGGTTGACTACCGTTGGGAACCAGCTACCTACTTACAGCAGCCAACACAAGCTACCACCCTTGCGCAACCACTGCGCAGTCTTTATTACTACGTTTTCGGTACAGATGAGCGGGGGTGTGAAGCCGCTGACACGGTATGGGTAAGGGTGCGGGCAGACAGACGCGGGCAGTTGTTTATCCCGGATGCTTTCAGCCCCAACGACGATGGCATCAACGATGTATTCTATCCGCGTAGCAGTCATCCGTCTGTCGATCGCATAGAAGAGTTCGTTGTAGTGGACAAATACAATGAAATAGTCTTCGACCCGCAGATCGATTTTCCCCAACGAATCCTGCTCCCTGAAGATCCGGATATAGGCTGGAAAGGAGACTTCAGAGGACAAAAAGCCGAGGCAGGTGTCTACCGCTACAGGCTAAGTGTACGCTATATTGACGGAGAAATATACACATTTACCGGTAGTGTAGTACTACTACGCTGACGCGCTTCTTACAATGCTGTTCCAAAACATGACTTCCGGAACCCGACGAAGACAATAGCTGGTATTACACCCAAAATGAAGAAATTTCGATGCATAAAACAATACTCAAACACTTGCTGATAAGCTTTTTGTGGTTATTACTGTCCAGGGGAGCTATCATCGGGCAGTCTTACAATCCCACAATTGCGCCCTGTGACGGGCTCCAATATCTATGTGTGAATCCGTCGCAGCCATTGACTGAGGTATGCGTCAATATTATTGTAGATCCGGACAATCCGTTGACCGACAGCATACAATATTACCTTATCAATTGGGGTGACGGCAGCCCGGCCACCCTGATTCCGGGAGGTGCATCTCCCCCGGCACAGACACACACCTACAACCTGGCGGGTTTTATAGGCGGCTGTCAGTACGAGCAGACATACATCATACTGCTGGAGACCTACAGCAGTGTCAATACAGGCGGAGAACCTACCAATAGTGCCTTCATACTCACTTTTCGGCAACCACCCCCTGCCGCCTTTGGTATTTCTCCCTATCCCTGTGCCGGCGAAGCCGTCAGCTTTCAGGGATCCGTAAGCGGGGGGCAACAGGGTCTCAATCCCAACTGTCCTGCCAATGGTGTCAACTACGAACTATGGGAATTCAGCAATTCAGCGGGTACTTATTACAGCAATAACATTATTGAAAACACTTTTGACAGCGCCGGTATTTACCAGGTTCGCTATTGCGTTGGTAATGTGTGTGATACCATCTGCGCTGAGCGGAACTTCACGGTTCTTTCTCCTCCCACTGCCCTGCTGCTGCCCGCCGGCAACGATAGTCCGCTGATTCCTCTCAATGATACGACCTATCAACTCTGCCTGCGAGACACTGCAGCCATCGTTAGTCTGGACGGAGCAGGCTCCCTGTTCCAGGAAGCTTACGAATGGACAGTCGAAGGTCCTGCCGGAGGATGGATGTGGACTGCAGGCACCCCCACGGAAGATAGTGCACAAGTGCAAATACGCATTATGCTGCCAGGCGAATACACCATTGGTCTGGAGGTAGGCAATTATTGCCAGCGGACAGATCGGGTACAAATTCGCATCATAGCAGAAAACCCGCCTGAATTGCGCTTGCAAGCTCAGGCAGACAGTTGTTTTACACTTGCCTATACCCCCTTGCCTTTAAATCAACAGGCTATCTATTTTATAGATAATCAATATATTGACACCTTTCCACAAATACTGCCGCCTCGTGATACTGCCTATACGGTACGCGCACAACTGGATCATTTCTGTGGTCAGTATACCCAAAGGGATACTTTTTTGATAGCCGCAACGCCACAAGTAAGTATCCTGCAGCCAGCAGCAGACACCACCGTCTGTATCAACAGTCCGTTACTCCCCGTGCTGGCCAATTACGGCAACCAGTGGTTATCCTCTCCGGTGCTCAGCCTTGTTGACGGATCGACCTCCTTCATCCCGTCCACCGCGGGCAGTTACCAACTTATAGCTACTACCGGCTACAGCAACTGTCGTTCGTATGACACGCTGCGAATAGTCGTTGAGCAGCCCTATGCACTTTCCTTAGACACGCCCCTTTTGGGTTGTGATTCCATACTGTACACACCTTCTCCCTTTGACAGTCTTGTCACTTACCGCATTGACGGAATGGTGAGGGATAGTTTTCCTTTGCTGCTGACAGCAGAAAATGGTCCTTACCGGGTAGAAGCCCAATATGCCAATAGCTGCGGGCTATGGGAGGAAGAAGTGGGGGTTGATATCATTGTACCCGGTCAGGTTTCCATTATTCGGCCTATTGACACTGTCCTCTGCGAGGGCTCTCCTCCACTACAGCTTGTGAGCACCGACAGCCTGGGCGTCTGGTCGGGTGCACTCACAACGACGGGCAGTCGGGAGGCCTTGTTTATCCCGTCGGAAGCAGGCCATTATACCTTTACCTATACGCGGGGCAGCGGGCTTTGTTACAGCACCGACAGTCTGAAACTGCAGGTTATTCCGCTCGACAGTGTACAGGCAGGAGCCGACCTGTATGTTTGTGCCTCGGACAGCATACTGCTGTTGCCCAATCCTGCGCCGGGCGCAGGTCAATTTAGCGGTAACGGACATACAGGAGACACCCTCGATCTTCGGCAACTAACCATAGGAGTAGCCTACCCATTGCAGTACACCTTAGCACACTTACCTGCAGGATGCAATCAGGACGAACTCAGCATTACCCGACTGCAGGCGCCCTTGCCTGGCTTTGAGATCAACAGAGATACAGCCTGCCAGCAGGAGAGCATTCTGCTGACACCTGCTGCAAGCGGCAGCTTTGGTTATCATATAGACTGGGGCGATGGCAGCAGCGGGCAGCTATTGACACATAGCTATACAGAACCTGGTGACTACAGCCTGTCGTATCAGGTATTCAACCTGCATCCGGTCAGTCAGGAGCTGATATGCCCTGCAGAAGCTACTACCAGTATACACATACCATCACCCCTGGCAGCCGGAGATGTCGCTTTCTCCATGAGTCCTGCAGAAGGCTGCGCCCCTTTGTCTGTGAACTTCAGCAACAACAGCCTGCGACCGAACGACCGTTATCTGTGGGATTTCGGCAATGGGCAGATGTATGAGGGATTTGATCCCCCCGTTGTGCTATTTACGGAAAATGCAGAACATACGGTGAGTCAATACCAGGTTCGTTTGCGGGTATGGAACGGTTGTGGCAGCTTTGAAGCAAGCCAGTCCGTTACCGTCAGGCCAAGGCCGCTGGCACTTTTCGATCTGAGCAGTCAAAGCAGCTGCTCCGGCGCACAAGTGACCGCTACACCTGCCAGCCTTGGCGCGCCGCTTACGGCACATTTTTTCACCACTACCGGAGAGCAGGCGCCCGCCCTGCAAGGGCAGGACGCCCATTTTCAATTTTTCACCAATACTGATGCAGAGACGGTAGGTATATGGCTGGTTGCGGTAAATGAATGCGGGCCGGACACTGTATATCAGGAGATAGAAGTGGTCGCGGCCGATGTTGTCGCCCTGCCCGGATTGTCCGAAACCAACCTGATGTGTGCCGGCAGTCAGCTGACCATCCTCAACTACTCCAGTCCCGGAGCACCCATTCGCTGGACGCTGCCCGACGGAAGCTACTCGACTGTTGATACCCTGCAGTTGGTATTTGAGGAGGCGGGTAGCTACACCCTTGGACTGCACGCTTACGGCTGTGGTTATGACAGTCTGTTGATACCACTCACCATTTACCCTTTACCTGTTGTAAGCTGGACCTATGACAGCAGTGCATGCTTAGGCAGCCCCATTGGTTTTGACATAAGCAGCAATGCTGCAGGACTACAACTCTGGTATGGCGATGGTGATTCGACAGCCATGCGCAACAGCCTGCACTTTTATCCTTCCCCTGCAACCTACAGACCCAGGCTGTTGGCCAGCAGTATCCATGGCTGTTACGCAGCGCTGGAAGGCATGCTTGAAATTCATCCATTACCCGCTGTGAGCTTACTTGCCAATGATTCGCTGTGCAGCATGTCGGAAGTGATGTTTAGCGGCAGTTCGGATCAGCCGGTGGATTGTTATTGGCAATTTGGCGATGGCAACAGTTCCACCGACTGTTCAACGGTACACAGCTATGCTGCAGGCGGTGTTTACACTGCCAGCCTGCAGTTGTACTCTGCGGCAGGCTGTACTGCCGGCAGCGCTTTACCCGTGTATGTACGTGACAGGCCAAACGTAACCATCGACATCGTGCAAGAAGACAAGTGTGCACCTTCACAGGTTCAATTTGGCGTTGTCAGTAGCGGAGCCAACCAGCTTCAATGGCAAACGGGCGACGGTACACAATACCAACTGGGGTATTTTAGCCATACTTATACGCAGGCAGGAGAATATGAAGTGATGTTGGTTGCCAGTAATGATGGTATCTGCAACGATACGACATCAGCCCTTCTCCGGGTGGAACCGGCAGTGAATTACAGCATAGAACTTGCAAGCTACTGTGATCAAGCAGAAGGCAGCGATTTGTTTGTACAGACACAGGCAGGTAATGAAATATGGGTTTACAGCGATAATGGCTATGAGGACTTCGGTGAGCAGCATGCAGGCCTGGCGCCGGGAGCATATTCATTGGAGATCAGCAACCCGGCCGGTTGTCGCGCTGATACCAGCCTGTTTATTTTGCCCGTGCAGACACTCAGTCTATGGCTGGTACAAGACAGCTTTTCCATACTGCTGGGTGAAAGCATACAGCTTGAAGGAATCGTAAACCAGGCTCAGGTTTCATTTAGTTGGGAACCGACAACCTATCTGGATACCCCCCTCGAAGCAGCCAGCATTAGCAGTCCGCAGCGCAACATGACCTATGTGCTGACAGCCACAGACGAACGTGGCTGTACGCAAACCGATACGGCATACGTGCTGGTCCAGTTTGATACAAGCGCTGATATATTTATTCCCAATGCATTCACGCCCAACCAGGATGGTGTCAACGATATCTTTTATTTGCGCACTGCCAACAGGTCTGTTGATCGCATAGAGACCTTGCTCATATTTGACAAATACAACGAATTGATCTTTGATCTGTCGCAGCTTGGGCAAGCTGAAGAGGCGCGTCCCAACAATCCCTATTATGGCTGGGACGGCAGTTTCCGGGGAGAAAAGGCGGAAGCGGGCAGCTATCGATACAACTGCAGCCTACGCTTTCTCAATGGTGAACTGCGCGGGTATACAGGAACCATTCAACTCATACGATAATACAGAGCTCAATGCGCTATATATATTCATTAATACTACATATAACCGTCAGCAGCCTTGCTGCCCAGGACTTCCACTTCGTCAACAGTTTTCAGTTGCCGCAGCTCATCAATCCGGCAGCAAGCGGTAGTGTGTCGGTATTCCGGACGCATGTGGGCAGCCTCTACCGCGGACAATGGGAACAAGCCAGCAGCAAGGACAGTTATCAGGGGGCTGCTATAATGGCCGACATGCGGTATTGTCTTCCCAACAGCCGAAAGAATTTTTATGCCCTTGGTCTGGGTGTACAACACGACTACAGCCCGTTGGGCGGGCTCTACAACAGTATGGCCATGTTGACTGCCGCCTACCACCAACACTTAGGCAACGATAATTTTATCGCTGCCGGCATCAGTACCGGCCTATTAGGATTTGGTGTACAGGCCGGGCGGCTGCGGTTTGATGCACAATACCAGCAAGGCAACTATGATCCCAGTCGCAGCAATGGCGAGGAAAATCTTGTCAACAGCATTATCAGGTCAAGCCTGGGTGCCGGAATACTCTTGTACAACAACGACCAGGGCTGGTCGGTCGGTATAAGCTGGAAGCACCTCAACAAACCCAACTACTCTTTGCTGGAAGGAGACAACCGACTGGGCATTGGTATGATAGCACACGCAACTTATACTCCCTGGCAGACGCGCTCGCACAGCCGTTTGTGGCAGTTGCGCGCGCTGTACCGACGCCAGGCAGTGCCTGGCAGCAACAGCCTGCAGTGGCAGGCGCTGGCAGGTAATTTTTTCCAACTGTCTATTGGCGACAGCGGCGGGCGGTTAGGAGCAGGCATCTACCTGCGGGCAGGTGGTACGCCCGACAAACAGATTGTCATCAACACCCTTGTACCTGCCCTGCAACTCAGCAACGGCAGGTATACAGGCACACTCACCTACGACCTTGATCTGGCACGAACGAGAACGACGCTTCCCGGCGGGCTCGAACTACAATTGGCAACCAGTTTTGGGGGGAAAGACAGATGTGTCGTCTGTGCAAAATTTTGAGCCCTGCAGGCATAATGAACCGGCAGGGCTCACAACAAATTGCTACCTTTGCAGTTTGGAAACGGCATCATCTGGTGCAGAGGATAGAAAAAACAGGTATGGCTGAACAAAATTTCGTTGATTATGTGAAAATATGTTGCCGCTCAGGGCATGGTGGTGCGGGTTCTATGCACTTCCTTCGCAGCAAAGGCAACGCCAAAGGTGGTCCTGACGGTGGTGACGGTGGCCGTGGCGGGCATATCATTCTTCGCGGCAACCGCAATGTATGGACCTTGCTGTCACTCAAATACCGAAAGCACGTCATTGCCGGTAAGGGGGAGAACGGAGGTGAAAACAACATGACCGGAGCAGACGGAGAGGATGTCATACTGGATGTTCCGCTGGGTACTGTAGCCAGGGATGCTGAGACCGGCGAATTTGAGTTTGAGATTACTGAAGACGGAGAAAAGCGCATTTTAGCGCCCGGCGGACGCGGTGGCAAGGGCAACCATTTTTTCAAAAGCCCCACCAATCAGGTGCCGCGCTACGCACAGCCGGGAGAACCCGGCCGTGAGGAGTGGAAAGTCTTAGAATTAAAAGTGCTGGCAGATGTAGGCCTGGTAGGCTTCCCCAATGCCGGTAAAAGCACTTTATTGTCGGTGCTCACAGCAGCTAAGCCGGAGATAGCACCCTACCCCTTTACCACCATTGTGCCCAACCTGGGTATGGTTCAATACCGCGACGGCCGGTCCTTCGCCATCGCTGATATACCCGGCATTATCGAGCACGCCCACTTGGGCAAAGGTCTGGGACATCGTTTTCTGCGTCATATTGAGCGGAACGCCAGTCTGCTGTTTTGTATTCCGGCAGATTCGGAAGACATCAGGCGCGAGTACGGGATATTGCTGCATGAGCTGGAGATGTACAATCCCGAATTGCTTGAAAAGCCCAGACTGCTGGCGGTTACTAAATACGACTTGATAGACAGTGATTTGCAGGCGATGCTGGAGCCGGAGCTTCCGGAAGGCGTTCCTTTCATCTTCGTATCGGCCGTGAGTCAGCACCATATCCTGCGGCTCAAGGATATGCTTTGGGAGCTGGTCAATGCACACAGAGATGCCGAAATGCGGAAAGCAGCTACGGGCGTATATCACCGCCAATCGCTGGAGGAAGCAGAAGACGAAGCTGACACAGCGGAAGAAGAATAGTGCGTAAGCATAGCATAAACAAAAGGGGCTGTGGCAGTAGTAAACTGCGACAGCCCCTTTTTCACACAGTGGAAAAGCTGTGATTAGTTCCCCCCCTCCTGCCGCTTCCGGGCGATTTCAGCATCGATAGCGCGCAATCTTTCTTCTGCCACTTTAACCTGGTTTTGCATATCGAGCAGGCGAGCCCTTTCTGTCGCGATAGCGTTGGCCGTATCTTCTTTTACTTTAGTAATTTGCTCATTGGACTGTCGACGAGCTTCGTAGACCGCATCGCTGTTTTCCTTTCGAACAGCGGCAAGTTCTTCCTGCATCACGCGACGTTCTCTTTCAGCCTCTTCGCTCATAGCTGTTTTTCGTGCCTGGCTTTGCTGCTGCAGGCTGGTCATCTCTTCGGTAACGCGCCGGCGCAGCGTTTCTATCTCGAGATTAGCCCTGTTTTCCGCCTGTTTGCTTCGTTCAGCAAACTCGAGTTCTTTAGCTTCTGTGGTAGTACGAGCGAGGCTAATCCTGTCAGCCGCTTCGCGTTCGGCACGAGCGATCTCCTGTGTGCTCCGTTCGCGAGCGGCCGCCACCTGTTCTGTTGATGACTGGCGGGCGTTGAGCACGTCGAGTGCCAGCTGCTCCTGAACGCGGGCAGCGTTTTCGCGTGCGGCCTTGAGTTCACTGGCCAGCTGTTCCTGCATAAGGTTGCGCTCCAGGGTGATGCGCGAACGCGTCTCGAGCAGCTCATTGGCCAGGCGTTCCTTTTCCATAGCAGCAGACTGCCGTGCCAGACGAAGCTGTTCGGCCTCTTCCTGTCGGGCTTTGAGGACATTATCAGCGGCCAGCGAACGAGCAGCCGCCACTTCCTGAGCGGACAATTCCACGGCAGCAGCTGCTACCTTTCTGGCCTCTGCAATTTCAGAGGCAGCCTGTTGGCGGGCGGCAGTGAGTTCTTGTGCCAGTTGCTGCCGGGAAGACGCAATTTCCTGAGCGCTGGCCTGCATCAGTTCGGCCTCCTTAGCCTTCGCATCAGCGATTGCTTTAGCCGCCTCCATTTCAATTTCCTTTCTCTTGTTGGCTGCCAATTCCTGGGCAGAAGTCAGTTCGCTGGCATACTGCGATTTGGCCGACTCTGCCTGTTGGCGTGCCAGCAGCACCTGCTGAGCTGCCTCCTGTCGGGCAGCTTCTATTTCGGCCTGCGCCTTTTGTCTGGCAGCCTGTACTTCAGCCAACAATTCCTGCTGCGCCTGTTCCCGCAGGCGCGCATTTTCCGCCAGTTGTGCGGTGAGTTCGGACTGGATGCGGCTAATCTCAGCCGTAGCGCGATCCCGGGCGGCCACCACCTCCGCAGCGATGGTAGCCTTTTCAGCTTCCGCGCGTTTGCGGGTTTCGGCCACCTCTGCTGCCTCACTTGCATTAATCTGTTCGATCAGTGATTGCGAGCGTTGGCGGGCATCGGCAATCTCCTTCGCTGAGGCAGCCTGTGTAGAAGCGATTTCCGAGGCAGCCTTTTCTTTTTCTGTGAGTACCCGCTGCTGAATCAGTTCAATCTCAGTAGCAGCCCGCTGGCGTGCGTCAGCTACCTCACGGGTAATCGTCTCCTTCTGGGCAGCGGCATTTTCGCGCAAGGCAGAAATTTCGCTGGTGATTGCATTTTGAACAGTTGATTTTTCCTCTGCTGCTTTGCGACGGGACTCAGCCATCTCAAAAGCCAGGCGTTCTCTTTCCAGCGCGCCATTTTCACGGATGCGGGCAATTTCGGCTGCTGTTTCCTCCTGTACCTGCAAGATTTGCTGGCCGGCATTTTGCTTAGTGGAGACCACGTCTTCGGCTGTGCGCTCACGCTCCTGTGCGGCCTGCTGTCGCGCCAGTTGCACCTGACTGGCAGCCTCCTCGCGAATGCGCCTGATTTCATTGGCAGCATTCTCGCGGGCGCTGGACACCTCATCGGCATACTCTGTTTTGGCCTGTTCAAACTGCTCGCGGGAGAGCGCAATTTCCCGGGCAGCATTTTCCCGGGCTGCCGCCACTTCGCGGGCACTTTCCTGTTGAGCCGTTTCAATGGCCTGTGCAGCACGTTGACGAGCCGTGGCCACGTCATCATTGATCGCCGCCAGTTGGCTGGCCGCCCTGTCGCGGGCAGCTGTTACCTGAGCAGTTGCCTCCCGCTGTGCAGCGGCAATCTCCTCCTGCGAACGCTGCCTGGCCTGTTGAACCTCAGCAACAAAAGACTGCTTCTGTTGATTGGACTGTTCACGGGCCACGACAACCTCCTGTTGAATATCCTTTTTCATCTGCTCAGCCCGACTCCTTTCCAGCTCGATCTCCCGGCGCAAACGCTCCTTGGTTTCAACCAGTTCGCGCCGCAGGGCATCCAGCTCATTATCCGTAGCAGGCGCAGCAGGAGACCTGGGGGTCTGGGCTGCAGTAGCCGGAGATTGCGGCGTTGCCGGCTTTGCCGCTGCTGTGCTGGTCGTTGCCGCCTGAGGGCTGCCTGAAGGCAGTATAATACCCGCATTGCCGGTATTTACAACTTTAGCCGGATCGATGGATCGATAAAAGCAGGAGACCGACTCATTGAAAGCAGTAATTCGGTTTTCACTCAGGGTAAATTTCCGAATTTCGTTGCTGACATTATTTTTCAGGTAGATGGTCGTGATGTGGTTGGTGGCCATCCATTCGATGGCCGAAAAATCGAGCTGTATGGTATTTTGGAACCCCTGGTTGGCGGTTCCCTCATTAATCACACGCCCCTTGTCAATAAAGCGATAGCTTCGACGCATCTGATTGGCATCCATAAAGATGACCTCATCGTTTTGGTTGAACTCCGTCCCCCCCTGTCCCAGCGACTCGAGGCTGGCCGTCACCCCCCTGTCATCACTTATCAGTTGGAGATTGTAGGAATAATTCCCCCGTACAACCAACGTTAAGTTTTGCATTTTCAGGATATGCGTACCCTGGATCACCCTGTTTTCCAAGACCTGCTGATCACAAGACTGCGCTGACAGCCCATGAATAGTCAAAAACAAGAGTGTGATTGTTGTGATAAACCCCCTTCGGTAGCTCATAAGCTTCAATTTATTGGGTCAATTTAGGTGTTTTTGCATAAAAATAAAAATGATATGTGGCCAAGAGGCCAATATTAACAATTTTAAAAACCCAATATAGCACAAAGCCTTATTTTCGCTTGGCTGCCAGCAAATAGAGTACAGCCATACGAACGGCCACACCATTTTCTACCTGTTGGAGAATGATACTGTGAGGAGAGTCAGCCACTTCGCTGGTGATTTCTACCCCCCGGTTGATAGGACCCGGATGCATGATGACCAGCGGGCGATCCAGCTCAGCAAGTAATTCCTGATTGATACCAAAAAAAAGCGCGTACTCCCGCAATGAGGGAAAAAATTTCAGGTCCTGCCGTTCCAGTTGTATACGCAAAACGTTGGCTACATCACACCAGCGGAGCGTATCTTTGAGATCGTGGCTCACTTCCACACCCAACTGAGCAATATGCTTAGGTATGAGTGTAGGCGGCCCGCAGACGCGCACCCTGGCGCCCAGTTTCTGCAGACAAAAGATATTGCTCAGGGCCACGCGCGAATGCAAAATATCCCCGATGATAGCGATCTTTCGACCCTGCAAATCCCCCAACTGCTCCCGAATGGAATAAGCATCCAGCAGTGCCTGCGTGGGATGCTCATGTGCACCATCGCCGGCATTGATGATATTGGCAGAGATGTGTTTGCTCAGGAAATGAGGAGCGCCGGGTGCCGGATGCCGCATGACCACCATATCCACTTTCATAGAGAGGATATTGTTGACCGTATCCAGCAATGTTTCACCCTTTTTTACAGAAGACGATGAAGCTGAAAAATTGACAATATCAGCAGAAAGCCGTTTTTCTGCCAGTTCAAAAGAGACCCTTGTGCGCGTCGAATTTTCGAAAAAGAGGTTGGCCACTGTAATATCCCTTAGGCTGGGTACCTTTTTGATGGGACGATTGATGACCTCTTTAAACTCATCCGCTGTTTCAAAGATCAGCTGAATATCTGTCTCGGTAATATCTTTGATTCCGAGCAAATGAGGAGTACTTAACTGCTGAACACTCGGCATAATCAATCTTCATCTGGCTTGTGAGGAAAAAGAAGAATTCTGTCATCGCCGGGCAACTCAGACCAGTCGACCCGCACATAAGCCTCATCGAGTGCATCAATTGTCAGGCCCGTATAATCCGCCTGTATAGGCAAATGCCTGTTGAACCGACGATCGACCAGTACCAGCAGCGATACTTCCCGGGGCCGTCCGTAGTGGCCCAGTGCATTGAGTGCAGCCTGCACTGTACGGCCTGAGTACAGAACATCGTCGATAAGAACGACCTTCTTTCCCTCGACCAGAAAATCCATTTCTGTAGGACTGGCTTTGAGTGGTTTTGGGCGGGTGCGAAAATCATCCCTGTAAAAAGTGATGTCGAGCCGGCCGAATGCCAGCGGGTTGGCTCCCAGGGAGATGAGCTCCTGGTGGATGCGTTCTGCCAGCGGCACACCACGCGGCTGAATCCCGACCAAACAAAGATCCGAGCAGTCGTCGTAGTGTTCAATCAACTGTCGGCATAATCGCTCGATGGTGAGCAGGAAGCGGCCTTTTTCGAGAATTATTCGTCCTGTATCCATTGCCGCAAATATAGAAGATTTACGAGCGCCGAAAGGCAAATTGGTAGGCTCTTTTTGAGAGGCGAGCCATAATTTTTATGCACGAAGGCCCAAGGCACGAAAGCGCTGTGTCGTTAGCAGGGCGCGTTACAAGACCGGGCTGGCTGCCGGCCTGAAAAATAAAAAAGGCCAAAACCAAGCTTGCATTTGCGGACACTATGGTAACCCGCGTATAAACAAGCCTGACTTTGACCTATGTATGCTTGACAACAGAACCTGAAAGCAATGAACTTTCTTAGGTTCTGACAGCTGGAATTACCCGGCTGTTAACGAGCGCAGCTACTAGTAGCTGTCGTCGCTGCTGTTGTAATCATCGTAGCTGCCGTAGTTATTTTTGCGATAACCACCGCCGCCGCCTGTGCTGCCGCCACGGCTGCTGCCGGAGCTGCTGCCGCGGCTGCCGCGGTCGTAGCTGCTGCCGCCGCGGTCATAGCCACCACCGCCGCTGCCGCCACGGTAGCCACCGCCACCGCCGCTGCCGCCGCGGTAGCCACCGCCACCGCCGCTGCCGCCACGGTAGCCTCCGCCACCGCCGCTACCGCCACGGTAACCGCCACCGCTGCCGCCACGGTCATAGCTGCTGCTGCGGTTGAAACCACCGCCGCCGCCGCCACTTCTTGGCTCAGCCTCTTTCACAAAAATTGTACGACCATCCAATTCCGTCTCGTTAAGGCCTTCAATTGCTGCGCGGCCTTCATCATCGTTAGCCATTTCAACGAAAGCAAACCCACGTGAACGTCCTGTGTCACGATCCATGATTACTTTAGCGGAGTCAACACTCCCATACCTTTCGAAAGCCTCGCGTACGACATCATCAGTTGTGTCGAAGCTAAGCCTTGCAACAAAAATGTTCATTAGAAGAAAAATAATTAAGAAAAAAAACCCGCAGAAACTCTGTAAATCCAAGGTAAGTCAATTCCGGAAAAGGCTAACGAAAAAAGAGAAAACCGATAGACCAAAAATACTTACTTGCTACAGCCTTGCAAGGACCTTACAAAGATAAGCTATCTTTTAATACCATGCTTATAAATTATCAGGCCTGACGAAAATATTCATAAATGTAGTATTTTTCATGCTCCTTAACAAACAAAGACATCTGCACATGCGGGCTTCATGCTTACAAAAAAAACATAAACAACAATTACTCAATACTTTACTGATCTCTGCTATCCTGACTGTACTCTTATCAGGTGGCTGTGGCAAAGCCACGCCAACGGACAAGAGCATCATTTGGCTTGACAGTAAGCATCAGGTGACCTTACTGGACTCGGCAGCAGCGGCATCGGCCTTGCTCACAGACAGCAGCGATCTGTACTTTGAACAAGTGACCATACAAGACATGCAATGGCAAATGCGCGAACTGACTCCCGACAGCCAGCGGCAGGCTGTGCTGGAGCGTTACAAGCGCTGGCTGCCCTCAGAAGCGGCCAATTTCAGTAGCCAGGAGTTATTGCTCGTTTCGGCTGCACTCAGGCGCGCACATCGAATGATGATGGACCAACTGCCCGGGCTTTTCCCGGCAAGCTGCCAGCTCGCCCGCATAAAGGGCCTGGCCTACGGGCCCGATGCATACTTCACCCGGGGCGACGTCATTTTTATTGCACCGGGTATGCTGGCGATCAACGATCCCGACCAGCTGGCAGATCTGCTCGTTCATGAAGTATGGCATCTTGTGAGCCGGGCGAGTCTCTACAAAGCCGGGCAATTGGGGCCCGACACCGACTTTCCGCAGCCTGCATCGCTGCGGGACAAAACCTATCAGGCCGTTGGGTTTACGCGTGTAGAAGGTCAACTGACGATGCCGGCGGATGATCGTGCATCGCTCGTTCTGAATCCGGATGCAACCTTTGCCCACTGGGCGATACAGCTGCAAGCTGCAACAGATACAGCAGCGCGCTATTACCTGCCTTTGCTCAGGCTGAGCCCGGCAATGCCGCAGCCCGGGCAGGAGCGCAGCCTGGCCCACGCGATCGATCTTGCCTACTGTCCGCTCAGTCCAACGGCAGAAGGCTGGCATACATCACTGGCTGAGGCCGTGGATCCCGGAACCGATCCGGATTTTTTATCCCGCACAGGCGGCAATACACCTTACATTCTCCATCCGGAAGAGATTGTTGCAGAAAACATGTTGCTGCTTGCCCGCGGCGATCAGGCATCGGCCGGCACGCAGGGACAGGTAGTACTCGACAGCCTGCGGAATGTACTTTGGCAATGGGTAAAATATGAAAAACAACTTAGCCGCCGCCGCTAAAAGCGGTCGCAGGCAGCTCAACCATTTACGGCTACGCTACCGGCGCCTCAGGCCGGGGGCGCGGGGCCTGCTTTGGTTGCTGTTGCCAACCCTCAGCTGGTGGCTGTTTTTCAGCCTCCCCCACCCCCTTTTCAACACCCCCTACTCGCTACTGCTGGAAGACGCCCGGGGCGGGCTGCTCTCAGCCCGCATCGCCGAAGACGGGCAGTGGCGGTTTCCGCCGGCAGACAGTCTGCCTGAGCGGCTTTCGCTGGCCATAACCACCTTCGAGGACAGGCGGTTCTACTATCATCCGGGCATTGACCCCATAGCCCTGTTGCGTGCCTTGCGGCAAAATATGCGCGCAGGCAGCATCGTCAGCGGGGGCAGCACCCTAAGCATGCAGGTCATCCGTATGTCGCAGGGCAATCCCCGCCGCAGTCTGGGGCAAAAGCTATGGGAAATGCTGCTGGCGCTGCGGCTGGAGCTGGGCTACAGCAAAAAAGAAATCCTGCAGCTATGGGCTGCCCATGCGCCTTTTGGGGGAAATGTGAGCGGCATGGAAGCCGCTGCCTGGCGGTATTTTGGCAAACCGCCCGCCCTGCTCAGCTGGGCGGAAGCTGCCATGCTGGCAGTATTGCCCAACAGTCCGGCCCTCATTCACCCCGGCAGAAACCGCGAGCTGCTGCTCAGCAAGCGCAACCGCCTGCTCGAGCGCCTGCAGCTGGCCGGCCAGCTCGACAGCCTCAGCTGCCGGCTCGCCAAAGAGGAACCCCTGCCGGCGGCGCCAAGGGCGCTGCCGCGCATGCTGCCGCACCTGCTCGACAGGGCCTGGGAAGAAAAAGGCTCCGGCAGGCTCCGCCTGACCATCGACCCGCAGCTACAGCTGCGGGCAGAGCAGCTCGTCGGCCGCTGGCAAAAGCAACTGGCTGCCAACGCGGTATACAATGCTGCTGCGCTGATCGTAGAGGTTGAGACGGGCAGGACGCTGGCCTATGTAGGCAATGCACCCAATCTGGATGCAGCCCACAGCCCCTGGGTCGATATCATACGCGCCCCCCGGAGTCCCGGCAGCCTCCTCAAACCTCTGTTGCTGGGGCTGGCCCTGCAGGATGGTGAGCTGCTGCCCGGGAGCCTGCTGCCCGATGCCCCGGCCTCCTTCGGAGGCTTCAGGCCTGAAAATTTTCACCGCGACTATCAGGGTGCCGTGAGCGCGCGGCTGGCGCTGGCACGCTCACTGAATGTTCCCTTTGTGCACCTTTTGCAAAACTACGGAACCGAACGGTTCCGGCATGCGCTCGGCGCCTGGGGCTTCTCGCACATACGACAACCGGCGAGCCACTATGGCCTCTCTCTTATTTTGGGGGGTTGTGAAATCAGCTTATGGGAAGCTGTCGGCTGGTATGCCAGCCTGGGGCGCATGGTCGCGCATTACTACCCGCAACAAGGCCTGTATGCAGCCGATGACTGGCGACAGCCGCACTATCTGCTTGCCGAAGATCCGCAACCACAGCCGGCCAACTGGCAACAGCAGCCCCTGCGCATAGGCGCCGGGGCAGGCTGGATGCTGCTGGATATCATGACACAGGTGGAGCGACCCGATACGGAAGGTAAGTGGGAGCGATTCCCGGGCAGCCGCCGGATTGCCTGGAAAACAGGTACCAGCTATGGTTTTCGCGATGCCTGGGCGGTGGGCCTCGATGCCCGCTATGCGGTAGGTGTGTGGGCCGGGAATGCCGATGGCGAGGGGCGCCCCGGTCTGGTAGGCCTCAATGCCGCTGCTCCGCTCCTGTTTGAGCTTTTCAACCTGCTGCCGCAGCAGGGGGCGAGCTGGTTTGAACCTCCGCATGATGCCTGGCGCGATGCCCTGATCTGCCCGCAAAGCGGTTATCCCGCCGGGCCTGATTGCCCCGCCCGGACCCAAAAGGTTGTGCATAAGGCTCCCCTGCCTCGCCCCTGCCCGTGGCACGAACGTATACATACCGACAGCAGCGGTCAGTGGCGGGTGACTGCCGAATGTATATCACCGCTCCAGCCTCGTGCACAGCCCTGGTTTGTACTCCCTCCCTTGCTGGAATATTACTACCAGCGACGTCATCCCGAGTACCGCCGGATCCCGCCCTGGCATCCGGACTGTCAGACCGGCAGCCCGGATCAGCAGGTGATGCAGTGGATATACCCCAGCCAGTCCGGGCGCATCTTATTGCCGCTGCTGCCCGACGGAAGCCCCTCTGCCACCGTTTTCAGCATTGCTCACCGGCAACCGGCAAAACGAATTTTCTGGCAGCTCGATGATCAGCACCTGGGCTATACCGTCACTTTTCACCATATGGAACTGAGACCGCCCCCGGGGCGCCACCGGCTGGTGTTGACCGATGAAGATGGCTACAGACTCGAAAAAATATTCTTTATTGTGGGTGAGTAAGTATATTTGCACAGTCTGTAACAAAGTATTTTATTACAAAATATTTCACAACCATGGAGTTTGTGCTGCCTGATTTAACCAATCCAGCCATTTGGATGAGCCTCCTGACCCTCACATTTCTCGAAATCGTGCTGGGGATCGACAATATCATTTTTATTTCGATTGCCTCCAACCGGCTCGAGCCCGCTGATCGTCCCAAAGCCACCAATATCGGCTTGGTGCTGGCAATGGTCATGCGAATTGTGCTGCTGTTCGGGGTGTCCATCCTGGTCGCCATGGAAGAGCCCTGGCTGGAAATCCACAATGATTATTTTGAGACGGCCCTGTCCGGACAGAGTATCATTTTGATTTTGGGCGGGATATTCCTGCTCTACAAAAGTACAACAGAAATTCACCACAAGCTGGAAGGTGAGCAGGCCATGGAACATGAGGGCGGAGCGCCAAAGCGCTCTACACTCAGCAACGCTATCATACAGATCACACTGATCAACATTGTTTTTAGTTTTGATTCCATACTCACGGCAGTCGGTATGACCAACGGTCTCAGCGGTGCTTTGGTCATCATGATTGTCGCTGTTGTCATCTCTGTTCTCATCATGATGCTGTTTGCGACAGCCGTTGCCAACTTTGTCAACAAACACCCGACCATTCAGATGCTGGGTCTTTCCTTTTTGATACTCATCGGATTTATGCTCATTGCCGAAGGTGCACACCTTGGGCATACCATCATTGCCGACTCGCCGATTGGTAGTATTCCCAAGGGTTACCTTTATTTTGCCATTGCTTTTTCGCTCTTTGTTGAGTTTTTGAATTTGCGCCTTCGCAAAAAAGAGCGCAAGCCTGTGCAGTTGCACGGCTACCAGGAAGAAGCTGTTGCTGAGGGTATTCTTGACAAATAATTGATTATCATGACTTCACGAAAAACAGATATTGCGCTGCTGTTGCTGCGGCTTTGCTTTGGCGGCCTTATGTTTATCAACCACGGCATCCCCAAGGTAGCAAGACTTAGCGGTGAAGGCGGGATTAAATTTGCGGATCCGCTGGGCGTGGGGCCTGAAATATCCCTCTGGCTGGCGCTTTTTGCCGAGCTGGGCTGTGCCGCACTGGTCGTTGTGGGGCTTTTTACCCGCCTGGCAACGGTTCCGCTCATCATTACCATGGCGGTGGCTGCCTTTGTTGTCCATGGTGATGATCCATTCAAGGAAATGGAAGGAGCGCTGCTCTTTCTGATTCCCTACATCGCCCTGCTGCTGCTGGGGCCGGGTTACTACTCTGCCGATGAGCAGTATCGATTAAGTAAAGTCTGAAAAGAAAAGGCGGCCTGCAGGCCGCCTTTTCTTTTTAAGAAACTGCGGGCGGCTCTATGAGGTCCCAGAGGTTACCGTACAAATCTTCGAATACCAGCACTTTGCCGTAGGCTTCTTCCACCGGCCCGCGCCGGATGGTCACGCCCTGCTCGCGCAGCCGCCGATAGTCGCGCAGGAGATCATCGGTATGCATAAACAGGAATACGCGGCCGCCGGTCTGCCGGCCCACAGCCGCCTGCTGTTCGGGACTGGCTGCCCGGGCGAGCAGCAGGCTGCAGCTGTCCGGGGCTGCGCCCGGCGGCTGTACGCGCACCCAGCGCTTCTCGGGCGAAAGCACCGTATCTTCCAGCAGGCTGAACCCCAGTTTCTGTGTGTAAAAAGCAATGGCCTCGTCGTAATCTGCTACGACCAGTGTCAACTGGAATAATTGCTGTCGCATGTTGTGTGATTTCGTTTGGTATTGTTATCAGGCTCCCCGGTGGCCGGTAGCCGGTCCCATGCTGCCGACAGCTTTTCATCTGGTGGCAGACAGCCTGTTGTGTGATGCCCTGTTGCGATCCTGTTGCAACCTTGGAGAAAATATTTGAGCTTTGCAGCTCCGACTGCAAGTATAATTCAGTCCGACAAATTTTGTGCGTGCCAGTGTGCCAGCATGCTGTGGATTTTGACACACTAGCTTCAACGCCATACAGAAAATCCGGCGACCAGCAGTGTAAAAACCTGCCAATAATGTCTGCCGGGTAGTCAGCCCGGTGCTCAGCCGCCACCCACCACATTGACTTCCCGTTCGAGGGAGACACCAAAAGTATCCAGTACACTTGCCTGTATGCGGCCACTGAAATCGAGCAGCTCCCTGCTGCTTGCGCCCCCGTAGTTGACCAGCACCAGTGCCTGCTTTTCGTAGCAGCCGACAGCCCCTTCCCGCCGGCCTTTCCAGCCGCACTGTTCGATCAGCCAGCCGGCCGCCAGCTTGACGCGCCCGTCCGGCTGCGGATAAGCGGGCGCCTGCGGGTGCTGGCTGCATACAGCCTGCGCCAGCGCATCTGTCACCACCGGATTTTTAAAAAAACTGCCCGCATTCCCCAGCACTCGCCAGTCCGGCAGCTTGCGCTGCCGTATGCGTATGACCGCCTGCGCCACTTCCTCAGCAGTCGGCTGCTCTGTGCCTGCCAGGCTCAACTCCTGCCGAATGTCCCCGTAAGCAATGCGGGGAATATGCCCTGCCCGGCGCAACTGCAGGCTCACCTCCAGTATGAAATACCTGTTGGCTGCTTCCTGCTTGAAAATGCTGTCGCGATAGCCAAAGCGGCAATCCCCTTTTTCGAAGACCACCACCTCCCCTGTCAGATAATCCAGTGCCCGCAGGCGCAGGAAGACGTCTTTGAGTTCTGCCCCGTAGGCGCCGATGTTTTGCATGGGTGCAGCGCCGACCGTGCCCGGTATGAGCGCCATATTTTCCAGTCCCCCCAGTCCCTGTGCCAGCGACCACATGACCAGCTCGTGCCATTGCATGCCGGCCGCAGCCGTCACCTCAACAGTCTCGCCACCGGTATGAGCATGAAGACGAACCCCTTCTGTCCGGTTGAGTAATACCAGGCCGGACAGCTCCGGAACCGGGATGATATTACTGCCACCGCCGAGCACCAGAGCAGGAACATCACCCGCCGCATCGACGGCTGCCAGCACCTTCTCAGGCCGGCTGACCCTTGCACAAAGGGCTGCACGCGACTGCAGCCCAAAGGTGTGCAGAGCTTGTAAATCACAATCTCGCTGTAGACTGACAGGCATGCGCGTAGCTTAAAAAAACTGGTATTGAATATTTTCCCAATGACTGGTTTTTCCTGCCCGCCGAAGCGGGCTGTACACAACTATTTTTTATGCTGCCCGGTCGTCTCCGAAGGCAGGTGTAGTTGCTGTGCAACCGGCACCAGTCTTATACTCAGCCTACATGACCGAGAGTCAAGGCCGGAACAAATATGCAGCACATACCAGGCCTTGAGCACCGCTAGTAGGACCGAGAGCCAAGGCCGGAACAAACATACAGCACATACCAGGCCTTAAGCACCGCTAGTAGGACCGAGAGCCAAGGCCGGAACAAATATGCAGCACATATCAGGCCTTGAGCACCGCTAGTAGGACCGAGATCCAGGGCCGGAACAAACATACAGCACATACCAGGCCTTAAGCACCGCTAGCACGACCGAGAGCCGGGGCCGGAACAAGTCCGCATGACCGGCGCCAGGCTATCCCCTGCTTAGCGACGGCTACGACCCGACAGCCCCAGTGCGCCCAGCAGTCCCCGGACAAGCACATTGGCTGCCGTACGTCCCACTTGCCTGGCCGCGGGACTACTCAGCACCTGTTCGAGCACCGACTTTTCAGCGGCCGTCGTCCTGCCGGTGGCTTTGGTTGTGGCAGTAGCCTTTGCCTGTCCGGCAGCTTCCTGCTCGCGAAGCATTTCCTCCTTCGCCTTTTCGATCTTGCGACTGAGAATTTCGTGGGCGCTGTCAGAATCAATCACCTCATTGTACTTACGCACCATAAAGGAATGATTGACGATGGCATCGATCTCGTCCGCAGTAAGAATATCCATGCGCGATTCGGGTGCACGCAGCAAGGTATGCGCCAGCGGCGTTGGTACCCCCTTTTCATTGAGCGCAGTCACCAGCGCTTCACCGATGCCCAGTTCGGTGATCAGTCGGTCAACCTCATAGAAAGTTGTCTCCGGATAATTTTCAGCAGCCGTTTTGATCGCTTTGCGATCTTTGGCCGTGAAAGCCCGCAGTGAATGCTGTATTTTTAGCCCCAGCTGCCCCAGCACATTGTCGGGGATATCAGCGGGATTCTGGCTGACAAAAAACACCCCTACCCCTTTTGAGCGGATAAGTCGTACAATGGCCTCGATCTGGTCCAGCAAAGCTCCACTAGCCTCCGAAAAGACCAGGTGTGCTTCATCTATAAAGAGTACCAGCTTAGGCCTGTCTGCGTCTCCTTCCTCCGGAAAAGAAGCATATATTTCGGCCAGCATCTGCAGCATAAAGGTTGAAAACAACTTAGGTCGATCCTGAATATCCGTCAGTCTGACCACAGACACAAAACCCCGGCCATTTTCATCAAGCCTGCAAAGATCATCGACCTCAAAAGAACGCTCGCCAAAGAACAAGTCTGCCCCCTGCTGCTCGAGCTCGACCACCTTGCGCATAATAGCGCCCACGGTCGTCGTCGAAATTTTGCCATACTCCTCCTCTATCGCCTCCTTGCCCTCATTCGTAAGGTACTGCAGCGTTTTCTTCAGATCCTTCAGATCCAGCAGCGGCAGATTGTGATCGTCGCAGTACTTGAACACCACTGCTACCACCCCTGTCTGCGTCTCATTGAGTCCCATGATCTTACTAAACAAAACAGGACCGAACTCCGTGACGGTTGCCCGCAAGCGGGCACCTTTTTCGCCGGAAAGTGTCAAAAACTCCACAGGGCTTCCCGCAGCCGTATAGGGGATGCCAATTCTTTGATGGCGGTCCTCAATTTTGGCATTAGACGTACCGGGCTTAGCAATACCACTGAGGTCCCCCTTGATATCCATGAGCAAGGAAGGCACCCCCTGCCGGGAAAGTTGCTCAGCAATAATTTGCAGCGTCTTCGTTTTACCCGAGCCTGTTGCACCTGCAATCAGTCCGTGCCTGTTGATCGTCTTCAGCGGTACTTTGATCAAATGATTGGGCAATGCCTCTCCCTGAAAGATGGCCGTACCCAACACCAGGCTTTCGCCCTTGAAAGTATAGCCTTGGGTAATCATTTCCCCGAATGATGCCTTGTCCGACATAACTGCTGGTTGTTGTGAAAGCTAAAAATATAAAAAAGAGACGGCAAGATAAACAAATGCGCTGATATAGAAAAAGCAAACCCCACAGGCTCATGCCACAACCCTGGAAGTTAGCGCCCCACGCGATTCCAGCGATTGAGGCGAAGCTGGTATTTTTGCGAATTCAGCGACCAACGGTCGGGCTGTAGTACGCGTTCTGCAGCCTCTTCCTTTCTGTCGGGCAGGAGGCCGTCAAAAAAATCGTATCCGAGGCTGGCCTCAACGGCATCGACACTCAGGGCATAGGCCGACAATGGCTGGTCACTCAATTCGTTGGGAATCAAAAAGCCGATGGCCTCAGCGGTATCCCCCTGCAGGTAGAAAAGCACCTTAAAGTAGGCTGCCGGTACACTCACCCTATTGTCTCTCCCAATCACATCGATGGGCTTTTTGGACAGCACAGGACCGCTGACAATATACAAATGCCCCTTCTCTTCTACCCACTTGCGTACATTTTCCTCCAGTTCGCGCCAGATTCCCTGGTTGAAAGCCCTGTTTTGGGGGCTGATATTGCTCATAAAAAAAGTCTCTGCCAATGCCTGCTTGTCAAAAGACATATCGGCCGCCGGTACCAGGTGCCCCCGGTCATAGCCCGAACGTCGATAATCATCCGGCGTCGCAGAGCCCGTCAGGACGCGGGGATCCGGCAGAAAATTATCCTCCCGCGGAAAGCCCGGCCCTTGCAACTGCTTGGCATCCAGCCTGTAGGCCACCCAGTTGGCCTGCTCATGGTCTTCATTGTACTGAAGCGTAAAGTGCGAAAAATGAAGCAGTTGCCCCTTGCTGCCCTTGGGCAGCCAGTCGGGCTGGTCAACTGCTGCTGTCTTTATTTCATTGGCAAGCGCGGGAAATTCCCGGGTAAACAAGGAATACAGGTACATGAGGCCAGCGACGATGAGCGAGAAGATACCCATCCGGCTGAGCATAGCCCCTGCCCCGGATCCTGAACGCCCGTGATTCGTTCTGAATTTTACCATTTTACTTTATTTAAACACAAATATATTGAATACAACAAATAAAACAAAAAATGTTTTCAAAAACTTATGCCTGCACCGCTGTTGGCTGTGCAGCCTGTGCAATGAAGAATAGCCGTTACAAAAACAAGCTGTACGCACAACTGTTTTCCCGCCGCGAGTTGCAAAAGTGACATTTGAAAAAAAACAGCAATAACATATGTTTAAACAACGTAATATCAATGTATTAAAACCCCAGTAATCAAAATGATAATACAGGAATACTTTTGAAAATGAGCTCATATTGTCAATAGTATAAATTTGATAATCACAAGTGCAAAAACCGTAGCAGTAACAACCAGCGAGCAGCCTACCTTTCGCATTAGAAATTTGTCACATGTAACAATCTGTAACAGGACAAATCCCGTCAGCATAACAAATGAATGACAAGTAGTTTCTATTTATGCTTGATTCTCGTCCAATTATTTATCTTCAAAATTTTGTAAAATGGTACATGTAGTAAAAAAAATGGTCTCCGGCCTGGCAGACAGGCAAAAGCATGCTCGTATGCTTGCAATGCTGTTATTGCTGCTCTTTTTGGGGGTCGGTCTCAACCTTAGGGCACAACAGTGTCCTGACTTTACGCCCCCTTTTGTGCAGAATCCGCTGACAAGCAATCCGCCGGCTATTAATGCTTTCAGCCAGGACAACGACGGCAAGTTTACCGTTGTTGGATTCTTTGACAGTCCGGGGCAGGCGGTTTGTCGGATCAATGCCGACGGTACACACGATGCCAGTTTCCAGACAAACATCAACTACACCCTTGATGCAAGTGCCTCACAACTTGCCATCAACGACATTGTTCAACTGAGTGACGGTAAGTACCTGATTGCTGGCAACTTCACCGGTCCGAAGCGCTTCATTGCCCGTCTCAACAGCGATGGCTCACTGGACAATTCTTTTACCCCGCCTTTGTTTAGTGAGTGGGGCGGATTGAAAAAAATCATTCCGCTGCCCAACGGTCAGATACTCGTCTGCGGATCTTTCACTTTCCCCACCTACACGGTAGCGCGCCTCAACGCCGACGGTACGCTGGACAACACCTTCGGCTACCAACAGGCACAAGGTCCGTTGACGGGTGGTAAACAGGACATGGTGCTGCTGCCCGACGGCAAAATCATTGTAGCAGCCACAGAAGGTGTATACCGCCTGAATGCGGATGGTACTGCCGACAACACTTTCAACAATTTTGTCGTAACAACCAATGACTGGACATTGGCTCTGGTGGTTCAGCCGGACGGTAAAATCATTGCCGGTGGAGAATTTTCGCAAAAATTAGTCAGGCTCAACAGTGATGGCAGCCTCGACAACAGCTTTTCGATTGCACCCTTCTCGATGCCTTTCCACAGTGTGTGGGAGGTAGGCCTCGACGCCAGCGGCAAGGTAATGATTGGTGGTTCATTTACAGAAAAACTCAGGCGGCTCAATGCTGACGGATCTACGGATACGACCTTTGAAATGCAGGATTTGCAGGGCGGCTTTGCCGTTCGTCACATGCAGTTGTTGCCCAGTGGTTATCTGATGGTGGCAGGTGATTTCGATGCCGTCGGCAGCGATACCGATATCAGCATGGCCATCATCTGTAAAGAAAGCTGCACTTTGCCTACCAATGCAGGTAGCATTTTTGGCAATCATACGATTTGTGCAGGCAACTTCCCCAATCTGATGCCCAATATCACGGATGCCAGTGGCGAGGTAGGCGGCGTGCTGCAATATCGCTGGCAGCGTTCGACCGTGAATGCAACAACGGGCTTTGTGGACATACCCAACAGCAACAACGCTTTCTACGCCCCTACAGCTCCAATCAACCAGACCAGTTGGTATCGCCGCCTGGCGGGCGTTGACTGCCAGACCGACTGGACCAATGCCCTGGCCAGCAACGTCATCCAGGTAACCGTACTGCCCGCAACTGCCCCGACCATCAGTTGCAGCAACCAGACAGTAACCTTCAACGGACAAACCTCCATTGCGCTGAATGTAGCCGACCTTGCGACGGCTACGGCCGACTGCGGTATTCAAAGCCTTACTGCCTCTGTTCCTTCTATCAGTTGCGCGACAGTAGGCACTACCGTGCCTGTCGTCGTCACCGCCGTAGCCAATGGCGGCGCCTCTGCCAACTGTACCAGCCAGATCACTGTGCTGGGCCTCCCCTGCGGCTGGCGGCAAGAGCCCAATGGTGTCAACTGCAGCAATGGCAACAGTGCAAGCTACAATGGTACAACAGGCGAATTTACCATCAGCACCGACAACTGCCATACGCCCATCAATCCGCACACAGCCGACGGATTTGGCTTCGCACAGCGCACCCTCTGCGGCAACGGCTCCCTACAGGCACAGGTGACCAGCATCAACGGCCTGGGCTGGGCAGGTATCAGCATACGCGAAAGCAATGCGCCGGGCGCCAAAAAGGTGCACCTCCTCACCAACCGCGCCATGGAACACCGCCGCGAAATCCGCTCCATGACCAACGCCAGCTGCATCCCCGCACACTGGTCAGCGCTGCAGCGCTACTGGCTGCGACTGGTGCGCAACAACAACCAGATCATCGGCTATGTGTCGCCCAATGGTGTCAAGTGGTACCAGGCGATGGTTGCCAATGTAGCGATGAATCAGTGTGTTGAAGTAGGCCTGATGACCTTCCACAACAACCCGACCGGCGACATGGTCAGCCAATTTTCCAACGTTAGCTTCAGTGGCAGTGGCCCTGCCCTGAGCGAGCTCGAAGACCATACAGCTTACCACAGTACGGCAGCTGTGGAAGGCGAACTGGCTGTTTTCCCCAACCCGACAACGGGTACGATCCACGTAGACATCGACCAGCCGGTCGCAGAAAATACCCTGATCGAAATCCTCGATCCGCTGGGACGTGTGCTCATGACGCGCGAACTGGGTGCAGGCGGGGATCAACTGCAAACGCTGGAGCTTCCGGCACAGCAGGCTGATGGCGTATATTTCCTGCGACTGCTGACGGAGGGCCGCGTGAGCCGTATCTCGCGATTCGTGCTGCAGCGCAATCGCTAAGTGAATGACGGGTGATTTTGCCGCCGGCAAAATCACCCGTCAGCACACCAAGGCTTATGAATGTGTTAAAAAAACGCAGAAGGTTGCGCCTTATTCCTGAATCACCTACCTTTGTAACACGTCTTTAGTGCTTCAACCTTTTGTTTAATCCCATGAGCATGGAGGCCGGAATGTTGTTTCCGGCCTCTTTTTTTATGCATCACCAATACAGTATGCAACATGAATCCACAGATAGACCAATACCTGATCAACGGCTGTATGCGATGCAAATACGGCGGCACCCCCGCCTGTAAAGTCAACCAGTGGCAGCAGGAGCTGGTATTGCTGCGACAGTTGGTCGCGGAGAGCGGCTTACAGGAAGAACTGAAGTGGGGAATACCCTGCTACACCTATGCAGGAAAAAACGTTGTCACGATTAGTGCATTCAAAAACTACGCCTGTCTGAGCTTCTTCAAGGGCTCATTGCTGAGCGATCCGCTGCTGCTACTGCACAAACCGGGCGAAAGCTCACAGGCCGCCAGAACCCTGAAATTTGACCAGCCGGAGCAGGTAATTGCGCAGGCAGAAGCCATCCGCGCCTTTTTGGCGCAAGCCATTGAGCTGGAAAAAGCAGGCCGGCAGGTGGTTTTTGCCAAAAACCCGGAGCCCCTGCCCGCGGAGCTGCTGTCACAATTCAAAGATGATCCCGCGCTTGAAAAAGCCTTTTTTTCCCTCACCCCCGGGCAGCAGCGTGCCTACATCATCTACTTTTCACAACCCAAGCAGGCGCAGACGCGGCTGGGCAGGATAGAAAAGTACCGGCAACAGATACTGGAGGGCAGGCCTTTTTACGAGAAAAGAAAATAAAAGGCGGGCGGCATATGCCGCCCACCCTTAGCCTGCTTATTCGATCAGCACAAAACCTGCCCAGGCGTACGGATTTACAAAAAGCTCCCGCATCACCTCCTGGGTTTTGCGGAAAGCGTCGGGGATCTGCATCCCCTCATCCAGCCAAAAGCGGTAAAAAGTGCTCATAAACTCCATCGTCTGCTGGTCCGGCACCTGCCAGAGCGACATGATGAGGTACTTAGCTCCTGCAATCCTGAAGGCGCGCTGCAGCCCGTACACCCCCTCATTGCCCTGCAAATCCCCCAGGCCCGTCTCGCAGGCCGAAAGCACCACCAGCTCGGTATTGGACAAATTCATCTGGCTGATTTCGTAGGCGGTCAGCACACCATCCTCCTGCTCAGGCAGGAGGGGGTGGCCATGCTCCCAGGCATAGTTGGCACCGGCCATGATGAGGCCTGACCGAATCATAGGATGCTCAGACCATTTGAAGGGCCGCTGCCTGGCCTCGACAACTTCCGGAAAAACAGTTACCGGATCGGGGAAAAAGAAGCCATGGGTGGCGATGTGCAAAATGCGGGGCGAGGGCTTGTCCCTGCCAAGCTCCTTGAAAGCCTCTTCGGTGGCCGCGCTGCCGCTAAGCTTTTGCGTAGCATAAGCATGCTTGTGGAGCAGTGATGCAATCCTGTCGACCTCTACCGACGTCCAGCGGAGCGTTTTCCAGCCCGCGCTGCGGCTGTCACCTTCTGTCCAGGAAGACTCAATGGAACGGGAGCCTGCGCTGAGCACCGGCTGCTCAGCCGCCGCCGTGGTATTGGTAGCGAGGTTGTACTCTACGCCCCCGATCAGCACCGCATCCTCGGCTGCCGGCAAAAAATGCGCGGGCACTACCAACTGCCGTGTACTATTGAGTGCGATCAGCCTGTAGCGATTGGCCAGCACCGTTTTTTCGTCGAGGGCGAGCGCCCCGAGGTTGAGCCGGTGCAATACGCCTGAGGGCGCATAGTAAACAGTCTTAACCCCTTCGAGGCCCGTCTGCCCGATATTCTTCCAGACCAATTCGTACAAAGAGGTGCGCACGGAATCCGGCGGCAGCAGCGACGGATCTGCCCAGCCATACAGACCGTTGGCATAGGCAGACTTGCGCACTACATTGGCAGCCAGCAATTGCCGGAGGGCTGATTCTTCAAAGAGCGGCACATAGCGCGGGGCATCGTAGCCGGGCCTGATGAGCAAAGCCCCGTACATGATGCTGTCCGTATTGCGGGGAAACAAAACAGGAAAGTGGATAAACTCTATCGCCAGCTCATCTGCCCGCAGCGTCGCCTGCACTTCTTTCCAGTTTACCTGCTGCAGCGCCTCTGCATAGCCGGCTACCGTGCGACTCAGGAAAGCCTCCAGGGCATCGGTTTTTGCCTCCAGCTCCGCTATGCCTGTGCGCTGTGCGGGTGGCTTTGCATACGCTCTAGAAAGCTGCACATAATAAGAACGCAGCAGCGAGGAGAGCGAATCAGCCTCCGGCGAGGCGGCCGACAGCCGCCGCAGCCGTGCTGCAGCATGCAACAAAAATCCCTTCTGGAAAAGCATATCATTGCATACCATCTCATTGAGCTGCTCGGGAAAAAGGCCGCTGTGCAGCCAGGAAGGGATGTGCGCCAGGTTGGCGCTTTCCCGCTTGAGGTAGGCAGCCAGATCCCGTTCGGAAGTGTACTTGACCGCCCTCGTAAGCAGCTTGCGCATCAGCTGCTGCGCACTGTCGGCAGGCTGCAGGGCCGCAGCATAGTCGTTCACAGCCGCATAAGCCATAGACAGGTAATTGAGCATAGCCTCATACTTGGGATGCTCCACCCCTACCGCCTTAGCCGTTACGGCAGCAGCCTCCTGCAAGAGTGGCAGCGCCTTGTCGTGCTCGCCCAGGTTGTTGTGCAGCAAGGCCAGGCTGCTCAGGTAGGCACCGTAGGAGGCGTGTTCTTTCCCCAGTGTGTTGATGACATTGTCAATGGCCTCGTGATAAAGCGGCAGCGCCTTGTCATAAGCACCCATCTTTCGGTATAAGTAGGCCAGGTTGATGAGCCGGTTGCCATACTGCGAATGATGCTTGCCGAAGGTACTGATCGTATTTTCTATGGACTCGAGGTAGAGCTGCAGCGCCTTGTCATATTCGCCCATACCTTCATAGAGCGCAGCCAGGTTATTCAGGCGGATGCCGTACTCTGAATGCTGCACGCCCAGCGAGCCCCTGGTATTGTCCAGCGCCTGCAGATTGAGCGGCAGGGCTTTGTCAAACTGACCAATGGCGAGGTATAGCTGCGCGAGGTTGTTGAGGCGCACACCATACTCCGAGTGATCTTTCCCGAGGTTTTTCTCCCCGTTGGCCAGCGACTCGAGACAAGCCTCGATGGCCTTATCGTACTCGGCCATCGCGTAGTACAAAACCACCAGGTTATTTTGCAGCAGGCCGTAATCGGGATGATCCTTGCCCCGCGTGCCGGCCGTTGTCTCCAGCGCCTCCGTAAACAAGGCCAGGGCCTTGTCATAGGCACCCGTCTTCTCATACAACGTTGCCAGCTTGCCCAGCCGGCTGATGTACTCCGGATGCCTTTTGCCGTAATGCTTTTCGGCATTGGCAACCGACTCAACGAACAAGGCCAGCGCCTTGTCATAGGCCCCCATCCAGTGATACACGCTGGCCAGACCGTTGAGGCGGCTGCCGTACTCCGGATTGTCTTTGCCCAGCGATTTTTCGGCATTCTCTACCGATGCGATGAAGATGGGCAGCGCTTTGTCGTACTCGCCTTTGTAGTAGTACAGATTGGCCAGACTGTACAGCCGGCTTCCGTATTCCGGATCATCCTTCCCCAGCCACTTTTCTGCATTTTCGACAGCCGCCAGCAGCAACGGAAGCGCTTTGTCGTAGGCCCCCATGCTGTGGTATACGCCCGCAAGTCCGCTGATGGCATAGCCATACTGCACATTATCCTTGCCGGCAGTTTTTTCAGCAAGCGCTACCATTGCCTCAAACAAAGGCAGGGCTTTGTCGTATTGCCCCAACTGGTTGTGCAACTCAGCGAGTATGTGCGTACTTTCCACGTAGTTCTCGTGCTCGGCACCAAATGCCTGCTCCGCCAGTGCCAGCGCTTTTTCGGCCTCCGGGAGTGCAGCTGCAAACTCGCCCTTTTCGTAGAGCGCTACTGCCTGATCCCTGGCCTCCTGCCATGTCTGCCCGCTCAGAGAGTACAGACACAGCAGCAATAACGAGCTAAACAATGCTTTTTTCATAACCAAGAGGATTTAATCTGCCCAAAGGCCCACCCCCTGTCGCGGAGGGCCTTCTAAAACAATCACTAAGTTATAATAATTAATTTGTTGCTACTTCCCTCTAAGCCAATAAATACAGCCACGGGCTGCAATTTTTCGACCGGGCTCCTCCAACAGCGCCCCGGCGCAGCTCGCCGGCAGCCAATCGGGCCGTCTGTACGCGCATGCGCACAGCACAACTGCAGGCAGTGGCGGTATGCGAAAAAAGCCCCCGGCAGCCGGTCAGAAAGCCCCCGGATGTACCAATACGTTTTAGGAAAAATTTGTTCCCAGCCGCTTGAAAAATAATAAATTAATTAATTTTACCGACCAATTGGCACACCAACAAACGCCCTTGCTGCTACGCCTATTGTGCCCCGGGCAGCTGGGCTGTTTTTTTTTGCCAAAAAAACAACAGCCCGTGCACCCAAAGGCGTGGGGCGCATTTGGGCAGAAGCCCGGCCGGGTGATTAAAAAAAACAGCTGCCCGCCGGCACCTGAGAAAATGCTGCCGGCCGGCTTTGCCGGTCAGCACAAAAACGGCGGCCAACAACCTTAACCACAGCAATCAACCCATTTGTATACAGCATGAAAAAACCTATCACACTCCTCAGCCTGCTGCTCTGCCTGCAGGCAGCAACTGCCCAGACAACAAGCCACGCCCTGCTGGTCGCCGTCGGCGACTACCCTGCCTATACCGGCTGGCACAAATTGCAGTCCGTCAACGACGCCTGGCTGATAGAAAACAGCCTCATTTCGCAGGGATTTCAGCCCGCCAACATCCATACGCTGACCGATGCCCAGGTTACCCGCGAGAACATCCTGCAGGCCATCCACACACAACTCATACAGCGCGTAAGGCCCGGCGACCTGGCCGTCTTCCACTTTTCCGGCCACGGGCAACAAGTGCAGGATGACAATGGCGATGAAATAGACGGGCTGGACGAAGCGCTGGTGCCCTACAACTCGCCCAAAAAATTTCAGCCCGGCATCAACTACGGCCAGCATCTGCTGCGGGACGATGAGCTGGGCGAGGCGCTGCTCGCCCTGCGCCAGCGCCTGGGCCCGCAAGGACACCTGCTCGTGCTGCTGGATGCCTGCCACTCGGGCACCGCCACCCGCGGCCTTAGCACGGTGGCCAGAGGCACGGATGTGGTCATGGCCGATCCCGACTACCTGGCCAGACTGCAGGACAGCCCCCGCAGCGAAGCTGCTGTGGGCGACTTGTCCGGCCTGACCGCCGGCCTGGCGCCGGTGGTGGTGCTCTCCGGCTCAAGCCCCAACCAATCCAGCTATGAGCAGCAAAACAGTCAGCAGAACTACGGCCTGTTTTCTTATGCCTTCGCCAAAACGCTCCACCGGCTGCCCGGCGATGCTTCCTACCGCAGCCTCCTGGCTGCCATCAAGCAGGAAGTAGGCCTCAGAACCTCCCTGCAGACCCCCCTGGGTGAGGGGGCGCTGGACATGATCGTCTTCGGCAGCGGTGTACAGCCTGCCGCTACTTACTTTACAGTCAATAAAATCATCTCCCCCTACCGGATTCAGGTTGAGGCCGGCGAACTGGAAGGCTGCACAGCAGGGAGTATCGTTGCCCTTTACCCGCCCAATGTGACGGATACGCTGGGCGTGCCGCCCCTCAGTACAGGCTATGTGCAGCATTCTACCTCTTTTGCGTCCGACATCAGCCTCGATCAGCCGTTGACCAGCGAGCAGCTGCAAATCGCCAAAGTCTTCATCCGCGAGCGCAACTACGAAGCGCTCAGGGTGACCCTGCACATCAGCCTGCAGGACCTGAGCCGGCAGGAACAACTGCAGGCCGCCCTGTCGGCCTACCCCTTCATCGTGCTCAGCCATACCAGGGCCGACCTGAGCCTGCAGGAAAGCATCAGCCCCTCCGGGCAAAGCAGCATGCAGCTCTACCAGTACGACGGTCGCCTCCTCTGGCAAGTCCCCGTAGACGCTTACTGGAACAGCAGCAGCAAAGCCCGGCAGCTGGCAGCGGTCATTGCCGACTACGCCAGAGCCGACTTTCTGCGAAACCTCGAGACCGACAGTCCGTACTTGCGCGCGCAGCTGTACGTGCTGGTGAGCGACGGCCAGGGAGGCTATACCCCCCTGCAGAACCGTCCCCTCAGGTTTGGAGAAAGCATCAAGCTGGAAGTTGTCAATCAGGGATACGATCCCTTCTTCTTCAGCATTTTAGACATACAGCCCAACCACAAAATCAACAAAATCGTCCCCGCGCTCCGGCCGGCTGCCGATTTTTACCTGCGACCCTATACCTACTGGCAGTCAGAAGTGCTCACTGTGGGCGAGCCCGAAGGCATCGAGGTGCTCAAGGTGATAGCCACTACCCAGCCTGTAGACTTCGGCTTTAGCCGAAGCAGTTCCCAGGGCCCCGGCAAACCCCTGGACATACTCCTGAGCTCATTGTTTGAAGACGCTTCCGAAAGCCGGTCCGCCGGCCAGGCCCTGCCGGCCGACAGCGGCCATATCAGCTCGCTGATGCTGCAGATCGTACGCTAGGCAGCCGCTGCGCGCCGCCCGGGGGCATTTTGCCGCAGGCAAAAATGACAGGCCTTATAGCTTTTGGAAAAAAACAGCAAGGAGGCGCTTAGACGGCCGCAGCAGCTCGCGCTGCGCCTGCTGCGGCCGTCAAATCGTTATTCGATCAGGACAAAGCCCGCCCAGTCGAAATGGCTGTAGTCCTGCTGCAGCCTGAGCTGCGTCTTGCGGAAAGCCTCAGGCACACTCATCCCCTCCTCCGACCAGTGGCGGTAGAAGTTGGTCATAAACACCTTGGTTTTCTTATCATCGATCTTCCAGATCGACATGATCAGGTACTTGGCGCCCGCAATGCGGAAGGCGCGCTGCAGACCGTATACCCCCTCATTGCCCTCGATATCGCCCAGGTTGGTCTCACAGGCAGACAGTACCACCAGTTCGGTATTGGCAAAATTCATCTGGCTGATTTCGTAGGCCGTGAGGATGCCGTCCTCCTGCGCCCCGGCAGCCGCCCGGCCCTGCTGCCAGGCATAATTGCCGCCGGCCAGGATCAGGCCCGAGCGCAGCATAGGGTGGTCGGACCGGACGAAGGCCAGGTCCCGGCCGCCGGCCTCCACCGTGTCGGCCGCCTGCGGCTTGGGGGAAAAAAAGCCGTGCGTGGCAATGTGCACAACGCGGGGCGAGGGGGCATCGACCCCCAGTTGCTTGAAAGCCTCCTCACTAGCCTCCCTGCCCTTGAGCACCCGGGGGCTGAAGGCGCGCGCGCGCAGCAGCGCAGCAATTTCATCCACCTCTATGTCCGTAAACGCCAGCATCCGCCAGCTTTCGCCCGAAGACCGCCCGGCAGCAGCCTCCGTCGCCACCTCCCCATAGTCTACCCCGCCGATCAGCACCGCCTCCGCATTTTGCGCTGCGGCCGCAGCCGCAGGCAGCACCAGCTGCCGCGTGCTGTTGAGCATCGCAAAGCGGTAGCGACTGGCCAGCACACTCACCATATCCGGCGCTATCGCCGCCAGATTGAGGCGATGCAGCAGGCCCGAAGGAGCGCAGTAGATCGTAGAAACACCCTCCAGTCCTGCCGCCTCGATCGGCTTCCAGATCAGCTCGTACAAAGACACAGGCTTCTCGCCCGCCGGCGTGAGCCCCCGCTGCGAGGAAGCGTACAGGCGGTTGACATAGTCCTCCCGGCGGTCGATGCGGTCGGCCAGCAGGCTGTTGAGGGCCGAAGCATCAAACAGCGGGATGTAGCGCGGGCTGCTGTCGCCCGGCCGGATCAGCAGGGCCCCGTAGCGCACACTGTCCGTGCGCACAGGAAAGAGCAGCGGAAAATGAACAAACTCCAGCGCCGCCTCCCCCGGCTTGAGTGCATCTCTCACCTCCTGCCAGCTCACCTGCCGGGCCGCTGCCGCATAGCCCGCCACGGTGCGGCTCAGGATACCCTCCAGGCGGTTGGCCTTCTCCTCCAGCTCGGCCACGCCCGTCCGCTCCGACACAGGCTTGACATACTCTCTGGACAATTGCAGGCGGTAATACTTCAGCAGATCGGCCAGTGAGTCGGCCTCGGGCGTCACCGCCGACAGCCGCCGCAGCCGCATGGCCGCATCCAGCAGAAACCCCTTCTGGAAAAGAATATCGTTGCAGACCAACTGGCTGATGCCCACCGAAAAGCGGCCACTGTGCATCCAGGACGGAATCTCGCGCAAAGGCTGGTTTTCCTGCGACTGCAGCTCCGCCAGGTCATTCTCCGACGAGTAGCTGATCGCGCTGCCGATCAGCCGCTGCGTGAGCCGCAGCGCGGTATCGGCATACAGCTCGGCCGCTGCGAGGCGGCCTGTGCGCGCATGCGCAAACCCCAACTGCTCCAGCACGTCCCGGTACTTGGTGTGCTCCCGGCCCAGCGAGCTGCCTATATTGTCGGCCGCCGCCTGCAGCAGCGGCAGCGCCTTGTCGTACTGCCCGACCTTGGCATAGATCCGGCCGAGGTAGTACCAATAAGCCCCATAATTGGGATGCTGCCGGGAAAGCGTCGCCTCCGCATTGTCGACCGCCCCCTGCAGCAGGGCCAGCGCCTGCTCATTCTGCCCCATTTTCTCCAGCAAGTTGCCCAGATTGCTCAGACGATTGCTGTAGAAAATATGCCCCTTGCCCATGGTCGCGGCCGTGATCTCCAGCGCCTCCTGCAGCAGCGGCAGCGCCTGCCCGTACTGCCCCATGCGCATGAGCACGCTGCCCAGATTGCTCAGGATAGCACCATAAGCTGCATCTTTTTTGCCTGAAAACGCCGCCTGCTGCTCCAGCGACTGCCGGTAGTAGAGCACCGCCCGTTCGTACTGCCCCAGCCGCTCGTAGCTAAAAGCGAGATTGTTGAGCGCCTTCAGCCGCATGTCCGCATCGGTTTCGGCCGAAACCCGCGCCAGCACCTCCTCATAGCCGCGCTTCGCCTTGTCGTACTGCCCCAGACTGGAATACGCATTGGCCTGTTCATTCAGCATAAACGCATACTTCTCGTCATCCCCGCCCAAAACGGCCAGCCCCCGCTCAAACAGCGGCAGCGACTGACTGTACAAGCCGGCATTGCTGTAGGCCATGGCCAGCGCACTCAGACAGATGCCATACTCCGGATCCTCCGCCTGCAGGTATTGCTCGGCCAGCGCCATGACCGCCTGCTGCGTCTCCAGCGCCTTGTCATACTTGCCCGTACTCATGTACAGGCTGCCCAGCGTGCTCAGCATCACCCTGTAATCCCGACTATCCTTCCCAAAATTTTGCTCGTACTTCTCGACCCCCGTGATCAGCAGGGCTGTCAGCTCCTCATACTTATTGACCACCGTATACAAGTTAAACAGAAAGCCGAAGCTGTTCCAGTAGGCGGGATCCCCGGTCCCAAACTCCAGCTCCGCCTGCACCAAAGCTTGCTCGATATAGGGAATGGCACCCTCAGCATCCGGCTGCTGCTGCCCCTTGGCAAACAATTCCTGCCAGCTCTGCCCCCCGGCAGTGGTGGCCAACAGCAGCCCGAGCAGGCTGATCATGATAGGCTTCATCATAATAGAGATGTTTTAGTAAAACAATGAATGTATTCGGGTATATCGGTCATCAACGGCCTTGCTGCCGCTGGCGCCTGTCAATCCTTGCGGGCTACACGAAAGATGCAGCAAGAGCTGGCTGTCGCTGCCTGCTCAGCAGCGACCTGGCTTTTTACAAAAACCAGCCACCGCCAGTGCGCTGTCTGCAGGCGGCAAAGCCGCAACTGCAGGCAGAGAGACAAACCTGCAAGCCTGCAATCCGGAAATGCTTTTGTGTGTTGTATGAAAAATATTATTTTGCGTGATACGGAACTTTACCCGCTATTATTCTTCTTAAGTCGTCTATTTCACCAGTTTACACTACATAATGATACCTGCAAAGCTAGCGCAATTGCCCGGAAAAACAAGCAGCCGGCTGATTTTTTTGCGGTATTTTGTATACTTTCAGGCACTTGGGGTAGTGCACAAGCTAGGAGCCTGCACGGTATTCGCTCGGCGATGTGCCAGTCCTTTGCTTAAAAAAACGACTGAAATGCTGCGGGTGCTTAAACCCCAACTCGCAGGCGACAATATTGACCGTTTTGTGTATATCGAAAATTTGTAAAAGCTTAGCCATATTTTTGATCTTGTGGCAATTTACACAATTTTTTGTAGCTTAGTCGCATGGAATTACCGAACGAAATAAAGGATTTGAAATTGCTCGTTTCAGTTTTGCTGAAGCGCATTGACGATTTGGAAAGTGAAATCGTTACCCTTCGTTCGGAGAATGTCAAGCTTCGTGAAGAAAACTCG
>CAYTVG010000025.1:0-46310 GCA_964441755.1 uncultured Saprospiraceae bacterium
GCGAGTATTACCGGCAGCATCAGTAGCCGTCAGCAATACTGTGTAAGTACCGGGAACCGTCACTACAGCAAGGCGTGAACCACCTGCGCTGGCAATCATAGAAGCACCTGTAACACCAGGTGCAAAATCAACCACAAAACCATTAGTAGCCATGCCGCAATTATCCGTAGCCGTAGCTTCGAATACTACCGTAGCAGCAGGAGCATCACACGCATCAAGTGTCACCAGCATATCCTGTGAAGGATAAATGATGATAGGCGCCCAGGTATCGGGATGGTTGTCAACTGTTATCAGCGCATCTACCGTACGCATAGCACCCTGTGCATCTGTATAAGAAGCCGTCAGCGTCTGGCCGTCATTGGCTGCCGTAAGTGAGAGTGCAAATTCAAAGTAGCCTGCAGCAGCATTGATATACGTAGGAGTGATTACATTTCCGCCCAGGCTAAAATTAGCACGTGAAGAATCAATCGGATTGTCGCAGTCATCAAGAATAGTAATAGCCATGGTAGCCACCGTACTCGAAGCACACTGCGGGATTGCGAATACCAGGTCACCCGGCAGGATGATATCAGCTGGCTGATTGGGAATATTGGTCATTACCGACAGGGAAGGCGTAACAGTCTGCCCGAGATAAGTTATAGTCGGAAAGTAGGTACCGGGAGCCACATTGCCCTGTACTTCGAAGTACACAGCATTAGGACCTACCTGATCTGTGTAATAGAAACCCGAACCATTCAGATCAGGAAGGCCCGAACCTCCGCCATTGAACTGTACCTGTGCGATGTTGATCGGCTCGCAGTCATCCATGATGGTAAAACTATATACCATACTAACAGTAGACGTACTTAGGCAGGGAGGTAAAGTAACTGTTTCAGCATTTGCCTGAATCGTTGGTGTCTGGTTAGCAGCTGCCTGCTGTACCGTTAGCAGTTGGTCAACGAAGCCTACATTACCATTGGCATCAGTATAAGAAGCAGAAATCAGATAATTACCTGCAGCAGGGAAAGCAACCAGATACTCACGGTAGTTGTTACCAGTGAAATTGGTCATACCCGTTGCACCGCCGAAAGACGCTGAAAGGCTGTTGAAATCTACATTCTGGTCGCACAGATCGTCAACCTGAATCGTAACAACACCTGTCACAGAAGTTGCACATACAGGAATCGTGAACTGGCTGTTGCTCATGATTGAAACCACAGGATCTGTGTTGTCAATCACATCGGCAATCAGACGAAGACCCGTAGCACCACCTGCAATGTTGCCGGCAGCGTCGCGGCCTGAAATCTGTACCGTGCTCGTACCCGTGCTCCAGTAAACGTCGATTGCGTAGAAACCTACGCCATCCGTTGTCACGCTAACCTGCGTGTTTGGAGAAATCGTAGCAGGCGTAGTCGTAGCTGTAGCAGAGACACCGTTGCTGGCGATGATCAGACCGTCACAGTTGTCGCTGCCGTAAGCGTAGAACACGTCCTGACGACCGCAGGCACCTTCAGGAAGCGTAACGCTGCCAAAGTTGGCTGACGTAGCCGCTGCAGTAGCAGGATCGTTGTCAACGATGATGTTACCCAACAGGTCAGCCACGTAGAATACGGGCTCCGTTGTGTCGGTACCATCAGGCACTACAACCGTCAGCGTAACAGGATCCGTAGTAGGGTTACAAGAACCCGTCTCCGTTACCGTTACCAGATAGCTACCTGCACCCGCATTAGCGAAATTGAACGAACCGGCAGGAAAACCAATGTAGGTAGTCACCGTCGTCAGCGGAGGCGTAGAGCCACCCGGTCCTGTACCTGTTATTGGTGCTGCCGCAACTGAATAGGTGCCGGCACAGGTAGTGCCGTCACCTACACTCAACATAAATGCACCGTTAGCAACATAGCCCGGGCTGATAGACGGGCAACTCGGACTAGTGATCGTAGTAGCTGATACAGTGTACTGTGCATCCTTTGTGGTAAAGATGCCGGGACCTGCACAAGCAGATACGTTGGAAGGAGGTGTGGCTCCGTCACATGTCTCAGACACATAGAACTCATAGTCCGTACCAGGCTGCAGACCTCCGACCGTAATCGTGATCTGGTTGCCAGATACTGACATAGCAGTAACTGGTGCTGAAAAGCCAACTACGTTATCAACGTAGCTGACAGTGGTCTGAATAAGTGAGCCGCCAGCAGCATTACAGCTTCCCAGACCCTGGCCGCCAATGGTGATCGTCCACGCATTGTCGGTAGGTGTGTCACCGGAAGTCCAGCGGAGCTCTGCAGAGCTCTGAAAGCTCGCGGGGGACACAAGACCTGCGGGAGTCGGACACTGTGCTGTAAGTAACTGTATGTTTGCCACCATACAGATTAGCCCTACAAGCATCCCTCTTACCCGCATTCGCCAGTGAATTCCTGATACAAATAACGAATTCATAAGAATACAATTTGTTATATAAATAAACATAATCATGACAATCAAACACATATACATCATACAGGGCATAGAAAACCCCTCAGATGGCAAGCCATCTTATATGACAGATAGACACAGGTCTATCATCCACACCAAGGTGGTTAGATCTGTGAGGTAAAGACTGAAGATATTATCCGTATGGGGCAACTATAATAGGGTACGGATATCAATGGCTAGCATCATTAATGCAGATGAGCAGCAAAACAGGTTTACACAATACTCCTGGCAGGTATCGCAGTATGCATTAAACGATAACCATCACCCTGCACATGATCTGTTGTGCGCGAAGCAGATGAAGGTTATATCGACTACAACCCATATTCATTGTCTTTGTATACACCTGATATGCCAAAATATCATCGGCAAACAACTTTATGCAAAGCTAATAAATATGTTTAAAATAAAATACTAATTTTTACTCAAAAATCTGTTTTTCAATTAAAAACGTTTCAAAGTTTTTCATTTCATTTCAAAAAATTGCAAAAAAATATTTTGGCTCCAGTCCAAATGAAGTGGGTTTCGTAGATTTGCCACATGTAAGAACTACCAATATTTACAGCTGCCCTCGAACTTAAGTCACCTTGGTTTATCAAGCGTGTCTAGTTTTTTTGGGGGGGGGGAAGCTCAACTTAGGCCTTAGGCCGGCGGTAGAAAGTAGCTGGATAAATCCATGCTGCATAATCGTAACTTCTACCCCCTGGCTTTCTGCCTCTTTCAGAATGCTAAGCTTCTCTTCTTTGCTGCGTCGCTTCTTTTCCATAGACAAGATCACAATTTTAATACTGTAACCTTGTCTGGTAATTTAGGGGATCAGTACAGGTAGAAAGAAAACGGGCCCCGGTGTTTTCCAGAGTCCTGTAGGGATGCGATGTAGGTAGTAGAAAACACCGGAGCCGTTGTTTCCAGGAGTCCTGTAGGGACGCGAGGTGGGTAGAAAACAACAAACCCGGTATTTCCCGAAGTCCCGTAGGGATGCGATGTAGGTAGTAGAAAACACCGGAGCCGTTGTTTCCAGGAGTCCTGTAGGGACGCGAGGTGGGTAGAAAACAACAAACCCGGTATTTCCCGAAGTCCCGTAGGGATGCGATGTAGGTAGTAGAAAACACCGGAGCCGTTGTTTCCAGGAGTCCTGTAGGGACGCGAGGTGGGTAGAAAACAACAAACCCGGTATTTCCCGGAGTCCCGTAGGGACGTGAGGTGGGTAGAAAACAAACAACCCCCGTGTTTCCCGGAGTCCCGTAGGGACGTAATGTGGGTAGAAAACAACGGCCCCAGTATTTCCTATGGCGCATTTTCGTACAGTAAAAGTCAGGTATAACGCGTAATTCAACATATTCAAGCACAAGAAGCCCACCATGCCAAGAGAAGTTTCTTGGAGGAGTATATTGATATCCAAAAAAAATTTGAAGTTACATACGATGAACGGTATATTTTCAAACCGTTGGAATGATGGATGATTGAGAATCATACCCACATTTCGTCCCTACGGGACTCTGGAAAACTCCGGGGCCGTTTTCTACCCATAGCACGCCCCTAACGGGGCTTCCAATCTACGGAAAACAGCACCAATCGACCTGCCTGACGGGGCTTCCAATCTACGAAAAACAGCACCAATCGTCCTTGTTACAGCCCCTATATAACCACACATAGATTGCGAAAAAAAAATCGTAATCATGTGCATTGTACACTAGTGACCAGCTTACTGTCCACCGCTAGATACCGAAATATTCAAAATTTCGTCCGTATGATTTACTTCCACTTAGGGGGGCTAGAGCTCAATACCCATTATATTTAACCAAGAACCAATATTTTCGTCAGCTTGGATTTCATTTAAGAATATCATAACTACGCAATCGGAACAAGTTCGGGATTTTCTTACCAAACCGAAGTAATTCTTTAACGCTTTCAGGTAAGCCTTGATAGATTTCCGACAAAAAAGGCGACCCGAGGGTCGCCCAACACCTAAGAACACGAGAATAATCTAAATTCAATAGACGTGTTGTCCACCATTAATAGCAATATTCGCTCCCGTGATGAAAGCAGCTCTTTCGGAGGCAAGGAAGCTCACCAGCCAGGCGATCTCATCTGTGCCGCCGAGGCGGCCTACGGGAATGCCCGCAATAATCTGGTTGCGCACAGGCTCTGCCACGGCCATCACCATATCTGTACCAATATAACCCGGTGAGATGGTATTGACCGTGACCCCCTTCTTGGCCACTTCTATGGCCAGCGTCTTGGTAAAGCCGTGCATACCCGCTTTGGCGGCTGCATAATTTGTCTGGCCAAACTGTGCCCTTTGGCCGTTGACGCTGGATATGTTGATGATGCGGCCCCACTGTTGTTCGATCATAGGATTAATCACATGGCGGCTGCAGTTGAATACACTGGTCAGATTGGTGGCAATAACTTCGTCCCAGGCCTGCTTGGTCATCTTGTAAAAGGCGCCATCCCGCGTGATGCCTGCATTGTTGACCAAAATATCTATGGTACCCCACTCGGCATTTATGCGGCCAACGGCATTGCCCACCTCATCAAAGTCAGCAACGTTTACCTGATAGAGCGGAATGTCGTAGCCCTCCTCCAGCATGCGGCCGCGCCAGACCTCTGCTTTCGCGGCGCTGTTGTAGGTACCCAACACTTTGTACCCATCATCGGCCAGTTTTTTTACCATGTCTGTTCCAAGGCCGCCGGTAGCGCCTGTCACCAGTGCGATCAACTGCTTTTCCATATACTTGCTGTCCTTTTAACTGATTAACGAATATACTTACGCAAATATATACATATCTATATTTATATTTGATGATCTTTATCATCTCCCTGTCCTGTACAGTCAAGAGCAATCCTACAGGGCTACACCCCATACAAAAATAACATTATCAAAAAATTACGCCATATCTACACTCAAAAGTCAAAACAATAGAACCTAAGTCAACCCGTAAAAAAAGTCGAAAAACTCCCTGGTAATAAACAATACACTGCTTTATCCATCGAATTTGTGATAATATTGGGCTTCGGACAGCCGTGCTGGTTGTTTATTTTTGATAAATAAAAAATACCGCAATACACAACTGTCTGGCGGGTATACCTAAAAAAATGAATCAACTGTATGGCCACTGAGCAGTATGCAATAGCCACCTCCGCATTAATCGGGATTTACGTGCTTGTTATTTTATTTTTCGTCATCAGAGGTGCACGCAATACGCGATCGATGCAGGACTTTGCCCTGGGCAGCCTTTCCTTTTCGCCTGTTACGGTTGCCCTTTCCCTGGCGGCTTCTATTACGAGTGCAGCGACCTTCATCATCAACCCGGGTTTTATCGCTTTGTACGGCTTCAGCGGTGTACTGGCCATGGCCATTATGCTACCGCTGGGACTATTCATATCGCTGGTAGTGCTGAGTAAGAGTTTCCGGCGCTACGGGCAGTCGGTCAAAGCCCTGACGATGGCGCAATGGATCGGAAAACGCTATCAGCACAAGGGCTATGCCCTGTTTTTTGCCTTTTTGTCCCTGTTGTTAATCACCTTCATAGTGCTGATTTGCGTAGGTATGACCAAGGTACTGTCGGCGGCTCTTGCTGTGAGCGAGTGGTGGGTACTCGTAGTATTGGTCGTTTTTGTATTTGGCTACATGATGTTTGGTGGTGCCAATTCCATGGTATATACCAATACCATACAAGCGCTCCTCATGCTGGTAGTAGCTGTCATTCTGCTGGGTTCCGGCTATGAGCACTTCCGCGGAGGTGTCATGCAATTTGTGGATAAGCTGTCCGCCATAGACCCCAACCTCACGAAAGCCTTCAATCCTGACAGCTTGCTTTTCCGCGATTATTTTGAAGTTATTTTTTGCAACTTCATCGTAGGTATCGCTATCGTTTGTCAACCGCATATTATTACTAAGAGTATGTTGTTACAAAGCGACAGAGACGTCAACCGTTATCTGGTCATCAGCATTGCCGTCGAGACCCTCTTCTTTCTGGTTGTATTGGCGGGTCTTTACGCACGCATCATGTTTCCCGACCTGACCGTCGGAAGTGAACCTATCAAGATGGACAGCATCATGACCACCTACGTGGTAGGTGAGTTCCCTGTCTATGTCGGTTTGCTGGTCATTCTGGGGCTGTTATCTGCGGGTTTGTCCACGCTGGAAGGTCTGATTCAGTCTCTGTCGACCACCCTCACCTCGGACATCATTGACCCGCTGAGCGGGGCGTGGCTGGGTGAGGGAGAAAAAAGAGCTGCACGGCTGGTAAATATCAATAAATGGGTGATTGTAGGCTTAGCCCTTATCGCCATTATTCTGTCTAACCAACAGCTGGAGCACCCTAAGCTGAGCGTGGGCATTTTCGCCCAAAACGGCGTATATGCTTACTTCTCCGCAGCCTTCGTTCCTGTCATTCTGGGTATTTACGCCCCCCGCGCCAGCGTGTGGGCGCCAGTGGCAGCCACCCTGACGGCCGTAGTTGTGCATTTTGGCGCCTACTACGGCGGGTGGTCCTGGTACTTGCAGGGCGAAGTGCGCAACCCGGCGGTTGCTGCTACCTATGCCATCCTGAGTTCACTGGCGGTGGGCCTCATCGTCTATTATATCACACGCAAACCGTCAGCGTCCGTCGAAAAGCAACCCATCACCGCATAAATTTCGTGTTGCAACATCTTGCTACCAAAATATTTCCTTGTAATAATTACAATCTATCTATCTAAACAACAGCGTAAAGGCCTCCATAAAATCAATTACCGATGACAGATAATGTTCTGAAAATTGACCTGCCCTCAGGCGTTACTGTCGCGTATACAGATACCGGTGAGTACCGGGAGGCTGTACATCCGTTGGTGTTTATTCACGGGCTGGGCAGCACCCACCGGGTATGGGACTGTAATCTTGCTGTACTATCGCCCCATTTTCGATGCCTTGCACTGGATTTGCCCGGCTACGGGCAGTCACCGCCCCCCCGGCAGCCCATTACACTTACTTTTTATGCACAAACAATCCATAACTTTCTGCAAGCGCTGGGCATAGCCGAATACATACTTGTCGGGCACAGCATGGGTGGGCAGGTTATCCTGCGCGGACTGGTTGCAGGCATATTGGAGCCAGCCAAGGTCATCCTGTTTGCCCCGGCGGGTTTTGAGCAATTCAGTGAATGGGAACGACAGTCCCTGCTCAATCTCAACAAGCCCGGTTTGTTGCTTGCCCAGACGCCCCAACAGATTCGCAGAAATTTCGCCTATAATTTTTTCAGGCTACCCGAAAATGCGCAGCCGTTGCTTGAAAAAAGATTGCTGCTCATGCGCGACGGAAAGACATATCTTGCGTATCTTCAGACTATTATAGCCTGCGTGCAGGCAATGCTTACTGAGCCCGTCTACGAACAATTAGGCAGCATCCGTTGCCCAAGCTGTATATTTTTTGGCGAAGAAGACCGGCTCATTCCCAATAGGTTCCTGCATCCCAAGGACAGCCCGGCCAGCATTGCGCACCAAGGGGCCAGTGCTATCCCCGGCAGCAAGCTTGTCATTTTCCCCCAAGCGGGGCATTTTGTGCAGTGGGAAAAAGCGCAGGAGGCGGGCAGCATCATCCGGCAGTTTGCCGGTGATGCAGACCCCATGCAGGCGGGCAGCAGGACACAGCAACTCATACAGCAGTTTATAGCAGCCATTTTGCAACACCAACCGCAAGCCATTGATGAGCTATATGCCAATGACGCTGTTTACCACAACTCACTCATCGGTCAGCTCGATAAAGCTGCTGCCCTGCGCTGGTGGAGCTGGCTTTGCCGTCCCGAGCATCAGCTATCTTTTCGCTACAGAATAACAGCCACCGACGAGCACCTATGCAGGCTTGTGTGGGTATTGGAACTCCAATGCCACGGATACCTGGTTCAGCTACCGGGTGAATCCAAGCTGTCCATAGCAGCACAAAAAATTGTCAACCATCGCGATAATTTCAGTCCCTGGCAGTTGAGCCGACAAACCGGGGGCTACTTCCGGCGAGTAGCCGGCTGGCTACTCGGCTGGACAAGCTGGTACCAGCAATGGTTTTGGAAAAATTTACAGGCATGATGAGGATTATTTTGCAGCCTGCTGTTCGGCGGCCTTAGCCACCGAACAGCAGGCTGCTTAGGGGCTCAATTTTCAGAGGCGGGTCAATTGGCTTTTTTAAGACGCCTCCCAAGCTTCCTGATCGGCGAAATCAATTCATCTATCACACTGTCTATGCGTGGATAAAGCCACTTCCTGATATCATCGATAAAGTATATCAAGACTACAAAAGAAGATACAAATAACAAAGCGCCCAGTGCGCTGGCCCAAGGGCCGAGATTGCGCGTAAAAAAGGTATTGATACCGATACCGAACCAAGTGCCAAATAAAATAACATAGTGTGCGGCGTAAATGGTCAGCGTCTCGCTACCTACCTTAGTCACCAGCGGAGGAACAGTACGCAGGCGTCCTATACCCCAGATAAAAATAGCCACGGTAACCAGCACATGCCCCAACCGCCATAAGACTCCATTAGCATACGCTACTGTCTGGAAATTTATCCAGCCGGTCAACTGATAGCCCAGCATCAGTATTTCGTAGATCCGGGTGCTGATGATCAGCCCCAGTACGAGCATAGCTGCAGGAAACCAGTAACTGAAGGCCCATTGCGGTCGCAGGTGCATGAGCTGCCCCAGCGCGCCCCCAATGAAAGTGTAGCCAACCCAGGGGATGAGTGTGAAGACAGAGCCATGTGTCCGGGTAAAATAGTTGGCAGCCCATACAGGCCAATGCGACCAATCGTGTGCCTTCACAGAAGGATTAAACAGAAAAACCAGTAAGCCCGAAACCAGTAACAACAACCAGAAAGGCAGTCGACTTAGCTGATGCAGGCCATACAACAGGATCAGCGATACCAGTGCGAGACCTATACAATGCAGTACGTCCACCACCAGATATGATTGAAAAAACCAGCCAAATAAAAGGCCTAATAAATTGACTTTCAGAAAATAACCAAGAAAAACCAAAAAAAAGCCCCGCCGGATACCCTTTTTTACCCTGTAATTTTGCCAGAAAACCCGGCCATCTTTCATTAGTAGGTACACGAATACAAGTCCTGTAGTCGTGAAAAACACAGGTGCTGTGAGCCCCCGCATGAAATGCCAGAGGCTGTACACCCAGCTTTCGGGTTGCCGATAGTATGGGTCGAGAGTAGTATCAACAAAATGCCCCTGCAGCATCATAAGGATGGCAAAAGCCCGCAACACATCGATAAACTGTATGCGTCCCGGCTTGACAGCGGCCGAATTTTCAAGTGTTTGGCTCACGAATAGTTGGTACGTGCGATGAAAAAAAAATGGGCACCCAAAAGTCAACACAAATGTAGGCAATCCCCACAATTTACACCATACCCCTACCCAACTACCAAACTCACCGCAGCATTTTGCGATTGATTTTTCCCGTATCATTCTTGGGTAGTGCCTCCATAAAGGTAAGGTATTTGGGCACTTTATACTTAGCAAGTCGCTCCGTACAATGCTGCAGCAACGCTTCAGCTGGCGCCTCTGCCCCCGGCCGCAGCACCACAAAAGCGTGCCCGACTTCCCCCCATTTTTCGTCAGCAACACCCACTACGGCTACCTCTGCAATCGCCTCATGGCTCATCAAAATCCGTTCAACTTCAGCCGGGTATACATTTTCGCCGCCTGAAATAAACATATTTTTAATGCGATCGACCACGTAGATGTAGTCATCCGCATCGCGCCGCACCATATCGCCTGTACGAAACCAGCCCGCTGTAAATGCCCTGTTGGTTTCTTCTGGTCTGCGCCAGTAACCCGGCGTAGTCATGGGCCCCCGCAGCCAAAGTTCTCCCGGCATATCTGGTCCGACCTCCTCACCTGCTGCATCTACAATACGCGTTTCCACATAAAAATTAGCCCGCCCAATAGAACCCTTCTTGGCGATGGCATCGTCTTGATGCAAGCTGGTGAGATTAGGACCCACCTCTGTCATACCATACCCCTGTCGAATGGGAACCCCTTTGGCATGATACTGCTCAATCAGCGGAATGGGCATAGCTTCCCCGCCAACGATGATGTAGCGGAGGCTGCTGATGTCCGTCTGCTCAAATGCCGGCTGGTCGGCCATCATTTTGAGCATAGTAGGCACCCCCATAAACAAGCTGGGAGCTTCGGACTCGAGCAGGCCCAAAACAGCAGCCGCATCAAATTTTTTCATCAGGCACACATACCCGCCATGGTGCAGGAAGGGCGTAAGCAACACATTCCAGCCCCCCGTATGAAAGGGCGGCATACATACAATTGTTCGACTTTCCTGATTGACAATCAAACTCATAGCCGTATTAATACTATTCCAGAAGAGCATTTTGTGCGTATACAATGCTCCTTTGGGGAAGCCCGTTGTACCAGACGTGTAGAGTAAAAAAATCGGATGATCCTCCTCCAGCGCAGGAAAAGCAACAGGACTCAGAGAAGTGCTCAAAGGTTCTCTGGCCAGCCAGGCCGCAAGGGTTTCCAGTGGCCAGTGCTTTGCACCGGGCTGAAACCATTGCGTCTGGCGGAGAGACTGAAAAAATTTTTCCTCCCAAATCAGCAGTGAGGGTTGGCTGTCGCTGAGGATAAAATCCAGCTCTGCTGCTGTCAGCCGGTAGTTGAGGGGTACAATAGTGAACCCCGCCTTCTGCGCAGCAGCAAAAAGCGTTATGTACTCCAGACAATACTCGGCCAGCACCGCGATACGGTCACCCTTTTGCAGTCCATAGACGTCTGCCAGTTGATGTACCAGGGCGGCAGCCAGTCTGTCGAGTGATGCATAGGTTAGTTCCCTGCCAGTTTCAAATTCTTTGACAGCTATTTTGTAGGGACTGTAGCGAGCCCAGCGGGCGGTCCAATCTGTTTGCATACCCTTTGGTATATTGGGTTGGGAGAAAATCAGTACTGTGTTAACTGCTTGACACGTATTCGGGCTTTTCTGCCGGCGGTAAAAAGCGGTAACTTGTCGTGTCTTTTTACTTTTGGAGGTGCATAGCCGGTGCTATGTGCCCCTTAAAAATAAATCCGCACAAAAAAACTGCTTTGCGCCCGGCAGAAAATCTCGAGCACGCTCTTTATAATCGGACGGCTGCTGCAGCAAATGCGAGCCCCCCTCCTGAACCAATAAAATAAAGCAAGTCATTCTGCTTAATCTTGCTCTTCTCCCAGGCATCGTTGAGTGCCATAGGAATGCAGGCCGATCCAGTGTAGCCATACTGGTGCATGATGGTATGTGCGCGATCACGTGGCAGCTGCAGCATATCCAGGGTTTCCCAGATGCTATTGATATTTATCTGTGTGATAAAGAACTGATCAACCTGCTCCGGGCTGACGCCTGTTCGTTCGCTCAGGTAAAGAATCAGTTCACTCCATTTTTGCGGATTAAGTTCTTTGGGAAATTTACGCACGAACTGCAGCAGGTGTTTTTTTTCGTCCAGCACCGCCTGTGTGATGGGTTGTTTCGCTGCCCCTGCATAGATACCCATCCATTCGTTGTACTGCCCTTCCGTAAGCAGCTTACTGGCAAGCACCCCCCGCCTGGTTGCATGCTTGTCGCTTCGCAAAATAACGGCACCGGCCCCGTCAGCAAAAAGCGTCACTGTTTTTTTATCCTCCATATTGAGGTACTTACTCATGTTGTAAGCACCGATCACCAGTACATGCTGGTATTGCTCATCAGCGCGGATATACTTGGCACCTATATCCAGGGCTGTAACAAAACCAGCACAAGCCGTATTAATATCAAAGGTGCCCGCTCTTACTGCACCAAGCCGATGCTGCAAAACAGAAGCCGTGGAAGGCGAAACAAACTCCGGCGTGTCTGTAGAGATAATGATCAGGTCAATTTGTTCCGCCCTGATACCAGCTCTTTCCATTGCCTGCCGGGCGGCTGCCTCTGCCAGGTCAGCCGTTGATTCATGGGGGGTAGTCCAGCGTCTTTCATAAATATGAACATTATCGCGCAGCCAGGTATCTACATCTTCTCCCAATAATTCATTGAAATAACTGTTGGGGATCACTTGCGCGGGCGCATAAGCACCGCTGGAAATGAGGATCGCGTTCATCCGGTAATTTGGTTGTTATACAAAAAGGGGGTGAATGTGTGAAGAACACCCATTCACCCGCCTTGTTCGATCAGTTTTGGTTGCAATACTGATAGTTATTATGATTGCTGACGGAAATTCTTTTGGGGTGCCCCCGGTATCCGTCAACAGCACTTACTTCTTAGGTGCAGGCAGATTGACCTTCACCTCCAGTGAATACAATGGCCTAATCACAGGAGAGCCAACGAATTCGCGTACTTCCTGATTCAGCACATTGCCCACCTGACCGGCTACTGTCAGGTAATCATTGACTTTGTAGCCAACACTCAGATCGAGGTTGAAGAACCCACCCAGTGGTCCATAGTTGAATGAACGGCCAACGCGTGCATTTTCAAGTACAGGAGAGCCGCCATAGATCAGCGCAGGATTGGCAGCAGCCGCCACGTTGATACCGGAGAAGAAATCGTAGGAGCTCACCCAGCGGCCAAAAGCAGAGAAGAACAATTTGTTCTTATTGTAGTTAAGGCCTAAGCTCAACTTGTGCGTTGGCGTATTGATAGCCAAGTCATTGGCATCCACTTTGCCACTGCGGTTACCATCATTCGCCAGATCAAGGGAGTCGATAGCATAGTCGAACCAAGAGTAGTTAACCACTGCACTGAGGCTACTGTTGAACATATAGGTCAGAGACAGATCTGCACCATACGTATTCACCTGACCGAAATTGGCATAGGTCAGGATAACGTCTGCACCGTTCTGACCATTGGGCAGTGCTGTTACCGTTGTGATTTCACTCAATGGCTGGCTGCCACGCTCTGTCACATAACCTTTGATACGCGGGATAACCGGCGTAGCGGGGTTGCCGTCGTGGTCGAAGAACTCGCGGTCAGGTGCTGCCTGAATGGCAGGACTCAGGAAATTTTCTGACCAGTTGTAGTAGGCATTCACATCTACATACAGCTTGTCGCTGAGGCGACCTTTATAGCCAGCCTCCAGCGTGCGGATTTTTTCTACCTGCAGCGCTTCAACCTCGTAGCGCCCAACTTCCTGATTGGTGACCACATCGATTTCAGTCACGGAGAAGCCCTCACCATTGCCCAGCAGCAGGCCACCAAAGAGGTTACCCGACAGATTGAGGATAGTCGGTGCAGCAATACCCTGGCCGTAGGTCAGGCGGAAGGAACCATTGTTGTCAAAATACACCAGTGCCGCCTTAGGGATGAAGTTGAAGCCATACAAATCGTGGTTGTCGGCACGCGCAGCAACTACTGCCTTAAATTTCTGTCCCAGTTTGTAGTCCAGTTGTGCATAACCGCCCAGCTGACCGATTACGATATCTTCGATGACACCATCTTTGTTGCGGTCGAGCAGGTAGGTACCATTACTGTTAGCACGATCCTGCTGATACTGCACACCCGCGATATAGCTGAGCTGCTGACCGATCTTGTTGTTGTACTGCGCTTCAGCATTGAGGCGGCGAGACTGGTCCTGGAAGAGCGCCCCGCGGTTGAGTGCAAGACCGCCTCCGGGGAAGCCCGGAATCGCGAGCCACTGCTCGCCGAAAGAGCGTGCACGCGCCTCTTCCTGCGTAAAGCCTGCATTGACGAACGACTGATAGTTGACCGTGCGCTGGTTCATGGCAAAAGTAGAGTCTGTCTTACTCCAGGTATGGTAGACCTGTGCAAAGACCCGGGGAGATACATAGCGAGCCTGCAGCCAGTGAATCTGCCAGTCACGGATCTGGTTGCGTCCGGCATTGGTATTACCGATATTGTTGCTGTTGCTACCACCGTAGGCCAGGATAATATCATTGTTGGCCTTAGGCGTATAGTACAGTTGCGCCTCACCGCGAAGAGAATTAAAGCCATAATCAGGACGGCGCTCACCCTCGTTATCGAAAGCAGAACCCAGCTCAGGGAAACCAACTACACCGATGTAAACAGAATCAGAGAACGGAAATTCCTGACCCGCCGTGTACTCACCGCTCACCTTAAAAGCCACCTTATCGCTCAGCTTAGAAGCATGGCGGAAGCGGGCAGAAAGCGCGTGAGGATTTTCGCCAAAAAGCCCCCCATCCAGTGCTGAAGTAGCGCCCAGCGCTACGGTTGTACCCTGGCTGGTACGAGGATCTTTAGTGATGGTATTCAGCAAGCCATTGTGTGCGTTGGGGCCAAAAAGTGCCGAAGAAGGCCCCAGCACCACCTCTATCCGCTCGATATCCTCCTTCACAGTCGTACTCAGGGCTCCCAGCGGAAGGCCGGTAGCCACCAGCGAAGAAAAACGACCGTCATTGATCTGCAGGTTTTTGGGGTTGAATGCACTGTTGAAGCCGCGGGCATTGACACCAACACCCAGGATACCCGAGCGCACATAGTCTACACCCTTCTGTCGGCCCAGCAACTCCGCCACATTGAAGCTGGGCAGTTCACTGATGGCCTTGGCACCGATTACAGAGATGGTAGCCGGAGCATTGGTAATTTTCTCTGCCTGACGGGAAGCCGAGACAACGATTTCCTCAGCAATCAGAGAACCTTCCGACAGCGAAAAATCGGCTGTTACTGTCTCTCCTGCCTTAACGCTGATGCTGCGGCTTGCAGTCTCGTAGCCGAGGTAAGAAACCTCCAGCGTGAGTGTGCCTGCCTGCACTTGCAGCGTGTACATACCATCAGCATCCGAAGCGGTACCTGCACTCGTACCTACGACCAGCAGGCTCGCGCCTGTCAGCGGGGCTCCGCCTGTGTCAGTTACCTTACCTTTGATTGTGGCATTCTGTGCCAGCAGCGATGCGCCGCTACACAGCAACAGCGCCAGGGCAAGAACAAAAGCGGTAAAATTGCTTTTCATACTTTACAATAATTTGGTAGACAAATTTGGTGTTGATTCGCCAAAAGCACAGTTCTGCACTTTAGACATGCCAAGCTACTGCCTGCGCAAGGATTGAAAAAATTTTACCGCAACTTCAAACCACCTGACTGATTTTTGGCAAAAGCCACAAAAAGCCAAATAACTTTTTGTTTTTCAAGCCATTGAAATATGAAAAACAGGGGTTGACTGAAAATTAGTTTCAATCTGAAATATCATATAAAACCCACAAAACCAAGGCAAAAACTATACACTTTCGAGCATAGACTGATGTCAGAAATTGTAAGTAAACCCAAATCTGTAGTCAAAGGGGGATTGGATGGTATTGACCGGCAGTGTGAGGTTGTAGGTTATCATCACTTCCGTACCCCAACCGCTCCCTCTGCTGGTCGTATAGCCAAGCCCCACGTAGGCGTTGGCTCTGTTGAGCCTGAACACCTCCGCATTGGAGTCTACAAAAGGCTGGCTTTCATAGATATACTCGCCCTGCACAAACAGATTTCTGGCAACCCGGGCTCTGCCAAAAACACCTGCGGCCAGAGTGGCTGTATTCACCCGATTGACATCACCTCCCAGATCTCGTATGCCGATATTATTGTATACGATAGTCGCACGAGGACCCATGCTGAAGATATCATTGATCTTGTAGCCTACCATCGGGGAGACCCCAAACTGAAACTGGCTAAAACTGTTGGAGGCCGAAAATCCCAAAATCGCGTTTCCGCCATACCAAAGTCTGTTCATCCAGTCCGCATTTACTGCATCGCGCTGTGCGCTTGCCAGCTGTATCAATGACAAGAACGCAACCATGGTCACGAGATATTTTTTCATAATTTCTGTTTTTTACCGGTCAGGCCGGATATTTTGTATAAATAACAATCCTGTCTTCCATCTGCTTTACAGCATTGTCTGCCGTTTATCGTTGTACATCCCAAACATGGTCTAAGAGCAAGCGCCGGTAACTTTTGTACAATACGCGACACAAAAACAACTGTTGGTAAAAATACTGAACGAAATGTGGTTCATCTGTATTTCAATAGTATTATCCATGGTACTTTTGCGCTACATTCCTTTACAGGAGCGCATTTTGAACCAACAAATATTTTGTACCACAGGCGCAAACCCTTCGTTCCCATGATTGTTTTTCCCGACAGACGCGCGTAATTGCTGATGTAAACCCTGGCCTGTACAGTCGGTCCATACTGGCTAAGACCGTAACAGCCAATTGTTGGCTGAGAGCCATGACCAAACGATTACATTGATTATTTACACCCATATCTGGCTATGCAAAAGACGTTACTCCTGCTTTTATTTTTAGTCCTGTCGCAGCTTCTCACTGCCCAGGAGAAAGCACTCACCACTGAAGAGGTGGTTTTTCCACCCACAGAAATGCTGAACAGCAACTTCAGCAGCTATCGGGTGGTTAGGCTCAACACGCAGCAAATATACGATCAAGTTCAGGTACAAGGAGAGCGTGCTTTGCTTCGCATCGTCTTAGGCACTGACCCGCTCCGATCATTTTTGCTTCAAAAACACGACCTTCGGTCAGCGAGCTATCAGGGTCGCATTGCCGGCAGCGCTGGCATCGCGCTGGCTCCTGCCAGAGAAATTGGTACTTATCGGGGTCGAATGAGTGGCCAGACCGATGGCAAGCTCAGCCTCACCATTGAACCAGATTTTTTCTTTGGCCTGTGGACAGAAGGAGAAGAGACATGGTTTATTGAGCCATTATACCGGCTGGAGCCTACTGCACCACAAGATTTGTACCTCCTTTACCGCGAACGGGATATGAAGAGCCGGGACAATTACTGCGGGCTCTCCCTCACCCAGCAGCATACAGAAGAACTATCCCATAAGCCTGCTGCTGGCACGGAGAAAGCCGGCAACTGTCTGGTTGTGGAGGTGGGCCTGGCTGCTGACAATTCCATGCGGGTCGCCTTTGGCGGCGTAGCACAGGTAACCAACTTTATGTTTGGCGTGCTCAACAATGTGCAGACCAACTACGACAATGAATTTGCTGACGAAATACAGTTTGAAGTTGTCACGACATTCATCAGTGACTGCGCCACTTGTGACCCCTGGACCTCTTCCACGGATGCCGGCACCTTTCTGGAGTCCTTCACCAACTGGGGGAACAGTAACGGCTTTGGTACCAGCTCTTTTGATGTTGCCTCTGTGTGGACCAACCGCGATTTTGCCGGCTCAACGATTGGCATAGCCTGGCTATCAGGCGTATGCTCTCAGTTTCGCTACAATGCGCTGCAGAATTTTTCCAGCAATGCGGCCTTCCTGCGCGTTGTACAGGCGCATGAATACGGCCACAACTTCAGTGCCACTCACGACCCTGATGGCTCCAATACGATCATGGCACCCTCTGTGACCATGTCCAATACCTGGTCAACGGCCACCCGCAACCAGATCAACAATTTTGTCGAAGACAACTACGCGCCTTTTGGCTGTCTGGCTTTCTGTGCCCCGCCGGAGCCTCCTGTAGCTGCCATCATTGCGCCTGTCACGGAAGTATGCGCTGACAGTTATGTAGCTTTTTATGACAACTCGACCAACGGCCCTGCCATCTGGAACTGGAGTTTCCCCGGAGGCGACCCTTCAACTTCCAACGAGCAGCACCCCACCGTATTCTATGCCAGCCCCGGCCAGTATCCGGTCAGTCTCACCGTACAAAATGCCATTGGCTCAGATGCTACTACCCTAAATTCGGATATCATTGTCAGCGACAATTCCCGTAAGTATCTGATGGTAGAGACCTTTGAACAAACCAGCGGCTGGGCGATCAGCAATCCCGACAACGGTATTGGATGGACGATCTTCGATGTTGGCGGCAACAATGGCAACCGGGCGATGTATGTCAACAATTTTAGTTATCAAAATGGCAGCGGACAAATTGATGCGCTTGTCAGTCCTCCTATAGATCTGGCTGCAAATCAGGATGTAATACTCGAGTTTGAGTATGCTTACCGTCGGTACAACAGCTCACTCAACGATCGACTGGTGGTTCGATTGTCAACCAATGGCGGTGCCAGCTACCCATATATTTTATTTAACGGGCAGGAAAATGGCAGTGGTAATTTTGCGACCGGCAGTGATTTGCAGTCCGCTTTTTTTCCACAGACTGCCAACGACTGGTGTTTTACGGGCCCTGCCTGCATATCGCTCAGTCTGAGCGAATTTGCCGGCCAGCCCAATGTACGCATCCGCATTGAAAACGTCAGCGGCTACGGCAACAACATGTATGTTGACAACATTCGGTTGAGCGCAGCCTGTCAGCCGCTTCTCCCTCCTGTCCCGCAATTTACAGCAAGCCCGGCCAACGGCTGCGCGCCACTGACCGTTTCTTTCTCCAATCAGTCGGAAGGAGCTAACAGTTTTGAATGGTATTTCCCGGGCGGTAATCCCGATTTTTCAACAGAAGCAGAGCCGACGGTCACCTACGATGCTCCCGGTTCGTACAGCGTGAGTCTGGTAGCCATCAATGCTGCCGGAGCCGAAACACTCACACAAAACAGCCTCATCAACGTACAGACAGTCCCTCAGACAGCGTTTACCACGCAGGTCAACGGTCTTAGTGTCAGCTTCCAAAATGCCTCAAGCAATGCGCAGTCATACCTTTGGAATTTTGGCGATGGCAACACGAGCGTTGAGAGCAACCCGGCATATACCTACAGCGAGGCAGGCAGTTATGTGGTCAGGCTCACCGCATTTAACGAATGTGGAAGCCAGTCTGTCGAGCAGACGATCGTTGTATTTATGCCTGTCGTTGCCTCCTTTACAGCTGACACGACTTCCGGCTGTGCTCCGCTCGGTGTCACCTTTGCTGACCAGTCCTCAGGCAATATCATCAGTTGGCAGTGGCTGTTTCCGGGGGCAAGCCCGGATACTTCCAGCCAGCAGAACCCCAGTGTCACCTACCCCCAGGCGGGTACTTATTCTGTGACCCTGATTGCTGCTTCTGCCTTTGCTGCGGATACTTTTACCCGTAGCGGGTACATCAGTGTGGGCGGAGCACCTGATGCTGCTTTTTCCATCAATTACACGCCTGGCAGCCTTTCGGCCACCTTCACCAGCAGTAGTGTGCAGGCAGATTCTTTGCTGTGGGATTTTGGCGATGGCAATACATTCGCTACTGACAGCAGTACGACCATGCATACTTACAGCGCTGCCGGCCTGTACACTGTACAACTGATTGCCATCAATGCCTGTGGTGCCGACACCCTTCAGCAGCAGCTACAGGTTATACTACCGCCGCAGGCAGCCGCCCAACTGAGTACAAGCAGTGGCTGTAGTCCATTGTCGGTTACCTATACTGCTTCCCCAACCGGCGAAGCATATTCCTATGCGTGGGAATTTCCGGGTGGCGAGCCAGGCAGTAGCAGCGACAGTGTGGTGACCGTTGTGTACAACCAGCCCGGCACTTACGGATTCAGCCTGATGGTAAGCAATATCGCCGGCAGTGATACCCTTACGGTTATTGACAGCATTCAGGCAGGCACTGGTCCACAGGCGGATTTTAGCCTGCAATACCAGCCCGGCAGCTTACTGCTGGCGACTAATAACACCTCTGTCGGGGCTTCCACCTATTTATGGAGCTTCGGTGACGGCAACAGCTCCACCGAAGCCAATCCTACGCACACCTATACCGAGGCCGGCAACTACACCCTCCGGCTCATCGCTACCAACGACTGTGGCAGCGACACAACAACGCAGACACTAACCGTCATACTGCCTCCGGTAGCCGGCCTTACCACAAATGTGAGCAGTGGTTGCGCACCCCTGACGGTCAACTACGAGGCGGCGCCTGTTGGTGAAGGCTACAGCTATCAGTGGTTTTTCCCGGGCGGTAGTCCTGTTACAGCAGAGGAAGCCAACGCTGCTGTAACCTACGAACTTCCCGGCAGCTATGAGGTGACCTTAATAGTCAGCAATGTGGCCGGCAGTGATACCCTTCAGCTGTCGTCGGCAGTAACTGCGACACCCCCGCCTACGGCCAACTTCAGCGCAGCGGCCGACGGTGCGGAAGTACAGACAACCAATACTTCTGTAGGCGCGACCGAATACCTGTGGCTTTGGGGAGACGGACAAACAGACAGTAGCGCGGCACCTCAGCACAGCTATCAGGCAGCCGGTGAGTATACCATTACGCTGATTGCTTCCAACGCCTGCGGCAGTGACACGAGCAGCGCGCTGATAGTCATTGCAGGTAATGCCCCGACGGTCAACTTCAGTCGGCAACCCGGTGCAGGTTGTGCGCCCCTCAGCGTGCAGTTTAACAACCTGTCAAGCGATGCCATTTCCTACCAGTGGAGCTTCCCCGGAGGAAGCCCGGCAAGTTCTACAGAAGCGAACCCCATTGTGGTGTATACACAACCAGGCATCTACGATGTAGTACTCACAGCTACCAATATTTTTGGCAGCAGCGCCATCAATCAATCGGGCAGTATTGTCGTCAATGGTCCTCCGACAGCCTCCTTTGATACAGAGGCCAGCCTGACGACCATCAGCTTCCAGAACAACAGTCAGGGCGGCAGCCAGTACAGTTGGCAGTTTGGAGACGGCAGCAGCACAACCACAGCCAATCCGGTCCATACCTACCCCGGCGCAGGTACTTTCAGCGTCCTTTTGGTTGCCAGCAATACCTGCGGCACTGACAGCCTGCTTCGGGAAATCATCATCGAAGGGCAGTCCCCAACTGTGCAGTTTACCGCCGACATTCAGGAAGGCTGTGCACCGCTGCAGGTACAGTTCAACGATACATCTACCGACAACCCGACTGCCTGGGAATGGTCGTTCCCGGGTGGAAGTCCCGCCACCTCCAACCTGCAGAACCCCGTAGTTAGCTACGCTTCCCCTGGTCTCTACCCGGTAGAGCTGACGGCTACCAACGTTTTCGGGACGCAGCAAGCAGTGGTCAGCGATTACATCCGCATCATTGCCCCCCCGCAAATATTCGACTACGCCATAGAAAAGGACCTCCCCAACGAATGGGCAGATTTGTCATACACCTTCACCGCCCTGAGTAGTGGCGATAACCTGCAGCATATCTGGATTATCAGCGACGCTGCAGGCGAGCAGGATACCCTGACCGGCAATCCGGTCAGTTACACCTTCCCCTCAGAAGGAGACTGGCACATACAGCTCATACTCGAAAACAGCTGTGGAGAAGCCATATCTGAGACTTCCTTACAGATCATCTTCCCGGCCGTCAATAGTCCCGACTGGCTGCGAAGCCTGCTGGTGTTCCCCAATCCTGCGACCGACATACTACGGCTGCAGGCAACAGGCTGGGAAGGAAGCGGTCTCATCCCGGCAGCACTTTTTGATGCAAGAGGCCGCCGCCTGCAGCGCCACGAAATTCCGACCAATCCGGGAGAATGGAACTACACCCTTCCTTTGGAAAACTTACCATCAGGCATCTACCTGCTGACATTTTTCCACGAAGGCAGCACAGGGCAACTGAAGATTATCAAGCAATAAACGAAATAAAAAAAGGCATGCACGGCCGACGAAACTCCGGCAATAAAAATAAGCCGTGCATGCCCATTTTTTTATCAACATAAGCCTTGCACGGAATAAAAAAATGTCGTTTCTTTGCGGAGCTTTAGATGAATCGGCAGATTGTAACTGTTTGTTCATGTGAAATACCCGCCCAGATGGTGAAATTGGTAGACACGCTACTTTGAGGGGGTAGTGCTCGTAAGGGTGTGCAAGTTCGAGTCTTGTTCTGGGCACAAAGCCGCTTCCGCAAGGAGCGGCTTTTTGTTTTTTTCAAAAAAGCCTTAAGCAGCAGCCGGCGCGTTTTCTGCCTCCCCTGACCCCGCTGTCATGCTTGTGAAGTTGGTGTGTTAAATTGATACGTCAATACCCTGATTTTTCAAGTGTGCTTTGGTTCTTGCCGATTGACGGGCTATCTTTATAGCCACAACGCAGCAGGCAACAGCTGCACCCCAAGACAAACCATGATCCGCTACCAAAGAGATACCAACAACATTGTGACGCTCAGCCTTGACATGCAGGGCAGCCGCACCAACTTGATCAGCCACGAACTTGGGAATGTATTTGTGCCGGTCTTGCAGCACCTGCTCAAAGAAAAAGCCAAGGGCATGCTGAAGGGCGTCATCCTGACTTCGGCCAAAAAAACTTTTCTTGAAGGCGGTGACCCTGCCTTCTTTTACAAATCCACCAATCCGCAGGAAGTATTTGCCGTTTCACAGGCTTTCAGACAGTTTTTGCGGGATCTGGAGCGGCCGGGCGTAGCTGTTGTGTCTGCCATCAATGGAAATGCGCTGGGTGCCGGCTATGAGGTAGCACTGGCATGCCACTATCGCATTGCTTTGGCAGACAACAGCATACGACTGGGGCTGCCGGATATTGAGCTTGGTCTGTTGCCGTATGGAGGGTCTTCCATACGGCTCATGTGGCTTTTAGGGCTCGAAAAAGCCTATGACATTCTCTCGCGAGGCAAGCGATACAGCCCGCAGGAAGCGCTAAGTGTCGGACTGGTTGATGCCCTGGCCGATAATCGGCAGGAGATGATTGAGCAGGCAAAACAATGGCTGCTGCAGCACCCAAATCACCACCGTCCCTGGGATGATTTGCAGCAGAAAATACCGGGCGGTACTGCCCGGGAGCACCTGCTGGCCGAGCGAATTCGCAGCAAGGCCGCGTCCTTGTGCAGTGAAACTTACGGCAACTACCCGGCTATGCAGGCCTTACTGGCTACCCTCACGGAAGGCTCCAAAGTTGACTTTGACACAGCCAACCGGATTGACAGTCGGCATTTCGTCAGCCTAGTGTGTGGGCAGGTCAGTAAAAACATGATCAGCACCTTTCATTTCGACCGACAGGCCATCGCGGGTGGTCTCAATCGCCCCAAGGGCTTTGGCCGCTTCAGGCCTCGCAAGGCAGGCATCATTGGTGCCGGCCAAATGGGCTCCGGCATCGCCTTCGCCTGCCTGCGCAACGGTATGTCGGTGGTGCTCAAAGATGTCAGTAAGCCCATTGCAGTCAGAGGGCTCGAGTACGTGCACCACAAGCTCAGGTTACATATACAGCAGGGCAGCCTGCAGGCTGCCGAAGGCGAGAAAATGCTCAAACATATACGAACCACGGAGGATGCTGCTGATTTTACGGACTGCGATATTGTCATCGAAGCAGTCTTCGAAAATGCGCACGTAAAGCAGAAAGTTACCCGCGAAGCAGAAGAGCAGGTCGACGAATACTGTCTGCTGGGCACGAACACCATCTCCATACCCATCAGATCACTCGCGAGAGACTCGATCAGGCCCCAGAATTACCTGGGTCTTCATTTTTTTCACCCTGCCGACGAAGTGCCCCTGGTAGAAATTGTGCGCGGGGAACACACCTCTGACGAAGCGGTCGCCAAGGCCTTTGACTTTGTGCATGCCATCGGCAAAATCCCCATCATCGTCAAAGATGGCTGGGGCTTTTATGCTGCCAGAGTGCAGAATACCTATGTACTTGAAGGAATAACCCTCTTACAGCAGGGGCTGCCCCCTGCGCTGATTGACAATATAGGTATGCAGCTCGGCATGCCTAAAGGGCCGCTGGCCATGGCCGATGAGACCGGGCTGGAGCTGCTGCTGCGCTACGAGCAGCAGGCAGCGGAGCACTATGGCGACAAATACCTGCAGCACCCTGCCGTAGGTGCTATTGAAAAAATGGTCAATGAGCTAAAGCGGCCCGGCAAGCACCGTCTGGCGGGCTTTTATGAATATACCGATGGCCAGCCCCGCCAGCTATGGCCGGGGCTGGAAGAGCATTTTCCCGTCAACCCCCTGCTGGCTGCTGACAGGTCTGAGCTTGCCGACAGGCTGCTGTTTGCACAGGTGGTCGAAGCTCTTTGGTGCAAGCAGGAAGGCGTTATTTTATCTGATGAGGCAGCCAACCTGGGCAGCATCTACGGCTGGGGATTCCCCGCCTATACGGGCGGGGTCATACAGTTCATTCGAAGCTACGGTATGCCTGCTTTTGTTGAGCGCTGTCGCGATTTCAGGCGGCGCCACGGGCAGCGCTATCGCCCACCCAAAAATTTTGAGACACTGCTGTCGAAGGCGGACATGTAAACACCGTAGCCTTTGTCGGCTGCAGCCGACGAAGGCTACGGTGTCTGTATTTTTTTATAAAACCCCAGCAGCGGCCTGCAGCCACAGACGATCAGCGCCTGTTTTTCAGCTCCTGCAAATAGCGTTCCAGCTCCATCTCATCGTAGATGAGTACTTCACGCGCCTTGGACCCGTCACTGGGACCCACAATACCCATGCCCTCGAGCTGGTCCATAATTCTTCCTGCCCGATTGTAGCCTAGTTTCATGCGGCGCTGGATCATGGAGGTAGATCCGTGCTGCTGCTGCACAATCAGCCGCGCAGCTTCCTCAAACATATCATCGAGATCTGCATAGCTCAGGGACGAACTGCCCTGCATCTCTTCGTCGGCATGGTACTCCGGCAACAAATAAGGCTCCGGGTAGCCCTGCTGTTTGGCGATAAAATCGATCACACGCTCCACTTCAGGCGTATCAATAAACGCCCCCTGTATGCGTACCATTTCCCCGCCAACACTCAGCAGCATGTCGCCCCGGCCTATCAGCTGATCGGCGCCACCACCATCGAGGATGGTCCGGGAGTCCACCTTAGCCGTAACTTTATAGGCGATTCTGGCAGGAAAGTTAGCCTTGATAACCCCTGTAATAATGTTGACAGAGGGGCGTTGCGTGGCAATCACCAGGTGAATACCCACCGCGCGCGCCAGCTGCGCGAGGCGCGCGATGGGTAGTTCGACCTCCTTACCAGCCGTCATAATGAGATCCGCAAATTCATCAACGATCAGCACAATAAAAGGCAGGAAGCGATGCCCTTTCAGCGGACTGAGATGCCGCTGCACAAATTTTTCGTTATACTCTTTGATATTTCGCGTACCCGCCTTTTTGAGCAGATCATAACGCTGATCCATCTCAATACAAAGCGAGTTGAGCGTATGGATTACCTTAGTCGTCTCCGTAGTGATAGGCTCTTCCTGCCCCGGCAGAAAAGCGAGGAAGTGGTTGTCGAGCCGCGAGTAGGGAAATAATTCGACCTTTTTAGGGTCAATCAGCACCAGCTTTACCTGACTGGGATGCTTTTTATACAATAAAGAAATCAGGATAGCATTGATACCTACCGACTTACCCTGGCCCGTAGCTCCCGCCACCAGCAAGTGGGGCATCTTCGCCAAATCTGCGACAAAAACCTCATTGGAAATTGTTTTTCCCAATGCAACGGGCAGGTCCATCTTAGCCTTCTTAAACTTGTCGGACATCAGCACCTCCCGCATGGACACCATCTGCTTCTTCTTATTGGGCACCTCGATACCGATGGTACCTTTGCCCGGGATGGGCGCAATGATGCGTATCCCCAGCGCGGAGAGGCTGAGTGCGATATCGTCCTCCAGATTTTTGATCTTGGAGATCCGCACACCCGGCGCAGGAATGATCTCGTAAAGCGTGACCGTTGGTCCTATCGTTGCCCTTATCTTGGTGATTTCAATCTTGTAATTGAGTAAGGTCTCAATAATCTGATTTTTATTGGCCTCGAGCTCTGCCCTGTCCACTTCAATCTGCTGGTCAGAATAATCATCCAGCAGCGGCGTAACCGGAAATTCGTAGAGGGAAAGATCCAACGTAGGATCGTAAGGCTCTGTGTGATCGGGATTATCCTGCTGAACAGAAGTAGTCTGCGGGGGTAGAGAAGCTTCGGTCGCCTCCCGCTGAGGCAGGGGTGTAATTTCCAGCTCTGCACCAGCCGAAGGCCCTGCCTCCGGAGCGGCTGCAGGCTGCTCAAGCTCAATAGATAGTTGGTTACCCTGTGGGCCGGGTTGTAAAACAATCTCTTCCTTTTCGCGGGGATTGATGATTACCGGATGGAAGGGATCTGCCGGATCTGCTGCCGGCAGTGGACTTGCTGCCTCCGCTGCGGCACCGGCCGGCGGCTGAACCGGGCGGCGTTTTTTCCGAAACAACTCGCTGAACGACTCAGCGGTATCATCCACCAGCTGATCAAGGGTAAGCGTATTGAAATTTGGATTTCTGCGCCACACAACCAGTCCGACAACAATGGCCAGCAACAGCACCAACAGCCCCAGCGTACCCAGGAAGGAGCGCAGCCATTCACTGACAGCACTCCCGAAGGCTCCCCCCCAGGGAAACTCTGCAGCCGGCCCGCTGACAAATTCCAGTAATATCGAAGCGACCAGAATGATAACCACAAAGTAGTTGAGCGTAGGTAAAAAAGAAGCTATGGGCCGGCGAAACAAGCGGTTGAGCCCAAATTTCCAGCTCAGGTAGATAAACAGCAGCGAGGGAAGGCCAAAAAGCCAGTAGAAAAATAAATTTGAAATGATGGCTCCCAGGCGTCCCAGCCAGTTTTCCATATCCATACCACTCTCCAGCAATAAGCGCCAGGAAAAGCGCAGCACCCTGTCCTGGTCCATTCGCCAGGTAAAAAGGTAAGAACTGAAAGCGATGAACAGATAAATGGAAATAAATAAAAACAGAACCCCCAGCAGTTTGGGAATTCGCTCATCGTCGAGGCCAATCTTTAGGGATAATTGACTAGTTTTCTTCTTCTTTGCCATAAGTTGCTGATTGGAATCCTCCCGCTGTTCTCTTGTCCGGGTTTTGTAACGGGTGCTGAGTGCGTATACAGGACTTTCTCACCGGCGGCTGTTTTCACCTTTTTGCAGTCGGGTAGCACCCGCTACATACCTTCAAAAACGTGAAAACTACTTGCTTTTGGTCCCCGGCAGAAATCTCCTGACACGCTCCAAGGATGCAAAATTAAGCTTATGCATCCATTAACGCTAGAAATAGCGGTCCGAGTTTCTAACATTCGCTTTTTCCTTACCTCAATTCACTAAATTTTGTCAGCCGAGGTCTAAATTCTCTGGGGCGCTGCCTCTCGTATTCGTACACCAGTCGTCCCAACTGTCCAAAGAAGGGAAGCCCTATCGTTTCATATTCGTACTGTCCATCGTTGAAGATACCATTCTCATTGACAAGTATGGTTGCCGCCATCACAAATTCTATGCCCGCTTCAAAATCAACTACGTAGGCAACATCCGTCAAAAACCCGTATGCCCAGCCAACCTTGTTGAAAACCCGGATATGCCGGGGGATCTCGTACGTGCTGTCCCGATCACCAAACATCCAGAATTTCACATAATTATCGGGCTTATCGCTATAGTTGGGATAATCGCTTTCCCGGGGAAGTTCCGACATTGCCCGGTACAAGAAACGATAATCATCAGCAGACAAATCGAAGCGCTCGGCCGGTGACCAGGCCTCCGGAAACACCACCCTCAGCAGCATATCGTGCAAGTTGGACAACGAGATGTAATTTCGCCCGCTAAAATCGAAAGGCTGGCTTATAAGTTGTTCATTAGCATCGATATAGCCAACACCCAGCCGTTGATTATCGACCCTGACAGAACCCCTGTAGCTACTGTATACCTCCTCCTGCTGATACAGAATACTATCGCCCCGATATGCCTCGAAAGAGTTGGTATAGCGATTGCTGAGGCTGTCAAAACCGGGTGCAGCCAGCCGGTGCAGCAGTCGACACTGGTCCAGCCCCTTCTCCTGTAGTAAATCATTGAACGCACGCTGCCCCAAAAATTCATACAGCCTGTTGTGCGCATCATTATCACTTACAATGAATATTTTGCGAATCAGATGCGCTATGCTCGGCCGGCCGTCTGCGGCCGAGCTATCGGCCGTAAAGGCCGTCTGCGGGGCGTGGCCGGCGCCCCAGCGCACGGGCGTATTTTTATCAAAACCTGCCAGGCCGAGGCGATTGATTTTTTCGAGCGCCGCAAAGGCGGCCGCCATTTTGACGGTACTGGCCGGGTAAAAATACTCCTGCCCGCCTACCCCCCAGCGATATGTGCGAAAGGAAGGCAGATTGTCCGCATCGCGGTCAATCTGCGTATACAGAACCTGCAGTTTGTAACGCTCCGGCTGCCCGGCCCATGGGCCGAGCGCCTCCCCTCCCCTGTTGGCCGCAATGAGTTGCGCCAGCAAATCATCGCCGGCCTGCTGTGCCTGCAGCTGCAGGCACAGCAGCAGGCCAAGCGCCAGGAGACTTTTTACAAAAAGCTTATTCACTGATTGTCCAACCATTACATCTATAATTTAGTGCGATAAAGATAATGAAAAAGCACCACTGCCAGGCAGCCAAAAGTTATGGTTGCTTCTATTGCCAAATGACTGTACCTTTGTCTCATAAATATTTCCTTCGTGAAAAAATGGAAAACAAGGCTTACCCTCTATCTGCTGCTGCCGGCCATCCTGCTGGCCAGTACGGGTATGTCCCTGCATTCCATCTACTGTCTGTGTAAAGGTGAGCGCTTCGTAAGCCTTATCAGCCCGCCGGAGGCCTGTGCCAGTGAGCATGCAGATGGAGGGCTTTCTGTGGCCAAAAAGGCCTGCTGCCGCGTCGGCGCAGGCTTTACGCCCGACAAGCCCCGCAAGCCGGATGGCTTTCACAAACAATGCTGCACCCAGCAGCAACATGTTTTCCTAAAGATCCCCACACAGTCCTTCACGGAATCGGTTGTGTTTGGCCTGCTGTCGCCTGCGCTGCCACTGCCTCATTGGGCCTGCGTGCAACTGCCGCCGGCTATGCCCCAGGCTGCCTGCGTGCAGGTTTTTTACCCGCCGCCGCCCACCCTGCCGGGGGGCAGCGCCTGGCTGCCTTTCGCGCAGTCTTTTCTGTGTTAAAAATGTAGGACGCCTCAGGGCGCCAGAGCAGTCGCCGACTGCCTGGCGGTCAGCTTTATCAGGCCTATGACCTGTATTGCTCCTTCATTCTTAACATCAAGCTACGTTCTCCATGAACACTATTGTATACCTGCAGGCATCAGCCCGGCTCCGCCGGCTGCTGAAGGACTGTCTTACTGTATTTATTTTTCTTCCTTTTACCTTACTGCCACTGACGGCTCAGCAAGCGCTGACCGGCAAAATTACGGGTGCTGACGGCGGCTCGCTGCCGGGTGCCACTGTGCAGTGGCTGGGCGGCGGCGGTGTGGTTGCCGACCTGGACGGCCTTTTCTCCCTGCCACGCATGAGCACTGATCGGCAGCTGGTGGCCAGCTTTGTCGGTTATCTGTCGGACACCATAGCGGTAGCACCCACAGAGCAGTATCTGGCCATCACCCTCCGGGAGGCGGCCAGCCTGGCAACCGTGGAAGTAAGCGCGCGAAGGCGCGACAGCTATACTTCCCTCATTGAAACACGGCAGGTTGAGCATGTAAGCAGCAAGGAGTTGCTGAAAGCTCCCTGCTGCAGTCTGGGCGAAAGCTTCGAGTCCAATGCCAGTATCGATGCCACCTACAGCGATCCGCTCACGGGCGTCCGCGAGATACAAATGCTGGGGCTGCGCGGCCTGTATACCCAGTTGCTTATGGAAAAAAGGCCTACCATGACGGGCCTCGCCACGCCTTACGGCATGGATCTCATCCCGGGCCCTTGGGTCGAAAGCATACAGATTAGCAAAGGAGCTGCTTCGGTGCAGCCCGGCGCTGGCAGCCTCACTGGCCAGATCAATACGGAGCTCATCAAGCCCATGACGGGCAAATCTTTTTATCTCAATCTTTTTGGCTCTACCATGGGCCGGGCCGAAGCCAATGCTTACCTCAACCATAAAATCAATGAGCGCTGGAGTACCGGCCTGCTGCTTCACAGCAGCCTGCAGGACAATGCGCACGATGGCGATCGGGATGGTTTTCAGGACATGCCCAACCGCGAAACAATGGTTGGACTCTACCGGCTGATGTATGTGGGCGAAAAAATTGAGTCTCAGTTTAATGTGCTCGCTGCCGGCGACCGCCGCGAGGCGGGCCAGCATCACATCCACGATCACGGACAAGTGGTTTTCGACGAGTTGTACCGCATCAATCAGGCAACTCGGAATGTAGAGGTGTTTGGCAAATTTGCCTACAAAGGGTTTCGGCAACCCTATCAGTCCATGGGACTGATCGTCAGTTCCGCTTTTCGCGGGCTGGACAACAACTATGGCCGCGGTATCCACCAGGGGCACCAGCAGACCTACTATGCCAACCTGATGTATGCTACTTTGCTGGGCAACAGTAACCACCAGTTTTCGACGGGTGCCAGCTTCCAGTACGACCATATTCACGAATCGCTGAATATGCTGAATGCCGACAGACTCGAGCGGACAGCCGGGCTACAGGCCGAGTATACCTACTCCTACCAGCGCAGTCAGCACGGAAAGCGCTCCATTGACAACCTGACAACCATCACGGCGCTGCGGATCGATCACCACAGCCTGGGTGGCTTGCAGCTCGTCCCCCGGGTCAATGTCAAAATAGGTTTTTCTGACCGCAACGCGCTGCGGCTGGCGGCGGGTCGCGGCTGGCGCTCACCCAATGTGCTGGTCGAAAACCTGAGCTGGCTGGCCTCCAGTCGCCAGGTGGTCATAGAAGAGCGTCCGCAACTGGAGACTGCCTGGAATATGGGCGTTAGCTATACCCAGGAGTTGATGGTCAACTGGCGGGATATGGCGATTGTCGCAGAAGCTTACCGGACGGCTTTCCAGCAGCAGATTGTCGTTGATCTCGAGCAGGATGCGGGTCATCTGTACTTCTACCAACTCGATGGCGCCTCTTTTAGCAACAGCTACCTGCTGCAATTGTCGTACGAACTGCTGGACAGGTTCAATATCAAACTCGCACACAAATGGATAGATGTGCAGCTTAGCTACCGCGAACGGGGGCTGCGCGAGTTGCCGATGACCCCGAGGCGGCGGGCATTGGTTGCTATGGACTATACGACACGCAACGAAAAATGGATGGTTAGTGGTACCTATCACTGGACGGGACAACAACGGCTGCCCGACCACCATCTCATCCCCGATGACGTATCTGTCTACCAGCCACAGGTCGCCCCGGCTTTCGGGCTCATCAATGCGCAGCTGACCTGGCGAGCCAATGGCCGGTTTGAAGCCTATACGGGTGTGGAAAATCTTACTGATTTTGTACAGACCAGACCTATCATTGGTGCAGAAGACCCTTTCGGGAGCTACTTTGATGCTGCGCAGGTCTATGCACCTACTTTCGGACGGCGGTACCACTTGGGGATCCGGTATTCATGGTAAATTTTCACCCTGCAGCCGGCCGTTAATCTAAACAATAACGGTCCTATGCCATGAGTAATCCATCCCTGTTTGAAACATATTTTCATATCATTAAATCATATAACACTATGAGAATCATTTTTTTGTTGGCGGCATTTCTGTTTTCTGCAACGCTGCACACAGTCGCCGCACAAGGTAGAGCCCCGCAAGGCAAGGCTCAACAGGCATCTTCACAGCAAAAAATTGCTACGGTAGTTATCCAGACGTCGGCACAGTGCGGTATGTGCAAAAAAGCCATTGAATCCGGCCTCGCTTCGCTGCAGGGCGTTGAGTCTTCTGTTCTCAACCTCTCCAGCAAGAAAGTTCGGGTGCGCTACTACCGCGACCAGACCAACGCGGATGCAATCCGCCGCAAAATTGCAGCGGTTGGGTACGATGCCGATGCAGTAGCGGCCGACCCCAAGGCCTATGAGGCGCTGCCGGCCTGCTGCCAAAAAGGCGGGCACGACTAGGTAAACTTGGCGCAACAGGGCCGCAGGCCTTGTTGCGCTTTTTTTTACCCCCAAAAATTATGCATCTCTGTGCCCACCCGCCGCGCATGCTCCCATTGGGGAAAATGGCCGCACTGCGGCAGGAGCAGTAGCTCTGCCCGCGGCATGCGCATAGCGCTGGCCTGCGCCAGCTGCCGTGTTGTCTGCCGGGGGTGTAAAACGCGATTGGGAATGAGCATATCGTTGACGCCAAATACGATGAGGGTCGGCAGTGTTATCTCCTCCAGCCATTCGTGTACAGGCTCCTGCAACATGGACAATACGCAGGTTTTCACCATCCTGCAAAAGTAGCGATAGGCCGACGACTGCTCGCGGAGCCTGAGCCTGTCGTCGATCATAAACTGCGCATCGGCCGGGAAGCGATAAAAATTGAGATGGAAGTTCTGCACAATTTGTGATACCGGCAACTGCTCCATCAGCCGCAAATCGTATACGCGCTCAAACCACTGGGCTTCGTGCGCGTGAAAGCGCTCGAAGCCGGCCGGACACAACAGCACCAGATCGTGAATGCGCGACGGCCACCGACGCGCCAAATGCATGGCAATCTGACCGCCCATACTGTGACCTACAATCGTCGCCTGCCTGATCTGCAGACTGTCCATAAATTCGAGTATTACCGCTGCAAAGAAACCCATGCTAAACGGATAGTCGCCGCAACTCGAGGAGCCGTAACCGGGAAGATCAATCGATATACAACGGCGATCTTCCTCCAACTCAGCCGAGAGCTTCAGAAAGGCCGCGTGATTGCTGCCTAAGCCGTGAATCATCAATACAACTGAAGCAGCGGAGGGGCCGGTTTCCCGATAAGCCAGCTGTATACCCGATGGCAGTGTTGTTTTTTGTAATCCGTAAGTAATTGCCACTTTGGCGCCCGTTTATTTTGTTAGTGCTCTGCCCGCAACCGCCACGCGAGCGCGATGGCCAGTATGCTCATCAGTATTGCCAAATATCCAACATAGTGGTAGTTGCCCAACGAACCGTCAGGCCGCTCTACAATAATCAAACCTGCCAAAAAAGAACTGCCAGCCAGTGCCATTTCATTGACAGACTGTCGCATACTCATAAAACTACCGCGATTTTCAGGCTTCACCACGGCCGTACTCAAGGTCGTAGCAGGTACATTCCTGCCGCTGGCGACAATGAAAAAAGAAGAGGTGGCCAGCAATGCAATACCTATGGAAGTTGGCGGCAAATTGGTGATGGCAAAGATCGAAAACAGGGCAAAGAAACTCATAAATGTGAATACCTTGGCATGCCCTAAACGGTCAGATAACCTGCCAAAGAGGGGTAGCAGTCCCACCGTCAGCAATCCGCCAAGGGTGTAGATGTAGCCCACCTGGTGGTTACTGAAACCTATATTCAACTGCATGTAGGGCGCAATAAACGGAATGATTGTGAAATGCCCCAACATAAGCGTGAGGGTAAACAACAACGCCATGCGCTGGTTGGCATCGCGAAAAATATTGGTCAATAGCTGCAGCGGACTCGGCCGCCCTTCTACCGCTCGCACATGCGCCTGAATCGAAGGAATTACATACCAGGCAAGCCCCAAAATAAGCAGGGAAAAAAGACCTATCGTCAAAAAAGGTGCACGCCAGCCAAACGAGGCAGCCAAAAATATGCCGGCCGGTACGCCGGCAATAGAAGCAGCCGAAAAGGCCATCATCACCCAACCGACAGCCCTTCCTCTGCGCTCCAAAGGTATTACATCGCCAACAATAGCCAGAATAACTGCGCCCAATGTTCCGCCAAACGCACCAGTCATACCCCTGAATACCAAAAACACCCAATAGTTAGGTGCTAAAGCACAGGCAACCGTCGCCAGCATAAAGCCAACGTACAGCCAGAGTAGAGCCTTCCGGCGATCAAAACGGTCAATGTAGGCAGCACTGAACAAATTGGCAATGAAGGCAAAAAGAGCGTAGACACTCACCATCAGGCTGAATGCCCGGGGGTTGATGTCAAAAATTTTCATAAACTGTGAACCCAATGGCATAATAATCATAAAGTCTACAATATGTGTAAACTGTATCAATGCCAAGGTCCACAGCAGTAAGCGTTCCGATTTCATAATGGCTTTGTGCGCTTTTTTTATGCGCTACATAGATTGGTCAAACTTTCAGCACATGCCGACTGCCTGACTCACCACCGGCAACTGATTTGCCGGCCCTAATAAAAGAGCCTGAACAACGCAATAGTTTACCACTCACCAAGTTTTTTGCCCCAGCTGCTTGGGATATCCAAGGTAGTACTTGGTATATACCCTTGGCTGGATACCATGGTCTGCCAACTGTGACATAGGGACTACTGCACCGCTTTTTAGAAGAATACTGATTTCTTCCTGCGACGACGAATAGGCCGCATTTGTTTCCACCCCCTGAAATAACAGATAATCAACCGCTTGCAATGGCCACTCCGCCTGAAGCAGGCGGTCGCGTAAGCCGGCTACGTATGCTTCTGCGAAAGGTTCGTTCTGAAATTCAAGCCGGAAGAGTCTGCGCTGCACCAGACTCACGGACAGGAAAGAAAGTATCCCGTCAGGATGACGCTGCCATTCTTTCAGTGCCTGTGCAATGTCCGTATCATCCAATTCGGCAAACCGGTCTAATAGTTCGTCTCTGCGGGTATGAAAATCCTCACGGCTGAGCTGCTGGTGCTGTAAAAAAAACTGCAGAGCCGATGAAGCCCGGACTGCCTCCCCGGCTGCCACCAGGTCTTTGGCGCGCCGCAGCGTATTGACCAGCATTTTCTCGGCAGATACCACTGTCTTGTGTAGATATACCTGCCAATACATCAACCGACGGGCAATCAGAAATTTTTCAATGGAGTACAGCCCCTTTTCCTCCACAACCAGCTCGCCCGCATGGACGGCCAGCATCTTAATGATGCGGTCATACCCAATCACCCCTTCACTCACACCGGTAAAATAGCTGTCTCTGTTGAGGTAGTCCATACGATCCATATCCAACTGGCTACTCACCAGTTGGTGCAAAAATCGCTTGGGATACTCATCTTTGAATATGGCGATAGCTACTGACAGCCGCCCGTCAAAGTACTCGTTGAGCCGCTCCATAAACAGTACCGACAACTCTTCGTGATGGATCTGTATGAGCGTGTGCTCGAGGGTGTGTGAAAAGGGTCCGTGCCCGATATCGTGCAGCAATATGGCAATCCCGGCGGCTTCTGCCTCTTCGTCGGTGATGTGGGTTCCCTTTCCCCGCAGTACGGCTATGGCTTCCTGCATCAGGTGATAGGCACCCAGTGCATGGTGAAAGCGGGTGTGCAGGGCCCCCGGATATACATAATGTGTCAGGCTCACCTGCTTAATCCGCCGGAGCCGCTGAAAGTAGGGGTGTTCAATGAGATCATAAATGATACCGTAGGGCACTGTCACAAAGCCGTAAACGGGGTCATTGAGTATTTTCTGTCGCTTCATAAGCTGTCGCTGCACCTGTGTTAAAAACGAGCCAATACATCATCCAGCAGCTGCCAGGGGGTAAGTTTGTGCAGGGAGAGTCGTACGTTGATCCTGACAGGAAAACGCCCGCCCCCGGGTACTACGCCCTGCAGTCGCTCGCTCACCAACAAAGGCCAGTAAAGGCCAAACTTACCCATGCGGTCTTCTATGGCTATACCGGCAGCCCCCATCGGTCCTGTGGAGTTGTCAATCCTCTCTTCCCGGCCGTAGTAGGCGATATCGCCCCAAAGCCGCAGCGGTAAGGCGGTAGGCAGGAAAGGAAAATCAGTCGTCACATTGGCTGCCACCAAAAAAGACTGGCTCCTGCCAAGATAGGAAGGTAACAACGGCAGCCTGAAACCGCCCTGTCCGCTGCCTGTCATTTGTGCCGCCAGCCCACTGCTGGCCTGCCTGTCCATAAAATACTGATCGAATCTGTAATCATAATAGCCTGTTTGTGAAACAGTCAGTGCCGTTTGATTCAGTATGCCCTTGCCTTTCAGGCTATTATACGGAAAATATCCACCAAAAAACCGCCAGCTGAACCACTGCTTTTGTCGATACTGCCACTGCCCGGATGCATCCACACTGAGTTTCAGGTAAGATTGATCCCGACGATCATATACAAATGAGTGGTACTCCATGGCCGCTGTCAGCTGCCAGGGCTTCAGCGCTGATTGCTGTTGGTGCTGGTAGCTCAACTCACCGATGAAGCCGGGCTGCGCGTATCCAAGCCCCGCAGGCTCCCCTTCTATACTAAAAACAGGAATTTCGCGCTGTATGCGCCACCATTGCAGCGCCAGCTGGCGGCTCAGGCCGCTGCCGGGCTTTGTAAAAAGCTCCGCCTGCAGCCTGCCTGTAAGCCTGATGGCGCGCAGGGTCGTGTCGGCTGATGCTCCCCATGAAGCGGTATGAAAACTACTGACATTGCCACTCAGCTGCCAGGCTGCAATTTTTCCTGCCGCAGGATACCAGCGATACCGTGCCCCCGCAGTTCCGTTCAATGCACCACTGCGCACGCCATAGAGGGGTAGAGCGTACCAGGCCGCTTTTTTTTCCGGTAAAAGCCCCCCGTGCAGCAGCCCCCCCAGCAGCAGGCCGTCATAGGTGTTCCACCCCCCTGCCGGGGCAACGTATATACTGCTGCGGTCTTGCCGGTTATAGCCTGCCAACAACCTCAACTGCAGGGGTTCCCATTTTTTACACAAACCCGCTGCCCGGCTGCTGTTGTTTTGGCGGTTTGCCTCCAATGTCTGCCGATGCGCGTCCAGCATGCCCCGGTCGATCTCTCCCGTCAGCGGAATCCTGATCGTCCGGCTGCCCGCAAACCCGGCCTGCCAGCCCTCATGTACCAGCCGGTCGGCTGCATATAGTGAAATCGGGAAGGGTCCGTCTACGTTGGCCATATTGCTGACAACCAGCTCGGCAGTGTCGCCAACCATCCTCAAACGCTCAATCTTATAGTCCTGCCGCCCCCGACTGTACAGAAACCCTTCAAACAGCCATGACAAGTCTTCTCCACTTGCCTTTTCCAGCACAGCCTTCAGGTCGTCAGGCCGGGGGTGCTTAAACTGCCACTGGCGATAGTATTGTTGCATAGCACTGTCTACCCGTTGAGTTCCCCTGTACCCCTCCCACTGGGCCAATGCCAGCGCGGGTTTGGCATAAGCCCCCAGGTAGTAGTTGATGGGTCGAAATGCCCCCGAATGGGTACTGGCAGCCTGATCAATGTGTCGGCAGTTGACAACTTCCCACAGTGCCATTTCCTGTGCTATGTCTTCCCCGGCAGTCAGAAAGTCGGGTAAGGTCTCTGCATGACTGTCCGGATAATATTGTTGCATGTATCGCCGCTCATAATAACTATTGAGGCCTTCGTCCATCCAGGCAAAATCGCGCTCGTTGCTGGCCAGCACACCGTAGAACCAGTTGTGCCCCACTTCGTGCGCAATAACCCTGTCGAGACTCTTTGCATTACCCGCCTCTGCAATAATGGTCACCATAGGATACTCCATACCACCGCCTGCCAGCAGAGCTCCCTGTACTGCTGTGACCTGCATATAGGGGTACTCGCCCACCTTTTCTGCGTAGAAGCGTGTACTTCGCTCGAGGTAGCCGAGCGCGTCTTTCCAAAGGTTCTCTTCCGTTTTGGTAAAAAAAACAGAGGCGGTAATCACCCTGCCTGACGGCAGGCTGAGGGTGTCCTGCAGGTGCTTGTAACGCTTATCCGCAAACCAGGCAAAGTCGTGCACATTGTCGGCGCGATAATGCAGGATCTTCCAGCCGGGTGCTGAAGGCGGAAAAGGCTCTTCAACCCGCCCCCGGGCGGGGTTGCGAAGGGTGTCGAGATACTGCCGGGTCTGCAGGTTGAGCTCCCGCAGCCGGCGTAGTTCGTCCTGATTTTGCAACATGCCCGTAGCGCCTACCTGATAATTGTCGGGCAGGGTTATGTATACGTCATAAGATGCAAAATCACTATAAAATTCTCCCATGTCCAGATAAGGCATAGGATGCCAGCCATCCCTGTCGTATACTGCCGGCTTGGGATACCACTGGCTGATCTGGTAGGCCTGACCTTCATGCCCCAATCGGGAAATAGCCGCCGGAATTTTTACCCGAAAGGGTGTCTCGATGGTCAGTGCCTTGCCCGGTGGCAATGGCCGATCGGCCAGTGATATAAACACCACATCCGATTGCCCCTGAAAGGCTGTCGTCGCTGTGGGTGTACCGTCGACGCTGAATGCCAGACTGTCTATATAGCCCCTGTCGGTTGAAGGCATGTAGTGAAAGTCTGTTTTCAACTGTCCGAGCTGCTGCCGGGCAAAGGCGGTGTGATCATCCCGATAGGCGTTGGGCCACAGATGTATGTACATTTCATACAGCGTATCGGGTGATTGATTCGAATAGGTCCATTTAATATTACCAAGCAGCCGGTGATTGATATCATCCAGCTGAACTTCAATCTGGTAGTTGATGTATTGCCGAAAGGGCGGTGCAGACTGGGCATAGCTCTTTATGAGTCCTATACACAAAATGCTAACGGCTATAAAGCATCGTTTAATTATTTTTGTATCCATAAGTCGCCATTGACTGATATATATTTTTGTATCGCCAATACTTCTGCTGCTGACAGGCATGCGGGTATTGCCAATTTCTGCCCAAAATGAGAATTTTTTTCCTGAATTACATGCTTATTGTCGGCATATTACTGACTGCTCTGTCTGTACACTCGCAAGAAAAGGATATATCTACTGTCTTTCCCGCCGCCTGGACGGGCGTTTGGGGTGGGGAGCTCAATATTTACACCCCCAAGGGCCTGGTGCAGCAGGTTCCCATGACCCTTGCCATCCACCCGCTCGAAAATGGGCACTACAGCTGGACAATTCAGTACGGCACCGACAGCACAGGTCTCAGGCCTTATACCCTCGAACCTGTAGATACCAGCCTCGGCCGCTGGCAAATCAATGAAAATAACGGAATTATACTGAGCGAACAATTACTGGGCGGGAAAATATACAGTGTTTTTTCAGTGGAAGGTACACTGCTTGTCAGTATGGTGGAACTATCAGGGGAAGAACTGCTGTATGAAATTGTTGCCGGACCGCTTAAGCCGGCCTACCAGTCCCCCACCCCACCGGCACCTGAAAATATCCCTACGGTAGATGTTTATAGTGCCCGCACGCGCCAGTTTGCCCGACTCCGCAGGCAATAGCGTCAACTTATTTTTATCCAATTTTTGGTACTAACTGTAACCTTTCACAAGGATCTCCGTATAAGTGTATATATTCAATTTCGAAGAGCTTTGAGAGGCTATTACCACAACCTGTACGTCACGTATGCTTTCACATACAGCAATGACGTACAGGTTTTTTTATGCTCCAAATCGGCTTGGTCGCCGCCTGCGGCAAAAAATAAGAAGCACAAAAGCCTGCATTTGATTTTTCTTCGAAAAATCAAATGCAGGCTTTTGTGCTTCTTATCGAACGCCTGGCAGCAACGCTGTCAGGCAACGATCACTTATGAGCTGATTTTTTACGGACGCTGAAACAGCAAATTGCCGTCGCCATCAAAACCAAGAATCACCCGCTCGTCATCGTGTAGAAATACAACCAGCACAAGATTGGGCCTGCGACACGCCCGCATACCTTCCACCGCTCCAAAATTAGTCTGCACATAGGTGGCTATAGACTCAGGCAGGTTACCTACTGGCTGCGGAACGCATACAAACCGACAATTGGCAAGCACATCCACTTCTCCCAGGTAATTTCCGTCAATGCTAAATTCCAGCACCACGGGTCGGGGATTACTGATCAGCACATAATAGCTGTTGAGATTGAGCTTCGCTCTTCGTATGCTGGCATCAGGATAGTTAGTGGCTATGTAGGAGCGAATAGCCTCGGGCAGCGCCAGCGGCCTGATTGGGCGGCCAAAGCGCCTCACACGGTCAAAGCATGGCCCGTGAGGGTTCTCACCCCCAAACGGCCCATTGGCCAATACCGCACGCAGATACTGCAAAATCCTGCCTTCTTCGTTGCAATATACAACTACACCATTGCCCATACGCAACTCATAACCAAGTCCCCTCACCCTGTAAGCTTCTTCTACAAAGGTCTCAAATAAATTTTCTTCCACGAAGGTACGAGCCTCTGCTGGCAGCTCTCCTAAGCTCACTTCCTCACGTTCCACAGAAAGTGCAATCTCTTCAATACGTGCTTCGTCACTCACTGCCGAATCCTCCGACTTGTCGCAGGCAAGCACGCTCAACCCAAGTAGTGGGAAAATTGCCCACATCAATAAATTTTTCATGTCCTGTATTTTGGTTTAGTAATATCCTATTGCTTATTAGGTATCCGCACACTATGAAGGTTGCCTGCCAAACTGCAATAAATTTTTACTGATTTTTGTGACAATAGCTGAAAACAGACAAGTGCCCGTTGATTTTACAGTACAAAATCAACGGGCACTTGTGCTTGTATGGTCAGAACGGCTTCAGGCCGCAAAAGAAAAATCTCTGCTTACATATTACCCTTAGGCTTATTCTTACCTTTTTTCAGGTAAAGCATAACCGTGAATTCATGCGAACCGCTGTTAAACTGCTGAAAGCGCTGAAAAGACAGATCGTAAGAGTAGTAAAAATTGAAACTGGGTAGCTTCGCGCCCAGCAATAGCCCCATAGCTCCCAGTGAACGATAAGAAATCCCGGTAAGCAGTTGATCTTGCATGAATCCAACATTCAGGTTGATGTCCATCTGAAAAGGAGCATAGCGAATTTGCCGCAACATCAGGGAAGGCTGTATACTTACCTTCTGGTCATTGGCAAAAAATTTACTGCCTACTTGCAAAGTGTAAAAGCTGAAAAATGATTCCTGACTATCAATCCCCCCGGCAATATCATCAAGACGACTACTAACCAAGTTGTTGACTGTCAAACCAAAAAAAGTATTTTCGCGGTAAGTACCCATCAACCCCAACGCAGCATCAAACTCACCTTTGCCATTCAGCAAGTCTTCCAGCAGGGCATCCCCCGCCTGATAAAAATTTGCTGCCGTCACCCCGTTGTCTACGCCCATGCGCTCAAAACGTGTGAAGAAACCAAAAGCGCCCTTCAGGTCATCATTCAGAGCAACCCTGAAGGCATAGTCGAGATGCAACTGTGTGCGTGACAACTGCGCAGCACTCTCTGAGAGAATTCCTATACCTAAGCCAAAAGTGCGCCCCACAGGCCCATTGTAACGCACCGCTACTGTCTTGGGTGCATCAGCAAAACCTGTCCAGGCAGCTCTGGCATTAAACTGCAATTGATAAGTTTCGTTAAACCCTGCAGCTGCAGGGTTAATCAATATCGGACTTATCGTATAGTGATTAAAGATCGCTTCGTCTTGTGCGTACACCAGACCGCCATAGGCAATACACAGTAGTAGAAGAAAAAACTTTTTCATAAAACAATGGATTTGTATCGTTTTTGGGATTCCGCGGAGCAGGACTGTCTCTCCTGCTCCGCGGTATTGTCTGTGCAAATTAATCTCTGATGATGGTCATTGAGCCCCGGTATTGTAATCGCTCCCCGGCAGGACCGTTGTATTCCAAAATGTAATAATACGGCCCGGGTGCAAGAGGATCGCCGTTATTGGTAACTCCTTCCCAGTCATTGTTGTAATTGTCTGTCTCAAAGACCAGCTGTCCCCAGCGGTTGTAAACTTCCAGGTGATTCTCTACCAGTTCATCGATACAGAAAATGATGAAATTATCATTGGATCCGTTGCCGTCAGGCGTAATGACCACCCGCTCCTCAAGACAAGGATAGCGACGATCCAGAACGCTACCGCTGCTAACTGTAGTAACACAACCTCTGCTATCTCTCACTGTTAGAAAATAATCCCCCGGACACAGGTCTGTTACTAACTCCGCATTGGGTGCAGCCGGAATATTCATCCAGTTGAACGTGAAAGGAGCAGTACCACCGGTAACAATCGCCCGGACTGTTCCATTACAGTTGTCGGTCGCAGATTCAGTTACCACCTCTACCTCCATGGGCTGGGGCTGCGTCACCGCAAAACTGGCCGCCTCCTGACAGCCGTTGGCATCCGTTACCGTGACATCATAGCTGCCTACGGCCAAAAATCTGCGGATATTGCCTGTTTGTCCTCCGTTCCAGCTAAACAGATAATTGGGAAGAGGTACACCACCGGTTACCTGAACGATGATTTCACCATCTCCCGTACCTACGCAGCTTATACCCGTCACAATACCTGTGATGTTAATCGGATTTGGTGCAACCAGCTCCACTTCTGTCTCTTGGCTGCATGCTAATGCATCCGTGACAATTAGTCGGTACGTACCAGCAACCACTCCGTCCAAATCAGCAGTTTGGCCGATGAGATTACCTCCGCGCTCCCAACGGTAGGTGAATCCTGTTGTACCCGGGCTAGCCACAATAACAGCTGACAGCCGGCCATTACTGGCATCTGCACAGCTTACATCAAATCCATTATAATCCGACAAAATGGAAGCCACTGCCGTGAAATTTGACTGGGTACCAATCGTATACGTCCTTATCACACTTAAACCCGTCGCATCTGTAAGTGTCAGCACATAATTACCTGCAGCTACATTGCTTAGTGTCGGGTCAGTAGACAATACGGTTCCTCCGGAGCTACTCCTCCACGCATATTCATAGGGCTCTTGCCCGCCGCTGCCATTAACTGTTATAGAGCCGTTGTTATCGCCCACACAGATTGCATCAACGCGCTGACCCGGTGTCTGTGCGAAAGTATTTACAGGAATCGGACTGCCTGTGATTTCACATCCGTTGGCATCGCGAATGGTTGGTACATAATTGCCCTCACATAGGAAAATAATCTGCGATCCAACCAACCCGGGGACATTCCAGTTAACTACATAACCAGGGGCGCCTCCTGTGATATTCAGGCTTATGCTACCTACACAGCCGGCATCTTCTGTATCGTTCACTACCGTTGGTACAACCGTAATGGCTGTGGCTGCCGCTACTGTCTCATTCCTTGTCAGCGTGCCGTTGGAAGCATCCGTAATAATCAAACTATATGTACCTGCTGCCAGTGGGCTAATGATAAAGTTGCCTGTTGTGCTTTCAAGGTTTATATTTCCTGGCTGAGCAGTGAGTGAATAAGGAGCTACACCGCCCACTACATTGACTGTTATACGACCATTTGACAGCCCGATACAGGTCTCTGCATCCGTTGTTACTGAGGAAAAGGCTAAAGGCGCAGAGGGCACCGTGAAACATGTCGTACGACTACAGTTTTGTTGATCCGTTATGGTTACACAGTAGCTTCCCGGAGCCAGGTTACTGATATTACTAGTCGTAGCGCCCGTATTCCACGTATAGGTATACCCCGGAGTTCCGCCTGTTACAGTCAATGCAATAGATCCGTTGTTGCCAGCCGTCGAGGCCGTAATTGCAGGCGTTGCTACAATCGCAGTGGCACTAGCCACTACATACTGACCCGTTGCTGTTTGTCCATTGGACATATCGACTACTGTCACCGCGTATGTACCCGCAGCCAACTGTGTGACAGTAGCCGTATTACCTACGTTGGGTAGCCAGTTATACGTAAACTGTCCTGACCCCCCTGTGATGACCAATGCTATTGAACCCGTATTCTGTCCAAAACAACGAACATTCTGAATCTGGGCATTGGTAATCGCTACAGGCGCAGGTCCCGGTACCACAAAACAGTTGGTAGCTATACAATTCTGCTGGTCGGTCACGCTCACACAATAGGTACCTTGCGCCAAGTTGGAAATACTGCTGCTGGTGCTGCCGTTATTCCACAGATATGTATAGCCTGGCGTTCCGCCGCTCACAATTAATGAAACCGCTCCGTTGTTAACAGTCGTGACTGGCACAACTGTACCCGTGATGGCGAGTGCTTGCGGACTGGTCACTGTGTATTGACCCGTAGTAGTCTGACCGGTCGGTGTGTTGGTAACCGTAACAGAGTAGGTGCCCGCTGCAAGCTGTGACACCGTCGCCCCTGTACCTACATTGGGAGACCAGACGTATGTGTAAGGACCAGTACCCCCACTAATTGTCAAGGCGATTGATCCTGTATTCTGACCTGCACATTGAACATTCTGAACCTGTGCATTCGAAATCGTGAAAGGTGCTGACTGATTGCAAGTAACCATACCCATATTGGTAGCTACCTGCACATTCTGGTCATTGGCATTCACCACTTCAATGCTCGTCGGTGTATTGGTAAACGATAAAGAGGTCGGTGCTGATACAACCGTAAAGCAAATCTCAAACAGGCGCTGCGCAGGTGATGCCGGCAGGGAGTGCCCATCTAATTCGGGATCCGTCCAACTGAAAGTGACCGTACCGTTGCCTGTACCAAAATTGGCCACTGTCAAACCCGGCAGTACGAAAGCCCCAACACTTGAATAGGTGAGATGAGCTGGATTATACCCAACCGTAAACTGCACACCATTGATATTGGTAAAATTGGTAGCTGTAACATCCAGACAAACTTGCGTGCCCGGACATGCATTATTTACGTCCTCTATATCCAGCGTGAATGTACCACTGCCACAATCTGCTGATACCATGCCATTGGTGGTGGTCACAGGTATCATCTGATCCATAGCGTTTACCACCTCAATGGCCGTTGGCGTATTTGAAAAACTAACCGAACTGCCGTTACAGCTATTTTGTGTAAAACATATTTCAAATAATCTGCTGCCATTAGCCAACGTGTGTCCGTCTAATTCCGCATCCGTCCAACTCATCGTAACGATTCCCGGAGTCGATGTACCAAAATTCACAGCAGACAGCCCTGGTAAATTAAAGGATTGTATAGCCTGAAATGTCAATGATGAAGAGTTGTACTGTATACTAAACTGTATTCCATTAACACTTGTAAATCCGGTAGTCGTCACATCAAGGCATACTTGTGCACCCTGCTGAGCAGTCGCACTTTCCATCGAGAGTGTGAAAGGATTGCTGTTGCCACCACCACCGCCAGTGGTAACTGTACCGTTCACAGTTACCGCATTGAGATTCTCGTCATTGGTATTGACAACCTCTATAGGCGTAGGCGTGTTGGTAATGTTTACTGTACTCGTACTGGAACTTACTACATTGAAACACAGCGTAAACAACTGAGTTCCGTTGGGTACTGTATGGCCGTTTAACTCAGGATCTATCCAGCTCATAGTAATGACGCCTGCTGTCGATGTTCCAAAGTTAGAAGCCGTCAGCCCGGGAAGATTCAATGAGCCTACAGACACAAAAGTCAACATACTAGGGTTGTAGGCTATACTAAATTGCAAACCATTGATGTTGGTGAAATTGTTCGTCGTCACCCCCAGACATACCTGATTGCCCGGGCTGGACATAGCACTTCCCACCGTGAGTGTAAATGCATTGGAAGGCGGTGGTGGTGGCGGTGGAGAATTCCCGATCGTAATCGTGCCACTAACCGTCGTTACCTGTACATTCTGGTCAGCTGTATTGATTACCTCGATGGGCGTGGGTGTGTTGCTGAAGCTAATCTGACTCGTCGTGTTACCCACTACGTTGAAACACATTCTAAACAAGCGCGTACCGTTGGGCACAGTTGTTCCGTCAAGTTCCGCGTCTATCCAACTTAGCGTAATAACACCCGGGCTCGATGTCCCAAAATTCGCAGCAGTAAGACCGGGCAGGCCGATCGAGTCTATTGATGCAAAACCAAGTATGCTTGAATTGTACGCAATGCTCAGCTGAACACCATTGATATTAGTGAAGTTATCAGCCGTTACACCAACACACACCTGACCACCCTGTGTTGCCGTAGCACTGCCTATCGTCAAGGTAAATCCAGTAGAAGGTGGTGGTGGCGGTGGTGGAGAACTACCTATCGTAATCGTGCCATTCACCGTCGTTACCTGTACATTCTGGTCAGCTGTATTAATTACCTCGATGGGCGTGGGTGTGTTGCTGAAGCTAATCTGACTCGTCGTGTTACCCACTACGTTGAAACACATTCTAAACAAGCGCGTACCGTTGGGCACAGTTGTTCCGTCAAGTTCCGCGTCTATCCAACTTAGCGTAATAACACCCGGGCTCGATGTCCCAAAATTCGCAGCAGTAAGACCGGGCAGGCCGATCGAGTCTATTGATGCAAAACCAAGTATGCTTGAATTGTACGCAATACTCAGCTGAACACCATTGATATTAGTGAAATTGTCAGCCGTAACACCAACACACACCTGACCACCCTGAGTTGCCGTAG
>CAYTVG010000026.1:0-42129 GCA_964441755.1 uncultured Saprospiraceae bacterium
TCGTACTGGAATTTTTATTCTTGATTTTTGCAAATCGAGGTGCGGAAGATGAGATACTGCTTACGCCAGTGATAGAAGGTCGATGGGTATATCCCATGCTTCCTGATCGTAACTTCTACTCCCTCGCTCTCCGCTTCTTTGAGAATGCTTAGCTTTTCTTCTTTGCTGCGTCGCTTCTTTTCCATAGTCAAAATTACAATTTTAATATTGTAATCTTGTCTGGTTATTTAGGGGGCCGGTACAATTGTTCAGAAAGTTAAAAATTGAAAAAAGCGGATATCGGCATATCTTGTAAATTGAGGCGGTCGGCAAAATTTGGACATCATATTAAGTTTTCTTTAGTTTCTTTCCAAATTTTGCCGACCATCTTAGGTGTCCACTCCAGCCAGTCCAAGTTTGATTAACGTATATCTAATAATTTCTTCAATTTTTGAATACCTTCAATAGCTTTTTTTAATTCACCTTCATATAGTGGCACTAGGGATGAGTGGGATGCAGGGTTCATTATTCTTTTGAGTATATCCTTTGTTTCAGCTATCGTTCTTATTGCATTGTCATCAAATTTTATTTGTTCAATTAGAAAATTGATCAAACTATTTCTCAATGAAATCAGCTTACTCCTATCCTCTGGTATTAATGAAGGGTCAGCCTCAAAATTTGTTTTTAATTTTTGAAGTGAACTAACGGTTAATCCTCTTGAAGTAAACGTTTTTTTGAACTTTGCATAATTATTAATATTAGCTTCGTTCAAAGCCTTATTCAATTTATTCATTAATGGTTCAAAATCACCTGTTCCAGCTAGATTAAGACCTTTAAGATACTTATCTAAAACTGCCTCTGTTTCCTTTCTCAACTCATTCCCACAAGCTTCAAATTCACCATCTTTGAGATACTCAATTGCTTTATCAATTCTCTGTTTATCAATTTTTACAATAGGTGGTGCCTCAATATTTTCGTTTGAATGAAATTTAAGATAAACCCACTCATCAGGGTTGGTATATCTTCTAATTAACTCATAAAATCCCAAGTCATGAGTAAAAATAAACTTTTGAAATCCTCCAAAAATCTTTTCTAGCTCTTGGTTGCTATCTATATTCAACAAAACCTTAACCATTTCCATTCTATTGGACATATCGAGGCTAATCAACATGTCATCTAAGACAAGAATTTTAAAATCTGTATTTTGAACGCGTGTTCTCAAAGCCCCAATCCTAATTGAAATTGCAATTCTAGTTAGCATCGATTCATTCAAAAAGGATTGAACACGGTGAAGCGTTTGCCAATTAGGACTACCGTTAAAATTTTTATTTATATCAACTGTAAGTTTTATCCGAAGATGATTTAATCTGTTTTCATTTTGCCACATACGTTTCGAAACCAAATCGTAATTAATACGCCCAGAATAAGTTAGATTTACTTTGAGGGTATCTCTGTTGTCAAAAAAATGACTTTTTAAAAATTTATTTGCTGTAGTGGAAATCTCAAGTAATATATTATCAAGTTCGTTATTCAAATCTGTTAATCTCCTCTCAAAATCTATTTTAGTATTTCCTGATCTCTTTGAACCATTTGTTCTTCTTGGAACATCTTCAGTAATATTTTTGATATAATCCATCCAATTACTCACTCCCCGCGTCATAAAAGGAAAAATATCCTTTTCAAAAACTGGCCATAAGTTAATTTCTTGTTTGTGCGAAGCATTATAAAAGTTGTGAAGAAGCTTATAATTAATGAAATCACTACCAAGATTTAATTCCTGAATTATTGTATCGTTACCATTATTTTCCGGACGGGTCGGAACATTATTTGCATTGATTTTCATATTACGATCAACACCTGGATTTTCGTTAATGGTAATTTCAATAAATGAATCATCTACATCACTTGAAAATATATTTTTAAGTGTCTGATTGGTATTTGAATCTCCATCAACATAATTTACAAAGTATTTTTTTACTTCATCATCATTTGGTTTTATACTACTTTGTAAAAAAGTATACAATGCCCAAAACAAAGAGGACTTACCAGAACCATTATTTCCATAAACCAAAACGTGCTTACCGTTGACGGGAAAAACCTGTTCCCGCTGAAAAGCCTTAAAGTTTTGGATTTTGATTTCCTTAATCTTCTTCATCAGCTTTCTAATATCGGTTTTAAAATCTCCGGACTACGCACTGCAAATAACTTGATACGGTTACGCACCTCATTATCCGGGTGGCTCCACTTGGTATGGAGTTGCTCAATGATCTGCTCTTTTTCTATATCGCTTAGTTTTTCAAAATTGCTACCTTGAATCACTTCTTCGATATCACGCTCCACAAACCCTAATACATCGATATCGCGCTCTCTCATGTGGTCAGGGAAGTAAAGGTTGAACGTAATTCCATTAATAATTTGTTCAAATGTACTTTTATTTGAATTCTCTTTAGTTTGAACATAATTCATTATGAAATATAATGTTTCTAGAAGCTTAGAGTTCTTATCAACCATAATTGGGATAGGAAATTGTACTATTTCATAGCCCATAACATGGTTGTTGGTTGAAGTTTTTCTAAACAACCAATCCAAATACTTTGAATTAAGAATAACACCAAATGCTTCAGTTGAGTAAGTTTTTTCTATTAGTAATTTATTGGCTGTATGCCCAAAAAGAAATTTCTGTTTTGGGTTAGTAACTGAAAAATGAAGCCTGTATTTATCTGTTGTACCCGTGATTTCTTGACAAACAAGAAATTTGTGTTCTTGGTTGAAAATTATTTTATCATTTTTAAAACCTAGTTTCACGTATTCATCAACTTCTTCAATCAAATAGTATCTCTGAACATTTTTTCCGCGAAACAATTTAATACCTGTATCACTATCTGAAAAATAATCACTTGAAGTTGTTAAATTCAAATCGCCTTGATTTATACTTAATAAAAAACTATTCAATGGGCGGGTTAAGTCTTTCGCTAAGAGAATTGCATTGAAATCACCTCGATTCACCAATGGAATATAATATGTACCAGGGTATAATTCAAAAAGGGAATTTTGTAAGATAAATTCATACTTAAGATTTTTAAGTGTAGTCACATCATTATTAATTGAAATTTTGAATTTATGATTGACACTTGGTGTGCGATTTATAAATCGATAGATACAGGTACCTTGCAACACATTTTCAAACACCTGTCCTCCTTTAGTAGGGGCTGATTTGGGGAATTCTAGAATTTCTTCGATTATGGTTTTCTTGAGCATTAATTCTCTTGTGTAGGTTGAGGATAGATCGCCAAGAAGACTGCTTTGAACAATCATACATGCAATGCCTGTTTCATTTTTGCTGAGATTTTTGGATGCTTCAACAAATACCTTGTAAAGGTTTTGCTTTCCTTTATCTTTTCCTTCTGAGTAGGGAAATTGCTTTTCACTGTACAACCCTTTGGGTACTTGAGTGTAAGGCGGGTTGCCAATTACAATACTGAATCCTTTTTTGACTCCAAACATCCACTCAGAATCAAAAAATGGTGAAGAAGCATTTTGGTCATAAGGATCCCATTTTGCCAATTTTGCTGCGGCATCTAATGGCAAACCTTGGTTTTTTAAAATCATTGAAAGCTTTTCCCGCAACTCTTTGTCTTTTTCTCTCCATGCTATTTTTCGCTCTTTTGATTTAAGGCTAAAAATTTTGTGACGAACAATTTTAAGTTCATTCTCCAGTTTCTTTACTTCATCGGTTTCAAATAAGCCCCCATCTTTGTTAATGCCAATAAGCGTATTTGCCGCCACAAACTTGGTTTCAAGGTTTGGAAGTGGTCTAATATTGAAGTTATTTGTAGCTTTTTCACCTGGCTTTTGCTCTACCACCAGTGAAATAAAGAAACGCAACTTGGAAATTTGGGTGGCTATGGGTTGTATGTCCACGCCATAAATGCAGTTTTCAATCAAGAACAATTTTCGGGCATAATCCGGGTGGTTAATGCTTTGGTCAAAGGCTTCGTTAATCTCCAATAAGCGTTCTTCTCGTGCTTTATTATCTTCAATTTCAAAAGCTGCCTTTGATTCCTGTTCAGCCTTTGCTAGTTGTACTTCTCTCCAAACCTTGTTATCCGGGTCGAGCTTTTGCAGGATATGCACCATTTTTTGCAAAATCCCCATAGGGAAGGCACCCGAACCGCAAGCCGGATCAAGTATTGTGCAACTGCTTAAAGCGGTGATGATTTGTTTTTGTAGTACCGGATTATCGAGAAAAGGCACTTTGCTATCGAAAGATGTGAGTACATGCAGTTCTTTGTCCAAGGCTTCATCATCCAAACCACCCCAATTTGAAATGGCGTTTTTCAAATAGGCAATCAGGCTTTCATCCACCATGTAATTCACAATTTCACGTGGTGTGTAAAAGGAGCCAGTTTGCTTGCGTGCAGTTGTTTTGGTTTCAGGGTTGTAGCTCGCCAAAAGATTTTCGAAGACTTTACCCAAAAGTTCCGGGTCAAGGGCTACATCTTCTTCTATCGGGGTGTTTTCGGTAATGGTAAACTTGTATGATTTAAGAATGTTTATCAGCCCTTTCACAGCTGCTTGTTTATACTTCTTGTCTTTTATGCCTACAATATCACTAAGGTCGGTTTCTTCTTCCACACCAAAAAAGAGGTAATCCGGAACTATGAGTTGTTCACCCTTGATCATATGATCGGAGAAGCCGTCAATGTATATGTTGTTGAATTTGTCGTCCAGACATTCAAATAAACCACCATTCAAAAACGGAACGGTTTGATTCAGTTTTTCTAAAAAGGCATCGGGATTTTTAAAATAATGCTTATAACGCATCAGGTAATCAATGCCCCTGTGTGTACCATATCCATCGCCCCGAAACCCCCTTTTACGTTTGTCCAAACTATCGGCTTTAATAGGGCAGTTGAGCGTAGCAAAAAACAGGTTTTGTAAAATGGCTTTATAATAAATGCTCTCCTGGTTTCGTTCTTTGAACATACCCCTTTCGTGGTAAGGAGATATTTCATTCAGAATATCTTTTTGCAGTGCATCCAGCTCAAAAAGTTCTTCGGGTATTAGTTTTTTTTCTTTAATGAACCACACAAAGAGCAGACGGGTAAGCATTCGAATCACATTGGTAGCTCTGTGCTCCTGTAGTAAGTCCTCTAGTTTGGCCTTTTTATGATGGGCATCAGCAATTGTCGGTTCCCCAGGAAAAGTAACGTGCTGCGTTGCCCAGAAATACCAATTAGAAAGTTCTTGGTAGAATTTCTTGTTGAGCAGACTTACGCTGAATACTTCCTGCCAATACGCATACAATTTGGCGAAGGAATCAACCTTATTGGTTCCGGTAGTTGGAATTTGAAGTTCAGTTAAGATGCGTTCATGTCCAGAATGAGGTTTTTCAATATGGATGTCACGCAACAAACTTACTTTACCTGCCTTTTCACCTTCTCGCCACTCTTGTTTGTATTTGAGTCGTTCTGTGTTGGCAAAGGCGAGATAGTTGCCGTATTTGAAAACTACTACTACAGGGGTATAATAAAATTCCCGGTTGAAGGCTCTTGAGATTTCAGCTAACTGCGAACGGGTAGGGAGTAATCCATTGGGTCGGCTTTTAAGCGTTACGCCAAAAATCAGAATGCCGTCATAATCGGATTTAATCTTCTTAGCATCCAGCGAAATATTTCCTTCAAAAGCAGCATCGTCCACCATCCCCAAGAAATAGACATCATCCATGAGTTGGAAAGTGTCATTGTCCTTATAGGTATCTCTCAGGATTTCCTTTGCTATGGTAGGCTCGTCTGTAACGTAATTCATGGGGACTTTCAAGTCTTTGAAAAGTGCTTTGAGAGCTTGTAGAAAACCAACCTGATCGAATATTTGTAGGTTCATATCTATGCTGTTACTAAAAACCAAGTGATTAAATCGAAATTCTCGAGTTGGAATTTTTCATTCACCTTCACGTTTTGCTTTACACGAGATAACGCGTCTTTATCTCCTTTTCTCAATTTTGATAAAAGGTCTTTTGCTTCTGATCCCATTACTTTTTTGATAGTACCGTCTTCCTGCACTTGTTCTTCTGCTGATTGGCTATCCAGCCATGTTTTTATGGCAATAACCAATTCCTGAATAGCTTCATCATCTCCTTTATCTATTGCATCCGGCACAAAACGATTATTATCTTTGTGATGGGTCAAAGCGTCTAAAACGTCTTTTTGATTCAAAAGCACCATCTTGCCTTGCTTATTGATGTAAACTAGATCAAAAACTTTATATTCGTGATTGATGATTTTTGCAGGTCGAGCAGGATATCCAAGTAAAGCAATCAATCCGTTTTCAGCACAAACGGAAGTGTCTGTTTTAAAACCTGTATAAACACCTTTTGGCATGCGTTGATACTTATCCTTATCCTTATTGAATTCTTCTAATAAATCTTGGCGGTATCGTTCTAAAGAAAGGTCATCAAAACCAAAAGTTTCATTTCCATCCAAATCATCGAAAGTAACCTGCATTTGTTCCATCATTCGGTTTTTCATGCGTTGGTCGAGACTTTCATCTTGAATCATTTCTTGGAAGGTTTCAGAGAACTTTTCATCGACTTCCGCACCTGCCAGTTTCATCGCAGCCATTCGTTGCTCAATTCTTCCCTGAAGATTTAAGTAAGAGTTGATGTTGTTCGATGGCCAGAAATTAATGCCGAATATTTTTTTGTTCGGACTACCTAAGCGGTCAATACGCCCCAAACGCTGAATGATTCTAACCGGATTCCAATGGATATCGTAATTGATGACCATATCAGCATCTTGCAGGTTTTGTCCTTCACTTAGTGCATCGGTTGCAATGAGAATATCAATTGGTTGTTGAATTTTGGAATATGTTTTCGGATGGTTTTGTGCCACCCATAAAATCCATTCGTGGTAAGCTTCAGTACCTTTTTTACTAGTTTGAAAATCCCATTCCTTTTCCATAAAAAGTTTGGTGTATGGGGCAAAGCGTTCCAAAATGGGTTCAAAATTTTTGGTTTCTTCATCTGAATCACTGGTTTGTGAACCGGAGCCAGAAACCATAGCGAGTTTATCAAATCCTCGGCTTTTTAATTGGTCAAAAAGATATTGAGCTGTATCACGGTAGACGGTGAAAATGACAACTTTTGCGTTTCCACCGTTTTCATCTAAGGCTCTTTTCTTGTTGATTTCAGTTATTAGTGTTTGAAGTTTGTCATCTGCTGAATTTTGGTTTCCTGGGCGGACAATTTCTTTCTTGATTTTGGTTTCAAACTTTTGGAGATTAATAAAAAGATTATCGAGTGCATCCAAATCTTTCTTCAAATCCTTTTTGAAGTTCTCCAAGTTTCCTGACGCATCAATATCAGAAAGATATATTTTTCGTTTTTTGCCTAAAGTAAGATCTTCATAATCGTCCTGCAATTCATCATCATCAAACAAGTTTTCGTCTTTCTCATCCAACTTATTATTAGCCGTTTCTTTCTGATAAGCCTTGATTTTGTCCAAAGCGTTTTGGTGATGGTTTTTAATTTTATCAATGGTAAAGTAGAAAGAATACCAAGACGATTCTAATCGTTTCACCATCAAGATGTACATCATTTTTACCAAGAAACGGTCTCTTTGTCTTTCATCATGCAGTACATCTGTTGCTTCTTCGTTTTCTTCTTCAACGTAAAACGAAGGTTGGTAGCCTGAAAGCATCGGTGGAAAATGGTCAAACAATTCTTCGAATGACTCAAAATTTCCAAGTTGACTTGGCGTGACAAAAAGATTTACAGGTTTAGTTTTCACTGGAAATGTTAGCCCCGTTTGCTGACCTTCAATCATTTTACGAGTTCTTGCAACAATCAGAGAATCGGTAAGGGTAAAAAAATTCGCTGGCAACTTTTTGATGAAATCGCTGATTCTTGGGCTTGTGTCTTCACGCCATTCATTGAATACCTTTTGTGCTGTTCGGAAAGTGTAATCCAAGTTTCTTATACCCAACTTTTCTTCATATCCATTAACATCACCTTGTACCATCAATTTGAATTGATTACGGATATCGTTTAATGAATTATTTATTGGTGTGGCGGATAGAAGCAGAACTTTTACATTTTCATTTTCTTTCAGGATCTGCTCAAGTAAAAATTTATACCGATTTGATTTGTCATTTCTAAGGTTATGGCTCTCATCAATGACAATCAATTTTGGTTTGTCATTGGTAAAGTATTTGTCAGCACGATCAAAGTATTTTTGAATACGATCTTCATGCATATCGGTATGGAAACGCAAAAAAAAATCAAATTGATCCTTCTCGAAACGTGAATCCTGATATTTTAAATATCTTCTCCAATTGTGCTCTAGTTTCTTGGGGCAAAGCAATAACACTTCACATCCTTGAAGTTGAAAGAATTTTATTACAGCAAGAGCACTCCAAGTTTTACCCAAACCTACCGCATCAGCCAAAATTGCTCCATTGTATTTTTGGAGCATTCGAATTAAACTGAGCACGCCTTTTTTTTGGAATTCAAAAAGCGTGTTGTACACTACAGAGTTTTCCAAACGCCCAATTTGTCTGTTAAAATTTGGATCGTTTTCTGTTTCTAAAAGTTGATTGCCGAATAATTCAAACAATACTTTGTAGTATAGTTCACGTGGAGTGTATTTGATGAAAATTCGCTCAATTTCATTAATCAAATATTGTTTGAAGTCTATTTTAGATTTTGTTCCGTCAGGAGAGATCAAAGTCTTTTCTTTGTGTGCCTGTGGTCTTACCCACAATGCATCAAACCATTCAACAAGCTCTTTGTATTGATTGTTATTGCCTGTCTCGGCAATATTCAATTCAATATTGTTGGTGTACTTTAGTCCAATCCCTGCCTCTGTAAGGTTTGAACTTCCGGAGATGAAATATTTATTTCTATCGTCTTTTATATTGGGATTGAACAAATAACTTTTTGCATGGCAAAAATTAGGTTCTAATGTCTTTGCCACAACTTTATCCTGTTTTAAAAAAGCAACTGCTTCCTTTGATAAGTTACTAAGTTTTAGAGAGGCTTCAATGTTTATATTTTCATTAAGTAAGTCTAAAGGTCGGTTGTCTATTGAGTCAAAATTTACAATATCGCCAAGTACCAGTCTAAAGTCAGTGATTTTGTCATTTACATTCTTTGAAAGCCAAGCAAGAGCACCAATAGTAAAGTAACCAGTAACAATATCAAGTTTACCTTGTTCAGTATAGGATGAAATCCATTCGTGGACTTTTAAATTTTCGTTTTCGTTATCTAGTATCATTTGCTTGGTTTCTCTATTTTAATTAGTTCTTTCAAGTTGTACAGTTCCTCTAAGCTGCAACAACGCCAAAATATTATTTTTTTTCAAAGTTTCAAAATAATCCGGGGTATTAAAGCCCAGATTTTGATGTGGGTATTCCTGATTGAAGATATACGACCATGCCTGAATTTGTTCATTGAGCTCAGCGAGGTTCTAAGAGCGTATTCGGGTTTTTAAAAAGAGGGAGCCGTGTCTAACTTTGTTGTGACCAAACAGCTAAATATGACCAAAAAATTCAAAGAATTTACCGACTCCCAATGGGCTGAAATATCGGAATTTTTGACATAAAACGCAAGAGAAAGCATAATCTTCGAGTAGTAGTAAATACCCTGTTATACATGGTTCATACCGGATGCCGATGGAGAGACTCACCTACAAGCTACCCTATTGGCGAGCGGCGAACTATTATTTTGAGAAATGGATCCGCGACGGTGCGATTCAAAGGGTGAATGATGCCCTAAATCAAAAAGCCAGAGTAAAATCTGGAAGAGATTGGCCAATGTTTCAATTATTTGCAGCCGATTTAAACCTAATTCAGATTAAAATTTCCGAACACACTCTAAGGTATGAATTGGCCCCGACTTACAATGATACGGTAGCCTTTCCCAAAAATAAAAAAACCCGATGGCTCTAGGAAGCAAGAACCACCGGGCTTTTGTCGGGGTGACAGGATTTGAACCTGCGACCACACGCCCCCCAGGCGTGTACGCTACCGGGCTGCGCTACACCCCGTTTTACTCGTGAGTGATACTGGATTCGAACCAGTGACCTCCGCCCTGTCAAGGCGGCGCTCTAAACCAACTGAGCTAATCACCCGAAAGACTGCTTTGTTAAGCGGCTGCAAAGATAACCACTGCGGTTCTTTTTTCCAACCTTTGGGGCGTATTTTTTGCAATTTGAGGGCGGGCGGGGAGGCGGCAGCACCGGCGGCGGGCGCAAGGGAGGCGCAGGGCGCGGCTTGCTGCCGGGCGGCAGCTGCGGCTGCGGAGCTTTTTTACCGCTACCCAACTGCCTGCAAAGCGGCCCGGGGCCGGGGCGGAGGGGCGCCGGGCAAGGCGCGGGCGGGGGGCAGACAAAAAAGCGGGGGCTTCTTTGCGAAAATTCGCTAAACAGGGTTTTGCTGATTGGGGGATTCTCTTATCTTTACAGGTACAAAAGATATACGCATGGAAGCTTACATTGTAAAAGGATACCGCTCCGCAGTGGCTAAGGCCAAAAAGGGGGGCTTTGCTGCTTATCGCTCGGATGATCTGGCAGTGGATATTATCCGTGAGCTGCTGGCACGTACTCCGGAGCTGGACCCGCAGTTGGTGGATGATGTGATCGTGGGCTGCGCTAATCCGGAGGGTGAGCAGGGGCTGCAGATCGGCCGGCAGATTTCCATGCGGGCGCTGGGCAAGTCGGTGCCAGGCTTTACCATCAACCGCTATTGTGCTTCGGGCCTGGAGGCTATCTCGCTGGCCGTGGCCAAGGTCAGAGCGGGTATGGGGGAAGTGTTTATCGCCGGCGGGGCGGAGAGTATGAGTGTGATTCCGATGACGGGCTATAAGCTGGCGCCTAGTTATGAGGTGGCCAACAGTACGCCCAGCTATCTGGCCAGCATGGGCCTGACGGCGGAGGCGGTGGCCCAAAAATATAGTATCAGCCGCGAGCAGGCGGATGCGTTTGCGGTGCGCTCGCACCAGCGGGCGGGCGCGGCCATCGATGCGGGCTATTTTACGGATGAAATCATCCCGGTGACGGTGCCGGAGGTGCGGGTGGTCGATGGCAAGCGGGTGGAGCGCTCGCAGGTGGTGGCTATGGACGAGGGGGTGCGGCGCGATACCAGCCTCGAAGGGCTGGGCTCGCTGCGGGCGGCTTTTGCCCAGGGGGGCGTGGTGACGGCCGGCAATGCTTCGCAGACTTCCGACGGGGCTGCTTTTGTGCTGGTGGTGAGCGAAAATATGCTCAAGCAGCTGGGGCTGAGTCCTATCGCGCGCATGGCTTCCTGCGCGGTGGGGGGTGTTGATCCGCTCTATATGGGTATCGGGCCTTGTGTGGCCATCCCCAAAGCGCTGCGGCAGGCGGGGCTCAAACTCGACGATATTGACCTGATCGAGCTCAATGAGGCTTTCGGGGCGCAGGCGCTGGCGGTGATTCAGGAGGCGGGGCTCGATCCGGAGCGCGTCAACGTCAATGGGGGGGCTATCGCACTGGGTCACCCGCTGGGTTGTACGGGGGCTAAGCTTTCCATACAGTTGTTCAACGAACTCAGGCGCCGCAAGGGCCGCTACGGTATGGTCACCGCCTGTGTGGGCGGCGGACAGGGCATTGCGGGTATTTACGAGATGCTCTGATATACCGTTGCACAAGCGGCTCAGCGCGCGCGGGCTGTTCTTTTGATTTTTTATCGGGCCGCAGCTGCCGCAGAGCGGCCTGTGCATCGCCTGCGCGGGCGATGCACAGGATAATGCAGATTTTTACGGGAGGTTGGGAAAAACCGTAGCGTTGGCCGGCCGCTGCCGCTTCCAGCGGCGGTGCGTCCACAGCCAGTACTGGGGATTGTCGCGGATGTCCTTTTCGAGCGCCCGCACGTGGCGCAGTGTCAATTCTCCATAAGGAAGTTGGGTGGGCTGGTCTTCGATCAGCTCAAAGCGCATGTCGTAGTGTCCGCGGCTGCGCTTGGTCAGGTGGCCGAAGACCATGACGAGGTTGTATTTTTGGGCAAAATACTCGGGTCCGAAGAAGACGGGGGTCTCCCTGCCGAGGAAGTGGGTCCAGAAGGCGCGCTCGGGGTTGGAGGGCGACTGGTCGGCGGCCAGCAGGGTGATGCCGGGTCGCTGTTGGTGGTCGTAGTGGGTGAGAAAATCCCGGGCCTGCTGCATGGGCACCAGTGCCATGCCGAAGCGCGCGCGGTGGCGCTTGGTGGCTTTTTCAAAAAAAGCATTTTTGAGGGGTGCGTAGACGCCGATGATCTGGTGGCTGAGCTGCAGGCTCATCGACTGGGAGGCGATTTCCCAGTTGTTGTAGTGGCCGGCGACCAGCACGATGCCTCTGCCCTGGGCGTAGTAGTGTTCCAGCAGGGCGGTATTGGTGAGGGTGCATCTTTGCTTCACCTCTTCGGCCGGCATGCTGAAGACGCGCAGCGTCTCTACGATGAGGTCAAAAAAATGGCTGTAGAAAGCGTCCGCCAGCCGGCGGATTTCGGCGGCAGATTTTTCGGGGAAAATGCTGCGCATATTGCCCAGTACGACTTTTTGGCGATAGCCCAGTCCGCGGTAGAGGACCCAGTAGAGCAGGTCTGAAATCCGGTACATCCACCAAATTGGCAGTTTCGTCACCGGAACGAATAACAGATGGTATAAAAGCTTATTCATTATAGTACATTGTTAGTACATTTGTTTCCCGTTTCCGCCCTTGTGTGAAAAAGAGTTGATTGCGATTACAGAATTACTGAAAATGTTCAAAACCACCCAGCATCGGGCAGGAGTTTTTGTTGGCCTGCCCACCCTTTTAGTGACTATTCTGTTAAGTTCTCTATCCTGCAGCAGCAACGCAAGCAAAAGTACGATGCAAAAGGAATCTATCCAACTTCCATTTGAGTGGCAGGGGCATCGCGCTGCGCGGGGGCTGGCGCCGGAGAATACTGTGGCGGCCTGTCTGTTGGCGCTTTCTTTTCCGGCGGTGACTACGCTGGAGCTCGATCTGGCGGTGTCGGCTGACCAGCAGTTGATTGTTTCGCACGAGCCCTGGATGTCCTCGGTTATTTGTAGCCATCCCGACGGGCGGCCGGTGACGGCGGCAGAAGAACAAAAGATTTCTCTATGGTCGCTCAGCAGTGAGCAGATACGTATGTATGACTGCGGGCGACGCAAACACCCACTTTTTCCCGCGCAGGAAGCTCAGGCAGCCAGCAAGCCGAGTTTTGTAGAGGTACTTATGCAGGCCGACGCCTACTGTCGGGCCAATGCGCGGGAATTTCCTCTTTTCAATCTGGAGATTAAAAGCAAGCCTGAGTGGGATGGCAAGCTTACGCCGCCCGTGGAGGAGTTTGCCCGCCTGGTGGTCGACCAGGTCCGGCAGTTGCAGATTGGTCCGCGGGTGACCATACAGTCGTTTGATCTGCGGGCGCTGCAGGCGGTGCGGCGCATGGCGCCGGAGTTGCGCATTTCGCTGCTGGTGGAGGATGCGTCCTCGCTGGACAAGCAGTTGAAGGGGTTGGGCTTTATGCCGGAGGTGTTTAGTCCGGCGTATAAGAGTCTCAGCCAGGCGCTGGTAGCGGATGCCCAGGGCCGCGGCATGCGGGTCATCCCCTGGACGGTGAATGAGCAGGCGGAGATGCGGATGCTCCTTGACTGGGGGGTGGATGGTATGATTACTGATTATCCGGATCGGATTTTGGCTGCTGAGTAGGGAGTTTTGCGGCTTCGCCGCAAAACGAGAGGGGTGTTTTTGTGGCTGGCGCCACAAAAACAGCTGTAGTTTGTTTTGCGGCTGGCGCCGCTAAAATGGCTGTGCTTAGTTTTGCGGCGCCAGCCGCAAAACCAATGATTTCGTTTTTGCGGCGAAGCCGCAAAAACAGCTACACCCTTTCTATACGTAGTACAACTCCAGCAACTGCCGCAGCCGCTGCGCGTGCACATTTTCCTCCAGCCCCCCCTCGTAAGCGACGGCAATCTGCCCCGTCTCTTCGGAGACGACCAGCGATGCCACGCTGATGCGCTCCGACAAGCCCACCGCAGCGCGGTGCCGCAGGCCGGCATTGCCGGGGATGGTATCGCTTTTGGAGACCGGCAGCACGCAACCTGCCTGCAGGATTTTCCCCGATTCTACGATGACGGCGCCATCGTGCAGGGGGCTGTCTTTGTTGAAGAGGCTCATGAGCAGGGCGGCGGACAGGCGGGCTTCCAGCTCGGTGCCGCCGCTTATGTAGCCGTCGAGCCTGTAATTGCGGCTGAGGACGATGAGGGCGCCGGTACGCTGCTCCGACAGTCGCAGTACGGCCTCCATGAGCTCCTCGAGTTCGGCGGCATCGGCGGTGGTAGCTGTTGTTGCAGAAGGGAGCCAGCGCTCCCAGAAAGCCGGGCGCTGCCGCAGGGTGCGGTTGCCGATGTAGAGCAGGAAGCGCCTCACCTCGGGCTGGAAGATGATGATGAGCGCGATGACGCCTACATTCACAAATTGCGTGAGGATGCCTGCGAGCAGGTGCATATCGAGTTGGCTCACCAGCCACCAGATGATGTACATGAGCAGCAGCCCGAAGAATATGGCAAAAGCGATGCTGCCGCGCAACAGCCTGTACAACTGAAACATCAGCCAGGCGACGATCAGCACATCCAGCACGTCCCAGATGCTGATGGTCATGAATCCTATCTTAAAATGTAGCCAAGCCATGCTGCCGTTTGTAAGTGTTTTCTTTTTGGGTACGGATTTTTTCACCAGACCCGGATGGTTCTTTGTTGGCAGGTTTTCAGTGCTGTTCAGTCACCTGATATCCGTCGTGCCTCCGGGAGGTCGCAGCATGCAAAAGCGCCTTGTCAGGCAGCATTGCATTCAGACCTAAGTGGTGCTCTGTTGGCAGGTTTTCAGTGCTGTTCAGTCACCTGATATCCGTCGTGCCTCCGGGAGGTTGCAGCATGCAAAAGCGCCTTGTCAGGCAGCATTGACCTACAGACGAAAAAACTGCTCCAAATTCAACAACACAAAAAACGCCTTGTTTGGCATCCTGCATAAGTAAGCTACCGTTTTGACTGAAACACAAAAGAACAACAAGTGCACAAAACGAGGCATTAATACACCTCCTATTGCAGAAATACCTTATATTTGTTAGCAGGAAGATAGTCAGTTGCAAAGTTAATCGTTTTAGACCATGGTCATAATCCAAAAATTACTAATCCTCACGGGCTCGCTGTTGGCCCTCAGCCTGCCGCTTCGGTCGCAGGTAGTCCGCGAAAATACAGCAGGCGAAAAAATCGTCGTCTATCCCGACGGTCAGTTTAGCTATTTCAAAGACCTGCCGGGGCAGCGCATACTCGCCAGCGGCTCTGTCCCCTACCCTGTCTACAACGGCACGATTGAGCCGCTGGACGGGTCCGTTTCTCTCAATGAGGAAGATCTTTTCAAAGTAGCTGTACGTCAGGCACAGTTGTCCGTCGACGCCACCTACCTGGCGGCGGAGATGGCGCAGGAGTCCAAGCTCGAGCGCGAGCGCCTCGAACAGCAACTGGCCGGCACTACGGATGAAGCTGTACAGCACATCCTCCGCCGGCAGCTGACCGCCGCCCGCGAGCGGGAAGTAAACGCCTTTTTGTCGCTGGAGACGGCCAAGCAGACTGCTGTGCAGGATATGGATTTGGTGGAAAAGGGGGGCTTCATTGAAGCCTTTAACGCCCGCATGCGCCTGCGCAAGCTCGAAGATTTGCTGCTGCGCCGCCGGCAGGTAGACCGCAGCTACACCAACAGTCTGGCGATCTCCGAAAATTCGCTGGCGCCACCACCGGGCTTTGATCTCATGGGGCAGCCCCCGCAGCAGGACTGTATCACGACACAAGACAGCCGCGATGCAGCGACGGGCGAATGGACGCGGCAGGTTGCCCAGCGGCTGTTGTTTACGCATACCGATGAGCGGCTGCGCCCGCTGCTAAAAGATAAAGAATACCTGCGCTGCGAAGGGTTTCTGTCGAGCCGGGGCAACCGGCAGCAACTGAGCCTCGAGTTTTCTTTTGCCTATCCCAATGCACGGGAGGCGTATGGCTTCATCGAGTCGGGCAGCATACTGACCATCAAGCTGCTCAATGGCGAGTTTGTCAACCTGCGGGCTGAGAAGCTGGAGCGCGGCAGCTATGATACCCGCAAGGGGGTGCTCACCTATCGCGTCGCCTATCCGATCGACCGCCGGCAGCTCAATATTCTGCAGCAGGCAGAGGCTGATTTTGTGCGGGTCTTTTGGAGTAGTGGTTATGAGGAGTATAAGATTTATCAGCTTGATTTTTTCCGGCAGCAGTTGCGCTGCCTGGAAAAGTAGTGGGTTTTTGCGGCTGTTGCCGCAAAAACAAGGGGTTTTGTTTTGGCGGCTGACGCCGCAAAAACGAGGTTCTTTTGTTTTGGCGGCATCAGCCGCAAAAACGAGATGTTCTGTTTTGCGGCTGATGCCGCTAAAATGAGGTTCCTGCTTTTTGTGGCGGCAGCCGCAAACTAAAAGAAATAAAAGCTAATAAGCATGCGTGCATTGGTTTTCTTCGAGCCTCCCCGCGGGCTCACCTTCGTCCCTGACCAGGCCCTGCCGGTCCCTGCTGAGGGGCAGGTGGTGGTGAAGCTGCATGCGGCAGCCCTCAATCACCGCGATGTGTGGATCACGCAGGGGAAATACCCCGGCATTGTGACGCCTGTCATCCTCGGGTCTGACGGGGCAGGCAGCTATGAAGGCCGCAAGGTGTTGATCAATCCCAACATACAGTGGGGAGATAACCCTCGCTACCCTTCTCCCGACTACAGCATCCTGGGCATGCCGGTCAACGGCACGCTGGCAGAATACATCGCTGTATCACCAGATCGGCTGCACGAGCAGCCGCCCCACCTGAGCGATGCAGAGGCGGCGGCCCTGCCGCTGGCCGGCCTTACGGCCTGGCGCTCGCTTTTCACCAAAGGGCAGCTGGTGGCGGGCGAAAGGGTGCTGATTACCGGCATTGGCGGTGGCGTTGCGCTGCTGGCGGCGCAACTGGCCGTGTGTGCCGGTGCGCATGTGTTTGTGACCAGCGGGCACGACCATAAGCTGGCAGCCGCCCGCGAGCTGGGCGTTGCGGGCGGTGTCAACTACCGCGAAGCGGGCTGGGAAAAAAGCCTGCAGCGGGTGGCGGGCAATTTTGACCTCATCATCGACAGTGCGGGGGGTGAAGGTTTTCAGGCGCTGCTCAAGCTGGCGGCGCCCGGCGGGCGCATCGTCAGCTACGGTGGCGGCCAGGGGGCCGTGCCGTCTTTCAGTCCGCAGGCCATCTTCTGGAAGCAGTTGCACATTATGGGCAGCAGCATGGGTACGGATGCGGAGTTTGCGGATATGCTCGCCTTCGTTGCGCAGCACCGCATACGGCCGGTCATCGACAGCATCGTACCGCTGGAAGAGGCGCCGGAGGCTTTTGCCAAAATGGCTGCGGGGCAGCAACTGGGCAAGCTGGTTATTGATTTGCTGGCCGGGGTTTGATGCCCGCTGGCTTGTGCTCAGCTTAAGGTAAGTTTTTTATCATGTTTTTGCAATCAGGCAGGATGCGCATAGGCTTGCTTTCTGACACCCACGGCTGGCTGGATCCGCAGCTCACCGACGTTTTTGCTGACTGCGACGAACTCTGGCATGCCGGCGACCTCGGCAATCTGGCCGTGGCCGACACCCTGCTGTCGACGGGCAAGCCCCTGCTGGCCGTCTATGGCAACATCGACGATCTCAGCATCCGCCAGCGCTACCCGCTGGATCTTATTTTTGAACGAGAAGGCATCAGGGTGCTCATGACCCACATCGGCGGCTATCCGGGCCGCTACACGGCCCGCCTCAAAAAACTGCTGGACGAGCACCGCCCGCACTTGTACGTGTGCGGGCACTCGCACATCCTCAAGGTTGTCCCCGACCAGGGGCGGCAGTTGCTGCACATCAACCCCGGCGCCTGCGGGCGCGAGGGTTTCCACCGCGTGCGCACTGCTGTGCGGTTTACGCTGGCCGCGGGGAAAATCTCTGCGGTGGAGGTGGTGGAGTTGGGCGCACGCGCTTCAATAGAGTGAGGATTCTTTTTGGCGGCTGTCGCCGCCAAAAAGAATTCATTGTTTTTTTTTGGCGGCTGTCGCCGCCAAAAAGATTTGCTTTTTTGCGGCTGTCGCCGCGGCTGCTACCCCACTACCACGTTGATCATCCGTCCCGGCACCACGATCACCTTTTTCACCGACTTGCCTTCCAGGTATTTGGCCAAAGCCTCCATGCCGCGCACGGCCGCTTCCAGCTCCGCCGGCGTAGCCGTGGCGGGAAAATCGACCGTCAGGCGCGTCTTGCCGTTGAGGGCAATCGGATAGGTGATGGTATCGGCCTGCAGGTAGGTGGGGTCAAAAGCCGGGAATGACGCGCGGTGCACGCTGTCGGCTTCGCCCAGCGCGTGCCAGAGCTCCTCGCTGAGGAAGGGCGCAAAGGGCGCCATGACGACGACCAGTTCGCGCAGCACAGCGCGCCTGCGGCAGCCGAGGCGACCCAACTCGTTGGTAGCCACCATGAAAGCGCTGATACAAGTATTGAACGAGAAGCGCTCGATGTCTTCGCTGACTTTTTTGATGGTCGCGTGCAACACCCGCAGCTCCTCGCGGGAAGGCTGCTCATCGGTCACCGCCCAGCTGCCCGCCTCCGTATAAAAGAGCGCGCGGAACTTGCGCAGGAAGCGGCTCACGCCGTCGATACCTTTGGTATTCCAGGGCTTGGCATCCTCGATAGGCCCCAAAAACATTTCGTACATGCGGAAGCAGTCGGCCCCGTACTTGGCCACCACATCGTCCGGATTGACCACATTGAAGTAGCGCTTGGACATTTTGCCCACCTCCGAGACGGTCTGCAACTGCATACTGGCGGCATCGCCGGCAGGCAGGAAGCTGCCGTCGCGGTAAATACCCTCCTTGGATTCGAAGATGGCCGTCGCAAAATCGGGCCGCCACTCGATAAACTGCTGTATGCCCTGCTCCGTCAGGTGCGAGTTGGGCGTACCGTATTCCGCCACAAAATCGACATGTATGGGCATGCGCGCAAACTCACGGCCGTATTGCTCCTGTTCTTCCTTAGCGATATCGGCGCTCACAAAACGGCTGCGGCCGTCGACCTTATCTTTTTGCAGCATCAGGTACTCGATGATGCCCTGTATCATGCCCTGGTTGATCAGCTTTTTGGCAAACTCGCGCTCCGGCGCAAGGCCGAGATCGTAGAGGAAGTGATTCCAGAAGCGGCTGTACAACAAGTGACCTACGGCATGCTCGGAGCCACCCACATACAGATCCACATCTTTCCAGTAGGCCAGCGCCTCCGGCGAAGCAAAAGCCCCCTCGTTGTGCGGATCCATATAGCGGTACCAGTACCAGGAGGAACCAGCCCAGCCGGGCATGGTCGACAGCTCATATTCGTACTGATTTTCGTATTTCCAGCCTTCGGCCCGCCCCAGCGGCGGTTCGCCGGTAGCGGTGGGCAGGTATTTGTCCACTTCGGGCAGCAACAGTGGCAATTCACTGTCGCTCAGCGGGTAAGGAATACCCTCCTTCCAGTAGACCGGCACCGGCTCACCCCAGTAGCGCTGCCGGCTAAAGACAGCATTGCGCATGCGATACTGCACCTTGCCCCTGCCCTTGCCATTAGACTCCAGCCAGTTGATCAGGCGGGGCACCGCCTCCGCATAGCCCAGCCCGTTGATCAGGTCCGAGTTGATATAGCGCCCCTCTTTGGTCGGGTCAGCTGCCTCTTCGAGGCCCTGCTGAGCGTCGAGAATCGGCACCACGGGCAGAGAGAAATGCCGCGCAAAATTCCAGTCGCGCTGGTCGCCTGAAGGTACCGCCATGACCGCCCCAGTGCCATAGCCCGCCAGCACATAATCGGCCAGGTAGACGGGCACCTGCTCGCCGCTCACCGGATTAATGCAGTAGCTGCCGGTAAACACCCCGGTCACCCGCTTGACCTCAGCCATCCGCTCGACATCCGAGCGGGAAGCTGCCCAGCGGACATACTCCTCCACCGCAGCGCGCTGCGCGTCGGTCGTCAACCGGCTCACCAGCTCATGCTCCGGCGCCAGACACATAAACGTAACCCCATAGATCGTATCGACCCGCGTAGTAAACACCTCGATCTCCGTCTCCGGATGATCCGCCAGCGGAAAGCGGACGCTGGCGCCCTGCGAGCGGCCGATCCAGTTGCGCTGCTGATCTTTAAGGCTTTCGGGCCAGTCGATGGTATTGAGCCCTTCGAGCAGTCGGTCGGCATAGGCCGTGATGCGCATACTCCACTGTTTCATGAGTTTGCGCTCCACCGGATGCCCCCCCCGCTCGCTCAGGCCGTCTTTGACCTCATCATTGGACAGTACCGTGCCCAGGGCCGGGCACCAGTTGACGAAGCTTTCTTCGGGAAAAGTGAGGCGGTAGTGCAGCAGGAAGCGCGCGCGCGCCTGCCCGTCCATGGCCGCCCAGTCGGCAGCGCTGATGCGGGGCGTATCCTCATCGCAGGCGGCCTTCACGCCCGCGTTGCCTTCGGCCGCGAGCCTTGCCTCGAGTGCCTCAATGGGCAGGGCCTTGCCCGCCGCCTGGTCGTAATAGTGGTGAAAAAGCCGCAGGAAAATCCATTGCGTCCAGCGGTAGTAATCGGGATTGCTGGTGCGCACTTCGCGGCTCCAGTCAAAAGAAAAGCCGAGGTTGTCGAGCTGCTGCCGGTAGCGGCCGATATTCTGGTCGGTAGAGAGCGCGGGATGTATACCCGTTTCGATGGCATACTGCTCCGCGGGGAGTCCGAAAGAGTCATACCCCATAGGGTGCAGGACGTTGTACCCCTTCAGCCGCTTGAAGCGCGCATAAATATCAGAAGCTACATAGCCCAGCGGGTGGCCTACGTGCAGGCCGGCGCCGGAGGGGTAGGGAAACATGTCGAGTACGTAGAACTTAGGCTTGTTGGCATCTACTTCGACGCGGTAGACACCCTTTTCTTCCCAGTACTGTTTCCATTTTGCTTCGATCTCTCGGGGATTGTATTCCATCTGTGGATTCTTTTTCTGCGTGTTTGTTTTACATACGTCTGTTGAAGGCCGGGTGTGTATCCGGGATTTCCGCACAGGCTTCGGAGCAGTTGTTTCGGTGCGTTCTTTGCCTTTTCCCACTTGCCGGGCAGTCGGGAAACAGACAAAATGCGCGAAAAATCAACTCGTTCAGCTCGCTGCCGGAAATTAGCGAACACCCCGTCTATATGCATAACGAAGCGCGAAGATAATACGCTTCCTCTTGGTTGGCAAACACTAAGACAGCTTGGTTTAAAATTTGTTGCACTTGCGGCCGTGGCCCGGCTGCCGGCCGGCCGCGCTGTACGTGGCTTGCATAGCCCGCCGGCAGCCGCGGGCGGCCGCGAGCCTGCAAGCTTTTTTACACCACAAAACCTAAGGCATTGCGGGAAAAAATTTGTTACTTTGCCGGTAATATCGGCTGCTACTGCGCCTGAATACGAGCTTGGTAACAGTTGTGCCCATGGCAATTCCTAAACGCAGGTGCGGGATATTATGAGCGGGTGTGAAGCGGCTTTTTCTGCAACTTTTACCTTTCTGCCTCCGGCAGGCCTGTCTGAAGGATAAAAGTGCGAAAAGCATTTCGCTTTTGTCCCCGTTGTAATGTCCGGACATGCGCTAAGCCCCCGACCCCTGGTAGCCATGAAATGTCAATGTCGTTAACTTCCATCCTGAAAAATCGTCATTTATGAGGTTACGTTTGCGTAGTAGAGGCAGCAGTCAGGCTGCCGGGCAAGTAGTCGGGTCGAGGGTGCCTTTGCCGGCGGCTAGTAGCCGTATGGCAGCGACTGACAAGCCGCCGGCGGCCCCGGCCGGTAGTTGTCAGGCAGCACCTTCCAATACCTCCTCGGCTTTTCTTCGCCTGCTGGGCAATGCGCGCTGGCTGCTGTGCCGGCTGCTGCAGCATGCGGGGGTACTGTTGTTGCTTGCGGGAACGGCGCAGCAGGTGTACGGGCAGGTAGCCCTGCAGTATGCGATGATCAATGCCTGTGGCGATGAGGACAACCACGAGTTTATTTCATTTCTGGCGACGGCAGACCTCAACCCTGCGCTCATCAACATACGCTACGGAAGTGATCCTAGTTGTGGCTCAACCACCCTCAATGTATACAATTCTTTCACTGCCCAGCCCAACAATCAGGCGACCATCGACGCCATCAACGCGCTGGCCGGCTGTACTGCTTTTTCGGCGGCTGCCAATCCCATCCCTGCGGGCAGTGTGGTCTATGTTTTTGACGTTGACTTCAACCCTGGTACCTACAGTGGCTGGAGTAGCTTTTGTGCCAATCCCGGACTGGTGCTGTTTGCTAATTTCCCCAACGAAAGCGGCAATTTTCTCAATGGTGTGGGTACCCGTTATTTTTGTGTTTCTTACAATGGTGGTCCCAATGCAATCTACGGCTATACCAATGCCTCCGGCACCAACAACGGTGCTGCTGCAAGCTGGTCTTCACCGGGTACTGTGTCAATCAATAATCCGGCTTCAGAGGAATGTAATATCGGCAGTGACTGCACACCACCAACTTTCATCAACCCGCCCGGCAGCCAGACGGTCTGCGGGAGTTATACGCTGCCGCCCATCAACGGTAGCAACTTCGTCGGTACGCCTGCGTATTACTCGGGTCCCAACGGTACCGGCACCGCCTACCAGCCGGGCGATCAGGTAGGCTCAGGTACCTACTACCTTTTTGACCCGGGTTCTACCTGCAACCCCACCGTAAGCTTTGTTGTCACCGCCAGTCCGGCGCCGACTGCCAATCCGCCCTCGACGCCCATCCTGATCTGCTACACGCTCATCCCGCCCTTTGTCGACATACCTGAGGTGACGGCTCTTTTCAACCAGATACAAAATGAGATTACCGGCGGTGTCCCCGGGGCGACCATCAACTGGTGGTTCAATGCCAACGGCACAGGGCCAATCAACTTTTTTTCACTCGCCAACCTCATCACACTAGCCACCGGCCCCCAGCCATCGACCGTATATGCCACGGTGACGCTCAACGGCTGTACCTCGGCGGTTGTACCGGTGAGCTCAAGCGTCTCCCTGCGCCCCACGGCCAATGCAGCCGGGCCGCTGCAGGCCTGCGACAATGGCAGCGGGCAGGGGACTTTTGACCTCACTACCCTCAATGCCGCCATCGGTGGCAATGTAACCTGGTATACCGATCCGCAGGGCACCAACGAGATCACCAACCCCTCAGCTTATGTGAGCGGCAACGGGCAGGTATATGCCACTACCACCAATGCGCTGGGCTGCGAATCGGCACCCCGCAACATTGGTCTGGGCATCGTAGCTCCTCCCAACGCCGGTGAGGACAATACAACAACTGTCTGCAACAACGGCGGTCAGGCCAACCTGCCGCAGTTGCTGCTGGGCAGCCCAACGCCGGGCGGCAGCTGGAGCAACGACGACAATGCCCCCGTATCGCTGGCCAACCCGGCGGCCGTGTCTTTCCAGAATGTACCCGTAGGCACTTACAACTTTACCTACACGGTACAAGGACAGGCCGATTGTCCGCCGGATATGGCCACCATTACCGTTGTGGTTGAAGAATCCCCGGAAGCACAGCCCGTACCTGCCAGCGAACTGGAGTTGTGCGCAGGTGCTACCGGTGGTGCCATTTTTGATCTTACGCAATTTAACGATATCGTCAACGGCGGCAGCGGGCTGCCCGTCAACTGGTACCTCAACCAGTCACTCACGCAGCTCATCCAAAACCCCGCCTCTTTTTTCAGTTCGGGCGGGACAATCTACGTGGTGGTCGGTGAAGCGCCCTGTGCTTCTGCACCCCTGGCCCTCACCCTGACGGTGCTGCCGGCCGGTACTGCCAATCCTGCGGGTCCACTGGTCAGTTGCGATGCCGACGGCGACGGGCAGGCGGTCTTCAACCTCAGCAGCCTGACCAATGCCATCACCGGCGGACAGGGCATCATCACCTGGTATACCAATGAGTCGCTGATCACGGAGATTACTACCCCCGAAAGCTATACGGCCGGTGTAGCCGTCGTGTATGCGGTAGTACTTTTCAACGGTTGTCCCTCCGCGCCCCGCGCCATTGATCTGGCGTTGGTGCCGGCACCAAACATTGACGAAATCGCGGATGTGAGCGCCTGCGGAAGCTATACCCTGCCCGCCATCAGCGGCAGCAACCTCAGCGATGCAGCCTATTACACCCAGCCGAACGGCGGAGGAAGCACTTTGGAAGCGGGTCAGGAAATCACGACGACGACGACCCTGTATGCCTATGCAGGCGATACAGGCTGCTCGGATGAAGAATCTTTTACCGTCACCATACTGCCCGTCCCGACGGCCCAGACCGCCTCGCTTACGGCCTGTCCGCTGCCGGGTGGCGGCGCCGGTTTTGATCTTACTACGGCTGACGCCACCGTCAATGGCGGCAATGGCTTCACAGTCAGTTGGTTTAGCGATGCTGCCGCACAGAATGCCATTGCAGATCCGGCTGCCTATACTACGGCCGGCGCTACGACTGTGTACGCAGTGGTTGAGAGCCCTGACGGCTGCAGCTCCGAAACTGTTGCCGTAAACCTCAGCCTGCTCAGCAGCCCGGAGCCGCTGAGCATAACGGCTTCCGAGACGCTCATCTGCGGCAGCAGCGAGATTACCTTGACTTTTACCCTGCCACAAAACGGTAATAGCTACGGTATCAGTCTCGACATCGGCAGTGAAACACTCATTTACAATGGTTTAACGAATCTGTCACAACTGATGTTTACGGTGAGTGAGACTACCACTTTCACCATCACGGAAGTTGTCAACGAATCGCTGGCCTGTACGTTCATTCCGAACCCGCTGCCTTCAGTGACCGTCACCAGCATCGAAAGCCCCATCGCCAATCCGGCCAGCCTGACGGCCTGTGACCAGGGCAACGGGCAGGCGACTTTTGACCTCAACGAGGCTGTACCGGCCATACAAGGCGGACTCAATACGGCCATCGTGGTTTTTTATCAGGATATCAATGCCAACAACCCGGTCCTGAATCCCGACAGCTACAGCAGCGGCAATGCGGTCATCTATGCCAATCTGGGCAGCGGCAACTGCTTTTCGGAGCTGACAGAAGTGGTGCTGGAGGTTAGCCAGCCACCGGTGGTGAGTATAGTAGCAGCCGCTACCCCATCCTGCACAGGAGACGAAGACGGCCTGCTAAACGTGCTTGTCGACGGGATTGGGGGCTATGATTTTGACTGGAGCGACGATCTGCTGGATGGTCTGCAATCGGCTCCCGGCCTGGGCTCGGGCAATTACAGTGTCACGGTGACCGATGCCAACGGCTGCAGCAGCTCAGGCAGTATCTTTTTGGACGAACCTGAGCCCGTCAGTCTGAGCTGCAGTCAGTTTAACCCCGTAAGTGCTCCCGGTGCCGCCGACGGTGTGGCTGCCATCACGGTCAGCGGCGGCAGCCAGCCTTATCTGCTGGTCTACAGCGGCCCCAGCAATGGCAGCCAGCCTCTAAACAGCGCAGGTACCAGCAGCCTGTCGTCTCTCAACCCCGGCGGCTATACCCTCGAACTGAGCGATGCCAACGGCTGTGTATCTACCTGTAATTTTATCATAGCCTCTCCCAACTGTCAGTTGCAACTCGACATGCAGGGGAGCATCAGCAACTGCTTCGGGGCTACCGACGGCCAGATCACGACCAGCGTGGCAGGTGGCAGCGGTATGCTTACCTACAACTGGAATGTTGATTCGCTGGACGGGCTGGACACCCTCAACAGCCTGTCGGCCGGTACTTATATTCTCAGCGTCGTCGACGAAGCAGGCTGCAGCGCTACGGATACCGTTGTGCTGGCTACACCGCCTTCCATGACACTGACGATGACCGTACTGCAGCCGGCCAGCGGTCCGGGCATGTACGACGGCAGCGCTGCCATCGCTTTTGGCAACGGGCTGGCGCCCTACACCCTCTTCATCATCCCGGCGGTAGGCGATACGGTCAGTTATACCATCTTATCGGATACTGCCGGTGTTGACACCCTGCGCAACCTGCCGGCGGACTATTACTTCGTACTGCTGAGCGATGCCAATGATTGCAGCCTCGCAGGCGGATTTGTTCTCTGCGGCAATCTGGTAAGCAGCATTACAGGCACTGATGTGAGCTGCAACGGTCAGTCCGACGGTACGGCCATTGCCAGTGTCAGCGGAGCTTACCCGCCCGTCAGCTATCAGTGGAGCAACCAGGTGCAAAACGACAGCCTGTTCAACCTGCCTGCCGGCATGTATTACCTGACCGTAACCGATTCGCTGGGTTGCCAGCGGCTTGACAGTGTCCTCATTTCACAACCGCCTGCGCTCGAACTGAGTTGCAGTCCGGTCGATCCGGCCACCGGCCCCGGCAGTCAGGACGGCAGTGCTGAGCTCATCATAGCGGGCGGACTGGCGCCCTACAGGCTGCTTTACATCGCAGGCAGCGACACAACCGAAATCAATGTACCGACAGCCGATACTGTCGGGCTCAACAACCTGGGTGCCGGAGCACTCAGCATCATCCTCATCGACGCCAACAACTGCACCGACAGTTGCACCCTGACCATTCCCGTCCCGGGTTGTACCCTTACGGCCAGCCTGGATGCAAATCCGCCCGGCTGCAGTGGCGACAGCGACGGCACCCTGGCCATCGTCATCAACGGGGGCAGCTCTCCGTTCTTCTACGACTGGAGCAACGACGCCTATGACGGTCTCAACCAGCTAAGCATGCTGGCGGAGGGTAGTTACAGTGCTACCATTACCGACGGCAACGGCTGTACAGCCGAAGTCTCAGCCCAACTCAGCGCTCCCCCGCTGCTGCTGATCAACTGCAGCCTGCTGCAACCGGCCACCGGGCCGTTGATCAGCAATGGCAGAATTCAGGTCAGCATTTCAGGGGGGACGGCTCCTTATGAGATCAACTTGGTGGGCGCAAGCAACCAGACGCAGAATGTTGCACTGCCGGGTGACGCCACCCTCAGCGACCTGATCGCAGGCGACTACATCATCAAGGTCAGGGATGCCAATGGCTGTGAGAGCAGTTGTGACATCAGCATTCCGATCAGCAGCTGTAGCCTGCCGGCAATTCTCAACATCACCTACGAGACCTGTGCAGGCGCTGCAGACGGCAGCATCGTTTCGATACCTGCCGGACAGGCACCTTATATCTACAACTGGAGCAATGGCAGTCAGGACTCCGTCATCAGCAATCTGTCGCCCGCTGCCTACAGTGTTACCATCACCGATGCATTCGGATGTGTGTTCATTTCTTCCGTCACCATTGAGGCCGGCGCCCCGCTGCCGGGGGTTGTCGTTGAAGCAAGTCAGCCCGACATTTGTCCCAACGAATGTGCCCGCATTCCGGTTCGTTTCACCGGCCAGCCGCCCTTTCAGCTCTTCTACAGCATAGTGTCGGCAACCGATACGGTTACCCGCCTGTTTAGTTCCTCACAGCTCGCAGATACGATAACCATCTGTGCCGGCCCGCTGGCGCCCGGGGCCTACCTGCTGGACTTCAACTTCCTGAGCGACCAGCGCTGCGTCAACAGCAACCTCAACCAGCAGGACAGCCTCACCGTACTGCCCAACCTGCTGCGCAACATCAACCAACAGTTGTGCCCCGCTGAGTCTTTGCAGGTTGGCAGTGAGGTTTTCGATCAAAATCACCCCGCAGGCAGTGTGCTGCTGCCCGGTCAGGGCAGTTGCGATACCCTGGTAAGTGTAGCCCTCAGCTTCTTCCCGCCGGTGGTCGTCAACTATACCGACAGCCTGTGCGATGGCCAGACAGTGACCATCGGGGGCGAGGTATTTGGCAGCGCGAGGCCGGTCGGAACCGTAATCCTGAGCAGCAGCAACGGCTGCGACTCCGTCATCAATGTAAATCTGAGCATACTGCCCGTAGCTGTGGGGCTGGCAGCGCCCCGCCTCTGCCCCGGCGGCAGTCTGACCGTTGGCGGGCAGACATTCACAGCCGCCAACCCTGCCGGCAGCGTGCTGTTGCCGGGGGCTTCCTCGCGAGGATGCGACTCGCTGGTACAGGTCAACCTGAGCTTCTACGCGCCAGCGACCTCCAGCCTGAGCCCCGTCCTGTGTCCGGGCGGTACGCTGACGGTGGGCGGGCAGACCTTCAGTGCTGCCAATCCACAGGGAACGGTTATACTGCCTGCCGCATCCGTCAACGGCTGCGACTCCCTGGTGCAGGTGAGCCTGAGTTTCCGGCAGCCGGCCATTGGCAACCTCAGCAGGCTGCTGTGCCCCGGAGAGCAGCTCAGTCTGGGTGGACAGCTGTTCAGCGCCTCCAATCCGTCCGGCAGCGTAATCCTGCCGGGCGCCAGTCAGTTTGGCTGCGACTCCATCGTCAATGTGAGTCTGAGTTTCCGGCAGCCGGCGACTTCCAGCCTCAACACCACCCTTTGCCAGGGAGAGCAAGTGGTGGTGGGCGGACAAACATTTGATGCTGCCAGCCCGCAGGGGACAGTTGTACTCGCGGGAGCAGCCAGCACAGGCTGCGACTCTACGGTCTTTGTCAACCTGAGCTTCTTCCCGGCCCTGACGGCCTCCCTCAGCGGCGGTGGCAATATCTGCCCCGGACAGCCGGCCGGCCTGACGCTCAACCTGGGCGGTGCGCTGGTATTTGACGTCACCCTGGGCGACGGCATCAACCCGCCGATTGTTATCAGCGGTGCGTTCGATGGCCAGACGATCAATGTGACACCCACCGTCAACACCACCTACAGCCTGCTGTCTGCTGCCGCCTCCGGCATCAGTTGTCCGGTGCAGCTCAGCGGCAGCGCTGCGGTCAGCATCAGCCGGGTGACGGCCACGGCCACAGCTACCAGCAACTATGACGGCTTCAACCTGAGCTGCGCCGACAGCAGCGATGGCGCAGCCATTGCTACTGCGGCCAATGGTTTTCCGCCGTATACCTTTAGCTGGAGCAATGGCAGTACGACCACCACGGCCGCCAACCTCTCCGGCGGGCAGGCTTATTCGGTGGTGGTAACCGATGCGGCAGGCTGTCGCGATACGGCACAGCTGCAACTGCTGGCGCCTTCTGCCATCACCTTTACGGCAACAGGCATCACGACGGGCTGCCAGGGCAATAATGCCGGGCAACTGGAAATCAGCAGCGTAAGCGGCGGCAGTCCGCCCTACGAGTTCAGCATTGACGGCGTATTTTTCCAGCAGCTAAGTTCGCTGCCGGTGACCATTCCCGACCTCAGCGCAGGTTCATACAACCTCATCATGCAGGACGACAACGACTGTTCGCTTAGCCAGCCGGTAGCCATCAGTGCGCCTGCAGAACTGATTGTCGACCTGGGTCCGGATGAAACGATACAGCTGGGCGACAGCATCAAGCTGGAAGCCCTGCTCAATTTTACCCCTGCCGAATGGCGCTGGACACCCCTGGCGACTGTCAGCAGGCCCGACTCGCTCATCACACATGTCAGCCCGACGGAGACCACCCTCTACCAGCTGACCGCCACCGACGCCAATGGCTGCGTCGCCACCGACTGGGTGCGCATCACAGTTGACGAGACAGTAGAAGTCTACATACCTACGGCTTTCTCCCCCAACCAGGATGGTATCAATGACCGCCTGTTTCTATTCAGTGGCCCGGGTGTAAAGATTGTCCACCGCTTCCAGATCTACAATCGCTGGGGCGACCGCCTGTATGAGGCGGCCAATTTTGCCCCCAACGATCCGACCTATGGCTGGGACGGCAACTTCCTCGGAGAGCCCATGAATGCAGGGGTGTATGTTTACTACGCAGAAGTAGAAACCATTACCGGCCAGCGTCTGCTGCTCAAGGGCGAGCTCACGCTCATGCGGTAAGGGCTTGGGGTAAAAAAAGCCACCAGCCTTGAGGCCGCAGGCCTTTTTGCGGCCAAAAGCCGCGAGCTGCTTGGGGTAAAAAAAAGCCCGCACCCCCGGAAGGGGATGCGGGCTTTTTTTTACCCAAACAAAAGACTAGTTGAACACCCGCACATAATCGACGATCATGCGCTGCGGGAAAACCGTTGTATTATCGGGAGCACCGGGCCAGTTGCCTCCCACTGCTACGTTGAAGATGAAGAAGAAAGGCTGGTTGAAAGGCCAGGGTGCAGCACCTACATCCTGTGAACTAAGCGAATAGAAAGGCTGGTCATTGAGTAGCCAGGTGATTGAATTTTCACGCCAGACAATGGAAAATACGTGAAATTCCTCGCTGAACTTGCGGCCACCGCTTAGTGCCGTGGACCCGCCGCTCTCCTGGTGCTGCGCAAAAGAAGCACCAAAGTGAGCCGTACCATGAATGCGGCCCGGCTGATGCCCCACCAGCTCCATGATATCAATTTCGCCACAGGCAGGCCAGCCCACCTGGTTGATGTTGCGGCCCAGCATCCAGAGTGCCGGCCAGATCCCCTGCCCTTCCGGCAGCGCAGCGCGGATATCTACGCGACCATAGCGAAACTCGCGCCGACCCCGGGTGATGATGCGGGAAGACGTAAAATTGCGCCCGCCCACACTCTCTCTGCGCGCCTCGATCAGCAAGTGACCATCGTGCAGGAAGGTATTTTGTGGCTGGTAGAACTGCAGTTCGTTGTTACCCCAGCCATTGTTGCCGGTACCGATTTCGTGCTGCCAGCTGCTCTCATCGAGTTGCTCACCGGAAAACTCATCCTGCCAGACCAGCGTCATACCCGGATAACTGAGGGGCGAAGTGTAGCCCGTCTGCGGGATGTTGTAAGGATTTTCCTCCTCATCATCATCCTCGATGGTAATGCGAATCCGGCTAGTGGGCGTCTCCAGGTTGCGCGGATTGCTGAAAACGATGAAAAAATCCTCCGATTCTTCGATGTCACCATCCGCAATCAGTGTAATCTCCAGCATCACCTCCCGTCTGGTGGGTGAAAACAAGACCTTACCATCCTCGACAGCTACAAAATCAACATCGGGCATTGCACTACCGCCCTCAGTATGGTAGTCAACAACAGCATTGCTGAGAAGAAGACCTTCGAGCTTGAGCGGGACAGAAACTTTCCGGGTTCCCCCATTGCCCTCTGTAAACGTCTGGTCGGTCGTTGTGAGCACCGGAGGCGGCAGCAGGCTGGCTTCGCCGGTGTTATCAGCAGGAACACAGGCCGTATGCGCCAATAACAGGCCGCAAAAAAGGAATGTACTCATTGGCTTGAACAACATGATATGATCAATTAATTGGATACAAAAATCAACTGAAACCAACCGCCCCCATTGAGGAAAGGCGTGCGGACAATCAGCTGTTCATCGGTTATTGAAACGACATCGTAAATATTGGAAGCATCCCAGACCCCCATGAAGGCGCCTGTTGGCAGCTCTATGCGCAATTCGCCATTTTCGCCCCCACCGGGGATGAGGGTATAGTTCCAGTTGGTAGGCGGATCAAAAGGCACCGGCACATAACCATTCCATGGATCCACCGTCGTACCGTTGTTGGCATAGACAAAACGACTGTCCTTGAAGTAGAAACAAAAACCGTCATCGTACTGAGCTTCCTGCAGTCCGTTGACAGGTGAGGTATACCACTCTGTAGATCCGGGTGTAGGGCCTACGGCTATGGCCGCTGCCACATTGCTGAACGTCCAGCAGCGAAAATCATCATCATCGCAGCCGCCGGCCAGTTTTTCAATAATATCGCTACAGCCCTGTACGGCATCGCTCGGGATGGTTAGTTGCTGGCTGGCCGAAGCCACGCCTGCACCGCCATTGGCTGCCGCATGCAAAGTGATGGTATACTCCCCTGCGAGCCGAAAGAAAACCGTATCGCTCACGTCCGACGATCGCTCAGGAAATCCGCCCGGAAATGACCATACCCGGCTGAAGTAAGCAGCCGAATTATCGGTCACTACGACCCTGTTGGAGTCCCCTTCCACATAACGCCAGCTAAAAGTCGGCGGCTCAGGCAAAGAAGGAAGTACAACCTCCGGATCACTCACAGGTTCGCAAGCTGCCAGCAGTATGGCCAGTGCAGCTGCTCCTATAGTCCACGTGATTTTTTTCATTGTCATTATTGTTTAATAACCAGGATTTTGCGTAAGAACACCATTACTGGCGCGCACCTGCGAGTCAGGAATGGGGAAAAGGCGATGTACATCATCGCGATAACCCAGCGGCCCCAGTTGCTGCGCAGCACGGCCGGTGCGCACCAGATCGAAGAAGCGATGCCCCTCCAGGCCAAGCTCAAGCCGCCGCTCGCGATAGATTGCCTGCAGCAATGGCTGACCCGAAACGGTAATATCAGGCAGTACATTGCTGTTGGTGCCGCGGGCGCGGGCGCGCACAGCGTTGAGACTGTTGCGGGCAGCAGCTTCCTGTCCGTTGTGCCAGGCAGCTTCCGCATGCATCAGCAATACATCAGCATAGCGGATAACGCGGTCGTTGCTGCCACCGTTGGGGTTGGGATCCCCGAAGGAAGCCTCCTCTGCCTTGTTGCTAAAATACTTGCGTGCGTAGTAACGGTGCGGATAACCCGTAGCGTCGAGCGTAAAAATGCCCCGGTCGCCCATGGGTTCACCTTCCCGAAAGACTGTAAACCGCAAACGGGGATCTTCGAAGCCTTCCTCAAAGAAAGTGCTCACAAACTCCTCGGTAGGGATATTGAAACCAAAGCCCTCAAACTGACCGCGGGCCCGCTGAAAAACATTGGTAAATGTCCCTTCATTGGCATTGTTGTAGCCCCAGTTGCCACCCGACTCCGTCATATACTGGATCTCAAAGACCGACTCGGACCCGTTTTCGCCACCGCGGGTAAAGATTGCCCCGTAGCTGTCCATGAGTTGGTACTCGTTGGAAGCAACGATCGCCTCTGCCACTGCCTGGGCCTGCGGCCATTTTTTTTGAAAAATACAAGCCTTCAAGTAGAGTGCCTGCGCGGCACCCTGGGTAGCGCGGCCGATATCGGACAGTTCATACGCACTCTTAGGCCACAAATCTTCCATAGCGATTTGCAGATCCGCCTCGATAAACGCCCAGATTTCCTGTTCGCTGGCACGCGGGCGATTGTACTCGCTGGGTGCCAGCGGCTTGTCGACCAAAGGTACCCCTCCGAACATGGTGACCAGGTTGTAATAGAACCAAGCGCGGATAAACCGGGCTTCTGCCAGCACGCGGTCTTTCAGCTGCGCATCCATGCTGATGCCGGGTACTCTTTCGAGCACAACATTGGCCCGGTAAATACCCTCGTAGTTGGCCGTCCATTCCGATTCCAGCAAGGCTGTATTCACTGGTCCCTGAAAGGTTTCCAGCAGCAACAGATCGAAGACATCGTTGTCACCCGAGCCCCCCTTGACGGCGTCGTCCGACATGATATCTCCCCAAAACCAGCGAAAGTGGCCCGCGGGCGTAAGCTCAAATTGCAGGGCGGCATAGGCTGCGTTGACAGCAGCAAGTGCATCCTCTTCCGTGCGGTAAAAATTTTCTACCGTAAGCCCGATGATGGGATCCCGGTCCAGAAAATCTTTGGTGCAGCCCAACTGTAGCAGCGTGAGCAGGATAAAGCCTATTATTTTTCGATTCATGATAACATATTCATTTAAAGACTGACATTGATACCAGCAATCCAGGTACGCGCCTGCGGGTAGAAACCCTTGTCGATACCGATTTCCAGCGGACTGGCAAAGAAAGTGCCTATTTCGGGATCGAGCCCGCTATAGCGCGTGAAAGTCATCAGGTTGGATGCACCTGCATAGACGCGCATAGTGTGCAGCCGCAGCTTTTTACAGACAGATTTTGGCAGTGTATATCCAAGCTGCAGGTTTCTGATGCGCAGGTAGGATCCATCCTCCACAAAGCGGCTCGATACGCGCGCGTTCTGGTTGGGGTCATTGAGACTAACCCGGGGCTCCGTATTGGACGTACCCGGCCCCGTCCAGCGGTTGAGCACACTGGCCGGCCGGTTTACATAGGTAAAATCGTAGCGGGTAGTCGCATTGTAAATTTCATTGCCATGTACTCCCTGCAGGAAGATGTTCAGGTCAAAACCCTTCCAGCCCAGATCGATGGTGAGACCATAGGTGACATCCGGCACCGGATTGCCCAGCCAGGTCTGGTCGAGTTCGTTGATGATATTGTCACCATTGAGATCCCGGAAACGAATGTCCCCGGCCCGGGTTTGTTCGCTCTGAAAGGCATGCGCCGCCACTTCTTCAGCCGACTGGAAGATGCCGTCTGTAACGAAACCATAGAAAGAAGCGATGGGAAAGCCAACTTCCGTACGAGCAACAAACGCATTGGCAGACTGTACACGACCCGTGAAAATAGGCTTGCCACCTTCTCCCAGGCTAAGAACTTCCGTCTGCACAAAAGCGAGATTACCACTGATACTATACGTAAACGCTTTTTCCAGCTGCCGATAGCTGGCCGACAGTTCGAAACCGCGGTTGTCCATGCTGCCGATGTTGCGCACCGGTGGTGCTGATCCAACGATGAGCGGAATGGGTGCGGCATACAGCATGTCCGTGGTGCGCTTGTTGTAAAAATCCGCCACGACGAAAATCCTGCCGTCCAGAAGCTCTGCATCAAAGCCCAGGTTGGTCTGTGTGTTGGTTTCCCAGCGGATATCGGGGTTGGCCGGAGAAAGGGGCGTAGAGCCGTTGGTAATAACTTCAGAAGGCCCGAAAGTATAATTTTGCCCGGTATTGACAACAGTCGTAAAGCTGTAATTACCGATGCGGTCATTGCCGTTCTGTCCCCAGCTAGCCCTGATTTTCATGGCGCTGATAAACTCGAAGGGCCAAAAATCCTCATAGCCGATATTCCATCCGGCAGAAACTGAAGGGAAGTAGCCCCAGCGATTGTTGGCACCAAAGCGGGAAGAACCGTCGGCCCGCAGGGTTGCTGTCAGGAGATACTTATCAGCTCTTGCGTAGTTGAGGCGACCAAACCAGGAAGCGAGGGAACTTTCGCCAGCGCCTGCATAAGCCGACTGCGAAGTGATGGGGTCTATCGTATTGGAAATATATGCATCATCGGGATCATTGGAAGGCAGGTTGGTGTTGGCGCCTCCGCTGAAATCAAAGCGATTGTAGAGCGCTGTAGACCCTGCCGTGATGCTCAGTTCGTTGGGACCTGACAACTCAGGTGTATACGTCATAACATTTTCCCACTGCCAGTTGCGCCAGGTATTGTTTTCCCGACTGACCGCATTGACAAGGTTGCGCTCACCCGCGGGCGCATCGCCCAGCAACGGATCCAGACTCAGATCAAAGCGAGGGCGGAAAATGTCCCGCACAGCGAAGGTAGCATCCACAGAAAAGGCCGAGCGGAAGGTCAGGCCTTTCGCCAGGTTCAACTCAGCAAACGCATTGCCGACCATCCGCTGGCTGGTCCAGCGATCGTAGGTTTGCTCTATAGCATTGACCGGATTGGAAATATCGGTATCGCTGTAGATAGAATACGCATAGCTGCCATCTGCCTTGCGCACAGGCGTGACGGGATCCATGTTGAGCGCCCGCACGATGGGCGTAGTAAACTCATTGTTTTCCGGCAAAAAATTGCGCTGCAGGTAGGTAAAGGTAAGGCTGCTGCCCGTCTTCAGCCAGGACTTAACCTGCTGGTGCGCATTCAGGCGGGCGGTATAGCGCTCGAAGCCCGATTTTTCGCCTCCAACAATACCTTGTTGGTTGAGATAAGAACCCGTAAGCATGAAGGCTGAACGCTCTGTTGCATTAGAGACAGACAGCTGATGGCTGGTCATGGGCGCATTGACAAAGATCGCATCCAGCCAATTGGTACCCTCGCCCAGCAAATCCGGCCGGGCGAGCTCCTGCCGTGGCAGCTGACCTGCATTGACGTGTGACTCATTGCTGATGATGGCATATTCGCGGGCAGACAGTAGCCGGGGCATTCTCCATACCTGCTGAAAGCCTGTGCTGGCTTCATAGGTGATGCGGCCGTTATCGCCCTGCTGGCCAGATTTGGTAGTGATGAGCACTACCCCATTGCCTCCTCTTGCACCATAGATGGCGGCTGCAGCCGCATCTTTGAGTACGTTCATGGACACAATATCCCCCGGGCTCAGGTAATCGATACCATCAACCGGCACCCCGTCGACGATGTAGAGCGGATCGCTGTTGTTGATAGTTCCTGTACCCCGAATACGCACTGTAAGCGGACTGCCCGGAGAGCCCGAGACACTGGCTACCTGTACGCCGGCCGTCCGCCCCTGCAGCGCCTGCTCAATACGCGTAACAGGCGAAGAAGCAATTTCGGCAGCTGTTACCGTTGCCACGGCACCGCTTATGCTGCTGCGCTTTTGCGAACCATAGCCAACGACCACCACCTCTTCGAGCAGGGTTGTTGCCAGTGGAAGCACTATATCCAGCTTTCCGGCGCTCTCGACTCGCCGGGTCACCGATTGGAAACCCAGATAGGAAAACACCAGCGACTGCCCTGCTGCAGGTACTTCTATACGGTAGCTGCCGTCTACATCGGAAACGGTACCGATACCGCTGCCTTCTATGAGAACGGTTGCACCAATCACCGGACTGTTATCTTCTGCCGAAAAAATACGCCCTTCCACGACCAGTGATTGCGCGTAGAGACCGGCCAGTTGAAAGACAAGCAGCCATACTATCAGATAATATTTTTGCATAGGAGTGTGAAGCAAATGTTGATCAATAGAACATAAATGCACAAGTTGAAAAGGCCTGAATTTTGGTGGCTGAGGCCACCAAAACCCAAGCCTCCTCCTAATGCTGAGCGGCGGGCAGTGCTGCCCGCCGCAATGTATTTAGTTGGTCAATTTAACCAGTCGGGCAGTGTATACCTGCTCACCCGTATACAGGCGTACCCAGTACATACCGGATGCCAGGCCACTCATATCCAGTGACAACTCAAGCTGCTGGCCAACCGGCTGTTGCTGTACAATGCGGCCGCCGGCATCAACAATTGACAGCCAGCTATCCTGTCCGGCAACTGATTCATGCAACACGAGCTGTGCACGCTCTTGTACCAGGGTAGGATATACGGTGAAGACCAGCTTGCCGTCGGCATCCGTCACTGAAGAAGGTGCACAAGCTGCACAGGAAGCGAAGCAAACGAGTTCCAGGGCAGCATCTCCGTCGACTGACAACAGTCGGTTGGTAAACTGACCTGAAGGATCTGTGATAACACAGCTCTCGCCGGGCGTGAGCTGCTCTGAGTTGGCCCAGTTGTCGAGTGAGAATTTATACTCATGCTGACCGCCGGGAAGGTTGAGTGTAACTTCCCAAACGCCGTCGCTGTCGGCATCACTCATCGGATTGGCATCGCCTGACCAGTTGTTAAACGAACCACTTACGTAGACCTGGTTGAAAGAACCGCTGTAAGTGCGCATATCCACGCGGAAGCTGATGCTGCCGGGTTGTGCAGCACCGCCGCAGTCGGCGGTTGTTGTGCACTGCCCGAAGCAGGTCTGAATGATGGTATCCTGCTGTACAGGACCCATCAGTCGATCGTTGAAATTGTTGGGATTGGCACAATCCTGACCGGCAATATTTTCTTTGCAGCTATAATCCGGGCAAGCACCATTGGTGAAGGTATAATAAGAAGTGAACCCACGAGGCCTGTTGAGGGTAATCGTCCAGATACCATCGCCATCGGCATCGGCCAGCGGGAAGTCGCCGGGATTGCCAAAGTTGCCACCGCCAGCGATGAAAAGCCCCTGTGCGCTCACCGGAATTCCGCCACTACCCAGTTGGATAGTGATATCGACAGACTCTCCGCAGGCATAGCAGCTATTGTAACAAACCGTCGGAAGATCTGAAGGACCTGCAACCACCAATCGGCGGTTGGTAAATCCGAAGCTGGTCACCGTACAAGTTTCCGTACCGATAAACGACTCCTGTGCCGACCAGTTGTCGACTGTAAATTTGTACTCATAAGCACCTGAAGGCAGCGACAAAGTAGCTGTCCAGACACCATCGCCGTCAGCATCTGACAATGGATTGGCATCCCCTGACCAATTGTTGAATGAGCCGGACACATAGACTGTGTTGAAGCTGCCGGCGTATTCGTCCATATCGACGGCAAACGACACATCAAACTGCTGCTGTACAGCCTCGCGCGTGACCACATCATCAAAGTAGAATACCTGCTCTGCAGATGGAGAACTACCAAAATCAAAAAACACTACCAGGCGCTCGTAAACGTTGCCCGCAGCCGACACGATGGGCGCTTCGATGGAAGGAAGACTGGTGTCGAAACACAACTCCTCCCACGCATTAACCACCGTATTGGCAACGGTCCGAATCCAGTTGGGTGCCCCTGCAACACCGCCTTCCAGCTTGATTGCGAGATTACCAATGTGATCGGAATGTACTTTCACACAGATACGCGTGTTGGATGTCAGATCGATCGCGTTGGTTGGATTCGGATCTGAGAAAGCCCCTGCCCAGGTTTGCGCGCCGACAGGTTTGACATAGCGGGTCACATTGGCCGAAGTGTTGATACCTGTCGCATTGGGATTGGCTATTACCGTTGTAGGAGAACCATCCTGAGAACTACCAAAATACGTAAACGTCGTGCTGGTAGCCGCTGACTCAAAGTCCAGAATGACCGTTTGGGCCTTCAGACTGGTCATCATGAGCAGTGCCACACAGACTGTGATGGAAGATAAAATTGGTTTCATTGACCTTGATTTGCGTTAACAATAACATTTGAAGGATACATCATCTATTCATGCCCACTGGCTGACAGCTGAAAATATTTAACGGCTGTACAGGATTAAGCATAAACAAAAGTACGGCAATTAAGCCGCTATACACTATTTTTGCATACAACTTGACTACATCTAATGCACACTTTTTTACAGATACCTACATCAAAGTGAAAAATATACTACATCAACAGTACATCAAGAACAGGAAATGCGGTCATTTGCGGCTGCAGCGAGGCCTGTCTGTCTGCCGGATGGTACTGCTGATGTTACTCAGCCAGGCATTGTGGTCACAAGCAACCAATCTGGGCCTGCCATGGGTACAGCATTATAGCAAGCGACAGATACAGGCAGGTACCCAGAGCTGGGGATTTGCACAGACGGAGAGAGGCATCCTGTTGGTTGCCAACAATGACGGGCTATTGGCGGGCAACGGGCAAACATGGAAAACCTACCCACTACCCAACCACACCATAGCCCGCTCGGTGGCCTATGACAAATCGAACGGGAGAATATACGTTGGCGGGCAGGACGCATTTGGATACTTCAGCCCCGATCAGGGCGGACAATTGCGCTATCACGACCTGAAGCCGCTGATTGATGCCCGGGATCGTGCCTTTACAGATGTATGGAACATTGTCATCACCCCTGAGGGTATTTTTTTTCGTGCTTCTGACCGCGTATACCATTACATACAGGAAAAGATACGCGCCTATTGGTTAGGAGGGCCGACCATTTTCCTGGGAGAAGCCAATGGAGATGTTATTGCACAAGTATACGGCCAGGGATTGATGCGCTGGTCCGGCACAAGCTTTGTCCCTCTGCAGGGCAGTAGTCAGCTTAGCGAACAGGCTATTACGGCCGTGGTGCCGCTAAAACCGGGAATGCTCATTGCAACGGAGCGCACAGGCCTTTACCGCTACCGGCAAGGGCAGCTGAGCAGCATCCTGACAGGCCACACATCCTTTTTGCAGCAGGCACAAGTTCTGTCCCTGGCCCTGCTATCCGACAACCGGCTGGCGATCGGCAGTGCCCAGCGAGGTTTGCTCATTGCGGATCTGAGCACGGAGCGAATACTGCACTGGCTGCAGCGCTCCAACGGTCTGCAAAACAACACTGTGCGCAGCATGTTTGCCGACCGTCAGGGCGATTTATGGCTGGGACTTGACTACGGCATCGACCTGGTAGCCAGCAGCCAGCCATTTACTGAATTTTTTGCCGACGGAGAGTTGCAGGGAGCCACCTACGATTTGTGTATTGGCGGCGGACACCTGTATGTAGGTACCGCCAATGGCCTGTACCGACTGCCCTGGCAGTCCTATTACGATCCGCTGCGCAATGGCGATGCGTTTGTACCCGTTGAACGTGCACAGGGGCAAATATGGGGGCTCAACTGGCTGGACGGGCAACTCTTTGTGGGGGCACATGCAGGAGCGCTGCTGCTGCGCCCCGGGCAAGCCATTCGAAAGCTCTCCCCTGAGCAGGGCTATTGGCGATTCATACAAATGAACGACAGCATTATTCTCGGTGGCAGCTACTACGGTTTAGCTGTTTTTCAAAAAAAGGGCCTGCAATGGCAATACCAACGGCAGCTGGAAGGATTGGCAGAATCCAGCCGAATACTCAGCCGGGACCCTTCAGGAGCTGTCTGGATGTCGCACCCCTACCGCGGCGTATACCGGCTTCGCGCCGATGAGCGCTGGCGCAAACTGCAGGTTGACCGCTATGGCCGGCAAGAAGGCCTGCCGGCAGACCTTGGCAACCAGGCCATTGCCATGCTGGGTGAAATTGTCTCCACTGCCGAGCAGGGCATTTTCCGCTGGCAGGCCGACAGCAACCGTTTTCAACCGCATACTTCGCTCAACAAGCTGCTGGGCATACACAACCAACGGTTGCGTTTCTTCCCGGCTCCGGATGGCAATATATGGTATACAGGCAAAACCAGTACGGGCTACATACAGGTTGTTGACCGGGGGCTGGCCAAGGAAGCCTACAGGCGTTCTGTCTTTCAGATACGCAACTGGCTGGTCGGAGGATTTGAGAAAATATACCCCTATGATTCACAGCATGTCTTTATTGCAGCAGAAAGAGGTGTGATCCTGTACCAACCCACGGCCGACAGGCCCGCCACCGGACCGCCGGCAAGCCTTATTGCACAAGTTTTTCTCTCATCGGAAAGCGGCGACAGCCTTTTTTTCTCAGGAGAGCACACAGCAGCCCAACACAGCTACAGCACAGCCTTATCTGCTGATCAGAATACCTTCCGCTTCCTTTTTGGCGCCACCACCTTTGGGCACTGGTCGGCGGCCTTTCAGCAGTACAGACTTATCGGGCTGGAAGACGAATGGTCAGACTGGACACAGCTTACCACCAAAGAATACACCAACCTGCCGGCAGGTCGCTATCGATTTGAAGTGCGCAGCAGTTACGATCAGGAAGAGGTCGGCGCCGTCGCTTCCTTCAGTTTTGTAATCGGTCCTCCCTGGTACCAGACTACCGTTGCCAAGACGATATTCGCGCTGCTGCTGCTCAGCCTGTTGCTGGCGCTCATCCTGATTCCGCAACGAAAATTTGCCAAAGAAAAGGCTGCCCTGCAGGACGAACACGCACGGCAGCAGGCGCTGCAACAGCAGGCAGTGGAAGCATCCGAGCGTACGATAGACCAATTGCTGGCAGAGAAACTTGCTGCTGACATTTCCTTTAAAAATCAGGAACTGGCCAACACCACCCTGCACTTAGTCCAAAAAAATGAATTGTTGGTAAAAATCAGGGCCCTTACCGACAAGATTGATGCCCACACGCGCAACACGGCTGCTGCCAAAGACATTGCACAGCTGCAGCAACTGTTAAAAGAAGACCAGCAACTGGAGTCTGACTGGGAACAGTTTGCCTTCCATTTCGATCAGGTACACCACGATTTTCTGAAACGACTACAGGCACAATACCCGCGGCTGTCCGCTAAAGACCAGCGACTGTGTGCATATCTGCGACTTAACCTGAGTACCAAAGAAATTGCGCCCCTGATGAATATATCCGTTCGCGGCCTCGAAATTAGCCGCTACAGACTGCGAAGAAAGCTAAACCTGGGGCCTGATGTCAACCTCAACGAGTTTATGACCCAACTGTGATCCGGCTACCAAAAAAAATGGTTCTTGGTCAAATATAATGGGTATTGAAATCTAGCCCCCCTAAGTGGAAGTAAATCATACGGACGAAATTTTGAATATTTCGGTATCCTTTAGCCGTATGCATATTTCGGAGTATGCTGACCCACCTCAACAGTCAGTCAGTTAAAAGCTAACATATAGGTACTGTAAGAAGGTCGATTGGTGCTGTTTGCTGTACAAAGGAAGCCCCGTTAGGGGCGTAAATATGGGTAGCAACGGACCCGGTGTTTTCTACCTACATCGCGTCCCTACGGGTCTACCCACATTCCGTCCCTACGGGACTTCGGAAAAC
>CAYTVG010000027.1:0-41027 GCA_964441755.1 uncultured Saprospiraceae bacterium
TTGCCGCTCCATTTTATCTATCCTTTATGCACAAAACTTGACGGTGTACGGTATACAAGCCATGATTGCCCATTTACAACGCCCCTCATGAATTTCACACAAATCAACAGCCTGCGCAAAGCTGGTCAGCTCGACCAGGCCTACGAGCTCGGCCGGCAGGCGCTTGAGTGCCATGCCGACGACCCATGGGTGCATCGCGCACAAGCCTGGGTGCTCTACGATCTGTCTAAGGCCGATGCGGCGGCCGGCAACGGCCGGCAGCTTGTGCAGCGCATGGCCGAAATCGGCAGCCTGCGGCTGTCGGCTGAAGAAACGATCTTCTGGGAGGCCATGCTTTTTGTGTGGGGAAAATACCTGCGCAGCCTGGCCGACAGGCCGGAGACGGCCGGCCAGGCTGCGCGCGCCTTTTTTTCGGCCCTGAGCCCCCTGCCGCTGGCGCGGGCAGGCAAGGGCTACAGCTACCTGCTGTCGAGCTTTTTGAGCCTGAAAAAAAACCTCCCGGTCGCCCTCCTGGCCGACTTTCTCCGCTGGTGGGACCTGAGCCTGCTCGCGGAAGATGACTACCTGCCGCCTGCGGCAGCCGGCGAGCAGCGGCCGGGTATGGCGCTGGCGGAGCGCGCCTACATCGCTTACGCGGCAGCGCTTGAAAAAAGCTGCAGCAGCGCCCCCGCCGCCGAGCAGGCGCAGTGGCGCGAGCAGCTGCAGGCATTTTTACCCAGCCTCAAAAGCCTGGTCGATGCGCAGCCCGCCTATGTCTATCCTCCCTACTACCTCGGCAAACTGCTGTTACTGCAGGGCGAGCGCGAGCAGGCGCTGCAATATTTTCGCCCTTTTGCGCTGGCCAAGCAGCACGACTTTTGGGTGTGGGAACTGCTGAGCGAGCTGTTTCCGCCCGCTTCCGAGGAGCATCTCGCCTGCCTGTGCAGGGCCCTGCTCTGCCAAAGTGAGGCCATGTTTTTGGTAAAAGTGCGGCAGAAGCTGGTGAAAGTGCTGCTGCAGCGGCAGGCTTTTGCGCAGGCGCAGGCGGAGGTAAAACAACTGCGGACGGCCTACGAGCGGGGCGGATTAGAGGTGCCCCGCGCTGTGCTGCAATGGGAAGAAGCCCCCTGGTATGCATCGGCTGGCGGCGGACACAACAATCGCTCTTTCTACGAGCAGCATCGCAGCCGGGCAGAGGACCTTCTCTACAGCGGTCTGCCTGTGCGGGAGGTGGCCGTACTCAGTTGGCAGCCCGATCGACGGCTACTGCACTTTGTAGACGCTGCGGGCGAGCGCGGCCATGGCAAATACCACGGCAGAGAAAAGATAGCTACAGATGAATGTTACCGGCTCTGGCTGGTGGCGGGCCAGGCCGCCGGCGCCTACAAGATCCTGCGCCTCGCGCCGCTGGCGGCCGAGGAGGGTTTTCCGCAGTTGCGGAGGTGGTTTTCCGGCAGGCTGCACGAGCTGCCCAATGGGGGCGGGCTGGCCGACGGGGTGTTGATTTTGCCCGCCCAGCGCGCCCGCTATGCGCTGCGCGCCGGGCAGCAGGTAGAGGGGCTGGCCATCCGCGCCTGGGACCGGCGCAAGGAAAAAGCTGGCTGGCGCTGTGTGGCGATTGAAGTGGAGGAAGGGGGGTGAAAAATGATGTGGAGGGGCACCCGATGCACGGAAGTGAGGGGTGGTGCTGCCGGGATGTAAGGTTGGACAGCATGCGTTGCAGACGGTGTTGCTTTTGGGGCAACAAGCAGCCCGCACCCTGTAAGGTTGGACACCATGCGTTGCAGACAGCTAAAGGAATGCCGGAAATCACAGCCGTTTGTGATGTCCTAAACGCTGGCTGTAGGAAGGGTGAGCAGGTGCCCCACAGATTAAAAAATTAATTACTAAGCACTGGGCGTAAACCAAATTGTCGCATAAAATCGTTGATTCAGCTATCATCTGATGAAAGTTGTCCAACAAATAAAAGGGTTTTTAAAACATTGTAGATTTTTGAATACGACAATTTGGTTTGCGCCCTAAGCACTTATATTCATCGTACCGTACAAAAACATTGACAACATGAAAAAAGTCCTTGTAAGCCTGGTCAGCGACCAGACGACCCCCAATGTCGAGTTTATCCTTGAAATGCGCCATCGTGCAGATGCCTTTCTGTTTCTCTCGACAGACAGTATGGAGCGCAAGGGCAACCGGCAGTGGATACTCGACGCGGTACAGCTGGACGCGGACAAGCTGGAGCCCCCGCTCATGGTGGATCCTCATTCTTTTGAAGATATTGAAAAAAAGCTGAGTGAAGTCATCAGCGATGAGGACGAGTTTATTGTCAACCTGACCGGCGGCACCAAGGTGATGTCACTCGCTGTCTTCGAATTTTTCAAGGAAATGAATGCCGAAATTTACTACCTCACCGGCAGCGGGCAGATGATCAAGCTGCACCCCGGCCGAAAGAAGACGAGCAGCAAGCTGACTGCCAACATCACGCTCAAACAATACCTTACGGCTTATGGTTTTGCGCTAGATGAGGGAAAGAGCACCCAAAGTTTTGAGCAGGCAAAAAACATGCTCCGCTTTTTCCTTGAGCAGCCCGGGCTGGAGGCTTATGAAGATGCCTTCAGGTTTTTTCGTTTGCACAGGGGTACCAAAAAACCCGTTAGCTATGCGGATCAGCCCTTGGTTGCCCAACTGCTGGAGGAGGTAGGTTTTCTGGCAAGCGAGGACAGTCGACTTGACCGCCATGCCTGTCGGTTTTTCAGCGGTGAGTGGTTGGAGGAATACTTGTATGGGTTTATCAAAGCGCATTTTGACCTGTCGGACGAAAACATTGCCCTTGGGAGCGATATCCGTAAAGGCGATACTAAAAACGAACTGGACGTACTCGTCTCTACCAACAACAACATCTATATGTTTGAATGTAAGACAAGTATATATCCTGAGGCAGGAAAGAACAAGTCCATCATCGGTGAAACGATCTACAAGTCGGACTCGCTGCGCAATGGCATGGGGCTTTTTGCACAGACGGTCATTGTGACCCTCTCCGACCTGGAGGATAAAAAGCTTGAGGACCACAAAAAGCGAGCCGATGCGAGCCGGGTGCAGCTTATCGGCAGGAAGGACTTTGTGGACAATAACTTGTTTAAGCGATTGCAGTCAATCCTCAGGTTGAGCGCTGGCAACCGATGAGCTGCTGACCCATTGCAGATAGTTGTTTACAGCCTGCCGCTGCAGCAGCAGGCTGTAAACGAAGCGGTTTTTGGCCTGTAACGGGCTAAGAACCGCTTCGTGTTTTTTGACGTGTGTAGGTGATGGGCACTTGGGGGGTGTGGGTTGCCAATCATGCTTTGGTAAACTTGGGGGAGAAGTAGGATAGTCGTACTGCCTGAGAGATTAAGCGGAGTGCGTTGAATTTTGATCCTTGTTGTGGTGGACTATGCGCTCTGACCGTAGCTACGGTTTCCCTCCCTCTGCCAGGGACCTTGTCTTAATCCTTGTTCTGGTGGACTATGCTCTCTGACGACAGGTGGAACAGCCACCTTCATTGTGATAATGAGAGTCTTAATCCTTGATCTGGTGGACTATGCTCTCTGACAATATGCTACTTTCCGCGTGGATCTTAAGGTTGAGTCGTCTTAATCCTTGTTATGGTGGACTATGCTCTCTGACGCGAGAGATCGAAAGTAGCTACTACCTGTTCTGTGGTCTTAATCCTTGTTCTGGTGGACTATGCTCTCTGACACGTTTGAGAACAATGCTTGGAGGTCAGCGGAAACTAGTCTTAATCCTTGTTCTGGTGGACTATGCTCTCTGACGCTCTGAAGGCAAGCGGCATGAAGTTCATTGTTGGTGTCTTAATCCTTGTTCTGGTGGACTATGCTCTCTGACAAGCTGGGCACGTATACCAGCAAGGCAGACGGCAAGTCTTAATCCTTGTTCTGGTGGACTATGCTCTCTGACGAAGGCTAAAAAGCCTAAAAAGGCAGCGGTGATTGAGTCTTAATCCTTGTTCTGGTGGACTATGCTCTCTGACACCCTGTCTACAGATGTGGAATCAGCGAAAACTGTCTTAATCCTTGTTCTGGTGGACTATGCTCTCTGACTATATCAGTTTAACAATAGCGAAATTTAATCACCAGTCTTAATCCTTGTTCTGGTGGACTATGCTCTCTGACAGCAGAGGGAATGACGTTTCGTTCAGCAGGAGTGGTCTTAATCCTTGTTCTGGTGGACTATGCTCTCTGACTCATAGACCTCCATTGCATCGGAGGCGACATTGATGTCTTAATCCTTGTTCTGGTGGACTATGCTCTCTGACGAAAAAATTGAAAAACTTGCTGCAATCCTTTCTGGTCTTAATCCTTGTTCTGGTGGACTATGCTCTCTGACCCGCGAAGGCTTTAGACTGATGCCTAGGGCCGAGGTCTTAATCCTTGTTCTGGTGGACTATGCTCTCTGACATTATCATTTACGATGGGATTATTCGAATCCAAAAGTCTTAATCCTTGTTCTGGTGGACTATGCTCTCTGACAGATAGCCGCGATCCGTTGGTACCTACAGGACAGGCCAGTCTTAATCCTTGTTCTGGTGGACTATGCTCTCTGACCTGTTGGTGCCTCTACTCCTGCTGTTTCTGCTACGAAGTCTTAATCCTTGTTCTGGTGGACTATGCTCTCTGACCAATTACGCAAAAATCTACACCGACCGGGATACTGTCTTAATCCTTGTTCTGGTGGACTATGCTCTCTGACGTATGACTTTGAAGCAGGTAGAAACCCAATGCGGTGGGTCTTAATCCTTGTTCTGGTGGACTATGCTCTCTGACCTGTAAGCTTAGGTGAGTACACCAACGCAAACGGCGGTCTTAATCCTTGTTCTGGTGGACTATGCTCTCTGACGGTCAAGACTTCAAAACAACTTTTGAGTTTCTGTTAGAGTCTTAATCCTTGTTCTGGTGGACTATGCTCTCTGACCTCGCCAAACAACTCTTAATTGAGGCCTTAGCGTCTCAGTCTTAATCCTTGTTCTGGTGGAATATGCTCTCTGACGTTGTCAATCTTTACTATCGAAGTCGACAACAAAGTCTTAATCCTTGTTCTGGTGGACTATGCTCTCTGACCGCAAGGACTCCCCGACTTCGTCGTGGAAGCCTTGGTCTTAATCCTTGTTCTGGTGGACTATGCTCTCTGACTCGGAGAAAAATACGGTATCACCAACAGCTGGAACAGTCTTAATCCTTGTTCTGGTGGACTATGCTCTCTGACGTTGCAGTAGCTGCAAACATCGACATTAAAAGTTAGTCTTAATCCTTGTTCTGGTGGACTATGCTCTCTGACCAGAAGGCAACCTATTACCGGTTACAATAGTAAATTGTCTTAATCCTTGTTCTGGTGGACTATGCTCTCTGACATTTAGATATGTTAGCAGATGAACAATTCATCCGTAGTCTTAATCCTTGTTCTGGTGGACTATGCTCTCTGACCAAGAGTGCATTAAACCTTTACCAATGAGTCAGCAGTCTTAATCCTTGTTCTGGTGGACTATGCTCTCTGACTAAGGTACAAGGCTGGGTTCGACTCCCAGCCAGGGGTCTTAATCCTTGTTCTGGTGGACTATGCTCTCTGACGGAGTGATGACTTAAGGGATGATGCCCCTGTTGAGTGTCTTAATCCTTGTTCTGGTGGACTATGCTCTCTGACGAGGGCGACAAGTATCCTACCAAGGGTATGCTTTTTTGTCTTAATCCTTGTTCTGGTGGACTATGCTCTCTGACCAATAGAAAGCGGAGAAGTAAAAGAAACGTTTACGTCTTAATCCTTGTTCTGGTGGACTATGCTCTCTGACAGGCTAAAAAAGTGGTGATTGATGAAGATGATGAGGGTCTTAATCCTTGTTCTGGTGGACTATGCTCTCTGACATACTATGATTCTTCTAAAAATGTATAAAGTAATAGTCTTAATCCTTGTGCTGGTGGACTATGCTCTCTGACAAAGGATTGTGCTTGGGCAAGAGTTGGACGGCTTGTCTTAATCCTTGTTCTGGTGGACTATGCTCTCTGACCAGTCGGACTAAAGAATTTAGTTTGACCGTTTATAGTCTTAATCCTTGTTCTGGTGGACTATGCTCTCTGACGTGGCACATTGTGTGTGAAACCCCTGATGAAGGGAGTCTTAATCCTTGTTCTGGTGGACTATGCTCTCTGACCTGACGGATACGCAGTCTTTGAGTATGACAAGGAAGTCTTAATCCTTGTTCTGGTGGACTATGCTCTCTGACTTTACTTAAGACGGTGTTTGCTCTAGCAATGAGCTGTCTTAATCCTTGTTCTGGTGGACTATGCTCTCTGACTCCAAAGCCGCCCCTATACGGTTTACCAAGTACAGTCTTAATCCTTGTTCTGGTGGACTATGCTCTCTGACAGTCAATCTGGAGTGGGAATCTCAGTTTGTGACTGAGTCTTAATCCTTGTTCTGGTGGACTATGCTCTCTGACTTTGCCTTGTTGTTTTTCAACGTGACATACAACAATGTCTTAATCCTTGTTCTGGTGGACTATGCTCTCTGACAGCTTTTATATGAATCTGGGGTTACTAATACAGAGTCTTAATCCTTGTTCTGGTGGACTATGCTCTCTGACTAATATACGGGGTTCGGGTGGCGATACAGTCAACTCGTCTTAATCCTTGTTCTGGTGGACTATGCTCTCTGACGAGAGATTTCCTGGTAAAACCCCGAACAACGGGGAAGTCTTAATCCTTGTTCTGGTGGACTATGCTCTCTGACGCCTTGTTGTTTTATGCTATCGAATACGATAATGTCTTAATCCTTGTTCTGGTGGACTATGCTCTCTGACTTTAATTTATTTACCACACTGGAGAACGTTCCAGATGTCTTAATCCTTGTTCTGGTGGACTATGCTCTCTGACCTTCGACAAGCGCATGACCAACACTAGCTTCAAGAGTCTTAATCCTTGTTCTGGTGGACTATGCTCTCTGACTGTTTGACCCACAGCAGTTCCCGAACGTCGAGATAGTCTTAATCCTTGTTCTGGTGGACTATGCTCTCTGACAAGGCCGCAATCGACCTAAAAGCTGGCAGCGGAAGTCTTAATCCTTGTTCTGGTGGACTATGCTCTCTGACAAAAACTTTAAGCCGCTATACAGCCGGCTTAAACCAGTCTTAATCCTTGTTCTGGTGGACTATGCTCTCTGACCATAATGTTCATAGAGTTAGGGTTTTAGACTTCCAGTCTTAATCCTTGTTCTGGTGGACTATGCTCTCTGACATCACTGAATCAGGAACAGGCAAATATGCCTTGCTGTGTCTTAATCCTTGTTCTGGTGGACTATGCTCTCTGACCTAAAATTAATTAACTCGCTCATACCACCTTTTGGGTCTTAATCCTTGTTCTGGTGGACTATGCTCTCTGACCAAGGGCTACCAGATTTCATTGTTGAAGCTTTGAAAAAGTCTTAATCCTTGTTCTGGTGGACTATGCTCTCTGACATAAAGTTCATTGTTGGTAGCTCGCAAGGGCTACCAGGTCTTAATCCTTGTTCTGGTGGACTATGCTCTCTGACTGTATTTTTTACAACTCAATGATTATCAATTTTTTGATAACATAAATTAGTGGCAAAAATGATCATATTAGACGTATTAATCAAGTGTTATTCATGTTAACAGGTTAAAAATAGTACTTTTTTAGGAATCATATCGCCATGGATAGACAATTTTTTATCAACCCGCGGCATAGCCATACTTACTCAGCTAGCCAACCCGTGGCATAGCCAGCCGTGCTCAGCTAGCCAAGCCGCAGTATAGCCATCCGTGCTCAGCCAGCCTAACCGCAGTATAGCCATCCGTGCTCAGCCAGCCTAACCGCAGCATAGCCATACGTGCTCAGCCAGCCTAACCGCAGCATAGCCATACGTGCTCAGCCAGCCAACCCGCAGCATAGCCATATGTGCTCAGCTAGCCAACTCGCAACATAACCATACATGCTTAGCCAGCCAACTCGCAACATAGCCATACATGTTTAGCTAGCCAACTCGCAACATAGCCATATGTGCTCAGCTAGCCAACCCGCGGCATAGCCAGCCGTGCTCAGTCAGCCAACCCGCGGCATAGCCATACGTGCTCAGCTAGCCAACCCGCGGCATAGCCATCCGTGCTCAGCCAGCCAACTCGCAACATAGCCATACATGCTTAGCCAGCCAACTCGCAACATAGCCATCCGTGCTCAGCCAGCCGAACCGCAGCATAGCCAGCCGTGCTCAGTCAGCCGAACCGCAGCATAGCCAGCCATGCTCAGCCAGCCAAGCCGCAGCATAGCCGTCAGCGCTCAGCAGGCCACGCACAGCATAGTCGATGAAGTGCCAAAATCTACAGCAGTGTGGCAGCCTGCCACATACGAAACTTGCTGGCCACCGATTTACATGGATAGCTACTAGCCCGATCAGGCATCGTTTAAGTTCGTCATCGTGGCTTGTGCTCCTGTCAGCTGTCAATCCTGTATTGCCTTGAGCAGGCAGTCTTTCAGATCTGTATAGTACTGTATGTTGATCTTGGTGATCATCTCATCGGATAGTTCGTTGAGTTGCTTCCGGGCATTCAGTGGGATTAGCAAGGTCGTGCATCCCTTTTCGACGGCGAGCTCTGCCAGGTTGACGGCGTTGTAGATGGTGTCCAGCGAACCTCCGAGGTTGAGCTGGCCGACGATGATGAGGCCTCCTCTAATGTTTTTTTCCAGCATAGCGCTGCAAAGGCCTATCAGTACAGCCATGCCCAGACCACTGCCGCTCTTGGAGGCGTCAAAGGCCCGCAGTTGAATCGAAAATTCGTGGGAGCGGGGGTCTCTGTCTCCTACCAGCTCCTTGGCTTTGCTGTACAGATTTTGTTCGGCATAGCGGACGCTCTCCTGAAAGGCCGGGGGCGCTGGCTTGTTTAAAATCTTTACCCCGGCGCCGGGACCTGTGTTAATTTCGATTTTGTACAGGCCTGTCGTCTCTTCCTGACCGCCGCCTGTGTTCATCGACCACAGCTGGCCCGGGGGCATGGGGTCGTCGCCAATGGTGTTTTCGCTGTGGATCTCCGGTGTGGTGACAAATGTTTCTATCCCGTCCTCTCCTATCCGGTAGCTGAAGTGCGTATTCCTAAACTCAGCCGAGCCTACTCGCTTTTGCTGCTCTTTCACCCTGCGCCTGTACTCCAGCGCAATCTTTACGGCCCACTCGAGCAGCTCGTCTGTGATGGGTACCTCCGGATTCGGCTGCATGAGCTTCAGCAGGCCGTTGAGGGTTTTGTTGACAGCGGTGGTGTCTCTGCCGCTCAGGGCACCGCCGTAGTCAATGCGAGGCAGCACTGACGACAGACGGCTCGTGTCCCGCAGGCGGGTCCAGCATTCTGCGAGAAAATCACTCACCAGGCCAAAATGTTCGGTAAAATACGTCTTGTTGAGTTTGGGAAAATCCCAGCCCGGGACGAAGGCGTGTATGCGGTCCATAAAAGCGGTATCGTCGCGCATTTCTTTGGGCATGGGCCCAAAAAGGTGGCTGACGCGCTGCTGGTGGGCTACGTCCACATCAAAATTGCCTACCATGGCAATGCCGCCGTCGGCGCGTATAGGCTCTTTGCCGCGGCTAAATTCGCCGCTTTCCATGTAGCCTTTCATGATGTTGACGCCGTCTTTTTGGTCGAAGGAAATGCCGGATACTTCGTCAAAACACACAACGTCGTACTTGCAAACCAGCCCCCGCTCGCCACTGCCCATGTTGACAAACATTTTGGCTACCGTGGCTTTTCCGCCGGACACGAGGTGGGAGTAGGGCGAGATCTGCTGGTAAAGGTGCGACTTACCCGTACCGCGGGGACCTAGTTCTACCAGGTTGTAGTTCCGCTCTACAAAAGGAATCATGCGCACAAACAAGACGTTTTTGGCCTTCTCACTCATGGCAGCAGGCTCCATGCCAACGCTTCTGATCAGAAAATCTTTCCACTCTTCCTGCGTAAAGTAGGCTCTGCCTTTGTAGAGTTGTTCGAGTACGTTGCGCTGTGATAGCTGTATGGGCCGCAGGTTGGCAATCCCGAAGGGGCGGCCATTGTTTTCCTGCGCAATGCTCGCATCATAGGCCAGTTCCACTTCGGCATAAAAACCGCCCGTCAGCATGCGGTCGTTGGCGTTGACAATGTCTGCCGATATGCGCACTTTATTGAGTTGCAGGCTGGGCAGCGTGGCCACATAGCTGTCGGAGCTTGTGTCCAGCCGGGCAGTGAGGATGTCTATCAGCTTGATCGTCCCTTTCTCCCTGGCTTTTGATTTGAAGTACTCTTCTTCACCGGGCCTCACGGTGCGGTCCTGCAACTGCCGCTTGACGATCTCCAGCCCTTCTGCTATCTCCCCCTCATCGGTGGTGGCACAGTACCTGCCGAGGAGAAACTCGATGACGTAGGTGGGCACCGGGTAGGTTTTGCGAAACTGCTCCAGCAAGTCTTTGCGCACGACGTATCCTTCAAAGGCCTTGGCTGCTATCTGGTCAATGTTGTCCAATTGCATAGATGTATATTTTTCAACCGCCTACGGTGGTTGGCTGTTTGTCAAGTATACGCTCGTTTTCGTCCATCAGTACGACTGTCGCCGCCTGGTGCTCGGCAGCGTCATCTACCAGGAGGCTTACCGCATTGTCCCGCACGGTTTTGTGCCTCGACAGTACGATAGACGTCTTCGCATCGTTGTACTTGGTGCGGATGTCTACCTGATAGCCATCGGGCAGCTCGCTGGTCTGTATGGCACACTTGAGGTTGACCCATTTTACCTGCAGTATGGTCGCATGGGTCTTTTGCGCAGCAGTATGCTCGATCCATACCGTGGGGACCAGACATTCGTGTACAGAGATACCTCCGTGTGCGTATTCTTCATTGGCTTTAAAAAACGAAATGCCCGGCGCATAAGCAATGAAGATGGCGGGATTCCAGCGCCAGGGTAGATGCAGCAAGTCTGTGGTAGCGCCCTCTTTGAGCAGGGCACAGCGCCCCCAGCGCGTTTCTGTCAGGCCTGCGTGGAGCTGCCGCTTGGGCAAACCTCCCGGCAGCAGCAGCCAGCCGTGGTCGGTGACCAGCTTGATGCGCCTGATGCCTCTTTCAAAAGCCACCTCCAGCGCCTCTTGCAGTTGATCAAACAACTCTGCTATGCGCCTTACCATGTCCGACTGTTCTGTGTGGCCTTTGGTGTCGATGTCGCCTATCTCCTGCCAGTAGCGGCCTTCTGCCTGTATATCGGCTGCCTGTGTCACAAACTGAAAGCCGGCTACTTTCAGTGTTTCGCGGAATACCTGCGTTTGCAGATCTCTGCCGCTCTGCAACTGGGGCCTGAATTCTGTGATGCTGCTCTCTTCAGCAACATAGCCGGCTATTGGCGACACCTGGGGCTTGGCGGTTGGCGTCAGTGAAGGGATGGCCGACCAGCCTGCCTGCAGCGATACCTTCCACTGTTTTCCCTCCAGCCGTTGGCAAAACTCGTGTGCCAGCTCGTACCTGAAAGCATCGACAAACAGTACATAGTCTTCGCTCTCGACAGCGGCTGTCTGCTGGCTAAAAATGCCGGCATCCCGGGCTAGCAGCTGCTGAAATTTGTGGGTTATGCTTTCCAGCCAGGGTTGGTAGCACAGCTGGATGATCGACTTCACCAGTGCTTTGTCTCTTGCCGTCCTCACCGCAGCCAGCGCTTTGCGCATGTCCTGGTCGATGGTGTAGCCCCGGGTCGTGTAGTAGGCCTGTATATCGGCTATGGAAGAAGCCGGAAAAGCCTGCTGCGCTTTGGCGGCCATGGGCAGCAGATACTGCAAGGCATCGGCCAGCGGGGACTGTCCCAGTTCATACCACACCCACGCTCTGCGAAGGCCGTGCACCTTCTCTGCGCGCTGCAGGCTGGCCACCGCATCCGCTGCCGTTTGTCTGGCTGCTTTCGCGAGCGCCAGCGCCAGCGCTTCCTCCCGCTCCTCGTTGAGCTGTGGCCAGCTTTCCTCCGGCAGTGCAAACATACCGCTGCCCAGATCGGCTGGCTTGGCCAGCCGCAGCAGCCCTTCTATTTCAGGATACTTGCGGGGGCCTGTCGCATACAACTGCCACACATACCGCCAGGCATTCTTTTGTGCCCCCAGTTTTTCGGCAATGGCCTTGATGTTTTTGTGATCGGGTTCAAATTCGTATTGCGACTTGCACAAGTTGGCAAATACCTCCCGCTTGCCTGCCTCCATGCCCGACAGCAGGGCATCGCCCCGGCACATCCACCTGAGTATGCTGCTGGCAATGTCCGGGAAGAGTTGGCTGTTGAGAAAATCGGCATCGATGATCGTCCGGCCATAGAGCACTTCTCCGTCCTGAAAAACAGCAGGCAGGGTTTTCTGCAGGGCTTCTCTGGTGGCATGGTCGCGGGCCACTTTGATGCCCAGGCCGTGGGCAGCATTTTCTACAAATGCCTGCACCGTCCACTCCCGGCTGTTTTCCTGTAAAAAGAGTACGCCCGTGTACTGGTACTCCACCAGGGGCTGGAGGTCAAAGACCGCGCCGGCAGCATTGCGCAAAGCTGACTTGCTCACGCCCGGCAGGTAGATAATGGGAACCAGCTCGGCCTCCCAGTCCGCCTCGGGCAACAACCTGGCAACCATGCACTTGATCCAAATAGCCGGCCCTTGTTTTTGGGCAGGATTGTACTGCCCGAAGATGAGCAGTTGTGGCATTGCTGCCTGCAGTACCCCTATGACTTCCCGCCACTGCCCCTCCGGATCGGGCCAGAGGATGACCTCAGGCTTCACCATCACATGACTGTTGTGGTTTTCTGCCTGCCGAAGAGCAGCTACAACTTTATCGTATATGCTAGTGGCCATCATGCTGTTGTTTTTCTTTGGCCGCCCGTTTTTCGGCCAGGCGCAAATGTTTGTCGTTGTCCCGCAGCACGCCCCAGGGGCTGTCCGGCGGATTTTTACCCCGGTCGACGCCCCACTTGATGTTGGGTTTCTTGCGCAGCACATCGGCTTCCACAAACGGCCGGATATTGAGCCGGACGCCATCATTCAGGTCGGGATCCCAGCCCAGGGGTTGCTGCGCCAGGGGTTTCCAGCGCACAAAAATATCGTAGGGGGCTTCGCCCTCGAGGATGGCCTCCAGCTTTTCCTTCAGCTTGAGCGCTGCGCTGAGCAGGCCTTCGGCACCGCTCTCGCCAGCCTTCTTTTTGGCTTCGCACATACGTATCCAGTCGCCGAGGTAGGTATAGATGAGTTTAGACAAGTTGTCTTTGGTAAGCCGGTGGTAGTTGACGAGCACCGAGAAGCCATCCTTGCGACCATCCCAGATATGCCAGATGAAAGGTCGGTTTTTGAACAGCTTGCAGTGCCGGACAAAAAATTCGTTGCGCAGATAGTCTTCCAACTGGCTGGCGGTGGCGGCTTCCTGCCGCAGTAGCTGCAGGATGGTCTGGTGGTGCCAGTCGGCTGCAAAAACGGCCTGCAGGTATTCGCGCAGGCGCTCCGCCCCTGCTTGCTCGCCATTGACGGAGGGTATGCAAAAAATGCCGTCTTCGTCTGTGAAATGGTCAAAAGCCTGAGCGGCTTCTATGAGCGTTTTGGCCTCCTCGGCCAGGCTGTCGAAAATGCCGTTGCCGGCAGTTGTGAGGAGCGTGCTGCCGGCGGCAGGGCCGCTGCTTTCGGCAGGCGGCTCGCTGCGCCTCGCGGCATCGATTTGTGCTTTTTCTACCGCTGCCGGCCAGCGGTAGCCGAGTATACGGGCCAGCGCCACCTGCAAGGGGCTGTCCGTCCTGGCCGGATGGCCGTGAAAAAGCCACTGCGTAGGATGGTCGCTGTAGGGTTGGGGTAAACCGTTGGGGTATTTTTCGGCGGCGATTTTTTGCCAGTGAGCCAGGTCGAAGGGGACTTTTACCAGGGTTGCGTTGGTGACGTTTAATTTTTGATCAATTTTTCGTACCTCCTCATTGAATTGAGGGGAGGAGCAGAATGACCAAATTGCTTCAAAATATTTATTGTCATGGGTAGTTATTACTGCTGTATTGTTGTCAAAAGCAAATCCTATATAGAGACATGCTGGATTGTTTCCCATTTGACTAATAACGACCCCTTTTTTGCCCCATGCAGATAGGCCATCTTTACGAGCACCGGGTATTTCATTAATCTCGCCTTCTCCATTGTTCCACCTCAAAAGTGATTCAAGTCCGCTGTAATACTGAGTCTTTTTTGTTGTAGTTTGAAATGGAATCCATATTGATTTCTCTTCAGTTATCTCCCAGAAATTGACACTCATACGAGGTAAATCGCCTGATGTAAGGCCGTGATGACTATGAGTAATTGAGTTAAGCAACAACTCATAGTTATTATTTTCTAACGTAACCCTGGCATCCGGATTCTCCAACTGCGCCAACTGCTTCACCCTTTTGAGTTCAGCGGTTTTGAGTGCTTCATCCTTTGCGGCTGCACTGGGTGCGTCGCTCACATCCAGGCCTGTGAGCGGCTGGTCGGCTTGGGGTTTGCGGTGGGAAAGTGAGATGAGCATTACATTAAAATCCCACATGGGTGTTTGAAAACCTTTAGCACCCAACCGAGCCACAAAATTCCAGGTTTCATTTTTCAGAAGCCTCTCCCTATACTTCCTGTAAGACGTCAGGAACAGCCAGTTTTGCGGAATAACCGTACAGGAAACCCCGCCGGGCGCATTGGCTTTGAGCATCCTCTCCAAAAAAACAGTTGCCAGATCCCCTTTCGCCTCGGGATAATACTTTTCGGTGAAAGCAGCCATTACCTGATCTTGTTTTCCCCGGCTCAGATACGGCACATTGGTGATCTGCAAGGTATACTTCCTCCCCAGCAGTTGCCCCGCTTTAGCGATACCTGCGGCCATCACCCCCCTTTCCACCTCATCGGCATCGGCTTCACGCTCGAGCGCCCTTTTCAGTACCGGCTGCAGTTCTTCGAAGCTGGCAGTAAACATATCTGCCGCAATCGTAGTAGGATCCAGCAAGCTGCCCAATTCGGGTGCCAGTTGAAAATGGTGGTAGAGAACCCGCATACCATTTTCGAGGCGATTTTTGGCCGCCGCCTCCCCCACATCGCCTACCAGCCTGACCCAGTCCTCTTCCCTGCCTTTGGGTGCGATCCCGCTGCAAGCCAGGTTCATTTCGGGCAACTCTTTGTAGTGCCCACAAAACCGCCAGGCAGTAAAAGCCAGGTTAAACGCAGCGATCTGGGTACAGCGGGGATCCAGTTCGAGTCCGTGCAGATTTTCGGCGATCACCTTGTCGGCAGCCGCTGCTTTGCTAAGACCTTCTTCCTGCATGCGCAGAGCAGCCAGCACCCCAAACAGCGATGCCACAAAATGACCCGAGCCCATACAAGGATCAAGCACCGTAACATCTGCCGTCCTGTCGGGCCAGCCCGGGAAAGCCCTCTCCACCGCAGTGCTGCCCTCCCGGCCCGGACCCGAAGAAGACCCTTCCTCCGGCTGGCCGGAGCCCTCTGCATTTGTGCCGGCAGCAGCCGGCCCAAGGCGCAGGTAAGCAAAGTTTACGGGCGGCTTTTCGCCGGGATGGCGGCTCACCCACCAGGCCCCGAGCGTATTATCGATCAAAAACTGCACCATATAAGGCTCCGTAAACAGTTGGGTGACTGCCGGAAGCTTTTCGCCATCGATCTTATCGCCACTATCATTGATCACCGCTTTGGCCTCCGTCTGCCAAAACTGATACACCCAGCCCAGCGCATCATCGGCGGTGAAGATTGCATTTTCCAGGCCCTCCAGCAAGCTCTCCAGCGGGATGCGATCATTGGCTGCGAAAACCACCCGCATCAACGGATCATCGACCCGGAAGATAGCCGGCAGCATACGGCCGGCATAATGAGCAGCCACATCCCACTTATCCACAAAACCCTCCTCTTTGGCCAGCTCTTCGCAATCCTCCAGGGTGACCGCCACCCCCTCGGGATGCATGAGCAAATGATTGGCTTCCAAAAACTTAGCAAACAACATTTTATGCCAGCTTTCATAAGCCAGCTCATAGCTAAGATTTTTGACCGACCTTTTGCCATCGACCTCCCTATCCCCCAGCAAGCGCGCCTTTGCCCAAAGCTGGTTGCGCAGCCTGCGCTGTTCCACATCCATGTGCGCGAAAGGCTCATGATGGTTGACCGCCATGGCCTGCAAAGCATTGAAAGCCCCCTGCTCTGCCAGTTTGCGAGCCTGTTTTACAGCCGACTCCAGCATCCTCCTTTGCTGAACGGTAAGCACTGCCATTACTTGAGAATGATTGAACTAGCCTCCGACAATACCTTTTCCAAAGCAACTTTCAGATCTGCCAGATAGCGATCGATATCTGCCTGCGAACCAAGCGTTTTGCGAGGCAGGCTAAACGTCTTAGCCTGGGGTGCTGAAAGCAGCGCAGCATCTTCCAGCGCCGACTGAAACTGTCCGGGCAGCGCCGCCATTTTGGTATCCCAAGTATAGAAAGAAGCCTTGTTGAGCTGCAAAAGCAAAGCCTGCGCATCCAGCATTTTGACTTCCGGCTTCACCAGCAACTGGTGTCTGAGCAAGATTGCGTGCTTCTGCTCAGGCGTAAGCTGCCTGAAATACCCATTGGCCTGTAAATCGGCCATCTGCCTTTCATAGAGCGCAATATAGCCCTCTTTGCGTTGATTGAGCAGTGCGAGCAGCTTGTCGGTGATGACCGCCAACATCGGCTCAATCAAGTCCGGCTCCTGCAACAGCAGCCGATTGTCCCTGACAGCCCCGGCCTCCAGCCTGAGTTCCTCCATGGCCGGCACATCCGGTGCATGGTTGATCAGCTCCACCAACAACCTCCAGCGCGGCTCCCTTTGAGCCACCAGCGCTGCTTTGGCCCGCCAGTCATCGAAAGCAGCCTGCAAGTCTTCTTTTTGTTGCAGGATATCCAGCAACCTTTCATTTCCCTCTTTATTTTCGATCTCCCGGATAAAATCCAGCTTCAGCGGCTCAGGCCGGGGCGCCTCGCCCCCCACCTGAGCTGCCAGTTTTTTCAGCTTATCGAGATACTCATTGGAATACGGAAAAATCTCATGGTTGGGCGGGCAAGAGATACCCGCATCCTGAAACAACTTGCGGACAGCAATTTTATCCTTAGCCCCCAGGATATGAACCTCCCTTTTGAAAGAAGCCTGGTTGATTTTGGCCACTTTCAAATCCGTCTCACTGCAGGAAATATGCTGCAAATTTTTCAGCAGCACCAGCACAGCATCGACAGCATCCTGAGGCCAACCAAAAGGAGCCTTCATAAAATGATTGCGAATCTCCTTACCCAACTTGGCGCTATTGCCCATAAAACGGAGAATCTCTGCAGCCACTGCCTGCTTATTGACCTCTCCTGTATAGCCGATAGCGCTCAATGCATCGGGATTACCCTGTACAGCCTTTGACAGAGCCTGCCCCCAGTGCGCATAATCGGCTTTTCCCTTAAAATCCGGAAACTGCCGATCCGCGATACTGTACAAAGCCTCCTGCACATTATCCTTCAAAGAACCGGCATACACCTTATTGCCCCCGGCCAGCAGCACCACAGCCTCCTCACAAATTTTTTCGATCAGCTCCTGCATAGCCCCTTTAGCCTGTAGCTGCCGGGTTTCCATACTTTTGCGCGCCTGCTCGCCCTCCGGCGTAGCCGGCAGTCCCATCGCATCGACCGTCAAGCCTGCCGCCAGAAACTTGATAATCTCCGTCCGCAGCTCAGGATCTCTAAATTTTTTCACAAAAACATACGCCAGAGGCGTGTGAGTACCTGCCGCCCGGATTTCACTTTCGACAGCGGACTCATTTTCGAACCACCCATCGCGCACCCACACATGCAACTTATGATCTGTATGAGGAGCCGCATCCTTATCCCACAGATCAAAATCGCGCACCATCCTGGACGTCCCCTGCGCGACACTGATCCCCTTGGTCTTATCCCTGAGATGCGCCAGGATCCTTTCCTTCCGCAAGGCCTGAATCTGATCATCGCCGGTGCCGCTGAGCCTGATGTACTGCTTTTTAAACTCCTGCTCCCACTCCGCACCCATTTTGGTCTGCAGCTTATACTCATCCTGTACAGGCATGAGCACCTTTTCCTCGACCAGTTTGCCCACCAAGCCCTTGACCTTGGTCCGGAACGCATCCGAACTGAGGTTGAGATTGTCGATCAGCAAATCGGCGATTGCATATTCATTAGACTTGAGGCCGGTATCGGGGATATTAGCGGTGACCTGATCCAGCAGAAAAACAGCACTCAATATTCTGCCTTCGAGTTCCGCATCACCCCCTTCAGCCTTTCTGGCCTGAATCAGGTTGCTGGTATCATTGAGCAACAAGCCCGCCTGGATGAGATCTGCCCGCGTCTGGGTAAAAATAAAATCAGCGGGAACGATCTGGCCCATATCCTTGTCCGCTATCGACTTGAGACTATCATCGATCAGGCGCAACTGGTTGCGCAACTGGCCGGAAGTACCCGCCACATCTACGACCTGCAGCACCTTATACCAAAACTTGCGGGTAGACGGCAGCAGCGGATAATCGGCCACCAGCGTATGCCTGTCATCTGACAGATAGCCAAAGATGCTGCCCGCCAGATTGCGGGCGATTTCGCCCGAGCCAGCTTCCAGTTTGGCCGCCAGAGGGCTCACAGCCGACGCCTTTTTCTCCAGGATCGTCTTTCGGATGACCGTCTGAATATCCGTATTGGTCAGCTGAACAGGCACCCGGAAGCGAGCCATCAATTTCTGAAGAATCGGCGTATCCGTCAGGGCATTTTGCCCTGTGCCCACCAGCAAAAACTTACCATCAAAGCGAGAGCAAAGATCCTCGGCCAGCAGTTGCACATCAAAAGCGAGGTTGCCATCCTGCCCGATAAACTGCTGCACCTCATCGAGGATGATGATGGTGCAGGGAATCTTGTCCCCGAAAGACAACGGCAGGATTTCATCCCGGATAGCCCGCACAAACTCATCGCGGCCGATAGCCTCCACCCTGGCAAATTGCGCCCTGAAGAGCGCCAGCAATTGAGCCTCGTTGGCTGCCATATCCGGTTTCATCTCCAGCACAGCCCTTGCCAGAGGCGTAGACACGAACAAACTTTCGACCTCCTTGTCTATGCTTCTGCCGGCAGCCTCCAGCAGCGCCTTCACCCCCTCATAGATACCCTCCTTCTTGAGCCAATACACCATTTTGAAATGGTGGTACTGCCGGGGCAGCCGCAGGTTGCTCAGCAAGATCTGCAGGAATGAATACCGGATATCCTTGGAAGGAAAATCCCTGAGCGTACCCGCGATAGACAGTTTCCCCTGCACCTTCTGCTTACGATCGATTTCGACCAACAGCTCATGGATATCCTGCGGCAACGGCTTCAGGCTTCTGGCAGTTTTACCATCCGGAAAAGTAAAATCCTCCCAAAGATAGCCAGCCATTTTGACCAGATGCGACTTACCACTGCCATAGAAACCACTCACCCAGAAGGCCGGCAGGTCTGTTTTTCCATCCTGCAGGTAGGTGAGATAAGTCTGCAACATTCTCTTCAAACCATCGTGGTACTCCCCTTCGCAGACGAAAGTCTTCAGTTCATATTCTACGATAGACAGATCTTCATTTTCATTTTTAATCTTGGCTACCCCTTCATTTTTTAGATTTACATACAGCGGATTAAGGGTAAATAGTTCTTTATTTTTCATGACTTTAGCTTTTAGCTGCTTTACAATAACTTACAACATAATAGGTCTTGCTAAATAATCCCAGCCATCGCGGGCATCGAGTAATCGATAATGATTGTGTTCAAACTCCCCCGGAAAGAAGATGAGCAGGCGCCCTTTGACATCCGCATCACAACTTTTCAGAATTTCGGACAAGCGTGCAAAGCCAAACAAGGAAGCGACATCCCGCACTGCCACCAGTGTATGCTCATCAGCTTCGGCGGCTGAGAGCGCCTGCCGGAGGAAATGAACAGCATAAGGGATGAAGTCGGCTTCCAACTGATCGACGACAAACTCGGGATTGACAAAATAAGCATCGCGGTACTCATGGCCCGCCATCCAGGAAGGAAAACAATGCTTCAGCGAGACAGTTTTCCACTTTTTGGCAGCGCGCAGCGTTGCCGCCTCAAACTCACCGACTTGCAGATCAATTTTCCGCTGATCGGCCGGATCATACACCAGAAACCAGATACGCTCCTGCCCGGAGAGAGCGTCCGACCAAGGCTCATTGACCACCTTGGCAAAAGCCTCAATCAGCGATTCTGTTCGTGTTGGCATAGCTTCCGATAGCGTTAAGAAGGTTGGCAAAACCGATGGCAGTCACACTGCCTGCGGATTGATACTGCATAAGATCCACTTTAGCACAGTCGACCGCCAGTGCGCGGAGCTGGCTTTCGGCTAAGCAAAGCGCGCCGGGTGCGACGCCGGCCCAGATGAAATCCCCTCTGCAACCCGCCAAAAAAGCAAGTAAGAAAGCGAAGCAAGCCACTTGCGGACTTATGGGCGGTTGGGTGCGGATATTCTTCACCTTGCCCTCGACAAAACCGGCCTGTTTCCAGGAGCTGGCGATATTCTGCGCCAGCGACTTTCGGGTATTGGCCGAGTACACGTTGGGATGCGATTGTTCGATGACCGCTTCAAAGAGATCGATTGCCACCTTATCGCCCGGCAGCACGCCCCGCACCACAGGAATGCTTTCAGCCAGCAGTTCGTCGTGCTGTACCGCGTAGATGAAAGCCAGGAGCGGTCTGTCATGCGGCTCAGCCTTTTTCCAGAAATACGCCAACGCGGCAAAGGGGGGGTACTGCAGGTCAAAACCATACAAGCGCTTGAGATAGGTGGCTGTTTTTTCCACTCCGGAAGTGGACTTTTTGCCTGTGACATTGAGCCCCAGCGATTCCAGGAAGCTATGGCTGTCGAGTGCAAAAGCCATCACTTTTTCCAACTCTGCATACATCATGGTGCGGCTGGTATGAATGGTATTTATTTTTCTCACCTTCCCTTTTTCGTTCATTATGTGCCCTTGTTGGCGGGCGATGTTTGGCCGGATATACCCGCTTCAAAGCTAAGGATTTTTTTTTAAAAAGCTCCTGCGGCAGAAAAAGCCGCTGGCTGTTTTCCGTAGATTGGAAGCCCCGTTAGGGGCGTAATATGGGTAGCACCCGTAGGGATGAAATGTGGGTGTGATTTTTTCCGTACAACGGAAGCCCCGTTAGGGGCGTGATATGGGTAGCACCCGTAGGGACGAAATGTGGGTATGATTCTCCATCATCCATTATTCCAACGGTTTGAAAATATACCGTTCATCGTATGTAACTTCAATTTTTTTTAGGATATCAATATACGCCTCCAAGAAATTTGTCTTGGCATGGTGGGCTTCTTGTTCTTGAATATATTGAATTACGCGTTGTACCTGACTTTTACTGTGCGAAAATGCGCCATAGGAAATACTGGGGCCGTTGTTTTCTACCCATATTCCGTCCCTACGGGACTCCTTAAACACCGGCCCCGGTGTTTTCTACCCACATTGCGTCCCTACGGGACTCTGGAAAACAACGGGGTTGTTTATTTTCTACCTACATCGCGTCCCTACGGGACTCTGGGAAATACCGGGGTTGTTTGTTTTCTACCCACCTCGCGTCCCTACTGGACTCCGGAAAATACCGGGCGCAAACCAGATCGTCGCATAAAATCGTTGATTCAGCTATCATCCGATGAAAATTGTCCAACAAATAAAAGCCTTCTTAAATATTGTATATTTTTTAATATGCTCTCTGACAGCATTTGATATTTCAAACCCCACAATCCGTTGTGTCTTAATCCTTGTTCTGGTGGAATATGCTCTCTGACAGAAAGCAATGGAACTTTCTGAAAGGCAAGTACCAAAGTCTTAATCCTTGTTCTGGTGGACTATGCTCTCTGACCTCTGCGAAGTTTAACAATCAAAGTTTTGACTGTATGTCTTAATCCTTGTTCTGGTGGACTATGCTCTCTGACTTCTTTTCAGTGCAATATGATAATCAAACGTAGTCTTAATCCTTGTTCTGGTGGACTATGCTCTCTGACTAAGTAGAAGCCAAGTATTAGATAACGAAGACTTTGTCTTAATCCTTGTTCTGGTGGACTATGCTCTCTGACCCCACGCGCACGACCTACTACAAACAGACGCCGAAGTCTTAATCCTTGTTCTGGTGGACTATGCTCTCTGACTTCGAAGCCCTGTTCTTTTCGGAAGACGTGACCGAGTCTTAATCCTTGTTCTGGTGGACTATGCTCTCTGACACCTTATCTGTTGACAAGCTGGGATTATTCCCGTATGTCTTAATCCTTGTTCTGGTGGACTATGCTCTCTGACAGGGAAATTAAACCCGCAATGTATTTCCACCCCGAGTCTTAATCCTTGTTCTGGTGGACTATGCTCTCTGACAATGGCCATTACGTGAAGCTCGATAACGAGGTCTATGAAGTCTTAATCCTTGTTCTGGTGGACTATGCTCTCTGACCTCTCCAAGATCAAGCTGAAGCTGATGGTACACTATTGTCTTAATCCTTGTTCTGGTGGACTATGCTCTCTGACTTGGGGTTTCTGCGCCCAAGCCAAAAGCAGACAAAGGTCTTAATCCTTGTTCTGGTGGACTATGCTCTCTGACCCAAGCGGAAGAACGGCAGCGAGCCACAGCGACCGCGAGGTGACAAGCCAAATGCAACAGGCTTGTAAGTTATTCGACATTAAGCTTATTGATAGCTTGATCGTTTCTGTTGATGGTTTTTACTCTTTATTGCATCAGTCTTAATCCTTGTTCTGGTGGACTATGCTCTCTGACGCGCTATTAAGTTGCCAAAAAATTACAGATCGTTAGTCTTAATCCTTGTTCTGGTGGACTATGCTCTCTGACAGTTATTACAATCATCATTGAAGCGATCATCATTAGTCTTAATCCTTGTTCTGGTGGACTATGCTCTCTGACTATCAAGTTTATTGTTGGTAGCTCGCAGGGGCTACGTCTTAATCCTTGTTCTGGTGGACTATGCTCTCTGACTAAAACTATCTCTATGGATACGTTTCTTAAGGTTGTGGTCTTAATCCTTGTTCTGGTGGACTATGCTCTCTGACGGGGTGACCACCAAGGCGAGCTCTATACAGTCAATTGCGTCTTAATCCTTGTTCTGGTGGACTATGCTCTCTGACCCGGATTTTGTTTTGTTCTTGTTTTCGTAGCCACATTCGTCTTAATCCTTGTTCTGGTGGACTATGCTCTCTGACTTTATTATTTACGTTTCGTGGTATCGTAGAAACCATGTCTTAATCCTTGTTCTGGTGGACTATGCTCTCTGACAATGACGAAGATTTTGAAGAAGACGAAGATTAATTAAGTCTTAATCCTTGTTCTGGTGGACTATGCTCTCTGACGCTTCGCTTATTGTCCGTCGAAATAGACGGGGCAAGTCTTAATCCTTGTTCTGGTGGACTATGCTCTCTGACCCATGAGAACTATTACTGTTTATTTTTGCTTTCTTCCTGGTCTTAATCCTTGTTCTGGTGGACTATGCTCTCTGACATTCATCATCGGTGGCTCACAGGGGCTACCTGAATTTGTCTTAATCCTTGTTCTGGTGGACTATGCTCTCTGACTCAAATTAAGATATGGGATAAGAAAGAATGCAAATAGTCTTAATCCTTGTTCTGGTGGACTATGCTCTCTGACTTTAGCGTTGTTGTTTGCCCCGTTTTGCACTCCGTTTAGTCTTAATCCTTGTTCTGGTGGACTATGCTCTCTGACGGCAGTTATTATGAACATATCGGAGGAGATAGACCCTCGTCTTAATCCTTGTTCTGGTGGACTATGCTCTCTGACTGCTATACTGCGGGGCTAAAACCACCTAAATGTAGGTGTCTTAATCCTTGTTCTGGTGGACTATGCTCTCTGACATATAATTCTTTCACTCTCTAAAAAAATATATAACGTCTTAATCCTTGTTCTGGTGGACTATGCTCTCTGACCAGGACACAAAGGAGACGCCTGAGCCACAGCCTGAGGTCTTAATCCTTGTTCTGGTGGACTATGCTCTCTGACTTGATATTTTGGCTTTGAAAAAGTCAGGTATCAAAGTCTTAATCCTTGTTCTGGTGGACTATGCTCTCTGACATTACGGACCACTATGTGGTAGTAGCTCGGAACGACGGTCTTAATCCTTGTTCTGGTGGACTATGCTCTCTGACCCTGGACGGGTACCACGTTCACCCGGGATATGACTTGTCTTAATCCTTGTTCTGGTGGACTATGCTCTCTGACCCCAACAGGGCGCTGGGTAAAGGAAAGAAATAGAAACGTCTTAATCCTTGTTCTGGTGGACTATGCTCTCTGACCCGGATTTTGTTTTGTTCTTGTTTTCGTAGCCACATTCGTCTTAATCCTTGTTCTGGTGGACTATGCTCTCTGACAGTACAAACTTCCGCCCGCCGGAAATCACGCGGCGTATGTCTTAATCCTTGTTCTGGTGGACTATGCTCTCTGACTTCAATACCTCCAACTGCATACTATGAGGAAACTGAGTCTTAATCCTTGTTCTGGTGGACTATGCTCTCTGACACGAAATTTTTAATGAGCTATGCCAAGAGCATGAAGTAAGCACAGCCGAAAAGTCTTAATCCTTGTTCTGGTGGACTATGCTCTCTGACGTACAAAGTGATGTTTGAAAGAAGCTTGTATGAAACGTCTTAATCCTTGTTCTGGTGGACTATGCTCTCTGACAAGGTAAAAGATTTACCTTTCAAATTAAGATATGGGGTCTTAATCCTTGTTCTGGTGGACTATGCTCTCTGACAAACATTGGTTAAGGTCGTGGATAGCAGAAACAAAGAGTCTTAATCCTTGTTCTGGTGGACTATGCTCTCTGACGAGGCAATGCTTCCGTTGTCCGCTATCTTAGCGGACAGTCTTAATCCTTGTTCTGGTGGACTATGCTCTCTGACTGGTAATGGAAGCAATGAAAGAAGGCACTGCAAACGTCTTAATCCTTGTTCTGGTGGACTATGCTCTCTGACTTGTCGCTGTTTTTAGCGTTGACAGTGCAGGAAGAGTCTTAATCCTTGTTCTGGTGGACTATGCTCTCTGACAATATCTGGTTTGCCTGTTGGCATACCGGATGTATGTCTTAATCCTTGTTCTGGTGGACTATGCTCTCTGACAAGTAAAAAAGTCAGAAATATATTCAATAACCTTTAGTCTTAATCCTTGTTCTGGTGGACTATGCTCTCTGACAAACATAACATCATGACAACAACCATACGAAAGCCGTCTTAATCCTTGTTCTGGTGGACTATGCTCTCTGACTGACTGATGTTAGACCTTCAAAAACAGGTGAATGTCTTAATCCTTGTTCTGGTGGACTATGCTCTCTGACATTATCGTGCGTCATTGCTGAACAAGCTTCAGCAAGTCTTAATCCTTGTTCTGGTGGACTATGCTCTCTGACTAGAGAACAAATCTGGGATCGATCTCCTGGCTCTAGTCTTAATCCTTGTTCTGGTGGACTATGCTCTCTGACAAAGCCTCTAATGTTTTTGAAGAAACCTTCGAGAGTGTCTTAATCCTTGTTCTGGTGGACTATGCTCTCTGACACTAAAGTATTTAGTCTAACTGTATATCAAGCCAGAGTCTTAATCCTTGTTCTGGTGGACTATGCTCTCTGACGCCTGTACTTCGTCTTTTATCCGTCGAAATTGACGGGTCTTAATCCTTGTTCTGGTGGACTATGCTCTCTGACTTTGGAATTAAATTCCGGCATTATTTGCCCAGTCTACGGTCTTAATCCTTGTTCTGGTGGACTATGCTCTCTGACCCGAAAGAACTTCTTTCTAACACCTCTCAGGAGTGTTGTCTTAATCCTTGTTCTGGTGGACTATGCTCTCTGACATTTGGCCAATTTGGTCAACAGTCGGACAAAAGAAGTCTTAATCCTTGTTCTGGTGGACTATGCTCTCTGACTCAGACTTGTTAATTTGGCCAATTTGGTAAACAGGTCTTAATCCTTGTTCTGGTGGACTATGCTCTCTGACTCTATTTTTTGCAACTCAATCAAAATCAGTTTTTTGGATACATAAATTGAGGCAAAAAACGATCATATTAGCCGTATTAATCAAGTGTTTGATTCATCTTTCGGTTAAAAGTAAGACATTTTTAGCGGTATGGTAGCGTAATAGGGCAACTATTTTTTGTGATTCACTGCCGTACTTTACAGGAATAAATTGCCGGAAGCTTATTCCAACTGGTCATGGGTACTCACAACCGACAGCCGCTGATCGACTAGCCTGACTATGCGCTGCTGGCAGCGCCTGTGGGGCTCGAGGAATTGCCTTGCCAGCGGCAGGAAGCTTGAATGCCTACAGCCGCAGTAATTTTGTCGGATCCTCGGCAGTTGCCGGGCGGCTTGCGGCCATCGTAATTTTTTTGCGCGCACCCGGCCGATTTACCGTCGTAATGTATAACTTTGTTTTGGGCGTAAGATGCATTTGGTTGGCTTGCCATTCCATAGCATCGGCCGGTTTTTTTGCCCGCTAAAATCCATTTGCCAAATTTGACAGCGTCGGCGGGTGTGCAGCCTGGTCTGGCTGCTGTCAAGGGAGGGGCTTCTGTGCAGCTATGGTTGTAGAGGGGTAGCCCCATAAGCTTATCGCCATACATCAGTCCGTACCGTCCATGCCTGCCAAAATCGCCGTTCTTCTTGTCTCTGACCAAGCCATGCCCAATGTGTTGTTTATTAAGCAATTTGGGCCTTTTGATCAATTTGTGTTTATCACTACGGAGCAGATGGTGCGCCTGGATAAGGCCAGGGATATCATCACTGCCCTCGATATCAGCGGTGTGCAGACCGACTATCTGCAGATTGACCCCGAAAATCTCAACAAGGCGTATCTGTCTATCGAAACGCTGGAGCTCATGCCTGCGGCTGACTACCACGTCAACCTCACCTGCGGCACCAAGATGATGGTACTGGCCGCTTTTGCCTTTTTTCAGCACTATGCCAATGCGCGGCTTTACTACCTGCCTATCAATGCCGCTTATTTTACCTGCATACAGCCTGCGCAGGAAGAGATACCCATCACCGTGAGCGTGTCTGTACAGACCTATTTGCGCGCCTACGGTACTGTCATACAGGAGCATACCCACGACTGGCGGCGGTGGGTCGACAAGTCTAAGGATGTCATGAGAGCGCTGCGCGGGCAGCTGCCGGCGGGGCATGCCCGGCAGCTGATCCGTTGGACGCGGGGTGAGGACAATGAGCAGCTCTCCATACCCGAGCGGCAGTTTTATGCCGGCATCTGGCTGGAGGTGTGGATAGCCGACCGCATTGCCGGTTTGCTGCGCCTTGACAATGATGCCATCATGGTGGGCGCCAAGCTCAACAAGAGAGACAGCAAAAAGGAGCATTTCTATGAGTACGATGTGATTTTCATCTACCAAAACAGGTTCTATACCGCTGAATGCAAGTACTTTAACCGGCATCAGTTTACCTACGCCAAGATCCGGGAAGAGCTTTTCAAATACGCTACCACCACCCGGCAGTTTGGGATCAATGCCAAGTCGCTGTTTTTTTCGGCCAACAAGATACCTGACTTCAACAAGGAGATCCGTGCGCGCTGCGAGCTGCTGCAGCTCGACTTTCCGGCCGATATTGACGTCATCAATGACGATCAGCAGTTGCTCCGTTTTTTGAAAGTTCAGTTGTAGGTTTTTTTTGATGCAAGCTCGGCGGCGGGTGGTTGCTGAGGTACAGGATGACTGTCGTACAGGCCGAGTTCGCAGGTTTGTGCACAGCCTTGCAGCCGGCCGCTAACATCCGTCAAATTTGGGTGGCCTGCAGTGCGCAAAGGCTACAGGCGCACCGCTACAACCGGCTGATACAAAACCATGGATGCGCCTTTCGTGAATCTGCCATGCACAGTACTCACGGGCATGAAGTTTGCAACAACCCGCAAATTCCAATCACCCGTAGCGGCAGGTGTATTTCCGTAAAAAGCATGGCCGGAGCGTTGCTGTTTGCCTGCAGGCAGGTCAGCCGGATCTACGCTTTCAGGCCACCTTCGGGCTTGCGCCCGTCCGCGTGGCCAGCCGCCACCCAAGGTAGCTCATGGGCAGGTAGGCGCCCAGCAGGTCGGCTGCGATAAACCAGGCGGGGGTGGGCAGCATGCGCACCATGTCTATGCCGCCCCACAGGAAAAAGCTGCCGATGAGCATCGCCCAGAGCAGCTTTTTGTAGACGGCCAGGCGGGCGGCCAGCCAGGCGCCTGCAAGGCTGCCGAGGGCGTGGGCCAGCCAGGGCATGACAAAGTGCTGCGGCTGCAGCAGGGGCATGGCGGCGGCCAGGCCTTCGGGCGTCTGCATGTCGGCGCCTGCCGGCGGGGGGATGATGTAGGGGCCTATCGTTATCAGCGCCATGTTGACGAGCATGCCGAGCAGGGCGCCGGCGGCTACGGCGAGTGTGTTTTTGAGTACGGGGTGCAGCATCGTGTGTGTGATTTTGAGCGCCCAAAGGCGACTGAATGTCGGGAGTAAGGTACGAAATTCCGGGCATTCTGTCGGTAGCCCGGGAGCTGAAGTTTTATTTTTTGCTACCTTTGGAGGGAGGGCTGCTTTTTCTCCATCACCTATACTGAGCTGTATGAAAGATTACGCCGGCATACTTCAATCACTGCTAGACAAGGCCGTTGACCAACGCCGGGTATTTGGTACCGCCTTTGCGCTCCGGCAGGGCGATGTGCACTGGCAGGGTACTGCCGGCGACCTCAGGGGCGAACGGCCTTTTTTTATTGCCAGCACCACCAAACTTTTTACGACCACCCGCATCCTGCAGCTGCGGGCCGAAGGCCGGCTGCAGCTCGATGACCGGCTGGTTGACTATGCTGATCCTGCGCTTGTGCAGGGGCTGCACCGCTGGCGGGGCCGCGACCTGACCTCCGACATAACCATTGGCCAGCTGCTGGGGCACCGGTCGGGGCTGCCCGATTATTTTCAGGACAAGGCGCCTGGCGGCAAAAGCCTCGAGCAGGCGCTGCTGGGCGGCAGCGACCTGTCGTGGTCGCCGGAAGAAGCCCTGGCGCGAACGCGCGGGCTCGAGCCCCGCTTTGCGCCCGGCACGCCCGGACGGGCTCACTATTCCGATGCCAACTACCAGTTGCTGGGCCACCTCATCGAGCGCATCAGCGGGCAGGCCTATGCCGACGGCTGTCGACAGCATATTTTTGACCCGCTGCAGCTCAAGCAGACCTATATATACCAGCACGCTGCTGACGAGCGCCCCCTGCACCTCTACTACCGCCGGCAGCCGCTGCACATCCCTCGTGCCATGGTATCTTTTGGCCCTGACGGCGGCGGCGTCTCTACGGCGGCGGAGCTCCTCCGCTTTCTGGAAGCATTCTTTGGCGGTCGCCTGTTTCCGGCTGCTTATCCGGGCGAACTGCAGCAGTGGGCGCGCATCTTTTTTCCCCTGCAGGCCGGCATAGGCATCCACCGCTTCCGGCTGCCCTGGATTTTCAACCCCTTCGGTACGGTGCCTGCCTTCCTCGGGCATTCGGGCCTGTCCGGCGCCCTCGCTTTTTACAGCCCTGCCCGACAACTTTTTATTGCCGGGACGATCAACCAGGTAGCGCAGCCCGATCTGTCGTTCAGGCTGATGATACGGCTTGCGCAGGTTGTAGCCCACTGACAACCAACTCAAAGCGTCAAATTCATCCACATGCAACAAATACTAACCGTACTTTTCACCCTCAGCCTGCTAGCGCCGGCGGCAGCCCAGCGCATCAGCCAGGCGCAGCTCGACTACCACAGCCGCGCCAGCCTCGACGAATTTCGCGAGCTGCTGGCGCTGGCCAACGATGCCCACTTTCCGGCGCAAATAGCGGCCAACATAGCCTGGTGCGAAAAGGCTTTTCCGCGCCGCGGCTTTCGCCTGCAGCGGCTGGAGACCGCCACGCAGCCCCTGCTGCTGGCCGAGCGGCGCAGCAGCCTGCCCGACGCACCTACGGTGCTTGCCTACCTGCAGATGGACGGGCAGCCGGTAGACGCCAGCCAGTGGGACCAGCCCAGCCCCTGGGAGGCGACCCTCAAAAAGCCGGTGGAAGGCGAAGGCTGGGTGACCATCGACTGGTCGAGCCTGCAGGGGTCCATCGACCCCGACTGGCGCATCTTCGCCCGCTCGGCGGCCGATGCCAAGGGGCCGGTGATGATGCTGCTGGCCGCTTTTGACGCCCTCGACGCGGCGGGAGCCCCCCTGCCCTACCATCTCAAAATCATCATCGACTTTGAGGAAGAACTTGGTTCGCCCCAACTCCCCGCCGCTGTTGAGCGCTACCGGGCGCAGCTCGCTGCCGACGCTTTTGTCATCTTCGACGGGCCGCCCCACCTGAGCAACGAGCCAACCCTCACCTTTGGCGCCCGCGGCATGGCAGAAGTGCGGCTGACCGTCTACGGCCCTACCTACCCCCAGCACAGCGGGCATTACGGCAACTACTGCCCCAACCCCGCCCTGCGGCTGTCGCAGTTGCTGGCCGGCATGAAAGACGAGCAGGGGCGGGTGCTGGTGCCGGGCTTTTACGAAGGGGTGACCATCAGCGAGCAGGACCGGCGCGAGATGGCGCTGGTGCCCGATGATGAAGCCTATATGCGCGCCAAGCTAGGCATTGCGGCTGCCGACCGCGTGGGAGAGAGTTACCAGGCGTCGCTGCAGTACCCGTCGCTCAACATCCGCGGCCTGTCGGCCGGCTGGACGGGCGATGAGGTGCGCACCATCATACCGGCTACCGCTACTGCCGAGATCGACATCCGGCTGGTCGAGAGCAGCGAGCCCGACAGCCTGCTGCAGCGGCTGCGGCGGCATATTGAGCAGCAGGGCTATGTGGTGCTCGACCGTGCGCCCAACAGCCGCGAGCGGCTGCAGCATGACAAGCTGTGCCGCTTCGACTACAGCGTCGCCTACCGCGCCTTTCGGACGCCGCTGGATGCGCCCGTAGGCCGCTGGCTTTCGGACGCCCTCGAGGGCGCCCTGGGCCGCCCGCCCATCAAGCTGCGCACCCTGGGCGGCAGCATCCCCATCTCCCCTTTTGTGTCGGCCCTGCAGCTGCCTGCGGTCATTGTGCCCACCGTCAATCCCGACAACAACCAGCACAGTCCCAACGAGAACCTCCGCCTCGGCAATTATTTTGCGGGGGTAAAAATCATCGCGGCCATCCTGCAGGCGCCTTTGCGTTTGTGAAAAAAGGCGTTTTTTGCCTGCCTGCGGGCAGGCAGGCCATGCCGTAAAGCCAGCGCGCTGCAGCCGCTGGCTTTATTTTTTATAAAAACCCAAAAACACAACAATAATTCCGCGATAAATCCTATATTGCAGTTAATTATACTTTTATCAAGTAATAAATCAAAATAATATGTCAACGCCAATCAAGATTGTGCTTATGTTGCTGGCGTGGCTCCTATACTCGCTGACGGCCTACCAGGGCTGCGTGCGGCAGTGCTGCGAGGCGCCGGCGGCGGGCTTGTCGACGGAGGCCGACAGCAGCAGCCGGCTGCCGCTGGACTTTGGCTGGGGCGAAGCCGAGCCGCAGCGGCAGGCGGGCTATGCAGCCTGGCGCAGCCGCCTGCTGGCGGGGCAGCAGGCGGGCAGGCAGCTGGAGCTGACGGGCCTGTACTACGAGTCGGAGGCTGCGCCTGCCGGCTACGACAACCTGGGCTTTGCCCGGGCCGAGGCTGTCGCCCGGCTGTTGGCCGACTCCGTGCCGTCGGCCCGGCTGCGGCTGCGCGCCCGCGCGCTGGCCGACGATGCCGGGCAGCGCGACCGCCGTTTTGGGGCCATAGAGGCTGCCTGGAAGGAGGCAGCTGCGCCCGCGGAGGCGCAGGCGCCGGAGCAGGCGGAGGTCGAGCAGCTGGCTGACCGCACGATTATTCGTTTTCCCTACAACTCAGACCAGATGATTGCCGATCCGGTCATTGATGCCTATGTCGAGCGACTGGCCGGCCGGCTGGCCAAAAGCGGCGAGCGGGTGCAGCTGACGGGGCATACCGACAATGCCGGCGGGCCGGCCTACAACCAGCGGCTGGGGCAGCAGCGGGCTGAGGCCATCAAGCGGCTGCTCGTGGGCAAAGGGATTGAGGCGGCGCGCATCAGCACTGCCAGCAAGGGGCAGACGCAGCCGGTTGACAATAACACTTCTGAGGAGGGACGCCGCAACAATCGCCGTGTTGAACTCCGCATCGTGGCTGCCGACTGAGGCGGCCGGTTTTTTTTCACCAGACAAATATGCTTGCTGACTATGGAAACCAATATGTACGATACGCTTCTTTTGCACAGCCCGGCGGGGCTGGCCTGCTGGTCGTGGTGGCTCTTTTCGCTGGGCGCCTTCCTGCTGGGCATCCTTCTCTACTGGCTGCTTTTTGGGCGACAATACAGCGGCCAGCTGGAGGCGGCCAACAAAGCTACTGATGATTACCACGCCCGCTTCGTCGAACTCGAGGCGGCGCATGCTACCCTGCGGTATCAGTTTGACGAGGAGATGAAGAGCATACTGCAGCTCAAAGCCAGCTTGCAGAAATGCGAAATTGATAAGTCTGTGCTCGAAGGCCGGCTGTCGCGGCTGCAGGCTGCGCAGGCAGCCGGGGAGCCGGCGGCACCGGCTGTGCCGGCCTACAGCCAGCTGTTTGCTGCCGACAATCTGCAGATTATCGAGGGGGTGGGCCCCAAGATGGAGGAGCTGCTCAAGGGCGCCGGCTATACCCACTGGGCGGAGCTGTCGGAAGCTACTTTCGAAAGCCTGCGCAGCCTGCTCGACGGGGCGGGCTACCAGTTTGCCAATCCGCACTCCTGGCCGCGACAGGCGCGGCTTGCCCATGAAAACAAGTGGGATGACCTGATAGAATTCCAGGAATTCCTGAGTGCCGGGGAGGAAGGCAAAGGGGATATGGGGTCTTCGTCTAAGGTTAAAAAGCTGACAGATAAGCTGATGGGCGAAAAATAAGGCCGCGCTGCGGCCCGTCTGGTTTATTTTTTTTTGAAAAATCAGTCAGGCGGGCCGTATGTGTGCTATTTTTGATGGCTTCAGCCATCTTATACGACTATGCCATGGTATTTTCCGCTGCTGCTCAGCAGCTTCAGCATTTTTTCCTGCCAGCCGCCCGCGGCCGACACGCTCGGCCCGCAGCAAGTGCAGCAGCTCATCACCGGCCGCGGGCAGCGGCTGCAACTGTCGGGCCTGTCTTTTTCCTCCGAAGGAGATGCGCGCCTGCCGCGGCTGCAGCCCGACACCAGCCGCCGCTACCAGCAGGTTGAGGGTTTTGGGTATACGCTCACGGGCGGCAGTGCGCAGCTGCTGTGGCAGCTCGAGCCCGCGGCGCGGCGGGCGCTGCTGCAGGAGCTGTTTGGCCGGCAGGCCGGGGCGCTGGGGGTGAGTTTTTTGCGGCTGAGCATGGGCGCCTCGGACCTCGATGAGCAGGTTTTTAGCTATGACGATCTGCCGCCCGGCCAGACCGACCCGGATTTGCGGTATTTCAGCCTGTCGAGGGATACGCTTTATCTGCTGCCGCTGCTGCGGGAGATACTGGCCATCCGGCCCGACATCGGGCTGATGGCTACGCCCTGGAGCGCGCCGGCCTGGATGAAATCCAGCCAAAGCAGCGTGGGCGGCAGCCTGCTGCCGGTTTTTTACGATGCGTATGCCCGCTACTTTGTGCGCTACCTGCAGGCGATGGCCGCCGAGGGCGTCCACATCCGGGCGGTGACTCCCCAAAACGAGCCGCAGCATGGCGGCAACAACCCCAGCATGCTGATGAGCGCTGCGGAGCAGGCTGATTTTATCAAAAATCACCTGGGGCCTGCCCTGCGGGCGGCCGGGCTGCCGACGCGCATTATTATTTGGGACCACAATTGCGACCAGCCCGATTTTCCGCTGCAGGTACTGAGCGATCCGGTGGCCCGCTCGTTTGTCGACGGGACAGCTTTTCATCTCTATGCGGGCGACATCAGTGCGCTCTCGGAGGTGCAGCGGGCGCATCCCGACAAGCATCTGTATTTCACGGAGCAGTGGACGGGTGCTGAGGGTGATTTTGTGGGCGACTTGCTGTGGCACAGCCGGCATGTCATCATCGGCAGTATGCGGCACTGGAGTCGCCTTGCGCTGGAATGGAACCTGGCCAATGATCCTTTTTACGGGCCGCATACGCCCGGTGGCTGCGAGAAGTGTAAGGGAGCGCTTACGATTGGGGGTGCTGCGGCTGTTGAGCGCAATGTGAGTTATTATGTCATTGGTCAGGTTGCCCGCTGGGTGGTGCCGGGTTCTGTGCGTATTCATACGGATGCGCCGGCGCAGCTGCCCAATGTGGCTTTTCTGCGGCCCGATGGCCGGCAGGTGCTGCTGGCGATGAATGATAGCAGGCTGCCGCTGGCTTTTACTATAGAGACTGAGCGGGGCTGGATACTGACGGTGCTGCCTGCCGAGTCGGTTGGGAGCTGGATGTGGTGATTCACATTCACTGCAAAGCAGTGAATGTGAATCGTTATATATTTTATTTTTATTTTTTTCAAAAATAAAATGCAGATGTGGTGATTAGCTTTTGCAGCGCGCTGCAAAAGCTAATCGAGCGTATTTGGGTTGTTTTGCGGCCTAAGCCGCAAAAAAGACATAGCTTCATGTTTATGGGTTTTTTCAAAACCCATAAATATGAATAAAATTTCATGTATTGCTTTTGCCTATAGAGTATAAAGTAATAAAATAGCGGAAATGCGGAAAATCACTGAACATTCCCCCCCCTTCGCGTATTTTTGTAAGCATACAAAAGCATTCGCATAGTATGGATAACAACAAAAGTACATCAACCAACGGCCATGCCCACCCGACCAACGGGGAGGCCAAGTGCCCCTTCTCCAGTAATGTGGTTAAGACGGTTGCCGGCGGCGGCACCTCCAATCGCGACTGGTGGCCCAACCAACTGAAGCTCAACATTCTGCGGCAGCATTCCAGTCTTTCCAACCCTATGGGTGAAGACTTCAACTACGCGGAAGCGTTTAAGTCGCTCGACCTGGCCGCTGTTAAGAAAGATATCTTTGAGCTGATGACCAACTCGCAGGACTGGTGGCCTGCCGACTATGGTCACTACGGACCGTTTTTCATCCGCATGGCCTGGCACAGTGCGGGTACTTACCGGATTGCCGACGGCCGCGGGGGCGCGGGCAGCGGCACGCAGCGCTTTGCGCCGCTGAACAGCTGGCCCGACAATGCCAACCTCGACAAGGCGCGGCTGCGGCTGTGGCCGATCAAGCAAAAGTATGGTCGCAAGATCTCCTGGGCCGACCTCATGGTACTGGCGGGCAACTGCGCGATGGAATCTATGGGCTTCAAAACGTTTGGTTTCGGCGGTGGCCGCGAGGACGTATGGGAGCCGGAGGAGGACATCTACTGGGGTGCTGAGGCTGAGTGGCTGGGCGATAAGCGCTATACGGGCGACCGCGAGCTGGAAAACCCGCTGGCGGCTGTGCAAATGGGTCTCATCTACGTGAATCCGGAAGGCCCCAATGGCAATCCCGATCCGCTGGCGGCAGCACGTGACATCCGTGAGACTTTTGGCCGCATGGCCATGAACGACGAGGAGACGGTGGCGCTCATCGCCGGCGGACATACCTTCGGCAAAACCCACGGCGCTGCTGATCCGAGCAAGTATGTGGGTGCTGAGCCTGCAGGCGCCAGCATTGAAGAGCAGAGCATGGGCTGGAAGAATACTTTCGGTACCGGTCATGGCGAGCACACCATCACCAGTGGTCTGGAAGGTGCCTGGACGACGACGCCTATCAGCTGGAGCAACAATTATTTCGAAAATCTCTTTGGCTACGAGTGGGAACTCACCAAGAGTCCTGCCGGTGCCCACCAGTGGAAGCCCAAAGGGGATGCCGGTGCCGGTACGGTGCCGGATGCGCACAATCCGGCTGTACGCCATGCGCCTATGATGCTGACGACCGACCTGGCGCTGCGCGTAGATCCTGCTTATGAAAAGGTTTCCCGTCGTTTCTACGAAAATCCTGACGAGTTTGCTGACGCTTTTGCGCGTGCCTGGTTCAAGCTTACGCACCGCGATATGGGTCCCCGCGCCCGCTACCTCGGGCCCGAAGTGCCTGCTGAGGAGCTGATCTGGCAAGATCCGGTGCCGGCTGTCGACCACCCGCTGGTGGATGCGCAGGATGTTGCTGCGCTCAAAGAAAAGGTGCTGGCTACAGGCCTGAGTGTAGCAGAGCTCGTATATACTGCCTGGTCTTCTGCTTCCACTTTCCGGGGCTCCGACAAGCGCGGTGGCGCCAACGGCGGCCGCCTGCGGTTGTCTCCGCAGAAATACTGGGCCGTCAACCATCCTGCGCAGTTGTCTAAGGTGCTGGATACGCTGGAGGCTGTTCGCGCCGATTTCAACGCTAAGGGCAGCAAGCAGATTTCTATGGCCGACATGATCGTCCTTGCCGGTTGTGCTGCAGTTGAAAAGGCTGCTAAGAGCGCCGGCTTCGATGTGGTGGTTCCGTTTACCCCCGGTCGTACCGATGCTTCGCAGGCGCAGACAGATGTCGAGTCTTTCGCTGTACTCGAGCCGCTGGCCGACGGTTTCCGCAACTATGTCAAAGGTAAATATACGGTCTCTGCTGAAGAGATGCTGGTCGACAAGGCACAGCTGCTGACGCTGACGGCGCCCGAAATGACGGCACTTGTAGGTGGTCTGCGTGTACTCAACGCCAACTTTGGACAGTCACCACACGGAGTGTTCACTAAGCGTCCGGAAGTGCTGACCAATGACTTTTTTGTCAATCTGCTCGATTTCAGCACCACCTGGAAAGCAGCCGATGGCGATCAGTTGTTCGAAGGCCGCGACCGCGCTACGGGCGAGCTCAAGTGGACAGCTACGCGTGTCGATCTGATCTTTGGCTCCAATACGGAACTGCGGGCGGTCGCTGAGGTGTATGGCTGCAGCGACGGACAGGAGCGCTTCGTGCGCGACTTTGTTGCTGCCTGGCACAAGGTGATGAACCTCGATCGCTTCGAGCTGTAATCGAGGTCTCTTAGAAACGCTTTTGGGCGGTCGTACCGCCCGGGAGTGGTTCTTATTAAAAAGCTGCAGCTGCTTTTCTTTGAAAAGTGGCTGCAGCTTTTTTGGTTCTTGGTCGAATATAATAATGGGTATTGAGATCTAGCCCCCCCTAAGTTGGGACGAAATGTGGGTGTGATTTTTTCCGTACAACGGAAGCCCCGTTAGGAGGGTGATATGGGTAGCACTCGTAGGAACATAATGTGGGTGTGATGTTTTCCGTACAACGGAAGCCCCGTTAGGGGCGTGATATGGGTAGCACCCGTTAGGGACGAAATGTGGGTGTGATTTTTTCCGTACAACGAAAGCCCCGTTAGGGGCGTGATATGGGTAGCACCCGTTAGGGGCGTGATATGGGTAGCAACGGCACCGGTGTTTTCCGGAGCCCCGTCAGGGGCGTGATATGGGTAGCACCCGTCAGGGGCGTGATATGAGTAGCAACGGCACCGGTGTTTTCCGGAGCCCCGTCAGGGGCGTGATATGGGTAGCACCCGTCAGGGGCGTGATATGAGTAGCAACGGCACCGGTGTTTTCCGGAGCCCCGTTAGGGGCGTGATATGGGTAGTTCTTACATGCGGCAAATCTACGAAACCCTCTTCATTTGGACTAGAGCCGCTTTTTCATAGCCAATGTTACCTTTTTTACAGCCGCAAACGCAGCCTTACGCCCCCTTCCACGACCCGGTTGATGTAACTGTCGTACAAAAACAACTGGTAGTCCATAAACGTGATGCGCAGGTGCGGCTCTATACCCAGTATCAGCGCATTGCCCAGGAAGTACTCCAGTCCGGTAAAAACACCGGCAGAAAAACTCCAGGGCTGCAGCCGGTTGTTAGCCTCTTTGATAGGCTCCGCCGGAAAATTCTGGTAAATAACCCGCGTGTCCCAATCTGCCCGCAACTGCCGGTGCACCTGCCCCCCTGCCCCCCAGTGGAAAGCGTAGCGCTTACCCAGCCTGTGCTGCCGGCGATATACCTCCAGCGGTAGGCTGAGGGCGTGCAGTTGCAGGTCATTGAATATTTTAGACTCCGTGCCCAGCAGTATGTCCTGTCCAAAACGCAGGCCTTCAATCCGGTGGCGCAGCCGGCTGTAGCGATAGCCGAGGCCTGTACGCAGGAAGTATCCCCGGCTTAACTCATATGAAAGCTGCAGGCCGCCGGCATAACTCCCCATGATGTCTGCATACTCTTTCGGCTCCGTGAGCAGATTTGGCTTCTGTTCTATAAATGCCAAACCGCCATGGGCTGATAGCTCCGCACTCAGTGAAAACCTTGGTTGTGCTCCCAGTATCCAGACGGTCAAAGAGAGCAGTGTTGTCCAATAGAATCTCATAATCTTATAGTTGTTATTTTTCAATTTTTGGTGCAGCGCGTGGCGGGCTTTTTGCCTCCGGCAAAAAATTTGCTGCGCGCAGAGCAATCAGGCATTTTTTTTGGGGGTAAAAATACGGCCAACTGTTGTGACACGGCTTATTTAGGGAACGAAATGTAAAAGGAAAATCTCCGCAAAAACACGCGTTTGTTTTTTTCGTACCCTTTCCTTAAACGATAGAATTGTGTATGTTTGTATAGCTGTGTAATAAGTTTTTTTCCGGCAGCTTGTGGATGCCCTGACAGCTGGCGGTTGTGGACCAGCTTCAGTGACTCGCTGTAAAAAACCCTTGCAATTTTTCGGTCAAAAAAAAACCGCAATACACGCTAAATCAACGCCATGAATTCAACCAAACCAATATCTTTATTGTTGATTTCCAGCTTTTTCCGCAAGCGCGTACGAGCCACCATGATGCTGTGATTGGACTGCCCTGTGATGCTCGAAATTTCCTTTGAGGACAAATTCAGGCGCAGGAAAGCACATAGCTTTCGCTCATTGGGCGTCAGTCCGGGAAATTTTTCCTGCAGCCTTTTGTAAAAACCGACATCTACCTGCTGAAAGCGAATTTCAAATTCATTCCACAGCTGCTCATTGCCCGAGATCTGCATATTGGAAGCCAGATCTGTGAGTTTATGCTTGTTGAGCTTACTTTTATCTTGCGCATCGATAAGTTGCTGTAAAATATCCGTGATGAGCGCGTGTTGCTGGATTTCTTTGATAGACTGGGTGACGAGCGCCTTATCTCTATGCTCTATTTCATGCTTCAGCTGCTCCTTCTCCTGCTCAATGATGGAAGATTTTGAGGCTGCAATATCTTGCTGTTCCTGCAGGATTGCAGCCGATTTTTTTCGGTAGCGCAGGTAAATCACCCACAGCCCTACAAGCAGCAGACAACTGATCACAATGGCTCCGGTGTAGATATACTGTCTTCGGGTGTTTGTTTTCTCCAACTGCTCCACTTTCTCATCGAATACGGCCGACAGTTCCTGGCGAATCAACTGGTTACTCGCCTCCTCAAGCTTCAGCTGTCGTGTATATTCATTGACGAGATTGAGGTACCTCAAAGCCGAATCAACCTGTCCGGTTTGTTGGTACAGATCGTACAAGGATTGTGAAATAAACTTTTTGAAGGAGTAAGCGACCTGATCATCAACCAATTGGTTGGCTTGCTGTAAAAGACTCTCAGCCTTGGCATAATTCCCCAGATCCACGTATGCATTTCCTTGATACATCAGTCCTACAGCCACACCCACCGTATGATTAATTGATTTTTCAATATCTACCACCTCTTCAAAAAGAGGCAGTGCGTCCGATGCTTTGTGCTGGTCCTGAAGTAGTTTGCCATAATTGCACAATATTTGTGAAACAATCACTTTAGGCCCGTTTTCTTTCCTGTAGTAAGCAATTCCTTTCCTGAAGGCTTCCGCCGCACTGGCCGTATCTTTTTTACCCGTATAAATGAGGCCAAGATTATTGTAAATACCTAGTACTTCATTGGCCGCCATGGGCTCATTATTGGCTCTGGCATGGGCCCGTAAATAGCCATACGCTTTATTGATATTCAATTCCGCTGCTTCATAATCCTCCAAAATTAGTCGGATAGCACCTATGTTAAAATAAGCATATCCGAGCACTCTGTTGTCTTTTGTATCTTTGACAGCTTCCAGATGGCGCACATAATAGCGAGCCGCCTGACCAGTCAGCCCGATACGCTGGCAGTTTCTGCCTGCTTCCTTAAGCGCTCCCGCCAACAGTCTTTTATCAGTCGACTGCTCTGCTGCCTCTACGGCTTGTACTGCATACCGCAGAGAGGCCCCGTAGTCACTGAGCTGACTTTCTACACTCAAAGCCAACAGCAGGTTTACTTTTACGGAATCTGCTGCTGCCTTTTTAAGTAACTGCTGTAGCGAGTCTAATCGGTTATCCCCCTGCGCAGACAGACTGAGTCCCGGTTCACCTCAACCTGCAAAAAATAAGCAACTCCCTATCAATAGAAATACGCTGCCAAATTTCTTCATTATGTAATTACAGTGTTTGCTTGTCCAACTACAAAACCTCTGCGAACGAAGATATGGTAGCGACATGGCAGATTTTTTTGTTACTGCACGATCATTGTAGCTTGTACCGCATACGTACGAGCTTATTTTTAACAGACGTGGTCTTTACACCTTCTCTCTCGATAACAAAAGTACAATAGAATTATTACTCAATATTTAAAATTATTGCCAATAACATTTCTATGCCCGTACGCAAATCAAATTATCGTATTAAAAAATACACAATATTTAAGAACGCCTTTATTTGTTGGACAGTTTTCATCGGATGATAGCTGAATCAACGATTTTATGCGACAATCTGGTTTGCGCCCGGTGTTTCCCGGGGTCCCGTAAGGACGGAATATGGGTAGAAAACAACAACCCCGGTGTTTTCCAGAGTCCCGTAGGGACGGAATATGGGTAGAAAACAACAACCCCGGTATTTTCCAGAGTCCCGTAGGGACGCGATGTGGGTAGACCCGTAGGGACGCAATGTGGGTAGTCCCGTAGGGACGCAATGTGGGTAG
>CAYTVG010000028.1:0-38012 GCA_964441755.1 uncultured Saprospiraceae bacterium
CTACCAATTTTCAAACTTTCAAGGGTGCTCAGCATTACGCACGAATACAATCTTTTTCCTCAACGCTCAGAAAGCACTCCATGAATGTCTTCCAGAACTTCATCAAGATCCTTGATGGAGAAAAGATCTCCTTTCAGGTAGGCTAAGCTTTTACTTTTTTTCTTAAATACCTTACAGGGCAAATTTAAGTTGTTGAGCACTGTATGCCTCCGTTAAAATATTGATATTATCTTTAATTTCAGAGGCTTGTTCGGGGAATCTTTTCTTCAATCGAATCAGAATATTTGTTAAGTGAGTATATGGTAAAAAAATATTTGGATTTGATTCATCGTATGTGGATTTATTTCTTTCTAATATCAAGATATCGATAAAGGATTTTGATAGTTTTTTATTATTAATACTAAATCTCGATAATACTTTTTTCCCAGCTTCATTGACAGAAATTGCATTATTAGCAAAGTTAGGTGCTTCAACATTAGTCGACCAGTTTTTAATCGGACGCCCACTCGCCCAATTTTCGGCGTTTATATGCAAACCCATACTAACAGAAATAGACTTGATATAATTTTTCTGAGCGGAGTGATAGCTGATTACAACAATATACCATATAGCTCTCTCGTTAATTGGTATAACATTGCCCTTTTTATCCTTAGCAGGTACTTTACCGGAGATAATATCTAATGCAGGCTTTTCTACCTCTTTATAAAATCGTTGATTTAAGCTACTTTTAGCTGGCGTTAAATTGGAATCAGTAGCCTTTCCTCCTAATCTGTGGTGGATTAAGTGCATTTTGACCCAGTTTTCACGCTCTCTGATTCCAGAATCTTGCAGTTCTTTCCAACCCAGCAAATTTCCTTTGTGCTTATCAGCTGTTTCACCAGCGGTTTTTTTACTATCTGAAATATATTTGCCCTCTACTGACTGGGCTTTTATATTGTTAATCATTGGTGGCAAAACTGGCTCAGGTAATTTTTGTGGAGCGGTATATGCAAATAGTGGTCGTATATGCATTGATAGCAATTCAACCTTGTTACGCAAAGTGTCATACATAGCTTGCTTTTTAGCAACATCTTTTTCCTTTTCAATTTTAGATATAGTAGATTTAATAATGTAATATACTTCTTCTGCTTTAGCTAGAATATTTTTTTTGTCACTTGGCACTTTGGCATTAATATCATTTAAAAATTGGCGGATAGATTGTTCATTACTGGCAATCTGTATTTCATTTGTTGATCCTTTTTTCTTGAAAAAGATATTATGTTTTTCTCCGCTATTGGTAACAAATCCAACCTTTATCTTCCACCACTCCACCACTTTCTCCTTCACCTTTTTCGCGCCCCCCTTCATCTTCTTCCAAGCCTTTTTCGCCCAGCCGGCCAGTTTTTTCACCACCTTGTTTACGGCTTTATCGATCGGTTTGCGGATGCGTTTGAGTACGTTTTTAATTGCTTTGGTAATACCGCCAAGGCCGAGGATGGAAGCGACCAGACCGATGAATAGCGGGATGCCGCGAGACAAAGCGTTTTCGACAGCCTTGGCGATTTTGTCCATTTGACCGCTGACGATGGCCGCCAGAGAATCGTACACCGAGCGGACGAAATCTATGATCTGGGTGGCTCTTTCAATGAGGAACATCACCACATCAAACAGCATTTTCAGCGCGCGCGCCAGAGCGGATGCTGGGTTGGTCAGGCTGATCAGCCAAAGTATGCCTTGTTTTATGATGGTTGTGATGAGCCACTCGCTCACCGTAGAGATGAGCATGTCCTTGATGTTGCCTGCGGTTTCTTTGGCTTCCTCCCACAAGGCAGCCGGGTCGTTCTTCATCAGGAGATTAAGCAATTTACCGCCTGCATCGGCCGACTTTTCTAAGGTTGAGACGGCTTTTTCCCCAGTAGGTCCCAAGGCTTTGACTACTTTCTTGCGGATGCTGTCATACGTCAGGTTAAGAATCTGGGCTACGAGGCCGAAGATACCCTTGGCGTCCCAAGTGGCCGGCAAGGTGATGCCCGCACCGCCGAGCGAACCGGTGAGCCAGTCAATCACTCCCCCGATCAGGTGGGATTTGATGTTGCCAAAGAAACGGTTGAGACCGCCCTGGATACCCTTCCCTACATTAATGATAAACTGGATCGGGTGTTTCAGGATTTGAGTCAACTGATTCTTGACACGCCCAATAAAGTCGAAAATCGGTTTGGAATCTATGCCAGTGACCTCGCAGGCGGTTTGAATAGCAATCTTCAACGCTTCCACAAAATCGGCTGTCAGGATCGCACCCATGATTCGGATGGCTCTTTTGAGAGCCGTCTGGAACTTGGCCAGCACCCTGTCAATAAACTTAGATAGTTTATCGGCGAGGTACTCAACGCCTTTTTTCAATTTGTCAGCCACTGCGTTAACACCGGCAATAGCAATATCCACCACGGCATCGATGGCGCCGTTGATGCGCTTGGCCAGACTCGGGAGGTATGCACCGATATACTTATTGACTTTATCTTTAAGCCAGATCCGGAATCCATCTATTTTTTCCGTGATCCATTTTCGGCCGGCTTCGATCAATTTCAACGCGGCATTTTTGGCTTTTTCGATGATGGTCTTCACCGCTTTGCGCAAAGCGGTGAAGATGCCGTCAATAGCATCGGTGAGGTCTTTTACGGCGGCTTTTACTTTACTTTTAACCCATCCCCAGATGCCTCCGGAGTTGTTTTGGCTATCCAGCTCGCGTTTTTTATCAGCGGCTTCTTTTTCTTTAGCTTGTTTTTCTGCCTTTGCATCCGTTTCGCCTTTGTCAAGTTCAGTAGCTGCGTCTTTTTCATCGGTGCGTACCCGATCGACAATGCCACCGTCCACCTTCTTTTTCTCAACGCCTGACTCTTCGCGGAATTTGCCCATTTCGGTGTTGGCCTCCTCCATGCCGGAGCGTTGCTTATCAGCGATCAGCGTGCGATTATCCTGAATTGTTTTTTTCTGTTCGGTATCGGCTTCTTCGCTAAGGCGGGTGGTTTCTTCCTCAGATTCTGTGACAGCTCGGTTTTTCTCTGTGTCGCGGGTAGTTCTGGCCTGGGTGACGTCTGTTTGAACGCCTTCCAGTTTCGGGGAAAGGTTGGCCGAGAGTTTGGCGTCGGCAGCCTGGCGGAACTGTTTAGGCAGGGCCATTTCCGCGTACTGCTGCATACCCTCGGAGCCTTCAGTCGCAATTTGTTCGGCGACCTCGGTATGTATTTCCACCGGCATGGTTTCGTTCACTTTAACCGGTTGTATTTTGCTTTGACCCGGGTGGTTTTTCAGTTCGTCGGCGGTAGCATCTTTTTGGGTTTTTACTTCGGCGTCGGAATCACCCCGGAGATTTTGCGTACGTGCGGGGTCGGAGTCGCCTTGCAGCACCATTCTGGGGCGTTCGCCGGCGGAGGTATCCGCGCCGGGGTCGCTGGTTTGTATGCGGCTCATGAAAGAGCCGAAGTTATTTTTCAGCCATAGGAAGAAGGATTCGTCATCTTTGTTTTGAACCTCCTGTTTGGCTGCTTGATTGCCGGGCGCCGGTTGGTCGAAGACGTGGGGAGCTGCTTTGAGTTGGCCGGGATCTGCAGATATTTTTCCATCGCCCAGGCCGGATTCGGCAGATTTAATCTCCGGGTTTTGAATGGATAGCTGCCCTTCAATCCCGCCGCTGCGCGCTTGCAGATCGGGTACTGACTTGGCCAGCTCCTGGCTATCATTTTTGATCTGGGCGCTGGCATTGTCACCGAGCGTGGGGTACGATACCGCCATTTGCGAGGGGGTAGCGGCGGCAACGCCTAGTGCCATTTGATCGGCAGAGCCTTCCATTTTCAAGGGATCTACCGGGTCGCCGGCTTCCGGCTGTACGTTGGGGCTGGGCGGAAGCGGTAATTGATCTTCGGTGAGAAGTTCGGGGCTGACGCCAACATTGTCCACTGGTTCCTCTTCCGGCGGCTGCGGCGTTTCACGGAAGTTAGTTTCCAGTCCGGCAGCAGAGTCGGCCGGAGGAAGTTTTTCAGCAGGTTCCACAGCAGCGTCAGGCGCCGCCTCGGGAACAGCAGGTTGGGATGCAGGGATTGATTCCGATTCGGAAACCGACTCCTCCACAGTCGGAGTTTGGCGTATCCATTCGTTTTGTTGAACAACGTGAGTTAGCTCATGTGCCAGCAATTTTTTACCCTGGGTAGATGCAGGATCGTACTGGCCACTGTTGAAGTAAATATCCGTACCGTGGGTAAAGGCGCGGGCATTAATCTCCCGGTTTAATTCGGTTGCTTTGGAATCTGTATGAATCCGGACGCTGCCAAAATCAGCGCCAAAACCATATTCCATTTGCGGACGCACATCTGCTTGCAGTGGAGTTCCGCCACCTTTTGTACCGTTCAGTTTTTTCCCGAAAAAGTTACCAGGCATAGGAACTGCCCCCACCGCCTTCATCTGTACTTTTTCTTCCGTTTCATTGATTTTTAACGGCTTCAGCGGCGAAATAGGCGTTTTTTTTGAAAAAGCCTCTCGCGTGGCGCCGGTTTGGAGTTCATTTCTTTCCTCTTGTTTTTCTTTTTTGCCGACTATTTCTGTCTTTTTGTCTTTTAAAAGTGACAGATTTTTCTGCACCAAAGCAGCGGTTTCTTTGCGCTGGACGGGTTCTTCTTCCTCTTTTTCGTCCCCGGCTGACATGCGCTGTACTGATTCTTCCTCCTCTTTTTCGTCCCCGGCTGACATACGCTGTACAGGCTCTTCTTCCTCTTTTTCGTCCCCGGCTGACATGCGCTGGACGGGCTCTCCTTCCTCTTTTTCATCCCCGGCTGACATACGCTGGACGGGTTCTCCTTCCTCTTTTTCATCCCCGGCCGACATGCGCTGGACAGGCTCTTCTTCCTCTTTATTGCCCTCGGCTGACATGCGTTGCACAGGTTCTTCTTCCTCTTTTTCGCCACCGGCTGACATGCGCTGGACGGCAAAAGGACTAACTGGTTTACGCTGAAGTCGGGAAATCGAAGGAAGACCTAATGATTGTGCCTGCACCTTTCCGCTTTGTCCATTTACTACCTGATCTGCCACCCGGTCTGCCTCTTGCTCATACTTGTCTCCCGGTTCATTCACCGTCAATTTGGCCTGAAAAAAAGGCATAGTTTCTCCCTTTCCGAAGAAGCTATCCTTCGTTTGCGCCGATTTTGAGACCTTATTTTCTGTCTTGAGAGCAGGTGTTTGCATGAATCTTTACCATTCTATACGAATCATGGTTTCCATCCAAGGCAGTTTTATCACAGAGATACTCCACGGCAACCGTTCCAGCAGCAGATCCTGTCCCAGCCGTTCGGGGCGGAGCAGCCAGGCAGGCTGGTTTTTTAGCTGCGATAATAGACCAGGGCGTTGTAAAAATCCGTTGCGCAGGCCGTCAGGACTGGTATTTTTCAATGCCGGCCAGTTTTGGATAACGGCTTTGAGCAAGTCCTCGCTTTCGTTTTGTTCAGCCTCGCTCAACTCAATGTCGAGCGGGACGGGGTCCTCTAGCGGCATCCCGCACAGCAACTTCGGCAGTACCAATACAGGTTCTTCCGGTTGTTCCAGTCCGGTTGCCAGAAAATGCAGCAAGTGTATGGCGCGGTATTGCTTATCGGGGGAAATAAATGTCCCCGCCTGTGTCAGCCCGAGTTCTTGAAAAAAAGCGGGCAGATATGGGCCGAGCAATATGATTCCGGCATTGTCGATCATAATACCTTCATCTTCCAAACCGGATTGCGTTACCTTTTTCGTTGGTTTATCCGACACCGGCCGGCCGGGTTTCGGTGGCACGGCGGCTGAGGATGCGCTTTCGGTTTCCGGTTTGTGAACAAGAGATGACGACGGCAAAGCCGTATCGCCACCCTGTGCATTCATGTACGATTGATCCGGCGCTACCCCTTCAAGCAGGTTTTTAAACAACTCATGCCGTTGATCCGTGGTTAATTGTCGTGCCGTATGGCTCTGATAGGTTTGCAAAATCTGCTCCACCCCGCCGGATGCAAATCCCAGTGTCACATCCAGCAATTTTTCCGAAAAACCGGGTGAAAATTGCCAGAGCAGCCGGCGCAGCACAGCCTCCTTCCGGCGCAAAACGGATTGCAGTACCTGCTGCAAAGCGGCCGGGCGATCGGCGGCGGCTTGAAGGATCAGGCTTTCGAGGGTTTTCAGACCCATTCCCCGGGCATACCAGGGTAGCGCACCTGATTCCAGGAAAAACAGGAAAACCGCCAGCGCGTTTTCTTCGGGGTTAAGTACCCGGGAATCCTCATCAGGGCCAATCTCCGCTTTAGCGACAGATTCTGTTACCTGCCGGCTAATCTGTTCCACACAGCGCTCCACGAAATTGCGCTCCCAGTTGGTCTCGCCGATCGAGCCAAGGTCTATCTCCAGCCGGTCGAGGCGGACAATACGGTCGGCCGGAGCAATCTGGCTGAATAATTCGTCCAACCGCGGCAATACCTTTTCCTGAAATACGTGCCCTGCCTGCCGTTGCAAAGCAACAGCGCCTGCCTCGCGCGGCAGTTCCAGTTCGAGTATCTGGCGGCGGATGCGGTGGGTCATGGCTCAATCACTCTGCTAAATTATAAGATAATTGGTACCTTTGAAAGAGAACCTTAGTTGAGTACCGGAATTTCGCCAGGCGGCCCCTGCTCTCCTTGTGGGCCTTTTTCACCCTGCTCTCCTTTTGGACCACGATCTCCCGGATCTCCTTTTGGACCTTTTTCACCACGCTCTCCTTTTGGGCCCATTTCACCTTTCTCTCCTCTGGGACCCATTTCACCTCGATCTCCTTTTGGGCCGGGTACGATACTGTAGGGCACACTGAAATCGGCAATGACCCGTGCTGTTGGTGGTTTTTCATCTTCGTACACCAGAATAAAAGTACCGCCTTTGGTCACGCCGGCCAAGTGTTCGGCGCCGAGCAAATCTATTACGAAAGTATCTGCTTTTTCTTCTGTATTGTCAGTACTATTACTAATAGTGTACATGTATAAAGGTTTTCCGGTTTCGAAAACCAATTTTTGTAACTCGGAAATGTTAATTTTCAACACTTTAAAATCGAGGTTGTGCTTGCGCACCAAAAATTGCAGCGCGTCAAAAACATCGTATTCGCGCTGGTCGTCATCGCCGGCTTTGGGGTACAGCCGGACTTTAGATTTGCCGATATGGCCTTCTATCCGGTAGAAATCATGCGGATCAAGTGAATAATACAACGGCCGAATCGCCTCCCTGCGATCGGTATAACTGGGAAAGTCAGGCGGCGCATCGGTTGCGTGATACGAAAGCAGCCGGTCAGCGCTCCGGGTTTTGGCGCGGCGGTAATTCCAGTAGTGTTGCAGCGATTGCGGATGATCCAGCAAAGGATAATAAAAGGGAATAGACTGCTCGCTGAGCGGATAGCGGTAACTCTTTCCCGGTGTGATACGCAGCCGACTGAAATCGGGTTTGTGCTCGATAATATCCCCGTCCGCATCTTCCTGCAAACACCAGGCAGGTAATTTACCCGGGGCATAGTCTTCCAGATAAAAGCCGTCCAGCATTTGGAAGAAGCGCTGATAGTAAAGGCGGCAGGTTTCCAACCGGGCGGAATTCCCGTTGTAAATCGGGGGCTGGTGGAAGTAGTCGCGCAAAACGACATCCAATCCGTTGGTATCCGGGTGTTGCTGAGCCGGTCCCAAAATAAGATGATGCTGTTGTTTAGCCAGGGTTTCAAGCGTGTAGGGCCGCAAATCATTCATCAAATCCACCAAGGCCCAACGCAGTTCGTGGTAGGCTGCGATCAGATCGCGCATCCAGTCGTAAAAGTATTGCGCGTAATATTTGGTTCCGACTTCATCGGGCAGGGTTTTCGGAGGATCGTTGTACACCGTAAAACGCGTCCATTTTACCGACATTTCGTCCAGTTTTTCAAGAAACGCATTTTTATGCAACAGCGGGAACAAGGTGTGGTGATAGCGCCGCACCAACATTTTAACCGCCTTTTCCAATCGCCCGAGCGCATCTTCGATGATCGGACGCCAGGTAGTGTAAAAATCATGCACGCTGGTGATCTTCGGGAAAGAGGTACTATCCAGATCGTCCGGTTCGCATTCCTCCTCTGTAAAATAACCGAATCGGAACAGCGGAATTTCGGGTAAGCGAGAAGCCGGGTGCAGGCAGGCCCACACGTCGTCGTCGGATACGTATTCATCTTCGGGGCTGTAGTCCTCCTCGTAAATATAATCGGCGTTATCGTTGTTGTCCGCACGGCATTGATGAGGCAGACAGCACATTTTTTCGAGCAAGTCTTCCCGCCGCATCAGCAGGTACAGTTGCGTGTCGCCGTTGGGCAGCAGCAGGATGATTTTATCGGTGAGGAAGGGTAGCTCGAATTCCGCATCGGTTTGCGGGGTGAGCGGCTTCGCATCAGAAGGAAGGTTAGCGGAAGGCTGGAGCAGCTCCCACACTTCATACCATTTGTCGCCGTCGTTTTTTTTGAAAAAATCATAAGCGGCGGCAGCGTATTTTCTGTAGTGAGAAAATACCAGATTATCCGGTTGCGGCGGATCGCAGGGCGAGCCGTGTTTATATTCCTCTTCGGAATGGCGGTCTTTTTTTGATTTGTGCAAACCTGGTTTGACTGCCTGGCTCCCGGAATCCGGAATTGGATTTTTTTCCAAACCCGGTTCAATGACCAATTCGCCGGTCGGCGTCACGCCGATGCCGGGTGTAATAGTTACATAATCTTTTTCATCAGCCAGGATATCGAACCCACCGACGATACCCCACCCGTTCAGACACAGTCTAGCGAGGCGGGCGCCGGCGCTATTTTGATCCTCCTGAAGCCATTCTTCCCGAAGATTTTCGATTGTTTGATCGAGGCGTTCAATTTCTGTATTATCCGCCTTTAAATTAATCTTTCCTTTTAGCTCTTCTTTCAGTGCGTCAACTTCCGTCTTGTCGACTTTCCCGTTGAGTTTCTCTTCGATATCTTCTTTCAGCGTTGCGACTTCCGTCTTGTCGGCCTTCCCCTCAAGTTTCTCTTCGATATCTTCCTTCAGTGTCGCGACTTCCGTCTTGTCGGCTTTCCCCTCAAGTTTCTCTTCGATATCTTCTTTCAGCGTCGCGACTTCCGTCTTGTCGGCTTTCCCCTCAAGTTTCTCTTCGATATCTTCCTTCAGCGTCGCGACTTCCGTCTTATCGGCTTTCCCCTCAAGTTTCTCTTCGATATCTTCTTTCAGCGTTGCGACTTCCGTCTTGTCGGCTTTCCCCTCAAGTTTCTCTTCGATATCTTCCTTCAGCATCGCGACTTCCGTCTTGTCGGCCTTCCCGTCAAGTTTCTCTTCAATATCTTCCTTCAGCGTTGCGACTTCCGTCTTATCGGCTTTTCCGGTCAAATCCGTTTTGTTTGCCTTTTCTTCCAGGTCGCTTTTATCGGCTTTGAACGACAGATCAGCTTTATCCGCTTTAAGTGCGAGATCGGCCTTATCGGCTTTCAGCAACAGATCCGTTTTGTCGGCCTTCAGGGTCAGATCGGCTTTATCGGCCTTTTGATTAATCAAATTTGTGAGTTCGATTCTGATCGAAAGAATCTCTGCCGCTACAATGCGCCGGATATCAGCCTCGGAAAATCCGGCAGGGGCTTGTCTTTCCAACGTTTCTACCCGAAGCAGGAGCGCTTTAATCCGTCCGTCGAGGTCTTGCCCGTTTAGCCTGTTCAGGTCGGTTTTCAATGGGGCAAGCACATCTGCAATAATGGCCTGCACGCGAGCCTCTGAAATACCACTACCCGGCGGCTGATTTTCCAGATTATTAAGGCGGTTATCCATTGCCGTGATATCCTCAATTACCTCGGCCAGGGCATTTTCTATCAGCGTTTTTGCTTGTTCATCCGTAATTTTGGTACCAATGAGCGTTTCGAGCCGGGTTAATTCCTCGCGGATATCATTAATGCGCTGATTGCTTGCCTCGCCTTGGTTTTGAAGCAACTGAATTGCGTCCGTTAAAGGGCTCAATCCGGCATTGATCAAATCCTGCGCTTCAGTTGAGGTGATACCGCCGGCTGATACGGCAGCCTCCAGCTCGGCAATCTTGACCAGTACCCATTGATGGCGGTCGTCATCCTGTCTGTCCTTCTCTTTCAAATTTTCAATGCCGGATTCCGCCGTGGCGATCCGATCGCGGTCTGCTGCTTCCCGATTTTTTATTCCGGTAATTTCACTTCCAAATTCTGTCCATTTATCAACAGATGTCCCGGATAGTTCGTCCACCTGCAGTTTCAGGGTTTCGAATTGCCGGCTTATTGCATCCAACCGACTATTTCTTGCGAGATCGGCTTCGCCATTTGCCTTTAGCGCCTGCTCCAGATCCGTCAATGCCGTTTTTAGGGTCTTTATATCCTCCTCAAACTGGATTTCATCCAGGTTTGTAAGCAAATCGGCAATCAGGTTGAGCGCCGCTTCCATATTTTTATGAACAGGAATACCACCCTTTTTTTTCAACAGAACCAGCTGCTCGCGCAGTTGTTCCATTAGTTCAGTTCTACTGCTATTTTCCGGCATAATTTCTCACTTTCTGTAGTTAATTGTCACATTTCCGGCATCCGTCGCAAGCTTCATCGAAATCACAGCATTGCAGGCAGGAGCAGCCACAGGGATTATTATTCAGCCACCCGATCAGGGCGTTGGCGGCTTCGGTCACATGGCACTCATCGGGGGTGCAGGCTGCTTTTGCCTCCACCCAAGTCATATATCTTTCTTCAAATTCGCGCATCTTTTCTTTGTCCAGCCAGCAAAAACGCGCCGCAAGTTCTGCCGGCATTTCCCGGCGGAAGGTTTGTTCAAAATGATTCTTAAAATCGGGAGCGGCAAAGCGATCGGGCCAATCCGGCAAAACGACGGTCAACCAACCGGAATATGGATCCTCAGGCGTGTACTGCGGTTTGCAACCCAATGAGATATTCAGCAGATGGTCACATGGATCGTTGGGTCGCAGCAGGATATGTTCCAGTACATGGAAGCCTTCCTTGTCGCTTCCAGTTTCATAAGCAACTAATTCCTGGATATACTCCAGCAAGTCGCCGGCCTCTGTTTCACTGAGCGGGTCGCCGTATAGTTTCATGTTGTCGTCCGCTACAAAAAGCACTGTTTGCTGATCATCTTCGCGGGGATGGGCGTCGGTTTTATACAATTCTTTGTTCCAGATGATGGAGTACAGATCATTGCGCCTGTCTTGTGCGGTTCTGAGCGATGTAAAACGGGTACTGCGGAGCAGCGTGCCGCCGAAAGGAATAACGGCACCGGGCGGCAGGTTTTCCGGTAGCACTTTAAAAACGATCTGGTACTGCTTCACCCCCTGTCTGCCGGCTACCTGTACAATATCGAGCCTGTAAGCGGGCTTGGACAACAAGGATTGCTGGCCCCATGGACCATTCAGTCCCAGCAGCCGGTGCACACGTTTTTTCACGCCGGCCACATTGGCCGTATTCCATACTTTTTTATCCTTGCCACCGCGGTAGTCGTAGCCTTTGCCTCTGCCGTAGCTGAGCGTGGGTATTTCGCGCAGAAAATCGGCCTTTGCTTGCAGCATGCCGGCAAAATCCTCCTGGTCAGCTCCGCCTTTCGGACTTTTACCGCTGCTTGCCAGCGTGGCGACGTAATCGCTAAAGGCCTCGCCGAAGCGGGCGAGCAAGTGATCAAGCAGTCGGCTGCGGCGGTCTTCACGGGTAGCCTGGCTTTCAACGGAGAATGGCTTATTGGGATCGATGATCTCCGGCATGCCCGGAATAGCACTCAGATTTGCGGTCTGATAAGTCGGCAGAGCAGGATTCTGTTCAACCGCAAAAAGACGGCGCAGCTCGCCCAACTGGAGCAGATAAGCGGCTAAAATCTGATCGAAGAAAGCCAAGTAGGCTTGTAATTGTTTCTGCGCGCCCTTTTTACTGGCAGAAGTTTGGTCTGTTACTCCGAAATCCCCAACACCATACACGCCGGGCAAATCATATTGCACGCTGCGGTATTCCGTCAGATCGGGGCGGATACTTCCAACCGGCAGTTCGGGTCCGCCCGGCATATCGTGACATTCGGCCAGTAGCCTTTTCAGTTTAAGCGCATCCGCCAGGGCCTCTTCCTGTATCTCGCAACGTCGGCCGTTTTGCGTCACATACACACAGGAGCCGCAGAGGTCAATTATTGGCTTCAGGGGTCTGGATAATTCTGTGGGATTTGTAAGATCGGCATTATTCGCCGGATTAGGCGTATAAATCTTATATTCTGTATTTACTTGAAACGCTTTGTCCGGATACACTTTTACTTTTAATTCACGCACATTCAGGATGTGAGGACTTGCGGCGGCGGCATTGATCAGGTCGGAATGGCGGAAATGCGTCAGCAGCCGGGCCTTGTCCACCTCTTCATTATCCAGAAAGCCGTGGTCGAGCAGGGGGCCGTCGTATATTTGATCTATACTGCGGCCTTTGGACAGCATTTCCCTGAACGTATGAAAGCGCAAGGTAGGCGTCAGGTGCTGTTCGATTTGCCATATTGCTTCTGCTGCGGCATCCACTACGTTGACGCCGTTTTGCACTTCGATATGCAGACAAACGGCCACCGGTAGTTTACCGACGATCACCGGTGTTTCCATGTAATCTTGCCCCAGAAACCGGTTAGCCTGCAAGCGTTTCATGGCGCGCTCCACGACAGGTCGGGTTTGGCTTTCATTTTCCGGGTCTATTTTGTCGTCCAGGTCGAGGGTGATTTTTATTAGACCGTTTAAATGGAGCCAGTTCGTATCGTTGGTGTTAGTTTGGGCTATTACTTTCATTTCCAGCGGCATATAGCCGTATTTGCATAAAAGCGCATACAACAATTCGCATTTGCCGGAATCAGAAGCGGAGAATGACTTTTCTTCTACCTCACATTTTTCCCGGTTCAGGCACTCATCGAATTCCGAAAAGAGATCGACGCCCCACTTTTCACAGGTTTTTTTAGTCACACCGGACTCCACCCATTCCGTCACCCATTTCAATTCTTGATCAATCGTTTGTTCCTTTGTCTTATTGCCATACCAGTCGTGAATAAAACGACTTGCCTTTTCATCATCGATCTTCCATGATTTACTTTCCGGGTCGAAAATGCCGATTTCACGGAAGCGGAACGTCCCGGAAGACCAAAGGCCGTAGCCTAAGCCCTTATCCCTAAACAGCGCTGGGCCAGTGTATTTTTCCACCCAGGCGTTTTTTACACCGTCCACATCAATTAGAATTTTACGGAAATCGCGGGCGGTCACCGGCGCGCTGGGAAGTATTTCGACGGCATCGAAAAAGGCTTTTTCTTTGCCTCCCGCCAACAGATCGGCGATCGGCAATTTACGGGTGCGGTAGCCCAGATCGGTGATGGCATAACTGAGCAGTTCCAGGAACGTAATGCCCGGATCGTGCGCATTGAAATCGGTCCAGAGTTCCGTAGCCAGATTTTCCAGATGACGAATACCTTCAGCGCGCAGCACTTCGTAATCGAGGCTGGGATGGTCTGGGCGACCTTTCGATAGGACGGGAGTAAGGGACATATCGGCTTTTGCTTTCTATTTGTTTACTTTTTGTTTCTGCGGGTCGTTTTGGAGGCTTTAACAGCGCCTCCCGGTTTGGACGGTTTAACCGGTGTGCCTCCCCCGTCGGAAGTAGCCGTATCCGTTTTTTCTACATCTGTTACCGGGACGGATACCGAAGTAGTGGACGGTTTTGACTTCTGAGCGTCACCGTTGTCAGGGGGATTGGTTGTAGAGGAAGGGGGCGTCACTTTTGCCGGCATGGGCGGCAACTTCAAGTCATTATCCTTTGTGCTGCCTACCACAATATTGCCGGCTACCAGGATGGAGCGGGCTGTTCCCGGACAAACCTTGCCCTGAACGATCCTGCTTTTTACAGTCGTCACAACCGAGGTAGAAGTTGGCGACTGTTGCTCCGTAACCTGGAATACGAGCGGTCTGCCTGCAATGTCCGTTTCCTGTATCCGGATCAGGAAATGATAGTCTTCCACAACGACATAGTCCACATAAGGTCTTTCCTCGATGAACAGCAGTACGGCGCTGCGCTCCAGCGTACGCCCGAAGCTCGGCGCCTTTGCCGGATCGGCCAGCCACGGGCTGATATAATGCTTGATTTCCTTGTGTAATTGTTCTTTGTAGAACGCTTCGTCCACCCCCGGTTTAAACGCTACCTGAACCAGCACATCCACTTTTTCATACAAAGGATTGACCACCTGCAGCTGCGCTTCGGTATCTTCTCCGTAAGCGACGCAGAGGTTGGCGCGTGCAGCGAGGAATTTACGCATCTCGTCGAGGTCTCCCAGTGTAAACCTGGGTTCCGGCCAGGGTTCGCCCTTGCGTTTTTTAAGATCGGGAATCACGGCCACGGTCACGTAGCCGGGGGCCAGTTCGGAAGCCTTATCGGCAGGCTTATATCGGGTATGTTGGATGCATTTAGCCGCGGCGACCAGCGGGTAGTGTTCCAGCAGCAGGCGCTCGTAGTCCCAAACCGTCACGGCGCGGTCTTTGTGCCGCAGTCGTTCGCTGACGCGGTAATAGAAATCCAGTCCGGCGCTTTCAGGCAGCTTGCCACCAAAAGATTCGAGCGGCTGCTCTACCTTTTTGACGGCGGTACGACTTTCCAGCAGTTTTGAGATCGTTTCCGCGGGCAGCGGTTGAGCGAGGTGGGTCAGATCGTTGTTCTGGTTTTTGAAACGCGCCTGCACGACCTGCGCCCGTATGTTGGTCATGGAAGGCAAGGCTTGCACGTTGGTGGCAGCTTCGCCGGCGTCCGTATCGGCTTGTTTGGCAGCGGCGCGCAACCAGTAATATTCCGGATTCAGCAGGGTATTTTCCTTCACTGCCGTGGTTGGAATCGCGAACTGGATCAGGCCGCTGCGCGTCAGTCCTTTTGTGTTATCCCGGATGATCTCCCCAGTTTTGAAAGACAACCAGTTGTTATCAGCGGCCAGGTATGACCAGTGGATGGCCGGCGCCGGCGCTTCCGGTTGAGGTTCCGTTCCCTCTTCGATCTGGAACAACAGGGACAGGGCGCCGCCGGGAGTGAGGTTGGAGATGCCGATGAAGAGGTTGCCGGGGGCGTAGGGACGGATGATGATCTGCTCCTGGCCATTGTCGTTCAGTTTTTTGACGGTGACAGGCAGGGTGTCATCAGGCATGTAGGGATAGAGCAGTTGTACTTCAGGTTCCGACTTTGGCGCCACTGCTTCCAGCGGGATCCATTTGTGGCCATTGAAGGGGAGGAGATGGAAGAATTGGTCAATGCTTTTGTTGTTGAAACCGGTAATAACCTGGCTGGAGGAATAATCCAAACTAATGTAGTTCGTCGCTGGTGTGTAAGGTGGGTTCGGGATTTGCGTTTCAGGATCGTCGCCAAGTAAAAGCGTTTGCTTGACCAATATTTTAGGGTACTGGCTATGCAAAAAGTCCGTATTTTCTAATCCGAACCGTAGAAAACCGCGCTTCAGGGTAGGGCTGTAGCGCTCGAAAAATTGCGTACGGGGATCACGTTTCACATTGAGCGGGTTGATGGCTACTTCAAACTGATCTCTGATGATACGCTTAGCAGCATACGTGACAAGCAATTCGACCGGATTCGCCTCTGGCAGTACCACCTTGATAAAAGAGAAATGAGGTGACTGCGAATTGACGTATACATCATATGTCTTGAACCCACTCTTTGAAAAACTTAACGCATCAAAATCTGCCAGATCGGTAGGAACTGCAATTGTAAAAGTGCCCGATTGATCCGTCTTTGTTTTAATGGCAGTTCCCACAACCCTGACATCTACACCTGAAAGTCCGGTATTGGGATTGAAAAATGGCACTACCTTACCTGAAAATTCAATGAATGCCGGTTTAGGAACGAGGGTTATCGCATATTCAGTATTGTCCTCAATAGAAATTGGCCATAAATCGGTATATGCTTCATTGATAATATTAAAAAAATGAAGAGGCGCCTGATCTACATCAAATAACCCGTTTTCATTAGTCTCTCCAAGTGTATTACTATTTGCATCACGAATTTGAGCACCATAGACTAAATTACCGGTTTCAATACTATTTACTCCCCCTTTTAATCTCCCTCTAAACGGATCCGATACTTTTATTTCATCGGAAATTTGGATGGTGTGGGATTGATTTTCTTTAACGCTAGTCAGTTTACTTGACCTAGTCCCATCTTTAAACGCCTGGATAATCCATTCATCGTTACCGACAGGAACAGGCAATTTAAATATTCCCTTATCGTCTGTTTGTACCGGCCCAACCAGCTGGCCCGATTTATATGCCGTTACTTTTGCGTTTTGAATCGGGGAGGCGTTTCTAGCAACCACCTTTCCTGAAATAAAACCGGCAGCGGGAAGTGGGGCAGCAGGAAGAGCGCTTGCTACACCAGAGTATAGCTTTACATTAATCAGGGAGTAGTTTTTGAACTCTTGATTACTAAAGTCATAATCACCATGATGAAAAATCACATCCTGAAAAGATTCTGCTTTAACTTTAAGATCTTTACTATGCAGGTCGCTAATATTTACAAAATATTTTCCATCATCGTCCGGATCAACATCAACTCTATTTAACTGTATTGACAAACCGGCCACCGGATTACCTTTATTGTCTGTCACTACTATTTCGGCCTTGGTATTTACCGGGATTTTATCCACTGAAGCGACTGTACCCTTAGGAATAAGATAAGCCTTGAACCGGTTTGACTTCCCCATCTGAAAATTTATTGCCCCACTATTGATGTTAATGAAACTACCGAAAGAAACATCATCTAACTCAACACTATATACACCCGAAGTTGGATAAAAATCTATATCTGAACTATTGTTTACTTTTACTTTAATTGGATTTGTGCTGGAGGGCTCCAAGTTGATTACCTTGCCAAAAACTTTCATCTTACTATTAGCAGGATCAATATTTGCGGCATCAAATTCCACCTTCCCTTCCTGGTCCGACTCTTTAGCCTCTGCCTTATCTATAAAATCAATCTGGACTTTGGGTTTGAGATCGGAATAGATTTGGTAGTGCTCCACGAAATTATTAGGTGCACCAATCCATAAAATATTAACTTTTAATTCCGTCAAGGCTTTTTGAAATACTTCCGTGCTGCCGATATAGAATAAATGCCCTACTTCGGGCGCCGGTCCGAAAGGAAACACCTTTTCCGTTCCGTTAAAAACACCCTGATCGGTTTGAATAATCAGATTCTCCCGGATACCCTTTACATCGACCTTCACGATAATCTCACCAATGACCAGCGTGCGCAATACCTCATATACAGCAGAAGCGGTCATATTCTGCACCGGGTCCGTCGGACAGGATTTTTCCGGTTCCGGGTTAATGATTACCTTAATAATCGGCCATTTCGTATCGAATCCGGCCTTTTCAGCCAGTTCTTCTCCCAGACTATCCACCGGCAGATCGTCCCGTTCCAGTATAACCCGAATACGAATGACACTGGGCTCAAACTTCATCCCGAAAGCGCCCCTGGTTAACTCGGGTATGATTTCCTCCGATTCAACCTCCGGATTAAACTCAGGCTTAATCCACTCTTCTGTTGAGCTTAAAAAAACCTTGAAATATTCAGATTTCAGGTTCCCTGGAACTGCAATGTTATTCAGCAGTTTCAGCGTAATATCTATCACCCTCTTTCCCTCCCTCAATATCAGCTGCGGGCTGGCGATGGCAAACCCTACTTCCCCATCGGGCAAATGGCGATCATCACCCATCGAGCGCCAGTATTGGGCGTTTTCGTTGGGTTTCTCCTTACCGTCCAGATAGCCTTTTTTAACGTCCGGATTGGCATGGATATCGCCGCATTGCGCATCAATCCAGGTGGTTTTGATATCAGCCACCTGGGCAGGGCGTAGCACCCAATCCTCGATGGTTTCGAACAGGAGCGGTTGGCCGTCTTTATCCTTACCCGCGCTGAACAGGGTTCCTTTTTCGAGCAAGTGCGCATCGAAATCCTTGGCTAATTCGAAGAGCAAATAGACCTCGTCGGGTACTTCGCCGCGGCGGCGCAGACCGAGAATTTCTTCGTAGTAAAAATCGAGGTGCTTGGCGCCGAGTTCGTTCAGACTTTCCTGAGCATAACGGAACAGCCGCAGGAACACCAAAAACAGTACGACATGCGGTTGCACGATGCGGTACTCCACTTCTTCCGGTAGTTCCATCCGCGCCAATTCTTCATCAAATCCAGCCTGTGCCGCATTTTTCAACACCAGCCATGTATTGAAAAGCATATTGAACAGTTCGCGCAGATCGTTTTGATTAAAGTGCGGATTGGCCGCAATGGCGTCGTAATCCACCCTGTCTTTAATACCCCATCGTTGATCCGGCACAAAAAAGCCGGCGTATTTTGCCATCTCCAGGCCGGCATCGGCGCCTTTATGGTAACTGATCAATTTCAACAGAACACCTTCCAGTTCTTCCTGATCGCAGCAGCTGTCGCGGCGAATCCGGTTAAGCAGCAAGGTTTGAAGAGGATGCTTGATCCGTACGAGTTTTTGGTAAGCTTCTTCCAGGGATAAAGCCAGCGTGCGCAGGTACTCCAGCAAAGGTTGGTAGGAGGTCTCAAAAGTGACCTGCTTCCTTTTGGCGCCCGGCACGGGTTTGGCTTCTTTGACTTGTTCAAACTGATCATTCAGCTCCTCGAACCGCCGACGGATCTCGTCAGTATCCTTGGCAGACAGCACAGCCAGGTAAGTCAGTATCTCGACTTCCCAAAAATTCTCCCAATATGCTCCGGCAGCTTGGGTATTAGTTTCATCAAAAAATTTGAGCGTTTGAGCAAAACGGTGGGCTTCCACGATCAGATCCTGAATCGTGCGCTCATCGAGTTGAAAAGCATCGGGACGCAGGGTTTGAACAAGCCGGCCGAGGCGAGCGGCGCCCTCGTGATGCAAAGGATGGCAGTGTTTCGAGTCGCTCATATTTGTGGTTGAATGGTCGCTTCGCGTTTATAATAATCATATACATAGTTGAATCTGCCGTTGGTACTGCGTACCACGATATCCAGTTCAATCAGCACCTTGCCTTCCCAAATCATGGCTGGTTCGCTCAGGATATTTATGTTTTGCAGGTTTACACGAGGCTCGTAATAAAGAATGGCGCTGCTGATCAAATCTTTGATATACGTGATGATTCCGGCGTCCACGGGTTCGAACAGTAAGTCATCGAGCGCGCAGCCGTAATCCGGCCTCATAACGCGTTCACCGGGACGGGTGCGGAGCAGAATAGTGAGGCTTTGTTCAATATCCTGCACTTCGGAAGCCATGTTTACGGTGGACTGTTCGTAATCGAACGTAATCGGGAAAGCCCAACCGGTTCCGAGAAATGATTTTTTTTGACCTGTCATAAGTTGATTGACGTTCAGGTTACAGTATTGTAGATGGGGTGCAATTAAGCCATCATCAGCCGATCAAAACAGTGGGGCATCCTGCTGTAATTTGTCCGCCATGCGCCGTGGTATCGCCCATACGGGCGGCGGGTTTCCCTCCGATAAAAACCGTTTGGGAGCCCATCACGATGGAATCCGGCGGGCCTGTACAGGTGCATAAGTTACCCAAGGTTGCTGCGGGCATGCCACCGATCATCACGGTGGGCGTACCGGGCGGCATTACGGGGCCGCCCACATGCGCTGCGGCATCAACCAGGGGGCAGATATGCATATCACCGACTCTTGCTGCTAAGGGCATGGTATTCGGTTTGTCAATAGAACATTAATTGATTCGAACGAAGGTTCCTTTGATGACCATATCGGCTGTGGCCTGCAGTTGAGCTTGTCCCTGCGATTCAGCCTTGTAGGTAGCCTGCGCTTTTTGCTGAATATTGGTTCCTTCCATTTTTACATCCTTTGCGGCCTTCAGCGTCAGGTCTTTGGAAGATTCGATTACAATGCCGTTTTTATCCATCACGATTTTGTTCTTATGTTGGTCTTCCAGTAGAATCTTGTCGGATTTTTCGTCAATGGTCACCTTTTTCCCTTTGGGCGTTTCGATCACGATGCTTTTTTCGTCGTCATTGAACACCATCTTCATATTACTCCTGGTGACCCAGCCTTTTTCGTGATTTTTGTCGTCAGCCGGTATCGGAGCAGGATTTTTGCTGCTGTGCAAACATCCCAGTACCACAGCCTGGCGGGGATCGTCGTTAAAAAAGCCTACTACCACTTCGTCGCCGATTTCCGGGCGCCACACGGCGCCCCGATTATTCCCCGCATCTTGCGCAGCCAGGCGCGTCCAGAGACCATCACCTTGGGGATTAACCATGGGAAGTCGTACCTGAATTCGAAATTCGGTATCAGAGGGGCTGCCATTTATCTGGGTGACGATGCCGATTTGAAGGCCGTGTATGGCAGGCAGGAGACTGCTTGCCGGTTGGTCGGTCACGTCTTCAAATTCCTGAGCGAACCACCGTTGCGAGAGCCCGAACTGTGCGTGGGTGTACCACATGCCGTCGCCGATTTCATGCACAACGGCTGTGACGAACACTTTTCCGCTGTGTCTTTTCCCAACACCTTGCAAGCTGATGCAATCGCCGGGTTTGATATCGGCCACACCGTCAAATTTCACGCGCCCCCTATTTTTGGCAAGTTCGCTTTTGGTCATTTGGGCGGCGGCCCAGGCTTGGGCTTCTTCGCCTGAAAAGGCGCCGATGTGTTGTAACGGGAGAGATTCCAACCCTAATACGCGGGAATAATCCGTATTAGGCGCCAAACCGGGGACATTCAGCCCTAGCGCGCCGGCTGCGCCGTTCAGTAAACTACTTCCCGGCATCGTGAAACGGCTCAATCCACCGCCGGGCGTTGATTTTCGAATTTCCTGATTGGCCGGATCCCAGGTCGAGGACTCGGCGGTCGGATACTGATCGCGAGCGTCCATTTCCGCTTCAAACTCATAAATACTGGTACCATAGTTCAATGGGAACTTGGGCGCCTGATTGAAGTCAGGTTTTTTTACCGTCACTTTGCCATCGTCCGTGAATACCAACATCCCGTTCGCCTCGGCGCGCGTAACCAAAAAATCCCAATCTGTTGCATAATACTGCACCATTTCCTTGTGCGTCACAGCAGTGGATTGTACATCAGGCTGTACCTTCGAACGAAGGATGCTTTCTATTATATCACTGTCTTTCTGATTGAAAAAGTACTTGTTTTTTCGGCCTGCCGTGAGTTTTATGGCTTCGTCTTTACATTCTATTTCGATAAACGAGCGACCGTTTTGCTCGATCTTCAAAGTATGTCTGATTAGAATTCCTTTGAAAACGGTTTTGTTCTGCCCATGGTAACCAGCCTGAATTTCTACTCTTTGGCCTGGAGAAAACAAGTCGGTATCGCTAGCGGAGAATTCTTGTTTGGCAACGTCGCCGTCCAAAATTGTAAGTATGGCAAATGGAATTCTGTTAGCGATACGGGAAACCGTAACACGTTTCAGCGGCACAGTATCTGGTATCAGACTATCATTGATTTTGACAATGAAGGTAACCAAATCTGATTGCTGCGGCAACGGGGGTAGTAACTGGCTTGGATTCAGATCAATCATGTAAACTACTTTTCAATTGGCGGAAAAATAAGTTCCCCTCCCGGAGATAATTTCCTAAAACTGGTCATCTGATTTGCGGCAGCCACATCAAGATAATACCTTGGATTTTCATAAATCTGATGACAAATCAAATCAAGTCTGTCATTTTCCTTTACTGTTCGTATTTGCGTGAGATCGGATGAGTGTAAATCCATCTCCAGAGTAAGGTTTTTCTGATTTTTGTGTTCAATGAATTCCAGTGAAACAACAGCCCGAAGCGGGGTGCCATTGGGCCTGAAAAGCGTGTGCTTTACATTCATCGTCACCGCTTTCCCCTTGAAAATCTGGGTTCCCCAGATGATAAACAAGCTGTTAGGTTGATGAACTTTACCGTCGAACAGGATGATTTTTTCAAGAAACTGGATATCTGCCAAAACCTCCCTGATCTGGCCGCTTGCGCCGGTACCATCTATGAGAAGATCGAAACTGAGGGATGGTGCAGGCACACGATCAAAATTTTGTTGCTCACCTTTGCTACCTTGCTTGCTATTACTCTCATAATGTACCTTGGTTTTTTGTTGCCAGTTTTCCGGGTTAAACATGGCGATATAAGGCGGCCCGGCAGGTGTAGGCACTGTATTAAAATCTCTTACCGGGATAATTATCAACTTACCCGGTACCGGAACCAGGTTCATCAAAAATCCCAAGCTGTTGCCGATTGAGTTGGATAAAACCCCAGCAATACCGCCGGCTGCGTTCCCAACCTGTGTAGTTCCGCTGTTTAATGTATTTGTGATCTGAGAAATCATGGTGAATTATCGTTCGTTTTTTCTTTTTAAATGATCCATTACCTCTTTAACCGCTTTTTCAACCAGCTCAAGAGCTGACTCATTACCAAGAGAACCAGCTGACTCAGACGTACTTTTGGAAGAGTCGGCTGCGTCAGATATTGTCGCCTTGATCACCAATTCATTAATTTCTACAGGCATATCCTATCCATTGATGATGGTAAAATATTGATAGTACAATTCCATTGTTTCCACCAGAATCCTGCTTTCCTGTGCATTAAAATCGGCAACAGACCATTTTTGCGGCCAGGCATTTACGCACTTATAGGCCTGAAGCGGTTCCCGCTGCTCATTCAGCAACGTAACAATGACCGTCGCCGGTTTGATGTCCAGGTTGATCATAGCATCATTAGCCCAAGAGATGATGCCCGAATCGAGAAAAAGTCCCCGTTTCAGCACCAGGTTGGGATATTGCGCCCTTGTCGGCAACTTGAAAGCAAAGCGGTTCTCGCCACCCGATTTTACAGCTTCTGTTTCCAACTCGCGAGACAAACCGCTTACCTCTTGAAAGAACGCATCCTGTTTTTTTACACCCGGAATATCCTGAAATTCCACCCGGAAGTGAAAACTAACGGGTGGATAATAGGTGGATACGGCCATAATTATTCGTATTTCATCATCAAACCTTCGTGTGCCAGTTCCAGGGTTTCGATGGCTACTTCATTGCCGTCGGCCTTCAAATCCGTACTTTGCACCTTTACGGGCCAGGCGTTCTTGATTTGCCAGGTGATGACTGGTTCGTGGTTTTCGTTAAGCAATTTGATGGTGAGATCTCGCCGTTCAATTTGGTTCAGTTTTACGGTGTTCCACCATTCGTAAAACTGGTTATCGCCTTTAAAGGAACCCCGTTTGAGGGTAATATTGCTGAATTTTTGCATGCCCGGCATCTTGATTTTGTGGTACTCCGGGCTGGCGCCTTCGCGGTACTCGATCACGTCGGTCTGGACGTCTATACCGCTCACTTCGGTAAAGCCGATGCGACTGCCGCCCCATTCGACTATGAAGTGAAACTTGGGAAGAGGATATTCTGCCATGATTTAGTAAATTGCTTGATGTGAATAAAAATATGGTTAACGAAAAAGAAACCGAATTTTAGGCCTCGGGCAGCTTATGCATAAAGCGCAAGACGATAAATTCGGCGGGTCGAACGACTGCCATGCCGATTTCGACGATCAGGCGGCCGTTGAGTATGTCGTCGGCCGACATGGTTTGGCCAAGGCCCACGCGGACGAAGAATGCTTGTTCGGGTTTTGCGCCCTGAAGCGCCCCGGCACGCCATTGCAGTATCAGGAAATTTTCGATCATGGCACGGACGCTGACCCAGGTATTGGCGTCGTTGGGCTCAAATACGAACCGATAAGAGGCCTTTTTGACAGATTCTTCTACAAAATTGAAAAAGCGGCGGACATTGATGTAGCGCCATTCGTTGTCGTTGCCGTCGAGGGTACGAGCGCCCCAGACCAAGGTACCGCGACCGGTAAGCGTGCGAATAGCATTGACCGATTTGCCGGCGGTGGGATGAACATTCATGTACCCTTGTTTTTCATCGTCGATTTTTACAGCGGGCCCCACAATTGAGGCAACACCCACATTTGCGGGCGCTTTATGCACGCCTCGGCTTGCGTCAACTTGAACATAAATACCCGCAATTGCCGGACTTGGCGGCATGATCAGTCCAACTTGGGTCAGAATATTTCTAAGTTGCTGATAAAACAGGTTATCTGTGTTTTTGAGCGTATTCAAAGCTACAGTAGGTAAGAGTGTTTCATTTCCGTCCGGATCTACCTTTTTTCTGTTTACATTAATTCCTGTTTCGGGCATCTTTAGCAGATAATCCACAGTCGTGTTCAGGTATGGATAGTAAGCAGCGCCATATTTACGGTTGTTGTCGAAGGATGCCGCATTGTTTCTGAAACTATCGATATCCGTGATAATATTCGTATTATCAATAGTCTGTTTCACATCAATCAGCACAAACCGATCCTGCAACTTGCCGGCTTGGTCAAGAGCTGCCTGATAAGTGGCAAAGTAGTCGGGATCACCTAAATTTACCGCCTCCGGTATCACGATCAGCGTTGGCTCGTCTTCATTAGCGAGCGCCTCCAAGCCACGGGTGTAATCCGAAGCAGTAAATACCTGACCATTGGCACTGTATGGTCCTATAGAAATAATGTAGCATGTCCCTCCGCCGTTGGCAAAATACAAGGAGAGAGCGTAATACATGATATGTTTGGAGCGCTTGGATTCATCCATTACCGGCACCGGAATTTCCGTACGCACCACATTACCGGCTCTATCGGTATAATCGATGATTTTCAAGACTAAGCCATCGTCTTCAGGTTGTGCGACACCAAAAATTTCCTCGTACTCGCGCAGACTGGAGATCCGAACCGGAACCGGTGGAACGGTGGGGGTCGTTTTTGATTTTTCGGTGTACCCGATAAAAGCCGGAATAGCAGTTTCCACGCCGACAACCGACGGTGGTAAAAGTGAGACCTCGTCGATGTAGACACCGGGGGTCTTGAGCGTACTTAGATTAAGCATGGCAAATTTTATTTAATTTTAAATTTGGTCACAATTAATTTTCAAACCTTTTCAAACAATAATTTGTAACGTTGATAGGGTTCCCAGCCGGTATTACCGGTTGGTTTGAAAATACGGATAATCCCTAGTAAATCGTTTGGCATTGAGTCAGACGTTAGATAGAGGATCTCTTTTTGTGTACCTGGTTTATACTCGAGCGTATAGCCGTTTTCAGGCAGATTGATCACGACGGATTTTGTCAACGAATTAATTGTGCATGTTTTTGGCAGCGAGCGCGGCGCCAGCGGTGTAAGAACCAATTCGGTCACACCGGCCGGGGCGTTTTGCAGATCGAACGGGCGGGGGGCTCTTGAGGCAAGTTGAGGCTCGTCCACGACACCATCTGCCAAATTAAGTTCGTCGCTACCTGCCTCCGGCGTGGGATCGCGGTTGTCAAAATATAAAAGCCTGGATCGGCCGGAAAACCCGGGCAGGTTGTTGTTGGGAATCAAATCAGGTATAGATTCGAGGACATAAGGTTTTGTCTCGTTCAATATCGCCGGATTGTTCAAACGCAGTAAAAACGTCAAACCTTCCTCCGGTGCAGGGATACAACGCAGCCGTGTCGTGCCATCCGGTTCAAATAATTTTTCGCCGTATATCGTACAGGAGCCGGTTTTTTGTTTGAAAATCCAACCCATGTTGCGCAACCGCGCGGCTGTTGTGGAGGAGGGCTCCAGGGAAAAGTCGGGCGCTTTCCGCGGCGCCTCCCCTGTATCAGGATCGGGGTTGGCGTATCGCGTATGATACGCTGAAATCGAAAACAACGGATCGTAGCGCCAGTGCATAGTATTTATATAATTCTATTTTTAACTACCGGAATTGGTGTCTATTTTAATCTCTTCAATTGGTGAAGCAGGTGAAGTAACATCGCGTTGGACGGGAAGCAGGCGGAGTCTGTACAATACGGAGGGTACGTACTTGCCCCCCAGCATACCCCACAGGTGATTTAATTGCTCAAAATTGAGTGAATACAAGTCAAGAATAATTTTTTCAATCATGTGCGGGTATTGATCAGCCGTATTGGCGGTATCTTCCGTAAAAATATACTTACCCTGAAAGTATTCAATTACCTGGTAAATTCGATCCAGTGCGTTTACATAAGTATCAGTACAACTGAATAAAAGATATAAATTGATGTAAAGGGTAGGGTTACGTTTTTCAATAACCTCTCCTCTTTGCTGGTCATAACGACGAATGTAAAAGGGTTCGTTTTTTAACGCTCTTTCTTCTTCTATATTTACCAGGGTCAGCATGACCTTATTCTGATTACCAGAACTTGCGGCATTACTGTCAAGATCAATGCGTGCAACGTTCTCCAATACATACATGGAATCCTCGGCATTATTATTCAGCTCCCGGTTGAGCTCCTTTGCTAGGTACTGCAATGATGGCTTGATCATGTAAAATGGATGTTAATTCCTGAAAAGTGACAGTAAATGTAAATCCGGGGCAGATAAACAGGGGTGACTGTAGACATTCAGAATCACCTGCTGAATATCCAGCTATAATTCGAATCGTTTCCAGCAGATACAGCACTTATGAAATTTTGATCGCACCTCGTTATACTAAGTGTGGAATTCTGCGTAGAGGGTATCCAGTTTACTACTTGACCATATATATTCATATTCGCTATGTTATAGGAGTACGTCAGCACGATGTTGTTGTCAACTATCTGCCACAATCCTGATATTTCCTGCTCAGGGATCATGTTCCAAGAGTAGATTTTTCCGTTCAGCGTTCCATTTGGAAGGAATTGCAACCTAAACCGCATCTCAGGATTATAGCTGGCCTGAACATTCCAGTAAATATTTCCATCTGCTGATGGTTCACACAATATTTCCTGGTAATTTTTAGATAAAAAATATCCGCCATATATTTTCTGAGGATCACCAATGAATGCGTAAATCAATACCCAGACTATTACGCCAACTACAAAAGAAACAAGAAATTGCTTCATAACCTGATGTTTGATTTCACGGATGAAATCTTATGGTTAAAGAATAAATGGAGTAATATTATTAATTTCGTTAGCCACTGTTTTTTCCCGTATTGATTACTAAACCAATGATTTTTTGCGACAATTTGATTTGCACCTCTGTAAAAAGTATGCAGGACTTTCATGCTACTAGATATCTCAATACCGAGGGTAAAACCAGTGGACAATTGGCTACATTCTCAGAAGGGATGCCGCGCTTTCTACGTTCAAGGTGATATTTTCTCCATCGTTAACCTCACGAGTTACTGCACCGGCAAACAATGCAATCGAAATCTCCAACACAGATCTTGCTGTCTTGTCCAATGTGTCGAGGATGCCCGCGGGGAGCAATTTATCAATGATTTCCCGTGAATTAAATGGCGAAACCGCATTTTCATTCGGTTTTGCATACGGAAAATAAACAGCTAACAGGCTGGTGAAGCTATGCAGGAGGTAAGCATCATCTATCAGACCCAACGATCCATAATGCTGCTCAGGCAGCAGGTCTTCTTCGTCAAAACAGTATCGAAGTATTTCACCAAATGCAAATCCCAGTGGTTTTTGGCAAAGCGGATGCATTTGATACTTGTTGATCAGGCGTATATTTTCGGGAATCGTACTCAGCAGTTCTGATATGATGACCGCAAGTTGATTCAATTCACGCTCAGACAAGGATGGGGCTTGCCTGGAAAGCAAATAGGCCACATGGCTCGATTCTGTTTCCGGTTTAAGACCGGTTTCTAAATATTGTATCATAACGTTAGTAGGATTGGTCTCCAAAGAAGTAACCGCCAAGAAAATCGCCAATTTGTTCACCGAAAGTGCTGCCGGCTCCCTTTGCAGCTGACATCATCGTTTCCCTCATCATCTTACTTAGAAGAGAGGTGTTTGTATACTGATTCGCCTGGACAACGGGCGCGATACCGCGTACCCCCATTTGACGCATCATGGCTGGATTTATTTGCTGACCCGGGAGATACATCCACTGGCACGTGCCACACATCGTACAAGTAAACACTGGTGGCATGGGTCCACAGGCAGCACATGCTAGTCCATAGGGTGAAGAAAAAATTGGTACCGGGACATGGGGCATAAATGTGCCTCCACACAAGAGCGGACCAATATTGCCGCAACAACTACATCCAAAAAATAGCATGGGTTTATTTGTTTGAAGATGAATTAATTATTAAGTATTGTTCACTTTAGCTGGTATCTTGAGTTGGAATAAAGCTGTGTACTGTCAGCACGGATACACTTGCTTAAGGCTATTGCAATCTTTATATGCTTGCAACTACAGACCCACATCAAAAAACTATCATTCCCCTTAAGCGTTCCTCCACGACCGCAATCACTTTACTGCTGCAAATGATATTCTGCGACTAGACCCATAATTAGAAATTAACCCCTGGATCAGCAGGCTGTCGGTTTTTGTGTCAATAGTAACCGTACCTTCATTGGTAAGGAATGATGCACCAAAATCGTAGACGTATTGATACCTTCGATTGGATCCGGCATCGGCGGTGAATTTGAATTGCAGGGGGTGGCCTGCTGTGAATTCCGTCCTTGAAAGTAAGAAGCTTTCGGAGCCTACAGTTGTAATTTCAACTTTCATGCTGTCATTGAAGGTGGTGTCTGTGACAAAAACCATCCTGCTACGGAGGTCGCCAAATGAGTCCATGTAAAATTGTTCCCGAATTGATGAGTTGATACTCATATATCTTCCTTCGTATACACCGGTTAGTGACTCAACAGTGTCAGGTATTGGCAAGCCTTGCTCGCAGGAGGGTAATAATAGAGCGTAGCAGCTAGCTAAAACGAAATAATAATAGAAGTTCCGGACTTTTGAGGTGCTTTTCATAGCGGTTGTTGCTAATTGTCAAAAATAAGTTGTCGTGTGCTTCTGTATTTCAGACAGAATGTCACGTCTTCTCATGTTTACTGAAGTGCCAAAATGTAATTTTTACAATATCACTAAGCCCGGTAAGTGGAGTCTGCATATATACATACACAGATGTATCACAGCAGACGGCTTGTAGAGGTTACGGGGAGTGATTTTTAGAGCTGTTCGGTTATTGCCGGCAATTTCCGTAGCTTCCTGAAATCTTTGTGTTGTATGTTGAATGTCACGGTAAGGGTCTGCCTGCACCGACAACCCGTAGGCCCCGGATGACAACGTCCGCCTGCAGCGACCAGTTGTCTGCCTGAAGCTGTTCTTTGAAGCACTGCGTACGGTATATGGTTTTGCGCAGCAGCAGGTTGCCATGATTTTCGAGCCAGCGGTGTCTGGTGTCCACATAGGCTTTTACCCAGGCTTTTTCGTCGCCGCCATTGAGGGGCGTGCGCTCGGGGAAGCGGTTGCGCAGTCTGATTGGAACACTGCCCGAATGGACATAGCTGTCGTAGATTACCAGCATGCTGAGGGCGAGTTTGAAGTTGTTGCTCTTAAAAAAATGCTCTGCCGGCTGGTAGTAGAGCTGCTCAAAAAAATCGTCCTGACACTGCCGCATGATGGGATCTTCGAGGGCGCTTTGGCGGAGGAGCTGCTTGAATGTTGCATCATCTGCCAGAGGGGTAACGCCAATACGAGCCATGTAGGGTGACAATTGGGCTGCAAAAAGTCCGTCGGCTGCTGCGTACATGGCGAGCAGGGTTTTCAGGTTGCCCTGCTCGGTTGTCTGGCTGCGGCCATAGGTGATCTGCCGGCTGCGGCCTATGCCGTCGGGCATCACGGTGACGGAATGATATCTTCCGGCAGGTTTGCCTGTCTCAAAAACATTGACTACCTGTTCGATGACTCTTTTTTGCTCTGTGTTAAGCATTTTGTTGGTTTAGGTTTTTTGAAAAAGTTGTTTTTTAAGCTGGGGGTTAGGGGTACTTTTTGCTATATAAACTTGAATGTGTGGTGCATTCATTAACAACTGTAGGGTAGGGGTATCTCGTCTGAATACCCCTACATCACCGGAGCTCTTGGTGGTTTCCTCAGTATCATGCAGCGGAGGGGTACAGTAAACTCAACCCCCACACCCCCGATGGCTGTCAAACAACGCGCTCATGAATACCAGCTTCCACTGGCCGTTTTCTTTTCGCAGCATGCGTATTTCGCGGGAGTAGGTGCACTTGTCTTCGAGGGTGTTGTAGGCGTCGAAGTAGCAGGCGACTTCTGCGTCACCCAGGGCGAGGAAGTTGAAGTTGTCGCGCCGGGTGATGGTGGGGTCGGGGGCTGTGCGGCCGCGCAGGTCGGACTGTACGCCTTCTGACCAGGTTTTCCAGGAGATGCGCTCGTAGACGTGGCCGTCTTTGGCTACGAAGGCGGCGATGTCTGCGTCCCGGCTCCAGCAGCTCAGCCAGCAGTCGTAGTCGCCGGTGTAGTAGCAACTGGTCTCTCGTTCGAGGGTGGCTTTGATGGCGGCTTTGTCGCTTTCTGCCAGGGTGGCGGGTTGTGCGAAGAGGTAAGCGCTTTGTACGGCTAGTAGCAGCAGGATGAGCATTCTCATGGTATGATGACTATTTGGTTACTGAGGATGACGGAGCCGACTGGCGACCTGTGTGTTGTGGGGTCGGCGTTTTGCCGGCTACATCCGAGGGGGCTTGGTGTATGGGGCTGGCGTGTATTGGTGATTTGGTTGTGTTTTAGGTGTGAGTTCATGATGGTTGATGCTTGCCAAGGGGATCGGTTGTATGCTTCGTGTTGTCCTGTTTTTTTATGCACAAGCCTGCCAACATACTCTGGGTTTCGACTGTCTGGCTGCAGGGCTGTACACATAACACGATCCTCGCATTATAATTTTGTGTTTTGCATCGCAATATTACAAAAAATTATGCAAACTGATTTGTTTGCAACAAAATATGTGAGGGTTTTGTGTTATTAGCAGCGCCGGTAAATTGCTGCTAATAACAGAGGGTGTACAAATCGCATTATTTTATAGCCTACGGCCGTATACGGGTATTATGCTGAAAAGCAGTGGGATTTCAGGAATCATTGTTTTTATTGGACAACTTCTCTGGGCGCAAACCAAATTGTCGTATTAAAAAATGTATAATATTTTAAAGCCTACTTATTCGTTGGACAACTTTCATCGGATGATAGCTGAATCAACGATTTTGTGTGACAGTTTGGTTTTCGCCCACTTCCATCCCGGGGCCAACTTCGTACCCCCAAAAAGCTCAGTTGTAGGTTATCATACCCGGTGTTTCTCCTGGCTGGATTTCTTTGGGGTTGGGACCGTAAGCGTTCTCAAATGGCTGGCTGTCGCGAGCGAGTAGTACCAGCATCCAAATTGCACCGACAATCGGTATCAAGACTATGAAGTACATCACACCGCTTTTACCAACATCGTGCAGGCGGCGTACCGTAACCGCCAGGCCGGGGATGAAAAAGGCTATCGCGGTGACCAGGTAAATGGGGCCGTAGAATAGTGGTTCGAAGGTGATCTGCATCGCATTATCTGTCAGCATAGCAGCTATCAGGAATAGTAGCTGGAATATTGCAAACATCCAGTATTCTTTGCGTCGCGCTCGTCCGTTAAAGTCTGCGAATTGTACAAGTGCTTTCAAGAACCATTTCATAAGTTTATGTTTTTTAGATGATTATAATATTCTTAGCTCGCGCCGGCTCATTTCTACCAGCGCAAAGCACCGCAGGCTGGGCAGGGCGAGTTGTACCCGCTCGCTGCCGTGCAGGGATACCACCTGCCCTTGCAGTCCGCGCAGGTTGCCGCTGACGATCTCTACTTCAGCGCCTGCCTGCAGGGGGCGCGGGCTTACTTCTACCGGCTGGGGCATGCAGTCCAGTTGGCGGATGAGGGCTACGTCCTGATTGCGCAGGGGGACGGGTTTTTTTTGGATTTTTACAAAACCAAGGGCGTGGGGGGTGTTTTCAATGAGCCCGTGCATCTTTTCGCTGCTCACTACGAAGACGTAGTTGGTAAACAGCACCACTTCGACCCACTTCCTGCGGTCGCTCCACTGCCGGAGCTGCTTTTGTACCGGTACGCAGATCTCGTGGCCCTGGCGCTGCAGTTGCTGGCCTACTTGTCGCTCGCAGCGGGACTTGACCTGCAGGGCGTACCAGCGTTTTTGTTGTTCGGGTGCAGGGGAATGCATGTATTGTGGAGGTTGGTGTTGTGAAAAAATCGATGCAAAAATCCACAGCGGTGCTACACTGAGTCACAGTCGGTTGTGGTCAGTAAAAATGAATGCGGGCCTGCGCGCAGGCGCTGGTTTTATTTTTTTAAAAAAATGAAGCGTGCCCGCCAGGGCCATTGCAGTAGTTCGTGGAATCCGGCGGCGAGGCCGCCCTGGTACTGTGAGGCTAGTAAGTACTGAGGTTAGACGTTGCGTTTTTGAAAAATACAACGCTGTTGAAACAAAAATATATAAAATTTTATTGTTGATAATCGTGAAAAAGAAAAATTACACTAAAGTGCCGACGCCTAGGCCAAACCTTCGCGTATGGCTTTGGCTACGGCCTCTTTACCGCAGCTTACTTGCAGGGCATCGTATATTTTTTTGAGTTGTTTTTTGACAGAGTCGGGTGAAAGGTGTATTTGTGCGGCAATGGCTTTGATGGTTTCGCCTTTGGCGAGAAGCCGCAGAATGATTAGCTGCCGCTCGTCGAGGGAGTGCTGCCTCGGCTGGGTCGTGTGAAAGTAGTCGATGATTTTGCGGGCAATTTCTGGCATGATGACTGATCCGCCGTGTTCGACGACGTCGTTGATGGTGTTGAGCAGCAGTTGAGGGGGGGCTTTTTTGAGTACGTAACCGCTTGCGCCTGCGCGGAGTGAGTTGAATAGTTTTTGTTCGTCTTCGTAGACGGTGTACATGATGATTTGGGTGGCCGGCAGGCGGGCTTTGAGCTGGGCGGTGGCTTCGATGCCTGAGAGTCCGGGCATTTCAATGTCCATGATGACGACGTCGGGCGTAAGCAGGGGTGCCCTGTCAACGGCCTGGCGACCGTCGGACAGGGCACCGACTACCTCTACCCCCTGATACCCATTGAGCAGTGATTTTAGGTACTCACGTTTGTCGGTATTGTCTTCGCATATCAGTACGCGTATGGTTTTCATAGCTTTCGCTTGAGTTAGCAAGATACAGGATCTGGTGTTTTGCTGCCCGGCACTTTGGTGTAATTTACGGTCCGGGGGTCAAAGGGGGGGCTTAGTGTCAGGTGTTTGTGCAGCAGGGGGCTGTCGCCCAGGGCGAGCAGGGGCCTGCAAAAGGCCATCCAGCGGCTGGCGGGTAGTTGCAGCAGCACGGAGCAGCCGCTGCCGGGGCTGCTCTGTATGCTGAGCGCACCGCTGAGCAGGGCGGCGCGGCGGCGCATGTTGTTGAGTCCGCTGCCGCCGCGGCTGCCGCCGGCGGGGGCGAAGCCGCGGCCATCATCGCGCAGCCAGCAGTAGAGGTAGCGGCTGTCGGCCTCAAAATGGAGTTCGACGCGGCGGGCGCCGGCATGGCGCAGGCTGTTGTGCAGGGCTTCTTTGAGGATGAGGTAGAGGTCGCGGCGCAGGCCGGCGGGCAGGGTTTTGTGTGCAAGGCGGTCGGGCAGGTGGGTGGAAAAATGTATGCCCTGCTCTTCGAAGAGTTCGTGCCCGTGGCGGTTGATGAGGGCGGCCAGTTGTGAGAGCTGGCGGTAGTTGGGGCCCAGCATGCGTGCTGTGTCGCCCACGGCTTCCTGCACTTTGCTGGCTTCCTGGCGTATGCGCCCGAGGTAATGGGCGGCTTGTTGGGGCTGGTCGAGTGAGCGCTCGACCAGGGCGGTGAGCAGGTTGATGTTGCTGAGGGAGGCGCCGAGGTCGTCGTGCAGGTCGCGTGCGATGCGGCGGCGCAGGGAGGTGATGGCGATGCGGTTGGTGAGCAGCATGGCGAGGATTGACAACAGGCTCAGCGCCGTCAGCAGTTGGAATGGGCTTGCTTGCATACGAAGTTGTTGGCTGTTTTGTGTTTTCTGCCGGGGTTGCCCGCCGACAGTGGTATGTGCATATGAAGGGTGGTTGCTGTTTGCTTATTTGAAACGCGTTTCTGTCAGCGGTTTTCAGCTTTTTGCCGTTGCGTGTTGTTGATTTCGCTGCCGCAAAAAGTGCCACCCCGCCCAACAATCAGCTCGCTTTTGCCGCCGGCAGTAAACCCCGTACGAACACGGTTTCGCAGGTGTTTAGTTTCGCTCAGCACGCCCGAATCCGTTTTTCGCAGTTTCAGTCATCCGGTATCTGCCAGGCCGCTGCCAAAAGTGCTTCTCCGCCCGACAATCAGCTCGCTTTTGCCGCCGGCAGTAAATCCGTACGAACACGGTTTCGCAGGTGTTTAGTTTCGCTCAGTGCGCCCGAATCCGTTTTTCGCAGTTTCAGTCATCCGGTACCTGCCAGGCCGCTGCCAAAAGCGCCATCGCTCCAGACAATCAGCCCGCTTTTGCCGCCGGCAGTAAACCTGTACGAACACGGTTTCGCAGGTGTTTAGTTTCGCACATTGCGCCCGAATCCGTTTTTCGCGGTTTCAGTCGCCCGGCACCCGTCCGGCTATCGCCAAAAGCGCCACTGCTCCCAACAATCAGCCCGCTTTTGCCGCCGGCCAAAAAACCTTACCTAAGCGCTAAAGGCCTGATAAATACACCCATGGCAAATATTATCATTTGCTGACAAGCATAACTATGCATATCTTGCATACGACTTTGTAAATCCTGCATTTTGTTGTCGTTCGCCACCCGAAAATCTGCCACCTATGCACTGCCGCCACTATTTGTACTTTTTTGCCAGCCTGCTGCTGCTGCTCCCGGCCCGGCACCTGCCGGCGCAGGCGGCCGATGAGGTGGTTCTTTTTGACACCTTCAGTTGCTGTGTGAGCTTGTACGACCAGCTGTATGTGCTGCCCGATGATGGCAGCATCCCCCTGGCCGATGTGCTGTCGGGGCGGGTCGACAGCCTGTTTGTGGCGGCGGCCGGGCTGCCGCTGGTGCACAGCCGGCCCACCCGCGTCTATGGCCGTGTGCGGCTGCAGCGGCGGTCGCCGGGCGGCCCGGCGATTCAGCGCTACCTGATCACTTTTCCGATGGACTTGTCGCGGGTGGAGTTGTACCAGCTGCAGCCGGGCGGCTACAGCCGGATGCTGGGCGGCAGCAGCCTGCCTTTCGCTGCGCAGACCTACCGGCCCGATTACCCGACCATCGCCAATATGTTTGAGTGGTATGCGGCCAATGACAGTCTGCAGACGTTCTACTTCCGCATCGTCGACTACAGCGGCCTGCCCTACAAATACCCGACCCTCTACGATGAGCGCGTCATCAGCAGCAACTACAAGAAAAGCAGCCCCTGGCTGTTTTTTCTGCTGGGCGCGCTGGCGATGGTGTGGTTGTACAACCTCTGGCTGCTGCTGTACCGGCGCGACCGCCTGCACCTGTACTACATCCTCTACCTCAGCAGTTTTATCATCTACCTGCTGTACTCCTCCAATGTGCTGATGCGCTGGCTGGCGGAGGAGGTGTTTGCGGGCAGACCGGCGGTCCATTACTATTGCCGGCTCAATTACTACCTGCTGGTTTTCAGCTATCTGAATTTCATACAATCATTTTTGAACCTGCGCGAAAGCCTGCCCCGCTGGCAGCGGCTGTTTGATTTTTTCAAATGGCTGGGGCTGGGGCTGCTGCTGGCCTCGGCGGTGTTCCTCTATTTTTCGCACTACAACATCTGGGTGGTCGACACCGTCTTTTCGGTTTTTCTGGCGGCCGTGCTGCTGCTTGTCATCCCTTTTGCGCTGGCGCTGCGCCGCCTGCAGTCGGTCTACGCCCGCTTTGTGTTGCTGGGCATAACGGCCATGCTGGCCGGCGGGCTTCCCGCCCTGTACGGGGTGCTGCGCTACGGGCAGTTTATGTGGGAGTACCTGATATTCATACCTTTGGGTGGATTTGTGGAGACGATGGTTTTCATAGCGGGGCTTGCTTACCGGCAGTACCGCGAGACCATCGACCGCATGAGTCTCGAGGAGCGCAGCGGGCGCGAGCGCTGGCAGAATGAGGTATATGCCAACCTGACCCACGAGTTGCGCAGCCCCCTGACCATCATGCTGGGCATCGCTGAGCAGTTGGCCGCGCAGTCTGCCGCGGCAGTGCGCCCGGCACTGCTGACGCTGGCCCGCAACGGCCGGCAGATGCTCAGTTATATTGACAGTATGCTCGACCTATCGCGCCACGGGGGTGAGCAGCGGCCGCTGCAATACCAGCGGTCGGATATTATCAGATTTTTGCGCTACCAGCTCGACAGTTTCCGCTATTTGGCTGACGGAAAGGGTGTTGCGCTGATTTTTGAGAGTCCGGTGGACAGTTGGCTGCTGGATTTTGCGCCCGACCCGCTGCAGTCGGTGGTATCCAACCTGCTGTCCAACGCCCTGAAGTTTACGGACAAGGGCGGCCGGGTGCAGCTGCGGGTGCTGCCCGGGCCCATGCTCGAACTGCAGGTCATCGACACCGGCCGGGGCATAGCGGCCGAGGAGCTGCCCCGCATTTTTGACCGTTTTTACCGCTCGCCCACAGGGGAGCTGACGGCCAAAGGCAGCGGCATAGGGCTCGCGCTCAGCCGCGAGCTGGTGGCAGCTATGCAGGGGGTGCTGGAGGTAAAAAGCAAGCCGGGCGAGGGGTCGGTGTTTTCTTTGCGGTTGCCCGTGGGGGAGGGGGTGGCGGCGGCGCCTGCCAGCGGTGTGCACGCCTCGCCGCGTGCCATGAGCGCTGCTGACGCAGGCAGCCATACGCCTGCAGCAGGCAGCGATCAGGCTTCGCCGGAAAAACCGCCAGCTTGGGCGGGCGCTGCCTCCGCCTCAGCGGGCGCTGCTGACGCAGGCAGCCACCCGCCTGCAGCAGGCAGCGCTCAGGCTTCGCCGGAAAAACCGCCAGCTTGGGCGGGTGCTGCCTCCGCCTCAGCGGGCGCTGCTGACGCAGGCAGCCACACGTCTGCAGCGGGCAGTGCGCAGGCTTCGCCAAAAAAACCACCCGCTTTGGCAGCCGCTGATGCGGCTGCCAAAGCCACCCCCTGGCTACCGCCCGGCGAGGGCGAATCCCGCCCGCTGATCCTGCTGGCCGACGATCATCCCGATCTGCTCGCCTACCTGAGCCACTGTTTTTCAGATCATTATGACCTGCAGACGGCCAACGACGGTCGCGAAGCACTGCAACTCGCTGAGCGCCTGCTGCCCGACCTGCTGATCTGCGACCTGATGATGCCCGGCATGTCGGGCCTGGAGGTGTGTAGTGCCATGAAATCCAACGAACTATGCTGCCACATCCCGATTGTGCTGCTCACTTCCCGGGCCGACGATGAGAGCGTGCTGGCCGGCTTTTCGGCGGGCGCCGATGCCTACCTGACCAAACCTTTCAGTCGCGAGCAACTGCTGCTGCAGGTGCGCAACCTGCTGGAGACCCGCAGAAAGCTTTACGCCTACTACCGCCTGTCGGCTCTCAGTCCGCCGGCGCCTGCTCAGAGCGAGGACGTGGCGCAGTGGATGAACAATGATTTTATCCGCAGAATCGTGCTGCTGGTGAGTGCCGACTATACCGCTTCCTGGGAGGTCAGCAGACTCAGCAAAGCGCTGTTGATCAGCAGTTCGCAACTGCACCGCAAGCTAAAGTCGGTCACGGGCATGACCACCACCGAGTTTGTGCGCTACCTGCGCCTGCACGAGGCCCGGCGGCAGTTGCTGGCAGCCCCTGCAAAGACGGTACAGACCGTTGCTCTGGAGGTGGGCTTTGAAAGCTACAGCGACTTTAATAATCGCTTCAAAGAGTTGTTTGGCATGACCCCGGGGCGGCTGCGCGACCCCAAAAGCGGGTCCCCGGCAGCGGACTGACTTGCTTCCGGCGCAGTGTAGTGGCGGCAGGCGCAGAGCCGGGTGCCGGCAGCCAGACTCCCTAGCCCCTAAGCAGCCGCCAACGCTGGTCTCTTTCGCCTGCCCGTCAGCCAGGCAGCCCCCTAAGCAGCCGCCAACGCTGGTCTCTTTCGCCTGCCCGTCAGCCAGGCAGCCCCCTAAGCAGCCGCCAACGCTGGTCTCTTTCGCCTGCCCGTCAGCCAG
>CAYTVG010000029.1:0-34244 GCA_964441755.1 uncultured Saprospiraceae bacterium
ACGAAATGTGGATATGATTTTTTCCGTACAACGGAAGCCCCGTTAGGGGCGTGATATGGGTAGCAACGGCCCCGGTGTTTTCCAGAGTCCCGTAGGGACGGAATGTGGGTAGTAGACCCGTAGGGACGAAATGTGGGTATGATTCTCCATCATCCATTATTCCAACGGTTTGAAAATATACCATTCATCGTATGTAACTCCGGAAAATACCGGGGTTGTTGTTTTCTACCCATATTCCGTCCCTACGGGACTCTGGAAAATACCGGCCCCAAACCAGATTGTCGCATAAAATCATTGATTCAGCTATCATCTAATGAAAGTTGTCCAACAATAAAGATGTTTTTAAAGTATTATATGTTTTTTAATACGATAGTTTGGTTTGCGTCCGTTCCAACAGTCATGTACAGCACGGTGTGTGTGTAAGTCTTTCGACAATGAATCTTAAGATTCGAGTGCAGCCTTTCCCCGATGGCTGTATACAAATAAATGGATAAACCAACAATTAAACAAAAGAAAAAAAGAGAAAACATTTGCGAAAGGTAGTATTATTCACTACCTTTCACAAAATATTACTCTCTTGGAAGGTTCAAGGCAATATAGAAATGCAGAAGATTGGGCAAACAACCTGCTGGCTAAGGGGAAATATGCATTTGCCCTGCACCAGTTCCGTGCCGATTTCCCGGAGCAGTCAGACACCGCCAATAAGTTTGCTTTGAAAAGGCTGGTAGATAAAGAGCAGATTATTTCCATCCACAAAGGCTATTACCTCATTATTCCACCCCAATACAGGTCAAAAGGAATCCTGCCCCCGACTTTGTTTTTAGATGCGTTTAGAGAGGGGAATGAGCCTAACTCTCCAATATGCTCTAATTCAGTTATTTACGAGAACGTATTCGGCTAAGTCAACCCGCTAAGCAACCCAATCGGCCGCGGAGGGCATTTCGCCCAATTGCTTGACTTAACATGGCAAATATAATGGAATCCACCCAAAGGTTCGATTCTCTACAAGCTCGATCCTCGGACAATCAGTTTGGTTACATGAGTCTCTAACCCGCTGCACATTATTCACCTCAGCTTTGCTGAATGACCATTCATGCGTTATTTCTTCCGCTTCACTTCAATAGATGGGTAAAATATTTGCTTATGTTTAATTTTGAAAATAATAATTTTTGCCAAGTAGTGTTGGAAAGTCAACAATTTTTTAAATGAAAATTCACGAATATAAGAGAGAAATATATGAATAAAAATAGGCTGGCATTCATCATCTCGGCAATACTATCTTTAGTAGTAAGCTTGCCGCGAGTATTGTTCATGCTAAATGAAAATAAGAATTTAGACGTTAGCAGTATAATTCAAGTATCGATTGAAGATATACTCATTCGATTTATCCTTCTTTTTAGTTTCTCTTTCGTAACTCTAAAATTCAATCTAGTATGGATTGAAAGAGTAAAGCTTAAGAATAGGCATATATTCTCAGTTGTAATAAATTCGATTATACTTTTTATTTGGATAGGTATTTTTGGTTTGATAAACGCCTTTGTATATGCCATAAATTCTTCTGTTATTAGCCCAATAATTAATGCTTTGGTCTACTTTTTCTTTTTAGTGCTTCTACTACTGGCCAGTAAGGCAATAACACTTATAGAAAAGACCAAATTGGATGCTCTCGAGAAAGAAATCTTGAAACGACATAGTTTGCAAAATGAGTTAGATGCCCTGAAGGGTCAAATCAACCCCCACTTTTTTTTTAACTCGCTCAATACTTTAGTCTTGCTGGTAAGGGAGGATCAAAATGCAGCTGTAAAATTCATCAACAAACTTTCTTTTCTGTTTAGATACATTCTGCAAAGTCAAGAACAATCTTTGGTTACAGTTGATGAAGAGTTAAAAGTATTAGATAGTTACATTCACCTCATCAAACAGAGATATCAAGAGAATTTCAATGTGTCCATTCATGTAAGTGATCAAATGAAGCAAAGAAAAATGCCTGTTTTGGCTCTACAGATACTCATGGAAAATGTATTGAATCATAATGAAATATCGATCAAAAGACCAATGATGGTAGAAGTTTTCGAAGAGGGAAACTGGATCGTTGTGAAAAACAAACTTCAAAAACGAAGTGAAAACTTTGAAAGCACAGGTACGGGCCTCCGGAATTTAAATACTAGGGCAAAAATCAGAATGAATAAGGAGATCGAGATTTCAAAAAACAAGGAGTATTTTATAGTTAAGACACCAACGAAATGAAAGTAGCTATAATCGAGGATGAAAAGCCTGCAGCAGAAAACTTAAGGTACTTATTGTCAGAAATAGATCCAGCGATAACTTTTGAAGTGGTTCTAGATTCTGTAGAAGGAGCGCTTGAATTCTTTTCTCAAGCCCATGATGTGGACTTGGCTTTTTTCGATATTCATCTGGCTGATGGTATATCCTTCGATGTTTTTGAAAAATCCAAAGTTAGTATACCTGTGGTTTTTACTACTGCATATGATCAGTATGCGATAAAGGCATTTAAGGTAAACAGTATTGATTATTTGTTAAAACCTATTGATATAGATGAATTAAAAGAGGCAATTGAAAAATACAAATCTACCCAAAGACAATTTCAGTACCCAGAAAATTTGATTAATCTAATTAAAGACCTCAAACATGACAAAAAGCAATACAGGTCTAGTTTCTTGGTTCAACAGCGCGATTTACTCATTCCTTTGCCGGTTTCCCAAGTTGCCTATTTTACCATAAGTGAGGGAGTAGTAAAAGCAATAAGCTTTGAGAATAAATGGTACATCGTCGATGAAAAACTAGATGATATTCAAGCAGTATTGAATCCAAATGACTTCATCAGAGCCAACCGACAATTTATAGTTCAGCGTACTGCTATTAAAAACCTTTCAGTCTATTTCAATGGCAAGTTAATTCTAAATGTATCTCCCATGCCATCCGAGAGAATTGTTGTGAGTAGAGTGAAAGCTCCACAGCTAAAAGAATGGCTTGATCAATAGATGCTTATAAGAACTATTCGCTAACTACTAATTTCTCCTTATTCTTCTCTTAATCGATTCGTTTTATTATACACACCTTTTGGCTACACTTCAATTGCATAATTGGACGTTTCACGTTGGTTTATTCTCGACTCCTTTCAACTATCAATAGATTTACCACATCAATCAATAAATAAAAGAATAATGAAAACAAAAATATTGTTGATGCTCATGAGTCTATTGATTTTGAGTTGCAGCGCTTTTTCACAACAGAGCATATCGGGTTTGTTCAATAGTAATGGGATTCAAAGAGGATTTACCGGAGCAATACCAAACAACCCACAAACGCCATTGCGATTGGTCATTCTATTTCATGGTACGGGAGAAAATGCATATGAGATGGAGGCACGAGGGTTCAATGCCTATTTAGGTAACAATACGATGGTGGTTTATCCTAATGCGGCTGACCGCATGGCAGGTTTTGCAGGAACGGACTCTATAGATGATTACCAAATGGTGGAAGATTTAATTGACAACCTCGAGTCAATCTATATGATTGATACAAGTGATATTTGCATTGGTGGATTTTCTAGCGGAGCAGCGTTTACTTACAATTTGGTCTGCGACTTTAACGATCCTTCTTCAACTCGAGCCTACAATTTCAAAGCCTTCGCTATTGTTTCTGGCTTTGTCGATACCAATTTTATTTCAACCTGTTCTGTGGTGAGTGAAGTGCCATTAATTGCTTTTCATGGAACAGCAGATCAAATTGCGCTTTATGATGGTGGAATACTTTCTTGGGTTGATAGCATATCCGCGGAACCAACAGATTCTATAATTTACCATTGGGCGATTAATACCAATGGTTGCCAACCTAATCCTATCCTTACACTTTTACCAGATTCGGTTTCAGAACAGTTTGGTAACTCTTACCCAATACTATTGGAATTCAATTGCCCTTGTGTGCGTAACACGAAATTTTATCGAATAGTACAAGGACCTCATGGATGGCCGAGAGGACAAGCTCAAATTGATTTCTGGGGTACTAATATGGATATCAACGCAAGTGAACTAATTGCAGATTTTTTTGATTTTTTAAGTTGTGATTCTACGGTGTCTGCAGTTTCGATCTACGAAGAGAATTTTGATGATCAGTTAATAAACGTCTACCCAATCCCAACATCAGATTTGCTCATTATAGAAGGTCTGGAGGACATCACTAAAATCAGTATTTACAATGTGAATGGCGAAATAGTAAAAAGCTTCACCGGCGATTTAAATCAATTAAATATAGTCGACTTGTTTCCTGGATTATATTTTCTAAATATTGAATCGACCAAAAGTGTATTTACGCATAAAATAGTGAAACACTAAACAATAGACAACCCAATACTCGTATTGTAACCTTGTTCATGCCTAGAGAAAAGGACGAATAAAATATTTCTTTTCAGAAGGTTTTAAATCAGATTAAAATGAAGTACTTATTAAAGATATTGTTTTCACTTTTGATTAGTTTAAACTGTAACGTTCTAATTGGACAAGCTACCTACACCTATCCTAATCAACCTTTTAATGTAATATATGATGGAGAATTGGTGGAAGCCGATTATTGGGATACAATACCAAAGATCCTTTCAGCTGGGGTAGGTTTTTGTGATATTGTGGCGATTAACGCTCCAACACTCAGCCAAAACTCCGTGCAGCAAGCTGGAGGGGTATGGCTCACCGATATTACCTGCGGAGCGGATAATACCGATTTCACTACGACCTCAATCAGCCAACAGGTTCGGTTGGCTTATATTTATCAAAATGAACCATGGGTTTTACAGGATGGTGCCATCGGTCTGGACGGGCTTCCGATAGTCTTTAGTTGGCCCGTATTGAGTAATACCATAGATGTCACTGATTTTAGATTAATCTTAAACACAGGAGATACTGTCGTCCCATATATGGCTGGTTCGTGGCCAAATTTTGAAAATAATGAACGAAATTGTGTAGTAGTATATGGCGAATTTGCAAACCGTAGACAAAGTAGTGACCCCTTAGCACGTTTCCCTGTAAAATGTGAAATTGTAGATGATGGTACACCTTTAATGCTGGCTGGCCATAATAATCAAGTGGTGAGCGCGGTTGGCTTATCCTGGGAAACAACTTCATCTCCTTACGACCCAAACAATGGACCTCGCTTAGTTGGTGCAAAATTGAATCATATAGGTTCTCAAAGTTTAGGAGAAGCAACTAATAGCAATTTGTTTAATAATTTCCTAGGGCTTTTTCCAAATGATGAATTTGCTCTTTATGGGGGTGGTGATTTTCGTTTAAGAATCTTAACATCGGGTGGGTTCTCACCTGATGGAATTAGACCAGTAAAACCGACAGAATATGAACGATTCTTTCGTATCCATGCTATTGCGCCTGATAGTTCAACCATGCTATTGGAGGCAACCGATACGTTATATACCGTTCAAGGGGGTACTCTGAAAATTCTTGGATTATCGGATTTGGGTCAAACTAGTGCATCCTATAACGACTGCTACGACGAAGACCGTGATAATTATATTGATATTATTATCGAAGGAGACGAAGCGGCAGCAAGGAATATTACTCATATAGAAATACCAAGTCTTGCGGGTGGTTATGATGCTTTCTACAATCCGGGTGGGCCTGGAACTACTCCTTTTTCGGGTGTAGTTTATACTCAACCTGGTCCACCTGATTTAGAACCTGTTATTTTGGCATTGGATAATCCGATGCGAGTGAGTTCCAATTCCTTGATTCTTAGCGCAAATCACTCCTATTTTGAGCGGAAGGAAGTATTAAACATTTTTCCAAATCCATCAACAGATGAAATAAATATTGTTACCGAAGAAGGTTTTCAAGGACATTTTGAAATTTATAGTAGCATGGGTGTGTTAATGCTTCAGTCTGAGCAAAAGACCATCAATATTCGTCAGCTAAATCAAGGGGCATATATTCTTTTAAAGCGTTCTCTTGACGGAGAATTGACGACGACTATGTTTTTGAAGAATTAGAATTGATTTCCAACAAGATCCCGATGGAGAGCGATACTCGAGCTGTTTCTAGTATTTCTTTGAAATTCAAAAAAAATGATAGCACTTTCTTCCACGATGGGTACGCCATTTAGCATGGTCACTGTTGTAGCAAACGTGTGACGCGCGATGTGGTAACTCAACTGTTTGGTGATCTTAGCCAAATCGGCGATTTCCTTTAATAGCCGTTCATTTTCTGATTGCTCATTATGGGAAAACTGGGTCTTCCGGCATGAGTTGATCAAAAAACTGATTGTACTTCTGAATGATTTGCCATGCCAGGTAAACTTCTTGACATCGGCATAGGACAAGCCAGTGAAGCAAGCGAATAGGAAATATGATGTTACCCCAAAAATTAGGACAGTAAATTTTTCATAACTTCGTTTAAACGCTAACTTTGCTCATTTAGGTAGTCTATTTTCAATGCATTGAGCAGCGTTTTTACCTTGGCGGTGGTTTCCGTGGTAATCCAGGTATCCCCGCTCCTTATTTTACACACAGATTTTGAGAATTCGACTATATCTTTGGGCGAGGTAGTGCTAAGTTTTCCTGCTCCCTTGAGCGCTGCGTACAGCCTGTAATAGGCGATCATCGCAATAAAATTGGCCATTAGCCAGCCCTCAAACACGTATCTGTCCTGCATGTATGTTTTGTCTGCATCCAGAAAATGTTTATAGGCATCAAACATCACCTCGACTTCATTCCTCTGCTTGTAGGTCTGATAAAGAACTTCTGGGGTCGGTTTGAGTGGTAATTCATACACAATGGAGAGTGTCCCAAATGTATCGACTTTGGTTTCAAATTTGTCCAGGGTATAAACTTCAGGATGCGTACCACATCTGTTGAGATAGTCCTTCTCTTCTTTGACTCTAAGCTCCTCATCAAGGTAGGTGACGATAGAGCTACCCTCGACCTGGTATTCGTGAAACCAGATAATCCGATTTTGATAAGCGAAGAAATTTTTATTTCCTTTTTTGAAGTTTCGGCTTTGAAAAAGGGTGTAGTCAATCAGGTTGTTGTCCCGACGCAATGGAATTATAAAATGCAATTTATTCTTACGTAATGCATTTGTATTGTTCTTACTATAAAATCCTTTATCTGCCACAAAAACTACCGGCCTGACATTCAGCTCCTCAACGCAGGCCTTCATAGAACTGATATCAGCGATGTTGCCATTGATAAGCCGATAATAAACTGGTTGCTTCAATTCTGATGAAAAAATGTACATCAGTCTGATTTGTTTATCGAAACTCGACTGAGGGTTGTAACCGGCAGCGTTGATGTGTAAATTCTCGGACACTGTAGGGATATGGGTAGAATCAATCATCAGAAAATTACTTAAAGATGCAGAAGGAGAGGGGCGCAAACCAGATTGTCGCATAAAATCGTTGATGCAGCTAGCATCCGATGAAAATTGTCCAACAAATAAAGGCGTTCTTAAATATTATATATTTTTAAATACGACAATTTGGTTTGCGCCCAAGGAGAGGCAATTCTTTTTTGCATCCAGTTTACAATAATTTCTCTGTTTTCACCCACCTTGCGCAACGCTTGAGTAATATTTTTCGCATTTAACCCTGTCTTTGACCAATGCTCTGAGGAATAATCTGTTGAATGATAATGTGGCATCCTTTTAATGGCACTTTGATGAGCAAACCGGTATAGAGCAACGATCAAAAGTATTTCAGATACTTCCCGGTTAAAAAGTGAAAGAATTCCATTAATTTCTTCACCGAGCAGACTGCGAAAAAGACCGAAAATACCAAAAGTTTTGATATCAACTTTACGTAAATCGACTTGATCGGTAGCTGTTGATTGCCTGGCAGACGGTATAAAGCCATCTGTTTCTGACAACCGACCCAAAAGCCTACCGGAGACCTTGTCCGTTCTCTTTTTTGCAGCGTTATACCTGTACTCAACTGCGTACTTGTAGAAGTGGCCGTTGATGCGCTTGATCTCTGTCTTTGGCTCTTTATATGGAAGAACCCATGCTGGCAAACTCATAGACTACCTATTTAGGTCGCCTAAAGATAAGCTGGGTTTTTCTTTAAAGCACTGTTTGTAAAGGAAAAAGATGTAAAAAAAGCCATAGACGGGGTAAATTTGGAAAAGTTAGCGATCAACGGCCCGGCCTTTACCGTCCATACTAAGCTTACTGCCTTTACTCAATACCTCCTGCACATAGCTTTTACAGGTAAACTGACTCCCCTGATCTGTATTGACAATAGTTGGTATGTGTACTTGCTGCGCACGCTGCAGTGCTTCGATACAGAAGCTGGCCTCAAGACTGTTCGACAACTCCCAGCTAATCACGTAGCGACTGTACCAGTCAATATAAGCGACCAAATATAGGAAGCCTCCCTTTGTGGGTATGTAAGTGATATCTGTACCGACAACCTGTCCGGGGTAGCTTATCGTAATGTTGTTAAGCAGATAGGGAAAGACCTGATGATCATCTCCCTTTCCCGGCTTGGATGTATGGGGCCCGGGACAAACGGCCACCAGTCCCATCAGGCGCAAAAGACGCCGGACTCGCTTGTGGTTGACGTTATGACCCAGATTACGAAGATGATACATCATCTGTCTAACCCCATAAAAGGGTGTTTCGAGATATTGCTCATCCATCAGGCGCATATAGTTCAGATTCTCTTCTGACTCCCCCAAAGGGGTGTAATAGTATGTACTTCTGCTCAGTCCCAGCAGAGAACATTGCCGACTAATCGGAATATCGTCTGTAGGATCTATCAGTAGTCGGGGATCTTGCTTAAAGGGTTTGGTCAATTTTTTTTTTCAGCCAGTTCAGTTCAACTTGCAACTGACCGATTTGCTGGTAGAGTCTTTCCACCAGCTGCGATTGCTCCTCCTGCTCTTTATCGCGACTCCTTTTGTCCGAGAACAGCTCCCCGAGATGCTCCTGAGCTTCCTTCTTCCAGGTACTCACTTGTACAGGGTGGACCTCATATTTTTGGGCAATCTCACTTAATGTCTGCCGCTCTTTGAGCGCTTCCAGTACGATTTTAGCCTTCTCGGCTCCACTGAAGGTTCGTCTTTTCCTTCCCATTTTTTGACAGTTTTGCAAGTTGAAAATTAATCATTTTTTAACTTATTGCACTGTCCGAAAATTGGGGAGTACTATAACCCTCTTCTTAAACTCGGACGTAAACTTTCTTCGGTTTGCCATAGCTGCTTTTTTAAACGAAGTTATGAAAAATTTACTGTCCTAATTTTTGGGGTAACATCAAGATACCAGAACACTGAACTGAAATTATTTTCCTTAACTTTTGCAAGAACTGTCCAAATAGGGTCAACCATCTCAGTATTAATTGTTTTGAAATGTTTGTAGGCTGTTTGCTGTCTGAATAGTCAAGTAATAACTTTACCAAAAAATTGTATTAGTCAAGTAATAGGTTTACTTTTGTATTATTAAAGTCAATCTATAACTTTACTTTATGGGCAAGAAATCACTCCAACTGCAACAGCTCAACAGCAAAATGCTGGGCTTTGCTTCGCTCAAACAGGTGGCCATGCCACCCACCGGCTGGATAAAAGCCATCCGCACCGCCATTGGCATGTCTATGCAGCAGCTGGGCAACAAGTTGAATGTTTCCAAGCAGGGAGTAATGGATATTGAGAAACGGGAAAAAGATGGTTCCATTACCATCAAATCCCTCCGGGAAATTGCCCGTGCTATGGATATGCAGCTGGTGTATGGCTTCGTTCCCAATGACGGATCGCTGGATGCCCTCATTGAAAAACGGGCCATCAAGTTGGCCACCCAAATTGTGATGCGGACCGCCAACACCATGAAGCTCGAAGACCAAGCCAATTCAAATAAACGGATTGAAGCAGCCATCAAGGAAAGGGCGACAGCCATTCAAAACGAAATGCCTAAAATTTTATGGGATTAGATGCAGAATACATTGATGGCCAAACTCCCTTAGATGAAGAAGAGAAAGAAGGGCTGCTCATTCCTACCATTGCCACCCATGGCGAACTGGACGAATTTGAGCAGCAGAACATAGAACAGGCCGTGCAGTGGACGTTGGGGGGTTCCTTTAAACCCGACACCGTTTTCAGCGAAAAGTTTGTGCGAATGGTGCATGAACGCATGTATGCCGATGTATGGGCATGGGCAGGTGAATTTCGTAAAACCAACAAGAATATTGGCATAGACAAATGGAAAATACCCACCGAATTGCGGTACCTGCTGGATGATGTACGTTACTGGCACGAAAACAACACCTATCCACCCGATGAAATTGCCGTGCGGTTCAAACACCGCATTGTAAGCATCCATTGTTTTGCCAATGGCAACGGCAGGCATAGCCGCCTCATGGCCGATATTATCATTGAGAAAATCTACAAGCTGCCCGTGTTCACCTGGGGTGCTGCCAACCTTTCCAGCGAGGGAGATGCCCGTGCGGCTTACCTCCGTGCGGTAAAGGCAGCCGACAAAGGCGATTATAGCCAGCTCCTGACTTTTGCCCGTTCTTGATACCATTGCTAGCTGCGTCTTTCAAGCCTCCACCGGAGGTTTTTTTTATGACCTTACTTCCTCATTTTAGGGAGACGTCCCATGCATCGTTGCAAACTTTGCAACACTGTAAAGTAAGTCGGTATGAGGTGGTCGACAAAATTTGGACAGCAGCTTAAGGAAACTTATCCTGCTAGCAGCTTTGAAGCGTATAAGACATAAGCACCGTGTTGTCTTCAAGCCGGGAGTGGTATCCGGGGGACTGTTGGGGAGCAAAAGGTATTGCCGGAGCGGGCACAGGAATGCCTTTTGACACTTGTACAGAGCGGATGCTACAAGCCAGCGGGTCTGCGGATGCTCAGTCGCTGTCTGCAGCTAAGCACAACAGGCAGGTAGTTCTGTCAAAATGGCGCAGCGCTAAACCTAAAAAGGATTAAAACCTTTTAACTTTACATAAAAGTGAATATCTTTCTACTCGAAATATGGGGTGATGCCCTTCCGCTGGTGACCTTATTATCCAGTCAGGCAGCCCTAAAATCCATAAAATTATCACCGTATGAAAAGTAAATTCGGACAAATAGAGTTCGATAAAATCCACCTGCAACGGGTGACCATTGTAAGTGCTGTTATTGAAAACCCACTGGAAATCTCATCCAGGGAGATTGGGGGCTTACATTTTAATGTGGGCTTTACGCTGGACATCAGCCCGCAGGATCAAAAGGTCAAGGCCGAATTGGAGGTCAACCTGAGTACAGCGCTTGAAAATGCAGCATCTCAGGCAACCGCCAGGTTCAGGCTGGCTTTTATCTACAGTCTTGAAAATTTTGATGAGCTGATTCATTGGGACAACACCGGGGTTGATGTGAGCAATGAGTTGGCTATTGAAATAGCATCCATATCATACTCAACGGCAAGAGGGATTTTATTGACGCATTTTCAGGGAACCCTGTTCGGGGAGTTTATTTTGCCGGTTGTCAGCCCTATCGATATTCTCAACGCATAACTTGCAGGGGAAGAAGAAGGGTAATGTTTTCTGCTTCTGTGCATCTGCCCAGGGGCAAATGCAACTAATTAAAAGCGCTCTCCGGCAGCCGAAGCTGCCGGAGAGCGCTTTTTACAAACCCAACCTGCGCTACGACAGTATATACGGCAGCGCCCAACTGAAGCTGAGGATGAGTAAAAAATACCCCAGCAGCCAGTAGATTTCCGGCAGGTCGAGCCGCAGGCGGCCGGGGGCGGGCAGCGCCACCGGGCTGCTTGTCGCCGGGCTGCCCGCCACCGGGCGCGGCAGGCTGCCAAAGTAGCCTACCGTGATCGTGACGGCGGCGCCTGCAAAATTCCACCAGAACCAAAAGATTTGGGGCTGGAAATTCCACAGGTAGAGATTGAGCAGGATGCCGGCTACCAGACCAGTATTGGCTGCGTGCGCATGGGTGCGCTTCGTGAGTACCGCCAGCAGAAAGACACCCAAAATTGGCCCGTAGAAGACAGAGCCTATCTTGTTGATGGCCTCAATGACGGTTTTGGCGATGTCGCCTACATAGAAGGCCAGCAGCATGGTCACCAGCCCCCAGCCGAGGGCTACGCCCTTGCTGATTTTTACGTAGCGCTCGTTGGACAGCGTCCAGCGGTGGGCAACAAATTCTTCCATGGTCACGGCACTCAGGGAGTTGAGGGTCGAGCTGTAGGCCGACATGGCGGCGGCGATGATGGCGACCACGATGATGCCGATGATGCCGTTGGGCAGGTAGTTTTCGATGAAAACGGGAATCATCAGGTCGGTCTTGTCGGCAGGTATGCGGGCGGCAAACGTGGGGTCGGTTTTGACCAGCACGCCAATAATCAGGCCGCCCAGACAGTAAGAGAGTGTGATGGGGAAGCGCAGCAGACCATTGAAAAATAAAATCTTGCGTATGGTCGGCTCGTCTTTGGCCGACAGTATGCGCTGGGCTTGTACCTGGTCGGTGCCGTAGTAGGAGGCATATAGAAACAGGCCGCCAATGAGCATGGGCCAAAAGCCGTACTCGTCACCGTCAAGGCCGAAGGAGCTGAAGTTGACGGCCTGCAGCCGCGCAGGGTCTACCTGGGCGGTAAAAGCCGACCAGCCGCCGACGTAGTGCAGTCCGAAGCCAAGAATCATCAGGATGCCCAAAAATTTGATGATCATCTGGGCTACCTCGCTGTAGACAACGGCTTTCATGCCGCCTTCAAGGGAGTAAACGACGGTGGTGAGCCCAACGACGGCCATGGTCTGTCCAAATGTCCAGTGCAGCAGTGAAGATAATATAAGACATACGGCATAGACCGTCACGCCGGTAGCAAACGAGCGGCTAAACATGAAGGCCACACTCAGCAGCAGCCGGGTGGTGCGGTTAAACCTTCGCTCAAGGAAGGAGTATATACTCACCACACCGCTCCGGTAGAGCACCGGCGCTATGAGCATCATAACGACAATCATGGCGAGGGGTACACCAAACTCAAAGGTGAGCCACTTCATGCCGCCATTTTCGCGCAGCCCCACAAAGGCGGGCGCTGAGACAAAAGATATGACGGATAGCTGGGTGGCCATGGCAGACATGCAGAGGGAGAACCAGCCAAAAGTACGGCCACCTAAAAAATAGTCATTGGCCGCCTGGTTTTTTTTGAACAGGCGGCCCATGAAGATCATAGACAGCAGGTAAACGACGACCAATGCGTAGTCGAGGGTATTCATAGTCGGTTGTTTGTGAGGCGAATAATCAGCCTGCCTTGCCAGGGCTTTCTGTCATGAGCCAGTCGAGTATCAGGGCTGCTGTCCACGAAAAACGATCAGCACCATAGCCGTGGCCAATGGCTTCGGCAGCGGCGGGCTGCGGGTTGAAGTATTCCCAAAAGCCGTACTGCTGCACCAGCCGGATGGCATCGTCCCGCAGTCTGTCTGCCTGTACATGCGCGCCATAGCGGTGCAGACCGTGGCTCAGGATCCAGTTCATATTGATCCATACCGGTCCGCGCCAGTATTTGACCGGATTGAAACGGGGATCCCGGGGATCAAAGGAAGGACAAAGAAAGAGATCTTTATCAGGGCCTGCAAATGCTTCTTCCAGCAGCCGGGTCATTCGTTCCGCCTGCGCAGGGGACGGGATGCCGGCAAAAAGGGGCGCCAGACTGGAGGAGGTGAGTGCCTGAATGAGGCGCTCGTTGCGCAGGTCGTAGTGGAGGTAGGCACCACTGGCTTCATCCCACAGCTTGGCATTCATAGCGGTGCGGGTTTGCTTGTACCAGGCTTGCAGCTGCTGTATTTTTTCGGCGGGCGCGCCGATGGTGCTGCCGAGCCGTGCGAGGCTTTCATTGGAAGCTGCCAGCATGGCATTGAAAAGGGGATCCTGCACGAGGAAAGGGGAGCGGGCAGCTATGTCGGCATCGCGGTAGGCCACTGAGCGGAAAATCTCGAGCAGGTAGATGTAGTACTCGTAGTCGCGATGCGTAGGTCGTTGGTCCGCGTTGACATGCTGGATGTCCCGGCGGGGCAGGGTGTAGTTGGGGGCTTCGAAGGTTTTCCATACCTCGTCCCAGACGGGGGAGTTGTCGGTGCCGGACTCCCAGTTGTGCTGTATGTAGACCAGGCCTTCCTGCCGCGGATCGCGGCATTGGTAGAGGTACTCATGGAAGCGGTAGATGTGCTCAAATTGCTGCGCCACGAAGGGCAGCAGTTGGGGGTCATTGCCGGCCGTACGGAGAATATGCTCGAGTACCCAGCCCATGACGGGAGGTTGGGTGAGGCCGGTAGTGGCCACGTGCCCGGGTGCATGCACGCTGCTGCCGGCACCATGTACGTCGGGTCCGGGAAAGTATTTGTCGATTTCGTCGGGTGAGTGAAAGACAATATGGGGTACAAAGCCGTTGGTCCACTGGGCTGAGTGCAGCGTTTCTATTTCCTGCATCGCAGCGGGCAGGTCAAAATGTGCGAGGCCAAGTGCGATGAAACCGGCATCCCAAAGCCACTGAAAGGGGTACAGTTGGGCTGTGGGTACCGTAAATCCGCCAGGCCTGCGGTTTTCCAGCAGTATCTCCCGGCAGGTCTGCGCCAGCAGGCTATGGTCAGCTACAGCTGGTGAAAGAGGAGCATTCATGAGTTGTGCAGCATTGGAGGTTGGTGCCTGTACACAGGCACCAACCGTTCACATTAAAAAGAAGTATTAGAACTCAAAGCCGATGCGCAAAAAGACGCGCCGGGGAAGTATGGGCCGACCTACGAAAAACTCACCTTCAACCTGGTTATCGCCAGCACGCGGGCTGCCTTCATCGGCAGCAGCGCTGTTGGTGAGGTTGTACACGCTCAGGCCAATGTCGAGGCGCTCATTTTTACCTATATCAAACCGATAACCGGCATTGGCCATGAGGATGGTGTTGGCCTCCAACTCGATGGAGTTGTTGTTGTTGGCATAGCGGCGACCGATATGCTTGGCCATGACACCTGCATACAGTGCCTGGTTGTCGTAGGTGAGGCCTGCCTGCGCCATAAAGCGCGGCTGGCGCGCCAGCCAGCGACCGGAGAGATCCTCGGTTACATTGCCCGAAGCATCCCGGATTTTCCAGTCTTTGACCTCGTGCTGCTGGTAGGTGACAGAGCCATCGATAGTGAGTGATTTGACAGGCACATACGCAAAGGTAGCTTCTGTGCCAATGGTGGCTGTTTGTCCGATGGCCAGGGTCACCTGCCGGAGTCCGTCAGGGGTGTCGATAAAGTCGGTCTGCAGTCGGTCATTGATGGTAGCGCTGTATACCGCCAGGGTTCCCGAGAAAGAAGTGGAAGCATATTTAACCCCCGCTTCTGTCTGGATGATTTGCTCTGCTTTCGGATCGGGCTGCACAAAATTGCCTTTGCTGTCGCGGGTAAATTCTACGTTTTGGCGAAGCTCGGGGAAGAAGAAGCCTTTGGAAAAATTGGCATATACGTTGGTGCGCTCGCTCACAGCGTAGCTGGCGCTAAGCGATGCTGCCCAGTCGTTGGCCAGGATGCGGCGGCGATTCCAGTTGCCGGTGCCCCATACGACATTGCGCAGTGCATTGGTGGAGTTGGTGTCCGTCAGCATGGTGGTGGTAGCTGTCTGCTCGCGGTTGATGTCGCCCACCATGCTTTCCATGCGTAGGCCGGCGTCGATGCGCAGCTTGTCAAAGACGATCTCGTCCGACAGATAGAGTGCTGCCTTGCGGCTCTGTAGTTTGGCATTGGCATAGCCGATACCGCGGCCGGAGATGCCTGCGCTGGTGTAATTCACCCGGCGGCCAAGGGTATCGAAGTAGGTGACGTTGACAAGTCTCGGCGAATTGGTGAAAGCCGATACGTAGCGGTTGGTGACGTTGAGATCCTCGGCCTCTGTACGGGTGAGAAAAGTGCCCAGCGTGAAGAGGTGCTGTGCGTTGCCTGTGCTGAGCTTCTTGCTGAGGTTGATATCGCTCGACATATCGAAGAAGGGGCGATAGCGATCCTGAAAGCGGTTTTCGTACAGCTTATCGGTCGGGGCCAGCGGCTGCCCGTTGTCGGCATAGGTCACGAGGAAGTTGGATACGTTGTTGTTGGACCGCTTGCGGACAAAGGTTTCAAGTCCTTCCACAGGCGAAGCACCGGCGATACCGCTGCCGTCGAGGAAAAAGTTGAATTGGTGATCGTAGCGGGCAGTGCGCACTTTAGCATTCAGCTTCCAGCCTTCGCCAAAATTTTGGGCAAAATCGACCATGGCGTAGCCGCCATTGGTCTTGACGCCATCGCGCAGGGGTGAGCGGTACTGTCCGGCCGGTGTCAGGAAGGCCATGTCGGCGACAGCCGCCGTCTGCAGGGTGTTGACAATTTCTCCGTCGTTGCCTACCGGACGCTCGCGCTCACCACCGGTAAGCGGGTAGGGCAGGATAAACTGCACGCGGTCGTCGATTTTTTGTCCTGAGATGGTCAGCACGTTGTTTTCGCCCCGGTAGACGATGTTGCCCCGGAACTGGTAGCCTTGGCTGGGCAGTCCTGAAAAAACAGGCCCTTCATCGTAGCGATACACACCGCTGAAGTTGTAGAACACCTTGCTGTCTTCCCCGCCGAGCGGGCCGCCGGTGTTGAAATCAACCTTCATGCGGTTTTGGTCTGCCGTCTCGAGTTGCAGTTGTGTACGAGGGGTAGAGCCGCCTGTTTTGCTGGTGTAGTTGATGATGCCGGCAGCTGAGCCCACGCCGAAGAGAGTTGCAGCGCCACCGCGCACAAACTCAATACCCGTGAAACCAAGGTCGTTGCGGAAGTATACGTCCTGGGCAGAGGAGGTAAGCCCGAAGGTTCCTTCGACCGGCATACCATCGATTTGCATGGGCGTGTACTTGTATTGTCCGCCCGCCGGCAGCCCCCTTACAAAGACGTTGGCAGCTACTTCGCCGCCGCCGTTTTCGGCATGTACACCCGGCACTACCCGCAGGATGTCTGCCTGGCTGGAGGCCGACAGCCGGCCGATCTGGGCGGCGCTTAACTGGGTGAGCGACATAGCCGCTTCGCGCTGCGTGCGACCCGAGCGGGTGGAGGTGACGGTGATGTTGTCCAGGTTAAGTGCTCCCGTACTCAGTTCGACATCCACCTGAGTGACGCCTGTGCCGACGCTCACTTTCAGTTGAATGGTCTGAAAACTGACGTAGGAGACAGACATCATGTACTCGCCTGCCGGCACATTTTTGATTACATAAACACCGTCTTCGTCGGTTGTGCTTCCGAAGTTGGTATTTTGCAGGATGGCTGTGGCCCCGATGAGCGCCTCACCGGAGGCGTCGGTAACGCGCCCGCTGATACTCCCCTGTGCCAGGCATACTTGCAGGCCCGAAAAAAACCACAGTGCAGCAAGTGCGTGCTTCAACAATTGTAGCCGTGTTCCCATGGTTGAAATTTGGTTAAACAGATGATGGAATAATCTTTGATGAATCCTGTCAAAGACCGTTTTTTATTCGATCAATGAAAGATTTAGGCAAAGATATAGTCGAAAATAGCTTTAACACCCCTGCCTGCCGGCCAGGCTGTGCCGGTGGCAGAGCGTAAACGATACCGTAAACGATTACGGTGGAAAACTTTTTTTTAAAAAAAATAAATAGCGTGCGGTGCGGAGCTAAACCCGTTGCTGTCGGCTATATTTGAAGGGATTAAGTCAAACTGGAGGAGCATGAAACACAGACCTGCCACGCTAAAGGATATGGCGCAACGGCTCAAAACATCGGTCGCCACGATTTCGAGAGCGCTCAAGGACAAACCGGATATCAGTGCCGAGATGCGGCAAAGGGTGAAGGAACTGGCGGCGGAGCTCAACTACCAACCCAACCCGATAGCGCTGAGTCTCAAACATCACCGCTCCATGACCATTGGTGTCGTCATACCTAAGGTGGTGCACTACCTGTTTTCGACCATGATCAGCGGTATACTCGAAGAAGCTGAGCGGCAGGGCTACAATGTGCTGATCACGGAGACCAATCAGCAGTATGCGCGCGAGGTGCGTATGGTGCAGGATCTGATGCACGGCAAGGTAGATGGTCTGCTGATCTGTTTTGCCAATGAGACCCGCTGCTTTGACCACATCACCCAGCTCAGTGAGGCGGCAGTGCCCTTTGTGCTGTTCGATAAAGCGACGGATCTTATAGAGGCCAATAAGGTGATGGTTGACGACTACGACGGTGCTTTTGCGGCTACTTCCCACCTGATTGAGCAGGGCTACCAGCGCATTGCCCATATCAACGGTGCCCATGCGCTGCATCACTCGCAGGCGCGCATGCAGGGCTATCTGGATGCGCTGGCCCGCCATGGCCGGCAGCCGACAACCGAATACATTGTCGAGGCGGAGCAGTTTTCGATAGAGGAGGGACGGGCGATCGGGGCTTATTTTTGGGAGCTGCCGTGCCCGCCGGATGCGGTTTTTGCCATTGCTGACGAGGTGGTACTCGGGGTACATGATTATCTGAAGGGGCAGGGGGTGAAAATCCCTGAGGCATTCGGGCTGGTGGGTTTCAGCGATTCGCTGCTGGCCTCTATGGTGGATCCTTCGCTGAGCAGCGTATACCAGCCGGGTAAAGAGCTGGGCCGCATCTCGCTGTTGCGGTTGCTGGAGTTGATCAGGGCCGACGAAATTGATTTGCCCCGCATGATCACGACGCATGTGCTCAAAACTTCTCTCATCATACGAAAATCATCTTCTCGTCTATGCATGTCCTGATTTGTTGCGATAGTTTTAAAGATGCACTGCCTGCTTCGCAGGTGTGTGCGGCCATTGCACGTGGCTGGCAGGCGGCGCGGCCGGAGGCCAGCGTACGCCTTTTTCCACTGGCCGACGGCGGAGAGGGCATGGTGGAGGCGCTTGCTTTTCACCTGGGCCTGCGGCCGTACCGCCTGCGGGTGCGCGACCCGCTGGGCCGGCCGGTCAGTGCCGCTTACTCCCTTAGCGCCGACGGCCGTACGGCTTTTATCGAAATGGCGCAGGCGGCGGGCCTGCAGCGGTTGGCGCCGGAGGAGCGCAACCCGCTGCTGGGCTCGACTTTTGGTTTGGGGGAAATGATGGCCGACGCCCTGCAGCAGGGGGTCAGTCGCATTGTCCTGGGCATTGGGGGCTCCGCCACCCATGACCTGGGTATGGGTATGGCGGCCGCGCTGGGCTGGCGTTTTGAGGATGAAGACGGCCGGCCGCTGCAAGCCTCGGGGCTTGCGCTTCGGCAGGTGGCACGTATACTTCCGCCAGTGGCCGACCCGCTGGCGGGAGTATACGTGGAGGTGATGTGCGATGTGACCAATCCGCTCTATGGGGAGCAGGGGGCTGCGCATGTGTATGCACGGCAAAAGGGTGCCGATGCGGATATGGTCGCCCGGCTGGAAGCGGGCAGCCGGCACTTTTGGGCGATAGCCAACGGGCATGGCGGCGCGCCTGCCGGGGAGCAGGCCGGTGCCGGCGCTGCCGGCGGGCTTGGCTTCGGGGCTGCTTATTTTCTCAACGCCCGCCTGCGGCGAGGCGTTGACCTTATGCTCGATCTTACGGGCTTTGAAGAGGCAGTTCGCGAGGCGGATCTGCTGATTACCGGTGAGGGGCGGCTGGACGGGCAGACGGCCCACGGCAAGCTGATCAGCGGCATCGCCCGGCGGGCGGCCGCACAGGGTAAGCGGGTAATCGCTCTTTGTGGTGCTCTGGCGGCTTCGCCCGCCGAAGTGCGGGCGCTGGGGCTCACGGCCGCTTTTTCCATAGCCCAGGGACCTTGCAGCCTGCCGGAGGCGCTGGCGCTGACGGAGGAAAATTTGGAAAAAACAGCGTATTTTGTTGGCGCACTTGGCGGATAGTTTTTCCGGACAGCCTTGTGCGAAAAATCAAGGGTGTACAATCTTTTCGTTGCCTTACGGCAAGTGCAGCTTTGGTGAGGGGTTGGCCTCCGGGAGAAATTGTATGGGTAGCGAAAAATACTAAGGATAGGAGGGACTTATTGACCATCGGCCCTGCCGTCCTGTACAAAATAGTAGCAATTGGGCCAGCATGTATACAGAATTTCAACACTGACAGGTCTCGCCCTGGTGGTGGCCAACATGATTGGCACCGGGGCGTTTACGAGCCTGGGGTTTCAGTTGCAGGAGGTGCAGCATCCGCTCGCTATTCTGATCCTATGGCTGCTGGGGGGAGTGCTGGCGCTGGCAGGGGCTTTGAGCTATGCCGAATTGGGGACAGTCATCAAAAAATCAGGTGGGGAGTATACCTTTTTGTCTGGCATCTACCACCCCTTAGTTGGCTATTTGTCGGGCTGGATTTCGCTTACCGTGGGTTTTGCTGCGCCGGTAGCTCTTTCTGCGATTGCTGTCGTTGAATATTTTCCCTACGGACGCCTCGATACGACCTGGACAAGCTTGCTGTTGGTGGGGATCATCACTTTTATTCATACGCGCAGCCTGCAGGCCAGTTCAAATTTTCAAAACCTGACAACCTTGTTGAAGGTGCTCCTGATTCTGGCGCTGATCGTTGCAGGCTTGTTGTTGCCAGTGCATTCGGGCAGTGATTTTAGAGCGGAGGGACTACTTGTCAAGTTGCAGTCTTCAGCTTTTGCTGTGGCGCTGATCTATGTGAGCTATGCTTATTCGGGCTGGAATGCAGCCATTTACATTGCGGAAGAGTTCAGGGATGTACAAAAATCGCTGCCGGTTGCCTTGGTAGGTGGGACACTGCTGGTGACTTTGCTCTATACGCTGCTGCAATTCGTTTTTTTAAAGCATAACAGCCCGGAAGAGCTTACGGGGCAACTGAATGTCGGCGCTATCACCGCCCAAAAGATACTGGGCGAGCGGATGGGGAAGCTGTTTAGCCTGTCGATCTCATTGCTCCTGATTTCTGGTATCAGTGCGATGGTGTGGGTGGGACCCAGGGTGACATCGACCATGGCCAGAGATCACCAGTTGTGGTATCGGTTTCGGACTGCGCCGGATGAGATCCCGGTGCGGGCACTTTGGTTACAATTTGTGATCACAGCTTTCCTGCTGCTGACGGGTACATTTGAGCAAATACTGATTTATTGCGGAATGTTGCTCACGCTTTCGTCTCTGTTGACCGTCTTAGGGGTATTTTGGGTTCGCAAAGATGCTGCCTTCCGGAATGAAAAGGGGTTTAGGTCACCTGTGTATCCTTTTTTTCAGCTGCTGTTTTTAGTGTTTTCAATAGGTATGATCGGGTTTACTTTGCTAAAACACCCGGTTGAATCACTTATGGGGGCGAGCAATCTGCTGCTTGGGTGGCTTAGTTGGCGCTATCGTGATAAGATATTGTTTTGACGTTTTTTGGTTGATTTTCTTAGCCATTTTCGGGCTCTGGTATACAATGCGGGTGGCAGTTTATATGTTATCGTTGCTATGCTGTACATTTTCCCACAGCGCGGATATGTTTTCCTCTGGAGCAAGTTTGTAATTTTTTCGCAGCCGATAGCGACCTTTTTTGACTGCATCGATACTAACGCCAAGGATTTCCGCCTGCTCTTTGAGGCTCAGATTCATCTTGTCAAGCAGTAGGGTTCGCAATTCGGCAGGGGATAGGTCGGGTAGTAGCTGTTTAATGTGGGCGATGAAACCCGGGTGAACTTTGTTGAAATAAATTTGGAATAGTTCCCAATCTTTATCGGTATGAATAACGCTGTTGTAGAGCTCTTCAAGTTCTTGTTGTGGTAGGGCAGTTTCGGTTGCGGGTTGCTGTTGTTTGGAAAGCTCTGCCAGTTGTTTGTTTTTTGAAATCAGCATCTGGGTATAGTCCTGTAACTGTGCCTGATGGGTCGCCAGCTCGGCTTCCTGAAAGACGATTTGCTGCCGAAGCGTCTCCGACTTGGCTTCTGCAAGCAGCTTGTCAGCTTTCAGTTGCTGCTGCTTTCTGAGAAAACGTATACGAAGAATGTACAGAAAACCCATCATCAGGCTGATCAGCGTGCCGGCTATCCAGGCATTTCTTTGCTTGGCCAGGGTAATCTCGCGCTGCAAAGAAGTAATCTGTTGTTCCTTCTGGGCTGTTTCGTACTTTACGGACAACTCTCTGGTGATACGGTTCTTTTCTTCGTTGAATAAGGAATCTTTTAGCCCCAGATGTTGATCCAGCAGTTGGAGTGCCTGCTGGTAGTTTCCCTGTGTTTTTTTGATAGATGAAAGCATGCGGGTTGTCGCGGCAGCAGCGGAGTAGAGCTTTCGGGCAATTGCCTGCGCCAGACAATCTTCCATGATACGGCTCGCCTCGTCGAGGCGACCGAGCTGAAAAAGAGCATCGGCAGCCGCTAAATCGACAAATACCAGCCCTTGTTTATCCTGAGAGGAAATAATACGACGTTTGGCAACATCAAGGCTGTCAAGGGCTTCTTGCCATAGTCCCTTTTTAATTAACACCCGGCTGTAGTGGTACAGATGCTCATTCATATTGGGGGGCTGCCCGAGCGCGTAGTAAATTTGCTGGATTCGCTTGTGCAGTGCGATGGAAGAGTCCGGCTTATTTAAATCCAGGTAGGCATTGGCCTGAAGAAGGAGAATGTAGGCTTCCATAGACTGATTTGCCTGCGTACGGAAGTACTGGAGGGGTATTTCGCCCAGTTGTATTGCTTTTTCATACTCCCGCTTTTTGACGTACAGGTTGGAAAGGAAAGCTCGAATATACATGGCGAGGGGCTCATCATGTATGGATTCACAGATTTCGAGTGCCTGGTATTTGGCGGCAATGGCATCGTCAAATCTGCCCATCATGCTGAGGTTACCAGCCCGTGTATCCAGATACTTGGCAAGTATCAGACTGTCTTTATTGCGCTGGCATGCTTCTACGGCACGCAAATAAAGAACGTCTGCAGAGTCGTGCATGCCTTTGTATTGAAGATAAATGGCATTGTAATACGGGACTACTTGTTCGGCTTCAAGAGGGTCAAATTTGTATTGCTCATAAAGCCCAAGCGTAGTTGGAAGATCCTCCACTTGACCGCTTCTTTCTAATGCAGCCAGCCTTTGATTAAAAAAATCACTCCGTTGTTCAGTAGTAAGCTGATTTAACCGCTCTATGAATACCTCCTGTGGCAATGAATCGACCTGCCGAAGCAGATCTTCAACAATCGTCTGCTGTCCTACCGCCTGATCGGGGGTATCCTGACATCCATATACAATCCAAAGGAGAAAACAGCAATATATTAGTTTATGGAGACCGTGGCGCATGTTCATAGGAAGAAAGAACATCAGGAGTGTTCATTGATTGTGAAACGACGTAGTAGGGGGGATTATAAAGGTATTGATTATTCCTTTTGATGATACATAGTGAATTGCGCTAACCTGAAATCCTTTTGAAATATCGCAAAATATGACATTTTTGTGACGTTTTTAATGCTCAGACAACCCCTACGGATGTTTGAGACACTAAATGTAACTGAAAGACACGTTGAGCTGCGATCGTTGTTTGTTGCCTGCCAATAAGGGGAAGAATGCTATCTGCATAGTATAGCAGACCCTGTCTACTCACAGAAAGATGAAGGCGGGGAGGGGGGAATCCCCGCCCTCATACGGACTGTGTTGCGTGTGCTCTGTGAAGAAGACTCACAGAAAGATGAAGGCAGGGAGGGGGAACCCTGCTACATACGGACTGTGTTGCATGTGCTCTGTGAAGAAGACTCACAGAAAGATGAAGGCAGGGAGGGGGAACCCTGCTACATACGGACTGTGTTGTGTGTGCTTCTGTGAAGAACAAAACATAAGGGGGTAAAGAGATTTTATCTCCTTGGTTTGCTCACTTCTGAGTATCACACGCTATTCTTTTGCAGACTTCAATTACCTCGCAGTGCAATTCTGATGTGAAGACTCGGGAATGAATCCCGGACTGATATCAACATGTACGTGCAATAGTACCTGATTCTGAAATCAAATCTCGTACTTAATCGAATATTTTGCGTTATTGGTGGGTGGACAAAAAAGTGGACAAAAAACAATAAATTGATTTTTAAATATATAAGTATATTAAATAAAACTTATTTGTTTTTTTACCTGACTTGTTGTCCTGAGTAGAGAAGTCATTTGGGATATTGTCAATGATGACTGACGGTCAGCTTCTGCTGCGTGCGTAGTGTAGCTGACACAGACCTGATGCATAGCTGCGGGCAGATAAAAGCTGTAGTGAAAGTAGATTTCGTCCATTTTCAAACAGTCGGATTCCGTCTCCAAGCAGGATGGGAACAATCGAGAGGACAATCTCGTCAATTAGGTCGTTGCATAGCAAGTGGTGAATAATGGAGGCACCACCATCGCAAAAAATATGCCCGGCTGTACCGCCTTCTTTTAGCTGTTTGACCAAAGTCATCAGATCGCCTGTAAAAAAGGAGGTTTTGCCAATGTCAGATTTGGGTGTGTGTGTGATAACATAGGTGGTTTTGTCGGGATGGGGCACACCTCCAATCTGCCGAAAAACCCAGTCAAAGGTTCTGCGGCCCATTATGACGGTGTCAATGCTTTCCATAAAATGGGTGTAGCCGTAATCTTCACCTTCTCTTTGTACGGCATCCAGAAAGCTGAGGTCGTCACCAGGACCGGCGATAAAGCCATCGAGGCTGCTGGCAATATAGAGGATAAGTTTTTTTGCCATGGGGGTAGTTTTTGTAAAAAGTATGCCACATACCGGCTTTTGGGGGCGCTATGTCCACCGGAGCGCAGGCAAATATAAGCGCTCATTCAGGAATTTTTTCCGGAGAAATAAACGAGCCGCTGTTGCGCTATGCTGGTTGCATGGACATCACCGCATGACGGAATGAGCGCATATTCGGGATTATCTGTCAAAGACATAAGCATCTCGTTTTGGGCTCGGTGAGCAAGTCCCGAATAAATTCTGCCTGCCCTCCGGGGACAGAAGGTCACAAAGGTCTGTTATCCGGTTATCAGGTATAGTCGAGTGGCGATTTACCAAATCGCTGCCTGTATATTTTGAGAAAATGGCGATCGTCTTTGAGCCCGACAGCCTGCGTGATTTTTTTAAAAGATGTTTCTTCGCCGGTTTCTAACAACCTGCGGGCTTGCTGGAGGCGCATTTCAAGCCCTAACTCCGCCGCGAGTTACGTAACAGGTATCCCGATGTCTTCAAAGAGCTTGGTACTTGATTTAACAATTTCTGTATCAACCCATTGTCCGTTGACCTTAGCCTTCTTCACTAAAGAGAGGCGCTCTACAATTGAACCAATGGAGTGCTTCCTTAGCTTATTGGATGACAACAAGAGCTGGTACAGCCGGTGATGAGCCAATAGCGCAACATGATTGGCCAGCATCCAGCCTTGCAAAGTTTCTTCATTTTGCATGTAAGTTTTATCAGCTTCCAGCACACCTTTGAAGCCATCATACATCACTTCAATTTGATTTCTGGATTTGTAGATTTGATAAATTTGCTCTGCATTTTTACCATCTAAATTTGAAAGCAACGATAGCGTTCCAATTTGTAATTTTTTCTTTTCAAATTTTTCTATCGTGTATGTTTCAGGGTTGGAAGAAATCCTGAAAATGAAATCTTTTTCTTCCCGTATTCGTAGTTCATCATCCAAATACAAATAGATTTTATTGTCTGCATCGGTTGGCGAAATTTCAACATACCAGATTATTCTTCTCATGTACTCGAAATATCGAGCACTCGATTTTTCGAACAACGAGATTCGATCCGTCTCTTTCACCAACGGACTGTCCCGCTTTATCGGACAAACGAACCGAAAGCCATTGTCTGACAGGTAGGCTATATTTTTGAGTGAGTAAAAGCCCTTATCCATAATGAGTGTGCATTGAGCTACACTGCTCTCCTTCATGGTTAGTACGAACGCAGCCAACTCACGGATATTGCCTGGTACTATCCGGTAGAAAATGGGTCTTAAAGATTGATTTCCAAATGTATATAGTACATTAATCTGACCATCGTAGTTCTTCTGGTTATTGTACCCCGGCTGGGCAATAGAGCCATTGCCGCTGCGTGAAGGCAGGTGTGTCAGGTCAATCAGCACATTCTCTCCCGGGGGGATATCCCATTGCATGAAACGAACAGCCTGCTGTCTGTTTCTGCCAACTGAGCGCAGAGCCATTGAAATATTTTTCTCAGTGAAGGTGACACCTTTCATCGATTCTGACAACCATGAGTGATACAAGTGCAGGGGCATTTGATTGATGGGAGATTGTTTGTAAAGCCTGCAGTATGCTGCCCCTAAAATATAATGCCAGTGCTCCGGAAAACAGGCCTGCAACTGAGCACAGACGTCTCGCAAATGAAAAAGAAAAAAATGAGATAAGCCATATTCTTTGACCGATACTTCAGCGTGAAATTCAAATTTATTTTGTGATTTTTTTTTCTGGCTTTCATCCCTTCGTCTGGAAGGAATCAATTCGCCGGAGGGATTTATTTTCCCAATAATTGGACCCGTTATCTTTTTTGTTTTTTTCGTAGTTTTATCCCACTGGCTCGTCACAGCGTACAGATAGTAGTTTCCTCTGATGAGACGTAATTCTGTACCTGGCTTTTTGTGTGCAAGTGCCCACGATGGAAAATCACCCATAAAACCTGTTACGTAAATTTGATTACGTAACAGCAAAAATATAGAATTTATGCCTGAAGATCAAATAAATATATTTTTGATCGCTCAAACATTACGTAACTGAGCGGAGTTAGCGTTTAAAAAATGTGGAGCAGAGAAGTGGGGTTTGATCTCTGCTCCATTGTTGCTAAAAGGTTAACAACTATCTTACCAAATATAAAAACCCGCTTCGACTCAGATTACCCCTGTCATCCAGCATCCCCTTCCAGTAGCGGCCATTGAAATATCGTGCGAGGTGTACCCTCCAGATGTACACACCTGCAGGTACCGGTTTTCCCTGATAGGTTCCATTCCAAAATTCGTCAGGCATTCCTTCATCCGTTAGTGAACTGGACTCCCACATCAATTGACCATTGCGAGCGTAAACGGCAATGTGAAACTCGCGTAGCCCAATGCCTTTGGGCTGGAAGATATTTTTCTCCGGCTCACTTTCATCGTCCGGTTCAAATATATTGGGAATGTACAGTCCTCCTAAAGTATCAAGATCAATCAGTAGGTACGCAGTATCAGGGCATCCGTAGCTATTGGTCACCCAATGGGCAACCAGTTTGTCAAAACTTGACAGGAAACGATGTACTGGATTTTGCTCAGTAGAACTGCTACCGTCATCAAAATTCCAACCGAAAGTGATAGCATCCGGAGATGATGTATCCGTAAACGCAAAAGTTGTAGGCAGCTCATCCGCTAGCTCTTCGTATTCAAAAGCAGCTACCGGACTTGGATAAACCCTGATGAGGGGATCACGGATGAGGGTATCCGTGCATCCGCTAGGGTTGCCGACAACGAGCATGACGCTGTACGTGCCGGTATCCAGCAGACGTTCAGGTACCCAGTCACTACTGGTATAGCCGTCTGAAAAATACCAGCTGGCATCGTCAGCGAACAGAGAGTTGTTGAAAAGCAGTAGGGGCTCAATTGCACACCCTGTGTCATTATCAACGGCAAAGTCAGCAATGGGTTCTTCATAAATGGTAATGGTATCCGTATACAGATTTTCACATAAAAATTCATTGCGTACGCGCATCTCAATCTGATAATCACCGGCCACAGGATAATCGGTACATGGGTCTGTATCTGTCGACATCTCACCATTGCCAAAGTTCCAACTGTACGCAAATGCTCCAATACCTGTATCCTCAAAACATACAGTCACAGGAACACCACAAGGCCTGTCAAGGCTGACCGAAAAATCTGGCGAAGGGGTTGGATACACCTGTACAAAGGAAAAACTGGTATCGTGTTCACATGCATATTCGTCAATGGCTGTCAGCGTAATGCTATAGAATCCCGTTTGATTGTAGACATGACTGCCCGGAGATGCGCCAACTGTCTGGTTGCCATCTCCGAAGTACCATCTGTAATACAGAGCCCCCTGTGATTGGTTGGTGAAATAGGCTGTATGTGGCGGACAACCAAATGTAGAGTCAACATCAAAGGCTGCTGTAGGAATTTGACGTACAAAAACAGAGTCTGTGTAGGTTCCGGGGCAGCCCGTACCAATCCCGTATCCGGTTAAGGTTACATTATACCAGCCGCCCAAATCAAATACATGTGTGGCATTGGTCATCTCAGACATTCCTCCGTCACCAAAGTCCCACATGAAACCGGCTGCATCAGTCGAAGTATTGGTGAAAAACACGGTATCTCTGGCGCAGCCAACAGGGGAAACGTCAAATGATACCGGAGGTATTGGATACACGGTAATAGGAACAGTCATACTGTTGACGCTGCATCCGTTGTCGGCTACAAGAGTGACCTGATAGAGGGTAGCAGTATCGCCAGTTGCATAAAAAGTGTAGGTAGGATCCTCTTCCGTAGAGGTGTCCCCGTTACCGAAAAACCAGTTGTAGATGATATTGGAATCAGGCGCAGTGGTATTGTTGAAAAATAAGGTAAAGGGCTCACAGCCAAAGTTAACCGGTATGCTGAAAAACGGGCGTATTGAGTCAGGGAGTACGGTTATAGTCTGTAATACACTGTCGGTACCACATTCGTTTGTGGCGATGAATAAAACATCATAGTACTCATTATCCACACCTTCTGCCCTGAAGATATTGGCCGGGGGTATAGAATCAGTTGAATACAACTGCCCGTCAATATACCAGGCATAAGTGTCTGGCAGACCCCGGGACAGATTGTTAAAGCTAATAGCTAAGGGGGTACAGCCGATGATTTGACTGAAGAAAGGTCGTGCCAGGGGCTTAGGGTAGACAAGAACAGAGTCTGTAGCCAGGTCATTACCACAGTGGTTGGTCGCCAGTAGCTGTACGTAGTACAGGGTGTCTTCTAACCCTTGCGAATAAAAAACCGTAGGAGGTTGCTCCTGATTGCTGCTCTCCTGATTACCAAAATTCCAGACATACCGGACGAATTGGTATCCAATGGTAGTATTGGTAAATGTGACCGGTAAAACAGCACATCCTTGGCTGGTATCTTTCTCGAAAGAAGCTTCCGGTGGCCCTGAAACATACACGGTTCGCAGGGTAGAGTCTACACAGCCATATAGAGATGTTGCATACAGACGTACATCGTGATCTCCCGTACTGCCAAAAGCATGTGAAGGACTGATTTGTGTATAGCTGTTACCATCGTCAAAATGCCATAAGTAGGTGTCTCCGCCAACGGTGGTATTTTCGTATATCGCTGCTACATTGATACACAAGCTGTCCGTTACACTGAAGTCCGGAACCGGCAGTGGACGAACAAAAACGCGGAAAGTATCCGATCCGATACAGTCTGTAAAGGGTAGCTGATAGTAGTATGTGATGGTATAACTGCCGCTGGTGTTAAGACCTGCAGGACTAAATATCCCGGATGGATCGATAATGCCGGGCCCTTCATACCAACCACCTCCGGGCATCCCTCCGGTTAGTTGTACGCTGTCTGCCGAAATGCATATGTTTACGTCAGCGCCCCCTTCCACAAAACTCATATCGATCACCAAAACTTCCTTTTGCTCATTTACTACGCATATCCCATTTTCATAGGTGTAAGTCACATTTACGGTCGTCAGCGGCCCTGTTACTGTGATTGCAGCAGGGTCGAAAAGTCCGTTGCCAGGGGGAATAATGCCCGGACCTGACCACAGTCCACCCGGTGGGGTTGCGCTGTACAGTGACATCACGCCTTCCGAAAGACAGAAAGTGTCTGTAGGACCCAAATCCATCAGGGGAATGGTATCAATGATGAATTCGTCTGAAGCTTCTGCCATTCCGCAGATGTTAAACACCTCAAGGTTGTAAGTGAAGCTTCCGGGGCCTTGATAACAAATACTGTCAGGAGCAAAATCGTTGCTGAATTCGATACTACCTCCCGGAAAATTCCATGCAACACTATCTACTGCGGCAGTACCAGTGCTGTAGTCAGCAGGTGGTGACAGGCATACAGTTTCGCAAAAACGGTCATAGTCGGGAAGCGTTACCGTCGGTGGCAACAAGATTTTTACGGTGTCTGTCCAATACGCGGGTGGACATACGCCACTGGCATTGAATAAGGTTAGTTTGACTACATAACTGCCACTCTCCGTAAAAGTGAATGCAGGTGAGGCAGCTGTTGCATTGAAAGCTACACTGCCTGGATTACTTCCGCCAATGCTCTCAATACTCCAATTATACGATTGGTCATCTCCGGCCGATTGATTGGTAGCAGTGACTTGGTATGGCACAGAACAGCTGAAATTGCCGCTTAAACTAGCCTGTGCAATCAGCGGTTCCAGTATTCTGAATGTCTGACAGGCTTGTGCTGAATCACAACGGTTGTAGACAGTAACACATACATCATAGCTGCCGGGCATCCCATAGGCAATGTTTTCAGGGTAAAACGCTGTTGAAAAGGAAGGATTTGCACCGGCAAATGTCCACCGAACAGAGTCCATGTACGAAAGAAGAAGCGTATAGTCTGGTAATGGACTAATGGTCTCACTCGCACAAAAATCGGCAATGGGCGCAAGACTTACCCCCGGTGCTGCTGTGAGATGTATGTCTTCTTCCCAATAGAGGAAACCACATACCTCATTCCCAATTTCTGCCGTTAAGGTGTAATCGCCTGTCGGACCATTGAAGCCAATGGTTGGACTTCGATCGTTGGTTTGCTGAATCGTCACTCCTGCGGAAGGAGATACCTCCCAACTGAATGTTAAACCTGTACCGGTTGAGTTATTGTCGACCATGATAGATGTCCCCGTACATAAAGTATCTCGATCTACGGTAATGTCAATCTGTGGCGCCTCCAAAATGTTGAAAGTCCTGCATGCTCTACTCGAATCGCAAAGATTATAGGCCGTAACGCAAACTTCAAAGTTTTGACCTGTGGTGTTCAATGTAAGCTGACCTGGATTTAGCGTCGTCGAACTTGCAGGAATACTACCCTCCGGGAAAGTCCAGCGTATAGAGTCTACGAAAGTAGTATCTATATCTATCGTCGCCATTGGGGTGAATGTGGCGCTACCGCAAAAATCCGGTATATCGGCGAGCGAGACGACCGGTGGCCTTGTGACACGCAGGGTGGTATCCCAGGTTACACCTTCACAGACAGGGTTGGTTATCTGAACGCTGATCTGGTAGTTGCGAATTTCAGCACCCGGAGGTATGTTGATGGTCGGGGAAACAGCATTGTTGGCGGGAGAGAAAGTAAGCCCTGCCGGAGATGCAGACCAGTTAAAGGAAAGGCCGTCCCCGCTGCTCTGGTTGTTGACGGTTACCGTCTGCCCGAGGCAGACGGTATCGCGGTCAGTGGTGATATTAACTACCGGCCCCTGCAGGATGCTGAAAGTAGTACAAGCCTGGTCTTGTCCGCAGGCATTGAAAGCGGTGACGCATACCTGAAAATCCTGACCTGTGGTGTTGAGTATTACCTGCCCCGGCACAAGAGAAGTCGAGGTTGCCGGAATACTGCCCGGAGGAAAAGTCCAGCGCACAGAGTCAATAAAATCGGTTGGTATACCCCAGGTTGCGACCGGGTTAAAAGTTGCCGACTCACAAAAATCCGGGATAGAGTCCAGCGAGACAACTGGCGGCCTTGAGACGCGCAGGGTGGTATCCCAGGTTACGCCATCACAGACAGGGTTGGTTATCTGAACGCTGATCTGGTAGTTGCCAATATCAGCACCCGGAGGTATATTGATGGTCGGGGAAACGGCGTTGTTGGCGGGAGAGAAAGTAAGCCCTTCCGGAGATGCAGACCAGTTATATGAAAGGCCGTCCCCGCTGCTCTGGTTGTTGACGGTGACAGTCTGCCCGAGGCAGACGGTATCGCGGTCAGTGGTGATATTAACTACCGGCCCCTGCAGGATGCTGAAAGTAGTACAAGCCTGGTCTTGTCCGCAGGCATTGAAAGCGGTGACGCATACCTGAAAATCCTGACCTGTGGTGTTGAGTATTACCTGCCCCGGCACAAGAGAAGTCGATGTTGCAGGAATACTGCCCGGGGGGAAAGTCCAGCGCACAGAGTCAATAAAATCGGTTGGTATACCCCAGGTTGCGACCGGGTTAAAAGTTGCCGACTCACAAAAATCCGGGATAGAGTCCAGCGAGACAACTGGCGGCCTTGAGACGCGCAGGGTAGTATCCCAGGTTACGCTATCACATACGGGGTTGGTTATCTGTACGCTGATCTGGTAGTTGCCAATATCAGCACCTGGCGGTATGTTGATGGTCGGGGAAACAGCATTGTTGCCGGGACTAAAAGTGAGCCCTGCCGGAGATGCAGACCAGTTAAAGGAAAGGCCGTCCCCGCTGCTCTGGTTGTTGACGGTTACCGTCTGCCCGAGGCAGACGGTATCGCGGTCAGTGGTGATATTAACTACCGGCCCCTGCAGGATGCTGAAAGTAGTACAAGCCTGGTCTTGTCCGCAGGCATTGAAAGCGGTGACGCATACCTGAAAATCCTGACCTGTGGTGTTGAGTATTACCTGCCCCGGCACAAGAGAAGTCGATGTTGCAGGAATACTGCCCGGGGGGAAAGTCCAGCGCACAGAGTCAATAAAATCGACAGGTATACCCCATTCTGCGACCGGGTTAAAAGTCGCCGACTCACAAAAATCCGGGATAGTGTCCAGGGAGACGACCGGTGGCCTTGAGACGCGCAGGGTAGTATCCCAGGTTACGCCATCACAGACAGGGTTGGTTATCTGAACGCTTATCTGGTAGTTGCGAATTTCAGCACCCGGAGGTATGTTGATGGTCGGGGAAACAGCATTGTTGCCGGGACTAAAAGTGAGCCCTGCCGGAGATGCAGACCAGTTAAAGGAAAGGCCGTCCCCGCTGCTCTGGTTGTTGACGGTTACCGTCTGCCCGAGGCAGACGGTATCGCGGTCAGTGGTGATATTAACTACCGGCCCCTGCAGGATGCTGAAAGTAGTACAAGCCTGGTCTTGTCCGCAGGCATTGAAAGCGGTGACGCATACCTGAAAATCCTGACCTGTGGTGTTGAGTATTACCTGCCCCGGCACAAGAGAAGTCGATGTTGCAGGAATACTGCCCGGGGGGAAAGTCCAGCGCACAGAGTCAATAAAATCGACAGGTATACCCCATTCTGCGACCGGGTTAAAAGTCGCCGACTCACAAAAATCCGGGATAGTGTCCAGGGAAACAACCGGCGGCCTTGAGACGCGCAGGGTGGTATCCCAGGTTACACCATCACATACGGGGTTGGTTATCTGAACGCTGATCTGGTAGTTGCCAATTTCAGCACCTGGCGGTATGTTGATGGTCGGGGAAACAGCATTGTTGGCGGGAGAGAAAGTAAGCCCTGCCGGAGATGCAGACCAGTTAAAGGAAAGGCCGTCCCCGCTGCTCTGGTTGTTGACGGTTACCGTCTGCCCGAGGCAGACGGTATCGCGGTCAGTGGTGATATTAACTACCGGCCCCTGCAGGATGCTGAAAGTAGTACAATCCTGACTTTGTCCGCAGGCGTTGAAAGCAGTAACACAGACTTCAAAATCCTGGCCTGTGGTGTTGAGTATTACCTGCCCCGGCACAAGAGAAGTCGAGGTTGCCGGAATACTGCCCGGAGGAAAAATCCAGCGCACGGAGTCAATAAAATCGACAGATATACCCCATTCTGCGACCGGGTTAAAAGTTGCTGACTCACAAAAATCCGGGATAGAGTCCAGCGAGACAACCGGTGGCCTTGAGACGCGCAGGGTAGTATCCCAGGTTACACCATCACAGACAGGGTTGGTTATCTGAACGCTGATCTGGTAGTTGCGAATTTCAGCACCCGGAGGTATGTTGATGGTCGGGGAAACAGCATTGTTGGCGGGAGAGAAAGTAAGCCCTGCCGGAGATGCAGACCAGTTAAAGGAAAGGCCGTCCCCGCTGCTCTGGTTGTTGACGGTTACCGTCTGCCCGAGGCAGACGGTATCGCGGTCAGTGGTGATATTAACTACCGGCCCCTGCAGGATGCTGAAAGTAGTACAAGCCTGGTCTTGTCCGCAGGCATTGAAAGCGGTGACGCATACCTGAAAATCCTGACCTGTAGTGTTGAGTATTACCTGTCCCGGCATGAGAGAAGTCGATGTTGCAGGAATACTGCCCGGGGGAAAAGTCCAGCGCACAGAGTCAATAAAATCGGTTGGTATACCCCAGCCTGCGACAGGGATAAAAGTTGCCGACGCGCAAAAATCCGGGATAGTGTCCAGGGAGACGACCGGTGGCCTTGAGACGCGCAGGG
>CAYTVG010000030.1:0-30530 GCA_964441755.1 uncultured Saprospiraceae bacterium
CATGACCCGGCATACACAGCCCAAAGCCAGGATTGACGGCCGCACTGTTTCGGCAATCGATCACTGCGCCACGCCTGACGGCCGCTTAGGAGGGCTTGGGGGCGTATGATCATAGCGTATATCATGACCCGGCATACACAGCCCAAAGCCAGGATTGACGGCCGCACTGTTTCGGCAGTCGATCACTGCACCACGCCTGACGGCCGCTTAGGGGGGCTTGGGGGCGTATGATCATGGCGTATATCATGACCCGGTATACGCAGTCCAAAGTCAGGATTGACGGCCGCACTGTTTCGGCAATCGATCACTGCACCACGCCTGACGGCCGCTTTTAGCCCGGCAATCTATCGGAAGCGGCCAAAAGATGACCATACCCAAAGGCATTACCTCCTTCCATGCATTTATCGACGGGAATGTAAGCACAGCCTGTTGCTGACGGCCACATACATACCCCTGCGCTGTTTAGGAAGGACGCGCGAGCGTGCAGCATTGGTCGGATGATTACTTTCCCAAGTTGTCGGCTGTAAGCTGAACTTCTTCTATTGAAAGACCTGTAATGTCAACAGCAAAGGCAAGCGTTGCGCCTTTGCGAAGCGCATTTTCGGCAATGGCTACTTTATTACTTTTCAATGCTTCGGCTACAGCCGTCGTAATTTCCAATTTTACCGTCTCCACAAAACTGGCATCCGTCCGCTGCGCCTCCAGATAGCGGTCGTATTCCTTGCGGTCTTCGGGGGCCAATGTCAGCACATCCAGCTTCTGGCTGGCAGCCCTCAGCCCTTTAGCAGTAAATTCATCCTTTATCTCTGCCGTTTTCAGGAAGTATATCCACTCGTCCAGCGTATCCCGGGCAATCTCGTTAAACCGGTTGGTTTTAATTACATAATATTCCGGGTACAAGGCTGATACCGATGCCTTTTGAAACAGTTCTTTTTGTTTTACAGACAGTTCCAGTTCGTGATGACTATGGATACCGATGAAAGTGGTTGTACCGTGATACACATAATCATCCCCCTGACCGAGATCAAAATAGACAATGTTGACAGAATATACTTTCTTGACCCGTGAGTATGGCTGCCCTTCGGCGATGTGTTCGACGATGACCTTGGCAGTGCCGTAAAGCATCCGCTGGAAGTAGTCAGCTTCGCGGGTATTCTGGATTTCGACGATCACCAACTCCCCTTTTCCGTTTTCCACGAGGATATCTACCCGGTTGAATTTATCATCACCGTATTCCTTATTTCCTTCGCTTTCAAGGATTTGTTTTATTTTGAAATCTTCATGGATCAGCTCTGTGAGAAAGCCCTCCAGAATGTCGAAATTCGCTTTGTTCCGGAGCAGACGCTTCATCGCCCAGTCGAATCGGACTAACTTTTTTGCCATACCTGATTGCTTTGAACTCAAAAATACGGAAAAATTGCGTTTACTAGTTGCGTTTATTGTCCGGTAGTATGCCGGCCAGATTTACTGCGCAGCCTGAGCGGCGGCAGGGTGTTGTTTTTTCGCCCCTGCGGGCGGCTGCCGCAGGCGGCTATGCCGGGCTACTGCACCGGCGGCAGTTTTTTTCAAAAAAAACCGGCTCTAGTCCAAATGAAGTGGGTTTCGTGGATTTGCCACATGTAAGAACTACCCATATTTACAGCTGCCCTCGAACTTAAGTCACCTTGGTTTATCAAACGTGTCTAGTTTTTGGGGGAAGCTCAACTGTCACCTTGTCTGGTTATTTAGGGCACCAGTACAGGTAGAAAGCAAACAACCCCGGTGTTTCCCGCAGTCCCGCAGGGACGGAATATGGGTAGAAAACACCGGCCCCCTTGTTTCCCGGAGTCCCGTAGGGACGGAATGTGGGTAGACCCGTAGGGACGTGAGGTGGGTAGACCCGTAGGGACGGAATGTGGGTAGAAAACAAACAACCCCGGTGTTTCCCGTAGTCCCGTAGGGACGCGATGTGGGTAGCAACGGCCACGGTGTTTTCCACAGCCCCGTTAGGGGCGTGATATGGGTAGAAACGGCCACAGTGTTTTCCACAGCCCCGTTAGGGGCATGATATGGGTAGAAACGGCCACGGTGTTTTCCGGAGTCCCGTTAGAGGCGTGATATGGGTAGAAAACAACAGCCTCGGTGTTTTCCGGAGTCCCGTAGGGACGTGATATGGGTAGAAAACAACGGCCACGGTGTTTTCCACAGCCCCGTCAGGGGCGTGATATGGGTAGCAACGGCCACGGTGTTTTCCACAGCCCCGTTAGAGGCATGATATGGGTAGAAAACAACGGCCCCGGTTTTCTACCTACATCGCATCCCTACGGATCTACCCACATTCCGTCCCTACGGGACTCCGGAAAACAACGGGGCCGGTGTTTTCTACCTACATCGCGTCCCTACGGGACTCCTGAAAACAATGAGCTTCCCCCCCCAAAACTAGACACGTTTGATAAACCAAGGTGAATTATGTTCGAGGGCAGCTGTAAATATGGGTAGTTCTTACATGGGGCATATCTACGAAACCCACTTCATTTGGACTAGAGCCTTTTTTCCCCAAAAAAACCTGCCGCTTTTTTTCCCAAAAACCCACCCCGCAGACATAATTTACTTAGCTTAGCGACCTGTAAGTAAACCTATTGTCCAAAGCGACTAAAAATACCTATCCATATGGCGCACCACCATATATTAACCGAAGCAGACGTGACTGCGGCCGATGGCGCCGCCAGAGAAGTTCTGCAGGCGCTGCTCAACCAAAGCCGGCGCAAGACCGACAGCGGGTCGATCATCAGCTACCGGGCTACTGCCAACAAGAGTGTACTGTGCCTGATCCACGGATTTGGCGGCGACCCCGTCACCACTTTTGGCAAAATGCCCGAGCTGATCACCGCTGAGGACAGCCTGCGCGGCTGGGACCTGCTCAGCATTGGCTACTCGACCGAGCTGCTGCCCGACATCGGGCAGGGGATCTGGTCGGCAGACCCCGACATCAGCAAGATTGCCGGCTTCCTGACGACCTACCTGCAGATCCTCTTTGGGCAATACCAACGGGTAGCCCTGCTGGGGCACAGCATGGGCGGGCTGGTCATACAGCGGGCGCTGCTCAACATGCAGGACATCAGCCGTATATCCAATGTACTTTTGTATGGCACCCCCAGCGGAGGCCTGCGCAAAGCCACTTTTGTCAGGTGGCTGAAAAGGCAGGCAAGCGATATGGACATAGACGGGCGCTTTATCCGGGAGCTCCGCAGCGACTGGACGCAGCGATTTGGCAGCGACTACCCCTTCCGCTTTGCGACCATTGCCGGCGAATCCGACGAGTTTGTGCCCCCCACCGCCAGCCTGTCGCCCTTTCCGCCCCAATACCACCACTACACTTCCGGCAACCACATCGGCATGGTCAAGCCCGTGGATGCTAGCGAACTGTCGTTTTTGATCCTCAAGGGGCAGCTCAGCGACAGTCCGGGCATCTACGGCGGCAGGCCCGAAGACCGGAGCAACCTGCACGCCCACTACCTGCAGCAGGTAAACTCTCTGGGGGCGCGGCTCAACGAGCTCGACAGCAAGGGGTTCAAGGCGTATATTTTTGCCCTCGAAGGGCTCGGGCGGCCCGAAGAGGCCATTGAGACGCTCGAACAGTCAGCCCTGCTGCAGCACAACACCGACTGCATGGGCATACTCGGGGGGCGCTACAAGCGCAAATACCTGCTCGAGCAGACCAGCGAGTCCCTCGAAAAAGCCATCCACTGGTACGAGGCGGCCCTGCAACTGTCCACGCAGGCAGCCAACAGCGGGCAGATGTACTACCACGCTATCAACCTCGCCTTCCTCTACCTGATGCGGGACGAGACCGACCTCCGCAAGCCCCGCGAAATGGCGCAGCTTGCGCTGCAGCAGTGCGCGCTGGATCCCGGCACCGCTTTCTGGAAAACCGCTACCCAGGCGGAGGCCCACCTCTACCTGGGCGAGTTTGACCAGGCGAAGGAGTTGTACGCTGCGGCCATCGCACAGAGTGGCGGCGACCTCCGCTCCATCAGCTCCATGCGCCTCAACGCCCTCTATGCCTGCGACAGCCTGCACAGAGCCGACTGGAGGCAGGAGCTGCAGCAGCTTTTGGGGACCTGAAGTCATATTAGATGAAAAGTGATGCCTGATCACTTTTCATGCAGACAGGTACTTGCCTCTGCGGCGGCTGTTGCCGCCGCAGAGGCAAGTACCTGTAAAGATTTTTAAGCAACAATCCACCCTTATACTGTGCGCAACATTGCCGCTAAAAAACCAATGCGTTTTAGCGGGCCCGCACGCACAAAATGCAACCACATGCAACCTACAACGCACACCGACCTCTTTGCCTCCGGCTATTACCTCATCGACCAAAAGCCGCAGCTCTTCCGACTCGAAAACTGCTACCGGATCTACAACGGCGACAACGAACTCATCGGTCAGGTCAAACACCGGATGAGCCTGCTGTACAGACTGCTGAAACCCTTCCTGCACGGCGGCCCGCCGCATTTCAGCCTCACACTTTATGGGCTCGGAGACGAAGTCATTGCCACCCTCACCCGTGGCTTCATGTCCGCGACCGTTCCTGTCAAGGCCGCCGACGGCAGTCCCCTCGGCAAGATACACCGCCAAAGGAATCTCTCTGCCTACACCTTCACCGTACTGGACACCAACAACCAGCCCGTCGGCGGCCTCTCCACCAACTGGGACCTGATGGATTTTCTGGTACTGGACGCTGCCGGCAGGCCCATCGGCAACATGAGCAAGCGCTGGTCCGGCGTCGCACGTGAGCTCCTGACCTCCGCCGACCAATTTACCCTGCAGATAAGCCCCGCCTATACCGATGCAACCCACAAGATGATGATTGTACTGAGTGTGGTGGTACTGGATATGGCTCACTTTGAGCATCACGAGTAGGGGGCGGGGCAGAGGATTTGGATGTAGCTGCTTAGGCATTGGCCCGCCTGAGTGCTTTGCTTCCTGCTATGTTTTTCACACGATGTTACCCCAAAAATTAGGATAGTAAGTTTTTACCAGCTTCTACACAGGAATATCTAAGGTCAAAATTCGAATAGATTAGAGGAGAGGAAGTTCAGAATTCAGGATAGGTGTTATTTGCTTAGCTGGACGGAGTGCCTTCTCTTTGAAAAGCCACTCCATCCAGGCAGCGGGCTAAAAACTTATCTTGTTTATTGGGCTATCGGTAACAAGAACAGTTTTTACAAATTGACCTTTATCAAAATCAATTCTGTGTGCCTTGACGGCGATCGGGAATGGTTCTCCTTCGTGCTCCATTCTTATCTTTCGATCACCTGACAAGTTAAAATGAGTATTGCCGCCGACGTCATTAATTTCTGCATTTAACTCACTGGCACTTTCTGTTACCGACTCTATTTCCACTATCATTTTTCTTGCTCTCATCAAGCCGGTAATCACAATGAAATTATTTCTGTTTAAGTCCTTTAGATAATGTTCTTCCCTGATGTCTGCATTCAAGATATATGAATCAATCTCTTGTGGTTCAATCAACAGTGAATCTGTCTGATCAAAGCTAATATTGACTCTCCTCTCTTTAGCAACCTTGCTGTTTAGACCCAATTCCCCTAATTTCAAAGCCTTTAGGAGAGGATTGAGTACAGTTACCCCAATATTAAAATTATAGGTGTCAACTCTGGACGAGTCGATCGGCAAAGCAAATGATGGTTCAGGATTAGCGTTCAAATTAGTCCTGCCATCAAATATTTTATCAATATGCTTTGCATACAAATGCAACGAATCAGTGGTTTTCACCTTCCACACTTGCAGCAGTTTGTGGCTTCTGTCGGAGCCATCAATGAGATCAAATCCGTCTTTTCTCAACAATCTTGTTAAATTCATAGTATTAAGATTTTATTCCCTACTCGTTTGGCTTTTCGGTATCGCCCCGTTTATGGTGGTTGCTGGACTCCACTTTTTCATTATTGCTATCGCATTAATTTTACGTTACGTGCTTGTGAAAAATCCTCCACCGATGATTCCCGCAATGGAATGGTCTGATTCATAAAATTTCTGAGATTTCAAAATCAAGCGCTTTCAACTCTATTAAAAAAGAGGAGATAACGCACTTTTATGCGTGGAAAAAATCTGCTGCAAACCCTTTACTCAACTGACAAACCACTGCCTATCAATGCAATGCCACCTAAAATAGCACCAATGAATATATGGGAACCTTCAGATACTATGGTAGCCACAAGGCCCCCAACCAAAGATAAAATACCCCATACATAATAACCGGAAGCCTTCTTTTTCTTTACTTTCCTGATTTGTTCATCTATATGATCAACGATGAAAGATGCATCTTCCGGCCTTAGCCCATTCCTGATTAATTCATCTTTCGTATCAATTGCGCTCCGTTTTTCATTGATCATTAGGTTAGCAGCATATTGATAAATTTGATCCACTTCTTTTTGCAGCTCTTTCTGGTTGTGTTCCATTTGCAATGTATTTAGGCAACGAATTGAATATAATGAAATTAATTAATACAAACCGGTCTATCTATTTGTATATCTTGAAATTATTGTAAAAAACCATAGTAAGTGGCACCTGATTCGCAGCATTATTTATGCAGACCCGCCAGCCTTTCGTAATTTTTCAATAAATTCCTCTTTTACATCTCTCCAGGCCGTTATGATCACCTTTTCGGTATCGTTAAATTCAGGATCACTTTCCTTCACTATTTCTATGAACTTGTCTAAGAAGTAAGCATAATCATTGATTTTGAGACCGGCATGCGGATTGGTGGGCTTTTGATCAGTACCTGCTTGCTCCGTGCGCTGGATGCTCTTGTCACTCCGATCTGCCTGTGCGTTGGAAGACCTTTGCACCGTACCTGACCGCTTAAAGAGTTGGTCAAATTTTTCCTGATAGGGAGCCTCATCCATGTGAATGATAATATCTATTGCCATTTGTAGCATGGCATACTGCCTGTTCATCTTTCGCTTATCAGCACTGATATTGCCAAATATTTCCTTGACTTTTTTCGATTCTTTGATCAAATTTTTGTAAAACTCTTTAATAAGTTCACGATTATTGGCCAAGGCTCTTCTGTAGCTTTTTTGGACAGTGCTTGCTCCTTCAAATTCGGCATGTACAAGGTTGTGCAAGACTTTTATGAGCGAATGTAAACTACTGTATCTTTCAGCCGGATCCGTGTTGAGTAGCCGGTGGATAATCTCGCCCAACGGACCACCTTCTGTCTCAAAATGCGGTATTTTTTTCAGCCTTGATGCAGGATCTTTTTCAAATTGATTGCGGGCTTGCAGGATTTCCTGGAGGGTGTCACCGGGAAATAATTCCTCTCCCGTAAGTGCATAAAATGCAATAACCCCCAGCGAATATTGATCTGCAGCACATACAAACCGACGATTGTGGTTTACCTGCTTGCCAGGACCATAATCTTTGAGCATTTCTGGGCTTCCGTATTTGCATACTTCCCAGAAATTAGTAATCTCGATGGTTGTATCTCTCTTCTCAGCTTTGGTATCGCCTGAATTTTCTTCATCCCTTTCTGTGTTGTCAGCCGAAGCGATGAGATCCACGGGAGATAACATTATGTGAAACTCATCATCGATATATATTTTGGATGGTCGCACATTGAAGTGATAAATCCCTTTCTGATTGAGGTACAACAAAGCATCTGCCAATTGATACATCCAATCAATCACCTGAGAAGCCGGTCTGGGGCCGACAGATTTTATGGCATCCCTCAGTGTCCTTCCGTATATATGTTCGACAACCAGAAAGAAGGGATATTTTTCAGCCTCACAATCGAGTACTTTGATTACGTTGCGATGTTTCAGACCGATAAGTTGTTTCAATTTATTGTACTCCCCTTTTGTAATATGGGACTTTCTAAGCACCTGCGCCAAGGCATGCAAATTGCTGCCATTTTTTGAAAGCGGAATCAATAAGGCTGATTTGCCGTGGATGACCCTTGATACAGTATCGTTATCTGTTTTATCTTTCTCAATTTGGTATCCCATCGGCTCCAGACGTAATCTCATGATTTTCACAAGAAGGTCTTCTTGGCTGACTACACCCTGTACTTCTTCCTGAAAATGTTCCATCTTGAAATACTGCGGAAGAACTTTTTCATGAATTTTTTTTACACTTTTTCTGAAGTGAAATCTAATCCTATTGATATCTACCGACAACGCAGGCTGATGTTCTGTACCAATTAACTCTTTTTGAAGGATGCTCTGATGCTGGGAACTGAACTGCGCTATTTCCTTGTGAAACTCCTCTAATTCTTCGAACAGGGAAAAAGTCCGATCGAAGGCCTCCTCCAGCTCATCGTTATCTATCAACTCGACAATAGGTGTTTTATTTTGTTCTTTCATGACAACCCGTTAAGCTGTTAATAATGTGTTTTTTACAAGGCAAAACATATTTATGACAAAAAATCATATTTGACTATACTTGTTCATTAGATGCAGAATGCTGTATCTAATTTGTGCTCTCTCCAGATTAGCATTTTCCCTACTAATTGTACCTTCTTGTTCTTTCTTCTGCAGGCTGGCCAGTCTGGCCGCTGTCATCGCAAGTATTCCTTCGTCACTACCCTTTATATTCATTTTCTTCAGCATTCCTATGGCTTCTGATAATTCTCCCTGACTAAAATGATATTTTGTAACAACCTTGTCAAGGGTTTCCATGAGGCTTTCCAGGCCTCCTTCGTATAGCCGGTCGCTGAGATTTGAGGCCGACAGCCTGACCAACTGGCGCTCGAGCAACGCCTCGAGTGACCGCGGCAAGATATCCTTGTTGACACGGGCATTGTCAATCATGACCGGTACAACTATTTTTTTCTGCAGCAGGGCAGTTTCGATCTCTTTTCTCACCCAATCATTTTGGTGATCTATTCTCCGTTGGTTGCTGCCATCAACGCCCAACCATTTTTCTGTATCTCTCACAAGCACCAAGACTGCCTCCGATTCGTTCACTTTCTCTTTCAGTTTCTCAGGCCACAGTTGGCCGGGCTCCAAACTTGTCGTATCTCGAAACACCCACTCGGGTTTGTACCTGTCAGCGAGCAGGTTATACAGTTGCTCAGCCTGCTCAGCCGCATCCGCCACGCGATATGATATAAAAAACAGCGTTGATGACATAAGCATCTCGTTTAAGGTTATTTATACTGTATATAACCGGATTTTGTCCAAAGCGCTGCAGCCCAACTGTCAGAATCTCTGCGCTTTACCACTCTGGTATGTACAAAATTCAACGGACTGAAGTATACAGTGGTCTGCTACTTTTCCTGTAAGCCTCTGGCATACATCTCGATACCACGCGACGTGCGTCTCGATATCAGCTTATTTTGGTTTTACACCTTGGCTACTTGTATTTTCGGATTCTGCTGATTTGTGGTGATTAACGGAATCCAATTTTGAAAAATATTATTGTTTAAATATTTTCAAATCAGCTACTAGTATAGAATCCTTTTCGCGGTATACTGACATTGCATACCACGGGACACAAGATTCCTGAGCACTCAAAAATCAAATGCATTCGTTTTTGCAGGGGACACAAAACAAGCAGTAAGATACTGGTAAGCATCTATCCTCCTACATCCATCCTTGTTGTTGTTACTGGAAAAATTTTGACTGCTTCTAGGTGATAGTGAGTGTCATAGTGTAAGGTTTTTGTATGATTAAATAGGATTCCAATCGGTTTCTTTACCTCGTTATCTATTCAGCACTACCTTATATTCTTTGGTCACTGACCTTATTTTTACTTGTTGTATCTAATTCATGCTCAATATACGGTGTGTTTTTTTATTTGTTACAGTTGTTGCGGTTTTTTTATTGAAAAAAATTGCATTTGTGGGTGTTTTTCGTTTTGGGGTAGGTGTGTACTGCTGTCTGCCATTTTTTTTAGATACAGGACTGCGAGTCTGTGCCAGAGATACCGGGACGGAAAATAGCGCAGGCAGATGCGGGTTTACTTGCCCTACTTTCAAACAGAACCCGAATGTGATGAAAAATGCGCTGCCGTACACCCCACCACGAATTATTCATTCTTAGTTTACTTCGATTTTAACCCCTTGGCGGGCTTTTTGCGTAAAAGGTAAGAATGTAAAAGGACAGAAGCTAAGGGGTTCTGGCCAAGCGGAAGCCAACATCGTTGCGGCAACTACTAACAACAATTTTGTAGCGATTAGCAACGCGACAATACCGCGGAACGCTGCTCCATGAGCCGCCACGAACGACGCGGACGGAGTCGGTGGTAGGCTCAAAATAATCCATATCCAAATTCGGAGGATATTTCTCCTCATACCAATCCCAGCACCACTCCCACACGTTACCACTCATGTCATATAAACCGTACGCATTCATTTTTTTTCCTTTAACCGCTTGAGTATAATCCCTGCTATTTTCAATATACCACGCAAAGTTGCCCAATACAGATACATCTTTACACCCTGCGAAGGCTTCCTCCTGACCGCCACGAGCGGCGTATTCCCACTCAGCCTCGGTCAACAGGCGATAGCCTTTGGAGCCCGCCTGTGGGATAATTGTCCATTGTAATTGATCATATTCAATCGTATTATAGGAATCTACATCCTCCCTATTGATCAAATAAGCAGCATCCAGCCCCAGCCTTTCACTCACCCAGTTCGCGTACTCGACGGCATTGTACCAGCTTACATTAACCACAGGGTTATCACCTTGCATCCCCCAGCTAGGAGCCTTATATTCATAGTTTTTAACTTCGCAAAAAAGACGATACTGCCACCAAGTAGTCTCGTGGCGACTGACGATGAATCCTTCAATTTGGCGACTGTGGAGTTTTTCATCTTTGTCACACCAACTAATATTATCCCGCCCGGGCTTACAGCCCATCTCGAACGTACCACCAGTAAGCCTTACAGTATCCAGGGGATAATATCTCATCATCAAGCCACCAAAAACCTTTTCATCTGCCGATTCGATAGCGGCACGCAGCGCCTGGTTCGTATCCAGTCGCTTATTCAGCGAAGCATAGGCAATGCGAAGCATTGTATCAGCTCTGGCCTGACTCCCTGTCTCTCCGTACCAGAACGCCAGCTCCAGCGCAGCAGCAGCCACGGCTCTCTCTTCAGCATTCAAGATTGCAGCAGACTGAACATTCTCATATGCCTGTTCATAATTCATGTACAATACACCCTTCTCTTTGTTCTGCAAAAGTAGCCTGACAACCGCAGCATTTGCATCCGCCAGATCCTCCAGTGCACGCTTTGCTCTGTCACGTTCTGTCTTTGCCTGCTCAGTCGCCACCTGTGCCCGTTCATAGTTCCCTTCTGCAAGCAGCCTCTGTACCTCCGTAGCTTCCTTCTCTTTCTCCACCTGCGCCAGCGCCGCCCTCGCCCGTTTTTCCTCCTGCTCCGCCCTGCGCAGGTTAGCCTGCGCAGCTGCAAAATTCTTCTCTGCCTCCCGGGTAGCCGCTATCGCTTTTTGCTCCTGTTTTTTAGCCTCTGCTAAGTTTGCTTCTGCAGCCAATTTAGCCATTTCCTCCTCTTTTTGGGCGTATACGGCCTCTTTTTGGGCCTCAACCGCCTCTCCTCTGGCTTTTTCCGCAAGTTTCCTCTCCTTGTTAGCATCAACATAAAACCAGCCAGCAAAACCAGCCAGCACCAGTGCCAGCAGCAAAAAAAATACTACCAGCCGTGTACGGCGGCCCGCCCGCTCTTCGTTTTGCTGAGCCAGTGCCCGCTGTTGTTCCGCTATTTGCCGAGCCACTTCAGCCTCCGTGCGCAATTCGCGCTCGATATGCAACTGCTTTTGGGCAGCCTCCGCCTCCGCCCGCTCTTTATACTCCAGCAACTTCCGCCTTTCTTTCTCTGCCTCCCGATCCTCACAAGCCTCCAAAAAGGCAATATCATCCGCAAAAAGCTGCGCATGCGCAGCCCAGGCATACATATCTGCCTCCTCCGGCGCATGGTAGCGCGCCGCCCAATAGCCATTCAGCTTATTGTCCTTGCGCCATTCGCGCAGGCGCTGCAGCAGGGCGCCGCTGATCCAGCCCTGCCCGGGATCCAGCCTGTTCTCGGCGGCGGCCTGCCGCAGGCGTCGGTAGAGGCGCATATTCTCGGCCTCCTGCTGCGCCCAGATCGACAGTCGATCCCAGTTGCGGATGAGGCTCTCGTGGGCGATGTCGAGCAAAGTCTCACCCTGCAGGCGGGTACCGGGCGGCGGCATGAGGAAGGAGGTATTTACGTCCCGAAACTGCTCGATTACAGCATCTACCTCGGCGGGTGTGGCGGGCAGGGCGGCCAGCAGGCCGTACAACTCATCCATGCGGGTCGGCCGGCGGCCGCCCTTGTCGCCGGTCGTCAGATCGGTCAGTCGTTGAAACAGCAGGCGGGTGATAGCCCTGCCTGCTTCGTCGAGGGCGAGGTAGAGCTCGTCGGCATGCTGCCCAAGTGCTTTTTGGATACCGCCCGTGGCATCATAGTCGGCATGCCCAATCGGCTGCCCGCTGTCCCGCCAGTGCGCATAGGTGCGCATCAGGGCATGCTGCAGCAGTGGCAGTTGGTCCATATTGTCGCCCAGCTCCCGCAGCAGGCGGCTGACAAGTGTACCCTGTATGCCGGCACCTACTACGGCCAGGGGGCCGGTGATGGCGCGGCGCAGGTTTTCGTTGGTGAGTCGCGGCACGAGGTACTGCCCCTGATTGATGATCTCGGGCAGCCCGCGGTAGTGGACACATTCGCCCAAAAACTCTGACCGCATGGTGATGACTACATAGATGTTCGCATCCTGCTGCTGCACGGCCGTGATGAGCAGATCGACAAAATGGGTGGCCTCGCCGGCCGGTATGTCGCGCGCAAAGCGGAAGAGTTCCTCAAACTGGTCGATGATCAGCAGGGTTTTTTCATGCTCACCGGCATTACCCTCAGCTTCCAGCAGGCCAAAGGAGCTGCTGCGCAGCAGCGATAGCTGTCGCTGCACTTCGGGTATCAGCAGCGCTGTATCGGTCGTGCGCAGGCGTGTTCCTGCCAGGGCTGCTGCCAGGTTCTGCAGCGGGCTGCTGCCCGGCCGGCAGATGGCGATTTTCCAGTCGTGGACCCGCGCCTGCTTTTTGCCGGCATGCAGGGCGGGGATCAGGCCCGCCCGTACCAGCGACGATTTGCCGCTGCCCGAGTTGCCCAGTACCCCCAAAAAATGCGTGTCCATCAGGCGGCTGATGAGTTCCTCCGATTGCCCCTCGCGTCCAAAAAACAGGTGGGCTTCGTTGGTGCGGAAAGGCCGCAGTCCGGGGAAGGGATTCCGGCGGGTCTCAGCCTCGTCGATGATTTCCATGCCCTGCGCCTGTTGCTGCAGGTCTATGTAGTATTCGTCGAGTTGAAAGTGCAGTGATTCTGTCATGGCTTAGGTGTTGAGAAAGTCCAGCAATTGTCTCCGGTAGTCGGGCAGCGCACAGTTGATCAGTTTGAATTCGTGGCTGCGTACCTCTCGCAGGCGCGCTGCTGCGTCCGGATCCGCTACGCAGATGGCCATACGGGAAGGGGACTTTTTCTCTGCCCCCAGCTTGATGAGCTCTACCTTGATGGCATTGCACCAGGCTGTGCTGGCGTTGCGCAGCAACACCACCGCCCGGCTGCTCAGTAGCCAGGCACTGCCAAAGTGTTCGTCCGGATCGACAGCGGGATCGTCCTCCCGGAAAACCGGTACGACGACCTCCCAGCGCTGCCTGAACATAAGGTCGTCAATATCAGCCCGAAGCGGGTCGTTTTTATCGCGATGGTCATGCACCAGAAATACCCGCGATACGGATCCTTGTTGCGCCTGTTCTGCCTCCTGTACCAGCCGTACCGCCCGCTGCCCGATTTGCTCCAGCAGGTAGTCTTTGATGGTCTTGAGCTCGGCTCCCGGCAGCTCATCAATCTGCTCTCTTTCCAGCACATCGGCTGCCACTTGTTCCAAAAACATCTGCTGCTCAGCCGAGCCCTCGCCCTTGCTTACGCTCAGGGTAAAAAGTTTCAGGTCGGCCTGACCGGCGATCGCCGCTTTAGCAATGCGGTACTGCAATTGCGGAATGGGCTCAGCAGCATCCTCAGGCCTCCTGCCCGGCAGGTCATCAAAGAGGTGAATGGAAAAAACTGATTCGCTGATGTAGCGGCGCGTGAGTGCTTCCAACTGAGCTGCTGACAACTGAGCTGGATCCGTCGGCGCATCGTCCGCCTCATCAGGCAGCAGGCGAAAATCAATTTTGCCGTATTTGCGCTGCTGCTGCAGCTCTGTGAGCAGGCTGCTGCGCAGTTCCTGCGAGAAACTGGAGGTGTGGGCTATAAAAATGGCAGGTACTTGGGCAGGTGGCTGCGGTGGCTGCGCAGTTTCCTGATCGGGCAGCAACGGCTCCGCCGGCAGCTTTGCCAGCAGCTCCCTGACCGTAGCGGAAAGACCTGCGATCATTTTCTTAAAATCAGCCGCCATTGGCTCTATCGGCAGCTCATCGCGGTAAAAATCAGCATACAACAGCTCCTTCTCGGCGAGAAAGTCCAGGATCGCTGCCGCCTCATCGCCCTCAAAATCGGCATAGGGCATGAGCCGCACCGGCAATATACGGCTGCTACCGTCCTGCAACAAAAGTGCGTCACCCGCGATGGTCAGAAAGCTTTCAAACTCACGCCGGCACCACTCGCTGGCGAGATAGGTGGGTGAAAGGATGGGTACGAACACCCGGGTTTGCCGCAGCGCCTGCTGTAACCGCTCATCCAGCAGCTGACCCGTTCGCAGATCCTCATTGTCCAGAAAGATATTGAGCTTACGCCCCGTACGGCTGCGGTAGTCACCCTCAAGTCGCTTAGCGAATTGCCGTACCCACTGCTCGTGGGTTTCGTCATCATGATGGGCATAGCTGATGAAAATATCGTGTTCCATGGTGTCGGGTTAATCTTAGCAGATGTAAAACTAATAATATTTTTATTTTCACCCTATAAACAGATATTATTTACGGCAGAAGCGAAAAAAAGTTTCATCTTTGATTGTATTTTTGATGCCGGCCGATACCGGCGGGTGCTGCCGACAAGCAGCACCCCCTCTCCAAACCTCCCAAAAAAAACACCCCCCACCCCAGCCAACCTTTTCCCCCAACCTGCACCCAATGCATACAACCATACAACATGCAAAAAATATTACTCCTCGTACTAGCCCTCTCGGGCATGGCTCGCTTCGCCACCGCCCAGTCCTTTGATCCGCTGCTGGCGGCTACCCTGCAGCTGAAGATCGACAGCCTGCGGGCGGCCAACAACCTCAGGGGGATTTCTGCCTGTGTGCTGTACCCGGGGGTGGGTAAGTGGCAGGGGGTGAGCGGGGTTTCGCATGCCGATACGCCCATCAATTCTGATATGCTATTTGGCATCGCCAGCAATACCAAGTTGTTTACGGCAGTGCTGCTGTTGCGGCTGGCGGAGCAGGGGCTGGTCGATCTCGACGACTCTCTGCATACCTACCTGCCGACCTACAACAACATTGACCCCAACATACGCATACGCCAATTGCTCAACCATACGAGCGGACTGGCTGATGTGACCAGCGTGCCGGGCTATCCGGACTCCATCCTCAGCAATCCGCTTCGCTTGTATACGGCTGCCGAACTCATGGGCTGGGCCGGGCCGCCTTTGTTTGCTGCCGGCACGGGCTGGAGTTATTGCAATACCAACTACCTGCTGGCCGGCATGATTGCCGAAAGTGTCGGCGGCCAGAGTTATGCGCAGCTTTTGCGCGACAACCTCCTCAGCCCTTTGCAGCTGGACAGTACTTTTCTCGATGTGTATGACAGCCTTTTGTATACCGTCGCTCACCCCTGGCAGGCGGGGGTCGACAATTTTGCTGTGCCCCGAAGGGCGCTCAACAGTGCGGCCTGGGCGGCCGGGGCGATGTACTCGACCGCCGGCGAGATGGCGCAGTGGTACCAGGCGCTGATGAGCGGGCAGGTGTTGCAGCCCGCTTCTTTCGGGGAGATGACCACTTTTGTGGGTACGGGCAACTATGGGCTGGGCATCAGCCGGGCTATGCTGCAGGGCAGGACGGTCTGGCAGCACGGAGGGACTATCTGGGGAGGGTACAACTCTTTTATGCTGTACGAAACGAGTACGGGCATCGTCATCTGTGTGCTCATCAACCAACTGCCGGGGCAGGCGATGCTGGTGGCGGGGCAGTTGCTGACGACCCTGCTCAACAATCCGGTCAGCAGCAGCGAGGTGCCCGGGGAGGAGGCGCTGCCGCGCATTTATCCCAATCCGGTGACCGATCTGCTCACGGTTGAGCTGCCCGGGCAGCCGCTGCTGCAGGTGCAGCTTTTCGGCGCAGCCGGGCAACTGCTGCGCGAAGGCGGCAGCAGCCGGCTGCCGGTAGCCGACCTGCCGGCCGGCCTGTACTGGCTGGCGGTGCAGACGAAAAGCGGGCGGCGGGTGTATCCCTTCGTCAAGCGGTAGTGAGGGGAGGGCATCGCGGGGCGATGCCCTCCCGGCCTTTTTTTTTTTACAAAAACCCCCAGCCCGATGCCGGGGCGCTGCGGCCATCGCCGCCGCCCAAAATGCTGCCATATCTTTTTGACCGCGACCTTTGGTGTGCATGACTTTAATTGTGTACCTTTAATTTCGGATTTTTTGCCGGCAACTTCTCCTGTCTTTTTAAAGGAGCATAGCCGGCCGCGGCAGGTAAAACCCGTCTGAAGATCCGGTTAGACAGTCCCGGACACGCGTGAAGGAGATACGGGCAGCCTGCATCAAAATTTAGGAAATAAAATACACCATCATGTACATCAACAGGCTCACTATCCAAAATATCAGGTCTGTTTCAAACTTTGAAATGACATTTGATAGCCCTGCTGGTTGGCATGTAATCATTGGTGACAATGGCGCCGGCAAGTCTACGATTGTGCGCGCCATTGCTTTGGGCATTGTTGGCCCCAATGATTCAAAAGCGTTGCGACTTAACCTGAATGACTGGGTACGAAGTGGTTCCGACGAACCGGGAATCATCAGCCTGCTGGTTCAAAAAAATGAGCAGGACAGCAAGATTGGACAGAGCAGGCCGAGGACAAAGCCGTTCGAGGCAACGCTTACGCTGCGGCGCAAAGAAAACAATGGCTATGTATTGGAGGGTAACAAAGGCGCCCCTTTTGAAAATATCTGGAGCAATGCCTACGGATGGTTTTCCTGTGCATTTGGCCCTTTCAGACGCTTCACCGGTGGTGAAAAGGACTGGATGAAAGTGTATTATTCCGACCCCAGGGCTGCTGCACATCTTTCTGTATTTGGGGAGGATGTGGCGCTGACGGAGGCTATTGACTGGCTTAAAAATTTACATATAAAGACACTGGAAAATGCAAGCTCATCTTCGGCACAGGACGATGTAAATGAAGTCATTTTGGCATCGCTAAAGTCATTCCTCAATGAAGGCGGCTTGTTGCCGCACGGAGCTACGCTGGATACCATCTCCAGCGAAGGTGTCTTCTTTTTGGATGGTAACAAAGTGAGGGTAGATGTTACGCAACTGAGTGACGGCTACCGCTCTATTCTGAGCCTCACTTTTGAGCTCATCCGGCAGATGGTCAGGGCTTACGGCCACAAAGCCGTGTTTAAAAATTTCCAGCGGGGCGATTTTTGGATTGATCTGCCGGGTGTCATCCTGATTGACGAAATAGATGCGCACCTTCATCCGTCCTGGCAGGCAAGGATTGGTGACTGGTTCTTAAAAGTGTTCCCGCAACTGCAGTTTATTGTAACCACGCACAGCCCACTGATCTGTCGCGCATCGGAACAAGGCAGCATTTGGAGGCTTCGGGCTCCCGGCGCTGCCCACCCGTCGGGCGAAGTACGTGGTATCGAAAAACAAAGGCTCATCTATGGCGATCTGTTGGATGCGTATGGTACTGAGTTGTTTGGTAAAAACATCACCCAGTCGCCAAGTGGGCAGCAGTTGACGGAAAAGCTAGCCGCGCTCAACATGAAATCGTTCAAAACCAAACTTTCCGATCAGGAGCGGCAGGAACTTGAAGCATTGAAAAGTATCACCAGTAATATCAGCGATGCTGCCATTAAAAAATAAACTGCTCGAGCCGGAGGCCTTAGCCCTTTTACAACAATATCAGCAGCAAGTAGACAGTAAAGCTAGCTTTTCTGAGCAGGTTGCTGAAGGCAGGCGCTTGTTTGCTCAGTACAATACTAAATCCAATCGGGCTTTCAAAATTGTGAGGGATCATCTGGCAGCCATGTCAGGCGGAACGCTGCGATGTAACTATTGTGAAGACAGCAATGCTAATCAGGTGGAACACATTTACCCCAAAAATTACTACCCCCAAAGGTGTTTTGTATGGGAAAATTATTGCTACGCCTGTGGCCCGTGCAACCAGCCTAAAAGCGATCAATTTGCTGTACGTGAGTACGATACGGACACGGTAGTCAATCTGAAAGAACGCCCGGAGCATACAGCACCGCCGGCAGGCCAGGCGCTGCTGCTCAACCCGCGGGAAGAAGATCCGCTGGCCTATCTTTTTTTGGATACCAGAGATACCTTCAGGTTTGTTCCCTACAAGGATACGGACAAAGACATACAAAGGGCAGCATATACGATAGAAATTTTGGGGCTGAACACTCGCAACCATCTGATAAGAGCCCGAAAGCTGGCCTTCGACAATTTCAAAGCGCGACTGTTTGAGTATGTGCATAAGAAAGAAGCAGGGGAAAGTCCTCAGGCGCTGCAACCCCTGATTGATTCACTTCGCAGCGAACACCACCAAACGGTATGGCACGAAATGATTCGCCAAAGATCCCTGCATCCCGAAGTAGATGACTTACTAAACCGGGCTGAAGAGGCGCTTAGCTGGATCTGAGCGCAGGGCACAGGCGACCCGGCCTTTTTTTTACAAAAACCCCCACCCCCACAGCATGCGCAGCAAAATCCAATATACCTTTACAGCCGAATTGTGGCAGCATGCTGCCGCCGGCGGCTGGCATTTTTTTTCCCTGCCGCAGGCAATGGCCGCTGAGATCCGGGAGCAACTGCAATGGCAGGAGGAAGGCTGGGGGCGGCTGAAGGCTACTGCCCGCCTGGGCACGAGTCAGTGGGAGACGGCCATCTGGTTTGATACGCGGCGGCAGACCTACCTGCTGCCGGTCAGGGCGGCGGTCAGGCGGCGGGAAAAAATAGGCGCGGGCGATGCTGCCAGCGTCAGCATCTGGGTGTGAGGGGCTTTTGTCTGTAAACACAAAACCAACGATATGGATCTGTCTATCTTACAGCAGCCTGTGTCGCTCAGCGAGGAGCAGATTGGCTATTATGCGGCCAATGGATTCATCAGGATCAAAGAGGTGTTACCGGCCGATGTCATCGCGTATTTCAACGCGCTCATCTCCGATAAGGTGGCTGTGCTGCAGGCAGCGGCGGCGCCGCTGGAAGCGCGCAATACCTATGGCAAGGCTTTTCTGCAGTTGTGCAACCTGTGGACGGCGGACGAGCAGATTAAAGCGCTGATTTTCAGCCAACGGCTGGCCCGGCTGGCGGCTGAGCTGATGCAGGTTGAGGGCGTGCGTCTTTACCACGATCAGGCGCTCTTCAAAGAGGGCGGCGGCGGCATCACCCCCTGGCATGCAGACCAGCACTACTGGCCTTTGTCTTCCGACAAAACGGTGACCGCCTGGATTCCGCTGCAGGCGACGCCCCTCGACATGGGGCCCCTCGAGTTTAGCGCGGGAAGCCAGCAGATCCTCGCGGGCCGGGAGCTTTCTATCAGCGATACCAGCGAAACTGTGATCACCAAAAATCTGAGAATCAACAATCTCCCGCACATCGTGGCGCCTTACGACCTGGGCGAAGTGAGCTTCCACAGCGGCTGGGTCTTCCACCGCGCCGGCGCCAACACGACCGACCGCCTGCGAAAGGTGATGACCATTATCTATATGGACAAGGACATTCGCCTCAAAAAGCCCGAAAACAGCGGGCAGGAAAACGACTGGCATACCTGGTGCCCGGGCGTGGAGGTCGGACAGGTGGTCGACTCCCCCCTGAATCCTGTGCTGTACGCGGGCTGAGCCTGTTGGCTGCAGGGGCATGCAGCGCGCCGGCGCGGGTTATTTTTAAAAAACAAAATGTTTTTATTTTTTAACAACATTTTGTGCTATATTTGCTGCCAGCGACAACGCGCTCGTGAAAAACCCGTGTTTCATGCTTCTCGACAATGACACCATCAAGCTCATCCGCCTCAAAGAGCCTTTGCAGCGGGTGGGTGTTGCTTACATCGACAATGCCGGCCTGCAGGCAGGCTTTCCGTCGCCCGCCAGCGACTACCTCGAAGGCGAGATGGACCTGCACAAGCTGTTGATCCGGCACCCGGCTTCTACTTTTCTCATCGAAGTGACGGGCGACTCCATGAAGGACGCCTTCGTCGGCGACCCTTCCCTGCTGGTGGTCGACAAGTCCCTGCGCCCCCACAACAACGACATCGTGCTGGCGGTCGTCAACGACGAGTTTACCGTCAAATACTACCGCGCCGACAACAATGAGGTGACCCTCTACCCTGCCAATGAGCGCTACAAGCCGCTGCGCATCATCGACGGCATGACTTTCTATGTGTTTGGCGTAGTGACTTTTACCATCATCGACAACCGACAGCTCAACCGTGTTCGCACTCATCGACTGTAACAATTTTTACGCCTCCTGCGAGCGCCTCTTCCGGCCCGACCTGGCCGGCCGGCCGGTGGTCGTGCTCAGCAACAACGACGGCTGCGTGGTGGCGCGCAGCAACGAGGCCAAGGCGCTGGGCATCCCCATGGGGGCGCCCGCTTTTGCTTGGCAGGCGCTTTTTGCCCGCGAGCGGGTGCATGTTTTTTCTTCCAACTACGCGCTCTACGGCGACCTGTCGGCCCGGGTCATGGCCACGGTCAGCCGCTACAGTCCGCAGGTGGAGGTGTACAGCATCGACGAGATTTTTGCAGACCTGCAGGGCTTTGGCGATCTGCGCGCGCACGCGCAAAAAATCCGGCAGGCGGTGGGGCAGCAGGTGGGCATACCGGTCTCGGTGGGCGTAGCGCCCACCAAAACGCTGGCCAAGGCGGCCAACCGCTACGCGAAAAAGGAGGCGCCGGACGGCGTATGGGTGGTGGCGGACGCGCAGCAGCGCGAGCAGCTGCTGCGCTGGCTGCCCGTAGCGGATGTCTGGGGCATCGGCCGCCGGCTGGGCGCCTGGCTGCAGGCCCACGGCATCGGCACCGCCTGGGAGCTGTCGCAGGCGCCGGCAGGCTGGCTGCGCAGCAAGATGGGCGTGGTGGGGCTGCGGCTGCAAAAAGAGCTGTGCGGCAGCAGTTGCCTCGCCCTGGAGGCGGCCCCGCCGCCCAAAAAGCAGATTTGCACCTCCCGCTCTTTTCCGGGCCTGCTGACCGACTACGAGGCGATTGCCGAGGCGGTCGCCTCGCATGCCAGCCGCTGTGCGGAGAAGCTGCGGCAGCAGCAGTGCTGCGCCGGGCAGTTGCACGTTTTTATCCATACCCACCACTTCCGCGAGGGCGATGTGCAATACTACGGGCAGCAGACGCTGTCGCTACCCGGCCCTACCAACCATACGACGACCTTGGTGCACTACGCCCTGCTGGCGCTGCGGGCGGCTTTCCGGGAGGGTTATGCCTACAAAAAGGCGGGCGTCATGCTGGGCGAAATATGCCCGGCCGCGCAGCCCCAGCTTTCGCTTTTTGACAGCCTGCCCGACCGCGCCAAGGCCGATAAGCTTATGGTGGTCATGGACCAGGTCAATGCCCGCTGGGGGCGCGACAGCCTGCGGGTGGCGGCGGCCGCCGGCGACGGGCAGTGGCGGCTGCAGCAGGCGCACAGGTCGCCCTGCTATACTACCCGGCTTGCGGAGGTGCTGAAGGTGAAAAATTAGGTGACAGCCGCCTGCCCTGGCGGGCAGGCGGCTGTTTTGGCTGAAGGCTCGGGCACATATAATTAGTAAATTATCATTAACTTTACAGGTATGGAAAAACTAAAAAACACCCACCCGGGTGAAATTCTGCTGACAGAATTTCTGGTCCCTATGGGGATCTCTGCTTATCGGTTGGCTAAGGAAACTTTTCTGCCGCAGACGCGCATAGCCGAAATCATCAAAGGCAACCGAAGAATCACTGCTGATACAGCGCTTCGCCTGGCCAAATTTTTTGGAACAAGCGCCAAGTTTTGGTTGGGCCTTCAAAATGATTACGATCTGGAAGAAGAGAGAACGCACAAAGAGCAGGCGTTAAACAGCATCAAGCCTTTTTCGGAAAGTGCTGCTTAGGCCCGGGCGTGTGCGGCCATTTTGGCCAAAGGCCCATTGCCATAATTTTCGTATCTATGCAGGGCTTGCAGGAAATGCCGTCGCTCCCGCTGCCTGCTGAGCAGATGGCCTGCAGTGGTCTGATATGATACCTTGTGCGCCTGCAAAAACAGACAAGCATGAATACAGTATTCCGGCTGAGCTATCTGATGGTTGTAACATTGCTGAGCCTTTCGTGTGCTGAGCAGAAAACGGCTGAGGAAAAAATCAACAGCCCTGCACTGACAGACACGCTAAGGTTCACGTCGGCCATAGTGTCTGTCTTTCAGGACAGCCAAGGTCACTATTGGCTGGGAAGTCAGCGGGAAGGCGTGTGCCGTTTTGACGGAAAATCATTTCAATATTTTACGACCGACGAGGGACTTCCTGATAATCAAGTGCATGCCATTCAGGAAGATACACATGGAATCATCTGGTTTGACACGCCGAAAGGCGTGGGTAGCTACGACGGACAGACGATCACCAAGCATACGGAACGCAACAATCGATTTGCACAAAATCATTGGCTGGACACAGCCGATCGGCAAGCCGGGTGGCCCCGTATGGAAATGGCCCTTTGGTTTGGCGCAGGAACGAAAGAAGGTGTGTACAGATACGACGGACAAAATTTAGCCTATCTGGCCTTCCCTAATCCCAAAGGCAGTCATACAGGCAACTTATACGCCGTCACAGGATTCTCCAAAGGCAAAAACAATAGGCAATGGATCAGCACTTATGCCGGTGTTTTTGGCTACGACGGCCATGAGCTGATCGTCATCAATGATGAGACGCTGGGGCTGACAGAGGCGTCCGGGCAATTGCATGTCAGAAGCATCTTTGAAGATTCCCGGGGCAGGTTGTGGATTGGCAATAACGGGATTGGTGTCATGCTGAAAGAAGGCGAGTCCGTCATTAATTTCTCAGGAGAACAGGGAAAATTGGTCCCTATGGATGCATTCCGTGAAAATACAGCAACCGGGCAGTTTTCAAAAAACACAGGTTTGCAATCCGTATTTGCCATTGCGGAAGACCGTGACGGAAATATTTGGTTTGGCGACAGAGATACCGGCGCCTGGCAATATGACGGCCACACATTGACCAACTACAGCACCATTGACAAGCATCTCAGTTCACCAATGGTTTGTGACATCTATAAAGACCGCAACCACCGTATGCTCTTCGGCATGGCAGGCGGCGGCGTCTACCAATTCAACGGGCAATCTTTTGAAAAGGTGTTTTGAAAAACAAGCACAAGGCTGCGGGCGCAAACCCAATTGTCGCATAAAATCGTTGATTCAAGTTGTCCAACGAACAAAGGGGTTTTTGAAATATTGTATATTTTTTAATACGAAAATTTGGTTTGCGCCCCAGGCCTGCAATAGCAGGCACAACTTCCGGACAATGCCTGTATTCGAAGCCATTCCGGCGGCCACCCTTGTTAAAGAACATAATTAACGCCAAAGTTCAGGTTGATAAATCCTGGCCTCATTTGCACAGTAGTTTCCCTGCTCCAGTTGGTCAGACTTTTTTGATATCCCAGTTGCGCGAGCAACCCCCATTTTTCATTGAACCTGTACCCAAGCCCATATTGTGCCTGGAACTGTACAGTCCAGCGATTATCCACAATATCCGAAACGGGGCCATTCATCCCAATTAAATCCCCCTCGTAGACATTACGGCCTTTGCTGAAACTGTGAATATTTATGGCTCCTCCTGCAGATATATTCATTTGCCATCTTGGGCCCTTCATCCACGATTTTCCAATAAGTAATGGCACCTGATACAGCCGATATTGATTGTAATGTCTGATATTCCGCACTGCTGCCACATCTATTTCAACATTGCCCCGCACTGCCATTTGTTCTCCGGTCAATGTATTTGTATTAATCTCTACAATCGTATCCGTGAGAACAATGGTATAGTCGTCATACACACGGCTCCAGACCAATCTTGACTCCAGTTGCTGATATTGAAAACCTGTGGAAAAAGTAAATTGATTTCCAAAACTATACGTATATGAAAGTTGCGTAGAAAACGAAAGAATATTTTTTTCATATGAATTGCGTTCGGGCAATTGGTTTCCATAGCCAAAGGTCCACTGCGATATCCCGGTGGTCAAGCCCATTTGATGTACCGGCAAAATAACTGATTCTTCCGCGTTGGTATACTGCTGTATAAAGAGAGGCTTCGATTCAATGCTATCTGTTTTATGTACTTTAAACGCTATGGGAGGCAGAAAAGCTAAATTATCCACAGCTTTTACTGAATTGTTGTGCACAGACAATATATCCGCTGTGTTTACTTCCTCAGCTGCTGTGTGCGGGCTGGCTGAATTTTCTTCAAGCTTCTCGCGCTGCGCTTTGTCATTGATAAATGCACTGCCAAAACCTGCTCCCGTAGCCCTGTTTTGTATGTTTCCCTTTTTATTGCCTGTAAAAATTGGATGCCCGTCATTTTTAAAGTACGAGTCAACTTTAGTGCCGGATGCAGCCGGCAGAGATGCCGCAGCCCTTGCTTTCAGATCCTCATTGACCGCTGTTTCCAAACTGTTGTTGTCATGTACATCGCCACCATTGCAAGCACTGTTGTCACCCGGGGCAGCCGCCGAAGGTCGGGTACTATTGCTATTGTCACTTTTGTTGTTTGGTATGATATTACCGTCTTTCAAATTGTCAAGCCCGCTGCTGTAAAAAAAGACAGCTGTCGGCACACCCATAAACAGCAGGGCAAGAAGCATAAATAACCAGATCCTTCGGGAAGATTTTTCTGTTTCAAGCTCCATGGCATTCATTTTATCCATGATCCCCTCTTCCATTTGGTCCCAGCTGAAATCCTCCGGCAGGTTGACCGAAGCATCATCAAATATATTTTTTATTTTATCGAATTCAGATTTCATTGGACAGCGTTTTTTGTTTGTTGTTTAATATGTTTTTTTTCAGCCAATTTCGAGCTCTTAAAAATTGTGATCTGGATGTCTCGATTGTGATATTAAACATTTCAGCCACTTCTTTATGCGTAAAGTCATCTATGGCTATCATCATAAATATTTTGCGATATCCATCCGGCATACTCGACAATAACTGTTCTATATCACTTATTGTCAATTCGGTTAGTTCATTTTCCAAGTCACCCAATTCCTCTGCCGTACTTACAAGAGATACTATCTGGGCCGTATTTTTATTTTTTCGGAGATACTGAAAACATTCATTAACCACTATTCTTCTCAACCAAGGCTTGAAATCGCCTTTCCGGTCATCAAAGCTTTGTAAAGAAAGAAAAATCCGTGCAAATACTTCCTGCAGGACATCTTTGTGATCGTTAGCGTCATGGATGTATCGCCGGATGATCGAAAAGATATAGGGGCTGCATGTTTCGTAGATATGCTTGTATGCTGTCCTTTCTCGATTGATTGCCGCTTTTATTATATTTGATTCTATCATCGACGTTTTTTTAATTCAGGATTGAACAGTCCGGTGATCTTGCTGTGGCTAAAAAGATCACCGGACTATTGTTCGCACACTAAACCTTAATTATTCACAATCGTCAATGTACTCACAAAGATCATTCTTTACTTCAAATTGAATTTCTTGCCCTGTAGACATGACTGTTACAGATACCGGAAATACTACTTGAATTTCATTTAGCTGAAACTGATTGTATACCCCGTAGTATTCGACAATATTATTTACGGTGAAGGTTGTGCCGCCAGCCAGCAGCTGAACCGGGTAATTAATGTTAAACCTGCAGGGACTCATGGACGGCCCGCCTCTGTTGATAAACAACAGCACGTGGTCAGCGATGTCACATATACCGGTATACGTGATTTCTATATCCAGCCCACAGGCATTTAATGCTGAAACATAACTATCCAAATCCGTGATATTGAACACAACGCCATCGCTGTTTACAAAAGAAAACGGCAATTGAAGCTGCAGGGGCTCACCCCCTAACACAAGAAGAGCATATTCATCAGCATTGTTTACCGTGACAAGGTTTCCGTTATTATCCAGCATGGTAACAGGATACACCAGGTTGTAACAAACAAAGCCCTGAAATTGAATTTCTTCGATAGTCACTATGGCTGTCAGATCGTTGCATTGTGCTATGAGCCCAAAGAATTGATCAATATTGGCAATACTTGACTCCACGCCATCTTCATCAACAACAGCTATGGGTAAAATAAAAGACAGGGGACCTTCCGTTGTAGCAAATACATCGATTAGCTGAGCTTCGTTTTCGACCGTGCTTATGTTTTCGTCCATACTACTGGACATTTATAAGAATGCGTGTCAAAAGCATTAAATTTGGGGTGAAACAAAACCTAAAGAAATGCTCTCAACACGCATACACAAATTTACAGAAATGTACGGTCAATATGGTTACGGAGCAGTAAAAAACTTGTGGCTGGTGATAAACTTGATTAGCACCTCCCGTAGCGTGAACCTGTACAAGATGAAAGATTTTGTTGGAGGAATTCTTGGCAACAAGGATACAAGCTCAGAGAGCCACTACAAACGACTTATCCGGTTTATCAATGAGTGGAGTAAAAAGAAGGGTTTCAAAGAAAATCTGCTCCGACACAACGTTAGACTGCTGCGAGCCCGAGGCTTTGATACGCTCCTGTTAGATGGTACGAGCTGGCGTTTTGGTCAACAGAAAATTCACTACCTCGTGCTGAGTATAGTCGTACATAAAGTATCGATACCGATATTTTGGAAGCAGATGGCTAAGATGGGAGCTTCATCTCAGGACGACCGAATTCAGTTATTTGACGAGGCAGCCAAGTTGTTCAACCTTCGTGGCATGACATTGATTGCTGACAGGGAGTATGTTGGCAAAGAGTGGTTTAAATATCTGATAGACAATGGAATTAATTTTGTCATACGGATTAAGTGGTGCGATTTTTTCAAGGAAGTAGAAGAAACAAAGGAGGGCACGTACAAGAAGCTGACCTACAAGTGTGCCGAAAGTGGTAAGTTTATCCACCACCCAATTGAGCTGTTGGGCTACAAGTACGAGATACTCATGTTCCGCAATCCGAAAAAAAATCCTGACGACCCTGTGTTTCTGCTGCTGACCAATCTTGCACCGACTAAGCACACAGCAAACAAGTACAAGACGCGCTGGAAGATTGAGTGTATGTTCAAACATCTGAAAAGTAATGGCTACAACTTGGAAGACATCAACCTGCGGGATAAGGTCAAAGCAGAATTTATGCTTGCTCTGGTAGCTACATCCTATATACTGGCTATTCGTGAAGGGATCCAAAAGATCAAACAGATTGTTATTAAACAGTACAAAGATGGTAGCCGTATACAGGCCGTTTCTATCTTCAGAAAAGGGCTGGCGATGCTCACAACCATTTGCACCAATTTTGAATCCTTTCTGGATCACATTTTATATCTGCTCAGAGGGGATACATGCCCCTTTTTGAAAAATGTCCAGTAGTATGGTTTTCGTCTTCATCTACCAGGCTCAACGGATAGATGAGGTCAAAACAGAATAAATCACTATAATAGCAGGCAGGAAGGGTCTCATTGGTAGTCATGGCCGCCGCCCATCCGGTTTGAGGTATACAAGATGCAAAATTTCTGCCCAATTCAGCATTCGACTGAACCTGTATACTTGTACCTCTCGCATCGATTACAGTCAATGGGTATCTGATGTCAACGGCTCTGTTATCAGCACTTGCATTCAGGGCGGCCTCAAAATCAGCATTACTTCCAACAGTTATGACGCTTCCTGACTTCAGTTCCAATGAGATCGGGTATACCATTGTAAGGCAATTCAGCGTAGCAGATTGATTACTGTTGTCTGTTGTAATCGCCTTTAACAATGTGTTTACTTTGGTTCCGTCCGGTTCGTATCCAGGGTCAGTGATGACGATTTCGTCAAGATTTTCTTTATTACATGCAGTAAAAAACACTACAGAGAAAAGAAGGAAAAATGAATACCTGAATAAATATTTCATGGTTGATTTATATTGTGTTGCATAATAAATTGTATTCCCGGCCGGTTACAATCTACTATATGCACGAACTAGACCTTCCGTTGCATGGGAGGTCGATTAATTTTAAAATAAAATCATGAGATCGGTGTCCCTGTTTGAACAGCCCATGAGATCGACCATATCCGGACTGAGCGGCGGGAGGCTGTACGCAGGCGTCTTTCCTTCAGAGGTAGCTCAATTCGGTTGCTAGTTGTAGTACGGCTTTTCCCCGGGAGCTTTTTTGTCAGGTAGCATCGGCCCTGCTCCTTTGATGCAGAAAAGAGTCATTGTTGTCTCTGACAGAAATCCCCGGACACACATAAAAATTTATGTATTTTTAAAACAAGCAGCATTGATCAGCGCATATCGGGCAGTCAACCCCGTATGCTGCAAGGCAAAGACAATCATCCGCAAGATAAAGAACATCGGTGAAAGCGGCCGGCCGGGCATGCCTGCGTTCCGCCATATTTCTTCGTCCCAAACAACAAAATCATGAAAACAGCCTTCTTAGCAATCACCTTTTTACACGGACTTATCCACCTGCTCGGATTTGTCAAAGGTATGGGTATTAAGGAAGTCAAAGAATTGACACTTCCTATTTCCAAACCTATGGGCTTTTTTTGGCTGGCAGCGGCCATCCTCCTCATGACTTTCGGCATTTTACAGTTGCTCCATTCAAAGTATGCCTGGCTGGCCGGATTTGCAGCCGTATGTATTTCACAAATCCTGATTATCCTTTTTTGGAAAGACGCCAGGTTTGGTACATTGCCCAACATGCTGATTTTGCTTGTTTCTGTCATTTCATACGCGCATTTCAATTTTCAAAGGCTGGTACAGCAGGAAATCACACAATTGGTGCAGCAGCTCGAGCCTGAGGACAACAGGGTAATCCGCGAAAACGATCTCGGAGATTTGCCCGGGCCCGTCAAAAACTGGCTCCGAAAGTCCGGTGCTGTCGGACGCTCCTCTATAAGCATCGGGAAAGTAACGCAAAAAGCTGACATGAAAATGAAACCCGAACAGGCAGACTGGATGAGTGCGACGGCTACCCAATACACAACAATCGATATTCCCGCCTTCATCTGGACCGTGGAAGTTAAGATGAACAGCCTGCTGTCTGCTGTGGGCAGAGATAAATTTGAAAATGGCAAAGGCGAAATGCTGATCAAATTGAACTCCCTGCTGAGTGTTGTCCATGAAAAAGGTGAAAAAATAGATGAAGGATCGCTGCAACGATACCTGGGCGAAATGGTGTGGTTTCCCTCCTTGGCGCTAAGTCCTTATATCAGATGGGAACCCATAGACGACTCTGCAGCGAAAGCAACACTGACCTATAAAGGCACCACAGGCAGCGGGACATTTTATTTTAATTCCCGGGGAGAAGTAACTGCCTTTTCTGCACTGCGCTATAAAGGCAATGAAAGCACTGCAAAGCGACATGAATGGATCATGAATATTACAGACTACAAATCATTTGAGGGCATTAAGGTGCCCTGCAAGATGACTGCAACCTGGAAAATGGACGGAGGTGACTGGACTTGGTTGCGATTAGAAGTGACTGACATACAATACAACAGCAATGCCCTCCATTAACAGCCGTCCTGCAAGGCTAAGCACCATCATAGCGTATACCCGGGATTTTTTCAGCGGGTTTCCAACGGTTTTTTTCAGCAGCGTATCAATGGCTATCTTCCTTCATCCATGCGAAGTTGTAGAAAAGAAACTGGCTCTAGTCCAAATGAAGTGGGTTTCGTAGATTTGCCACATGTAAGAACTACCCATATTTACAGCTGCCCTCGAACTTAAGTCACCTTGGTTTATCAAACGTGTCTAGTTTTTTGGGGGGGGAAGCTCAACTTACGCCTTAGGCCGGCGGTAGAAAGTAGATGGATAAATCCATGCTGCAAAATCGTAACTTCTACCCCCTGGCTTTCTGCCGCTTTCAGAATGCTAAGCTTCTCTTCTTTGCTGCGTCGCTTCTTTTCCATAGACAAGATTACAATTTTAATACGGTAACCTTGTCTGGTTATTTGGGGGACCAGTACAGGTAGAAAGCGAACGACCCCGGTGTTTTCCGGAGACCCGTAGGGACGTGATGTGGGTAGTCCCGTAGGGACGTGATGTGGGTAGAAAACACCGGCCCCGTTGTTTTCAGGAGTCCCGTAGGGACGTGATGTGGGTAGTCCCGTAGGGACGTGGTGTGGGTAGAAAACACCGGCCCCGTTGTTTTCAGGAGTCCCGTAGGGACGTGATG
>CAYTVG010000031.1:0-29723 GCA_964441755.1 uncultured Saprospiraceae bacterium
CTCCGGAAAACACGGTGGCCATTGCTACCCATATCACGCCCCTAACGGGGCTCTAATCCCGTAGGGACGCGATATGGGTAGAAAACACCGGGGCCATTGCTACCCATATCACGCCCCTAACGGGGCTCTAGAAAACACCGGGGCCGTTTTAAGGGAGCCAGATCTCAATACCCATTATATTTGACCAAGAACCCATTTTTTGTCAGCGACATTTTGAATTACACCCGATTTGTTCATACCAAGTTTCCGGATGTACTTCCTACAACCTTTTCGCTGGCTAGCAGTGCCCATGTGCAGCAGCACATCCCTCAGCAGATATACTTCCTGCGTAAATAATAAAAAACGCTCCCTGCCACTTCAGCAAAGCACACCTCCACCCACCTACTCGTCATACTTTTTATTAGAATTGTAAAAATCCTTCACCGGATACTTAGCCTCATTCTTCTGCATCTTTTGCTCAAAAACTGTGTGCAGGTCAAGCTGAAAGCGTTCACAAATCAACAACAAACTGTACAACACATCACCTATTTCGTCGCCGAGTTTTTCGCGATCAATCTGATCATCAGACTTCCACAGAAACAACTGCAGAAGCTCATTGGACTCGATACTCAAGTTCATCGCAATATCCTTGGACGTATGAAACTGTTCCCAGTTGCGCTCATCCCGAAACTGAATAACCCGCGCTGTAAGCACTTGCTGAAATTTATCCATTGTATATGTATTGGTTGTGCCAATCAATAAACTGACGCTGCGGGCGATCCTCAACCGCTTCCGGAAGTAACCTCAGCGGCTGCCCGTGATACTGGTAGTAGTCCTTACCATTCTCAAAAACTTCTCTTATCCTGCCTGAGACTTCAACCCGATAGTCGCGGGTAATAGTCAGGTAGCCGCTGTCAAACAACTTATGCATGTCAGCACGCATCAGCAGACCATTGGAAACATAATGAGGCCCTGAAGCCGCATAAGGCTTAATGTGAGCTGCCTCCAGTGCAGGTAAGGTTTTTTCCCCGGAGATGGCACATTTTCGCTGATAAGCATCCGTGAGCCGAACGCGGAAGGCACCTTGCCCCAGCCTTACCCGCGTCAGGTATTTTTCTGCATACCTGACCTCGGCTTCCTCAAGGATAAGCTGGCTTTTACGGGACTCCTCCCGATCAAAAAGATGATACTTTTCAAGTACGATCTCTATCTTTTTCCACAATGCACCGCCAACAGTTTCGCTGGTATCGTAAGATTTACCCTGCACGATACTCCTGCTCCAGTTGGCAGGAACTTCAATCCAATCCTCTTTCCGAAAGAAAATAGGATCTGTGAGCACGATACAGCCTATGTTGGGATTTATCAAAAAACTATTGTCCGCATGCCGATAAGCCGCGATTTTTTGCTTGAACTGCCAGTAAGATGTCAGACCATTTCTCTCCTGAAATATGTCCCAGGCAACGTCCAGCGGTAGCAGCGTATGTGAACTAAAAAAGCCAAGCCCACCAATAGCATTGTACGGGCTCTTGAGCTTGAAAACAAAGGGTGCACCAGCAGTCAGCACCCGAAAGGAACCGTGTCCGCCGGGTTGCCAGAAATTAACATCTTCATTCTTCCGCTGTGAGAGAAAAGAAAACCAAGCATAGTCAGTAACACCCAGATAGTATTTCATGTGTCCTTTATTTTAGGTATATATACGGTATGGCTTTTCTGCCCCCCGGCAGAAAAGCCGCCCCCCACTCATCCGGCCTGCGAAGCAACAAAAGCCTGCCGGTAGTTTCAGCAATCAGCAAGCTCATAGTTTGTGCTTCGTCCGCCTGCTTGTTCTTGTCGCAATATCCCTTTGTCCAGCAAATCTTTGATATCCCGCAGGGCCGTATCGGGCGAACACTTAGCCATCTTTGCCCATTTGGATGATTTCAATTTTCCGTCAAATCCGTCAAATAGTTTGTTCAGCATCAATCGCTGTCTTTCGTTGAAGGCTGTATGCTCGTGAACTTTCCAAAACTCTATTTTACGGAATATTCTTTGCAAAGTCGCCTCTGTTGCTAAAAGCGCATTTTTGAGGCAATGTAAAAACCAGTACATCCATGCCGTAATGTCGCCGCGGCTGTGCTGAACTTTCTGCAGCACCGCATAATATTGCTTCCGCTCAACCAACATTTGACTTGACATACTGTAATACCGCTCCGCCGACTTGTCTGCACGGGCAAGCAGTAAATCCGTAAGCGCTCTCGCTATCCTGCCGTTGCCATCATCAAAAGGGTGTATGATGATAAACCAAAAATGAGCAACCGCAGCCTGCAGGACAGGATCCATGGTCGACTGGTCATTGAACCATGTTAAAAACTTATCCATTTCTTCCGCTACCCTGTCGGCAGGAACCGCTTCATAATGGATTTTTTGTTTCCCCATCGCCCCCGAAACGACCTGCATTTCACTCGTTCTGTAACGACCTGCTTCAATTTTGTACATCCCGCTAAAGCCTGTCGGAAAAAGTGCCGCATGCCACCCAAACAGTCGTTCGTTGGTCAATGGCTTCCGGTAATTTTGCGTCGCATCCAGCATCATCTCTACAACCCCTTCTACATTGCTGTTGGCAGGAACAAGACCGGCCAGGTTGATACCCAACTGTATGGCAATCGATGAACGAACCTGCTCATAGTCGAGTTTTTCTCCCTCGATTTCAGCAGATTTGACAACGTCAAGGGTTAAAGTCCTGAGCGCCGCTTCTTCCCTGTCTGCAAAACCAAGCATATTCATCTGACCAATAAGCCTGCCCTGCAGGTTTCGGACTTCACCGAAAATGGCATTGATCTCAGCCTCACGCCATGTGAAGGCTGTCCAATGCTCGTGCTGGTAAATGTAATTGGCCACGGTCTAAAGTTGTTGCTGCGGCAAATATAGACATTATTCTCCGCAAAAATGCGGCGATTATCCCCCTTATTCTCCGCAAACCCCCACACAGCAAGGCTTTTCTGCCCCCCCCGGGCAGAAAATCCCCCCCTATTTTTTCAACACCACCCCACGACTCACACGCCCCCGCGCCGTACGCACCACCACAAAATACACCCCATCCGGCCAGGCGGCCAGCGAAAGCTCGGCCGACACCCGCGGGCCGCGCCGCGACAGCCGCTCCACCCGCTGCCCCTGGGCCGTATAGATTTCTACCACCACCTCCTCAGCACCGTCCAGCGCCAGCTGCAACAGCAGCGGGCCGCGACTCGGATTGGGCGTCAACTGAAAATCGAGCAGGCCCGCCACCCCCGACAGGGCCGTCACAAAGCCCACCTCCACCACGGCCGTAGCCGTACAGCCGTTGGCATCGGTCACCGTGACCGTATACAGCCCGGGCGGCAGCATGCCCGCCACCAGGGTGCTGTCGCCGCTGCTCCACGCATAGCGCAGCGGCGGCGTACCGCCCTCGGCCACCGCCGTGGCGGTGCCGTTGTCGCCATCCTGCGCAGGCGTAGCCGTAGCGCTGACGCGCAAAAAATCGCCGGCCGGCGGCACCTCCACCGGCAGACTGTAGGTGCAACTAGCCGCATCGACCACCGTGACCGTATAGCTGCCCGCACACAGCCCCGCGCGCACCGGGCCCCGCCCGCCATCACTCCACAGGTAGGCCACCTCCCCCACCGCGCCCGTCACAGCCACCGACACCTCCGCCGTACACGGCAGACAGGACGTCTGCAGCACCGACGCGCCGGCCGCCAGGGCGCAGCCCGCATTGGGCAGCGGCAGCTGGCACACCTCCAGCGACCACTCGACCAGCTCGCCGCCATCAGCAGCCCAGGAGTCAAACACCCGCAGCGTCCACGTGCCGGCCGGATTTTCTCCGTCAAACACCGACAGCGGCTCCCGCGGCTGGTAGAGGCCGCCATCGACGGGCGGACACGGCAGGCTGCTGTAGGGCAGCACCGCCTCGTCGTCGAAGCGCACATCAAAGTTGTCTTCATCCCAGCACACAGGCCCCAGCAGGGCCGCCACCCTGCCCGAAGGGCTGATGAGCGCAAACTGCAGGTCGTTGATCCAGTCGTGCCGGCCGCGCAGCACCGGCAGGTTGACATCGGTCACCACCCCCGGCGCTGCCAAAGCAAGGGTCGACAGCACCGTGACCGTATCATCGGCACTGATGGGCAGCGGCAGGTCGGCCGCCGCCACCGTCGTGCACTGTATGGCCGCCGTCGTAAACCGGTACACAGGGCCCCAGTCTCCCGGGCCGCAGGCGTTGCGCGCCCGCACACGCCAGTAGAGCGTCGCCCCCGCGGGCAGGTTTTCCGGCAAAACATACTCGCCGCCGGCCAGCCCTGCCTGCTCGAGCAGGCGGGGCGAAAAATCGGGATTGTCGGCCAGCTCCAGGCTGTAGCTGTCGGCTGCCGCCGCCGCCTGCCAGGCCAGCAGGGGCCGCAGCCGGGCGTTGAGGGCGCCGTCTACGGGCGCCACGGGCTGCACCGCCGCCGGCAGGGCCGGGCTCAGACTGAGCGAAAAGGCGGCCGACTGGCTGCCGCCGCCGGCGCTGCCCGTGAGCAGCAAGGGGTAAAGCCCCGGCGCTGCTGCGCCCAGACCGCTCAGGCTGAGGGTCGTAGCTGCCCCCGCCGACAGGCTGTCCTGCGCAAACACAGCGCTGACGCCCGCCGGCAGGCCACTGACCGCCAGCCCCGCCTGACCCGCAAAGCCGCTGCCGCTCTCGAGCGAGAGCGCAATCACCAGCGAATCCTGCCCGCAGGAATTGACCGCCACCGGCTGCGTACGCAGCACAAAATCACGCGCTTCTATGCTAAAATCGCTGTCGGAAATGTCAAAGAAAATGCTGCCCGCACACACCACCATCACCCGGGCCGTAGCCGTAGACAGCTGCGGCACCGCTACCACACAATAGCCATTGTTGGGCTGCCCCGCCGCCAGCAGCAGCGGATAGCTGAGGCCACCGTCGACCGACAGCAGGATGTCGACCGTCTCGCAGCTCACCGGCGCCAACTGCGTATTGGCCACCTCCCAGTATACCCCCTCCTGCCCGCCGGCAGCCCAGCGGATGCCGGCCGCACTGGGGCTCGACACCACAAACGGCCCCGCCGCATCGCTCACGCGCACAGCCGCCCGGCCATAGTCCACACAGCCGCCCCCCGGCGCATTGTCGCGTACCGACACGCGAAAGTCGAAGTTGCGCGCCACCGTCGGCAGCACCTCCCAACTGAAAGGCCCGCCACTGGCCAGGGCCGGCAGGGCCGGAAAGTAACGCCGCGGACTCGCCGCCGGCGGCAGCGTCCGGAAGTTGGGACCCCCGGCATTGTCGGGCAGCGGCGGCTGCACACTCAGCTCGCTGTCAAACTGCTCCCAGCAGTAGCTGAGCGCATCCCCGTCGGGGTCGGCCGCCGACGCCTCCAAAAAGAAAGGCGTACCCACAGGAATCACATAGGCCTGCTCGCGCAGCGCCACCACCGGCGGCTGATTGGCCAGCACCACCCGCTCGCCACAGGTATTGCCCTGCCCCAGGGTGATGAAGCGCGACATCTCCTGCAGGTTGAAGCCGTGAAAATAATCGTGCGAATTGAGCTGCACATTGTCGCCACAAATGCCCGCATACGCCATGATGGTCGAGCCACTGCCCGGCTCCACCGCCGTCGGGTCATTCTCGTTTTGGTTGCCGCAGCCCCGGAAGGTATGGCTGCCCGCAAACTGGTGGCCAAACTCGTGCGACACATAGTCAATATCAAAAGGATCGCCCACCGGCGCCCCAATGCTGGTGACCCCAATGGCTTTGGCCGAAGGACTGCACACCACCCCGTAGCCCGCCAGGCCACCCCCCACCGTACCAAACACATGCCCCACATCATAGCCATCGGTACCAATCAGGCTGTCGATCAGCGCCTGATTTTCGCCCAGCATCAGCCCCACATCCTCATTGGTAAACGGATCCGTCGCCGGGTCCAGAAAAATAAGCGTATCATTGGCCGCCACCAGCTCCATGCGCACCGCAAACTCGCGCTCGTACACCCCGTTGACCCGGTTCATGGTGGTGACCATCGCCCCCAGCACCAGCGGCACGCTCCCCCCGTGAAACTGCGCATACTCGGCCGAGCAGGACAGCGCCAGCCGGTACACCCGCAACTGGCAGTCGCCCAGACTTTTGCCGCCCGGCGGCAGCATGGGTGAGCCGGCAGGCGCCGCCTCCGCAAAAGCACAGCCAAACACCTTGTGCGGCGGCGGCCGAAAATCTTTTTTGGCATACACCTGGTACAGCTTGTCCTGCCCGTGGTAGAGCGGGTCGATAAAAATCGTGCCCTGCGGGCTAAAAATCAGGGCGTGAAAGCCCTGGGGCGTAAGGTCGAGGCGAAAGCTGATGGCAGCATCGTCCAGCCCGCGGCCCGCATAGGTGCGTATGCCCGGATAGCGGTCCGCCAGCCCCTTGTCCATGATGGGCGACGCCCACACCTGCAGCCGCAGCAGCTCGCCATCCGGCAGCGGCACCTCCACCACCACCGCCGCCGCGCTGCCCTCAAGGGGCGCCCCCGCCAGCCGCTGCCGCAGACTGTCGAGCGCCAGTGCATAGATGCGCGAAGCCTGCGGCTGTATGCGCTGCTCGCCCCCTGCCGCTGGCGGGGCAGCCACAGGCGTCCAAAGAGCAGCAGGGCCGCCGGGCTGGGCCGGCAGCAGGCTGGGCAAAAAGAAGGCAACAAGCAGCAGCCAACGGTACATAGTCGTCGTTTTTTGTAGGTTGAAAAAAAGCGCCCGCCGGCGGCAGGCGGCGCGTGGCCGGGAGGCGTTGGGGCGGCTTTTGCGCCTGCGCCTGCAAGCGCAAAAGCCCCCGCAAACAGCCCGGCCACGCTCCAAGATAAGCAGTATCCGCAGCGCCCGCAAAATCCATAGACAAAAGTGTCCGTTGCCTTGCTTTTGACAAGCCCGGCGGCCGGCGGCCGGAAGCCCCGGGCTAATAACAGGCAGCTTTCAGCGGCCTGCTTTTAGCCCGGAGGCTGCATGGAATCAACGCAAAACCAGCCTCATACCCCCACCGCCACTACCGCTGCCAGTCCGCCCGCCTGACCGCATACACACACGCATCAATCAACTCCCCCGCCTTGACGATCACCTTCTCCAGCCTGCACTGCGGCACAAAATGATTTTAGATCCCACATGGCCAATAACATTCCGCCAAAGAACAAAATTTGCACAATGGAAAGCACCACTGATTTTTGTGCCATCAAAGGCCCCCGCGCCTACAAGTGGCCCAAATTATCCGAACTGCACTACAAGCTCTTCAGCACAGGCTTCGACCAAGCCCACTACATCGATTTACCAAACACCATAATACGTGGCTGGATTTTGCTTTTGAGCCAAATGGCCCGTTCAACAATAACCAAGCTGGTTGAAACCTACTGTTACGGCACCTCAAAATCGAGCAAAAGTGGCTACCAATCTTCTAATGTTCAAGGATGCTCAGGAGCATGCGTATAATATTTCTCCACAACGCTCACGAAACACGCCATGAATGTCTTCCAAAACATCATCAAAATTCTTGAAGGAGAACAGATCTCCTTTCATGCAGGCTAAGCTTTCACTATAATTCTTTTGCTGTTCAGAAACACATTCATCTCTTCCAGAATACGCTCTCCTCCCAGCACGGGAATGGTAAAAATTTTGATCTGCATATTTCACAGTTTGATTGGTTACCACTCGAGCACTCGCCACTCGAGCACTCGCCATTGCCGCCATCGCCCCTCGCGGTCGCGTCGCTGCCGCTCCTGCTCCCAGCTCCGGCGATCGCTTCAATGGCTCGTACCCACTTTCCCTGACCCTGCTCAACGGTCAGCCTGATGGGCAAGCCATCTACCTGGGGGCGGAGGAGACGAGGCGGACGCCGAGATAGAAGTTGCGGCCGTCCGGCTCGAAGTAGTTGCGACCCGACACGCGGCAGCCCCTGGCGTAGCTGAGCCAGCAGCCGCCGCGGCCCACGCGGCCAACGCCCTCATTTGGCCCGGTCGGGTTGGTCTGACTTCCTGATGAGTAATTGTCCCACCAGTCCGAGCACCACTCATACACATTGCCGCTCATATCATACAACCCCAGTTCATTAGGTGCTTTTTGTCCTACCGGGTGGGTTCTGCCACCTAAGTTTTCGGTATACCAACCCACCTCACCCAGAGAGACACTGCCGGAATACTTGTATCCTTTACTAAGGCTTCCACCTCGGGCAGCGTACTCCCATTCTGCCTCAGTAGGAAGGCGATAGCGCGCACCGCCACTGCGCCTGTTCAACGCTGAGATGAAGTCCTGCACATCGTTCCAGCTGACATTTTCTACCGGACATTCATCACAATTGTTGAAGTGCGACGGATTATTCCCCATCACTGCCCGCCACTGGGACTGGGTTACCTCCGTTTCTCCGATGTAGTAATCACTCAGTGTAACTTTATGAGCTGGTTCTTCATTGCCGTAACAGTCGCTACCCTGCTCGCTGGTACAGCCCATAGTGAAGGTATCGCCTTTAACCCGTATGAACTTGCCCACAAGAGGATCTGTGAACGGCTCGCCCACAACAGGGACGGGAGGTATCACTACCATTTCGAGCGCGAAATTAACGGTTGCTACAGGCTGTGCTGTGGAAACAGTTTTCGTGGCAGCCACGTATCCATCTCGAGAAACGTCCATTCGCAGCTGGCCGCTGAAGCCTCGCTCCGGCGTAAATACCAGCATAAATTGGCCGTCACTGCCGGTTTTTGAGTTACCATAGTCTGTGTTCACTATGGCCCCTTCGATGTGCTTGCCATTCCTGTCTGTAACCACACCACTGATGGTCAGCGGTTTGGGCGGTTCATAGGCGCGTTTGAGCCGGATATCAAGATTGCCGCTGAAATCGGTTAGCCGGATATCCCGAATGGCTGTTTCGTAACCTGCAAGCTGGCACGTGATACGTATATCGGGGCGGCGGTATGAATTGTCTTTCAGTTCAAGAGAAAAACGGCCCTGTTGATTGCTCCGGACAGCAAAACCACCTCCTGAAATGAGTACCCCCTTCAATGGCGAACCGGACTCATCCGTAACCTGCCCGAACAGTCTAACCGGTATTTTTACCTCGGGAAGTGTCTGAGAATAGTTACACCATGCCTGAGCCCGCAAGATATCAAAGTCGGCAGAGTCGAGTGCCGCAGCTCTGGTAAACCACGGGCACGCGACATTTCTCCATGCCACGGTATCGTTGCGCAGCGATGTTTCGTATTCAGCCCCCCGATTGTACAGGCTTGCAGCCACATTGCCTCGATAGCGCAGTACAGCACTGTCGGTCTGCAGGTTGTCGAGCAGGGATTTGGCGAGTGTATTAATACTGTCGAATGCCGCCATGTTGCCCGTGCTGATGGAGTCGCGGGCCAGTTTTTCATAATAACAGAGCAGGTCGGCGGGATTGTCGAGACAAACCTGCCTGCCGTCCAGCAGTTGCATATTCCGGCAGGTTTCCGCCTGCTTTGGCGACCACCACAATACAGCTGCCGAGCCGACAAGCCAGATTGGCAGCACCCGGATCAGGTCGCGCCACACGTTGCGCAGTCCGGCAAGCGGCGATTCGTCGCGCACATATTTTTTGAGCGAATCCGGCACGATGAAATCGAGCGGTGTTTTTTCGCGATCGAGGTATCTGATGACGGTGAAATCGGCTTCTGCGCCCTTTTCGATGAGCTGCTCGATTTCCTTTCGCAGTTTTTCCTTTTTCCGGGTGTCTTTTGTGATCAGCCATTCATTGAGGGCGGCTGTCATGCGGAACTCATCCCATGCGACCGAATTTTCGGGCGGCCTGTTCACCGACAGCAGTTCATGCAGGGCTTCCCGAACGCGCAGGAGCTTGTCAGGTGCAGTTTTTTCGAGCCATTCGAGCAGTTCTTCCCGTGCCTGTCGGGGTATGGCGCCTTCAACAAACCAGGGCAGCCGGGTGAGTTCCGTCACATTGTCAACCCTGACAAGGTTGTCGTCCCCATCAGACAGTGCGTGTCCAATAAACAGCGTGAGGTCATAGTGCAGGGAGGGATAAACAGCGCAGGCAGCAATCCACTGCATCATCCTTTCGCTGAAGTAGTACCGGAGGGTGGTGATCAGCCCGCCCTGCAGCTCGACGGGTTCAGCAGGGGCGTCGGTTATTTTTCCGCGCCATATCCCCCAGTCGGCATCTTCGCCGGCATCGAGCTGTTCGATGAGGAAATTGAGACCCTGCAAGGAGGCCGGCATCAAATTGAAAACAGTGCCGAGGTAATCTTCGCGGCGGCCCCACTCGTTGGTAGGCACTGGCGAGAGCAGGCTGCGCTGTTTCCACTGCAGCAGGAAGTCGGTCCAGCGTGACAATCTGCCGGTCATCGGACTGAGCAGCTGATAGCCGTCGCTGATGATCAGCAGTCGGGAATCAGGGTAGCGGTGTTGCAGTTCCGGGAGTGTGAGCCCGCCGGGATGTTGTTCATTGCTACAGCGCCGCATATCGCCGTCGAAGAAAAAGCGTTCGACGAGGACGTCTGCATTTTTGAAATCGCGGTACAGTTGATCGAACAGTCGGGCGCGGTGATTGGCGTTATCCTGGCGGTCAATCAGCAGCAGGTATTCGGGCGGGCGGGTAAATCGTCCGAAGCGGAAGCTGATGTTACCGCCATTTTCGATGGTAGCGCCGATGGTGGCGGGAAGGTCAAGAAACAGTTGATCGTCCTCCTCGCGTCTGCGCAGTCGCTGCAGTGCCTCAAAATAAGCCTCACTGTGTTCGGGCGGTTCGAGGTTTTCGATGCGGATATTCCAGACATACGGTGGCAGCGTGTTGCTTTCCAGTTCGGCGACGAGCTTTCTTCGCCGGCGGATGCGCCAGCGCAGAAACCACAGGCCTGCGAGTGTCAGCAGCGCGATGACGGTTGCTTTCAGCGGCCATTCGTATCGGGCGAGGAATCGTTCCCAGGGAGCCAGTGTATCGGCTTCGGGCCATACATGGTCGTTCGGGAATGGCAGGGATTTTTGGGGAAAATACCGAAGTTCTTTCGGATCCTGTGGTGGTTGTACAGCAGTACCCCCTTTTTCAACAGTAATAATCCAGCGGATATTCTGCGAGATATTCGCATTTCGCAGCGTCAGGCACACCGTATCAACGCCGGCACTGTCCGAGGCGACAATCTCCAGGCAGATGCCATTCGAGACAGTATATTGAGCGTGTGCCGTTGGCGGAAGGGCGTTTTCAGTACAAAAAAAGGCTTCTTCGGGCGTAAATGACAGGTTTTCGGGGCATACGGAAGTCTTTTCGCCAGTATATACACTTTTGTTGTAATAAACCGCAGTTTCAGGCGGTGGTGGTGGCGAGCAGGCACGCCAGACCAACACAACAGCCAGTAGCAGCAGAATGGCACCGATGGCGAAGGGCAGCAGCCGTTTACCACCGGCAGCGGGCGGAATATCCCCCCCCTGCGCATACAGGACGCCGGCGCGCACGATACATTCATCGAAAAGCTGGCGCAGTTGAGCCTGTTGTGCTTCATTTTTGGCGAACAGAGGCAGCAGCACATCGCGAAGCTGGTCGGGAGGCAGGTCGTCGGGCAGACGGGCGATGAGTTCCTGCAGTCGGAGATGCTCATCCACGCCTAGCCGGCGGCCGAGGGCTGTTTCCACATTTTCGGTGAAAACAGTCAGCAAATGATATAGAAGGCTCTGCTGTTGCATATTACTCCGTGAGCGATTTCTTCAGGGTCGCGAGATCTTCGCGGGTTTTGGCCAGTACGGAGTAAGAAGTGATGAGCTGTTCCTTTTCTGTCTCGCTGAGGTCGTCAGTATTGTGCAGTTTGGAGGTAGGGAAGTTCATTTTTTGCAGGAGATTGGCCCAGTGGATCAGTTCGGCAGTGGCGGGCTTTTTCTGGAGCTTGCGCTTGCGGTCGTTGCGTATCACATGGTAGTGAGCGATGAGCGCATCGATGTCGGTTTTCGACAGTCCGTCCACCTTGCTGCTAAGGATACCGGGCAGATCAATCTCATCCATGGAAATATGATAATAGGCGACCCGGCGCAGGAAGGCGTCGGGCAGATTTTTTTCCGAGTTGGAGGTCATGACGATAATCGGCCGGTTCCGGGAATCGGTATCGTATTTGTTTCCGGTTTCAGCCACCGTAAACCGGAGTTCTTCGAGTGCTGCCAGTATGTTATTGGGCAGATCACGCGGGGCTTTGTCAATTTCGTCGAGGAGTACCACCCGGCGTTCTCCCGCCCTGATGGCCTGTCCGAGCGCCACATATTTAATAAACCTGCGCTCCACCTCGCTTGCATCGAGCGCCTCTTTCGACGTTTGTGCATACTGGAAGTGAGCCAGTGCGTCGTAACGATAAAAGAGATCGCGGGCAGAGGAGGTGGTTTGTGCATCGAATACCAGCAGTTCTCCGAGATTGAAGTACCAGGCTATGTATTTGGCCAGATCGGTTTTGCCCGTTCCGGGTTCTCCGGTGAGCAACAATGGCAGTCCAAGCTCGAGCGCTACCGTAACGGCCTGCCAGAGTTGTGGAGAGGGAATGTACAATTCGGGTTTATTTGCCTTGTCGTTGTGGTGGAGCTCGGGCAGTTCTCTCCGGTTGACCTTTTCAGAAAACGATTTGATCTCGTTCATGACAATTACTTTTTGTGTATATTTTGATTTTTTTCCATAGCTACCCGCCAGGCAGTTTTCAGCAGCTTGTGCTCGATATAGTCCATATCAAAAGTGCCGGTTTTACTGAACAACTCTTTTTTTCTGGCGTCTTCATGTTCCAGTTGATCCTCCAGTGCACGAAATACCTTGTTTAACTCCGACTTGTTACTGACTCCGAGGTTCGATGAAAACCAGTTGACAATATGACCTTCTTCTACCGAACCAAATTCGTCAATAATCGATGACTCTGGATACTTTTTGACAAGTTCATCCAATTTGGCCCTGATCTTGTGTGTTGAATCTTTCTGATTGCCGGTTCTGCCCAGCAGGCGGCCCAGCAAAGAGGTAGATTTTGATACATTACCGGTACGAAATATAAAAAATGTAATGAAACGGGCACCCTCCCGGGCTCTTGCAAAACTGTCCATAATCCAGGACAGATACTCAGGCATCGTCTCCCATTCCTCCTGATGGATTTCGTAAATTCTCAGAACGTAATCCGCTTTGATTGTCCTGAAACCATGCGCAACATGCTCATCAAAGCACAGATCACTCGCGGGAAATGATTTCGCAAAATCGGCGTTGAATTTCCTCTTGCTCGATTCTATATCCAATCCCAAAGGCAGTGGATAGTAAGCCAAACGGTCCTTAAACTGTTTGCTCCATTTATAATCAATCACCTTACCGTGTTCATTACTTTTGTCTTCAATCAACTCATAAAGCATGTATTCGGCAAAACTTGCCGGCATTTCTTTCGCGGGAGATATAACGAAATAGAACTGGTGGTGATGATGGTGAACCCTTTGACCGTAACTTTTTATAAATGTTGCTCTGGTTGCCTGCCGGTCGCAATTGACCTGCATGGCTGGTTTAACTTTTTCGGCGTCTATGTCCAGCTCCCGAATACGCCGGGCAATAATCAAATGAATATCGTTCTCGCCACCGGGGAGTCCGTTGCCCAAAGTGGAGGCACGCGAGATTACCTTCTCTTTTTCAAGTTTTAATTCCTGATTATACGATTCGGCAATTCTTTCTCTCGTTTTCTGCATACCCGTCTCAAACACTTTGCCGGATATATCAATGACTAATCTGCTGCGAAGTTCCTTAATATTATCGTTGAAATTGTCTCTAAGGTTAACCAGGCGATCATGCGGTTCCGAGAAAACTCCGGTCGTCCTGCCCTCATCAACTACCTTTTTGAGACGAGTGCCGTATTCTCTAATTCTCGCCTTGATTTCTTCATGTGCTTCATCTAGAACATCATCAGACTGGAAGGAGTTGTCCAGACGCAAGGGTATCCATTTTTTTCCCGTTTTGTCAAAATTTCTTGCGGCTGTCATTTCCAAACTGACCCAGGCTGATTTCAGACTTCGCTCCGAGACCAGTGACAGAATACAATCTGCCTGATCGAGTGCATTTTTAATGAAGTCTTCGATTCTCTCATAAGCCCTCATATCCTGTTGATCACATTTTACGTTGTAACCACAATCCTCCAGGTACCCGAATACCTTTTTCATCATGGCTGTATCTCCATGATTATAGGAAATAAAAATATTCAAATGCGAATTGTTGGAATTTTCAGACTCAACAGTCATCTCATCAAAATTATTTAGGGCTCACTCAAAAAGTCTCCCGGGTTATGCCATGACCCTTATCGGAACATGTGCCTGCTCCCATTGGGATTTTATTTTTGCTTGAGCACGAATAGTAAAATTATACGGGATATTGCATGCGGCCAAAATCGCGCGTTTCAGCTGCTGTAGTGTGCAGTAAAATGCAAAAAACAAGGCAGTGGAAAACGCTTTTGAGAGCGTTACCAGATTCATAACGAGCATTATGAGATTTAGTGCAGCAAAAGTAGTGTCACGTCTTCGCATTTTTATTCTCTCAAGCCCGTAGGTGGTTTTAGCTTCACCAATGAAGCCCTCGATGTGAACCCGTTTGTTTTGAATTTTAGCAAGCAACTTTTTGGTGTGTCTGGCTAAAACTGGCTTTCTGCCGAGCGGGACACCTGAATGATTTATACCGTTGTCTTTGAGGTAATTACGATTTTCGCGATTGAGATAGATACGATCAACAAGTACAGATTGTGGAAAGTAGCCAAAATTAGCTTTGTAGCGCTCTACAGCCTGTTGTAGATATAAACCTTCATTGAAGTTATCAAAGTTGCTATGGTCAATCCAGGCCATTTTTTCGGTCATCGCGATATTGATCTTGGCCCCAAACTCAACATTCTTACCGGCCTTCCCCCGGACGATGGGTCTTACCCACGGCTGGTGCAGGCTGACGATTCTGTCCTCCACAGAGCGCTTGGCTGAGGAGGCAAGCTCAAGCTGTTGTGCGTAAACGTGTTGAATGACGAGAAAGTAGAAATACTGCTTTTGTGTGAGCATGAAGTCTGCGCCTTCAGCGAGAACTTTATCCCACATCTTATTGATTGTATGTAGATTGCGTTTTAGTAACCGGAGCTGATATTTGTTAAATTTATTGATTTCTGCTTTAGTGTGCTTTCTTTTTTTAAGGAATGCGAGTGTATTCTGACTTGCCAAACGGCGATAGGTACGTGGTTTTTTCTGCCACAAAGAGTACCTGTCGAAGATGCTGTCGATGATGGCTTCAAGTATAACTCTGGCTTCACACAGCAGGCGCGAATCGGTAGGGAAAGAGATATACTGAGGAGCAACGGTTGCATCGAGATACAATACACCCCGATTAGGGATTGTGGCCTGAGTTTTGACGGTCACCTGATCTCCGGTTGATTCTTCTGAAGCAGAAGGATCTGAAGGATGGGTTGCCGGGCTATTAGTATTATGAAATTCAGTTTGTTCTACTTGTATATCATTATGTTGCTCAGTATGATTAAGGTTGCGGGCCGATTCCTGCAAGCCTCCGTGAGAACCATCTGATTTGGCTTTACGTGTAGGTTTATGCCTGATAGCCTTGAGTTTGTGAGCGTGCAGTATGAGAATCTCATTGAGTTTGTCAGAGCCTTTCTTCCCAAGCCTCCGTCTGATTTCAACAAAGAGCGATGATGAGAAGACGGGATCGCGCTGGAAAGCGGTCAGACCGACAAAAAACTGCGCGTAGATATTCTCCTGAATGTAAAGAATCGTAGCCTCATCAGAAAGATCCTCAAGGTGCTTGACCATGAGCGCCCCCAGGATAATCCTAAGATCAATGGTTGCACGACCGTGATTATGGCTCAAAAAATCAAAAAAAACAGTTGCCAGTTCATCCCAGGGGACGAGATCAGCCATGATTACCCAGCGATTTTTGGGGTCGAGCTGCTGGTCAAAGGGTGTCCTGAACATTGGCAGCTGTCCCTTGCGATGGGGGGTATACTTGATCATAAAGTGCAAGGAATTTCCGGTAAGATACAGTGTTTTCTTGCACTTAGGAAATTCTGGATTAACATTTTTGTTGCTGGTTCAACTGATTATTAAGTGTTTGTAGTATTCGTTTCTTTTTTGAGTGAGCCCTAATTAATTTTGTTAAATACTAAATTGATTCTTCAAGAATAAATTTTCTAACGGTAAAATCAATATCCTGAGAGTTTATACCGCCATTGGGGTTTTCTTCTGTCAGAATTAATATTCTTTCATCTCCAGGCTTTGCCTCTGTATGCAAAATAAATCCATCCTGCATATAACCCTCCAATTTTTGCAGCCATTTCTCCCGATAATCGGTTTTCGTCATCATCCCCAAGTGCTCCCAATAAAATCGTTTGCCAGTTAAAAGATTATCAATAGTAAAATCCGGCTTTATAGTCCTTTCCGAATTATTCAATTTCAATTTGTCTTCATAAGCATAAGTAATTTGCCTTTTGTATTTATTCAGACAATTGGCTATAATTACCTCATTCTTACTAAGCATTGGTTCACCTCTCTCACTTATATTTACATACCTTGCATCGTACCATTTTTGCTTTAACTGTTTCACCTTTGGTAAGCTGAATAGGTCTGTAAATCTTCTTGCAGTTGACGAAGCATCTGTTGAGGCTAATCGGATGAAATCTCTGAAATCGCCTTGATGCAAAATAATAATCTTCTTTTCCTGTCTTGTTAATGCGGTGTAAAGTAACTCTCGGCTTAAAATTGTACCCTTGGAGGGCATTACAAAAAAGACTTTTTCAAAGCCACTACCCTGAGATTTGTGTACAGTTATTGCGTAGGCTAATTCTAATGAGTATTTCCCTCCTTCCCCCAATTGATCTGCCCAAAATACATAGCTATAACCGGGCTGCGTAGAAAAAGTAATTTCAATATTAGGTTCTCCTTTTCGACTTCCATCTTTTGCTCTGAACTCTCCGGTTACAACACCTATTTCACCATTAGCAATATAATTCAATGCTTCACCTTTTTTATCAGAAGGTTTAATCAACTGCCAATTCTCCCAACGGATATTTCTTAAATTAATTACCTTATCACCATACACTATGTTATCATTGCCTTTAGGCTTTGCAACCTTTCTCTTTTGAAAATAACTCGAACCTTCAGGCCGAATATTTAGTGCCAAATCAATGAAGGGTTTTCGATAGGTTGTTTGAAAGAACTTATTTACTTCCCTTACACCATATCCGTATCCATTTACAGGTGATATGACCTGCCATTTTTCAATTTCCCGTTCCGCAAAATCATAATTGAAGTATTGATAATTGCCAACATCTTTTGCACCAATTTTTCTGTTGAAGGATTTAATTATGTCATTCTGATCTAAGGGTAATTCTTCAGATACAACCTGCTCAAATAGTTCTCTAAAATCTTTACTCTCATACCATTTCACTAACCGGATATGTTCTGATTTAATTGCCCCTGATGAAATCGCATGAAATACCTCTAAGTCTTCTTTGGTGGGTTCATCACTAAAACAACGACTTAATGCAACATCCCAACGGAAATCACCTGCATTACTTTGTCGTCTGATCTTCTTTAATTCTGCATATGCAGAACCTGAAAAAAAATCCGCCTTTTCAAATGTCCTTGGCTTAATCTCACTTATTATATCAACAAAAGGTCTTCCTGTACCGATTGGTGGCAACTGTCTGTAATCACCCACCAGTATGATCCTATCAACTGGGCCTAAAGCATCAAACAATGCTGCCAATTGTTCCTCGGTTAGCATTGATGCCTCGTCAATAATGATGTTCTTTGCAGATGAACTTTTCCCTGCGTCTTCATTTATAAAATAGGTGCCTGTCATCGCATCATACCTATCAGGATATAGAAACTGAGCAATTGTTTTGGCGTCATGCCCTAATTTAACTCTTGCTTTACCTGTAGGAGCTAATTTCAATACGCCACCACGGACTATTTCATCCTGCCTCTCAAAAATTTCCAGCAAAGAGGTTTTGCCAGAACCAGCCGGGCCAATCAACACGGAGAATTTGTAATTGGTCAAAACGTTTAATGCTTCTGCCTTTTCATTTCTTGCAGCAATTTCATCTGCATAGTCAGGACTATTCGGATCTAATAATGGGAATTTCTTATGGCTATTAATAAGTTTTAGCCAATCCTTTTGAATGTTATATGGCTTTGATACAATTTGCTCAATATTTAAACGCTGTCTGATAATTGTTTTTAGCTCTGCCAAACGTTGCAATTTGAGAAACAAAGTAGGATTTGATTTGCTTGGCTGAATAGATGTAATCTCTTTTATAAAAAAATCTTCTTCTGATTGAGTGGTCAGGATATCCTCATCAATAGGAAAATTTTCATCCATTGCTTTCGTCTTCATTCGCTCCAAAACTTCCTCAAATGGCAATAATGAATGCCCTTCCGCTGCTGCTGCTTCTAAAATGAATACTGAAAATGCCCGTACTCTTTTCTCATCCAAGTTATCTGTTAAAGCAGTTTCAGCCGGTAATGGAAACGCTATTTGAATTTTTTCAGGTGGTAAAAGTGCTTTATCTACCTGACGAAAGGAAATACCGGAGGCTTTAAATCTTGTCTTTTCATAAAGCAAGTAAAGATTTTCTGAAATCTCTTGTATTGATCCAATTAATTCAACATGGTTTTCTATAATAAAAGTTGCCTGATCATTATTCAACTGGCAACGGCTTATAAGCTTGAAAAACTCTCTTTTCTTCACAGGTTTCCCTTTCCATATACGCTGTGCAGTAGCGTTGAATAATTTTGCACCTCTGTCCTTAATATACTTTTCCGGTTCTATAATACTTTCCTCAAATATTGACCAAGGATTTGTTTGCAAAAGGTCTCCATCTTTCTGAAGTATATATTTCTCTATCTCCCATGCGATGGTATTGCCATCTTCAATATTTAATGCACTTAAAACGGGACCCATTCCCGGGAAGGCTCCTCTCATATCCCAGATAGCTGAAATTTCAGCATCAATCCAATCCAACTCTTTCCTAAAAGATTTTTCCAGCAACACTTCCGACTTTTTCAAACTCTCAGCCATATTCAGCAATGCATCAATAGCCGTATCGTGTTCAACTAATTCTGAGGCAAAAGAAAATTGCTTATAATCAGATGCAAGGGCAGCGTACTCTTTTAAATCGACCTCTATGTTATTGTTTTTTGTAAAATCAAGAATATCATGGTAAGGCAACAGAAATCCGTCAGGACTATTGGCAGTTAATGTATGTTCAACGCATCTATCCCACGGATGGCTTTTATGGCCAGTGTAGCCCTTATCAAAATTGTATTCAAGTATTGCACCAGGTTCGTTCTTCACTTTGGCTACACCTACAATTACTCTTTCGTTAGTTTCAGAAAAGGGTGTGTCTTTGCAATAAAAAAATATTAGAGACTGTCGTTTTTTAAGACAACCAAAGAATGCATCTAATAATATTTTCTGATTAGCCGCATGCTGAACCCAAATATTCCCTTCAAACCCCAAATTCTCGTCAACTTCCTGTTCCAGGTCGGCATCATACTCCAACTCAAAAACATGTGCTTTTTCGGAAAAATGCGGATTATCATCATCACCCTTGCTTTTCATCATCCACAAAAAGGGAACTGCATTGAAAGAATAAGGTTTGTGAAAGTATAGGCCTGGCTTGAAATCCTTAAACATAGGATTAATTTTTGTCCAGGCATGAGTTAACTCTCTTGTGTAGCTATTTGGTGAAAGGAAAGTGCCTTTCTCTGAAATGCAGGGTGGAAAGTTTTCTTCTGTGATGGTCGTATCGGATGGCTCAGCATCAGGGTTTTTTGTAGCATCAACACGAGGCAATATTCTGCAAAACGAGTTGTCCAAAACACTACAACAGGTTTTTCCATTCCATTTATTATCATGCCAAGGTACTCTTGCTGATAGATGCTTAATTGGTAAATTTTTGCTCATAGATAATATATTAACAGTATTTTATCTTTATGTTCATATTTTCATTATGTGTAATTAGCAATGAATACAGGCTTTAATCAAAGCTGCGATTCAATTCCTTCTCAATCTTTGTTAGTGGAACTTCCTCTGTACCTTGCAAATCTTCATTGTTTACTGCACCTGCCTGTTTTGCTCGGCTTTTTGCCCACTTCCTTAAAAACTCTATTTGATCCTTCATTGTCTTCGAAAGTGGAACGGTTTCCTTGATTGCATTAATAATGTGTATTATTTGCAACCTCGGTTCATTACGATTTTCAGTGTAAGCTGCAAATTTTGCCTCCTTAACACATTCTTCGATTTCTGCACCATTAAACCCTTTTGATTCTTTAGCCAGTTTGTCAAGACCAAAATCATCAGCTTTCTGATTAGTGTTTTTCAAGGCATTTGTTAAGTGGATTGAGAAGATGCTTTTTCTATCTGCTTCAGAGGGTAGGTCAACAAAGAAGATTTCGTCAAACCTACCCTTTCTGAGTAGTTCCGGTGGAAGCATGGAAATATCATTTGCAGTAGCAACCACAAATACTGGCTGCACCTTTTCCTGCATCCAGGTAAGTATCGTAGAAAATATTCTTGATGTAGTTCCACCATCAGTAGAACCGCTACTTTGAACACCTGAAAGCCCCTTTTCAATTTCATCAATCCAGAGAACACAAGGAGCAACTGCCTCTGCTGTTGCAATTGCCCTGCGGATATTGCTTTCACTGCTGCCAACTGTTCCCTCAAAAACTTTTCCGATGTCTAACCTAAGCAACGGCATATTCCATAGAGAGGCAATACACTTAGCTGTCAAACTTTTTCCGCAACCCGGAACGCCTAAGAGCAATAAGCCTTTGGGCTCAGCCAATCCCCAGGTTTGAGCTTTGAAATCAAATGCCTGTTTACGTTTTTCCAGCCACGCCTTCAGGACTTCCATACCGCCCACGTTCTTCAAACTCTCATTTACATGATAGTAGTCAAGTAATCCACTTTTTTTTATGATTTGTTCTTTCTCAAATGCTACTATTCTCGGTGAATTAATACCCATTTTATCTTTTACTGCTGCAAGACAATAAGCCAGATCAGCTTCCATTACTGTCATGCCTAATGCGGAATCAATCAATTTCTTTTTAAGGTCGTTATCAATTTCCGCATTTGCATTTTTCACTACACGGCTCAAAACACTTTCCAAATCAACTCTGCCGGGCAAGGAAAGCTCAACTACAGTAATGTATTTTTCTAATTCAACCGGCAATCTTAGTACTGATGATACGATTATAATATGCTTGCGATAAAAACGCAATTTTTCAGCTAACTGCCTTAGCTGAATCTTGATGTTCCTTTCTGAAATAAAATCATGGAAATCCTCCAAAACATATATTTCAGAATCATCCTTCTCAGATTGCGAAGAAATATGCTTTAATAGTTGTTCAGGTTCTTCAATATTTTCAAGAAACGTTGTACTTCCGTAATTTAAATCCCGCAGACCCAACCCATCTACGCAATTCCATTCATAGAACTGATAATTCTTGTTAAGGATCTTGGCAATACCAATCAATTTTTGTTTAGTACGGTCGTATTCAAATGTTGTCAGATATAACACCGGATAATATGCTTTAAGCATATCCTGAATCTGACCATAAGGGTCACTGTTGAATTTATTTATTTGTGACATTTATTTCTTATTTACTGATATTGTTTTTTTGTTTTCACAAAATGTTTTGTGTTTATACTTTAAGGGAATCTTCTTTCCGATTATTTCCCTCTTTGAACCCATAATAACTTCTAACTCTAACATGGCCTTATCTGCCAATTCATGAATATCTCTTGGAATATAGTCACTATCGGTTTTTACCGATCCATCCTTCAAAACCGTGAACTTTATTTGAGTAACTTTCTCAGTTTCTTCTGAAAGTTTACTTCTCCCTACCATATAAAAACTGACTTTCTCTTCGGCATTAGCTTTGAACTTGTCATTACACTTAAAGGACCACCCTTGTTTCTTGAACTCTCTGATAATTGATTCTTCAGCATACTTCACATTTAGTTCATAGAATGCTGATTGCAATTCATTAACCTTGCTTTTAGCATTTTTTAAATAATATGTATTATAGGTAACCTTATTGCCAACGATTTTCATCGCATATTCACCACGCAAATTCTCTCCTGAATTTAATTGAAATATTGTTAGCTCATTTGCAGACTTTACAAACTTCCATCCCAGCTTGGTACATGCCTGAACAAGAACTTCCTGGTTCATTACATCAGGATTTTTTGCAAAAGTGGATATTTCAAAACATGACATAAATTATCTTTTTTTGGGATTTTTTCTCTGTTGTGTTGAAAAATTAAATGTTCGCAGACTCGCAAGCATTTCAGCAACCTCGTTGACAACGGATATTTGTAATTCAAGAAGATCCTTGAACTCATCTCTTAACTTCTCAAATTCGTTTTCTAAATTCTTTTTTCTATCCGGTGAAATTGTTTGCTTTAAAAGTTCTTCTGCCTGCTTCCGATAATCGGCAGTTTTACTTTCAAAGAACTTTTTCCTGTAATAATTCAGATTCTCTAGCTTATTTTCTTCGAGTGCTTCATAAGCAGCATCAAATTGCTCGATACCCTGACCTATAAATGGTTTCAGTTTACTGTAATCAATTGTCTTCAACTTTTGCAAATATGCCCTATCTACTTTCTCAGGTGGATTTTGACAAAGTGTATTAAAATCCTCTATTGCTTTATTAGCATACTTTAATCCAAACTGTCTTATTACATCGGCAAACTCTTCCTGAACTTCCTCATTCCAGTCCATTCGGGTCATTTTCTCCTGCCTTACCTTTTGCAAACCCTGACTTACAAAAAAGGACAGTATATTATAGCTGCCGGTATAATATAAATTACTACCGTCTTCCTTACGGAGCCATACATTCTTGTAATGGAAGGCTGGAAGTTGATGGAGGTAAAAATTATGATACCGTTTCTCTAAATCTAAAAGTTTATCAAGAGGCTCATCATAAGCCATTATCTGTCCTGGTTCTTCCGGTTCGGAATAGGCAATGAATATTCTGCCTCCCTTTTTAAGATATTTCTCAAAGAAAGGAATACGTTTGAAGGTTGCATTCTTAATCCAAGGGCTAATAATCCATAAGTCATTAGCTGTTTCATCAAACAATCTTTTGAGTTCCACCTCAAATTCAAGTGAATTGAAGTGACGTCTAATAGCCTCAACCTCTTTTTGGATTTCTTTAATCTTCCCGACGTCCTGAGTTTGGATAGCTTCATCAATTTCTATCTGCTTTTGAATAAGATCCGATTCAAGCTCAATTTGCTCTGTCTGTTTATCTTCCTCAGTAAACTCTATTGCATCATCGACCTTGACTAACTTTTCAAGCAATTCCTTTTTAACATCCCCCTGATCATCTAAAGCCTTTGATAAATAATCAATTATGATATTTTGTTTCTCATCATATACTAATGCCCGAAGGGTATTCTCCCTGAAATTTTCCAAGAGAATAACCCAAACTTTAGCTTTCAAGCTATCCGCTGAAATCAATTCCGCTGATTGCAGAAGATAATTCTTTTCAGGAAAGTGAACTTCTGGTGCCTGATGTTCTGCCAACGCTCTTATAGCCTGCAAACTATCGGGAAGGTTTGAAACCTGTGATTGTGTCTTTTCGCTCTTCAGCTTGCTAAAAACACTTTTCACATTAGCCGCTGTGTTGCCAATTAGATCAAAATACAGTTCAAAGTTTCTGGTGAAGGTGGAGAATTTAACCCCATTCCTTGCATAATCAATTCCAGTATCGGAAAGCCACATGATACTTTCGTCACCTTCCAGCATTTTATCATCCTTCAAATCTTGAATTGCTTTAAGAAGAATCTCCTTTTCAGCTGGGTCTTTTAGAATATCAAATCCAAGTATATTACCAATTTTTTCTGCTGACATTTGCTCTGTGAGCAGTAAATCACAAAGCACTTCATCAAACAAATTGAACTCAACAGGCTGTGAGCATTCACCCCTGTATTTTGTAACTGTAAAACTCCAGTCAAACTCAGTAAAGCCTATTATTCTTTCAATCAGCTTTTTCTCTTTACTACCAGCCTCAATTATTCTTAATTCCAAAGGAATTTGATCCGATGCAGGAACTTCTTCTTTCTTTGCCTTATTTGATTTTGGAGACTGCTTTTGAAACTCCTTTCGCTTCTCTGATATAAAGGCTGGGAAGTTATTTTCGATTATCTCAACAATCACTTGTGAAAATGATTCATTGGGATCTTCATCACAATTGAAGCCATTTGTACGAAGAAACTCTGCAATATCTGAAATACTTGCGTTTAACTCTCTTGCTATTTTAGATAATCGCTTTTTCACTGTGTTATCAAATTTTGAATTTGTAATAAATCTACCCGGTGCATTTTTTGGATAGCTGCTGCGTATTCAGGTTTATGTGAGAAGTGTTTTTCATTACCAACTACAATCAACAAACGCTTTGCCCTTGAAAAACCAACATTAATACGCTGTAATTCCCTTGCAAAACCTAATGCGAATGGATACTTACTGTTGTCAACAGCGATACGTATTCCCTTTTCTACTTTATATTGTTTATTGCTACGAACTGTAGAAATGATAATGATATTTCGTTCCATACCCTGAAACCGGTCGACTGTATTAATCCTGAATGGAATATGAAACTCATTTTCATATTTATTCTGCTCAAAATTTCTCCATTCGTTTTTGGAAAAACTAGGATACATCACTTTTCTTATCCTTTGCATCTGGGGCATGTAATAGGTTATTATGCCAATTTCTTTATCCTCGTCTTTGTGAAAGTGGTTCAAATATTCTTTAAACCCGTCAGCTTGGGTTAATGCTCTCAACACTGTTTGGATAGCATTTATTTCACCTTCATTCTCGTAGGATGTACCGACCTTGCTTTCGGGAGTTTCTACGTTTACCCAAACTGCATGATTATTAGTATCAATAAAGGGAACAGACTTCAAACCGTGCCAACGGCTGGCCTTTACATTAAAGTCCGGTACATTCATTTCATTTTTAATTCCACATATCAACCCATTTTCTAATTCTTCCTGATCTGTATAGAATTGAGAAATGCAATTCATTATTTGCTCATGCATCCTGAACTGAGTATCCAGACTGGCCACAAAATTCTTAGGTGCATTCTTAAACAGCTTTTCAAATTGTGATACCTTATAATCTTCTTTAGTCCAATGCTCAATTAAATTCTTTGCTCCAACAGCCTTCAATGCTTCACCAAATTCCTGTTCATCAATCATTGGAGGTAACTGTTTATGATCGCCAATGATTACAACTTTCTTACCTAATGTAAGCGGTAAGACCAGCTCCGGTGGTGTAGCCTTACTGGCCTCATCCATGATTACTAAATCAAATTCAGGTTCTCCCTGATTTTCGGAATTTTTCTGAAAAGTAGATTGATAAGTATCACCAAAAGTTCTACTACCACATTCGCTACAAGTGGCGGCAAATACGTTGACATATTTATAATAAGCATTGGCAAATGTGGTTTTTATCAGGTGATTTTTTTCATGCAACCCTGCTTTCCACTTAGCTACTGTTTTGACATATTTTTCTTCCGAGCTACATTTTGCCTGAACATTTTCAATCCACTGGCAGACAGCATTCTCAGCATATAACTGTTCATCTGATGAATTTGTCTTCGCCTGTAACCATTTCTTTATTCTGTCATTGGAATATACCTTTCCTTCATCCTCGAACTTTTCAATGTTACCTATACGAATGGGGCGAACCAATTTTTTACCTTTTATTCTCTCTAAGGCATTATCAACAGCAAGATTTGTCTGTGAAGTGATAAGCAACTTTGCCTGTGGCTCCCGAAGTAATGTTTGCCAGATAATTTCAGCAATTACCGTTGTTTTACCTGTACCGGGAGGTCCCTGTATCAATGCAAGGTCTTTTGCAATCAGCGTTTTTGCAACTGCTTCCAACTGCTTTTGCTGCTCTTTTAACAATGGCTCGTTCAAATCAGCTATAACCTTCAATTTTTCCTCTTCAATATCTATCGCTGATTGCCTTGCCTCATTCGGATCAAATAGGAAATTTGAAAGATTTCTGTTTACAGGATAGCCAACTTTTCCGTCTGGTTCAGTAACTTTCTTCATAGCCTTAATCATTCGGCCAATGTTTGTAAGTTCCCCAGGGAAAATCGGTTTTATATAGCCTTGCTTAATTTCGTTTAGGTCAATTCTATCTTCTTCCCTTGCATTAATTCGTTCATCAAATTCATCGGTTATACGGAACTTCAGTCTGTCCTTTTCCTTTTTGATCAGCTTACCGACCTGAATACCCTCTCTGAAAATGGCTTCATCTCCAAAAAGCTCAATTGCTTTAGATAGTTGATTTTTTTGCTCTGGAGTTAAATAAATAAACGTTGCCTGCCGAACATTGCCGGCAACTTCCTTTTCCTTTTCAATTTCAAGTGTTTCATTTTTATATAGCTCATAAATAGTCCTGCCTAAATCACTTTCAATTGAAAATGAAACTATGTCCTGATTAGGAGTGCAAGCATCCAAAACAGCTTGCTTTAGTTTTTCTCTCTCTTCATCTGAGGTAAAGCGGTATGAGAATAAGACCCGTGTATGATTTTTTATTACATCAAATTCAACCTTACCAGTAATAGCATTCCTTATTTCATTCTGAATCTTATTAATTATGCTCTGCCTTCTTGATTCAAGATTAGTTTTAAATTGTATTTGGTATGTGGGTTTGAACGGTTTGGATTGCAGTAATGCATTTGGAAATGCTGTTTTAATTCTTTGTATTTGCTGATTGTAATCGTCTGCATTATCCGCTGTAATATTCAGCGTTGAATTGGCAAAAACAAATTCTGATTTTCCTTGTAAGTCTGTTGTTGTTTTAAAATTACGGAGTACTTCAGGATTTACTCTGTAGCCGGGTTTGAAGAAATACAAAGTGGGCTTTCGGAAAAATTGAACACCCGGAAAATTGCTCTGTAAAGTAGCAAGTGATTGCTTAATTTTCTCTTTACTGGCGTTTCTAATCTGATAAAAGTTTCCGGCTATTTCAAGGCCTTCAATCGATTTTATCTTGATTTGTTTATTGGCAGAGAATCGAGAAATGGATTCAACGAACTCCAAATTGTCTGTACTGAATTTTCTCGGAGGAATATATACCCCGACTTCAATCACAATACTTTTACCATCCTGAGAAATGGATACTGTACTTCTTGTTAAATCTTCTGCATCAAGAATGCCCTTGACCTTATCTTTCAGCAAAACCAAATCTTTCCCGGAATTAAACTCTACTTTCAGCTGCACAAGATTATCCTTGTGCAGAGATATTAAGTTACTGTAATTGTCGTTAAGTATTTTTTGCAAATGCGGTATGTCATTATCGTTTAGATCAATATAACCGTCCTTACTAATATTCGCATCGAGCTGGTAGTCAGTATTAAGCTTTTCTTTTATTGTTGAGTAAATCTCGTCCTTCGAGGCTGTGTCGGTGTACTTGAATTGAATTTCCCCTGAAACGTAGTGAATAGGGGATGTTGAAGACAGCTCATAAAACAATTCCTCACCTAATTTTTTAAGTTGATTTAATTCCTCAGGGCTTAACTCTCTATAATTTTTGAACTCAATAAATACTTTTTCGTCACTGACCCCGTAATCTTCCAGTTCATCAGGATTGAACAGACCTTCAATGTCCTCAATAAGCTGGTCTATTAATTCTTTCTCATTGATATATATATCTATGTAATTGGATCTTTCTGCATCTTCATCCCTTTTTTCAGAATAGGGCTGACTTATTTTCTGAATTTTCCAAACCTGCTCTTTTTGCTTCACTAACTTCTTCATGGCTACAACGTAATTGTGCCATATTTGCTTGTCTTTTTCTTTATTTATATCAACAACAGGAATTTCACATGCTTCAACCGCTTTATAAAGCTCTTTGAAGTTCTCAGCATTAGTACCGGCTTTTCTATCAAGTGGTACAAATTGAAATTTGCAATTACACCTGATTGTATTTTTAGTAGGTTCGTTGAAAAACGATATTTCTTTGAATTTTCCTACCCGGTATGAATAAAGCTCGGTGAATGTATCTACCTTATCAGTCCTTAAGCCGACCAAGGCTTCAATAGCCCTTTCATTACCTAAAGGGATAATAATTTTATGCCTTGATTTGTTATTTTGGTCATCTGCCTTTTGCTTTTGGAAAAAACACACTCTTGCCTCTGACGCAAGCAATTGAACTACCTGAGCTGCTGTTAGTTTATTCTCAGGATTACTGTCAAATCGATTTTCAAAAGCATCTACAATTCTTAATGTTACTTCGATGGCTTCATCGGAAGTGCCTTCAAAGATGTTTCCAGTTTCTAGTTTTCTTGTAAATTCTTCCATGTTGATTCAATATTTTACAAAAACCACAGGCTCTCACTGCCGTGGTCGGGTAATTTATCGTGTTGGAAATGGGGGAGAATTTCAGCCACCATTTCGAGGTACTTGATCAAACGCAATATCGAAGTTGAGCTTTAATGTGTTTGCTCACTATCGGATAGTTATGCTCATGGTTGAGCTTCTGTTCATCAGCGAGGCATTTCCATTGTATCAGTCCTCCATTGCAGTTTATCCAGTTGTATAACTCCGTATTAAAGTTGTAAATTTCGGCAATGCTTTTATTCATCACTTTGGTTGTTCCATCAAATGAAACCACCAGTTCGGGACCATCTGTAACATGGTTGTTTTGTACTTTCAGTGTAAACTGATTGTACACTTTGATTGTTGCGTTGCTGGCTTTAGGGTTATGAAACCAAACTTCAATTTCATTGGTAAAGTTCTTTCGCCTGATGTCCACAATACCTTTGAAGTGATTGCGGATTAAGTGCCTGTAATAGTGCTGGGCAAAGTATTTACAAATTATGTTAAAATAAATTGTGAGAAAAAACAATTTCATAGTTTTAGTCATTTTCGGTAAATATAAATCAATTTATGTCAGGTTAGACTCAGTAGTCTTTAGAAACTAAAAATGTTGGCACATAACTACTGTATTAGCGAAACTTAACAAAGTAAAACCCGAAATATCTCAACCTTACTTTGTTGCTTACTATTTCGCCTATATCGCTTATCTGCGAGGTTTACCCTTTGTTTCACTCATTTCACCCACACTTCGACCAACTAACTAAAGGCAAAATATTTCGGGTCTACTTTAGAGCGTGTTCGGGATTTTAAAAAGAGGGGGGTCGTATCTAACTTTGTTGTGACCAAACAGCAAATGTATGACCAAAAAGTTCGAAGAAATTACCGACTCCCAATGGTCCGAAATATCGGAATTTTTGACATAAAACGCAAGAAAAAATATAACCTTCGAGTGGTAGTAAATGCCCTTTTATACATGGTTCGAACCGGATGCCAATGGAGAAACTTACCTACAAGTTACCCTCATTGGCGAGCGGTGAACTATTATTTTGAGAAATGGAAGCGCGACGGTACGATTCAAAGGGTGAATGATGCCCTCAATCAAAAAGACAGAGTAAATCCTGGAAAAGAAGGGCTTCCAACATTAATCTGCATTGATAGCCAGAGCATTAAACTAAACCCTATGATCTATGAAAATAGAGTGATAGATGCCAATAAAAAAGTTAGCGGATGCAAACGGCAGCTACTGATTGATTCCGACGGCAGAATCTGGCAAGTGTTGGTTGATGCAGTAAATCTCCATGATGGGGTTGCTGTTGTTACAGCCCCCCATATAACCAGACATAGATTACGAAAAAAAATTCGTAATTAT
>CAYTVG010000032.1:0-2756 GCA_964441755.1 uncultured Saprospiraceae bacterium
TGGTCAACGTAACCCGCGACATGCTGAAAGGCGCAACGGGCGTATTGAGCTACACGGTTACGGCCGGTGAATTTACTGCAACCAGAAAGATGGTTGTGGTGGAGTAAGGAGCATCTACCGTATAATCAGCGAATGATTATATCTTATATGTTGTTTTGAAACATGTTTGAAGGTACCCTGCCTGTCTTGCAAAAGGCAGGTAGGGTACACCTTACCGAAAGCATTGAGGTGCACGCATGCACAAGTATTCCACCATTGTATTATGCTGGATGTCTGAAAAAAAATCATCGTAGAACACGGTGAAACAAAGGAGTAAATAAACAATATAACCCTGTATAGTCTTGAACATCAAGGCGCGACAAGAATAGATTACAATTTGTTAAATAATGTAAAGGTAGGACGGGCTTGACGAAGCTCAGTCCTACGCTTTTTTATAATAGTTTGTTCAGGACTCACTCATTGAGTCGAAAACAACCTGTCGCAGCCGGCTGTAAAATTTCATCTCCCCACCTCCAGAATGGCCGTTTTTTACAATTTTCTGCCGGGGGTCTACGCTAATTTTGTACGGCAAGCAGCACGTATGCAAGTGCCTGGAAGTCAATTTTTAATAAAAATATATGCGGCAGATTCTCCACTCAATCACTTTACTAAGTTTGCCTGTATGTCTGTTAAGTCAGCCATTCAGCACAACACCTGTTGTTAATCCTTTCGGCATTACACCGGCGCAGAGCCATCATCGCTTTGCCTTTGATGACCTGGACGGCGATGGCGATACCGACATTCTCTCCTTAGACCAGTTTGGCAACGGATCGCCGTTTATCCGCTGGAACAATGTCGGTAGTGCATCAGCGCCACAGTTTATCGCCGCCTCCGGTCAAAATCCGTTTGGCTTGCAGGCATTGAACTTTATGAACAATTTTTTCCTGATTGACTGGGATGGTGATGGTGATAAAGACCTTTTTGGAGGTGCCGCCAGCGGATTTTACCACTTTCAAAATATCGGGGCTGCCGGGCAACCCTCCTTTGGGCCACCGGCGTTCAACCCTTTTGGTTTGGTCGCACCGACGGGGTCCAATACGCTGATTCCTACAATCGGAGACCTCGACGGCGATGGCCTGCGCGATCTGCTGGTAGGGGACTTCAATGGGAATGTATTTTTTTACAAGAATACAGGCACTGCAACCATGCCCGCCTTTGCGGCACCGGTGGCGACGCCCTTTGGCTACGTCAAGCCGGTGGGGTCGGTTAGCTTTCTGGCGCCGGTGCTCAAAGATGTCAACGACGATGGCCTGCTCGACCTGCTGGTCGGCTATAATCCGGGGCGTATACGGCTTTATCTCAATACAGGAAGCGCAACAGCACCACAATTTGGGCCTGCTACGGCCGATCCTTTCGGGCTGAACTTCAGCAACTTCAATGTATGGGCCATGCCGATTTTTTACGACATGGACGGGGATGGTGACGATGATTTGCTGGTTACCACTTTTCCCAGTATACGATATCACCAAAACCTCAGGAGCACCAGTGGTCTGTCAGCGCCCTCATTGGGTCAGCTCGACCTCTATCCCAATCCGGCGACAGAAGAGATGTTCATTTCGCTTCCCGAGGCGCTGGGGGGTGTATGTGGCGGTGCAGAACTGCAGCTGTATATCTACGATGTTGCGGGTAAGCTGCAGCGGGCAACGTATACAGCCGCTGAGAGCGGTATACGCTGCTCTTTGTCAGGACTGGTTGCCGGCTTGTATTTTGCAGAAGTGGCTGCCTGCGGCAGCCGCTATCGGGCGGTACTGGTCAAACAATGAGGTGATCAGAGGTCAGGCGGTTGCTGATTTTAAAATCTGAAAATCAAAGTAATATAGAAAAATTAATTCCATTTTTTAACGCGTAAACATAACAATCATGCGCCAAAAATTTTTTTCACCAATCCTTTGCAGCCTGCTGCTCCTGTTGGCTTCCTGCAACAAAGACAAGACCTTTTGCATTGAGGGAATAAACATCAAAGACAGCGTGACGACTGGCAACACCTCGTTTACCCTGCCCAACGGGCAGACCTACAGTGGTTTGGGGGCGCCCCCTGCGCCGACGGTGTTTGGAGAGTACACGGGTGGCTTTCAGTCGGTGGTAACCAAGCAGACGCCCACGGCTACGGGGCAGGATGTGGAACTGGTCCATTTTTTTGACGACGGTAAAGGCAATACTTTCTGGACCAATGACAAAGCAACTTTCACACCCCTGGACACCACGTTTACCCGTTTTCAGGTCAACAACATTATGACCATCGTAGGGGGGACCGGAGATTTTGAATGTGCTTCCGGGCAGCTTACCAACCAGGGGCCTGTCAATTTTGTCACCAATACGCTTGAGCGCAACCTCAGCGGCAAGATCTGCGGTGGCTGTGACTGATAGCAAGCTATATTTTGACAAAGGGGTTTATGCACGGGCATATGAGTGGCTTCGGAAAGGAAACTTTCCGAAGCTTTTTTGGCTCTAGTCCAAATGAAGTGGGTTTAGTAGATTTGCCCCATGTAATGCTACCCATATCACGCCCCTAACGGGTCTACCCATATCACGCCCCTGACGGGTGCTACCCATATCACGCCCCTAACGGGGCTGTGGAAAACACGGGGGCCGTTGCTACCCATATTACGCCTCTGACGGGTCTACCCATATCACGCCCCTGACGGGGCTGTGGAAAACACCGGGGCCGTTGCTACCCATATTACGCCCCTAACGGGTCTACCCATATCACGCCCCTA
>CAYTVG010000032.1:2856-9948 GCA_964441755.1 uncultured Saprospiraceae bacterium
AACGGGTCTACCCATATCACGCCCCTACGGAACTCCGGAAAACACCGGGGCCGTTGCTACCCATATTACGCCCCTAACGGGTCTACCCATATCACGCCCCTACGGAACTCCGGAAAACACCGGGGCCGTTTTAGGGGGCTAGATCTCAATACCCATTATATTTGACCAAAAACCACTGCAAGATCAGGTACATACCATACCCGCTGCCCAAAATCTATACTTAACGCCTTCAGACTTTTTGTGCTGCAGCTGCCCGCAAACCACAGCATTACGGCTGTGACCAAAAACCTCAAGATAAAGGTACAAGGCACAGGTGCAGTGAGCAGTTCATATTACAGCAAAATCGCATTACCTTTGCAACCGCAAATGCGCAGCCCATCCATTTCCTCCATACCATACGCAACAACATGAGCAAATCCGTACTGCTGTCAGTATTTTTTGGCGTCCTTGTCCGCATGCTGTCGGCACAACCTGTCCAAGGCAGTTGGCTATCAGGTGGTGATATACGCCTTCAGGCCAATTTGGGAAAAGAATCCCTGAGAGCGCTGACTATCAGGCCGATTGCCGGTTATTTTGTCTCTGACAGGCTTGCCGTGGGCAGCGGTTTGGGGCTGGCCGGCGCACGGCTGGCCGGCAGCCGGTATACCAGCCTGCAGCTATCTCCTTTTGTGCGCTACTACTTTCCTTCCGCCAACGACAGGGTACTGTTTTTGCTGGAAGGCAGCAGCCTGTACAGTACTTTCCGGAATGAGGGCAACCGTACGAATTCCCTTCGCTTTAGCGGCAGTGGCGGTATCAACTATTTTTTGACCCCACAGCTGGCGCTGGAGGCGCTGGTATCGGCTCATCTGCTCACGGGCATTGGCGACCCGCCCTCATCGGGTATATCCTATGACCTGCGGGCAGGACTGCAGGTCTATTGGTCGGGCAGCACGACCGCTGAAGGCACATCTCCCGGTTCGGCCGCTCTCCGCAAGGGGAGGCTGCTGCTGGGCATTGCGCAGCAGCTTACGCTCAACGCCAGCAATCACCGTTTTGAGCCCACCATCGCCTACCTGCTGACCGACCAGCTCGCAGTTGGCGCTGCCGCCACGCTGCCATTCAGGGAGTTCAGGCCGCATCTTCGCTACTTCACCAAGCGTGAAGAGTTCCATCGGCTTCGGCCTTTTGCCCTTGTGGGCAGCAACCTGACCTGGCAATCAAGGACGGAGGAATACCTGCAAATTCACCCTTTTGCGGGGGTAGGGGCATTGTATTTTGTGAGCCCGGCACTGGCCGTCGAAGGCAGTTTGCAGTATGAGCTTTTTCTGCGACCCGGCAATGTCGGCTCGCCGGCGACTTTTTCGGCGATTATGGCCAGCGTGGGGTTGCAGTATCTGATAGGGTGGGAGTAGCGGGCTCACCGCCTGCTCCGGCTGCCTGAGGATCAGAGGCGGCACTCGTTAGGCGGCTGATGCCGCCCAAAAGCATCGTTTTCCGCCCGTGGCGGGAAAATAAACCCCGCTAGCGCCAGGAGCTGACCGTGCTGACCCCCACGAGCTGATCGTAGCGGCCGCCCACAGGGCGATAATAGATCAGTATGTGGTAATTATTTTCCGCTTCCGAAAAATTGCCTTCCGTATCGGACCAGTCGGGTACAGGCTGCTTGCCGCGCGGCAACTCCCTGGGCACCAGCACATACGAATAATTGTAATACCCCTGCTTCAACAGCAGTTTGCCCACATAGCCCGGCAGGGCCGGATTGAACTCCATGCGGAAGGCCGGCTTGAGTTGCCACTCAGACAAGGCGCCAAAGATATAGACATCGTAGTCGTAGTAAGAATCATCGCGCTTGAGCTGAAAGAGCGTATTGACATAATCGCCCGACAGCATAGCATTGGGCTGGTCAAAATTTTCGATCACAAAGTCGCCGTTGAGGTCCGTAAAACTCAGGTAGGGGCGCATGTGGCGCACCTGGTCAGGCTGCATTGTCACATCAATCTGCTGGTCGCTGACACCTATATATTGTATAAACTGCCGCGAAGGATTGCGCAGGGTGCGCAGATCCAGAAACCTAAACTCATTGCCTGCCGGAAATACAATGCGGTCCTGGTAATCAAAAATCATGGTCGTCAGGCGCAGCAAGCTTGGCTGCAGGCCACTGATGGCATTGTCCCAACGGCCATTTTGCAGCACCGTCGCCCGCACCTCCTGCATGGGGCTGCGGATAGGCAACTGCTGGGGGTCGATGCTGAAATCAATTTCCTGGTGCGACTGCAACTTACTCACTACGGCCGGTCGCACCACCTGTGCAGAGATCGATACCTTGCGTTCAACCACCACAAAACGGCGTGTGATCACCGGCCTTTTTTCGTCTTCATCCTCATAGATGGTGAGCAGGTAGTTGCCCGACTTGGTCCAGCGCACATCCCGGTTGGGGATGATGAGCTCGTAGTGCGCAAAATTGTTGACCGTCTGAAAAGAAAAGCTGAGTTCGCGCACATAATCCTCCTCATAGCCGTCGATATAATCGAGGGGCGATAAGTTGGAGGGATTCCAGTTCATGTCACAATGCGTGACGCGATAGACATAGGTCTTCCCCCGCGCATCGAAATCATCGAAATCGAGCTGCAACTGTACTTCACTACCGAGCTCGACCATGGGAAAGGTATTCTGGTAGCCGGCGATGCCAAAGCGTACACAGCCAATGTTGTCCACATAGGTATGGTTGTAGTTGACCGGCGCATCCTGCGCCGGCAGCAGCAAGCTGCACAGCAGGCAGGCCAACGCGATTCCCAGCTGTTTCATAACTGTATATTTTACATATTTTACATTTGCCGGCCCACAGCCGCGGCGCATTTTGGGCAGCGGGATGCCTTCACCATCAGCACCTGCGCACATTGGGGGAAAGCGCAGGCCGGCCGACCTCAAAATTAGCAAAAAATACCCGGCCAAGGCTGACAATGCCCCCAATCTGCAGCAGAAGGCGTATTTTTGTACAGATAACCCACAGCAACATGCCAACCGATACCAACCGTTACCACACCCTCACGCCCGAGGCAGCCATCAGCCAGCTGGTTTCAGACGGGCTACAAGGCCTTTCCCGTGAAGAGGCCCTCTCCCGTCTTGCGCAGTACGGTAAAAATGCCCTGCCTGAAAAGAAACGTAAATCAGTCCTGCGTATTTTCCTGTTGCAGTTTAAAGACTTTATGATTGGCGTGCTGCTGTTTGCTGCCTTTATTTCAGGCTTTTTGGGCGAATGGGTAGATACCGTCATTATTGTGGTAATCATCGTCCTCAATGCCATCATAGGATTTGTGCAGGAGTACCGCGCCGGAGAAGCTATGGACGCCCTCAAAAAGATGAGTGAAGTGCAGTCGCTGGTGCTGCGGGGCGGGCAGGCTTTTCATGTACCGGCTGCTGAACTGGTACCCGGTGATATTGTATTGCTGGAGGCCGGTGATGCTGTCCCTGCCGATTTGCGGCTGCTCGAAGCCCACCAGCTGCGCGCCAACGAGTCGGCCCTCACGGGGGAGTCTGTGCCCGTTGACAAGCAGACCGTCACGCTTGATAATCCGGATCTGCTCCCTGCCGATCGCAGCAACCTTGCCTTTCGGGGATCGACCATCACCTACGGCCGTGGTCGCGGCCTTGTCGTCGCTACCGGCACGCGTACCGAATTGGGGCAGATAGCCAGCCTGCTGCAGGAAGAAGAGGGCGATACCCCCCTCAAGCAGCGTATGCAAGCTTTTGGCAAGCGACTGTCCTACTTCATCCTGCTGATATGCCTCATCCTTTTCGTATCAGGGCTCATGCGCGGAGAAGGCGCCTGGGAGATGTTGCTGCTGTCGATCAGCCTGGCTGTTGCCGCCATCCCGGAAGCCCTGCCGGCCCTGATCACCATCGCACTGGCGCGGGGTGCGCGTCGCATGGTGCGCAAAAATGCGCTCATCCGGCAGTTGCCGGCAGTCGAGACACTGGGCTCAGTGACCTATATCTGTTCCGATAAAACAGGCACCCTCACCATGAACCAGATGCGGGTATCGCAGGCCATGCCGGCCATTGCACAGGACGATGCCCGGCCCGAGTGGCTGCTGTCGCTGCTACTCAACCACGATGCACATCGCGCTGACGATGGCGAATGGACGGGCGACCCCACCGAGACGGCTATTGTGAGGGCAGCTGCGGCCGTGCCGGGCGTTGACCCGCAGGCCTTATCGGCCCGCTACCCCCGCTGCTGCGAGTTACCTTTTGATGCCGACAGAAAATGCATGACCACCGCCCACGCCTATGGCGAGGGCTACCTGCTCATCACCAAAGGCGCTGCCGAGTCGCTGGCCGGCCGCCTGGCCGATCGGGCCGAGGGCGATCGGCTGCTGGTGCAGGCCGACACCTGGGCAGGTGAAGGCCTGCGGGTGCTGGCCTATGGCTACCGCTTTTGCGACCGCCTGCCCGAGCCTTTTAGCAGTGAGGAGGTGGAAAAAGAGCTACAGCTGGCGGGCGTGGTGGGGCTGATTGACCCGCCCCGTGAGGAGGTAGCAGCAGCCATTGAGGAGTGCAAAGCGGCGGGCATCCGCCCTGTGATGATCACCGGCGATCACCCGGCGACGGCCCTGGCCATTGCCCGGCAGATCGGCATTGCCACTTCCGAAGCCGAGCTGCTGAGCGGGCGGGCGCTGGACGCCCTCGAGGAGGGCGCCTTTTTACAGCAGGTAGAAAAAATCAAGGTATACGCGCGGGTGACCCCCGCGCAAAAGCTGCGCATCGTCAACGCCATACAGTCCAAAGGCCACTTTGTGGCCATGACGGGCGACGGCGTCAACGACGCCCCCTCGCTAAAAGCCGCCAACATAGGCATCGCTATGGGCATCACAGGCACCGACGTGAGCAAAGAAGCGGCCCACATGATCCTGCTCGACGACAACTTCGCCACCATCATTAAGGCTGTGCGCGAAGGCCGCCGCATCTACGACAATATCCGCAAGTTTGTCAAGTACATCATGACCTGCAACAGCGCCGAGATATGGACCATACTGCTGGCACCCCTGCTGGGGCTGCCCATACCGCTGCTGCCCATACACATCCTGTGGATCAACCTCGTCACCGACGGCCTGCCCGGCCTTGCCCTTTCCGGTGAAAAGGCCGAAGCCGATATCATGCATCGGCCGCCCCGCCCTGCGAAAGAGACGCTTTTCGCCCAGGGTATGGGTTACCACATTGCCTGGGTAGGGCTCTTAATGGCCGGCATCACCCTGGGCATACAATCGTGGAGCATCCACGCCGCCAATGCCCACTGGCAGACGATGGTATTTACGGTGCTGGCATTTGCGCAGCTGGCGCATGTGCTGGCCATCCGCGGCGAGCGCAGCTTCCTCTTCCGGCAGGGGCTGCTGAGCAACCGCCCGCTGCTGGGGTCGGTGCTGCTGGCGGCTGCCCTGCAGCTGGCCATCATCTACCTGCCGTGGCTAAACACCATTTTCAGGACGCAGCCCCTGAGCCTGGTAGAACTGTTGGTCTGTATAGGCGCTGCCGCCATCCTCTTCCATGCTGTAGAATTTGAAAAATGGCTGCGCCTGCGCAAGGAGGCCCGCCCGCCTGCAAAATATGCGTGAAGCCGTCAACCTCGTCTGGCTAAAGCGCGACCTGCGCCTGCGCGACCACGCGCCGCTGGCAGCGGCCCTGGCCACCGGGCGGCCGTGCCTGCTGGTCTACTGCTTTGAGCCTTCTCTGCTGGCAGCGCCGGTGAGCGACCTGCGCCACTGGCGCTTTGTGTGGGAAAGCCTTCAGGATCTGCGGCGGCGACTGCCGCCCGGCAGCCTGCTCGTTGCGCATGCAGAGGTGGCAGAGCTGTTTGATCTGCTGGCCGGCGGCTGCCGGCTGGCGGCCGTGTATTGTTATGAAGAGGTAGGTATCAAGCTCACTTTTGACCGCGACAAGGCGGTAAAAAGCTGGTGCCGCAGCCGCGGCATCGAGTATGTGGAGTTTCCCCAGAATGGCAGCCGGCGCGGCCTGCGGCGGCGCGACGGCTGGGCAGAGCAGGTCGATGCCTACTTTGGCAGTCCACCGGTAGTGCCGCCGCTGGCGGAGCTGCGGCCTGCTGCCGCGCCGCCATTGGGCGCCCTGGGCGAAGATTCCCTGCCGGAGGCTTTTCGCCGCCCCGACCCGGCCTTTCAGCCGGGGGGTGAAACCATGGCCTGGCGCTATGCCGACTCGTTTTTTCGCGAGCGCGGCCGGCAGTACAGCCGGCTGCTGTCGAAGCCGGCCGCCAGCCGCCAGGCCTGCAGCCGGCTGTCGCCCTACCTCGCCTTCGGCTGCATCAGCGCCCGCGAGCTCATGCAGTACAGCCGGCAGCAGGCGGGTGACGACTGGAACCTCAACAACTTCCGCAGCCGCGTCTACTGGCGCTCCCACTACATCCAAAAGCTTGAAAGCCAATGGCGTATTGAGCAGCAGCCCATCAACGGCGCCTTTGCGGCACTCGACCGCCAGCCGGCGGGGCCGCTGCTGGAGGCCTGGCAGGCGGGCCGCACGGGCTTCCCCATGGTCGATGCGTCCATGCGCTGCCTGCAGGCAACGGGCTGGATCAATTTTCGCATGCGCGCCATGCTGGTCACCTTTGCTTCTTTTGCGCTCTGGCTCGACTGGCGGCCGCTGGCCACCCACCTGGCGCGCCTGTTTCTGGACTTCGACCCCGGCATCCACTACCCGCAGATACAAATGCAGGCGGCCCTCACGGGCTACCACACCCTGCGCATCTTCAATCCGACCGTGCAGGTCACGGAGCACGACCCTGAGGGGGGTTTTATAAAAAAATGGCTGCCGGAGCTGCAGCAGCTGCCGCCCGGCCTGCTGGCTGAGCCCTGGAAAATGACGGAGATGGAGCAGACATTCTACGGCTGTGTCATCGGCCGCGATTATCCTGCGCCCGTAGTCGATTATGAGCAGGCTACGGCCGCCAACAAGGCGCGCTACTGGCAGCTGCGGCAGAGCCCCGCCGCCAAAGCGCAGCTGCCGCTCATCTGGGAGCGTTTTTGCCTGCCGGCTGATGTGCGCAAGTATGAAAAATGACGCGCTTTGCCGCCGCCTGCCGTGCGCTTGGGTTTTTCACCCGAA
>CAYTVG010000032.1:10048-27513 GCA_964441755.1 uncultured Saprospiraceae bacterium
CGCGCGGCCGCCGCCTGCGCAGCTGTGAAAAATGACGCGCTTTGCCGCCGCCTGCCGTGCGCTTGGGTTTTTCACCCGAAAAAGGCACCCAAGCGCGCGGCCGCCGCCTGCGCAGCTGTGAAAAATGACGCGCTTTGCCGCCGCCTGCTGCCAGGGCCTGGGTTTTGCGCCCTGTAGGCGGCGCAAAACCCAGGCCGCTTAAAATGACAGGCTGTCGCCCGCCACTGCTTCCGGCGCCATCGGGGGCTCGCAATCGTCGGGCTTGATCTCGCTGAGGTAGAGGGTAACCACCGTCCCCAGCGGCATCATATTGCCCGGCAGGTAGGCGGGCTCCTGCCGGTAGACGTACATGGGCACTGTGCTGAGGGTGTCGCCAATCACTTCACCCAGGCTGAGCTGCAGATTGCTGAGCAGGAAACTCGCCTCATCATACGTCTTGCAGATGAGGAAAGGTATCTCCACCGTGCCTGTTTGGCGGATGGTGACCACAAAGTCCAGCCGGTCACCCTGCGGTATGCTCACGCCACCTCTAAGATCCTGGTCGGTGATTTTACGGTTGCCGTGAAAAAAGTGCAGAATGGTATTTTCATCAAACTGTGCGTTGTAGACCTCTTCGCGTATGGCAAATTTTATCTTTAGCGAACGCAGTTTGCGGGTATACATCTCGTAATCCTCGCTGCCGGTGAGCAGGGGCAGCCTGACCAGCTTGCGGTTGACAGGTGAGACCGTCAGGTAGACAGACCGCTTGTTTTTGACGAGCGAGCCCGGCAGCGGCAACTGTTGCAGCACCTGCAGCGGCGGTACGTCAGGATCGTATTCGGCTGAGTCGACCACCACGCGAAAGCCGTCGGCTTCGATCGCTGCGATGGCTTTCTCCAGCGGCATATTGGCATAGGTCGATACCCGCCTTGTCTGCCCGTGGAAGGTAAGCACTTTGAGCAGGCTGTGGAGAATAAGCATGAAGAGCACCAACGAACCCAGCATGGCGCCCAGGTTGGTCAAAAAGTAACGCGACCGCAGAAAGTCCCAGGCGCGCCGGGCGCCTGAAGGCAGGGCCGGCTGCGCGTAAAGTGGCGGCGGCGGCGGCGTAGCCCCGACGGTCGGCACAATGGGCTGCGCCCCTGCCGCCCCGCCGGTTGGCACAATCGGCAAAGCCCCGGGTGTTGCACTGCCTGCCCGGGCGCCTGACGCCCCGCCGGCAGGCGGTACAGGCACGCTATGGGCGGGAAAAATGGGCTGCGCTGCGGCCGCTGAGCCCGACGGCTCCTGCCGGCCTGCAACCGGCGGACCGGCAGCCACCGCGCCGGGCGCCAGCCGCTGCCGCCGCTCGAAGCCAAACTGTATGAGCTGCCGGATAAAAGCATAAGGCTTGTAGCCCGCCAGCGCCGCCTGGTGGAAGATGGCCGTCGCCGGCGTCATGCCGGGCAGACTGTTGACCTCAATCACCAGGGTTTCGGCCTGGCCATTGGCGTATATGCGCACAAAAGCATCAATGCGGCAGTAACCCTGCACATCGAGCAGGCGCGCCGCCTTTTCAAGATCGGCCTTCACCTGCCGCGATACATGCTCGTAGGTGTAGCTGCCAATGGTGAGCCGTGCCGGCGTGAGGTTTTGGCCCTCACCGGCCAGAAATTTTTCCTCCAGCGACAGCACTTCCCCGCCCGCCAGCGCTTCGCTGGGCTCAAAGAGCTCGTAGCGCAGGCTGCCGTCGGGCTGGTAATGCGTGAGCATGCCGCCGGTAATCTCCATGAAGCGGTCGGCACCGCGGGCCGTCACCAGCTCCTCAAACAGCACCTCGTCCTTAGTCGGAAATTCTTCCTTCTGCCGCAGCTTGAGGACGCGCCGCGCCTCCTGCTCGCTGTATTCGGGCGAAGCAAAAAGAAGGTGTATATAAGCCTCGAGCTGCTGCCGGTCGCGGATGACCTTGACAGCAGAGCTGCAGCCGTCATCGACGGGCTTGGCAATCAGTGGGTAAGCAAAAGTATTTTCGACTTTTTCAAAAAAAGCGCCGGGGTTTTGCCGGAAAAGGCTGCGCGCCAGCAGCAGCTGGGGCGTCACCGACATCCCCGCCCGCCCCAGGCTTTGCAGGCTGCGGTATTTGTGGATGGTGATACCGGACGAGCGGGCGCCGGAGCCGTTGTAGGGCATGTTGAGCCTGTCGAGCTGCTGCTGCAGGTGGCCGTCTTCGCCGGGCCGCCCGTGCAGGGCGATAAACACAAAATCGCAGATCGCCGGCAGGTCGTCAATGTCGTAGCGCACAGGGTCAAAAGTAACTTTGGCCGAAGCGTACTTGGCGGTGATCGGCCGGCACTGCTGCTTGATGCGCTCTACCAGCGGGTGGCGCTGCCAGTGGCGTATCTTATCGCGTATGTCATCGGCATTGTCCTTGAGCAGCAGGTTGATGGGTAGCTGGTAGAGGTAGTAATGATTGGCATCGCCCGTCAGGAAAAGCGGTATAGGCTCGTAGGTGTCGGAGCTCGACAGCTTTTCAAACACGTTGCGGCCGCTTTCCACAGAAATATGGCGCTCAAACGAGTAGCCCCCCAGGATGAGCCCCACGCGGCGGCGCTCAGCGAGGCTGAGCTGCAGGTCGGCAATCCGCTGGTCGAGCTGGCTGAGCAGTCGCCGCCAGTCGTTCCTGTCGGGCTGCTCCTGCAGCCGCTCCTGCAGGGATATGCGCAGGATGAAGGTGAGAAACTGGCTGGGGTTGAGCCCTATTTCGGCAGCCTGGTGGAAGAAAAAAGAGCTGGGCAGCATGCCCGAAGTGGTGTTGGGATCGTTGAGGAATACCTGGCCCGACGGCTGTATGAAGCCGTCGATGCGGGCGTACACCTGAAAGCCCAGCTGGTCAAACAGCCGCTCACACTCGCGCCGGATCAGCTCGATCTGCTGCTCGGGCAGGTCTATGGGCGTCACCTTGCGCGACAGCCCCGGCAGGTATTTGGAGCGATAGTCGAAGACTTCGCTGCCTTTCACAATCTCGGTCGGCGGCAACGCCACCGCACCCCCGTCTTCGGTGCGCAGCACGATGCAGCTAAATTCTTTGCCGGCGATGAAGGCTTCGAGTATGACTTTTTCCTCCCCTTGCCCGGCCTCCAGCAGGGCGAGCCCGCCCTCGGGTGCCAACTGCTCGAGGTAGTCAAAAAGCTGGTCAGGGTGGTAGAGGGTGTGCTGCACCGCTGTCGCGTGCAGCGTGACCGTCAGGGGAAAGCCCAGCCCGTCGCGTATGTCCGCCAGCAGGCGCACATACTCCTGTTTTTCAAAAAGGCTGCGCGCCGCCCACTCCTGCAGGGGGATGATTTCTCTGAAAAAAGCGCGGTTGACGGCCCGCTCAAAGCCTTCGACGCCTTCCTCGCGCCCGATGATGCTCACCCCGATCGAGGAGCCCTGGTTGGCAGGCCTGATGACCAGCGGAAAACCGATGGTGGCTGCTGCCGCTGCATACAGGCTGCGCACATCGGCAACAGCCCACTGCGCACGCTCGACTACCTGCACCGCAGGCCGCGCAAAGCCCAGCTCGCCCATCAGCTCTTTTTGCCACGCCTTGTCCATGCCTATCTGGCTGGCGCGTATGCCGCTGCCGGTGTAGGGGATGCCGAGCTGCGCGAGCTGCGCCTGCAGCTGCCCGTCTTCGCCATACTCGCCGTGCAGCGCGAGAAAGGCAACGTCCATGAGGCCGGGCAGTTCGGTAGGTAAAAGGTAGCGGCCTACGTGGCCGGCCACCTGCTGCTGCTGCTCGGTGCTGAGCGCTCCCAGGCTTTCTACATAAATCTGAAAGCCACCCGTTGAGGCAGGCAGAGCAGCTACCGGCGGGTAAAAATCGCGTATGCTGCCCTTGTAGAGGTACTGCCAGTCCAGCAATATAAAGTTGCGGAAGCTGTCGACAAAAATGGGCACGGGCTCAAACAGGCTCTTGTTGAGGTTGTCATATACCGTACGCCCGCCGGCAAAGGAGATTTCGCGCTCGCGCGAGGGGCCACCAAAAAAAATGCCTACTTTGATCTTCATAAATTGCTTGCTGAACCAGGTTGTGCAGACAGGGGCGCAGCCGCCTTCTGTCAGTAATAAAGCGCTTGCCGGAGCCGGAACGCAGGTTGCGAAGATCTGCCTCTTAGCGCGTACGCGGATTTGCCCCGGCCCGGAGCTGTTTTTGCAGGTTTTTGTAGGGGCAAAGCGCTTGCTATGCACCTGAAAGATAAAAAACATGCAAAAAGCAACACATTGTTGTTTTTGTCGGACAATCGCAGGCAGCCGCTGCTGCAAATGATGCTGTGGCTCCGCGTGCTGCCACTTGGGCAAGCCTGAGGACGCTCTGCAATCTCATTCGCTTCTCAGCGCGGGTATCACCACTGTCCACAAAGACACAAAGTTAGGTAAATCCGAGCATCTGCCAAGAAATCTGAGGCATGGATATAGCAGGTTTTTTGGAGCAGCTAAACGGCAGGCAATATTATGTGGCTGAAAAATAGCGATTTGTGGGTTTGTATGCACATAGAAGCAAGCGGCAGGGATATTTTTTAAAAAAAAGGGCTAAAAATTTGTTTGCAAAAAACAGAAAGTTTATATTTGCAAAGCATTTAAACAAAAAGTTCACAGTTTGTCAAAAAACAGCAGCTATGCAAAATAATACGCTTGACCGGGAAGCTAAGCAAAAGGCGCTCCAATCGACCGTCGACCGGATTGAAAAGACCTATGGCAAGGGTACCATCATGCGACTGGGGGATGCCCGCATTATGGACGTAGAGGCTATCCCGAGTGGTTCGCTGGGTCTCGACATTGCGCTGGGCATCGGCGGATTTCCGCGGGGCAGGGTGGTAGAGATTTACGGACCTGAATCATCGGGTAAGACAACCCTGGCAATTCATGCCATCGCTGAGTGCCAGAAGCGTGGGGGCATTGCTGCTTTTATCGATGCAGAGCACGCCTTCGATCGTTTTTATGCTAAGTCGTTGGGTGTCGATACGGACAATCTGCTGATTTCGCAGCCCGACAATGGTGAGCAGGCGCTGGAGATTGCCGAAAACCTGATTCGCTCCGGGGCTATCGATATCATCGTAATCGACTCGGTGGCTGCCCTGGTGCCCCGCTCAGAGATCGAGGGTGAAATGGGGGACAGCAAGGTGGGTCTGCAGGCGCGCCTGATGTCACAGGCGATGCGCAAACTCACGGCCTCCATCGGCCGTACGGGCTGCTGCTGTATTTTTATCAACCAGCTGCGCGAAAAGATCGGGGTGATGTTCGGCAATCCGGAGACAACCACAGGGGGTAATGCCCTTAAATTCTACGCTTCGATCCGACTCGATATCCGCCGCTCAGGCGCAGGCATCAAGGATAAGGACGGCAATATCACTGGCAACCACGTCAAAGTGAAAGTTGTCAAAAATAAACTGGCACCGCCTTTCCGGGTGGCTGAGTTCGATATCACCTTCGGTGAGGGTATCTCCAAAAACGGAGAAATCGTAGACCTGGGGGTCGACCACGATATCATCCAGAAAAGTGGCTCCTGGTACAGCTACAACGGCGCCAAAATCGCCCAGGGCCGCGACGCCGCCAAGCAGTTTCTGGCCGACAATCCCGAACTGGCCGAGGAAATCGAAAACAAAGTCAAGGAGAAAATTATGAGCGGTGCAGCAGCACCCAAAGTGTCCTCCGCCGGCTTTGAAGATGCCGATGAGTAGTTTAGTTTGTTTTTTGTGGCTCGCGCCACAAAAAACAACATGCATTCTTTGGCGGCGTCAGCCGCAAAAAACAAAACCTCTTCTTTGGCGGCGTCAGCCGCCAAAGAAAAAAACCACCTCAGCGTGCTGTTTAGCGGCGCCAGCCACAAAAAACAAAACCTCTTCTTTGGCGGCGTCAGCCGCCAAAGAAGAAAACCACCTCAGCGTGCTGTTTTGTGGCGCCAGCCACAAAACAGCACGCTACCCACACTTACTGTGGCCAGCTATTTATCCCCTGATTCAGGTTATACAGCTTTTCAAACCCCTGATTGGCCATGTACTGACAAGCCGAACGGCTACGACTGCCACTGCGGCAGTACACAAGATACGTCTTCGTCTTGTCCAGCCCGGCAACACGCTCCGCAAAATCAGGGCGGGAGATATCCATCTCCACAGAGCCTTCAATCTTGCGGGCAGCAATCTCCGCAGGTGTACGCACATCCAGCACCACCGTATTGGGCTGTTTCATAAGCTCAGCAAAGGTGGCGGGATCTACATGCTGTATACCTGCCGGCGCAGGACTGCCTACTCCGGCGGTAGTCGCCTGACTACCAGTGTTATTCTCAGCGCCAGCAGACTGGCAGGAAGCCATCTGCAGGGCAGCAGCAGTGATTACAGTAGCAAGCAGTGCAAATTTCATGTTGTCTTTATTTTGTTGATTAGTGGATGATTCCCGATAAGCGCTCTCCGCTCATCCTTCGTTGCCACAAAAATAGGCGCAATGCTAACGATCTTCTGTGCTATACATCACAATGCACAACCCACAGCAGGCAACGCATCAACTGCTGCGCTTACAGGCATCTCTCCCTACAGCCGAATATCAGCCACCACCGGCAAATGATCGGACGGGTAGTGACAATTGCGCGAGTCGCTCAGGGTCGCAAACCGCTCTACCTGCATGCCGCGCCCGGTGAAGATGTAATCGATGCGCAATCGCACAGCTTCCTGAAACTTAAAGCCATTGAAGGTACCCTCAGGGCCGAAAGGGGGCTGTTGGCTGGCTTCCATGGCATCCTGCAACAGGCTGCTGAGGGCCTGTATCGGGGGGTGCTGCGCTTCAGCGTTCAGATCGCCCATGAGCACAAAGCCTGCCTCAGTGGAGCTGATCAACCGCAGACTGTCGACCAGCAATAAGGCTGACTGCAAGCGGGCATTTTCGCCCATGTGGTCAAAGTGGGTGTTGTATACCCACAGCCTGCGGCCACTGGTTTTTTCCTGCAACAATACCCGCGTGCATACACGCGGCAGAGCCGCATCCCAGCCGACGGAAGGCTTGTCAGGTGTGGGCGACAGCCAGAAAGTAGCCGAGTCAAGCAGCTCAAAGCGGTCTGTTCTGTACAGGATGGCAGCATATTCGCCTTTGCTGCCACCGTCATCCCGCCCTACACCTACCCGCGCATAGGGTCCCAACTGCGCCTGCAGCCAGCTGAGCTGGTGGTGCAGGGCTTCCTGTACACCCAGTACATCGGGCTGGTGAAAGCGTATTTGCGCTGCCAACAGTTCCCGGCGTACCGGCCAGGCGTCTTCACCATCGGTAGGGTTGTCGTAGCGGATGTTGTAACTCATCAGTCGTACCGCTTGTGCGTGCAGGGCAGAGGGAGCAGGCAACAGGCCTATGCCCAGTAACAGGGCCAAAATCCGGACAGGGGTCATGCGAAATTTTTTTGGTTGCGTAATGGTTGCTAATGTACAACTTCCGCCCGGCTATTAATCCTTCCGACGCGGGAAGTTAGAGGATTACGCGTCTTTCTACATACCGGCGACCCCCTGCATGCCGCCCGACTTGCTTAAAAAAATCGCACAATAGTTTTGAACTTTCAAAAAATACGTATATTTGTCGTGTTGTTAGTCAATAACACAAAATTTATTATCGGTCGACGTTAAAACAAAAACCCCGCAAACGCTTTTATTTGCAGGGTTTTCACCAAGATATGTAGATTGTTTTCATTTGGTTTTTTGGGGTTACTCAGGGTATTGTTACAACAATACCCTGTTCTTTTTTTATAGGTCATCAGTAAGGGTCTTTTATTGCCAAAGGCAGTAAAAAAATAAGGTTCCTGGTCAAGTATAATGGGTATTGAGATCTAGCCCCCCTAAAACGGCCCCGGTGTTTTCCGGAGCCCTGTTAGGGGCGTGCTATGGGTAGAAAACAACGGGGCTGGTGTTTTCTACCCACATTCCGTCCCTACGGGTCTACCCACATTCCGTCCCTATGGGACTCCTGAAAACAACGGGGCCGGTGTTTTCTACCCATATTCCGTCCCTACGGGACTACCCACATCCCGTCCCTACGGGACTCTGGAAATCAAGGGCCAGCCTGCCAGGCAGCCTGTTCATGGGCGGTACACCGCCCAGGAACAGGCCAGCACGCCTAATTGGCATCCACCAGCCGGCCCGAACCCGACTGTATCACATCGATCGTCGGTTGCCCCTTATACCGGAGGTCACCGCTACCGCTCAGCCGAGCCCGCAGCAGGTCAGCCACGCGCACTTCGGCATCACCGCTGCCGGTGATGGTCACATCGGCCTCGCGCACGGGCAGGGGGAAGCCAAACAGGTCGCCACTGCCGCTGAGGCGCGCATTGAGCTCGTCGGCAGTACCCGACAGCAACAAGTCGCCGGAGCCGGTATTGATGATGCGCAAATCATCGGCCTGCAGCTGCAGCTCAATGTCGCCGGAGCCGTTGACCTCCAGGTCCAGATCGCCCAGACTGAGTTCTTCACTGCTGCGGATGATACCCGACCCTCTGTTTTTGACCGAGCGCAGGTTGGGCAGGGTGATGAATATTTTGAGCGTGCCCATGTCGCGCACGCAGCGGTCAAATTCAATCTCCCAGACGCCGTTGCGCACGTCCCACTCTAATTCGCTCAGGATGTTGGGTTTCCCCTCGACCACCACGCGCTGCTCTGCGCCTATGCGTATGTCGACTTCCGCAGGAATGTCGAGTATGATGCCGTCAAAATTGTTGAGGTTGAGGCTGTCAGTGATGACACTGCCCTCGCCAAAAACGCAGCGGAAGGGGGCGTCGTCGTCAATGTCGATGAAGCAGCCGGAGAGGAGCAGCACAAGGGCTGCTGCCAGGCTGATACCCTGGATTGTTTTCATGATGGTTGGTTTTTGATTATACGGCCCATGTGGCGGCTGTTTTGGGGGCAAAAATTTTTCCCCGGCCAATACAGCCGCACAAAGAGATGGCTGGCGGCCGGGCCGCCAGCCGGGCGACTCAGAAATTAGTGGAACTGTGCTGGTCTCTGCGCCAGCCAAACCAGCCGAAGCGCATGGTGAGCACACCTACGGCGCCGCTGAAGTCTTCATTGCTGTAGCCCAGGTCTTTGTTGGCGCCCTGTACCCAGCGGTAGCCGACGGCACCTGCCAGCCTGAACCAGCTGGTGATGTTGAGCTCGGCACCTACTTCGGGGGTGAAGACGAAGACGGCATCGAGGTCTTCCCAGTCGTCATTGGTGACCTGTATATCCAGTCCGCCCCAGCCTACGCGGGCACTTCCGTAGAGGTGCAGCAGTCGCCAGGGCTGGTGGGTTACGCCCAGCCAAACGCCGCCATGGGCGAGGTCTAAGCGGGAGAGTTGCCCCTGATTGATGATCTGGTTGAAATCGGCGCTGGCCATACCATAGGCGCCCAAAAAATATTTGCTGAACACGAGGCCGCCGCCGCCGCCGGCCGAGGTAGCGAGGCCGTTGTTGATGCCATACTCGGTAATAGGTCCGCCAAAGGCGCCTACGAGCCGGGCTGAGTTGAAAAGGGTCTGGTGTTGTGCACTAAGGGTGAAAATGGTCAGCAGGGCTATCATGCCCAAAAAAATCCTTGTTTTCATGTTTTTTGAAATTATTGTGAATGAAAGTTATCCGCCGGCGGCTGTGATGACCGCCGCGGTTGCTATGTCAGGTAATGAACAATAAGCTGTATCAATGTCAGGACTGCGTTACGGACGCCTGGTTTTCCACCGCGTATTCTGTAATTTTTGCCGGAGGCAAAAATTACAGAATACGCATTTAAAACCTGAACCCTGCCTGAAAGCCTATCCAGCCGTTCAGCAGGAGCTCGCCCCGCTCCCACGTCCATTGCGGCTGCGGCACAAGTACCGACCGGCCGCTGGCCGCATCCCGCGTCCACAGGAGGTTGACGGTGGGCCCCATAAACCAGCTGAGCTGCCTGCCCAGCCGATAGTCCCAGGCCAGCCGCAACTGGCTGAGGAGGTTGAGTCTGGGCGACCAGCGCGTGAGTTCGTTGACATGCTGGGCGCTGAGCTCCGTGAGCAGGCGGCTGCGCGGGCTGAAAGCGTGGGCACTGCCCAGCCCGTAGCCAATACTCCAGCTCATAAATGTGCGCTTAGCTGCTTGCGCATCCACGGCGACCTCGTCCCAGCGGGCACCCAGCAGCAGCTTGCTGTACCACTTGTGCGTACCGAATACCAGCGCAGCATTGGCCCACAGATAGTCGCTCAGGCTGATCTCAACCCGGTTGTAGCCTTTTTTGACCAGATTGAGCAGGCCTATAGAGATGCCTGCGACGGTGTCGGCTATGTTGATGAGCCCCAATTGATGCCCCCGCACATAGCCGGCTTTGTTGAAAAGCAGGGCCAGCTGATCGCCCGCCACGCCGCCGGCCTGGTTGGCCAGCAGGCTCATCTGCAGCTCGGCATGGCCGTGGCTGTAGTTGCTGAGGCCTGCAAGCTGCACATGGGCGGTATCGCCATACGTTTGGTTGGCGATGCCGGCCAGCATGATGCCATGGCTGTCAGACAGGTTGGTGTTGGCCAGTCCGCTGATTTGCAGGCCTGTAAAGGTGCCGCCCACGCGGTTGACGGCGCCTGCAAACTGTATGCCTGTAAGCTCGCCACGCACGCGGTTGCTGAGGCCTGCAATCTGTACGCCCACCACATCGCCCCGCACGATGTTGAGCACCCCGCCGAGCTCAAACCCGTCAACCCCCCCGCTGATGCCCACAACTACATTGACCGACATCTCATTGGTGATGGCTGCGCTGCGAAAGCTGTTGGTCCCGAGATAGGGCATGAGCGATATCTGCGCCATACGCCTGTCCGGCGGCGGCAGCGGCTTGGCTGCCTCTTGTATGGCGAGGGCGAGTGGGCGTATGAGCAGCTCGCGCTCAAGTATACTGTTGGCGGTCGGGTCCAGCGTTGTTACCGACCTGGGCGGCAGCGTCTGCAGGGGTACTGCTGTGCCGGCTGTGCGCGCGGCCATTTTTTCGGGCGTGCGGGTCGGGGGCGTGGGGTGTACCGGGCTCGACTGTATGGCGCGCGCCGGTCGGCTGCTGAGCTGTGTGGTCGTATAGCCGGGCTTGCGCCGCAGCACCACCTGCTGGCCGATTTCGGCATACGCCAGCGGGCTGTTGCCAAAAAGCAACGCCAGCGCTTCCGCTCTGGGCTTGTTGGCAAAATGCGCCGTCACGGGGTAGTCGAGGGGTACAAAATCGCGGCTGTAAGAGAAAGACCAGTCGTAGCGCTGCTCGAGATCGCGTATGACCTCCGCCAGCGGCTTTGCGCGGTAGCTGACACTTACCAGCTGGTTTTGTGCCTGCCCGCTGATCGATACGATGAGCAGGGGTAGCAACAGCAGCAGCCTGATACAATGATTCATGGCAATGGCAATCTGGTTAGGGGCATCCGCGGCCGCTCAGGCGCAGGCTGTCGGCACCGACTTGCTCCGTGCGCAGGTCGAGGGTGGCGGCCAGTATAGCCAGACATTCCCCGAGCTCGAGTTGCTCGAAGCGGCCGGTAAACTGACAGTTGCCCAGTTGGGGGTCCGACAGTATAATCGCAACACCGTAGTAGCGCTCCAGTTGCCGGACAACTTCCGACACTGGCTGGTCCTGAAAGGCGAGCTGCTGCTCTTTCCAGGCAAGCGCGTTGTCGGCAGCGCCGGTCAGGCGCGCTGCCTGTCCGCCGGCCTGCGTTACCGTGCCCGCTTCGCCTGCCTGCAGCAACAGCCGCTGGCGGCTGTCGGCTGCGGAGAGGGCTACGCGGCCCGTCTGCACGCTGAGCTCCGCGGCCGCATCGGCCGCGTAGGCGCGCAGGTTGAAGGAGGTGCCCAGCACTTCTGCGACGGCGCGGCCGGCAAGGACGCGGAAGGGTCGCAGACTGTCGGTAGCGACCTCAAAATAGGCTTCGCCTACAAGCTGGAGCTGTCTGGCTTCTTGGGAGAAGCTGTAGGTCAGCTGCGTGTTGGCGTTGAGCCATACCCGGCTGCCGTCGGGCAGCGCAAGCTGCCGACGCTCGCCGGGGCCGGTGCTTACCATCACCGCCTCGGGTACCCCGGGCGGGCTGAGCAGTTGCCAGGCCACGATCAGTAGCAGCGCGACGGCCGCGGCGGCCGCGAGCCGCAGCGACCACAGCCGCCAGCCGGTGGGTGTTCCCTTATTTTCCCCTAAAGGACGCAATGCCGCTGCCGAAGGTTGCACGCCTGCAGCCTGCGGCGGCCACAATTTTTGCTGCAGCTGCTGCCAGGCGCGCGCTTTGTCGGGCTCGCTGAGCTCGGCAGGGCTGTGCAGACTGGCTTCCCATATACATTTCATTTCCTCAAAGAACGCTCGGTTGGAGGGGTCGGCAGACAGCCACTGCATGAGCTGATCGGCCTCCCCGGCGGTTGCGTTGCCGGAAAGATAAGCAGCGATGAGCTCTACGTAGCGATTTGTCTCCATCTTGTTGTCTCCATTTGCACAGTGCCCGGGGGCGCTGTGCCGCAGGTCCGCCTGCCCGCCGGCGCTTTTCAGCGCGCCGGCCGTGCCTTGCGGCCCGCTACCGATTGAATGATGTTGCTGTGGGCGGGCTACCCCTATGCCGACTGTAAAAATAAATCCATTTTTTTGGCTTTGGCTAAAAAGGTGGCGGGGGCGGGGGGATTTGTAAAAAATATGGCGAGGCGGCGAAAGCCGCCCGGCCATGTTTTGACAGCCCTCTTTTTCCCAAAATCCACACAAAATGCCTACCTTGCAAAGCAAACAGTAAGCGCAAGTGGCTAAGGTAAAAACGGCTTTTTTTTGTACGGGCTGCGGGGCGGAGTCCCCGAAATGGATGGGGCGCTGCCCCGCCTGCGGGGAGTGGAATACGCTGGTGGAGGAGAAGGTGGTGAAAAGTAGCCCGCGCGAAGAGGCGGCTGCGAGCTGGCGGCCGGGGGGCAGCCGGCAGGAGACGCGGCCGGTGGCGCTGCCCGACATACGGACGGGCGATCAGCGGCGGCTGACGACGGCCGACGGCGAGCTCAATCGGGTGCTGGGCGGCGGCATCGTGCCGGGCAGCATCGTCTTGTTTGGGGGACAGCCGGGGATCGGTAAGTCGACCCTGCTGCTGCAGCTGGCGCTGCAACTGGGCGAGCGGGTGCTGTATGTGTCGGGCGAGGAGAGCGAAGAGCAGATCAAAATGCGCGCGGAGCGCCTCAGCGGCGAAGGGGCGCAATGCTTTATTTTGACAGAAACGAATACCCACAAAATCCTGCAGTTTGCCCAGCAACTGGCGCCGGCGCTGCTGGTCATCGACTCGATACAGACGATGTCGTCGCCCCTGCTCGATGCTACGCCCGGCTCCATCAGCCAGGTGCGCGAGTGCGCAGCGGAGCTGCAGCGCTTTGCGAAGGAAAGCCATATTCCGGTCTTTCTGATCGGCCATATCACCAAAGACGGGGCCATCGCAGGGCCTAAGCTGCTGGAGCACATCGTCGATGCGGTGCTGCAGTTTGAGGGCGATCGCCATTATTCGTACCGCATCCTGCGCACGCTCAAAAATCGATTTGGCTCGACCGATGAGCTGGGGATTTATGAGATGCAGACGGGCGGACTGCGGCAGGTGCCCAATCCTTCGGAGCTGCTGCTGGCGCAGAAAGATGCCGACCTGTCGGGCAGCGCCGTGGCGGCGACCATGGAGGGCATGCGCCCTATGCTGATCGAAACGCAGGCGCTGGTGAGCCAGTCGGTCTATGGCACGCCCCAGCGGACGGCCACAGGCTTCGACCTGCGGCGACTGAGTATGTTGCTGGCGGTGCTGGAAAAAAGGGTGGGCATCCCTTTTGGGGGGCAGGATGCTTTTCTCAATATGGCAGGCGGTATCCGGGTCGATGATCCGGCCATCGACCTGGCCATCATCGCGGCCCTCATCTCCAGCCGCGTGGATGTAGCCATACCCACCGATATTTGCTTCGCGGGCGAAATCGGCCTGTCGGGCGAGATCCGGGCAGTCAACCGCATCGAGCAGCGCATACAGGAGGCCGACAGGCTGGGCTTCCGCCACATTTTTATTTCCAAATACAATACCAAGGGCATGGATGCCAGCCGCTACCAGATCAAGGTGCATACCATCGGCAAGATTGAGGAGCTCAATGAGGCGTTGTTTCAGTAGCTTGTATTTAATTTTTCTTCGAAAAATTAAATACAAGTCAATACACGGCACTATTCCTCAATTTTTTGAAAAAAAAATTGAGGAATAGTGCACAGAAGCTGATTCAGGTTCAATTTTTCGAAGAAAAATTGAACCTGAATCCAAAGCGCCATCCCTTACCGCACCATGGGCACCTCCATCAGCAACAGCTCCGCACGACTCTCCGCCTGTATGTCCAGCGTGTCAATATCCCACAGCCCCAGCCCGTCGCGGCGGTGCAGCGCCTGCCCGTTGATGCTGAGGTCACCGCTCAGCACAAAAGCATAGACACCGTTACCTGCCCGCTTCAGCCGGTAGCTTGTCTTGAAGCCGGGATCGAAATCGCCGAGGTGGAACCAGGCATCCTGGTGTATCCACACACCCGCATCGTCGGGATTGGGCGAGAGGATCTGCTGCAACTGGTTGTGCCGCAGGGCCGGGTCGAGCGCCAACTGGTCGTAGCGGGGCGTCACATTGCGCTTGTTGGGGAAAACCCAGATCTGCAGGAACTTGACCTGCTGGCTCTTGTTCTTGTTGTACTCACTGTGCGTGATACCGCTGCCGGCACTCATCACCTGAATGTCGCCATTGCGGATCACCGCCACATTGCCCATACTGTCGCGATGCTCAAGGTCGCCCTCGAGCGGTATGCTGATGATCTCCATATTGTCGTGCGGGTGTGTGCCGAAGCCCATACCTGCCTGTACCGTGTCATCGTTGAGCACCCGCAGCACACCAAAGTTCATGCGCTCGGGATTGTAGTAGTTGGCAAAACTGAAAGAATGGTAACTTTCAAGCCAGCCGTGGTTGGCTTTGCCGCGCGTGTCGGCGCGGTGCAGGACACTGTTGTGCATAATGCTGGAATTGGTATTGGGTATATGATTGAAGCCGACGATCGCTTCGTCCGCTTGCTTGCCTGTATCGTCCTTGGCAGCGGTAGCCGCTACGCTGCCGGAGGCGAGCGCACCAGCGCCCAGCAGGCCTTTTTTCAGAAACTCCTTGCGGTTCATGGCAGTAAGTTTGTGTGGTTAAAATTGATGTATATACATCTAATTACAAAAATAAACAACCTGCCTGCAAAAAGGTTTACTACAATGTATTTTGTTGCGTTATTTGCGCAATCAACAGCAGGGCCTGCCCGGGCGGCGCGGGCCGCCCCACAGGCTGCGGTTGATTTTTTTTAGAAAAAAACGCCCCGCCCATCCTCTTTTGCGGCCCGGGCCGCAAAAGGCAAACAAAGAACTATGGACTACAGCAGGCATCAACTGGAAGATACGATCACGGCCCTGGCGACCCCGCCGGGCCTGGGGGCCATAGGCGTCATACGCCTTTCGGGCCCGGCGGCCGTAAGCATTGTTGACGGGCTTTTTCGGGGGAAAAAGCTGCACGCGCAGCCAAGCCATACGGCCCACTTTGGCCGCATCGTCGATGCGCAGGGCGAAGTGCTGGACGAGGTGGTGGCTACGCTTTTTCTCGCGCCGCGCTCCTACACGGGCGAGGATGTGGTGGAAATCAGTTGCCACGGCTCCCCCTACATATTGCAAAAGGTGCTGGAGCTGCTGCAAGATCGCGGCGCGCGCCTCGCGCAGCCGGGCGAGTTCACCCTGCGGGCCTTTTTGCGGGGCAAACTGGACCTGAGCCAGGCGGAGGCGGTTGCCGACCTCATTGCCGCCGGCAGCGAGGCTGCCCACCGGCAGGCTATGCTGCAGATGCGCGGCGGCTACAGCGACCAGCTCAAAGCCCTGCGGCAGAAGCTGGTCGATTTTGCCAGCCTGATCGAGCTGGAGCTGGACTTTGGGGAGGAGGATGTAGAGTTTGCCAAACGCGACGATCTCCGGCAGTTGGTGGCGGAGCTGCGGAAGCTGCTGCGGTCGCTGGTGGCTTCCTTCCAACTGGGCAACGCGATCAAGGAGGGGGTGGCGACCGTCATCGCCGGCCGCCCCAATGCGGGTAAGAGCACGCTGCTCAATGCACTGCTGAATGAGGACCGGGCGATCGTGAGCGACGTGGCGGGCACCACCCGCGACGTGATCGAAGAGGTACTGAACATTCAGGGGGTACCCTTCCGCATCATCGATACAGCGGGTATTCGCGACGCCCAGGACGCCATCGAGGCTATGGGCGTTGCCCGCACCATGGAAAAAATACGGCAGTCTGCCGTCCTCGTATATGTATTTGATGTGGTGCGCACCAGCCCGGCAGAGGTCGCTGCCGACCTGTCGCAACTGGCGCCGACAGGCGTACCCCTGCTGGTGGTGGCCAACAAGATGGATCTCAATCCCTACACCAGCTGGGAGCACTACGCTGTGGAGGGTTCCGCGGTGACCAAAGACAACTGGCTGCCGGTCTCGGCCCGCAATGCCATGAATATCGAATACTGCAAGGAGCGCCTGTTTTCGATGGTCGTCAGCGGTGAGGTGTCGCTGGAGAGCACGCTGGTCACCAATGCGCGCCACCACGGCGCCCTCGTATCGGTTCTCTCCTCCCTCGAAGCCGTCGACGCCGGCCTTTCTTCCGGCATCACAGGCGACCTGCTGGCCATGGACCTCCGCGCCGCCCTCTTCGGCCTGGGCGAAATCACCGGCGAGGTAAGCACCGATGAGCTGCTGGGGAATATTTTTGGGCGCTTTTGTATTGGGAAGTAGGCTGTTATACGGGTTTTCTGCACAGACTGGAAAAAGGCTGACAGCCTGGTCTGTGCCCCCTTGCATGGCATGAGCTAACAGAGTCGTTCAGCCCGGGTTTTGCAATTTGTGGAGATAAAGGAATTGTATATAGCTACCAGTGAATACTGTATAGCTAAATCTTATAGTGCCCGGCCAGGTGCCGGAAATGTGAGGTGGTCGACAAAATTTGGACAGCAACCGAAGGAAACTTATCTTGCTATTCGTTTTGAAGCTTGCAAGACATCAGCACAGGCAAAGGGTTTTGCATCAAACGAAAGATGGAAAATAATTCCAAATACAGAAATAGAAATCGACCTTTAGGTCGATTCATCGAGCATACTACTGGACATTTGTAAGAATGCGTGTCAGAAGCATTAAATTTGGGGGGAAGTTCACAATGCACATGATTACGATTTTTTTCCGCAATCTATGTGTGGTTATATAGGGGCTGTAACAAGGACGATTGGTGCTGTTTTCGGTAGATTGGAAGCCCCGTTAGGGGCGTAATATGGGTAGCACCCGTAGGGACGAAATGTGGATATGATTTTTTCCGTACAACGGAAGCCCCGTTAGGGGCGTAATATGGGTAGCACCCGTTAGGGGCGTAATATGGGTAGCACCCGTAGGGACGAAATGTGGATATGATTTTTTCCGTACAACGGAAGCCCCGTTAGGGGCGTAATATGGGTAGCACC
>CAYTVG010000033.1:0-24128 GCA_964441755.1 uncultured Saprospiraceae bacterium
CGTTGTACGGAAAAAATCATACCCACATTTCGTCCCTACGGGACTCTGGAAAACAACGGGGCCGTTGTTTTCTACCCATATCATGCCCCTAGCGGGGCTTCTGAAGAATTTCGAGCATGGAGTCACGGACTTCCTTGTTGGGGTAATCCAACTGAATCAGCCCGTCCTCATCTTTTTCTTGGATGGTCAGGTAACCCGTTTGGAAAAGGATGGCGATGGGTTTGAGTCGATCCAAATCAAAACTCTCAAATCCAGAGGTGTTGACGGGCGGAAAATGTAGGTCGAAAATGCCTTCTTGTTTGAGTAAATTGACCAGAAAGGTAGGCGTTCCGGTAGCGAACCAGAAATTTTTAAACTCCTTTTCGTAAAAGAACAAGTTGCAAGAAACGGGATTGTACACCCTTCCGGCGTTGGCTAGAAAACAGTAGCCATTGTACCAAAGCCGCATTTGTGCTAGCAGTTCGCTGGTTGACAACTTCAAATGAGTGGCAGTAGCCTGAATTTCTTCCTCAAAATTTTCCTCCAACTCTTGTTGCGTGTAACCCAGCATCGTAGCAAAATCCAACTGCATGGTCAGGTCGGTCAAGTTGTTCAGCCCGGATAAAATGCCTACTTTGGAAAACTTGCTGACGCCAGTAATGAAAACAAATTCAAGCGCAGGGTCATTGTTTTTCAAAACAGTATAAAACTCCCTCAGGATTTCCCGATTTTCATAGGCTTTGGCCACCTCTTTACCCAGAAAGTGGATAATCGGGGCATCGTATTCATCAATGAGTACAACTACTTTATTGACCTTGCCCAGTTCCTGGATCAGGTATTCAAATTTAGCACTGAGGTTTGCTTCATGGACGGGTGGTAAACCGTGTTCACGGATGAGTTTATCCAGTTGATAGTGCAAGGCTTTTGGCAACCCACTTTCAGCAAAACCAATTCCCGTAAACGAAAGCCGAATCACCGGATGCTTCCGGCTCCAATCCCACTTGTCTTCAATCCATAAGCCTTTGAACAACTCCTTGCTGCCACTGTACAATTCCTGCAATGTAGAAATGGTAATGGACTTACCAAAGCGCCGGGGTCGGGAGAGAAAATGGTATTTACCCGTGGTGGCAATGCGGTGGATGTATTCCGTTTTGTCGATGTACTTGTAGCCATCTTCAATGATTCCCCGGAAATCTTGTAGCCCGAGCGGAAGTTTCTTGCCCATATAAAAATTGTTTGCGCTTCGAACACAAAGATACAGAACTATTGCCGAAATGGAAGTTTGGGAACCTGGGCGGGGCCAACGCCTTTTACCAGCAATGCAGCGTTGACGTAATGCTGTATCTTGTCTTTTTTAGGTAAAAACTGCCCCCAGGCAGAATTGTACAGGTTTTGTACATATCAAACCTGCAAAGAAGTAATTTCTATGGCTCAGTGCGATAGCACGCAGGCTATTTTCGACCCGGTTGTTGTCGATTGCCAGTTGGCCGTCGGTGGTGTGGACCCGCAACGTACCCCATTTGTCAGCTTGTCCAAAGATTGTGTGTAGTAAAACCATCGTCGCCAAAATTGGCGAAGAACCAGTATCACCGAAATATCCAGTAATCTATGTCTGGTTATATGGGGGGTTGTAACAGTGATGTTGCCTTGTGTTGCGCCTGTGGCAAAGCAGTATTGCTTACACGCTGTTAGTTTCTTTCACATTCATTTTTTATCGATTCATTCATAAGCTGAAATCCTTTTCGAGTTTTATCCAGCATTTTGCCTACTAAAGGAACTAAAAGTCCACTGAATTTTTCACCCTGAATGAATTTAGTTATGTCTTTATCCAAATATTCCAAAATAAAATAATGCTCTCCGTCAAAAATACCGTTGATACCAAGTTTACCTTTCCACCTAAATTCTTTATTAGATTCAAGAGTCAAAATGTTTGGTTTAAAAGTCATTCCCTTTCCTCCCGGAGGGTTTATAGATACTGTCAACCTGTTGCCTAATTTTGGTTCACCGCTTATTGATGTTATAAATGGATTCCATTTGGGGTAGCTATCAAAATTCATTAGAACATCCCAAACTTTAGTAATGTCTGTACTAATCAATATTTCGGTTTGAATATTTTTCATTTGTTATTCAATTAATTATTGCTAACGTTTATCAGCTTGGCGAAGTGGCGGACTTTGAAGCACTTATTTTCAATTTAGAACTAAACATCTTTTGAAAACTAAATGTTCAATTTAGCACTAAACCCGCCATTTAGCCAAACTTCTGTTGTGTGCTGTTTTTTATTGAAGCCCTTTGAAGAAACTCCAAACTTCTTCTGCATATTCAATATCTCTATTTTGAACTCCACTTGCAGGTGAAGAATTGGTATAAACTGTTTTGCTTGGCACAGCGTGTCCTGCGTTATTTAAAACAAAATAAACCAATGGTTTTGCTCCACTATAAATTCTTTTTTCTACGTTACCTGCATCTGTTGTGTTCTTATTAAATGTTGATATATTTGGCGTAATACTTTGTAAACCATTTCTTTGTAACCAATAGTTTATAGTTGCATTTTGAGAAATTACTTTACCACGATTACAATTTCCACCTATATCAGCAACGCAACCACCATTTGCAGGCATTGCAGGGTCGCTTGTTCCGTGAGTTATCAAAATTGGCAAAGGAAGAGTAGAACCATTTGTACAAAGACCTATTTCAGGAAACTCAGGTAAATTACCGCTTGAAACTGCTATCGCTTTAATAGTTTCTGGAAATTGAAACGCATAAGCATAGGTCATTAAAGCACCATTACTTGTTCCTGTTAAATACATTTTGGTTGAGTTTATATTTAATTCAGATTGTAGTTTAGCATTTACTAGTTTCAAAAAAGTAATGTCGTCACCTTGACTTCCTGAAACATCATCACTTCTACAATCATTCCAACCTGGATTTCCTTGAATGTCAAGTGAACCTTCTGGATAAACTACTAAAAATTTTTCAATGTCTGCTATTCTCCGAAAAACGGATAATGGGTGAGCACCAATTTCAGAAACGCCTAAACCAAGTCCACCACCACCATGTAAAACTGTTACAACCGAATTTACAGTTGTCATACCTGTTGGTCTATACACTAAATATTTCCGTGTAATGCTGTTAACAGTAATATAATTTGTTGTCAATCCTTCTTGATAAGGAATTAGAGTGGAGTTTGTCGGATTGGAATTATCGTCATCCTTGTTGCAACCAAGGGTAAAAATAGCGATGCATAATAAAAACGTTCTAAACATATTTAAAATATTTTGATAGTTATTTTGCTTAGATATGTTTTTTGTAAAAAAGTTTAATTCGGAAGACGCTCTTTTCAAAATAGCACACAACTACTGTATTAGCGAAACCTATCAAAGTAAAACCCGAAACAAGATTTTCTGCTACTAAATATAGTCCAACCCACTCGCACTATCCGACAGTACTTGCGGTATTTTTTCCGGACGCTTAGGGCGAATGAGCCGCTCTTCTTTCTCTGCCTGATCTATCACCTCTGTATAGAAAAGCTTGATGGCGCTAAGTATCTGTATGCGGTAAAACCATCATCATCAAAATTGACAAACAATCAGTAGGCTCCGAGATATGCTCTTGGGGGCTATTCTCTTCCTTACAACATGTATTTTAGAATCATTGGCATCCGGGAGGCCCTCATTTTGCCGACAGAGAACAACTTTTTGCCGAATTGTTTACCCGCCATGAACGACCTTTACCGGATAGCTACAGCCCAATACCCGGGTGGATGGTCTAGTTCGTAGTCCGGACCCGTCACTCAAAGCCGAGATCGCAGGTAGCGAAGTATGCCTGCCATGGCAACCCGCAACAAAAAGGGGCATCACCCGAATACCCCTCCGCTTTGGGAAAATAGTAGGGCGCAACTGCCAGACGAAGCGTCATTCGTGGGCAACGATAAAAATATGACAGCAGCAGAATTATTGGAGGATTACGCCAGAGGTGTGAGAGATTTTTACCGCGCCGTCCTTGACGGTGAAGACCTTAGCGGAGCTGACCTTACCGGTGCCGACCTTAGCCTGGCTCACCTGAGCGATACCAACCTTAGCGGCGCCAATCTTAGCAATGCCGATCTTTACAATGCCAACATTCGACGGGCCAACCTTAGTGGTGCCAATTTTTGCGATGCAAATCTCAACAAGGCCGATCTTTGCGAAGCCAACCTCAGCGGAACCAATTTCAGCGGAGCTAACCTCAGCGAAGCCAACCTAAGCGAAACCAATCCCAGTAATGCCAATCTTAGCAATGCTAACCTTGACAATGCCAGATTGCCCTAGCGAGGCTTATACCTGACAAAAGTCTCTCACAGAGAGATTTTTGTCGCAAACCCTGGTATTCCGTCCTGCCTGTTGACGTGCGCTGCTGAGCAATGTAGGTCGGCAGACAGGATCAACTACTGCTGTATATAGCTGACCCAATTTTGAGCACCCCTCAGGTACCCCCCATTTCTTTACTGTCATCACAGCGCTTGATGACCAGGGGAAACAACTCCTTTACCCTCACCGACAAGCGTAAGGTACACGCACGAAATATCTTTTTTTTGTATTTTTGTTTGTAAAACGCGGTTGTATGGCGCTTCAGGATAAGTATATCAACCCCTTCACGGATTTTGGTTTCAAAAAATTATTCGGCTCCGAACCGAATAAAGACCTGTTGATTGACTTCCTGAACCAGGTGTTGCCCGGAAAACACAAGATCAAAGACTTGACTTATGCACGCACCGAGCACCTGGGCAACTCGGAGGCTGATCGCAAAGCCATCTTCGACCTCTACTGTGTCGGAGAAAACGGCGAACGCTTCATTGTGGAAATGCAGAAAGCCAAGCAGAATTTTTTTAAGGACAGAGCGCTGTATTATTCATCCTTCCCTATACAGGAACAGGCCAAAAAAGGCGACTGGAATTATCAGTTGGCCGCCGTATACCTCGTCGGCATACTCGATTTTACTTTTTCAGAAGACGAAGTGGAACTTGAAGTCCGCCATGAAGTGCAACTGAAGGATCATAAGTGCCGGGTATTTTATGACAAACTCACCTATATATACCTTGAAATGCCCAACTTCACCAAAACCGAAGGCGAATTGGAAACCACCTTCGATAAGTGGATGTACGTACTGCAGCAGTTACCCCATCTTCAAAGCCGCCCGCAAGCCCTGCAAGACAGGGTGTTTCAGAAACTGTTTGAGACTGCTGAAATTGCCAGGTTTACGCCAGATGAAAAAAATAAATATGAAGAAAGCTTACAATACTACCGCGATTTAAAAAATGTGGTAGATACTTCATTCGATCAGGGCAAAGAAGAGGGTAAAGCAGAACGCAATATCGAAATCGCCCGCCAGATGAAATCGGAGGGCGAGCCAATGGAAAAAATTACCCGGTTCACAGGCTTATCCAAAGAAGAAATAGAGAGACTGTGAAAAAAGTCCACCCTTTTATACCTCGATGAAGTACTAATGTGAGGTGGGTCAGTATACTCCGAAATATGCAATAGGTCTCTTAAAGTCTCTTAAAAAGGTCTCTTAATCTTTCTTAATGTCTCTTAAAACCCATTTTGGTATTGAAGAGGATCCGATATTTTCAATGATTCCTTCTATTCGCAATGCAGAAAGCAGTGTTACAGCCCCCCATATAACCAGACATAGATTACGAAAAAAAATTCGTAATAATGTGCATGGAAACGACAGAGAAAGGGATCAAGAAGTTCAGCAAGGATGAAAAGCTAAAGATATTGGCTGGTCCTATTCACACCCCGTAGCGGGGAAAGATCAAATTTCTAACTTCCTGGAAGGGTATCAATTGGCGGTAGAATTGTGGATGTACATGAACAGGCGAATGAGCCGCTCTTCTTTCTCTGCCTGATCTATCACCTCTGCATAGAAAAGCTTGATGGCGCTAAGTATCTGTATGCGGTAAAACCATCGTCATCAAAATTGACAAACAATCAGCAGGCTCCGAGATATGCTCTTGGGGGCTATTCTCTTCCTTACAACATGTATTTTAGAATCATTGGCATCCGGGAGGCCCTCATTTTGCCGACAGAGAACAACTTTTTGCCGAATTGTTTACCCGCCATGAACGACCTTTACCGGATAGCTACAGCCCAATACCCGGGTGGATGGTCTAGTTCGTAGTCCGGACCCGTCACTCAAAGCCGAGATCGCAGGTAGCGAAGTATGCCTGCCATGGCAACCCGCAACAAAAAGGGGCATCACCCGAATACCCCTCCGCTTTGGGAAAATAGTAGGGCGCACACAGCCAGGCGCAGCGTTATGCGTGGGCAATAAACGAACATGACAGCAGAAGAGCTATTGGCGGCATACGCCGCGGGGCAAAGAAATTTTCAAAAAGCCAATCTCGACGATGTCAATCTTAGCGGCGCAGACCTACGCAAAGCAGATCTGAGTGAAGCCAAACTACGCAGAGCAAATCTTAGCGGAGCCAACCTTAGCCAAGCCAATCTCATGCATGCAGACCTTTCTGAAGCAGACCTCAGCGAAGCCAACCTTCAACTAAGCCACATTACCCAAGCGATTCTTGAAAAGGCTAATCTTAGCAGGGCTGATCTTAGCGACGCCAGCCTTAGTAGAGCTTACCTTGTCTGGGCTAATCTTCAACACTGCAATCTTACCCAAGCCAACCTTACCAGCGCCCACCTTCGCCTGGCCGACCTCAGCGATGCCAATCTCACCGCAGCCGACCTTAGCGGTGCCGATTTTCACCAATATGGCAACCTTTCCCGAGCCAACCTTACCCAAGCTTACCTGGATGGCGCTAACCTTAGTGTAATCGACATTAGCCAAGCCAACCTCAGCGAATCCTTTATCAGCGGCGCGAATCTTAGCGGCGCGAATCTCAGCGGAGCGGACCTCAGCCGCGCTGATCTCAGCCGATCCAACCTTAGCCGGGCCAACCTTAGCCAGGCTGATCTTAGAGGTGCAGACCTCACAGAAACCAACCTTAGCGAAGCCAACCTTGATGGCGCCCAATTATCATAGTGCAGATCATACCTAAGGATGTATTGGAATGGTAAAACCCACCCGGCAGATGGCATGATCAGGTAAGCTGCCCGGGCCCGGCGCTCAAAGCCGGGCCCATGGGGCAGCGAAGGCCTGTCATCCATTCTGGTAAAAGTGGTATGCATATCGCTTAGTGGTGCGAGTCAGCAGGCAGGAGCGTATGCCACCTTGCACAGCTGGCCAAACCCTACTAATCAGCTATCCTGACTACCATTAAAAAGCGATGCGGAACTGACAACTTGACCTGATATGGCGTGTGATAAGACCATCGTTCTCAAAATTGGTGAAGCACCCGTATCACCGAAATATCCAGTAATCTTGTCTGGTTATTAGGGGGCCGGTACAAATTAAGGCGCGACGGGTGGAAAATTCGTTTCAATTCCAGTAGGTCCGATTTATACTATTACGTCGAATGTCGCCTTTAGCGCGTTGTTGAGTTTCAATTCCAGTAGGTCCGATTTATACATCGCCCGCACAGCGCTGAAAGATGCCAAGTTCCAAGTTTCAATTCCAGTAGGTCCGATTTATACGAGGGCTTCGACGATTTGTGGACCTTGCTGCAACAAGTTTCAATTCCAGTAGGTCCGATTTATACGCAAACGAGGGGGGCGGAGCGCTGGCGGGGCACAAGTTTCAATTCCAGTAGGTCCGATTTATACCAGGATATTAAAGGTAACACGGCCGGCCGGATCAGCGTTTCAATTCCAGTAGGTCCGATTTATACGGGCGCAATCGGTCGCGATATACGCAGGTACGGCGTTTCAATTCCAGTAGGTCCGATTTATACCGACCTTATTCCCGACGTCGGGCAAATGGCTGACTTGTTTCAATTCCAGTAGGTCCGATTTATACATAGCGCCTATTGCGCTGGAGGCGAAGACGTGCGGTTTCAATTCCAGTAGGTCCGATTTATACGCAACAGGTGCGGTGAACTCCGACGAGCTGGCCAGGTTTCAATTCCAGTAGGTCCGATTTATACAAAAAATACCGCACAAAAATACCGCACAGATAAAGGGTTTCAATTCCAGTAGGTCCGATTTATACCCGGCGTTCCGGCGCTTCCTAAGATTGATTTCACTTGTTTCAATTCCAGTAGGTCCGATTTATACGAATGTCCCGAACATTAACCTGCCACCGAGTATCGCGTTTCAATTCCAGTAGGTCCGATTTATACCAGCGATGAGGACACGTTGAGAGGGCTGCTGCTGTGTTTCAATTCCAGTAGGTCCGATTTATACGCGCGGTTTTGGGAACGCTGTCTGCCAGAAAAACAGGTTTCAATTCCAGTAGGTCCGATTTATACCGGGTCTGGCCTTGCATTCGATACCTGTTTCTGGCTGTTTCAATTCCAGTAGGTCCGATTTATACCATGGCTACATCGTTGTGAACATGACCTGCAAAGAGTTTCAATTCCAGTAGGTCCGATTTATACCAGCTGCTCATTCCTAAGCAACCTGCCCGCAATCGTGTTTCAATTCCAGTAGGTCCGATTTATACCTGCTGTTATTGAGCATCCGCAGCATGGTAAGCCTGGTTTCAATTCCAGTAGGTCCGATTTATACAAGGAAAGCAATGCAAATTTTTCAGCGTATTTTTTGTTTCAATTCCAGTAGGTCCGATTTATACCCGCCGTCGTTGGCTATCAGCTGCCGTATGGCTGTAGTTTCAATTCCAGTAGGTCCGATTTATACTATCGCCGCTGCCAGTTACTCGCGGCGCAGCACAGGGTTTCAATTCCAGTAGGTCCGATTTATACACCGTCGTGCCATACTTCCCAATGCCCCGTTTTTCGGTTTCAATTCCAGTAGGTCCGATTTATACATTGTCTGCCGGCGCTGCATCTTCGGTCGTTTCCTCGTTTCAATTCCAGTAGGTCCGATTTATACGGCACCAGAATGCAGGTCACCGTTATCAACGCAGAGTTTCAATTCCAGTAGGTCCGATTTATACGACCGCAGACAGGACTGCAAACCGCTTGATACTTAGTTTCAATTCCAGTAGGTCCGATTTATACGCAGCAGCCAACAAATCAAAGCGGCTATTTTTGTAGTTTCAATTCCAGTAGGTCCGATTTATACGAGGGTGACGGCACTAAGCCCGCAAAACTAATCCTGTTTCAATTCCAGTAGGTCCGATTTATACCGGGCGATGCGTGGTGCTGCCATGGCTGGTATTGAGGTTTCAATTCCAGTAGGTCCGATTTATACTAGATTGCTACTTTGCAGCCCCGGCGCAACAGCTGCGTTTCAATTCCAGTAGGTCCGATTTATACCTGTGACCAGTTCCGCGCCCCTTTCGCTTTCAGGAGTTTCAATTCCAGTAGGTCCGATTTATACGCGGTGGACGACGTTCACGAATACAGGTTTGTGAAGTTTCAATTCCAGTAGGTCCGATTTATACCCGTCGTGCCATACTTCCCAATGCCCCGTTTTTCGGTTTCAATTCCAGTAGGTCCGATTTATACATGACAGGGCTTCATGTTGCGCATCGGGGAAGTAAGTTTCAATTCCAGTAGGTCCGATTTATACGGAAGGGCGTAGGGCGTCCGTTTACGACGAATGTCGTTTCAATTCCAGTAGGTCCGATTTATACCAGGAAAAGCGCTATAAGCGCGATTAAGGCGATCATGTTTCAATTCCAGTAGGTCCGATTTATACCGCGTCAAGTGAGGTAAATTCATTCGCCTCAATTTCGTTTCAATTCCAGTAGGTCCGATTTATACCGACAAGCGCCCGAACGTTTGGGCGTGGTTAGTCGCGTTTCAATTCCAGTAGGTCCGATTTATACGTAAACAGGTCAGTCCTCACTGCAAAAATACTTATGTTTCAATTCCAGTAGGTCCGATTTATACAGGATTGGGGCGCGGTACTTTCGGGCGTCTTTTCTTGTTTCAATTCCAGTAGGTCCGATTTATACGTTGGTCGCTATGCGCAAGAACGCCGATTTCGCGGGTTTCAATTCCAGTAGGTCCGATTTATACTATGAGGATGTTTGTAGCGCCGCCTGCGCCTATTAGTTTCAATTCCAGTAGGTCCGATTTATACCGTTGTCACTGCGCCTGTGCCGATTTTCGTTTCAGGTTTCAATTCCAGTAGGTCCGATTTATACTATTCTCAATTTCCGGGGAAGTCACGCAGCAAGGTGGTTTCAATTCCAGTAGGTCCGATTTATACTGGAACATCTCAAAGAAAGGACGCGCCGTCTGTCACGTTTCAATTCCAGTAGGTCCGATTTATACTGCACGAACTTGGCGAGAAGGTTGAGCAGCTTCAGAGTTTCAATTCCAGTAGGTCCGATTTATACCAAGCTGTTAAAGTATGCACCGCACATCATTTACAGTTTCAATTCCAGTAGGTCCGATTTATACTGGCAAGTCGTTAGTCTGGATTGTCGCCTCACCTGGTTTCAATTCCAGTAGGTCCGATTTATACCCCCGACCGCGCCCGTCGCTATTTCGTTGCTTCCGAGTTTCAATTCCAGTAGGTCCGATTTATACCTTGCGCGGGAGGGACGCAACTTCTTCGGAATAAAGGTTTCAATTCCAGTAGGTCCGATTTATACTAAGTTAGCGCCGTTAATACTCTGCACAATCGCAAGTTTCAATTCCAGTAGGTCCGATTTATACGCGGTCGCTGCGGATATTTTCGCGCCTTTGTATTTGTTTCAATTCCAGTAGGTCCGATTTATACCACCAGACAATTGGCAATGTTGCCTTGGTAATCCTGTTTCAATTCCAGTAGGTCCGATTTATACGCCGTTATTCAGGTCGACTAATATCGACGCCCCTGGTTTCAATTCCAGTAGGTCCGATTTATACTGGGGCGCGCAAATGTCAAGGACACGCTGGAGAAAGTTTCAATTCCAGTAGGTCCGATTTATACTACGTCAACGATGAAGTTGTCAGCGTTGAAAAAATCGTTTCAATTCCAGTAGGTCCGATTTATACGCGCCGCTACAAGCGTTGCAAGATTCGTCGTTTCGTGTTTCAATTCCAGTAGGTCCGATTTATACGCGCTTTTCGGAAGTACAACGCTTCGACTACGACGAGTTTCAATTCCAGTAGGTCCGATTTATACCAACTATAATTGTAACAGAAAGGACGCGGGTAATTCGTTTCAATTCCAGTAGGTCCGATTTATACAACATTGACTTACAATAGCGCCCGAGCCTAATTCGCGTTTCAATTCCAGTAGGTCCGATTTATACTAGGGCTTGCCGGGTACTGCCCGAACGCCAGCAGGTTTCAATTCCAGTAGGTCCGATTTATACAACCGGCACGGCAAAAGACGACTTCAACACGTCCGGGTTTCAATTCCAGTAGGTCCGATTTATACCGTGCTTTTTAACTCGTTGGTATTTACTCCGTCATCGTTTCAATTCCAGTAGGTCCGATTTATACTCAACTGCTCCGTCAGCGCCTGTAACCGCGTATTCTGTTTCAATTCCAGTAGGTCCGATTTATACTGGCGGCTGTACAGGCAACACTTGCTAAGCTTAAAGGTTTCAATTCCAGTAGGTCCGATTTATACGGCAAGGCCGACAAGCGGGGCAGCAAGTCGTCTATTGTTTCAATTCCAGTAGGTCCGATTTATACCCCATGCTTTCCGACACAACTATAATTGTAACAGAAGTTTCAATTCCAGTAGGTCCGATTTATACGACAAAATTTTAAGCACCAACTTCCTGCTAAACTTGTTTCAATTCCAGTAGGTCCGATTTATACTGTCCTGCACTACGTTATTGGGATGTGCAGTGGGCTGTTTCAATTCCAGTAGGTCCGATTTATACTGTTGCGCCCGAAAAACTTGCTATGTCGCCTGTTGCGTTTCAATTCCAGTAGGTCCGATTTATACAAGCAATTTCTGGGCAGTACAGGCGGCTGAAAAACGGTTTCAATTCCAGTAGGTCCGATTTATACGACGGCATATATTGTGACCTGTCACACGAAGGCAAGTTTCAATTCCAGTAGGTCCGATTTATACAACGTCATGAAGTTCGCCCAGTTCCTCGCCAAGCGTGTTTCAATTCCAGTAGGTCCGATTTATACCCGCCCAGTCTCCACCAACCAAGCCCTTACGATGTTGTTTCAATTCCAGTAGGTCCGATTTATACCAGCTGCTCCGTCAGCGCCTGTAACCGCGTATTCTGTTTCAATTCCAGTAGGTCCGATTTATACATGATGCGGTTTTGCAATCTCAGGCGTTCCTGAGCAGTTTCAATTCCAGTAGGTCCGATTTATACTACCCTCCGCTGTCGCCGTCGCGCTATACGTCGCATGTTTCAATTCCAGTAGGTCCGATTTATACCAACGCCAGACGGTTGTTGCGCTCCTGTTCCCGTGTTTCAATTCCAGTAGGTCCGATTTATACTTTGCAGTTCCTTGTACATAGTTTTTTTGATTGTGCGTTTCAATTCCAGTAGGTCCGATTTATACGCGTAACTGCGCTGCGCAAGCGCGCCGAATACATATCGTTTCAATTCCAGTAGGTCCGATTTATACACTGGGCGTCAAAAGTAGTAACAATTTAATAATCAAACTTAAAAATATATAAAAAATCTATTTTTGGGCAATAATTATCGTCGATCAGTTGTAGGGTATTGAAGGCGGGTCATCGACGATTATGCAAATGCCTTACAATGAATGATTTAGCCATGTTGTCAAAGAACTTTGTGCTTGGGTGGTAGCTGCTGGTATATCACCGACGACTACAAAAACTGTCCAGTATTATTTAATTCTTTGCCTATCAAATGTTTATCCATATACTGGGGTGTTCGGCTGCTGAATACGATGAAGCTGTCTGTCTGGGTGTCCATGATCGATTTTGCATCGGCAATCAGTCTTTTTAGCTGTAATTCGCTGAGCTCTCCTTCGAAGACTGAGTTTTGAATCCAATGAAGGTGTTTGCGGCATAGCTTGAGCATCTTTACTGTCCTTTCTGCAGAAACATCGTAGACGGCAATCACGTACATGTTGTATTGGTTTTTTTTGCGCAAGTATATACCCGCTACCACCATGCCCTGAATGGCTCAAACGAACTGTTCATGCCAATGAGGTACTTGGCTAGCTTGTAGCAATCAAGCCGCAAGAGGTGGCGATAGCTCACCGATCTGTTGAGTGTCCGGTGTTGTATGGTCTGCTGAAGTCTGTCTTCCCAAGCGGCAACAAAAATTTTCCTTCCTACGGGTGATAAAAAGCATGCGTCATCAATTTTGTCAAAATGTTCTGCCCTAATCTCTCGTCGGTTACAAAGCTTGAAAATTAATCGGTCAACCAGCAGTGGCTTGAAAATTTCTGAGATGTCCAGCGCCAGACTGTAGCGGCGAGTACCCGGCTCGTGCAGATAGCTCAGGGTTGGGTTGAGCTGGGAATTGTAGATGGCATCAAGGCAGACCGTATAGCAGAGGGCGTTGCCAAAACTGATGAGTGCATTGATTTCATCCGACGGGGGATTCTTCTGCCGGCCGCGCCAAACAAATGAATCTACAATTTCTCCAAAACCGTTGTAATATGCCTGCCTTGCATTGCCCTCCATGCCCATCAATTGGTTGATGTCCCGGGCTTTCTCCAGTCCGGCTGCGAGTGTTTCCAATTGCGCAATGTATTGCTGCAGTTGGGTTTTCCCTCTGTTTTGATAATACCGCAAATTGCGCAGCATATTCACTATTGCCGTTTCTACAAGCGCCCGGGCGATGTAGAGCCGCTGTTTTTTATGCCGGTACGCATCGGCTTGTGCTATGAGCATCTGCCCCGCCAGCAGGTATTCTTTGGGGCTGAATGAGCCCGTGTAATGTTCGTAGTAGTCAAAAAAATGCACGGGTACGTGTTGCCTGCCCAAAAAATTGAACAGCGCACTGTTGGCGTCTAAGCTACCAAAAACGTATAAGGCACTGACTCCCTCTACGGGCAGGTAACGCGGCTTGACATCTGTACTTTCGGCGCTGGTCACGGGCTCAAACTTGAGCGTATTGTCTGTACGGCTCATTCGGCCAGGGTGAAATAAATAATAGGCTTTTTTCATCTATCTGTTTTAGATAAAGCAAAAATCGCGATAGGCGCATTCTTTACAGTAGGGCTTTTTCTTGAGCTCAGGACAAACGTCCTGAGCTACTATTTTTTCAATGGCTGACTCCCAATCGCGTATCTCGGCCCGGGTGAGGTCATCCAATAGCACATCCCGGGTTTTTCGCTGTAAGGGATACTCGAGCAGGCCCCGCAAATCAGTGATGCCGGCCCGCTCGAGCGTGTGCAGGTAGTACTGCAGCTGTGCTATGTGTGCTTTTTCCAATTTGGGACTCTTCTTGACTTCGCGGACAATTTTATTCCGCACATCAAAGAAATCGATTTTTACAAAGCCCAAATCAAGCTCCCGCCAGCGCTCTGCGCGGCGCGCATAGGTTTGCTCGCTGATAAGCTTCCCCTCTCCCACAGCCTGACTGTTGTCCTCCTGTCTCAATCCTCTGTCGTGCATCCACAACTTCCGGTGGCAAAGGTGGTAGTATACTATATGTGAGGCCGTTATCATCCTTACTACAGTTGGTGCGCATAGTCAAATGACGACAGTTGATGCATAAGATGCGACCTTGCATCGTCCAACGCGGTGGCACTTTCTCTGGTCGTCAACACATAGGCAGCCGCGGGCAGCGTAACAAAGGAGCTTACACCCGCCAGATCCTCTTCGATCAGCGGCATAGCCTTCTCACCCCCGCCAACAAGCTTTGCCCGAATGCTGCTGGCTATTTTATTGGCATTGTCACTGACAGCCACGGCCAGCGTCTCCATCAGGCTGAAGGTGCGTGCCTGGTTGGAGGTGATATTCCAATGCAAGATAGCATCCACCAATGCTGGTATGAGCGTCGCTCGCAGGGAAGCAGGCGCCAGCAGGCAGGGTCCGAAAATATTACGGGATTCTGTCCACCCCTGCGAACGCAAGTCGTGCTCCGTCGCTGCACTTATTTCTGGCTCGAGAGGGTTGAGTGTTACGCAGAATAGCCGGCGCAGGTCAATCGCAATATCCATAACGAAAAGGCCCGTGGCACGGCTGTTTTCAGGTATCCATTTGCGGGTTAAGCTTTTGTCTTTGCCCGCCAGAAGTTGCTGGATTTCTTCGACCGTAAGCTCTTTACCTTGTTGGTCTCTGACGATGATTTTGTTGTTGGGTCGGTCACTTCGGTCAAAAGTGATGTTCTCGGCGCTGGTGCCTGCAAGCTTAGGGTGCAGCGGACGCATGGCAGAAATGGAGAGCGGGCTCCGCCGCTTGAGTGTCCTGCCTTTTTCCCCGCCTTTGGAAGCATACATCCAGCCCCCGAGGAGCTGATCCGCATCTGCAGGGTTGCAGGTGCCTGCTACCTCTCCCTCCGCCAGCTCATTTTTTTTGTTGACGTCCCAGTAAAAAGTCGTAGGCGAGCCCGGACTCCCCAAAGTTGCATTCAATGCCGTAAGTATCGATCTTTTGATCTGCTGCCCGCTTGCGTAAGGTACGCGGGTATTGAACAGCGGATCATAGTAATTTTTTTGTCCGTCAGCCACGCAAAAAACAGTATGCTCGGCATGCTTCAGGGTTCTTACATAAATGGTATTCATTGTATTAGCTGTTTTTATTGGTTATCAAAATGGCGATCTGCATAGGCATAGTCAAACTTGAGGAGCAGCATGAAGTAGGTAAAATCTTCTCTGCTCATAAAATGAAGCTGGTCGCGCAAGCCATTCATTTTTTCAACTACCTCCATCTCCACACTTTCATCCGAGATGATGGTCTCAAGCGCCCGCAGCATATCGTTCTTGCTGGTTTTGAAAAAATCGTTTTCCAGGAGATTTTTCCGGTCATTTTTTCTCCCTCCGTTGCGGTAAAGGACTAGTGCCTGCGCAATTTCCCGGCTATAGTCCGATATCTCGGTCTTGTTTTTTGATAGCATAGCAATTAACCAAGTTTTATATGTCTGATAAGAAAGGATACTGTCCCGCATCTTGTCTTTGGCCACAGACAAGCGGTTGGCGTAGGCTTCGTCTGTTTCCCCTTTGTTTCTGGCGGTATTGGCCGTGTGAAATTTCAACTGCTTGTCATTCGCGAAGTAGGCTTTCAGCGATTGCGGTCTGAGCGCGTGCATGCCCACGCTCCCCAACTCGAAAGCATGCCGGGGATTTAGCCCAAACCAATGATCAAATTCACTTGTATTGGTCAGTCTGTATTCATCACCGCTAAAAAGTGCCTGGTAGGTGGCAATCAGGGTGCGGCCACTCTTGAAATGAAAAGGCAGGAAACCAACTGTTTTGTTGGTAGAGCCCAGCGAATAGATATAACCAACCGCGGCATCCAGCGCCTGTGAACGAGCCAGACTGAAATAGAGTCTTGACCAGGGTACAGTGTCTATTTCGAGTACTTCCTGTTTGGAGATGATGATTTTTTCGGGCTGCTGCAGCGTAGCTAGATTGAATCCGGGTCGATACCTGTGATCATCAAGATAGTAGGCCAGCCACTGCCCGTTCCAGGTGTTTAGCTTGTAGGGAGGAAGCGAGGCTACGGGATCATTCAAAAAGCGACGGTAGTGTGCCCAGCCCTCGAAGGTAGCGTATGTGATGATCGGATCGTTGAACAAGATGCAATACCCGCCTTTGATACCCAGCCCCAGCATCGCCCCAATCCAGGAGAGGTAGACAAGGTCGTCGTCCACGGGTATTGAAAGATCTGATATGAGCCCGGAAGTGGTGGCATAGTCCTTTTCTTCTGAGGCAGGAAATCCGGGAGCCGTGCTCGCATCAATCTCTTTGAGCCGGATTTTTTCATGCAACCTTTCCAGCTTTTCGTTCCGCTCCACTACAGTAAAAAAGGGCTTTTTTTCTCCTCCCAACCCTTGCACAAAGGGGGAATTACCCGCCCAGAACAAATATTTTTGGTGATTGAATACCTGCTCAAATAAAACCTCATCAAAAAATGCTCTGGCAGAATACTGCAGACCATGCCGTCGGTTATATTCATCTAAAAAAGTTCTGCCTACTACTGAGGTATACATAATCAGCTCATTTGGTGGTTAATACTGGTTTTTTTCAATCGATCGCCAAGCAATCCCAGGGCTGCGTCATAGGCTTCATCCGGTATGAGATAGGGGCCATTGCCAAATTCAAGTCGCGCATAATTTTTCACCGTCCAGTAGCGCACAGGGATTTCCAGTTCCATGCGGGCCTGTAAGTTGCCCTGCCGGTATAGCTCATAGTCCTGCTCAAGGATGCATGCCACACTGTCAATGTCCAACACATCCAAAAGCCACGCGCTCCCGTTGGTCAGGGGGGCAATGCTCCAGCTACCATCGTCCTGAAAAGCAGACACTTCTTCAATTTTTACAAAATCGATGGCCGGAAACACTGCATCCATTTTTTCCTGCAAAGACGATTCTTCCAACAACTCTCCATCGGGCAGCGTCTCGAAGCTTCTCTGCAAAATAGCCAGATCGTAAGGCTTGGCCATTTTGTCATCGGCAGGGGGAGCCAATACATAGACAGGCTTGTAAAGCCCCACCGTAGCAGAACTCCGCTTCCGATTTACGCGCCCAAACCGCTGAATGAGTGCATCTAAAGGTGCGCAGGCAGTGATCATGAGATCAAAGCTGATGTCCAAACTCACCTCTACTACTTGTGTGGAAACCACTATGCAGGCATCAACAGCGGTATTGAACCTGTGGGTCGGGTTGCCTTCCCCGTCCAGCCCCATGAGCTGCAACTCCCGCTGCCTCCTGTCTTTTCGTTTCATCCTGCTGTGCAGCAGCAGCTTATCAACTGCGGGATACGCCCTCTCAAGCTGTTGGTAGAGTTGCTGTGCATCCGCCACGCGATTACAGACCAGCAGTATCTTTTTACCCTCCTCCACTGCCTGTTGGATAACTGACTCTACGGACGCCCAATCGCTTCTCTTGTAAATCCAATGGCGGTTAAACGCACGCAGTTCCGTTGCTGACAGCTTTGTTTCCAGCACACATTCCTGCCCGAGGATTCCCAATATTCGGTTGTACAATACCGACGGCATCGTTGCTGTGCCAATGTGCAGCCTGCAGCCAAGGGTTTTGAGCAGCGCAATTAACTTGAGTACAATCGCTTGTGAGACGGTCGAATATGTATGTACTTCGTCCAAAATCACATCGCACCCCCTGACATCAACCACCATGGCCTCAAACCCTTTACTCCCCAACAGCATACCCGCCAATTGAAAAGGCGTCAGCACCTTAATGGCGGACCCGGGATGTTTTTGAAGGATGATTTCCTCCCTGCTGTCGTCATCTTTTTCGATGAGCGCCGAAGCAGCGTGCAACACCCTGATATCCAAATCGGGATTATCCTTTTGCAAGTCTCTGGACAAGCGAAAATACATGGCGTTGATAGACGCCTGAAAGGGAAGTGTATAAAAAACGCGACCGCGACATCTGCGCAGTAAGTAATCCGTCTTGCCCGCGCCCGTACTGGCTACCACCATTGTATGCGGCTTCGGTGAGTCTGCCGGATAGCCGGAAAGAGGATAGAGCGGGTGTTGGCGGTCAAAAAAATGCAGCTTCGGCTGCTGGTACATCCTCTGCAAACCGCTTTCGGTTTCATCTGCCATGGCAGATGCCAGATGATCTGCCCCCATGAGCAAGCCTCTCCAGGCTGAATAGCCTGATTCCCTCCTTTTTTGGTAGCAATAATCTACCGCAGCATAGTAAGCTTCTTCTGCCTCCTCACGAACCATACGCCTGGCGGGTATACCCAAGCATGACAGTATATCCATGGCAACCGGGCTCCACGACTCCCAATCGCCCAAGTGAAAGGAAAGCACATCCGCCTCATGATTCTCCAGATCGAGGATACCTTTGAGCTTGCTGTCTCCATAGATCGACTTATGATGCGCGACAATCATTTCGATAAGCAGACCATGCATCTCCTGCTCCACTAAAGGCAGAAAGAAAAGGGAAGCCAGCTCATGCCTGAATGTTCTTGGAGATTTTTCTCCCTGCAACCGCTGCTGAAAAACGGGGTGAACCTTCCCGATATCGTGTAAGACAGCTGCTGTGCCCGCGATACCGGTATCAAACCCTGTGTGCGCGGCCATTTTCTCTATCGCCAACCTGACATGCGACAGATGATCATAAAGGGTTGTCCACTCAGGTTTACCTTTGGCCTTTATTTCGGGATGCCGATTCATATAAAAGCATTGATTGGATTCCCCACTACCCGAAGCCAACCGTACATTGGGCGTCCATCATCGAAGCGATTATAGCCAACCAAAAATGCATCTGCCCGTTCCTCGAGTACAAGTTCAAACCCGTTGAAAGTATCTGCATCTTTATTAAAATCATCCATTTCCACTTCCTCAACCGACGGATCAGGAAACAGCATATCCTCATTCCGCGAGAGGCAGAGGTGCTGCCTGCTTGCGGCAGAAGCATCCTCCCAATTGTCAAAAGCCAGCCAGAGTACCGGGTTGACCATCACACTTCGGCTGACGATAGCATAAGGCCTTTCGAAGGCCTTTTTACCCGCTACCGTTGCCCGATTCCAGCCCCTAGGCTGTATTTGCTCCTGCTGCACGGCCAATCTGTCGTAGGAGAGCCGGTGTCCCTGAATCTTGTACAAACCGAATGACTTAGCCAACAAGTCCGGGAAGAGCTTCCGCTCAATACCCGCCAGCATGGAGGGCGTCGGAAACTGCTGCGTAAAAATTTCATCATCCCTAACCGCTGTCCAGGGTTTGATAAACCCAAAGGGTCCGGTGAATCTTACCAAATAGAGCTTCATTGCACAAAAAATTGATGGTTAGATCAATGCACCAAAACCGATGCCGGTACTGTTGCCTACGCCTACTTCCCAGGCAAATTGCACTGCCCGGGGGTGACCCTTGACGATAACCGGACAGAATGATGCCCGGATCTTGATCCCTTTATAGTCAATGAGTTTCGTCTTGGGCTTTTCATACGCAGCATCAAAACTGACCTCTACCTCCTGCGGTAAATTTGCGTGGCGCAATTTGTTGAGCATGGTTTCTGTCAGGTATTGACCAGATACGGCATCTGAAGGATAGAAATATCGATTTCCGCTCTCATCCCGCCTTTTAATCAGTACAGGACTTTGCGTATAAAACCGATGATAATCACCAAATGCGGGCGTCCGCTCGATTGTAATACTATCTACCTGCATACCCCACCGCAACATCCAGCCCGTCTGTACCCCTTCGATGAGGCCGGACAACAAGTCCGGGCTCGGAGCACTTACAAAAAAAGTAGACCCGTCAGGAAAATCCAGTGCAGAGCCTTTACTTCGGCCCTTGGTAAGCCAGGACAGCGAATACAGCGATATATCATCGTGCAAATCATTTTCGCCCAACCAGTGATGAAAAGCACCTACGAGCACCGGTTGGTAATTGAACGGCACAGGCTCGGTATTGGGCGTAAGATGGAGGGATACTCTCATGGAGATTAGGTTTTATAGTCCAAAAATAGGCAGGTGGCTGGGGTCAAAATTGCCGCACCACCCCCTGTTAGGTCAAAATTTTTTTGAAATATCTATGGCTGTCTGTCGGATATGGACCCGTAAGGCATCGGGACCGTGAATATCAACATGCGCCGCATTTGACAAAATAAAATTCGTGATCCCCTTAAAACCATGATTGACAGGACCCTCAAAGATCCATGTATTGGGAAGTGTTCCAACCGACAGATGATAGATTGCCTGCGGAAACTCCTCCGTCAAAGAGTTGTAGGCAAACACATCAATCGTCAGCCGCACCTGCAGCTGTTGATTGTCAGCGATGCGGAAGACATCCGTAATCTTAGCGCGATGATGATTGGTATATACCCAGGGTAGGTTCGTGACGACCACCTCCTCAATACGTGACAGCCGGTAATGGCGGGTATCTTTTGCAACCGGGTCGAAAGCCTGCAGCACATCGGACGACACATCGATATAAAACGGCTCTACCTGGCGATCTCTGACATCATTACTTCGGCTCCTGTAATTCTTTAAGACTACCTGCACCTTTTGCTGTATGGCATCATGCAGTAATTTTTTTCGCTCAATAGCAGCCTCATCAATTGTTTGCAGTTCAAAAAGGTTCAAGTCATACAGTGCATTCAGCTTATGCAACAGATAGCGTCTGTCCTTATCCGGCAAGTACCTCAGCAGTGAGTCGAAGAGACTGCGATCATAATCTGTCAGCGGCTGCAGGAAATTCAATGCGCGATTAGGCCTTTCGGGCAACAATGCATATCGGTACTGCCTATCTGTCTCCAGCCTGAGCCCTGCGTTCCTCAACGCCCCAAAATCACCCTCAATTGTATCTTTACTGACCCCAAAATGGCGTTCCAGTTCCCTACGCGTAAAGCGATAAGGATTTTGAAGAATCTTTAACAAGACGCTGACTACACGTGCTCTGGGTGCCATAAGGGAGATGTTTTGAATCAATGCTGCCAACCAATTGCCACAAGTTTAAAATTAGCTATTTTTTAGATGTTTTACGCGTTAAAATATTCCTCATTTTTAACTAGTTAAATACGCTAGGGACTGGCAACCCGGGTGCATACGGTAGTGCATAATTTGGACGATCTACTCAGATATCTTAGGTTGCGGATCGAATTTTACCAATCATCTCAGACTACTTCATCAGGCTGCTCAACCATGAAGTGTGGTGATCTTTGAGGCCTTTTTATGTAGCGTCGGCAGTTATTTTTCAATGTCAAAATGTCTAAAAAAATGTCTAAAAAATGTCTAGGATTCACGATTTAGACATTTTCCAGACTTTCCCCTCTGGACATATAAGTCCTTGTAACCTAAGTTTTTGCAAGTTATTTTTAATTTTGTTGCTCTTTTGCTTATGATCTAAAACATCAGGAAGCTTTTCCAACAACACGTTCTCAAAATCCTCTTTTTTACCTTCTCCAAATTTTCTCAGATAATCCAGGATTATTTTCTGGCAATACTCATCATCAATACCTCTTTGCTTGATGTAACTTGCTTTTTCACCTGTTACTTTGGCTACTGTTGCCGAGATGTGAAAATTTGGTTTCCTGCCCTCAATCAAATCTCTGTTTTTCAGATTTTTAATTTCCAGATCAGTAATTGTTTTTCCCTTGGCAATTTTGTCCAGCGCAATAATATCTGGCAGGTTCAGGGATGGCATTGAGGCAATTTTGCGGGCATAATTGATATCTACTACTTTGCCCAAGATAGTAAGCTTCACCTTGTTTCCGCCAAACTCGTACTCTGGCATAGGAAAGAATTTTTTTCGCTGAATATTAAACATGCGCTTGATACCGCTACCTATTGCATCAATCATGTTGAGATTAATCATTGCTTCTGCCAGGAATGGGTTCCGATAGACATGCTCTGGAGCATCTGCAATTACTACCTCTTCGATGCTGGAAGGAATAAACGAGCCCGAATTTATAAATATCAACTTCCCATCTTCATGTTCTATCAAATTTATTTTCCCATTCAGGGTATAATTCTGATGAGCTATGCAGTTATTTAGCGACTCACGGATAATATAGGGGTCGTACTGGTCAACCTCTTCAGGGAAAAGGGTGCCATCAGCTATATACCGATACTTGAGATTTCTGATCTTTTTGTAAACCTCATCCATGTTCAGCAAAAGCGGACAAGTAAAATGCTGATAGTCTTTTTCAATATTGTCTTTATCTCTCAGTATCCAGGTAATCTTGGCTGTAGCGGGATTGATGAAGTGCTCTGACTCCGGTTTTCCCAGCAAGAGGATAGCGGTTCGGGTAATTCTTCCTTTGATGCAAATTTTTGCTTTATTCAAAAAGGTAGTATCATCCCATGTATCAATTTCTGCTATTAAATGAATATTTTTCTTTTTGTAGGATTCACGGGCTTTGATGACAGCTTCTTCTGACAGATCGGATAAACTGGCATCTTCCAATATGCCAGCACTCCAGTCTTCACCACGGGCCTGTTCCCGAATGCGTTCCACCTCTTCCAAATTTAAAGCATTCAGTTCTTCTCCATCTCTGCCATAATAATGGCCCTTCCATGCAATAGGAATGCCCCTTGGGGCAGCCGGAATTTCAAACAGAACCACCCGACCTTCAGGCTGGTTGAGCTCATAAATTTCAATAAAACTCAGACGACCGGTTGTATGATTGGCAACCTCTGCTTTCAGACTGTCCAGATCGGATCTGCTATTTCGGAATTGAGTGCCTACAACACGTTTATCGCTGTTACTTATGCCAAACACCAGCCATGCCGATCTAGTGCCTTTCAGATTGGCTTCATTGCAAAGCGCGGAAAAATATTTGCCAAGTTTCTCAAAATCATGCTGATTTTTCGCTTCCTTGAACTCCACCACCTCATGTTCCCGGCCATCAGCTCGAAGTTGCTGCAAAACGCTTGATATTTCTGTCTGTGTTCTCATACCGTTTCTTCTGTTTGTTAATAGATTCAGTCCTCTGCCGCCATACCTGTTTTTTTATTCCATTTTTTCTGAGAGCCTCATTCTTCGACAGCAAAAGCACCCGAACCATGAGGTAACACTGGCGTTGTCCTTGCCAATTTGGAAGACGACATTGTCATTTTCCCGCAGCTTCGCCCTTCAAAAGATACAGCTACCAATACCTTTCTTTCATATCTGTTACTTTTGTCATCAGCGTCTTTGTGTGTGCAAGTTTCATGCCCATCAGACGATTGGATCTCCCTAGTAAGCGTGTAAAGATATGATTGTCTGTGCTGATAATCAATCCAACGGATTAATTATTCCCTCTCACCCTTTCAGTTGCCAGCCCAGTGTTCCGAAGCCATCGGCCTCGAAGTACCCGATATGCAGGCTGTATTTGCCGCCCATGTACACTCCCCCTAGAAAGCAACCGCGAGAAAGTAGAAAAAGAATTATTTTTCCACTTTTAAATCGTGTAACATGCGCAAGCGTAAAATCAGTAACGCCCAGCGATTGGACATATTGGCTCAATGGGATGCCGGCGCCAGTATAGACGAGCTGTGCCGTACGTACCAGATCAGCGCCGCCACCCTATACAATTGGCGGAAGGCTAAAGCGGAAGATGAGGATGAGACCAAGCAGCGGCTCAAAGAGCTGGAAGCAGAAAATGCCAGACTTAAAAAGATGTTCGCTGAG
>CAYTVG010000034.1:0-21534 GCA_964441755.1 uncultured Saprospiraceae bacterium
GTGCGGGCAGTACAGACGGCTCATTTACCCTGCAGCTATCGAGTGCTTACTGCAGCGGGGGCAGCTTTGATGTGCGGATGATTGAGGCCGCAACAGGCGCTACAAGACTGCTGGGCAGCAATGTGACGCTGCCTGCCAGCATAGCGGTGGCGAATGTGGGTGTAGGCAGCTACGGCATAGAGCTGTCGATCGCAAGTGCGGGCGGCTGCAATGTGGCCACCAGCTGCTACCCTGCGCTGACACCCGGGGTAGCGGTGCTCATCAGTCAGGATGCGACGCCTCCGGTGCTGGTGGTGCGCGACGGTAACCAGCAATTGCAGCAGCAACTGCAGCAGGCTTACAGCGCCGATGCCGATGACTGCGCAGCCAACCTAAGCTGGACGGTGGAAGTGCAGGACAACTGCAGTCTGCCGGGCTACCGGCCGACGCTGGCAGCGGTGCTGACGGCGGTGGGGGTATCCCCAGCCCCGGCGCTGAGCGTGACAGGCCCCGATGCGAATCAGCGCTACAGCCTGTCGATGCGCCTGCCGGTGGGCAGCCACCGGCTGGAGCTGACGGGTACGGACACCGACGGCAATGAGACGGTTATTAGCTATACATTTGATATTATGGACAACACAGCCCCGGTGGCAGTATGCCGCGATGCAACGGTAGCCCTGGGGACAGACGGAACATTCACACTAACGGGAGAACTGCTGGACGGCGGCTCCACCGACAACTGCGGCATTACGAGCCGGACAGTGGAAGGCGGCAGCCTGCTGAGCTGTGCGCAGGCCGGAGAAGAGGTGGTGCGCAGCCTGCGGGTGACGGACGCTGCGGGCAACAGCAGCAGCTGCGAAGCCGTCATCACGGTTGATGGCGGCAGCGGCCTGCCTGCCGGCTGGCAGGCAGTATCCGTGGGCGGCACTACGGGCAGTGTAGACTGGGGAGCCTGCAGCGATGAGCTGGTGATCAGTGCAGCGGGCACGCTGGGCGGCGGTAACGACGCCTACTACGGCGTACAGCGGCAGCTGTGCGGCGATGGCGAGCTGCGGGCGCGGATCGTAGGGCTTACCGGCAGCGGCTGGGGCGGCATACAGCTGCGGGAGACCAATGCGGTGCTGTCGAAAAAGGTGCTGCTGAAAAACAACATGCTGCCCTTCATCCGGCGCGAGGTGAGAAGCCAGACGGGCGGGCAGCTGCAGTCACAGCAGCTTTTTTTACCCAACCAAAGCTGGCTGCGGCTGGTGCGCAGCGGCAATGATTTTATAGGCTACAGCTCGGCCGACGGCCAGAGCTGGCAGTCGATTTTCTTCTTTGCCATCCCGATGGGGCAGTGCGTCGAGCTGGGGCTGTTTGCAGAGAGCACAGGCAGTGAACAGGCGGTGGTGCGCTTTACGGATGTGCAGGTGATTGGATTATCGGAAGGCACTGGCGATGATCCGGCCTATCTGTCGGGGGACACAGAGATGATGCATACAGGAAGCAACGCTGCTCATCGGCCTGAGGTCGCACCACAGTCATCGTCCCAGTCCGTCTATGCCGATCCTGTATATGATGCAAACCTTGCTTACCAAGAGACAGGCGTTCAGTCACCATTGATTTCGATCTACCCCAATCCGGCATCGGAAGCAGTTCACATCGTCGGTGCGGCAGGTACGGAAGTTGAATGGTACAATCTGCTGGGTCAGCTTGTGCGGCGTGATCAGCTACGGGAGCAAGCTATGATGCTGTCTGTCTCGACTATGCGACAGGGCATTTACCGATTGCGATTATTGAAAGAAGGCAGACAGGTGGCGAGTCGGATACTATTGATTCAATATTGAAAGATCGCTCTATAGTTGCCTGGTTCGGCTTTAGTATTTTATACTTCATGCTGTCAAGATTTGTGCGTAGCAGCGTACCGGAATGCAGTGGATTGTTGGTACTCTGGTGCAGTGCCATGCGCAAAATCTGGTGACTCGCAGGAGATTCTGCCTAAGCGTGCGATCAGAATTTTGGGACTCTGTCCCAAAATTCTGATCGCACGCTTAGGCTTGATGCGAGGCATCAACTTTAAAAATCTGAAGGATGCTTTCCAAACCTTTCTTTCATAAGGCGTGCAAAATACCAGGGCGTCTTGAATCCTACTGCAAAACACACCTGCATAACAGTCTCAAAGGTTCGTTCTTCAAGTAATTGTTTGGCCCTGATAAGTCGGAGTTCAGTGAGATACTGATTGGGCGTCATGCCTGTACAGGCCTTGAGTTTATTTTGCAGGGTGCGTTCAGTGATATTGAGTTTTTCAGCAAGCGCATGAACCGAGAAGTGTACATCGGCAAGCTGGTCGTTAACGATTGTCTCAACATCTTTCAGCCATTTTTGATCGTGAGAAATTACGGGCTCAACCACCGGATTTTCGCTGTGCTGCTGCGCTGCTTCTGTGCGCAGAGCTCTGCGTATTTCATATCTGTTCAGAAGATTATTCAAGCGGGCGGATAGTTCTTCCTCAATGAAGGGTTTCGTAAGGTAGTCATCTACGCCAAGTCTAAGTGCCTCCAGCCTGTCCTGCGACTCCACTTTGGCGGTGAGGAGTATGAAGGGGAGATCAAAGAATTTGCTTTTGACGATTTGTAACAGCTGGAGACCATCCATAGCAGGCATCATCAGGTCGGATAAAATGAGATCCACAGGCTGTTGGTTCAGTAATTCAAGAGCCCTTTCACCATTGTCTGCAACAAGGAGGTTGAACTCATCCGACAGTATGCTACAAAGATAGTTGAGCATATAAAGATCATCCTCTACTAACAGCAGACTGTACTTCTTGACGTTTTCGGCGAAAATCAAAGCAGGGATTTCTGGTGTATTTTGCGTAAGGTGGATACCTGACTCAGCTGCTTCGGCTAAGTCGGAGGCCATTTTTACAGGAAAAAGCAGACTGAAAGTACTGCCCTTGCCAAGGGAGCTTTCAACACTAATCTCACCGCCAAATTGTCGAATATATTCTTTGCACAGACTCAGCCCGATGCCCGTACCTCCTTGCAACGTACTGCGGTGAATAGCAGATTGATAGTAGCGATCGAAAATATTGGGTAGATCCTCCGGGTGTATACCCTGGCCGTCATCAATGACTTGAAGAAGCAACTGATCTCCTGCCGGACAAACACTTAGTCGGATATTGCCGCCACCGTCGGTGTATTTAAAAGCGTTTCCCAGCAGATTATTGATAATCTTTTCCCACTTACGCTGATCAAGCATGAGTACCAGCTCATCCATACACTGGTAGTCAAAATGCAACTGAATTCGACGATGCCTCGCATAAGGTTTAAAATTGGAGACTAAACGTTCGAGCAAAGGTCTTAAGGCTACGGGTTCTTCCTCTAATTGAAGTGACTGGGTTTCCATTTTCGACAAATCCAGCAACTCTTCCACTAAGTTGAGGATTCGTAAGGCATTGCGTTGAATGTTGCGCAGGTAATCTTTGGAGGTGGACTCTTCCGCCCGGCCATGGAGAATACGGTCGATGGGACCCAGAATAAGTGTCAGAGGGGTTCGCAACTCGTGCGTAACGTTTGCAAAAAATCGGGACTTCATCTTGTCAAGGGAGAGTAATTCCTGCGCTTGTCGGCTGATGGTTTGTCGATCGCTTTCGATGATTGCCAGGTTATTTTCAATTTGATGGGTTCTTTTGGCAACCTCTTTTTCAAGTTGAAGATTGTTGGCTCTCAGCTGTCGGTTGCGCAGATAACTGAAGAGGTAAACCAGACCGAAAAACAAGACAACCATCAGTGAGATGAATGGAAATCTGAGAAAATAAGGCCTTAGCACGGTCACTTGAATTTTCAGTGGTTTCCCCTGCCAACTGTTGCCTTTTTGATGGTACTTGATGAGAAGGTTGTTGTTACCATAGGGAAGATTGCTCAGGCGTATCACAGGTGAGGTTTGGTGTATCCAGTCTGAATGAACGCCATCAATCTTCCATGCATATACCAATCGGATGTTCTGTTCAAAGAGTAAGGGGGAAACACTAAGATCGACATAGGTATCTTCAGGGTGAATGACTATACCAGAGAGGGAGCATCCGTGATACGCTTGTGAAGTGTACTGGCCCGTTTTTATGGCAAAAGTTCGGGTGTTGATAATGCGAATGGTTTTATCCCCCTTGTGTGGTTCAGTGATTTCATCCGGAAAAAAGGAGGTGACACCGTTCATGCCACCAAAGTACAGACGTCCGTCAGGTCCGCGTTGGTGTGAAAAGGTATTAAATTCATCACTCGGCAATCCATCTTTCCGGAAATAGGTCTGTACGCGCTTGCTGCTTATATGAAAACGCATCAGCCCTTCATCACTGGGCAGCCACATATAGCCCAGCCCATCAGGATAAACAGCATGGATGTTATTATTGGACAGACCTGCTGTCATATCGAATTGTTGAACATGTCCGGTTCCGGGATTCCAAATGATGAGTCCCGCTCCTCGGGTGGCCAACCAGAAGGTGCCGTTTGGGTCTTCATGTATGTGCTCTATTCGCTCCGGGGCATACTTGCCTGCAGGGCTGAAATAATGGCCTTTTACCTTGCCTGTAAGTGAAAGGTTGTAAAGACCATTGGCTGTTCCAATCCATAGCCCTTGATGATTTTCATGGATATCGAAAATTTTATGTGGAGACAGAGCTAGCAGATGTAGTTGCTGTCGGGCTGAATCGAGCGTATACAGACCAAACTCTGTGCCAGCGAGCTGTATACCAGACCTAGTGGTGTGAAAAGTTGTTATGTGATGGTTGACGTTGTATATTGCTCGAAATTGAGTAATTATATTCGTATTCTCAGGATTAAGATAGGCTATGTTACCACCGTGAAAACCAATGATGAGGTGTTGATGCTGCTGTTGCAGGCATACCACTGCATCGTTTTGTGGAAAGCTGATGTTTTGATACGATTTGGACTGCAGATCAACCTTTTGAACGCCTCGACTACCCAGGGCCAGTAGGTAGTTATTATCTGCATGAAGGCCGCGCATGATGTAAGTCGGATTAAAATCGGAAAGATAGTTCACAAAGGGTAGCTTGCGCTCAATAACAAAGCGACTGATTCCATTGCTGTTGCTACCCCAAATACCTCCTTCCCGATCAACATATACGATGCCCATACTGCTGATATCCGGATGCAGTTCGGACAGATTAAATGCTTTTCCCGATTGGGGGGAACTTAGGTACAGGTCATCTCCACGGTTTTCAAACTGGAAGCCATGTGCAATAAACGGACTAAAATTTCCTCTGACTTGTACGGAGCTAAACCAGCCTGTTGCGGGAAGCTGTTTTTGCCGGTGTACAATTAATCTCCCTGCCTCAGCCGAAAGTCGACCATAGTGGTCAATCACTGTTGATCCAACTTTGGCGTAGGCAATCCACAGGTGACGGTACTTATCTATCCAGTGACTGCTTACCACATATGGTTTCTCAGGCTTGAATGTATGCACAATTTGACTCCGGCTATCCACCAGTTTTATTTCTTGCTCTGCTATCAACCATCGTCCACGGCCGGGCGCCGGAGCCCAGATCTCAGCCTCAGCCTTGGGTTGCTTGTACTCGAAAAGTCGATTTACTTTTCCATCGAAATGGTAGCCTACCTGAGGAGAACCCATCCAGATTTCGCCCTCAATGTTGTGAAAAATAAACGGAAATACGGGAGAGGGTATTTTAACAACTTCCTCACCCGGAAAATAGTCTTCAAGGGCTAATACTTCTTCGCTGCAAGGGTTGTAAACATCAATAGTCATGTAACCACTCTTTGACTTGAATATCCAGATATTACCCTTTTTGTCTTCCCCAAGGCTCGTTATGTGCACACCGTAAAAGTATCGTGGTGGCAGATTTATTTTTCGAAAAGAAAGGCCATCGAAGGTAAACAAACCCGTTTGGGACGCCATCCACATGACGCCATCGCTGTCTTGAAAATAACAATAAACTGTCCAATCGGGAACACCATCCCGGGAGTTCCATTGATGCCTTATAAGGTGATAAGAGGCAGTTGTGTCTCTGACACGAGAAATACCTGTTGCCTGGGCAGTCGAAGAAACGGAGCTGCCAATGGTGAAGAAAAACAGTGTTAGCAGCAACCAGCTTAGGCGAGCACACAAGGCCAACAGCCCTCCGCGGCAAATGATAGTATTCAGGCGGCCTGATGATACTATCCGCCGATTCCCATCTGTATCTATCGTGTTATGTAACATGTCTATGCATGGTATGAATATAAATTGCCCGCCGGCTCAGCAAGCAAACTTGATTCACAAACATAAAATTTTGATAGCATTCGACAGCGGGCAAATTGGCCCGGGAATGGCCTAAATTGATGATTACAGGGCGTTTTTCGGATTTGTTGTCTGTTTTTTCGGAATTGTTTAAAGGGCTTCAATCCATCTTTGCGATAAGAAATAAAGCGGTACTTATTAGAAACTAACACCCTTTACGGCATTGTATTTTCTATTGGCTTTGGGTTAGTGAATCGGTAATCAGTACCTGTGAGATTCACCTTATCAGACGCGATACTCACTCTCTTCATAATTGCGCATGATAAGAGGCCTTTAATCCGAGACCGATAAGCGGGTAACATTGCGAGCAACATCCATTGGCGTGCGCAGCATTCCTTAGGTTGAATTTACAGCAGGCTGCTGCAGGCGGCGATGCCGTCTGGATAATCTTGTGCTCCCTGAGCGCACTGTAATTTTTTTGTCATTTCATAATTTAAATGATATTCTATGAAAAATTGGCTTAAAATTTTCGTCGTAACGCTCATGGGGGCGCTTTGTAGTTCGCAGTTGACCGCGCAGGAGTCACCTACCATAAGCATTCAGGGGACATTAAAAGATGCGACGGGTTCTTCGGTGGATGATGGTACGTACACCGTAACCTTCCGGCTTTTTAATGTAGAGTCAGGCGGAAGCGCAGTCTGGCAGGAGGAAGCTCCTGTGGAGGTAGTTGGGGGTATCTATACGCACTACTTAGGAAGTGTAACGCCCCTGAATCCTGCCAACTTTGGCAATGTGCTTTACCTCGGACTGAAAGTCGGCAACTATGAACTGAATCCCCGCACAAAGCTGACGTATGCGCCTTACACTATTGCGTCTGCGACAGTTGTGTGCTCAGGTGCCGTGGGAGATGTTAAGTACTCAGTATTGAACCCCACGCAGTTTGCCGCTGTCAATGGCGACTGCTGGGTACCTTTTGACGGTCGTGCACTGGCCGGCAACTCACAATTGCGGCAGATCACGGGCTGGTCGAATTTGCCCGATGTGGGAGGAACCTTCCTGCGGGCGCAGGAATTTCCGGGTTCGCCCGACAGAGATCCGGGGCGTACGAGTGGCTCAGCGATAGCAAGTGTGCAGGCAGAGGAACTAAAGAGCCATGGGCATAATGTCAGCGGGGAGGGGTTGTATGTTTTTCCGTTGGATGCTATTAGCGCTATAGGCACTTCTAATACTGTTAATGTAGAGATACTGACAAGGACTGCTAGTATCGGAATTTTTCCAGGTTCACCTTTCGCCATTAATTTTAATCCTTATGGCGGCGGAGGATCTATCAGTAACAGTGGCGGCGCTGAGACACGACCTGTCAACACGAACTTATGGGTATACATCAGAATCAATTGATGATGCACTTGGTAATTGATGATACGATTTGTTAACCAATTGCATACAAAGTATGAATAAATTAATATTATACTATTTCACTACATTGTTATTGCTGATCTTTGCAGGAGCGAAGGCTTTGGCACAAACGGACATTGACTGTGATCCCACCGCCAACCAACCGATTACCGGCGGGGATGTAATATTCAATTACGGCAATGCCACCAATGTAGTTTCTTTCCGCAACCGGGCGAGTTATACCGTTGCGCAGCCGATGACCGGCTTTCAGTTTTCGCAGCCCTTCAGCTCGCAGGGGGGCTTTTGGGCGCGATTTCTGTTGCCGCCACAGGCGCCTAATGTAATTGTCAGTCAGGGAGACTTTCCTGACCGGGTACTCATTCGTTGGTCACTGGATCCGCTCAGTTCGGAGGCCAAGGAGGGCTATGTAGTGCTACGAGACGGAGCTTTTCTGGCACAGGTGGGTGCCGATATTTCCCAGTTCATAGACTTCAACGTGCAGGCGGGTGAGTTTTATGAGTACAGCGTCTACGGGCTCAATCAGTTTGGCAGTGGAGCCAGAGGCAGGGCGGTGGGCTTTGTCAATCCGAACGGGGTTATCACGGGTAAGCTGGAGACCTTCAGCGGTAATCCTGTAGTGGGGGCTTACGTGAGGTTGACACCTACCGTCGGGCGCTCGCTGCATTTCGATGGTGTCAGTGACTATCTGTGCGTAACGCACGTACCGGCGGTGCCGACCAATATGTGGACGGTCTCGGCCTGGGTAAAAATCGACGCTGGCTATGATCGCGACGGTATCATCGACCTGGGCAGTGACCTCAATAAAAACTTTTGGCTGCATACCACGCCCGCCAGCAGCGGCAAGGGAGTGGTGGCCAGTGTGGGCAATGGCAACGGTGCCACCAGCCTGACACATGTATTTACCGAAAACCCCAATGGCTGGCATCAGGTGACGGCTGTATACAACGGTATTTCGCTGTTGTTGTACATCGACGGTCACTATGTATCTTCTGTCAAAGCGAGCATCGCCAATGAGGATGCACTGCTTACTATCGGCAGCCGCCGCAACCAGACGGGCTTTTTCCATGGCCGTATCGATGATGTACGTCTCTACAACGCGCCCCTGACGAGCACCCAGATTTTCCTGACGCGCGACCTGACGGTATCCAGATCGACAGCTAATCTGGTAGCTTACTGGAAGTTTGATGAAGGTCTGGGGGTGAAGGCATTTGACCTTTCCGACAACGACATGCACGCCTTTATCAACGGTGCAGGCTTCAGTTCCGATGCAGCACCGGTCAACAATGCCGGATTCACCGATGGCGGGGGCTTCTATGCTATTGAAGGGGTCAACTACAGCCAGGCACAGACGTTTACGGCAACGCCGGTCAAGAATTTCTATTCGCGTTTTGCTTTGGAATTCAATGCTGCTTATTCATCCTACGCTAGGCTGACCGATTTTGATCTGCCGGATACGGCTACGGTAGAGATCAACCTGCATCCGTTTGATCTGCAGTCGCGACAGGTAGTGCTGGCCAAGGGCAACGATGATTTTATATTTGGTATTGAGAATAATAATTTCTTTCTGACCATTAACGGACAGACACAGGTACTGGGGCCAGCGACTACCGCTTACCAGCACCTGTCGCTTACCCTCAACGCCTATACGGGTCAGGTGACCTACTATAAAAATGGCGACCTCCAAACTACGCTCACTTACAGCGACCTGCGCGGTGAGTGGACGGGTGAACCCTGGCAGTTGGGTGCCGCAGGCAGCCCGGGGGCAGATTTTTACACGGGCCTGCTGGATGAGTTGGCTTTTTACCACAGCGTGCTGAGCGTAGCCAACATACAACTCAACGCTTCGCCCTTTGGCAGTGGGGGGACGGATGTAGCCAATCCCTACCTGATCAGTTATTTTTCACTGGATGAAGGCGATGGTACAGAACTGGTCGACTATGGTCCTGCCATGAGCGGTATCGGGACCGTTTTCAATGCGCCTTTTTCCATCATTACTTACCGGCAGGAGGCGACACCCAACCTGTTTCAGCCGAGCCAGCGAGTGGTCAATATCAATCAAAGCTCTACCGCAGCTTCCGGCATCGACTTTGTCAACCAGTCGACGGTGACCATCTCGGGTGTTGTGCGCTTTGAAAATACCTTCTGTTATCAGCAGGAAGTGGAGATTCTGGTCAACGGGCAGTCGTATTTTCCCCAGATATTTACCGATATCAATGGTCGTTTTGTAGCCGATTTTGAACCTGGGGTGACAGTGACGCTGACACCGCGTTACAGTGATCATGTATTTAGCCCCGGTTTTTTTCAGGTACGACGCCTCAACCGGCCGGTGGCCGGGGTGCTTTTTCAAAACCAGACGAAGCGCGAGGTGGTCGGCCAAATGGCGGGTGGCAAATGCCGGCTGTCCGTGATTCCCGACGGATCAATCGTAAAAGTGAAAGCGCAGGCGCTTAACGATTGCTACTACCAGGAATTGACGCTGGACAATCCTGAGGGTAACTTCCATTTTACGGGGCTTCCGCCCATCCCGATGGCCATTAGCGTAACCCAACACTCCAACAACATTATTTACGACTACTTTCAGTTGCAGGGGGGGCAGGAAACCGATTTGCGCCAGATTGAAAAGGATACCGTAGATTTTATCTACACGGCTCCTCCTAATGTGTTTATACAGCCATTTGAAGAAAACGGCTGTGCAGGCAGTGGTCTTAAGATGATAGATCAGTCGGCTCCCGCCAACGGGAACCGCAAGTATAAGACGGACGTGCGGGTCTATGAAAGCTATGACGGTGGTGATTGCTATCTTGATAGTTTTCGCCTGACGATCAATAACCAGATTGCGGAGCTGCCCGAGTATACAATTGATTCGGACACGTCTACCTACACTATTGAGTACTGGGCCGGAGCTCCGAATATTGCGGGTAATTATGAGAAATTCCTGCAGGTGACCGCCGAAGTAAAAGGAGCCACTGCTACGGAAGTAGAGCGGGTCGTGGTACTGGGCGAGCGCTCGCGCGAGTCAACCTTTACAACCGCCTCACCGGCTATGCCGCTGATCATCCTGCGCGACCCGCCGGGAGATGCATCCTCCGCTACCTTGGCCGATGGTTCTACCTATTGTCATGCCTGGTCAAATGCAGCCCTTACGAGCACAACCACGGGCGTAGGTCTTAATCTTGACCTTGGTGCGCGGGTGGTGACTTACGCGGGCAGCCCTTTTGGCGGGGTCATCACAGAGACAGAGTCCATCCTTAATACGGATATTACTGCCTCTATTTCAACAGGCTTCTCCTACACTAATTCGGCTGAGGTATGTATTACCAACGATATTGAGTACAGCACCTCCGATGGAGATGCCGTATTGTTCGGGGATGCGGATGTATATGTGGGGGCGGCCGTCAATTTTGAATTCAGTACGACCGATGTGTTAAGCTTTGATCCGGATCTTTGCGAATTCACACTGGGCAATAGTGTACGTGTATGGCCTCAGGGCTTTGGTACCAAGTACGTCTACAGTGAATGGCAGATTGAAACAGATGTAATTCCTTCACTGGAACTGATTGGCGATACGCTCTCCGCCAGGAACTGGCGGCGGATTGTCGACTACAATAAACGACTTAAGGAAAGGGCTGCCTTTAGAGAAAATATCACCTTCGACGGTCTGTCAAGCTATACGCAGACACTGACTACCAGTGAGTCTGTATCGGAGGAATTTTCTACGGAAATTGCTTTCACGGCGGGCTTGGCTACGGCCATAGGTTTCGAGGTTCTTGACGTTGGGGCAACGGTCAGCCTGAGTTTTGAAATTGGTGGGGGCTACCAGCATACGGATAATTTTACCAACGAAACTTCGCGTTCGGTAAGCTTTACCCTGGCTGATGACGACCCCAACGACAATTTCACAGTGGATGTACTGGATGATCCTGTCTTTGGTACACCCGTTTTCAGGCTGAAAAGCGGAGAATCTATGTGTCCCTGGGAGCCTGGTACGCTCAACCGGGAGGAGGTAGGTTTTTCTATCGACCGCCTGCGCGCTGTCAATGTGCCTGAGAATGATGCTGCCATATTCAATGTGGGCATGAGTAACCTTGGACAGACGGGTAACGATCCGCTGGTGTACCTGATCGGCATGGTCCCAAATTCTAATCCGGATGGTGCTGTGCTGGCTTTGAGCGGTGCCGGTGATATTACCAGTTCTCCGCTTGACTTTCAGATCCTGCCAAACCAGACGATTAATCTTCAGGTTGCGGTTGCCAAAGGTGCTGAAGAGTACAACTATGAAAATATCGGACTCTTTATGGCATCGGCTTGTCAGTGGGAGCATGCACGCGGTCTGGGGTATAACCTGGCGGAAAATTATGCTGAAAATCCAAGCCCCACCCAGGGTCAGTACCAGACCTCGCAGCTGAATAAATTCTACAAGCAATATGAAATAGACGTTGAATTCATCGAGCCCTGTAGCCCGATTGATATCGGCTTCCCGCAGCAGGACTGGGTGGTGACGCCGGATGACGGTAACATACTTTTCATTACGCTGAACGAATACATCTACGATGATCCTGATCTGGAACTGGTGCGGGTGCAGTATCGCCGCACGGGTGGTGACGGTTCGTGGATCAACATCGCAGAGCTGCCGGCATTGGAGTTTGCCAACTCACCGGTCTTTAAGATCGTGCAGTGGGATATGTCCGAACTGGTCGACGGGGGCTATGAGATACGGGCGGTGACACAGTGCTTTGATGTATCCCTCAATCCGGGTATCTCGACGGTCATCAAAGGCCGTAAGGAAACGCGCCCGCCACAGCTGTTCGGTACCCCGCAGCCGGGCGACGGCGTACTCAATCCGGGGGATGAGATCTCCATCATGTTCTCCAAGCGCATCCGCTGTGACAGGATTTTCCCGGCCGACGGTATTGGTACCAACATCAATATCAACAGTCTGGCCTTGCAGGACATAACCGAAGGGGGTGCCCTTGTGGATGTAATCATCACCTGCAACAATGACAAGATTGTCATTGTCCCCAACATTCCCAACCAGTTTATAGAAAACCGCACGCTTCGTGCTACGGTTGCGGGCATCGAGGACCTGTACGGCAATGCCATTCCGGAGCCTATTTCGTGGGAGTTCCTCGTCAACCGCAACAACCTTTACTGGGAGGGCGGTCGCATCGACGAGTTTGTATTCGAGGGGAGTCAGTTGGTGGTCAAGCGCAATATCCGCAACCAGGGTGGCAGTATCACCGGCTTCAGTCTGGTGGATATCCCCGAGTGGATGGACGTCTTCCCGCTGACGGGCAATGTACTTCCGGGTGATTTTGCGGAGATTACCTTCCGCTTCCCGGCTGATATCGTAGGGGGCCTGTACAACACCACCCTGCAGATGATTACACCCCAGGGTCCCGAGCCGCTGCCGATTGACCTGCGGGTGGCCTGCCCGGATCCTGCCTGGGTAGTCAACCCACAGGCCTACAGCTACACCATGAACATGACAGTGCAGCTGAACATCGAAGGAGAACTGTCAACCGACCGACTGGACCTGATTGGTGCTTTCGTGGGTGACGAACTCCGCGGGTCTGCTTATGTACAGTACATTCGCGATATGGACCGCTACCTGGCTTTCATCACTGTGTACAGCAATCAGGTATCCGGTGAGACGGTGACCTTCCGCATCTGGGATGCCTCAACTTGCCTGCTCTATGGACAGGCGGCTGAGAGCTTCGTATTTGAGACGAATGACCTGATCGGCTCGCCGCTGGTACCGCAGGTAATTCATACCAACAACCTGGTGCGGGTAGCTATCCCCATCCTCTGGGGCTGGAACTGGATCTCGTACAACGTCAACCTGCCGGATCCGTCGATCAACACGGCCCTGGCAAGTCTGACAGCACCGCAGGGGGCTACCATTAAGGGACAGACTTCCTTCAGCCAGTACTTTAATGCCGGTAATCTGTGGGCAGGCTCGCTCAATGAGCTGTCACACCTGACGATGTACCAGTACCGCTCCAATGGCCTTGATTCCATCATCCTGCTGGGTAATCCGGTGAATCTCGGGACGACGACCATTCCGATTGTACAGGGCTGGAACTGGATCAGCTACCTGCCGCTGCAGGGTATGACGGTCGACAGTGCGCTACAGTCGCTGGTGCCGCTCAACGGGGACGTAATCAAGAGCCAGACGACCTTCGCGCAGTATGTAGCGGGTGTGGGCTGGATCGGTAATATGAGCTTTATGCGCCCGACTCAGGGTTATTTGCTACGACTGAGCAATCCGGGTACACTGCAGTATCCGCCGCGCCGCTTGTGGGAGGATGAGGTTAGTTTCCGCTCCGGCGCTGATCCTGAACTGGCGAGCCTGAGCGAGCACTGGACCGTGAATCCGACGCAGTACGAGCACACCATGAACGTGATTGCGCTGGTACGCAATGGTGAAGGCGAGAATGTCCTGTCGTCTGACACAGAAGTAGGCGCCTTTATGGAAGGTCAGGTGCGGGGCGCAGCCAAGCCGGTCTACATCGAAGCACTGGATGCGTGGCTGCTGTTCCTGACGGTCTATAGCAATGAGGAGGGCGACATGCTGAGCTTCCGGCTGTACGATGAGTCAGCGGGTGCGGAGTATGCGCTCACAGGCCAGCAGGTGTTCATTGCCAACCGCATTGCGGGCAGCATTGATCAGCCGGTGGTGCTGACGCTGGGTGACGTGACGGAGGTGAGCGAGCCGGGCATAGCTGCCGGACTTCGCGTCTTCCCCAACCCGGCCCGCGAGCGCGTGTTTGTGCGCTTTGAAGCTGCTCAGGCAGAAGAAGTGCTTGTGCGCGTAACGGATGCCCTTGGTCGCCAGGTGGCACAGATGAAGCATGCTGCACATGCGGGTGAAAACACGCTTGAGTGGGCACCGGCAGGGCTTGCGCGCGGCCTGTATACGCTGAGCCTGCACAGTGGTGCGGGTGTACAGACTGTGCGGGTTGAGTTGCAGTAGGGTTAGGCTCATTTTTACCGGCGAGCTTCGCTCGCCGGTAAAAATGAGTTTCCTTTTAGCCTGCCCGCCAGCGGCGGGCATGCTAAAAGGAAACTTAACCCTGTACAATCAAAATAAACGACAATGAAGCATGTCAAAAATATGATAACCGCCCTGGCGGCAGCCTGCCTGCTGCTAGGGTTTTTACCAACGGTCACTAGTGCGCAGGAGACCTGCCACACCGCCGCCGCCTCGGCGGCGGTATACGACAACGGCTGGCAGCCGGGCGACGCGGCGGGCCCGGGCTTCGGCAGCTGGCAGCTGGCGACCTCGGGCTCGGCCAGCTACGGCCTCGGCAGCTCGACGACCAACGGCAACGGGGACAGCAACGGCGACGGGGACATCGACACGGGCGGTCGCTCGTGGCGACTGTCGGCGGCCAACGGCGGGGGCGTCAACGCCACGCTGAGCGTGACGCCGGGCCTGGGCACGGGCAGCCGGCTGCGGGCGCTGCTGGACCACGGGACGATGAGCGGCAGCAGCACGGTGGGCTACAGCCTGCGCAACGCGCAGGGACAGGAGGTGCTGCGCATCTTCTACGAAGGGGCCAACTTCCGCTACCTGGTGCAGGATGCGCAGGGCAACCGGCAGACGGGGCTGACCTACTCGGATGAGGGGCTTTCGTTTGAACTGACGATCGGAGCCAATGACAGCTACAGCCTGGAGCTGGTACAGCTGGTCGGCCGCACGGCCAACATCAGCGGCCAGCTGAAGAATGTGGCTACGGGCCTGCGGATGGTGGAGCAGCTGCAGCTGTACGCCTACCACGGGCAGGCGGTGCCGGCAGTGAGTTTTTTCAACGGTATCGAAGTGTGCCGGCCGATTGTGTGCCAGCTGGCTTCGGTGACGGCAGGGGCGCAGACGGCCTGCGACGGGCAGACAAACACCTACAGCCAGTCGCTGCTGCTGACGTATACGAGCGCAGCCCCTGCAGGCGGACAGCTGGAGATCAACGGGCAGACGTATGCGATGACGGCGGGGGCGCTGAACCAGACGATTACGCTGACGGGCCTGCCTGCCAACGGACAGGGGGTGAGCGTGAGTGTGAGCGTTGCGGGCGAAAACCCGCTCTGTGCACAGACCTACAACAACCTGTTTGCGGCGCCGGGTGACTGTGTGGCGCCGCAGATCAGTTGTCCTGGCAGTGTGACGGTCTCGTCGTCTCAGGACAGCTGCGGGGCGGTGGTGAGCTATGCCCTGCCGACAGCGACGGACAACGTTGCAGGTGTGACGCTGAACCGTACGGGCGGCCCTGCGAGCGGGAGCTTTTTTGCGCTGGGAGCGACGACAGTGAGCTGGCGGGCGACGGATGCTGCCGGCAACACGGCCGACTGTTCGTTTGTGGTGACGGTCAGTGAGGTGGCTCCGCGGGCGCTGTGCCGGGATGTGTCGGTCTATCTGGACGATGATGGTGAGGCGGGCATTGCGGTGGCGGACATCGATGCGGGCTCGGCAGACAACTGCGGCATTGCTTCGCGGGTGCTGAGCAATATGTCGTTTGACTGCGACAGCACGGGTGGGCGTACTGTGCAGCTGACGGTGACGGACAGTGCAGGGCTTACGGCCGTATGTACTGCGACGGTGACGGTGGCTGACACGACAGCACCGGTGCTGGTGTGCCGCAGCAGTACGCTGGTGCTGACGACGGGTAACACCCTAAACCTGCAGGAATCAGACGTAGTAGACCAGCTCAACACAACAGACAACTGCGGTATCAGCAGCATCAGCATACCGTCGCTGAGTTTCAACATCGGCAATGCGGGTCTGATCGTGCCCATACAGGTGAGTGCAGTGGATATGTCCGGCAACAGCAGCAGCTGTGTCGGCAGCGTGCAACTGGTATCGGGCGATGATCCCTACCAGGGCTGGAGTGTCGACAATCCTTCGGGCTATACCTATACCGCCAACCTGACGGCACAGCTGGTGATCGACGGGGAAGTGGACAATGACACGAGCAAGGTGGTGGCACTGCTGTCGGGCAGTGAGGTGCGGGCGGTGAATACGCCGGTGCGCATCGGCACGCAGGTGTTCCACTTCTTTACAATCTACTCGAATGTAGCCGGCGGAGAGCGGCTGCAGATAAAGCTGTACGACCCGTCGACGGAGGCAGTGCTGACGTCTGTGGACAGCTTCACCTTCCGGCAGCAGACGGTGACGGGCTCACTGGATGCGCCTTACGAGCTGTCGTTCAGCTCGGACGGGGATCTGCTGATCAGCATGGAGGCGATACCGGGGCAGCGGCGGCTGCAGGGGATGGACTTCCGGCCGGTGGCGCTGCGGGATTATCTGAACCAGCGGGACAGTGACCCGATTGTGTGGGAGGTGTCGGATAACCCCTACTTTGCGACCCAGATTATCAATGACACGCTCTACCTGAGCCCAAGCAGTAGTGAGTGGACAGGCAGTACCAGCCTTGCGATACAGGCCACCGAACAGACGCTGAATGCCTACACGGCAGCGAGCAGCCTTTCGCTGGAGATACTGCCGGGCTATGCGGGACCGACATTTGAGGCCGTACCACCGCAGTATGCGGCGCCCGGGGAGACCTTCAGCGTGGTGGCGCTGGCTGACTACGAGACGACTTACACGGGCAGCTGCCTGAACTACAGTCTGTCCCCCCAGCTTCCGGCGGCCATGGTTCCCCCCCTGCCGTTGCCTGCCTGGAGCGTCAATGGTGCTGCCTACAGCCACACCATGAGTGTGACCCTGCAGGCGCGCTACACGCCTGACTACCTGTTTAGTCATGCCGACGACCGGGTGGCCGCCTTCATTGGCGGTCAGCTCCGGGGCGTGGCCTCAGCCCAGGTGCTGGGCGGACGTCGGCTGTTTTTGCTGCAGGTATACAACAACCAGGTGCAGGGAGCAAGTGTGGAGCTGCGGCTGTACAGCGGTGCGCTGGGGCGCGAGTTTGTGCTTGCCGAGCCGCTGACCTTCAGTTCGGGCGGACAGGTAGGTACACCCGACAGTCCGCTGAGTGCAGACTTTGCGCCGGTGCTGGTGAGCCTTGCCGCGGATGGCCAACTGCGGGTGAGCCTTCGGGATACGAGCTGGCAGGGCAGCCTGTCGGTGATGGCCAGGGCGGCAGACTGCGATTTTGGTGAGGAGCTGCAGGCGGATACGCAGATCGACTACTGCCGCGGTGCGGACACCGACGGTGATGGCTACTGCGACTTTCTGGACCCCGATCCGCTGGATGCCTGCGTACCCGACCGGCTCAACAGCGCCTGCGATTTTGACGGGGACGGGGTGTATGCCGATGTGGATCCGGATGATGAGGATCCCTGTGTGCCGGGGATATTAGTTGCTTCACAGGCTGTGCAGCACCCAAGCTGTGCGGGCAGCACAGACGGCTCATTTACCCTGCAGCTGTCGAGTGCGTACTGCAGCGGGGGCAGCTTTGATGTGCGGATGATTGAGGCCGGGACAGGCGCCAGCCGCCTGCTGGGCAGCAATGTGACACTGCCGGCGAGCATAGCGGTGGCGAATGTGGGGGTAGGCAACTATGGCATAGAGCTGTCAATCGCCAGTGCGGGCGGCTGCACGATTCCTACAGTCTGCTACCCTGCGCTGACACCCGGTGTAGCGGTGCTCGTTAGTCAGGACGTAACGCCTCCCGTGCTGGTAGTGCGTGACGGCAGCCAGCAGTTGCAGCAGCAACTGCAGCAGGCCTACAGCGCCGATGCCGATGACTGCGCAGCCAACCTAAGCTGGACGGTGGAAGTGCAGGACAACTGCAGTCTGCCGGGCTACCGGCCGACGCTGGCAGCGGTGCTGACGGCGGTGGGGGTATCCCCAGCCCCGGCGCTGAGCGTGACAGGCCCCGATGCGAATCAGCGCTACAGCCTGTCGATGCGCCTGCCGGTGGGCAGCCACCGGCTGGAGCTGACGGGTACGGACACCGACGGCAATGAGACGGTTATTAGCTATACATTTGATATTATGGACAACACAGCCCCGGTGGCAGTATGCCGCGATGCAACGGTAGCCCTGGGGACAGACGGAACATTCACACTAACGGGAGAACTGCTGGACGGCGGCTCCACCGACAACTGCGGCATTACGAGCCGGACAGTGGAAGGCGGCAGCCTGCTGAGCTGTGCGCAGGCCGGAGAAGAGGTGGTGCGCAGCCTGCGGGTGACGGACGCTGCGGGCAACAGCAGCAGCTGCGAAGCCGTCATCACGGTTGATGGCGGCAGCGGCCTGCCTGCCGGCTGGCAGGCAGTATCCGTGGGCGGCACTACGGGCAGTGTAGACTGGGGAGCCTGCAGCGATGAGCTGGTGATCAGTGCAGCGGGCACGCTGGGCGGCGGTAACGACGCCTACTACGGCGTACAGCGGCAGCTGTGCGGCGATGGCGAGCTGCGGGCGCGGATCGTAGGGCTTACCGGCAGCGGCTGGGGCGGCATACAGCTGCGGGAGACCAATGCGGTGCTGTCGAAAAAGGTGCTGCTGAAAAACAACATGCTGCCCTTCATCCGGCGCGAGGTGAGAAGCCAGACGGGCGGGCAGCTGCAGTCACAGCAGCTTTTTTTACCCAACCAAAGCTGGCTGCGGCTGGTGCGCAGCGGCAATGATTTTATAGGCTACAGCTCGGCCGACGGCCAGAGCTGGCAGTCGATCTTCTTCTTTGCCATCCCGATGGGACAGTGCATCGAGCTAGGGCTGTTTGCGGAGAGTACCGGCAGCGAGCAGGCGGTGGTGCGCTTTACGGATGTGCAGGTGATTGGGCTGTCGGAAGGCACTGGCGATGATCCGGCCTATTTGCAGACTGAGAGCACCGGCAGTAATCCTACTGGTCTGCAGACAGCAGCACCGCAGGCATCACAGCTATCTGTCCTCAAACCTGCGTACCATGAAGGCCCTGCCATTCAAGAAGTGGAAGCTCATTCACCAATGATTTCGATCTACCCCAATCCGGCACAGGAAGTGGTATACATCAGCGGTGGCGAAGGGCTGGAAGTGAGCTGGTACAACCTGCTGGGGCAGGTCGTGCGGCGCGACCTGCTGCGCGGCGGGCAGAGCCTGCTGGACGTATCGGCCATGCCGCGGGGCGTATACTGGCTGCGGCTGCGGCAGCAGGGCAAGATAGTAGCCAGTCGGCGACTGTTGCTCGCGCACTAAAACAGGAGGCACGGGCAGCGAGCCAATGGTAGTGCGCTTTACAGATGTGAAGGCGACCGGACTTTCAGGAAACAATGACGACGATCCGGCCTACCTGCACACGGAAAGCACAGGCAGTGAGCCTGCTGTGGTGTGCCTTACTTATACAAAGCCCCTTTGGCAGCGCTGCCAAAGGGGCTTTTGTATATACTATATGTTGGCATTGCCAGCTTTGAGTGCTCGTAATCCAGCCTCCTGCAGAGGCAGCAAGCAGCGATACAAGTAACAGTTCACAACACATCAGGGTGGCTGCAGTCAGCAATAACAACGAGCATTCCTGTTGTTTGCTACCCACATTCCGTCCCTACGGGACTCCGGAAAACAACAGCCCCGGTGTTTTCTACCCATATTCCGTCCCTACGGGACTCCGGAAAACAACGGCCCCCGTGTTTTCTACCCACCTCACGTCCCTACGGGACTCCGGCAAACAACAGCCCCGATGTTTTCTACCCATATTCCGTCCCTACGGGACTAAGGAAAACAACAACCCCCGTGTTTTCTACCCACCTCACGTCCCTACGGGACTCCGGAAAACAACGACCCCCGTGTTTTCTACCTGTACTGATCCCCTAAATAACCAGACAAGGTTACCGTACTAAAATTGCAATCTTGTCCATGGAAAAGAAGCGACGCAGCAAAGAAGAAAAGCCTAGCATTCTGAAAGAGGCAGAAAGCCAGAGGGTAGAAGTTACGATTATGCAGCATGGATTTATCCAGCTACTTTCTACCACTGGCGTAAGGCGTAAGTTGAGCTTCCCCCTAAAAACTAGACACGTTTGATAAACCAAGGTGACTTAAGTTCGAGGGCAGCTGTAAATATTGGTAGTTCTTACATATGACAAATCTACGAAACCCACTTCATTTGGACTAGAGCCAAAACCAAACCCGGCTGGGAATTATACATTTTACAACCTATCCCCCACCCTCCCCTTCTGCGGGCGGAGCGAGCTCCGGGGCAGGCGCAGGTGCAACCACCGGCGGTGCCTCCGGCTTTATGTCCGGAAAACTGAGTACACCCGTTAGCTGTCGCGAGATTCGGGCTGTTGACCGCCTGCTGGGCAGCTGCAAAGACAGCTCGTACTGGTATTTGCTAAACTGCTTATCATCAATTCGGTGCATGGGCCAAGTCTCCAGGGTTTCGAGGAAGATCGTGTAAGAAGCGCGCGCGGGGTCTGGCTGGATAGAGGTCACGCGCGCCAGTAAGGACTCCTCCGGCTTATCTTCGCGCCAGATGCGCAGTCCGCTGACGACCGGCTGCTGGCTGAAGTCTACAGGGTTTTCTTTATCCGTCACCTCTGCCCGGCACTGCCACTGAAAGGCCAACTGGCGATCATCCTGCACCCGCAGATCAAAGCGTCCCGGCAGCGGCTGCAACTGCGGATGCAGGCTCAGCGGCAGCTGAGCGGCCACAGCAAAGCGCAGATAGCGGCCACCGAGCGGCTGCGCCGAGCGCAGCACATAGCTGACATTCAGCTGCGTAGGCCGCTCCGCCACCGGCACTTTAAACACCGCCTGGTTGGGCAGCCCGGTCACCACAAACTGCCCCCTGGCCGGCGCCCCGTTGGCCGGTGGCAGCCAGCCGGCCTGTAGCTGGGGGGTGGTCGAAAAAAGCTCGCCCCCCACCGACTCAATGACCCAAGGCTGCCGGCAGAGCTCCTCCGTCATGCCTTCCACCAGGACCACATGCTGAAAATCCAGTCCCTCAGCCACCACCGGATAATCGCGCACCAACTGGAAGA
>CAYTVG010000035.1:0-5643 GCA_964441755.1 uncultured Saprospiraceae bacterium
CGTACGGGTTGGTCGCAAGGAAGCTGAAGTTGCTGATGGTCGCCGTACCCGAACCGAATATACAGTCCGCTGAGCGGGCGATGAAGATCAGCACGTCACCTGCCTGTACATTGATGTTGATCACACCATTGGCAGCGGCGGCACCTGTGTTGACCAGTGTAGCCGCGCCGTTACGCACGATGAAGAAGTCAAAGTTCGGATCCGTATTGCTCCACGCATAGTTGAAGCTCAGCGCACCTGCTGTCGGTACTGCTATCGAGGCTGACACCTCCTGACCACCCGCACAGAAAGTGCCGTTGGGGCTCACCAGCGTCAGTGTGCCACCTGCAAAGTTGACAGCACCGCCGTTCGTACCGCTCACCACCGTCCAGTTTGAAGGCGCAAACGCAGCCGTGAAGCCCTGGGTTGGGGCAGGCGCCGGCAGGGTGACTGTGTAGTCGAAGCTGCCACAGCCGTCGATCACTGCTCCGTTGGCAGGGTTAGCGTCCGCTACCGTCACTACAAAAGTCGACGGATCGATACAGCCAAAGTTGCCGCTCAGTGCCATCTCGGGTGTCAGTACCAGATCGCAGTCATCTCCCAGCGTCACATTCAGGTTGCTGAAGCACGCAAGGTTGGTCACAGGACGAGGGCCCTGGGTCACGATGATGCGGAAGTCTTCCTCACGTACGTTGCCGTTCACGTCCGTAGCTGTCAGCAGCACCGTGTAGGTACCCGGCGTCGTGATGACCGCAAGGCGGCTGCCGCCTGCACTCGGTATCAGGGTCGCTCCGCCCACAGACGGGCTGAAGGCTACTGTGAAGCTGGCAACACCACAGTTGTCCGTAGCAGTTGCTTCGAAGTTAACCACTGCACTTGGTGCTTCGCAGGCGTCCAGCGTCACGTGGATATCCTGTGAAGGATACACAATGATGGGCGCCCAGGTGTCTGCCTGTACGTTGACTGTAATTGTTGCGGAGGCTGTGCGTACAGCGCCCTGTGCATCCGTATAGGTCGCCTCCAGCTGGCAGCCGTTCAGTGCCTGCGTCGGCGTCAGTACAAACTCAAACTGGCCGCCGGCTGCATCTACCGCTACCGGTGTGACCGGCTGACCGCACAGGCTGAAGCTTGCGCGTGAAGGATCCAGCGGGTTGTCGCAGTCGTCGATGATGGTAATCATCAAGCGCTCCTCTGCTGTGTTGCAGCTCGCTGTTGTGAATGTCAGGTTTGACGGCATCACAATGTCTGCTGCCTGGTTGGCAGCACCTGTGACTGTCAGCGTAGCTGTCGCCGTCTGGCCGCCATAGCTGATGCTCAGATTGTGTACACCTGCAATCACCGTGCCCTCTACTTCAAAGTAAACAGCATTCGGTCCTGCAGCCATAGTGCGCACAAAGCCTGTGCCGTTCAGGGTCGGAAGACCTGAGCTGCCGCCGTTGAAGACCACACCGCTGATGTTGACCGGCTCACAGTCATCGCTGATCGTAAAGCCGTACACCATACCGGCTGAAGACGTACAGCCCGCAAGCGTTACTGTCTCTGCTGCCGCCATGATTGTCGGCGGCTGGTTGGTTGATGCCTGCTCCACCGTGATGAGCTGATCGATTAGTGCCACGTTGCCGTCAGCATCCGTGTAGGTAGCCGACACCAGGTAGCTGCCCGCTGCCGGGAAAGTCACTGCATACTCCCGGTAGTTGCTGCCCGTGAAGTTCACCACGCCCGTGGCACCGCCGAAGTTCACCACCAGGTTATTCATGTCGATACTCTGATCACAGGCATCGTCAACTTGTACGGTCATCATGCCCGTCGTCGAAGTCGAGCATACAGGTATTACATACTGGCTGTTGCCCAGAAGGCTCAGCACAGGATCGATATTGTCTGTAACCGTCACCGTAAAGCTGCGGCTCGTCACATTGCCCGCAGCATCCTGCAGGCTGATCGTCAGGGTAGTCGTACCCACCGCCAGTTGTGCGTCGATCAGGTACAGACCCACACTGTCGGTGCTTACCGACACCTGTGAACCCGGATCAATGCTCGCAGGAACCGTCACTACACTGGCCGTCACCGCATTCTCAGCAACAATAGCGCCATCGCAGCTGTCGAAGCCGTCCGTTACATACAACCGCAGCTGGTAGCTGCAGCTGCCCTCAGGAAGCGTGACCGCCGCAAGGCTGTTAATCACGTTACCCAGTTCGTCGCGCACCACAAAAGTTGGTGCAACCGCGTCCGTACCGTCGGGCACCACCACATCCAGCTCAATAGGATATTCCGCAGGATCCTGGATACAGTTGCCGCTTGTCTCGGTGATCACAACCGAGTAGGTACCCGGCGCATAGCCCGTGAAGGTATAAGCACCCGCAGGAACATTGAGGTAGCTCTGCGTGGGCGTATTGCCGTTGTTAGGAGAACCCACCACAATGTTGTACACACCCGGATCGCAGCTCGTACTGTTGACTACCGTCACCGTGAAAGTACCGTCAGGCACAAAGCCCGGGGAAACCACGGGACAGCTTGGCGCAGTAGCCGTGTAGCTCGCCGTGGCAGGATAGTCGTAAGTACAGAAGGTTCCCGGCAGACTCACGACCGATACATTCGGGCCATCCCCCGTACCATTGCAGGTTTCCGTCACCCGGAACTCATAGCAGGTACCCGGAGAAAGACCACTTACAGGGATAGAGACCTCATCATTGACGATGGTCACATTGGGATCCCCTTCACAGACAGTGAACACCTGAATTGCCTGACCCGGATTGCCGTTGTAGCCCTGTCCACCGAGTGTGATGGTCCAGCAATGGTCATCCACATCCAGCATACCTGTCAGCGGATCCGGGCTGAAATTCCAGCTCAGTCGTGCTGTCGTCTGCGCAATTTCGCGTGCGTCCGGGTTGGTTGGAATCAGACAGGCGGAAGTTGACAACACATAGACCGTAGCACGTGAACAAGCCGGCGGGTTATCCTGGCTGCACACTTCGTATTCGAAATTGAGTGGTCCGAGATAGCCGGGTTCAATCATAACCGAGTAGTTGCCGTCAGCACCAATGGTAAAAGTACCCGCACCCGGAATAGTCTGCGTAGCGGGTGTTGCCACCAGTACCTGACCATACAGATCCTGATCATTCAACAGCACATTACCCGTAGCTGTCAGTCCCGAAGGAGAGCTCACATAATCGTCTGCTGCCAGCACCTGATTGGGGCCGCCCAGTGGGTAAACAACCACCTGCTGGCGGAAGAGTACGCATACAGGCGGCATGCTAAATGTAGGCTGCTGCTGGATACCGCAGATGCGGCAGAACCAGAAGTCGACGCCCGTAAAGCCTGCATTGGGTGTATATGTGACATTGCCTGTCACCGGGTCAATGGTGATCGTACCATTGGACGGAGGTGTAACCTCTTCCAGGGTGGACGGATCTGCCTGTACCCCAAAGACAAACGGGTCATCGTTGACCAGCGAATTGAGGGTAACCGGCTGACCGGCCAAGGTCATACCGAGATCTGTATTGGCCAGCGGCCCGTTGGCGGGCGATGAAGGATCGACGACCGTGATTGTAAGTACCGAGGAAGTACAAATGAAATCCAGGCCGGAAGTCAGCACATTAACCTCAGCAGGCGAGCAGACTTCAACCTCGTAGATGAAGATACCCGCGGCTGTTGAGGAAAAAAGATAGGTTCCGTCGGGGTTTAGCGACAGCACACCCCCGGCAGGATTGCCGGGATCGGCCGTTGCCGGGCCATATACGGTTCCTTCAGACGAATCATCGTTGGTGCTCAGATCACCACTCACATCGTAGCCCAGCAGGGTTGCATTGATATCCGGATTGGGATTGGCGATGATGTTGATGACAGCGAGCGCCGTAGCGCAGTTGGCCGGATTGAGTACTTCGCAGATTTCATAGACGAAGGGGTATGCCCCCGGCATGATATCGGGATCAAAAGTCACCTCCCCGTTGCTGAGGTCCACGTTGATACCATCGGGCAGACCTGCCGGCATCGACAGTGTGATCTCAGCAGGAATCACCTGAACACCATTCAGCAGGTCATTGTCCAGTAGGTTTACTACTACAATGCCTCTGGTAACGATAAGAGCAGCGGCTTCGTCGGCTGTTGCCACAATGGGTGCAGCTGTAACGATGACTGTCACCGTTTCTGAGGTACAATTGAGTGGGTTATCGATTTCACATAGCTGGTAAGTAATCGTATAAGTTCCTTCAGGTGTGAAAGCCGGTAGGTCGACAGTCCCGTCAGCGTTGAGAGTGGGGACATTGGCTCCACTTCTTACAGGCATAGCCGGGACAACAACTGTAATGACTACCAGAGAAGTAGTCGCTGCCTGGCTATTGAGAGTGGCTACATCGAGTACGTTGCCCACTGCGACAGCACCATCATAGCCATTCAAAGGACCAAACGTCTGCGGAGCTGCAATGAGCGGTGCTGCATAAGGATCTGTGTCTGCCGCGAGTTCAGCACCGTTGGTCTGCCCGTCATTGTCACAGTCAGCGGCTGCCCATATAGCATTGAGGGCAACATAACTATTATACTGTGCATACTGTCGGGGATCACAGGGGTCCAGCGGATCGGTGCTGGTGTTGACTTCTGTTGTGTCATCGAAGCCGTCACCATCCGTATCTGTATTATAAGGATCTGTTCCTGCTGCCAATTCTGCACTATTGATAAGCCCGTCGGCATCGCAGTCGGCAGCAGCCCAAATGGGATTACCGGCATCAAAGCCTGTATAACCGGCTAACTGCGCCGGTGAACAGGGATCGAGTACATTACTGCCATCGCCTTCCGCTGCATCATCGTTATCTGCCAGGCCATCACCATCTGTATCAGTCTTGTAGGGATCAGAACCTAGTGTATCCTCTTCTGCATTGGTGAGACCATCGGCATCGCAGTCGGCAGCAGCCCACACAGCATTCATGGCTACATAGCCCGTATAGCCGGCTGCCTGTACAGGACTGCAGGGATCGTAAGGATCTGTGCCGTTGGTATCTTCATCGCCGTTGGTAAGCCCGTCGCCGTCGCAGTCTTCCGCTGCCCAGACTGTACTCGCAGCGTCGTAGCCTGTGTAGCCGATGGCCTGTACAGGGCTGCAGGCATCATAAGGATCGGAATCATTGGCATCTTCATCGCCATTGCTCACACCATCGCCGTCGCAGTCGGCGTTTGCCCAGATGGGATTGGTCGGATCATAGGAAGGAACTACCAAACTGTTGCGAACAATACCACCACTGCCACCACCATAAGGATCGCAGGGATCCAGCGCGGCCGGATCCTGATCGTCAGGGCTGCCGTCGCCGTCTGTATCGCTGTTGTATGGATCTGTACCTGCCGTAAGTTCTTCGCTGTTCAGCAGGCCGTCGTCATCACAGTCGGCTGCCAGCCAGATGGCATTGGTGGATACATAGCCTGTGTACAAACTGCTCTGTGCAGGATCGCAAGGATTCAGCGGATTCGTATTGTTTTGGTCTTCGGTGCCGTCAGTGACACCATCGCCGTCTGTATCGTCGTTGTAAGGATCTGTACCATCGGTATCTTCACTGCCGTTGGTGATACCATCGCTGTCGCAGTCGGCAGCAGCCCACACAGCATTCATGGCTACGTAGCCCGTGTAGCCGGCTGCCTGTACAGGACTGCAGGGATCGTAAGGATCTGTGCCGTTGGTAT
>CAYTVG010000035.1:5743-19542 GCA_964441755.1 uncultured Saprospiraceae bacterium
GCGCGGCCGGATCCTGATCGTCAGGGCTGCCGTCGCCGTCTGTATCGCTGTTGTAAGGATCTGTACCTGCCGTAAGTTCTTCACTGTTCAGCAGGCCGTCGCTGTCGCAGTCGGCTGCCAGCCAGGTTGTATTGGAAGCTACATAACCCGTATAACCAGCCGCCTGCACAGGATCGCAAGCATCCAGCGGATCCGAGCTGTTCTGGTCTTCGGCGCCGTCGTCTATACCATCGCCGTCAGTATCAGCCAGCAGCGGATCGGTACCCAGTTGGGTTTCCGTTCCGTTGTCCAAGCCATCATTATCGCAATCCAGCGTAATAACCAGCTCATCATCAACAGCCGAGCAATTCCCTGCCGGATCATCCGTTGTGAGAGTGAGTGTAATGACACCGGCCGCAACGTCAGCAGCACTAGGTGTATACGTAGTGACCAATGCATTGGCATCAGCAAAAGTACCTGTACCATCAGTTGTCCACGAAGCACTGCTGGCAGAACCCCCGATGGTGGCAGACAAAGAAACTGTCAACATAGCCGTACAGCTAGTAATCTGCTGGTCGATACCAGCATTGACAGTAGCTGCCTCGCTAATAGTAATAACCACCTCATCGGTCACCGCCACACAAGGGCCTGCAGGATCATTGGTTGTCAGCGTGAGGGTTACTGTAGCAGCCGCAATATCCGCTGCACTTGGCGTGTAGATAGCCGTTAGAGACGAAGCATCGCTAAAAGTACCACTGCCACTTGTTGTCCAACTACCCGTAGTAGCACCACCACCAACAATGCCCGCCAAAGTTGCCGTACCATCCGCACAAATAATTTGATCGGCACCCGCATTGGCCGTAGCTGCCACATCAGTAGTCACATTTGTCGAGCCAGAAGTAAGTGTGCAACTGTTAGCCGCGACCGCAGCAATCACATAATAGCCATTGCCCGCCGACAGGCCGGACCATGTCAATGCTGAACCTGTACCCGCCTGAGGCGCCTGTACAGCAACATTGGCAGCATCATACAACTGATAGCTGGCACCCGTTGTCGACGAAGAGGACGTAATGATTCCGTCGCCACCGGGCACAGCACAAATGGTATTGCCCGTGAGTGTAATAACAGGTGTGCAAAGAAAACCAAACGTAAAAGCGGTATACTCATCAGGAATCAGCCGTGAAGAACTCACACTACCCGTCCCCCCGAGCGTACCCGTAGTAGCCGTATTGCCGAGAATCACCCACTTGCTGCCATCCCAGCCAGCCACAAAAAGGAGAGACAAATCAGTCACCTCTGCTGCAAGGCCGCTGGCTGCATCAAAATGCAAGGTTATAATTGTTGAATCACTCCCATTGACATCCCAGTATTCTGTTGTTGACACGCCTTTGATACCGGTGTCCAGTGTGCTTGTAGTAAAAGGAGCCCCTGTAGGCAGGCTGGCACTGGAAGGATTGCCGGCAAAGTAAGCAGCGCTAAACTCAGCATCACAATTGCCTACAATTCCGACGGAACGCAGCTTAGTACCATCGCCAACAGGTAGCGTAAATACACTATTGCCCGACCAGGCGGCATACCCATTGACATGCGCTGTAGCTGACGCTCCTGTGAAGGTAGCGCCATCCAGCCAATGAAGCCTGCGCGCCGGCAAGCTTTTATCGGTTGTAACCAAACCGCTGGTCCAGCCAAACGCGCCCACGATCTGCCATTCATTTTGCAGATCAATATTTCGATCCAGACTTACGGAATACATTCTAATCGGATTACTCCCCTGCAGGCTTGTCTGCACCTGATCAGCATTGAAGACGTTCAGTCCTGCCATACCCCCACTTTGCGTACACGGAGAAGTATAGTCAGCCGCACAGGGAGAAGAGCCCAGCTCGGAAAAACCACCATTATTAGTTAAGCTGGTGACTCCTTTATAATGGATTGTACCCTTGTTGATCAATGTTCCCCCACTTTCAACTTTGAATGTAGCCTCTCCTACAGAAACTACACTGTTGACCCATGTACACTCTTTGATCAGCACCTGAGCCTGCAGCCCAGTCCCCCATAAAAGCAGCAATAACCATAGGTTAAAAGTAAGTCGTCCGATTTTTTTCATGATACTTTCTTTAAAAATCCAGTGCGGCAAGTCCGTATACTATTAAAAACATAAAATGATCGTCAAAGAAGCTTGTCTTCGGGTATGGTTAAGAAACCATGAGATATCAGGTGACGACATCTTTTTACCCGGCATGATGAGCCGCGAGCAAACAGCTGCAGGCACACCAGCAAACCTCTCCAAGATTGCTTCACAAAGAAAAAGAGGGCTGTCATCATGCTGATTGCCCAATACAGAATATTATCTTTGAAAAGGCGAATTATTATTAAAAAGAGAATTCTGGGCTATGAAAAAGCGAAAAACCTTGTAAAACCAAGGTTTATGTATCGCTTCTGCCAAATTTCAAGATGCGCAGGAATCCGGAGGAGGGAAAGCTTATCTTCAGCGCTCGATAAGACTTTTTACAAGCAGGTGCAACGGTTGCGCCCGGCGGGTCGGGGGAAGTTGAAGTTGTGCTTAGGCAGCCGGGCTGCCTAAGCACAGCAGAAAGAAGTTGTCTGAGGCGGGTTTACCCGGCCTCCTATGGAGCTTATTGCAATGACTCGAGAACGGATGAGATACTGGCAGTACGAAGAAGCACCTGGCCGGTAGCATCCAACAAAAAGAGCGTTGGTGTCCCTACTACACCATACTGCTTGAAGTTGGGACCTGAAATACCCTGCTCGTCACAAAATTTAGCCGACCAGGGGTGCTGGCGCGCGGTATTTTCGAAAGTCTGCAGATCTGTATCAGCAGAAAAGCTTATCACACGAACCTGTTTTTGCTGTAAGAACGGATAGCTGCCGAGCAATTGCTCCAGCATACTTTCGCAGGGGCCGCAGCCGCTTTGGTAAAAAACCAGCAGCACTTTTTCGCCACCGGCCAGCTCCTGAACGCCCTTGACGGTGGTGCTGTGCGAATGCCCTGCGGCAGTAGTCTCGTGCGCTGTCAACTGCAAAGCCGGCGCCTGCTCCCCTGCCTGCAGCGCCACATACTGCGAAAGCATACCGGACGTATTCAACAACTTACCACTGCTCCGGATTTCGGGTCCTAAAATGGTGAGCAGGCTGTCTTTGCCTTCTTTCACCAGGTAGCGCGCCATATACTCGCAAAATGAGGTATACACCTCCTCATTGGGCATCCTGGCGAGGATATTGCGGGCACTCGACAGGAAGACGGCATCAGCCCGAATGGACAGCAGGTGCATCTGCACCCAGTTGTAGATGACGCCACTCCAGTGATTGCTCGTATACAGCGCTGCCCAGGACATGCGTCGGCGCATGAAGTCATCGACCTCTGAAGCCCGCTCCGGCTCGCTCATTTGCAGTTTGCCGCCAATACCCCGCGTGAGATCGACGATTTCGCGGAAGCGGGCGGCATACAGGGGCGAAGCAGCGAGGCGGGCCCGAAAAGCCGCCCAGGCTTTTTCGAGCTGAATTTTTTCATCCTGCGCGGCAGCGTAGAGCGGATTGCCGGGAGCGTAGGCACGCTCGAGCATCTGTATGGCCTCATACTGCATCAGCAAGCGCTCCTGCTCCTGGTGATTGTTGCGCAGGAAATCATTTTCCGGCGAGCCTTTATAGATAATATTACTGTCGTCCGGCGTGGCTGATAAGCACTCTACAGAAAACTGCTCGCCATTAAGAACCATATCAATACCACCCCCCTCGCGCAACATCCAGCGGCCCATGCCGCTGTACTGCCTGTATTTTTCCGGCAGGCGCAACTGCACCCGCCCGTCGGGCGGTATCAGACCACTCAGCACCGTATCCTGCTGTTGTCCCCGCAACAGGATCAAATCCCAGTGGTTGCCCGCAAAATGCGGGAAATGTAAGTCTATTTGTTGCGCCAGACTGCACTGCGCAATCAGCAGCAAGAAAAACACCCATCCTTTTTTATCCCAAAATTTCATTCATTATTATTTTAAAATGAAAAAAATTCGCAAATCTTCTTTTACGCGCAGATATGAATCACGGCAAAAAACCGATTCTAAACTATATACAAAGAACTGCAGACATGGCCTATTTCCGCTTATTCAAACGGAAATATGTACTTCTCAAAAAGCGAAAAATGCTTACAAAGCACAGGCTGAGTACGTAAAATAAGCGCTGCTGCCGGCTTACAAAATTAAATACGCAGTCTGCTCTAAGCAAGTTACCATTCGGGATTCATGTTACAATTTTGGTCAATATCACAGACTTTAGCCATTACAAGCTGTCACCTCAGCCCCAGTATCCAAACAACAAGGCCGCGAGGATCAGGGTGACGAGCACATTGAACAGCTGGGCGAGCAGAAAGGCGTAGAGCGGCGCCCTGCCCTGCCCCTGAAAGAGCTCCCGGAAATCCGTCTCCAGTCCTATGCAAGTGAAGGCAAAAGCGAAGAAGAAGCCCTGCATGTTTTTGAGGCCACCTTTGACTTCATCGACCAGGCTGGTTTCCAGTACAAAAGAAAATATGAGTGATGCCCCTACAAAGCCCAGCACAAACTTAGGGAAGCGATCCCAGAGGATGCGCAGGCTTGGCTTTTCGGCCGGCAGGCCGGCACTGCCTGTATAACTCCAGTAGACAGAGATAAAAAATGCAGCCAGACCGAGCAGTACGTTCTGTGAAAACTTGACGATGGTGCTGATTTTCAGCGCCTCCTCCCCGATCAGTGAGCCCGAGGCGATGACGCCGCCGCTGGTATCGATGGTGCCGCCCATCCAGGCGCCCGCGACAGCCTGCGAAAGCCCCAGCCAGCCGGCAGCCATAGGCATGAAGATGATCATAGGGATGGCCGTGATCAGCACCAGCGAAATTACGTAGGACAACTTTCGGCGGTCGCCCTCGATGGCGCCGGCGGTTGCGATGGCTGCCGACACCCCGCAGATAGACACCGCACTGGAGATCATAATAGCCATCTCTTTATCGATACCGAGGCGGCGCGACAGCCAGAATGCAAAATACCAGACCACCACTACCACGACCAGCGCCTGTATGAGCCCCAAAAAGCCTGCCTTCAGGATATCGCCAAAAATGATGGACGCGCCCAGCAGCACCAGGCCTATTTTCACCATCAGCTCTGTGGCGAGTGAGTCGCGAAGCCATGCGGGCATCCCCCATATATTTCTGATTACCAACCCTATAAACAAACTAAATATCACTGCCTCCAGGTTCCAGCTTTTAAAAAAACTGTTGCCGGCCAGCAGCATGGCCAGCAGGGTCAGGCCGAACACCATCGGGAAGCCCTGCAGCTGTGGCCGCAGCGACTTGCCGGACAGGCCCGTGGCGATCAGACTCAGCGCATACATCAGGACGAAAATGACGGCTACAGCCGCCGCATTGGCGGCTGTGAACACCTGCCCCGACAGTTCGCCGGCGTCTTGCCAGTGAAAAGCCGGCGCCGGCAGGGGCACACCCGTCAGGGCCAGCAAGAGCAGCAGGCCGCCGGCGGCTACTGCGCTCCAATCTTCCGAAAGTTGTAATTTTTGCACCATATTATATATATCCGTGAGTCCGTGGATATGCGCTCAGCACATTTTTTTCATCAGGATATCTGTCTGCTCGTCATCGCCGAGCCGAAAGATATGCTTATCAAAAGCTACGAAACCATTTTTGGCATAGAAGCGGATGGCGCGGGGATTTTCTTCCCACACTCCCAGCCAGACATAGCGCATACCGAGCTCCTTCGCCAGCCACATGGCCTCTTCATAGAGCCGCTGCCCCACTGCCTGGCCGTGGAAAGCACTGAGCACATAGATGCGTTCGATTTCGAGCGCCTTGTCGTCCTGCAGTTCCGTCTGTGCAGGGCCGACATTGACTTTGAGATAACCAACCACCTGTCCGTCAATGCACGCGAAATAGAAAGACGTGGCGGGATCGGCCAGCTCTGCCGCCAGTTTGTCGAGGGAGAAGCTCTCGCGCAGGTATTTTTGCATATTCTCCTCGCTATTGACGGCAGCATAAGTTTCGAAGAACGTAATGCGAGCGATCTGTTGGAGCAGTTCGAGCTGCCCGGCGTTTACTTTAGTGATTTCGATCGTAGCCATGTGCTGAAGTTAATACAAAATGAGTACGCTGCAAGCTATCGAATTCGTCGGTAATACAGAAAAAAATACCAAACTTATTTTCCGTGCCGCCTGCCGGGCTGGCGGAAAAGCTGCCGTAGTTGCGCGCTTTTTTCGTCAGCTTTGGCAAAAGACCTGTACATTTGATGAGCTTTTGGCTGCCGGGCGGCAGCCGCTAGCTGTAGCTGGCAGGTATTTTTATAAAAACCGCCCCGGGCGGCAGCCGCTTGCCGTGGGCGGCGGGTATTTTTAAAAAACAGCCAGCCGGGCGCGGCAGCCGCCACGGCTCAGCGGCAGGTATTTTTTCGAAAAAACCGCCCGCAGCAGCCGCTGCCGCCCCCGTTGCCCAAGCATTCATCAAGCAAGCGCTTATGCATACGATCATTCAGCTGACCACCGAATTATTTGACCATGCCGACGGCCTGCCGTTGGCGGCCGACCTGCTCCGCAGCTGCAGCGACTGCAGCCTGCTCTACCCAATGGCGCGACAGACCGCCTTTGAGCGCCTGCAGCAAGCGGCAGGCCTCACGGCTGACTGCCGCGCCTACGCGCCTGGCAGCGGCAAGCTGCTGGCGGCCCGCCGGGCGGCCGAAAAGCAGGCAGCGCTGGTCGAGCAGTGGACGGTGGTGGGCGGGCTGTACACCGCCGACCCGCGGCAGCTGCCTGCGGCTCGCATCATCGAACGGCTCAGCTACCAGGAAGCGCAGGAGCTGGCGTCGGCAGGCAGTGGCCTGCTCGACCGCCGTGCGCTCAGCCTGCTGGCCACCCACGGCATTGCCCTGCGCATCCGCAGCATCGTCGGCCAGGGGCCGGCAGGCGGCACCCTGATTGATGCCCAGGGCTCTGAGCGGCGCGTCAAAGCGCTCAGCTCCATCCCACAGGTGGCGCTCATAAGCCTTAGCGGCCTGGCTTTTGCCGGCCTGGCCGGCGTCGATGCACGGGCCTTCACGGCCTTGGCAGAGGCGGGCATTTCGGTAAAATTGGTGAGTCAGGCCTCTTCAGAGCGTTCGCTGGGCCTGGTGGTTGCGGGTGAAGATGCGGCAGCAGCCAGTGCAGCGCTGGAGGCAGCCTTTGCCAGCATGGAAGGTACGGCCGTGTCGGTCGTACCAAACCTCACCATCCTCAACATCATCGGGCGGCACAACTACGCGCTCGAGCGGGCCATCTACGACCTCCGGCGCAACAATATATGGCTTCACCTCATCGCCAACAGCGTCGAGGGCCACCAGATTTCGCTGCTGCTCGACGGCGGGCAGGAGCGCAAAGCGCTGGAGCTGGTGCACAGCCAGCTGTTGGGCGCCTATAAGCGGCTCAATATTTTTTGCTTCGGAAAAGGCCTGGTGGGTGGCACGCTGCTGCGGCAGCTGCTGGAAAGTCAGGCCTATGTGCGCAGCAAGCGGCGGCTCGACCTGCGGCTCGTAGGCGTTGCCGACTCGCGGCGAGCGCTGCTGGCGCCGCAGGGCCTCGACCAGCAGTGGCCGGCCGCGCTGGCGGCCAGCACCCTCAGCAGCCAGCCAGCGCTTGTGATCGAACAACTACAGGCCAGCGGACTATCGAACATCGTCATCGTAGACAATACCGCCGACCGCGGCCTTACCGACTATTACCCGCAATTTGTTCAGGCCGGCTTTGACCTCGTGGCCTCCAACAAGCAGGGCAACGCCCGCGAGCAGGCGTTCTACGACCAGCTGCGCGAGCTGCTGCGCCGCAAAGGCAAGCAGTTTCGCTACGAAACCAATGTGGGCGCCGGCCTGCCCCTGATCGATACGCTGCTGCAGCTGCACCACAGCCACGACCGCATCACCCGCATCAAAGGTGTCTTCAGTGGCTCTATGAGCTTCGTGTTCAATACGTTCAGCGAAGGTACGCAGCCATTTTCAGCGGTGCTGCAGCAGGCGCAGCAACTGGGCTACACGGAACCCGACCCGCGGGAGGATCTCAACGGCATGGATGTTGCGCGCAAGCTGCTCATCCTGGCGCGCACCGTCGATGTAAAAGCAGAGCTCAGCGACGTAGCGGTACACAATCTCATCCCGGAAGGCTGCCGCGCCCCTATGCCCTATGAGGCTTTCAAAGCCTTTTTTCCCCAACTGGATGCCCACTACGCAGCGCTGCGGCAGCAGCTGCCACCCGGCCAGCTGCTGCGCTATGTGGGCGACCTGTGCATCGATGCCGACGGGCAGGCCCGGCTGCAGGTAGCCCTGGTGCAGGTGCCCCGGCAATCGCCCCTCGGGGGCGTTGCAGGCAGCGACAGCCTTTTTGAAATCTATACCGAAGGCTATGGCGACCGCCCCATGGTCATTCAGGGGGCGGGGGCGGGCGCTGAGGTGACGGCCCGGGGTGTGTACAGCGATTTGCTGCGGCTGGGGTAGATACGGCTGACCATGACGGCTCCAATAAATAGAAAGACAGCCTCAGGGGTTGGTCACATAGCCAATCTGTACGGCCTGCCCAAGGTAGTTTTGCGACCAGATCCTTCCGCTTGCGTCGACACCGTACCAGACGCTGGGCGTGGCATAGATCCAGGCAAAACGTGCATCGGCCGAAGGTTGCCGCTGGCCTACCACCACAGACTGATTCGTCAGCGGGTTGACACCGACGATGGCATTGGCGTTCGTCACGTAGTAGAGCATATTATCTCCATTGAATATACATCTTGCAACATACTGATTGGTAGCTGTGGCCGGCGGCGGTACAGGATTGGGTACAGACTGGCCCGTCACGGGTGTATTGCTCCCTGAGGTGCTACTGCCATTGGGTCTGAGCGAAGCCTCCCGCGCCTTATTCCAGCCCACAGCAATTGCTTCCAGTCTGGCGTTCTTCGGCGGATGGGTATTGGAGCCGGAGGCTGAACCCAGGGTATTCATTGCCAGCTGCGCCTCATTGAGCGTAGCGCCCATTTTGAAAAGCACAAAACCAGAAAATTCATCTGCCTCGAGTTCGATGGGAGGTCGGCTGCCGCCACCATCGAGTGTATGCCCATTGAGGTGATGGCCAATTTCATGTGCGAGTATACTGATGGCCGCCCACTTGGAACCCGTACTGTTATTGATCTGATTGATAAAATGCTGGCTGTACAGGATGTAGCGCGTTGAGCCCTGTATTACCGCTGCCGCATTCGGCACGCTGGCAGCGTTAATCTGAAAATTTTTCTGAAGTCCTACCTGGCGCAGTATGTCTTCAATGGCGCTTACCGCCTCTTGGCTGGAGGAGAATCCATATACTTTCTCTTCTATTTTTTCGCCATAGTAACTGCAGTTACCAGAAAGGTCAAAGTTGAACTCGACCTGCGCCTGCAGTAGTACTGGCAGTATGAGCAACAATACGCTCAACAGAAGTCCTGTTTTTTTCATTTCGGTAAGCTTTTTCAAAATAATCTGCATGCTGGTGGTTATTTGTATCAGCCACCTTTAACCAGCCTGTTGTTAGTTCAATGCAACCTCAACAACCGGCTAAGGGTACATTCGCAGCAAGTTACGTAGCTCGCATGATATGTCCAAATTGGAAATCACTGTTTGACTCGCAGGCACGGCCGCAAATCCTCGAATAGCATGCTCGACAAGCAGGCAGAGGAGAGCAATCAGGCTGACAGGGGGTAGCATTTTCGGCGGCTTGGTGAGATATACATTGAAGAAGAACGATGGGATGGCTTGTTACAGGCAGGAGTGGCCAGCGGGGATGAAGATGTGCTCGACAGCGTGCTACCCTACCTGGGATTCCGCTACCCACAGGAGATGTTGGCTGCCTTTCTGCCGGTACTGCAAAGGATGAGCAACACAAGCCAGAAACGCAGCCAGTACGAAAGGCTGGCCGATCGCATGATTGCCGTCAAAATGCATATCCCCGGCAGCAGGCAGGCCGTTGATGAGCTGGCGATGTTGGTCATCAGCTTGTACGACCGACGGCCGGCTATGCTGGAAGAAATGCGTCGGGTGTTGGCATCTACGAGCCCCTGATGCAGTCTGAGATATTGTATTTCGCCGCAATAAGCGGCGAAATACAAGCATAGCTAGTTGCTCATCGCCAGCCGAAAACCAAGACTACTGTGGCGATCCCCCTGATCGTCATAGCCTCGGTTGCTAACCCGGCAATTCTGCTGGGCATTGCGATATGCACCGCCGCGGAAGACCCGGAAGAGGCGATCTTCACTGGGTTGTCCCCAGGCACCGTAGGAGCCGAACAAATTTTCGCACCACTCCCATACATTGCCACTCATATCATACAATTCCAGCGCATTGGGTGCTTTCTGCCCCACAGGACTTGTCTTATTGCCTGAATTGTGCACGTACCAGCCTACTTCCTTGAGATTGTTTCCACCTGCGTATACATAGCCCTCGAGCTGCTGCCCCCCCCTCGCAGCATATTCCCACTCCGCCTCTGTCGGCAGGCGAAAACGCTTACCGGTGATTTCGTTCAGCCTCAGCAAAAATTCCTGTACATCATTCCAGCTTACATTCTCTACCGGGCACTGCTCACAGCCGGCAAAATGGGAGGGGTTGTATCCCATCACTGCCTGCCATTGGGCTTGTGTGACCTCCTTTTGGCCGATGTAGTAGTCACTGAGGGTCACTCGTTGCTCGGGCTTCTCGTTGTCAGAGCAGTCGTGCTGCTCTGAGGTGCAGCCCATGGTGAAGCTTCCCCCTTTTACCAGTACCAGGGTACCTGCGATGGGGTCTGTAGTGGTGAAAGGCCTGGGTCTGACGGAAGGGGGTGAGGGGATGGGTCTGGGTACGATGATAGGTGTGTTGTACTGATTAGTGGTAGTGGGTCTGGTGTCAGTACGAGGAAACCGCCGGGATGCATCTTCCCAGCCTGCATCAAAAGCATTTTTACGCTCTGAGCGAGACGGATGCGTAGCCGTAGCATAGTCGGTAATTCCGGGCCCATCCATTACTTTTCTTGCTATTGCTTGACTGGGCGCCTTCAATAGATACATTATATAGCCGGCAGTTCTGTCTGCTTCCAGCTCAAGATCAGACTGCTTCCTATCTCTTGGCGGATTGGTTAGGTGATTATTCAGGTGGTGAGCCACCTCATGCGCCAAAACATGTATTACATTCCAGTCAACAGAAGCCTGCGGCATCCTGGCGGAAGAGAACCCCAACCCTCTTACCGTATTCAGGTACTGGGGGTTGTAGAGGATACATGGCCTTCCTAACCTATCAATGGTTGCCAGACAATTGTCAATGGAATGACATTGTTGTGTTACGAAATTGTTTGTTAAGCCATACGCCTCGACAATTTCGCTAACCAAATTGCTTATTTCTTCATCAGGGCCATAGTGCATTGATATATTGGGGCAGATGTCTTCGTCAACATCCCTCCCATAATAATCCCGCTGCTGGGCAGACAAGGCTGTTGTAGCCAGCAACAACACAATCCACAAACAGGCGACAATAGCAAGTTTTACGTTCGTTAACATACACTCGATTTTAGTGATTATACTTCAATTGTGCTAATACTCATTGAACAGTTACCTTCAGCACAACGGGCACCACATAGCCATTGGTACGGGTATTGCTGCTGAACCCCATCTGGCTGCTGCCATAGCGGATATCGGCCGGCGGAACCATGCGGTTGCCCAGTACAGCCGTGAGCCGGTCATACAACTCGCCTCGTTGTTGCTCCACCCGCCACACCAGTTCATCGATATCCTGCAGGCGCCGGGTTGAAAACAACAGCACCAGGTGGTCGGTACCCGGCAGATCAGCAACGATAGCCCCTGCAGGATCCGCCGGGAGTTCCACATAATTGCCGCCGGAAAGGATGATGGGCGCATCCCGCACATCCCCCCATTCGCTGCTGCTCAAGGTTGGGAAAAGCAGTTCGCTGCTACCGTTGGGTTTGACGGAGAAAATATACAGGTAGGTACTTACCCGTAAGTTTTCAGCAATGATTTTGAAATAGCTTCCCGGCTTGATCATACCCGGTGGTATTTCGTAATACCTGCCATTCCAATGTCCGTTGAGTTTTTCAAACTTATAGCCTCCCAAGGGGTCATAGCCTGCAAGCTTGTTGAGGTAGAACCCACCCATAAGCGAGCTGGCAGTTGCTTCTGCCTGAGGATCCTCCAACAACATCTGAAAACCATACAAGGAATACCGTTCATAGTCATCATAAGAAACATAGACAAAGCCCTCGTCACCGAAGTCAGGGCCCCATGAATTCAGTATCTCAAACCGTTGGTTGATGTTGTCGTAGCCAACGACGCACATGGCGTGAAATTCATTGCTTTGCTCTTCGGGCCGTGGGCTCCACAAGCCGGTGCTGTTGATGGAATGAAATGAGGGAAGAATATTCATGGCTACGACAGCCGGCCTGTTGGCGTTCAGACAATCGATGGTAGCATTTACCCGCTGACCATTGGGCGAGCTAGAAATAAACAAGTTGGTGATCTCACTAATCTTGCTGGAGGCAGCCAGCCGACGGTGAGCTTCTGTAGGCAGACTCCAGCATTCCCCGGGATTAAAAACCGACTGGCTACAGACGCCCTGCGTCAGCAACAGTTCCATAGCGGTGTGGATGTGAGATCCGCTCGTACAGCTGTCCGGATTGAGTTTTATCTGGTTGTAAATATACAGAGCGGAGCGTGCCTGTGCCGTGATGGCCGATTGGTCTGTTAGGTTGTCCCGGACAGCCCGCAATATAGTATATGCAGCATAGCCCACTGACCAGCCCACACATGACCCGATATTTCCCTGATTACCCGCAATCGGGCAGTATTGTCGGAGCGAATGCACAGGTTTGTAATCGGCGGCATACTTCAGGGAAGGCGATATTCGCTGGACTGCTTCATACGCTTCTCTGTCGATGACAAGCCCCGTAGCCCTTTGGGAAAGAGCATATTGGCTGCTCATAAGCAGGACGAATGGAATCAAGTGTCTGAACCATTTCATGTTTCAGTGTTGTAGGGGTAAAAAAGCTTGTAGTTAAGGTAGCGCTAAGATAAAACCCTCTCTTAATTATTGCGTTGATCGATGCTGTTTTTTTATATACCAGCCGGCTGAATTGTCAACAGCAGCCTGCAATGCCTTCCTTAGTTTTTTGACTCTGGTCCAAATGAAGTGGGTTTCGTAGATTTGCCGCATGTAAGAACTACCCTTATTTACGGCTGCCCTCGAACTTAAGACACCTTGGTTTATCAAACGTGTCTAGCTTTTTGGGGGGGAAGCTCAACTTACGCCTTAGGCCGGCGGTAGAAAGTAGCTGGATAAATCCATGCTGCATAATCGTAACTTCTACCCCCTGGCTTTCTGCCTCTTTCAGAATGCTAAGCTTCTCTTCTTTGCTGCGTCGCTTCTTTTCCATAGACAATATTACAATTTTACTACGGTAACCTTGTCTGGTTATTCAGGGGATCAGTACAGGTAGAAAGCAAACGACCCCGGTGTTTTCCGGAGTCCCGTAGGGACGTGATGTAGGTAGAAAATACCGGAGCCAGTGTTTTCCGGAGTCCCGTAGGGACGCAATGTGGGTAGAAAACAACGGCCCCGGTGTTTTCCGAAGTCCCGTAGGGACATGATGTAGGTAGAAAATACCGGAGCCAGTGTTTTCCGGAGTCCCGTAGGGACGCAATGTGGGTAGAAAACAACGGCCCCGGTGTTTTCCGAAGTCCCGTAGGGACGCGATGTGGGTAGAACCGTAGGGACGCAATGTGGGTAGAAAAAAACAACCCCGGTATTTCCCGGAGT
>CAYTVG010000036.1:0-18108 GCA_964441755.1 uncultured Saprospiraceae bacterium
TGCTGAAAATCCAGTCCCTCAGCCACCACCGGATAATCGCGCACCAACTGGAAGACAGGCTGCAGGCCTGCGAAGTAGGCCTCGATATCGGCCGGCGAAGGCAGGGGCGAAAAGAGATTCTGTTTGATATACGTACCCTGAAAATCAGCAAAAACGATGGTCTCCCAATTGGTACCGCTAAACGAACTCGTATTGACGCGCCCATTCGCCAGCTGTGCCTTCAGTTCACTACTGAGCGGGCCATTGATGTTGATGCCCAGTTCCGCATCTACCCGCCGCGCCTCCTCGGCCGTACCCAGGTGCTTGATCATCACCCCCTGAAACTCCCGCAGGTAGTAGGCTTTGCCGATGTATTCCGGAAACTGCTGGTAAAAATGCCATAGACGAAACATCATTTCGGTCGTCGCCTGATCGCGGCGCTCGAGCACCGTTTTGAGCGGACTCACGAAAGAGCCCGACAGCGCCATAACGGTCGACTTGCGGTTTTCGTCGGTGCTCAGGGCAGCCCGAAAAGCCGTGTAAGGCGGCTCGATGCCCGCATCCAGCGAAGACTTCAGGTAGCCGCTGCAGTTTTTGGTAAGCAAAAAAGCGTCGAAGTGGCCATTGGGGTCGAGCAAAAAGGGCGTTGCGCCCGCCTGCAGCAGCCGTGTGGGGGTATAGTTGACCCCATCCAGCGGCAGCGCCAGTTCATTTTGGTGAAAAATATAATTCATCAGGCCGCCACCGCTGATATTGGCCGTCTCCACCCGGGTGCGCATCGTCCTGCTGCCCACAAAGCGCGTAATGTCGGGCGGCACATAATCGGGCCGCTCGATGGGCGAAGCAAACCCACAAAATTCGAAATGCTTGCGGAAAATGCGCTGCAGGGCATAGCCCAGGGTAGCGCGCGTATACACCTTTTCCGGCGGCCAGTTGGCTGCGCGGAGCTCCTCCTGTTTTTCCTGCACACGCTCAAGGTTGCGCTGCGCGGCCAGCGGCCATAGTCCTGACAAACACAGCAAAACCAGTAAACTGCATAGCTTCTTTATCATGTCACTTCTGTTGGTAAGTGTAGTTGGCAGTGAGTCAATGATCCCTCAGTGAGCAAAACGTTTTTTTTCTCAAAAACTTTTGCGCAGCAGAAAGTTCACGCAAAAATAAAAAATAAGCAGCTGTTGCACTTCCTCTGTCGACTCCCCCCGCAGGCTGCAGGCTGCCCGTTGCACAGCCCGGGCAAGGCCTGTGGCGCGGCTGATTTTTTTAAAAAAAACCCAAGCCGCCTGCCGGCAGCCAAAAAGGCAGGCAGACAGCTGCAAGCATTTTTGGCGATTTTGCGCAAATATCCATATTTTTGCAGCGCCAAGCCGCTATCGCCCTCCGGGCAGAGCCCGGGGCGGCCCTACAGGCACCCAAATCGTATTGACAGCAAAAATAACTATCCACTATGGTTCGCATTGGCGATATTAATCTGGGTGAATTTCCGCTGCTGCTCGCTCCCATGGAAGACGTGAGTGACCCGCCCTTCCGCGCGCTCTGCAAAGCCCAGGGCTGTGACCTGATGTATACAGAATTCATCTCCGTCGAAGGGCTCATACGCGATGCAGAAAAAAGCCTGCAAAAGCTCGACATTTACGACTACGAGCGCCCCATAGGCGTACAGATTTTTGGCGCCGAGCTCGACTCCATGGTGCAGGCCACTGAGATTGTCGAGCGTGCTCAGCCCGAGTTGCTGGACATCAACTACGGCTGCCCCGTCAAAAAGGTAGCCTGCAAAGGCGCCGGCGCCGGCATCCTGCAGGACATCCCCAAGATGATTCGCCTGACCGAGGCCATTGTCAAGAAAACCAACCTGCCCGTGACCGTCAAAACGCGGCTGGGCTGGGACGAGCAGACAAAATTCATCGAAGAAGTAGCCGAAAGGCTGCAGGACGTGGGCATTCAGGCCCTCAGCATCCACGGACGCACCCGACAGCAGATGTACAAAGGCGAAGCCGACTGGACGCTGATCGGCAAAGTCAAGGAAAACCCCCGCATACGCATCCCCATCTTCGGCAACGGCGACATCGACAGTCCGCAGAAGGCGCTCGAATACCGCAACCGCTATGGCGTCGACGGCATCATGATCGGCAGGGCCAGCATCGGCTACCCCTGGATTTTCCGCGAAATCAAGCACTTTTTCGCCACGGGTCAGCAGCTGGCGCCGCCCACTGTCGAAGAGCGGGTGGAGGCCGCCCGGGAGCATCTGCGCCGCAGTCTGGAATGGAAAGGTCCCAAGGCCGGCATCACAGAGATGCGCCGCCACTACACCAACTATTTCCGTGGCTTTCCCGGCATCAAGGAACACCGGGCGGTGCTCGTCTCCTCTGATCATGCCGAGGAGCTCTTTGCCACCCTCGACGCCATCGCCATCAACTATGCAGGCATGGAAATGCTGGCCGAGTCATAACAATTCAGTCCCGTGGTTTTTAACATTCAACAACACGAGCGCTTCATCTTTCAGGTTGTCAGCGAAGCTGCCGCTGAGCTCGGCTACCCCGTCTATGTTGTCGGTGGCTATGTACGCGACCGCCTCCTGGGCAGGGACTGCAAAGACATCGATTTCGTCTGCGTCGGCAGCGGTGTGAAGCTTGCGGAGACCGTGGCCCAGCGGCTCAGGCCGCGGCCGCGGGTGGCGGTCTATGCGCGCTTTGGCTGCGCCATGCTGCGCCACCGCGACATAGAAATCGAATTTGTCGGCGCCCGCAAGGAAAGCTATCGCCCCGACTCCCGCAAGCCCGCTGTTGAGTCGGGTACCCTCGAAGATGACCAGCTGCGGCGCGACTTTACCATCAACGCCCTGGCCGTGAGCCTCAACCCCCACGACTACGGCGTCATCATCGACCCCTTCGACGGGCTTTTTCACCTCGAAAACAAGCTCATCAAAACGCCGCTGGAGCCCGGCAAAACCTTCAGCGACGACCCGCTGCGCATGCTGCGGGCCATCCGCTTCGCCACGCAGCTCGGCTTTCAGATAGATCCCGACACCCTTGCAGGCATCAAAGACAACCGCTCGCGCATACAGATCGTCTCCTGGGAGCGCGTCACCACCGAACTCAACAAAATCATTCTAAGCCCCAAGCCCAGCATAGGCTTCAAGCTGCTCTTCAACACCGGCCTGCTGCAGCTCATCTTCCCGGAACTGGTGGCCCTCCACGGCGTAGAAGTGCGCAACGGCATTGGCCACAAGGACAATTTTTACCACACCCTGCAGGTGCTCGACAATATATGCCCCAAAACCAATGATTTGTGGCTTCGCTGGGCCGCCCTGCTGCACGACATTGCCAAGCCGCCCACCAAGCGCTTTCATCCCGAGCTCGGCTGGACCTTCCACGGGCACGAGACCCTGGGCGCTGCCATGGTGCCGCGCATCTTCAAGCGCTTCCGCCTGCCCACCGACCACAAGATGAAATACGTGCAAAAGCTGGTAGAACTCCACCTGCGCCCCATCAGCCTCACGCGGGAAAACATCACCGATGCCGCCGTGCGGCGACTGCTTTTCGACGCAGGTGAAGACGTTGACGATCTCATGATTCTCTGCGAAGCCGACATCACTTCTAAAAACCCCGACAAAGTACAGCGCTACCTCGACAACTACGAGTTTGTGCGCGGCCGCATGCAGGAGGTTGAGGAAAAAGACCACCTCCGCAACTGGCAGCCGCCCATCAGCGGCGAGCTCATCATGGAGACCTTCAGGCTGCCGCCCAGCCGTGAGGTGGGGCTTATAAAAAATGCCATCCGGGACGCCATCCTCGACGGGCACATCCCCAACGAGTACGAGGCAGCCTACGCTTTCATGCTGGAAAGTGCCACCCAGCTGGGGCTGAAGGCGGCGCCTCAGGCGCCATTGGCCTAGCCGCTCGTCGGCCGGCAGGCGCAGGCAGACCCCGTTGGTCCAGCCGAAACCGTCCTGTACGGGGTACTCACCGCTGCCCGCTTCGAGCTGTATGTCTGGCCTAGCCGCCGGCCCGCTCGTCGGCCAGCAGGCGCAGGTAGACCCCGTTGGTCCAGCCGAAGCCGTCCTGCACCGGGTACTCACCGCCACCCGCCTCGAGCTGCATGTCTACGACATTGTATTTTTCCATCAGCTGACCTGTGCGCCTGAATACCCGCTCGTTGAGTGCGCGCCAGCGCGCACTGACCGTCGCGGCCAGCGCATCGGCGCCATAATTGCGCAGCCCTTGGATGGCCATCCACTGCAGTGGTGCCCAGCCATTGGGCGCATCCCACTGCTGCCCGGTATTGGCCGGCGTGCTGAGCAGTCCGCCCGGCTGCAGAAACTGTTTTTCCAGCACCCGCTGGCAGCGGGCGGCCTGATCGGCCGTCGCAAGCCCCACAAACAGCGGATAGATGCCCGCCAGACTCAGCTGCCCGCCGGGCCGCTGCTGTTTCCAGTTGTAGTCGACAAAAAAGCCCGCCTGCTCATCCCAGCAGTAGCGCATGACGGCCGCCTTGCGCTGGGCCGCCCGCTGGCTGAAAGCCTCTGCCTGGGTCGTATTGCCCGCCAGTGTAAACGCCCGGGCGATAATCTCTTCGTAGCGAAACAACAACGCATTGAGATCGACCGCAACCAGATCCGTCGTCTGTATCGTCGCCAGGCTTTTGCCGTCGGCCAGCCAGCGGCTGCTAAAATCCCAGCCGGAGGCTGCGCCTGCGCGCAGGTGCGCGTACACCTCTGCCGCCGGGCGGCCCGAGGCCTTGGCCGTAGCCACATCTTCCTTCCAGCTCTCCGCCCGCGGATAATTGCCACTGTCATAATAGCGGTTGAGCACCGAGCCATCGGGCAGGCGCACCAGATGCCTCACGGCCGGCTGCTGGGCCGACAGTTCGCCCAGCCCCCCCATCCAAAAATCGTATTCCTTCAGCAGTTGTGCCAGATACACCTGATAGACAGCCTCCCCCTTCATTTCCGCCAGCAGTTCGACCATGAGCGCAAAAAACGGCGGCTGCGAGCGACTCAGGTAGTAGGTGCGGTTGCCATTGGGGATAAAGCCCAGTGAATCAATCAGGAACGCAAAATTATTGACCATGTCCTCGACCATCTGCCCGCGGCCGGCCACCTGCAGCCCCAGCATGGTGAAGTAACTATCCCAGTAGTAGATTTCGCGGAAGCGCCCGCCCGGTACGATGTAAGGATACGGCAAGGCGATCAGGCTGCCCCTGCCGGCACTGTCGGGCTGCCGCGTGAGCACCGGCCACAGCCGGTTGATGTGCGCTTCCAGCGGCTGCCGGCTGTCGCTCCGGAAAGCATCGCCCGCCTTGGGCGGCGGCGCAAAATATTTATTGACAAAATCTGCCAGCTTAAAATCCGGCTCGTCTTTTTGGGCAAAGTAGGCCGCCATAATCTGATCGGTAGGCACAAGCGGCTCACAGTCTACAAAGGTTTTGCCATCGGGAAAAATGGCTGCCGCCTGCACGCGCTCAAACAACTCCCCGAAGCGTTCGTTGGGCGGCAGGGACTGTTTATTTTCGACGTACTCGACGGCCTCTGCCGGCGCAGAGCGCTGGCAGGCAGTGGTGAGCAGCAGGGCGGCCGGCAAAAGAAGTACCAAAAGCTGTCTCATGCGCTTTTTATTGCGAAAATACAACTTTTGCCGGAAACTTGCTGCTAGTCGACAAGTGCGTGCACAATCTTGGGATTTGCGAGGTCAGTCTCGATTTTGCCGTCGCGCAGCCGCACAATGCGATGCGCATATTCAGCGATGTCCGGCTCGTGGGTCACCAGAATGATGGTATTGCCGCGGCGGTGAATCTCCTCAAGGATGGCCATAATCTCGAGCGACGTCTTGGTATCGAGGTTGCCCGTCGGTTCATCGGCCAGGATGATGCTCGGATTGTTGACCAGCGCCCGTGCGATGGCCACCCGCTGCCGCTGTCCGCCCGACAGCTCATTGGGGCGGTGATCCACGCGATCTTCCAGGCCCACGGAAGCCAGCACCTCCCGGGCTCGCTCGAGTCGCTGCTCCTTGCTCATGCCCGCGTATACCAGCGGCAGCGCCACATTGTCGAGGGCCGACAAGCGCGGCAGCAGGTTGAACGTCTGGAAGACGAAGCCGATTTTGCGATTGCGCACCTCCGCCAGTTCGTCATCCGTCATGGTGCTCACATTGATGTTGTCGAGGAAGTAATCCCCTGACGTAGGCGTGTCGAGGCAGCCCAGCAGGTTCATCAGCGTGGACTTGCCGGAGCCGGAGGGGCCCATGAGCGCGACATATTCGTTGTTGAAAATGTCAAGGCTTACGCCCTGCAGGGCGTTGACCTTGGTCGCCCCCATGTCGTAAGTTTTCACCAGGTCCTTGACGGAGAGTATTGGATTCATATTGATTGATTGAAACGGAATATGTGTATTTGCTTTTTTTGAAAAAAAAGCAAACACACACAAAAAAACCTACCCCTGCCGTGAGGCCACTTTAGGCACCCTGAAATGCTGCCCGTCGTGCTGCGGCGCGGCACGCAGCGCCTCCTCGGTAGTCACGCCCGGCAGGGCGACATCCTCCCGCAGCACATTGACTTCTTCGCTGAGATAGACCAGCGGCTCTACATCCGTCAGATCCAGCTCCTGTAGTTTGGCCACCATGGCCAGTATACGGTTGAGATCAGACTTCATGTGCGCGCGCTCGTCGGCAGAAAGCTCCAGCCGGTTGAGATGTTCGAGTCGTAAAATTAGCTGATCATCGATTTCCATGTCTATTATTTAGATAAGTATGCACAATTAAACGTTGAAAGCAGTAAAAATGTTGGCCTGCGGAAAATGTGGACGGAAAATTGCAAGCTCAGGGTGCAATTGTTATCTTCACGGTCTTAATTATTTGAATCTATCCTTCTCGTTTCATGTATCATTCTGATATTAAGCACATTGCTATCGCGGGCAACATTGGTGCAGGCAAAACGACCCTGACAACCCAACTGGGCAAGCACTTTGGTTGGGAAGTCAACTATGAGTCGACCGACAACAATCCCTACCTGAGCGATTTTTACCTCGACATGCAGCGCTGGTCGTTCAACCTGCAGGTATACTTCCTGCACAACCGCTACGCCCAGATCCTCAACATCCACCGCGGCGACAAGGTCGTCGTGCAGGACCGCACCATCTATGAAGATGCCTACATCTTTGCGCCCAACCTCCACGACATGGGGCTGATGGCTACGCGTGACTACGAAAACTACCTGTCGCTTTTTCACACCATGACCTCGCAGATCAAGGCACCCGACCTGCTCATCTACCTGCGCGCCAGCATCCCTACGCTGGTCGAACACATACAGACGCGGGGGCGCGACTATGAAGGCAACATGAGCCTCGACTACCTCCGCCGCCTCAATGATCGCTACGACAACTGGATCAACCAGTACAAAGAAGGCAACCTACTGGTTATCAATGCCGACGAAATAGATTTTACCCACAGGCCCGAGGACCTGGGCAAGGTGCTCAACCTTATACAGGCTGAGCTTCAGGGCCTGTTTAGTTGAAGACTGTTTTGCCTTCGGCAAAAATCATCATTACGAGCTAAGTCAACCATCTATGTATATGCGTTTACTTCTCTTTGGATGGGCACTGGCGTGCAGCCTCAGCGGCCTGTCGCTGCAAGCCCAAAACCGGGCCGCTTATTTCAAGGTTTATCCCGTAGCGGAGAGGAACCTGCCCGACTGGGCACAGGCCATGTATGCCGACGACCCCCAGGTGCGGGCGGTAGACCAGGCCTTTGATGCTTACTACCGCGAGCATCCTTTTGAAAAGACGATACACACGCAAAACTACCGCTACTGGCGCCGCATGGTGGAGCCCTGGCTCGATGAGCAGGGCTACATACGCCGGCCTGATGCGGCGGCTGAAGCCAGCCGCTACCGGCAGCTGCAGCAGGCGCAGGGCGGCGGGCGGCTCGACCCGCCCCTGTGGCGCAGCATGGGGCCTTTTGAAACGTATGAGCAGGGAGGCACCCGCCCCATCTCCTGGCAGGTGAATGTCTACTGCGTTGATCAGTCGCTCTCGCAGCCCGACATCCTGTATGCAGGTACCGAGGGCGGCGGGCTCTACAAGACCCTCAACAAGGGGCTTTCCTGGGCGCTGGTCACGGCCGGACTGCCGGTAGGCGGCGTGGGGGCTGTGCAAATCCATCCCTTCAACCCCGAGCAGGTGCTCATGGCGGCCAACCGCCGCATCTACCGCACGACCGATGGCGGACAGAACTGGGCGGAAGTGCTCTTCTTTGATGGTGACGGCTACGAGATAAAGTTTCATCCGGCCCAGCCCGATACGGTTTACCTGGCCGGCGAAAAGGGGCTCTACCGCAGCGTCAACGGGGGGCTCAACTGGGTGCAGGTATACAGTCAGGCCTGCTGGGATCTGGATTTTCATCCGGTCGACCCGGCCATTGTCTACAGTCTGCGCGCCAATACCGCCTTGAAAAAGGCCGAGTTTTACCGCTCCACAGACCACGGCTTCAGCTGGGCCTTACAGGCCAATGGCTGGTACAGTCCGCAGAGTCCTGCCGATGCCGTAGATCACGGCGGAAAGATAGCGGTCACCCCCGCCATGCCCGGCCGCGTGTATGTGGCGCTCATCGGCAACAGCAAGGCTGATGACGATGGCTGGATCGGCGTCTACCGCAGCGACGACAGTGGCCAGAGCTGGACGCTGCCCGCCGGGCAGGTAGGCGGTCCTTACAACAGCCCCAACCAGCACCCCTGGAATGTGGCTGCTTACAGCGACGGCTACCATCAGGGCTTCTTCAATTTTGACCTTGAGGCCTCCCCTACCCAGCCCGACAAAATCTGGGTTGGCAGCATACGCCTGAGTGAGTCGGCCAATGGCGGACAGACCTTTCAGGCTATCGGAGCGGCCAACAGCATTCGGCTGGAAAAAATACATGCTGATATTCAGGCCATTGAAATCAATGGCAACGAAATATGGGTGGCTTCTGACGGTGGACTTGACTACTCCACCGACGGTCTGCTGACGCACGAATCCCGTAAATACGGTATCACCGGCTCCGATTTTTGGGGCTTTGGCAGCGGCTGGAATGAAGATGTGCTGGTGGGCGGCAAGTATCACAACGGCAACGGAGCCTGGTACCAGACCTACGGCCATGGCAACTACCTGCACCTCGGTGGCGTGGAGGAACCTACGGGCTACGTCAACCCACTGGACAACCGCGCCATCTACACCAATCGCTGGTGGGCCGGCAATATGCGGTCGCAGCGTATACCGACGGAGCTGACAGGCCCCATCACTGAGCTGCCGGCGCTGAGCATGATTCCGAACGAAAGCTATGTGGAATCTTCTTCCAGTGGTATGTACTTCGACTATCGCTATGCCGAACACATCTATCTCGGCGCTGAAGGCAAGCTGTGGAAATCGGTTGATGGAGGCTCTACCTATACAGTACTTTACGACTTTGGGCAGGGTAAAGTCATGGAATTTGTGCAGTCGCGCTCCAATCCGCTGGTGATGTACTGCGTATTTCAGCCCGGAGGTGGTCATTGGGATGCCTGTAGGATTTTCAAGAGTACGAACGGCGGGCAGAGCTGGTCAGGGACTTTTGACATACCGGGCAATCGCTGGCGGCTCAACATAACCCTCAATCCCGAAAACGAAAACGAGCTGTGGGTAGCCAGCAGCAGCGGTGCCGACGGTTCCAAAGTATACCGGACGACCAATGGCGGTATTAGCTGGCAGAATATGACCACGCCCGCACTCAACGGGCAGCGTCCCAAAGATATTTATTTTCAGGAGGGTACCGATGGCTGGGTCTTTTTGGCCACCAACAACGGAGTCTTTTACCGGTCGCCCGGCAACAGCAGCTGGCAGCCCTACAGCGACGGGCTTCCTTTCAATCTGAGTTCTCTGCAGCTCAGGCCTTTCCACCGCGACGGCATGCTGCGCCTCGCCACCTATGGCCTCGGCTTTTGGGAGGCACCCCTGCCGGCGGCGTCCCGCCCGCTGGCGCAGCCGATTACGCTGACCGACCGCGTTTACTGCGCCCGCGATACCGTGCCGTTCGACTGTTACTCCGTGCTGCGGCACGAGGGTGCGCAGTGGCAGTGGACATTTTCTCCCCAGCCCCTGTATGTCAGTGATTTGCAGGCACGCAATCCCAAAGTGGTCTTCGGACAGGAGGGCAGCTATACCGTTACGCTCAGCATCACCGATGCGCAGGGGTTGAGCAGCACGCGCAGCATTACCGATATGATTGTGGTCGAGGACTACTGCGCCCCCGACCGCATCCCGGGACAGGCGATTGCCTCGGCCAATGACGGTGACTATGTCCAACTGCCTGATTTTGATCTGCTCACCAACCAGTTGACGGTCACGGCCTGGGTGAAGCCCGCCGGCATACAGAACGAATACAGTTCGTTGTTTATGAATCAGGGAGTCCCCGCAGGGTTCAACTTCCGGGAAAGCAACAATACCCTCGCCTACCACTGGCCGGGAGGTGCGTGGTGGTGGGACTCCAACCTGGAAGTGCCTGCCGACGAATGGTCGCATGTGGCCATGGTGGTGACCCCCTCCGGAATCACCGTGTACGTTAACGGACAGAGTGCCAAGCACAGCTTTACGGTGCAGCCGGTACAGTTTACGTCGGTATTGCTGGGCAGCTACCAGAATTGGGGCGGGCGCTATTACAAGGGCATGCTGGATGAGGTGACGGTCTGGAACCGCTCGCTGAGCCGGGAGGAAATCCGCGAGCTGCGACACCTGACGCGCGACCAGCTGGTGGGCAGCGACACCAGTCTGCTGGCCTACTACCAGTTTAACGAGCCCGGTGGGCGGGTCAACGATAAAATAGGCAGTCGCCACGGCCGCCTCAGCGGCGGCGCCGGCCGGCAGCCTTCCTCGGCGCCGGTAGGCGGCGGCAGCAGCCAGCGGCTGACCATCAGCCAGGGCGGCAGCTATGCGCTGGAAGCAGTAGGGCTGGGCATCGCTTTTGACAATGCCTTTGACACGCCCCAGGGCGAGGTGGTGGTCAGCCGCCTTGCGCTGACGCCTTTTGCGCCGCCGGCGGCGTTTGCGCCCGATACGGCTTACTGGATCATCAACAATTACGGCAACAACCAGTTGCCGGTGCCCGCTTCGCTGCAATGGCAGACGGGTATTGACCCGGCGGTAGCCGGCAGCGCTACCCTCTACCAGCGCATCGATGACAACGACGACCGTCCCGACTGGCTGAGCTGGTGTGAGGCGGCTTCATCGGCCGGTGGTTATGTGATTTTCCCTGATGCCTGCGAAGCGGAAGGCAGCGGGCAGTTTTTTATTGGCTTCGACGAAGCGCCCACAGCGGCGGGCACAGCAGCGGCTGTTGAAGCTGCGCGGGTTTACCCCAATCCCTACCTCAACGGGCAGTACCTGACCGTCAACCTGCCTGCGGGTGAGCAGGCGCGGCTGCAGTTATACAATGCCGATGGTAAGCTGGTAGTTGACCGCTTTTTGCGCAGCGAGGAGAGCGGCTTTGCGCTGCCGGCCCTGCCGGCGGGGATGTATGCCTACCGGCTGGTGGCTGCTGACTGGATGAAGGTTGGGCAACTCTTGGTGGGGAGGTAGTGTATCAAGTTGCGGCGGCTTGGGCCGCCGCAACTTGATGTGTTATTCTGCCTGAAATTTACATATACTCTCCCAACTAGCGATCAAAATCCTTATAGGCGACCGAAGGGTCGTAGTCGTTTTGGGTGATCAGTGAGTGCAGCTCGCTTTCCGGTTTTTTGGATCGGAGGATGGGGAAGAGCAGCTGCACGTACCAGGGCTCTTTGAGTTTGTTCCAGGCGCCAAAGCGCGTTGGGTACTGGCGGGTAATCTTGGCAGTGCCGAAGAGGACGTCCCAGATGAAGAGCAGGTTGCCATAGTTGCCATTGGGGTGTGATACGCCGTCTTCGGCCGTCAGTCCGTGGTGGGCGAAGTGGGTGCCGGGCGTGGAGATGGTCCGCTCGACCACCCAGGCGAGGGGGTGCAGCCAGGGGCGGCTGTACAAGAACCGGTCCCAGCGGGTCTCGCTGTGCGCCAGCAGGATCACCACCAGCTTGACGGGCAGGTAAAAAAGGTATACGTAGCCCATGCCGAGGAACACCAGCGCGGCAGAAAGCCATATCCCCGGCATCAGCGCGTAGTAGAGGACGGCATTTCTGTAGGTGACCAGCACGCCCATCTCTTCGACAACGTGGTGAGGCCTGTGGAGCTTCCACATCAGGCGATTGGCGTGGGAGAGCCGGTGCCACCAGTACTGGGTCATGTCATCGAGCACCAGAAAAGCCAGTACCTGCCAGCCGATCGCGAGTTGCATAAAGTGGTCCTCGTACTGTGCAAACCAGGTCTCGCCTGTCCAGAAAACCAGCAAAAAAATACCGGGCTGAACGAGGGTCGGCAGCAGCAGCAGGCTCAGCAGCTCGATGGTCCAGTCGTTTTTGGTGCGGCGGTCTTCGAGGTAGAGACCACCAATGGCTTCCAGCAGCCCCAGCACGAGCAGCAGGACGGCGGGGATGAGTTTGCTGATCCATTCGTTGTGTTCCATGCTTGGTATATTTTATATTGCGAGCCCCACAGGGACGTACTGTGTACTTTAAAAAAATGAATACGCGCAATAAAGCCCGGGATTTTTGCCTGCGGTAAAAAATCCGGGTCTGTGTAGCAAACCAGTGACCGGCTAGTCCTCTGTCAGCCCCGCATACACCTCCTCTTTGACCAGCCCCACAGGCAGCGGCCCCAGGTGCGCCAGCTTGCGCTCCGCCATTTTGCGCCCCACTTTGGCCGCCGGCAGCAGGCCGTGGCCATCGAGGCGGGCAGCGAGGAAGCCCGACCAGAAAGCATCGCCGGCGCCCGTCGTATCTTTCACCTCTATGCTGCGTGCCGGCAGGAAGACTGTCTCCTCATCGACCGCCGACAGCAGGCTGCCGCGATCGCCCAGCGTCAGGCAGGCCGTATGTGCCCCCCATGCCAAAAAATGCGCCGCCGCTGCGGCCGCATCCTCCAGCGGGTAGCCCATCAGCCGCTCCCAGTCTACCTCACTGCATTTTACCCAGGCCCCCAGCGCGCAATAATCGGCCACCACGCGCTGCGCCGCTGCCTGATCGGGCCATATTTTTTGCGCATAATTGACATCGATGCTCAGGCGGGCGCCCAGGGCTGCTGCGCGCCGCGCCGCGCCGAGGATGCTGCTGCGCGCCGGCTCGCGGCTCAGCCCGAAGCAGGTCGTATGAAAAATGCGGCAGCGCTCCAGCAGCGCCTCGGGCAGCTGCTCCGCGCTGATCTGCACATCGGCGAGGCGGTAAGCCTCAAAATTGGACACCTGCTGCGAGCGCGTCACGAGGATGAGGGTGGTAGGCTCCGCCACCTGCCGGAGCGCGGCGGTGTCGACCCCCAGTGAGGCTACGTAGCGCAGCAAGAAGTTGCCCATATCGTCGCGGCCCACGCTGCTGACCAGCACGGCCCGCTTGCCGAGCCGGGCCATGTTGCCCGCCAGATTGGCCGGACTGCCGCCCGGCAGCTTGACAAACTGGCTGACCCCGTCGAGGTCTTCCGCAAAATCGGTGCTGATGAAGTCTATCAGCAGCTCGCCGGCAGCGAGGAGGTCGATGTCTTTATGCATGGTATCCGTGATTTGACAATAAGGCCTGCCTGTGTGCCCTCAGCCCGGGCGCAGGCAGCCGGGGCATAGGTGTGTAAAACCGCTGCGCGCCTTGGGGGTTTTGCCGGAGGCATGAGCCCGACGCGCGCTGAGGATTTTGTTTCGTGCGTGGCAGCAAACTACTTTGGCACACCCGGCTGCAACGCTACGCAAAAAACCCGGCCATTTGCAGCATAAAACCGCTGCGCGCCTTGGAGTTTTTGCCGGAGGCATGAGCCCGCTGCGCGCTGAGGCATTGGTCTTGCGCAAGGCGGCAGACTACTTTGGCAAGCCGGCTGCAACGCTACACAAAAACCCCGGCAACTACGCATCAAATCGCCACCAGGCGCGCGTGCCAACTGTCGGCCAGCCGCTTCAGGAAGTGCTGCTCCAGTCCCTCTTTGGTGTTGACGAGCGTGTCGCAGACCAAAGTATCAGCGTCGATACGCCCTGCTGCCAGCAGTGCTTCAAACTCGTCGCGGCTGACCGTATGCAGGCCATCGTCTGCCTGGTAGGTGAAGCGCATGCGGTCGAAAAAATCGCGCTCATAAGCAGCCCCCAGGCTCTTCATGAAAGCCACCGACTTGTCGATACTGCAACCACTGGCGTCGGCCGCGTTTTCATCGACCATCAGCACGACGAAGCGATCGTAGAGCACGAAACCCGCTGCCTTCAGCTGCCGGTTGTGGCTCACCCACTGCTCCGCAAACGACTGCAACTGCGGATTGATGGCCGCTATGTCGGCCTCGCTCAGCGGGCGGTCGGCCTGGTAAATCCACACCCGCGACTGCGGCGCGAATGATGCTGTATTGTGAAACATATCAGGCTAAATTTTTGACAATCAACTCAGAAAGATCGTATACCATCACCTGCTCCTGCCGCTCCTTGGCCTTAACGCCGTCGCTCATCATGGTCAGGCAAAACGGACAATTGACGGCCACCACGGCCGCCCCGGTATCCAGCGCCTCTTCGATACGCTCGATATTGATGCGCTTGTCGCCCGGCTCGTCCTCCTTCCACATCTGCGCCCCCCCGGCACCACAGCAGAGACCATTGCGCTTGCTGCGCTTCATCTCCACCAGGTCGGCATCCAGCGCTTCCAGCAGGCCGCGCGGCGCCTCATAGACCCCGTTGACGCGGCCGAGGTAGCAACTGTCGTGGTAAGTGATGCGCTTGCCCACAAAATCACCCCCCTCCTTGATGCGTATACGCCCCTGATCGATCAGCTGTTGCAGCAACTGTGTATGGTGAACCACCGCATAGTCGCCCCCCAGCGCCGGGTACTCATTTTTGATCGTATTAAAGCAATGCGGGCAGGCCGTCACGATCTTTTTTACCCCATACATATTGAGCGTCTGTATGTTCTGCAGGGCCGTCATCTGGAAAAGAAACTCATTGCCCGCGCGGCGGGCGGGGTCGCCCGTACACTGCTCTTCGCTGCCGAGGATCGCAAACTCGATGCCTGCAGCCTGCAGGATTTCGGCAAAAGCGCGGGTGACTTTCTGCGCGCGGTCATCGAAACTGCCAGCGCAGCCCACCCAGAAAAGAATTTCGGGCTCCTGGCCTTCGGCGGCATACTGCGCCATGGTTTTAATTGGCTTCATCATAAAAAGCTTGAGAGTAATGTAACGATTAATCCACCTTCGCCCAGCTGTCGCGCTCGATGCCCATACTCCAGGCAGCGCCGCTGTTTTCGATGCTGTTGAACATCGGCAGCCACTCCGCCGGGCCGGCGCCTTCCGTCAGGATCTCATAGCGGCGCAACTGCAGGATAGGCTCCAGCGGATTGATGAGCACCGGGCAAGCTTCGACACAGGCATTGCAGGTCGTGCAGGCGTGAATCTCCTCCTTGCTGATATAATCGAACAAGCTGCGGCCGTCCTCAAAATTATCGGCCGCCAGCGGCTTGCTTTTATCTTTGGCAAAATCGGCATTGCCGCTGTCGAGCTTGGCGCCGATCTCCTCAGCGCGGTCGCGCACACTCATCACAATCTTGCGCGGACTCAGCTGCTTGCCCGTCAGGTTGGCCGGGCACACAGCCGTGCAGCGGCCGCACTCGGTACAACTATAGGCCCCCAGCACATCTATCCAGCTCAGCTCCGGCACATCTTTTGCCCCAAAAACCGGCAGCTCGCCGCCCTCAGCGGCGGCGGCAGCCCCCTCCGTCGGCAGCCCCATCATAGATTTTACCTCGTGCATGATGACGGGCATATTTTCCATCTCCCCCCGCGGCCGCAGGCGCGCGAAGTAGGTATTGGGAAAAGCCAGCAGGATGTGCAGGTGCTTGGAGATCGGCAGGTAATTGAGGAAGGCCAGCACCACCAGCAGGTGCAGCCACCAGCCAAAGCGCTCGACGCCTGCCAGCACGGGCGTGCTGAGGCCGTCGAACAGCAGCGGCCCCAGCCAGCTGCTGACGGCCAGTGCGCCCGTGTCGGGATAGTGTGCCGGGTCGCGCTGCTGCAGCACCGTATCGGCCCCGTTCATGGTAAAAATGCCAATGAGCAGCAGGATCTCCGCCAGCAGGATGATGTTGGCATCCATGGCGGGCCAGCCGCGCAGCTCCGGCTTGCGCAGGCGCGGGATGTGCAGCAGGTTGCGGCGCAGCAGGAAAGCGACGGTGGCTACGAAAGCCAGCACCGACAGCAGCTCGATGAAGCTGATGATGAAGGTATACAGCCCCCCCAGCAGGGGTGCGAAAAAGCGGTGGATGCCCGTGAAGCCGTCGATGACGATTTCGATGAGCTCAATCTGGGTGATGACAAAAGCCACGTACAGCATCAGGTGCAGCACGGCCGGCAGGGGGCGGGTAAACATTTTTTGCTGCCCCATAGCTACGAGCAGCATGTTGCGCCAGCGCTCAGCGGCGGGGCCTTCTACGACTTCTGCCTTGCCCAGCAGTATGTTGCGCTTGATGCTTCGAAACTGTCGTACGGCCAGGTAGGTGGCGGTCAGAAAAACAAGGCTGAAAATGATCTGCTGCATACTGGTCGGTTTTATTTGCAGGCAAAAGCGGCGGCGCGGCGGCCGTCGCTTTGGGTGTCAAAAATAACATTTTCGCGGCAATCGTGTAGCTGCTGCGGCAGATAATTACGCGGCGGCGCTGCCTTTTGGCCGCCGCCGGCGCGGGCGGCGGTTGAGGCAAACGCAAATTATGCCTATCTTCGCCAAAAAAAACCATGGGCGGCAGTCACTTAGGGCAGCTTTTTCGCATCTCTACCTTTGGCGAATCCCACGGCCCTGCGCTGGGCGTCGTCATCGACGGCTGCCCGGCAGGCCTGGTGCTGGACAATGATTTTATACAGTCGGAGCTGGCGCGCCGCCGCCCCGGCCAGTCGGCCATCGTCACCCAGCGGCAGGAGGGCGACGAAGTCGAGATCCTGTCGGGGGTTTTTGAAGGCAAAACCACCGGCGCCCCCCTGGCGATGCTCATCCGCAATGCCGACCAGCGGTCGCAGGACTATCAGCACATTGCCCACAGCTACCGCCCCTCGCATGCCGACTACACCTTTCAGGCCAAGTACGGGCTGCGCGACTACCGCGGCGGCGGGCGCAGCTCCGCCCGCGAGACGGCGGCCCGCGTAGCGGCGGGCGCCGTGGCCAAGCTGCTGCTGTGGGAGGCGGGCATCAGCCTGCGCGCTTATGTGAGCCAGGTGGGCGAGCTGGCGCTGCAGCAGCCCTATACCGAACTCGACCTGTCGCTGACCGAGCAAAATCCGGTGCGCTGCCCCGATCCGGCCATGGCGGCCCGCATGGAGGCGCTCATCCGCGAGGTGCGCAAGGCCGGCGACACCATCGGCGGCGTGGTCAGTTGTGTCATCAGCGGCTGTCCGCCCGGCCTGGGCGAGCCCGTCTTCGACAAACTGCAGGCCGATCTGGCCAAGGCCATGCTCAGCATCAACGCCTGCAAAGGCTTCGAATACGGCTCCGGCTTTGGCGGCCTGAGCCTGCGCGGCTCGCAGCACAACGATCCTTTTTATATGGACAACGGGCAGGTGCGCACGCGCAGCAACCACAGCGGGGGCATTCAGGGGGGGATTTCCAATGGTATGGATATCTATTTTCGGGTGGCTTTCAAGCCGGTGGCAACCATCGTGCCGCCCCAGGAGTCGGTCAATGAGGCGGGCGAAGCGGTGACGGTCGAAGGCAGGGGTCGGCATGATCCTTGTGTGCTGCCGCGTGCGGTGCCCATCGTGGAGGCCATGGCGGCGCTGGTGCTGGCCGATCACTGGCTGCGGCAGCGGGCGGCGCGGCTGGGGGGGTAGGTTTTCTGCCTGCGGCAAAAAGCTTGGGCGGGGTGTTGGGGGGTGCCTGATGCCGGGCAGGCGAAAGTGATGAGCTTTTGTGGCTGCTTGCGGGGCTACTCGGCTGACGATCAGGCGAAAATGGACAGCTTTTGCGGATGCTTGGGGGGGCTGCCTGGCTGACGGGCAAGCGAAAGCGACCAGCGTCGGCGGCTGCTTAGGGGGCTGCCCGGCTGACGGGCAGGCGAAAGAGACCAGCGTTG
>CAYTVG010000037.1:150-16396 GCA_964441755.1 uncultured Saprospiraceae bacterium
CATTTTGTCCCTACGGGTCTACCCACATTTTGTCCCTACGGGTCTACCCACATTTTGTCCCTACGGGTCTACCCACATTTCGTCCCTACGGGTCTACCCACATTTCGTCCCTACGGGTCTACCCACATTTCATCCCTACGGGATTCTGTGAAATACCAGGGCTGTTGTTTTCTGCGTAACCGAGCATGCAAACCGTTGGGCGGGTTTCATTGCTGTTCAAATACATCCATAGACTGGCAGGGCTGTTAAGTTCTAGAACATGGCGATAGGCCCCGCTAGGGGCGCAATATGGGTAGTATCGGGATATCCAGGATTTTCCGAGTCCCGTAGGGACGAAATGTGGGTATTCTGTCTCGAAGGATACCCACCTCGCATCCCTACGGGACTGCGTAAAACACCGGCCCCGGTGTTTTCTACCCACATTCCGTCCCTACAGGACTCTTTGAAATACCGGAAAAAGCCGTCAGGTCTTTCAAAAAAAGAAAGCAGGAAAACGATTTACAGAAGTCCGGCGCAAAATTTGCCTGACTCCCTTGTATCATCGCTTACAAGTTCTCAAGTCTGCTTATCCAAGCATCAAAATGTGGACAGTTTTCGCGTAATAAATGCAGACCAATGTCTTCTGCCACCAGCGGACCTACTTGTGCTTTTTGCCCTTCATAATCCGGCAAGAACTGAATAATTCGCTTTGATGGTGCCGTTTGTGGAGACTCATTGATCTCTTCAGGTTTCATACCCTGAATATCACGCTCCAATCTTGTAATAACCTTATCCGCTTCAGGATACATCGTGCGCAATCTTCCGGGTTCTACCATCAGGAAAGCTTCAAACTCATGTAATTGAACATAGGGGATGAATGTCGGATGATTAATATCCTGAGCAATCGCTGCTTCAAACGCCTTTATCTTTTGGTAAGGATCTGCAATAGCCTGAATTTTAGGAGTATACGGACTCTGTGGGTCCTTCGGAAAGGCATACAGGTCAACAAAGGTTGTGTACCATGTATCTGGCTTCCCTCTGTCCGACTGAATCCATCTCAGAATATCATTCCGGAGTTTTATGTATTTTAACAAGCCACCTTTAGCCGGTTTGCTTTGGATTCTATCCCAACCAGTTTCAATTTTACGCACAGCAATGTACTTATGTAATTGTGCAAAGTGATTCACTAATACATCATTCACATAGGTCTCTTCAGTACTGCCTTCAGCAATAATGTTGATATACTTCATGGACGCCCTCCTATAATGTTTTTCTCCCAGATCTGCCCCGTGGAAAATTCCTCCCAATAGGCTTGCAAACTTTCAGCATCGGGTCTGTGATATTCAGAGTACCTTCCTTTGCGGTCAATCACCACCAAATCCGATAATTCAAAATTGTTGACCATACTGATGGATTGGGTAGCCACAAACACCTGACAATGAGAAGAGGCAGCTTTTATCAAGCCCGCTACAGCATCAATGGCACTTGGGTGTAGTCCCAATTCGGGTTCATCTAAAAATAATACCGCCGGTAGATCTTTGGGATTCTGTGCCAGTAAACTAATGAGGGCAATCGTGCGAAGCATGCCGTCAGAGGCCTGCCCCGCATTGAACACTTTATGAGTCCCTTTTTCCTTCCAGCGGAGCAGTATCTGTCCAAACTCCGGGTACAAATCAAAGTCATCAAAGAAGGGTAGTACCAGCCGTATGTACTTTACAATGCGTCGGTAATAGGCCGGCTCTTCATTTTGTATGCGGTAAAGAAAACTCCCCAGATTCTCACCATTTTGCTTAAGCCAGCGACCATCTGCCTGTGACCACTTTAACCGCAGGAGAGCGGTATCACTGGTGTTGTGAAATTGATAGACAATAAGCTTTCGTAGCAAATTCAATATGGTCCTTGCAGAATTATTGTCAACTTCAGGTAATTTGGCTTCCTCATGACCAACCCCACAACTTGACCAGTTACGCCTTTCCAGATGTTTTTTGGCAGAATAACGATACTTCTCTTCACGAAAAACAAGCTTGTCAGGCTTGGCGAACATCAAACTGAACTGATACTCATTGTAACCGCCAGTTTTAGTTTCCAGCTCAATATGTGCATCAATAGCTTTAGTTACATCTGCACCATCGTGCAGTATATCATTGGCTCCCCCCAAGTAGGAAACGTATTCTTGTAATTTGCCGTCCGAGTTGAGCATCCAACTCAGGAATTTAAAGAAGGATATGAAATTGCTCTTCCCTGCTCCATTCGGCCCAATCAAAATATTGATGGCCCTTGGTTCAAAATTTTCTATGTCTTTTATGGTCTTGTATCCTTTGATGCTAAAGGATTTCAAAGTTATTGCTGACATGACAATGTTTTTTGTTCCGCTCATGCAAGTCCCCCCCCCCAACGCAACGGTAGCAGCGCCCGGCACAACCCGTTTCTCCAAAGGTCAGCCGCAGATCTCCCTCACCCTGCAGGCTCATCCGCTACCATCCAACATTCCCAAGCCGGGTGACTCACCACAATAACAAAGATACACGATTATCGCAGTCTTGCAGCAGCGCTCCCACAAAAACCCTCACCCCACCCCCCGCCACCCACTAGGCGGCACCCCAAACGTCTTCGCAAATACCCGCGAAAAATAAGCCGCATCAGCAAAGCCGCAGCGCTCAGCTACCTCACTCACATTGTACCGGCCCTGCACCAGCAACTGCTGCGCTCGCTGCAGCCGCAACTCGCGCAGCAACTGCAAAGGCGTCCTGCCGGTCAATGCCATGAGCTTGCGGTGGACCTGGGTGTGGCTCATGGCCACATGCCGGTACAGGTCCTCCATACCCAGCAGACTGTTGTCGATGTTGTCGAGGAAAAAACTGCGCACCTTGGCCAGAAATACCTCGTCGGGGGAGACCCCCGCCTCGTCGGGCTCAGGTACGGCCAACAGGCTGAAGCGCTGCCGCAGACTGTCCCGCAGCCGCAACAGGCCGCCAACGGTCAGCAGCAGCTCTTCTTCCAGGAAGGGCTTGGACAGGTAGGCGTCGGCGCCGGCGCGCAGCCCGCGCAGCCGGTCCTCTACCTCGGCACGGGCGGTGAGGAGGAGTACGGGGATGTGACTGCTGCGGGCATCCTGCTTGAGCTGCTGTATGACCTCCAGCCCGTCCTGCCCGGGCATCATCCAGTCGGTGAGGATGAGGTCGGGACAGTGGCGCTGGGCCATGCGGATGCCCTCAGCACCCTCATAGGCGTAGAGCACCCGGTAGTGGGGCTGCAGACAACTGCCGGTGTACTGGGCAATGGCGGTGTTGTCTTCAATCAGGAGGACCAATGGCTGGGCACCACCGGCCACGGCAGGCACCGCCTCCGCCGCCAGGGGCTGCTCAGCGCCGGCTTCCGCCGCCTGCAAGGGCAGCAGCAGCGCAAAGGTGCTGCCCTCGCCCTGCCGGCTTTTTACCCGCAGACTGCCCCCCAGCAGCTCGCTGAGCTCCCTGGCCAGGGTGAGGCCTATGCCGCTGCCCTGCTGTACCAAAGGGTCGTTGTGGGCAGACTGGTAAAAGGGGTCGAAAATGTGGCCCAAATCGTCAGGGGCTATGCCCGGGCCGCTGTCGGCTACGAGCAGCTGCAGCTGCCACTGGCCGTCGGCCAGGGGCGATACCCGGGCGCTCAGACGGATCTCGCCGCCCACGGGCGTAAACTTGCAGGCGTTGGAGAGGAGGTTGCTGACGATCTTGTGGATTTTGTCGCGGTCGAGCTGGCAGTGGAAGGCGGCGGGACTGTTTTCAAACGCCAGCTGTATGTCTTTGTCTTCAGCCGCAGACCGAAAGGTCTCCACCAGCTGCCCCAGCAGCTGCATGAGCTCCGTGGGCTCGGGACGTACGTCCAGCCCGCGCACTTCTATCTTGCGGAGCTCGAGAATCTGGTTGACAAGGGTCAGCAGGCGGTGGGCATTCTGCTGGATGAGGGCCACGGTTTTTTGCAGCCCGGGGTCGCTCACGGCCAGCGGGTGCTGCTGCAGCCGCTCCGCCGGACCCAAAATAAGGGTCAAGGGGGTGCGAAACTCGTGGGTGATGTTGGCGTAGAGCTTGTTTTTGAGGGCGTCAAGGGCGCGCAGCCGGCTGTTTTCGGCTCGCTCGAGCCGCCGCCGCAACAGGTCGCGGAAAAGGGCCATGCCCAGCAGCAGCAACAGCAGACTGTAGCCGGCTTTCGCCCAGCCTTGCTTCCACCATACCTGCCCGATGCTGAAAGGGACGCTCAGCACGCCCAGGCTGTGGCTGCCTCTTTCATCCATGCCGCGCACCTGCAACTGGTAGCGGCCCGCCGCCAGCCCCTGCAGGGTGATGGCCGGCTCTGCCTGCCAGGGCGTCCAGCTGCGGTGCAGGGGGAGCAGCCGGTACGAAAAGCGGTGCCTGTCGGGCTGGGTAAAGTCGTCGAGGAAAAAGCGAAACTGCAGGCTGCTGTAGTTGTGGGGCAACTGCAGGGGGGCAGCAGCCGACGCACTGTGCTGCTGCTCCGCATGGCTCCAGCGGGCAGCCGCCAACTGCAGCCGGGGCGGCCGCAGCTCAAAACTGTCGAGCTGCCGGGGGGCAAAAAGGTTGAGGCCGTTGAGGCCGCCCATCCAGATGCGGCCGTCGCGGGCGACGAGCTTGGAGCGGGTGTTAAACTCGGGATGGGCGAGGCCGTCGTTGACGGAAAAAACCAGGCTGCGGCCGCTGCGGGGCTGGTAGCGGCACAGGCCGTCGGCCGTGCCCAGCCATAGGTAGTCGCCGTCGGCGACCAGACTGTAGATGAGGTTGCCGGGCAGGCCGTCAGCGGTGGTGAAAAGCCGCTCAGCACCGCTGCGCAGGTCTATGCGGGCCAGCCCGGCGGTGGTGGCCAGCCACAACAGGTCGCCCTGCCGCACAATCTCCCGGGCGTGCAGGATCTCGTTGTCGGACAGGAAGGAAAGGCAGCGCCGCTCTACCAGCCGCTGCCGCCCGCAGTGGTAGACGTACAACTGGTTGCCGTCAATGCTGTAAAAATAGTCGTCCACCGGGTCGTAGTAGAAGGCGTGGGGGTAGCCAACATGCTGCTCCACCCGCTGAAACCGCTGCTGCCGCGGGTCAAAATACTGCAACTGCCGGTTGCTTACCAGCCACAGCCGCCCGCTGCGGTCTTCGAGCAGGTGGTTGCTGGGCTCAAAAGCGGTAGCGCGGGGCAGCGGCAGGGTGGGGTAGAGGTGCAGCCGGTCCTGCGCCGGCTCGTAGGCCACCAACTGCGGCTGCTGCTGGTAAAAGGCGCAAAACCATACGTGGCCGTCGCGGCTGCTGATGGGCGAAAAAATGCGGTGCGACCGCACAAAGGCCTCGAGGCGGGGGTAGGGGCGCTGCCCGCGCCCGCCCACCAACTGCCCGCGCCCGGCCTGGTTAAGGACGAGCACGCTGCCGTCGGGCAGCTCCAGCAGGTCGCGACTGGTAAAGCCGATGGGCGGATTCTCCTGCCGGCTTAAGGGCTGACTGAGCAGGGTGCTGATGGCGCTGTTGCCGGCCACCAGCTTGCTGAGGCCTTGCTGCGAACACACCCAGTAGAGGCCGCGGGCATCGCTCAGGCAGTAGTCGGTGTCGAGCTGGTCACTCAGCAGCCGAAAATGGCCGCGGCAGGGGTCCAGCTCGTAGAGCTCGTGGAGTTGGTTGTTGTAGAGGTAGTAGTGGCCGTAAGGGTCGGCATGCCACTGCCAGTCGGGGGCGCGGCTGAGGTCGGTGGGCAGCGCGGCCGCTTTGAGCTGCCCGTCGCTGTAGTACCAAAAGCGCTGCTGCGGGTCGGTGGGCAGACCCGCCTGCTCGTCCGGGGCCGGCTGGCCGGCGGGCGCGGCGGGGGCAAACTGCCGGCTGTGGTAGAGGTCCACGACGGTGTAGCGCCCTTCGGCAAAAAGAACCAGCTCGCGGACGTTGCGGCCGCTGCCGATGATCTTGACCTCCCCGCCGCCCAAAGACAGGCCGGGCAGGCTGCGCCGCTGCCCGTCGGGCAAAAAATGCTGGAGCCGGCTGCGGCCGCTCTGCTCGTAGAGTAGGACGACCGAACTGTCGGGCAGGCAGTGCAGGGCGCGCAGGCGCACGAGATGACTTTGCGCAAAAAGCGTCTGCAGGGGGTAGTGCCGGCACCGCCGGCTGACGGGATCGAGCACGCTGATGCCGCGCAGACTGATACACCACACTTTGCCGTCAGGAGCTATCGAAAAATGCGGAATGAGGCTGCTGAGCAGACTCTCCGGCTTGCCGGGCTGGTGCCGGAAGGTCTCAAAGTGGTGCCCGTCGTAGCGATTGAGCCCGTCGAAAGTGGATACCCACAGGAAACCTTCAGCATCGGTCTGGGCGTGAAAAGCCCAGCGGTGAGAGAGGCCCTCCCGCGTGCCCAGCAGTTGCCGGCGGGGGAGCTGCTGGGCGGTGGCGCTGCCGGCAAGGCCCAGCAGCAGGTTCAGCAGCAGCAGGCTGCGCAAAGCGCTGTGCCGACGCCCTGCCTGCCGCTGCGCGTTGGCAGCCCTTACCTTGGGCCGTAGCCGGCAAAAAGCTGCCCACAGCCTGCCAACATCAGTTTGGCTGCGCAGGACAGAAGAGCGATCGCGACGCAAAGACGATCTGTGTGTATGCACACAACCGGGGAGACGGGTAAGCATAATTTTGTATGGGTTTCGGGCTAGTGCTGTTCAGCAAAAACAAAAGTGTCACCATACTGCTCATACACAAAACTGCTTGCAAGCCCCGATGGGCGTACAACAGTATGACAGTATCTACGGATATTCACTACCTACGCTAAGCAGCGTCCTCTGAGGTGAGTGCGGTAAGGACGCACTAAATGTGATCGATGGCGGGTGATGTGCAGGCTCAATATATACAGGCTATATTGAGCCTTACAAATGTATACAATTATTCTTTTTTCAAAGCATAAACATCGTGTTTTTATTTTTTAAATCACTGCTACTGAAAGCCTTCGGGGCAGCCACCCGGCCGCCCCGAAGGTCACCTACAGCCCCAGGAGCGTGATTTTTTTACCCTCCACCAGCTTTACCTCCCGCCGCAGCCGGTGCCGCCAGGGCACCTCCGACAAAGGCCGCTTCTCGAAAAGCAGCAGGTAGCCCTGCTGCTGACCAAGCTTGTCGAGGCTGCGGCAGAAGGACTGCAGATTCGCCTGCGCCGGCAGGCTGCGGGTATCGTAGCGGGCGTAGATCTGTAGGGGCAGGAGTTGCTGCCGCCAGTCCACACACAAGGCTGTGCGGCCGCTGCCGCTGCTCAGGTCGTACACAAACCGGCCTTCGGGCAGCAGTATGCGCTGCAGGAAGGCCAGTAGCAACAACTGCTGACCGGCTTCCGGATACTCGAAGCGCGACAGCCAGGCTTCGCCCTGCTGGCAGTAGAAGTCGATAAAGGCGTCGAGCAGCCGGTCGGTGTTGAGCCTGCCATCGGCTTGCAGGTAGAGGTCGACCTCGGCTGTCTCGGGATGAATAGCCCGCTGCAGCCCGGCCGTGAGGAGGTGGAGTATGATCTCCTGGTTGATGGGGTTGGCGAAGCGGACAGGATCCGACAGGCCGGCGATGCCGAGATCGCGGCAGTAGCGCAGGGCCTCGTCAAAGCCTTCGAGGTCGGGATTTTCACCGCTGATGATGCTCATGAGGATGGGGCGCACAAGCGGATGGCTGATCTTTTGGGCCAGACCGTCAATATGGGTATGCCGCTGTGCTACCAGCCGCGCTTTGGCGGCCTCAACGGTAGCCGGACTGATCGGGCGACTGTAGTCGTTGTGGAAAATCTCAGTCACCATCTCATGGGCGAGGGCATTGGTGAGCCAGGACTGCCCGCCGGTATAGGCGTAGATTTTTTCAAATACCTCAGCAGAAAATACCTGCCCGGTATCCTGCGTATGCTGGTTGAGCAGGCTGCGCACTTCTTCGCGCGAAAAGCAGGGCAGCGCAAAAGATTTGGCCCGGATGTTGAAAGGGGAGCCGGCGGCTGTGGCCTGCTCGCCGCTGCGGTGGCGCAGACTGTACTCGCGTATGTCGCGCAGCCCTACCAGCGCTATCGACTGCGGAAATTTGCGGGGCCGCGTCTGAAAGCCGTCGCGCAACTGCCGCAGGGTGGCGATGAGCACCTCATCGTAGAGGGCATCGACTTCGTCGAACAAAAGGATGAGGGGTTTGGAGAGACGCTGGCACCAGTCGGTAAGATAGCGCCGCAGGAGTTGAGGGCTGCCGGGATAGTCATAGGGATCGGGGGGTATCTCCTGGGGCTGCAAAAAAATATCGGCCGTCTGGTAGAGCGAGCGGATGAAGACATGGTTGGCGTCTTCGACCGAAATGCTGGGGTAGCCGGCCGATTCCAGCGAGCAGACGATGGAGTGGTACCTGCCCTCCCGATTGATCCTGTGCGCCAGCGCGTGCAGGAAGGTAGTCTTGCCCGTCTTGCGCGGCGCATAGATGACAAAGTACTGCTGATCTTCAATCAGCCGCTCTACATCGGCATACAGATGCCGAAAGGGGTCTACCATGTAATGTCGCTCAGGATTACACAGACCCGTGGTGTTAAAAAAACGTCTCATGTTTCAAGGATGCGATTAGTGTAGGGCTCACTCAAAAAGTCTCCCGGGTTATGCCATGACCCTTATCGGAACATGTGCCTGCTCCCATTGGGATTTTATTTTTGCTTGAGCACGAATAGTAAAATTATACGGGATATTGCATGCGGCCAAAATCGCGCGTTTCAGCTGCTGTAGTGTGCAGTAAAATGCAAAAAACAAGGCAGTGGAAAACGCTTTTGAGAGCGTTACCAGATTCATAACGAGCATTATGAGATTTAGTGCAGCAAAAGTAGTGTCACGTCTTCGCATTTTTATTCTCTCAAGCCCGTAGGTGGTTTTAGCTTCACCAATGAAGCCCTCGATGTGAACCCGTTTGTTTTGAATTTTAGCAAGCAACTTTTTGGTGTGTCTGGCTAAAACTGGCTTTCTGCCGAGCGGGACACCTGAATGATTTATACCGTTGTCTTTGAGGTAATTACGATTTTCGCGATTGAGATAGATACGATCAACAAGTACAGATTGTGGAAAGTAGCCAAAATTAGCTTTGTAGCGCTCTACAGCCTGTTGTAGATATAAACCTTCATTGAAGTTATCAAAGTTGCTATGGTCAATCCAGGCCATTTTTTCGGTCATCGCGATATTGATCTTGGCCCCAAACTCAACATTCTTACCGGCCTTCCCCCGGACGATGGGTCTTACCCACGGCTGGTGCAGGCTGACGATTCTGTCCTCCACAGAGCGCTTGGCTGAGGAGGCAAGCTCAAGCTGTTGTGCGTAAACGTGTTGAATGACGAGAAAGTAGAAATACTGCTTTTGTGTGAGCATGAAGTCTGCGCCTTCAGCGAGAACTTTATCCCACATCTTATTGATTGTATGTAGATTGCGTTTTAGTAACCGGAGCTGATATTTGTTAAATTTATTGATTTCTGCTTTAGTGTGCTTTCTTTTTTTAAGGAATGCGAGTGTATTCTGACTTGCCAAACGGCGATAGGTACGTGGTTTTTTCTGCCACAAAGAGTACCTGTCGAAGATGCTGTCGATGATGGCTTCAAGTATAACTCTGGCTTCACACAGCAGGCGCGAATCGGTAGGGAAAGAGATATACTGAGGAGCAACGGTTGCATCGAGATACAATACACCCCGATTAGGGATTGTGGCCTGAGTTTTGACGGTCACCTGATCTCCGGTTGATTCTTCTGAAGCAGAAGGATCTGAAGGATGGGTTGCCGGGCTATTAGTATTATGAAATTCAGTTTGTTCTACTTGTATATCATTATGTTGCTCAGTATGATTAAGGTTGCGGGCCGATTCCTGCAAGCCTCCGTGAGAACCATCTGATTTGGCTTTACGTGTAGGTTTATGCCTGATAGCCTTGAGTTTGTGAGCGTGCAGTATGAGAATCTCATTGAGTTTGTCAGAGCCTTTCTTCCCAAGCCTCCGTCTGATTTCAACAAAGAGCGATGATGAGAAGACGGGATCGCGCTGGAAAGCGGTCAGACCGACAAAAAACTGCGCGTAGATATTCTCCTGAATGTAAAGAATCGTAGCCTCATCAGAAAGATCCTCAAGGTGCTTGACCATGAGCGCCCCCAGGATAATCCTAAGATCAATGGTTGCACGACCGTGATTATGGCTCAAAAAATCAAAAAAAACAGTTGCCAGTTCATCCCAGGGGACGAGATCAGCCATGATTACCCAGCGATTTTTGGGGTCGAGCTGCTGGTCAAAGGGTGTCCTGAACATTGGCAGCTGTCCCTTGCGATGGGGGGTATACTTGATCATAAAGTGCAAGGAATTTCCGGTAAGATACAGTGTTTTCTTGCACTTAGGAAATTCTGGATTAACATTTTTGTTGCTGGTTCAACTGATTATTAAGTGTTTGTAGTATTCGTTTCTTTTTTGAGTGAGCCCTAAATTAAAATTTATTACAATGTATAAATGCCGGCATTAACGATGCTGCTATAAAGGCAGAGAAACTTTCACAAGCGTCCCAAATTTCCGGCCCGGATTGCAACTTTTCATGGCGGTATACGTAAAACCAAATAAGTAAAATACGTCCGGTCATTTCAAAGTCTTCATGCAAGTTGAAAGATTGTAAGCAAATAGAGATTTATTGTATTGTGATTAATAGGCATATTTGAATTGGAAATATCAACAATGTAAACCCCGGGTCAGTAAATAAGGAAGAATGATGTGGTGATTAATCATCATACCAAAATACAATGCACAAAAACCGCTTAGTATGAATAGTAAACACCCAAAGAATTTAAAGTATCATTCGGTTCGTTCAAAGAATAATGCTGGTAAACGCGCGGGACGGTCTTCGGATGCTCTCCGGCCCAAAGTGGATAATCTCTCTGGTAAGAAGCATTTTTTGGGAATCGCCATCGATGAATACCAGCACTGGCCACGGCTCCGGAATGCTAAACGTGATGTGTTGGCCATAAGCGAACTGCTTACCGAAACCTACGGCTTTTCCGGAGAAGATATCACTTTTTTGAAAGATGAGGAAGCAACAGAGGAAAATATTATTGGCGCTCTGCATAGTAAGGTGGGTAAAGTTGGTAATAAAGACAGCTTGATTATTTACTATGCAGGTCATGGACATCTTGCCAATGACACAAAGCGGGGCTATTGGGTTCCTGTAGATGCGAGAAACGGTGTGATATCAGATTACATTCAAAATTCAGTTATCCAGGATTATCTAAAAGACATTCCTTCCTTACACACGCTCTTATTGTCAGATTCCTGCTTTTCCGGCAGTTTGTTGGATGCAAATTCTCAGCGTGCTGCCAAGCTTATGGTTAGTGAATTAATGCAGTACCAGAGTCGCTGGGCAATTTGTTCCGGGCGGCACGATGAGACCGTCGCTGACGGGCCTCCTGATGGTCACAGCCCTTTTGCGGAGAGTATCCTGGATGTACTCGGGAAGACCGAAAGAGAGTTTATTACGCTGGATTTTCTTCTCGATCAGGTCAGACAACAAACACGTACAAATTACGGGCAGTTGCCCGAAGGTGGTGCATTGTTGTTTGCCAATCATAAGCGTGGCCAGTTTGTTTTTATACGGCAGACATCCAAAGAACCGGCTGACGAGCTCGCCTGGAAGAAATTGTCTGAGATGCCGGAGGAAAGTATTGAGCAACTTCAGGCAAAGGGAGCTGCCGTGGTTGAATTTTGTAATCAGTTTCATTATAGTGGATATATCCCAAGTGCGGGTCAGCTGGGAAAGAGCCTCTTGCAAAAACGCCGCTATCTGTCGCTCACGGATGATGAGGCTGAATTGTGCGAATTCTTAGTCCAATACCCGGATTCTCCCTACACAGAAGAGATTTTACAGCGGCTGGATGATATCAGGCGGCATGGTAATGCCGGGTCAACCATAACAACTGTTCCTAAGCAGCCACTTCAGACCGGGCAGTCTGTTGAAGTAAAACAGGATGAGGATCAATCAATCATTCATACAAATCGCGATCCATCCGGACATACTACAACGAATGAGACATCCAAATCGGTTAATATTCAGCAAGCGAATGCGTTCCGGAAGAAGTGGAGCATGCTGGGTGTCATAATAGCGCTGGCTTGTGTGATTGTAGCTTTTTTTAACTTCATTTTTTCTAATTCAAATACTGATTCAGGCAAAAACCATGGAAGTGCGACACATTTACAGGGAAGTATCTTGCAACTGATGGATATTAATATCCTTTTAAATGATAAGGGTAAATCAGGTAAAGAATCAACTGAATTGAAAAGACCTCTTATTCTCGCTGATGAAAGTCGAACCATACTGATTGACGGGTCTCCCGATACAAGCGAATATGTGCAGAAGGAGACTGACCAGGAACTATCAGCCAGATTCACGAATGAGTATGCCGGAGCTTTTGTGCTGGTGAAAGCCGGAAGTTTTGATATGGGCTGCACAGAGGAGCAGCATTCGTGTGAAAGTGATGAAAAACCCGTGCATCGCGTGATACTCAGTTCATACTACATCGGACAATATGAAATCACACAGGCGCAGTGGCGAAAGGTAATGGACAACAATCCGTCGAAATTTGCAGCTTGTGATCAGTGTCCGGTAGAGCAGGTAAGCTGGAACGAGGTACAAGAGTTTATTCAACGACTGAATGCAATGACAGGGCAGAATTATCGCTTGCCGACAGAGGCAGAGTGGGAATTTGCTGCACGCGGTGGCCGCGGAAGGCGGTTGTATCAGTATGCCGGGAGCAACAATCCGGAGGGTGCTGCATGGTTCGTGGACAACTCACAAGGCAGGACACATCGTGTTGGAGAAAAGTTACCCAACAGGTTAATGTTGTACGACATGAGTGGAAATGTATGGGAGTGGTGTCAAGACCGAAAAGGTGGGTATTCATCAACAACACAGACAAACCCCACGGGAGCTTCTACTGGTTCATTCAGGGTATGTCGGGGTGGATCCTGGGATGATGATCCGGAAGATTGTCGGGTTGCTTTTCGCTACTTCAATAGTCCTTCTACTCACCGCAGCGATGTAGGATTCCGCCTGGCCATGAGCCTGTAATTGTTTATTTGTATAAGCTGAGGAAAAATTTTTTGTACTCGCTGGTGAAAGATGCTAATGGTGTTTTCACATGCTACTATAATTGTGACCTTCGCTGTGCATGACGAATAAAGCAATATCAGGGAGCTTATGACCCCAAAGAGAGACTTATTTCTGCTACCGCTTAGCCATCTCTGCCAATATGGATACGATACGCCCGGCAGCTTGCCCGTCCCAGAGCGGCGGTACTACGCCTTTCTTCCACTGACCTGCAAATAAGCGGGCCATGGCAGGGGCGATGGCGGCAGGGTCTACTCCCAGCAGCTCGTTGGTGCCCAGACTGACGGTCTCGGGCCGCTCGGTGTTTTCGCGCAGGGTCATGCAGGGGATGCCCATGACGGTGGTCTCTTCGGTGATGCCGCCGGAGTCGGTAACTACCGCCCGGGCGTGCTTGACGAGGTAGTTGAAGGACAAATACCCCATGGGTTCTACCAGCTTTAGGCGGTCGGCAGGGAGGGAGAGTTGCTCCAGGACTTTGCGGGTGCGGGGGTGCACGGGGAAAATAAGCGGGTAATCTTCACTGTGGTCCAGCAGGGCCGACAGCAGGGCTTGCAGCTTGGCCGGATCATCGACATTGGCGGGGCGGTGGAGGGTGAGGACAAGGTAGCGCCGGGGTACCAGCTCAAATGCATCCCAAAAGGCCGGGGGCCGAAAGCGAGGCTCGTTTTTCAGCAGGGTGTCGATCATGGTATTGCCAACAAAAAAAATGCGGTCGGGTGCATGACCGAGGCGCAGCAGGTTGTCGCTGGCCTGCTCTGTGGTGGTAAAGAAATAATCGGTAATGCTGTCGGTGACCATGCGGTTGATTTCTTCAGGCATGCGCTGGTCGTAGGAGCGGATGCCGGCTTCGACATGCGCCACCGGTATGTGTAGCTTTTTGGCGACGATCGAACAGGCGAGGGTAGAGGTGACGTCGCCAACCACAAGGCACATATCGCAGGGGGATTTCATCAATAGCTGCTCATAGCTGACCATAATGCGGGCAGTCTGCTCTGCCTGGCTACCTCCACCGCCTCCCAGGTTGACGGCGGGCTCAGGAATGCCCAGCTCTTCGAAAAACTGCTCACTCATGTTGCGGTCATAATGCTGACCTGTGTGGACGATGCGGTAACTCAGACCCGCCGATGCTGGCAATTGGTCAATGGCAGTGGCTATGGGGGCTATCTTCATAAAGTTGGGACGTGCCCCGGCTATGAGGTCAATCTGCATACTCGGACTTTTGTAGTAAAGAAGTATTCTTGGAAGGAGAGTGTATGGTGGTTCAGCCCCCTAATTACCGGACAATCGATTACGCGTGATACAAAAGTAGAATAAAACGGTTATATATTTGCATCAGCGAGCGTCGACCGACGGTGACTATTGTACCGAAGTCGATGTATTGTGCGGGCCCGCCAATACGAATTGATATTTTTTAAGACCCATCGAGGGTCTCAAAAAATAAGCGAGCGTCTCCCTCAGATTCCTATTCCCCGATGTTGATATCTGTTGATATCGGGGAGTGTAAGTACGTCTTGGTAAGCTACTTTTAGCTTGAACCTCAGCCTGTTGTTCTTCAACTTTACGGTTTCAATTTTACCCAGGTCGTGCAATGCCCAAAATTTAGCCGGAGGTAGTCCGGCAGTTGAGCCGTGGCATCTGTCATCATTGTAACTGGCATAAAATTGCTGTAGCCTTCTTTCTAATGCCTGCAGATCAGCAAATAGCTCGTGCTTGAGGGCTTTGCTTAGTATACTGTGGAAACTCTCTACATGCCCGTTTTCCTCAGGTGTATAGGGATGGGTAAATTTGTGGTCGATATGATTCTCCTCAAAAAATGCGGACAGCATATGAGCGCTGAACTGTTTACCATTATCATTCCTGATTTCTACCTTTACATCCTGTTCCCGCAATCCTGCTGGTTGTAAATAGTTGGCAATCAAAAACTCCCAAGCTTCCTTCACTTGTATCGCTTTCATAGAGTATCCAACCGCCCAGTTTAAAGCATATCGGGTGTATGTATCCAGTATGGTCAGCACAAATGCATATTTTTTATGCCCGTGAACCCAGAAATACTTGATATCCATCTCAAGGATGCTGAGCGGTTGCTGTGGCACTACCTGCCGACAACCAACAAAATTTCTGCCCGTCCTTTTTCGGGGCTCCTCCAGCAATCCTTGTATTTCCATCAGACGATATACTTTTTTGTGGTTGATGTAATACCCTGCAAGCTGTAAATGCCGGGTTATCATTCTGTACCAGTTAGGCAGATTAGACTGCGACTTAATCTCGATTATCTGTTCCAGCACTCGCTCATTGTCAACTTCTTGCGCTGCTGATGTCAACGGATCTTTGTAACGCGTCGTCTTGCTTCCCTGGCGGCCAGGCTTTTTGGCGCACACAGGTCTGTAAAACTGATGCTTTGATAGTCCCGTTATATCGAGGCATTTATCTCTGCTTAGCCCGACACCCATATACGTCCGCACTAACGCTTCTTTTTCATCTCGGGATACTTTTTTTTTAACAGTTCATCCTTCAATCTTGACTCCAGCTCCTTCTCGGCAAGTAACAGCTTCAGTGCCTCATTTTCCTTTTCCAGCCGCTTGATAAGGCTCTCATGGTTCTTGACGACCTGATGTGACAGGCCCTCTTCTCCGTACACAGTAAGCTTCTTGCGCCAGTAGTAAAAGGTAGCCGGGTACAAGTTGTATTTAGCCAGCGTAACCTTTACGCCATTAAGTTCAGCTTCAGCCAAGATCTTCAGCTTTTCATCCTTGCTGAACTTCTTGATCCCTTTCTCTGTCGTTTCCATGCACATAATTACGAATTTTTTTTCGTAATCTATGTCTGGTTATATGGGGGGCTGTAACATATGGACAAATATAGGTAATTTTTGTATGGACAGGGAGGTTTTGTAAAACAGTATTTCAACAGGGATTTAAAAAGATATTAGGATATTAATATCCTAAATTGTAGCAACGTTTATATGTTTGCCTTTTATTTTACTAAGCTTTAAAGAGTTATTTAGCTGTTTATTAGGATGTTAGGTGCTGGTGGGTGATATGCAACCGTATGGCTGGTCTGAAAAGCTTCGTGCAGTCTATCCGTAAGCCCTATACCAACTACAGGGGCAAAAAAAATTAAGGACTGCTGAGAGGCTTCCAGTTCCAGGGGAGCAGGTCATCG
>CAYTVG010000038.1:0-15317 GCA_964441755.1 uncultured Saprospiraceae bacterium
TCATCAAGGCTCTTGAGGGGGAGCGGGTCATTTTTCAATGTGGCTAAGCTTTTACGAATTTTCAAAATAAACTGAAAAAATTTAGGTTAAAAAAAACATTATCCCCCAATAAACCATTATCTTTGAAAGCGAACATTTGATTAATATTTTTGATATTTGCTTGCGTCTATCAAACTATATTTTTAATATTAGTTGTTTTTTGATTTCGATTAAATCCTTCTATTGTTCTATTTTTTGTCAGATAGTTAATACTGTTCAGATAATATCGAAACCGTGGCTTAACTCGATTGCTCTCCTAATTTTACCGCACCACCAAAAAAACAATGGTGCGAAAAATAGTTCTCATCCAATTCTACAGTAAAACCGATAGGATTCATTGGACATGTTCTGTTCCTGTTGTCACTATATTAGGTTCAACTGAAATGGTTACTAATTCAAAAAACGATATTGTCATGAAAAATTTGTTGCTGACCTTGCTTGTTGTACAGGCGATTTCCTTGAATGCGCAGCTCGTGCAATCCAATATCAGGCTCAATGTACAGGGTATCCTGCGTACCGCGAGCGGGATAGCCGTGCCCGACGGACCGCAAAATGTAACCTTTAAGTTGTACACAGCTGCTTCGGGGGGTGCTGCCGAATGGGAGGAGCCTGCCCAGGTAACCGTGACGTCTGGCATATACAGTTACAACTTGGGGGGAGGCCAAACACCCATTGATCCCAATATATTTGCGAACAGATTATTCCTGGGTGTAACTGTCGATGGTACAGAATTGCTGCCCAGGGCAGAACTCACTTTTTCACCTTATTCCATTAGAGCTTTCACCGTAGCCTGCTCCGGTGCCGTCGGGGACGTCAAATACTCTATTTTGAACCCTGATGAATTCAGGTTGGAAAATGGCGAATGTTGGGTGCCTATGGATGGTCGTTCTATTGCTGGTTCAAAATTAGCCACTCGCACCGGACTATCTATTATTCCGGACGGAGGTGGTTTGTTTATTCGATCACAGGAATTTTCGCATTCTCCTGACAGAGACCCCGGTCGTACAAGTAGTTCTCAGGTGGGGACGATACAGGAGGATGATTTTAAGAGTCATAGGCATACCATCACAGATCCTGGGCACCGACATGGATACACCGACCGATTTAGAAACACAAAAAGGTCGGATGATGTAAGTGATAGAGATGTAGGAGGTGAAATTCTTATCTCAGATAACTACGAAACCGAGGTATCTACCACTAATATTACCATCAACTATACTGGTGGCACTGAAACCCGCCCCAAGAACATCAACCTTTGGACCTACATCCGCATCAACTAAACTATCTGGCTAGCCCATCCCATCAGGCGACTGATTGTGACTTCCTGTTCGGTAAGTTAAACACACAAAAATATGACACGACTACTCATACTGCTGAGCTGCTGCCTCCTTCCCATGACGCTCTGCCGCTTACAGGCGCAGGCGCAGCCACAGACAAGCTGCAACCCACCAAGTTCGCAGGCGGCAGCCTCCGGTGAAGTATTCTTCACTTTTGGTTCCGTCTCCAATGCCAAGAACAACAGTCGTCGGTCCGGTTTTACTGTCGGGCAGGCATTTACGGGTCAGGCCACGGCTGAATTGGGCAGTACCGACGGCGGTTTTTGGGCGCGGTTTATCTTACCGCCCAAAGAAGTTGGACTGATTGCCTCGCAGGGGGATTTTCCCAACCGGGTGACGCTCAGCTGGCAGGTCGATCCGCTGGGATCCCCCCCTACGGAAGGCTTTGTCATTACCCGTGACGGACAATTTTTGAGTCAGGTAGGTGTATCCGCCCGCAATTTCATTGATTTCAATGTACAGGCCGGCGAATTCTATGAGTATGGTGTATCGGGCATCAATGCCCTGGGTGAGGGCCGACCGGGCAAGGCCGTTGGTTTTGTCAATCCCAATGGTGCCATCTCGGGCAGGGTGGCCTCACCCGCAGGCAATCCGATAACAGGAACCGTCGTTCGGCTGCAACCCACCATCGGAAAATCGCTTTACTTTGACGGAATAAATGATCACGTATGCATATCACACCAGCCCGACTTTCTCAGCCAGCAGTTTAGCTTCATCAGCTGGGTAAAACTAGATGAGGCCAACGGTGCTGCCATCATTGACCTGGGTAGTGACCTGAATAAAAACTGGTGGCTCCGCAGCAGCCCTGCCGGGCAGGGCAAAGGCATTGTTGCAGGCATAGGCGAAGGAAACACCTATCGCGAACTGGCCCACCTTTTCAGCAGCAATCCCGATGGCTGGCATCAGGTAGCCATGACCTACGGCAATGACAACCTTACGCTGTACGTAGACGGCCAGTATGTAGGGAATATGGCCGCCAGCATGCAATCCGTAGCGGCCCTGCTAACCTTGGGCAGCCAGCGCGACAAATCATCGTTTTTTAAAGGCAGGATTGACGATGTCCGGATCTTTGACCGCCTGCTGCCACAGTCCGAAATTATCTGCTACAAAGACATAAGCATTTCAGGCAGCACCCCCGGATTGTCTGCCTATTGGAAATTCGATGAAGGAATGGGCGTCAGGGTATTTGACTTATCGCCCAACGACCTGCATGCTGATATTTACGGAGCTGTCTTCTCTTCGGACACCCCAGGTATCCAAAACGCAGCCATCACCGACAACGGTGGCATTTACAACATTGAAGGCATCAACTACAGCAGTACGCAGACATTTACGGCCATCCCCAGTCAAAATTTTTACAACAACTACGCACTGGAATTCAGTGCCCCACTGGGCACTTTTGCCCGATTGGCCGATATACCGCTGCCCGACACCTCGACTATTGAGATAGTCGTCCACCCCTTTGACACCTCTACCCGACAGACTCTGCTGAGCAAAACCGTCGGCACAGGAAATGTATTCGAACTTTACCTGGAAAACGGCCAATACCACCTCACTTTCAACGGCCACACGCAGACCATTGGTGCTGCCGCACCCACCTACCAGCGGCTGGCGCTGACCATACAAGCAAGCAGCAACAGTCTTCATTTTTACAACAACGGCGCGAGTGCCGGCAGCTACAACTTCCCCAACCTCTCCGCTGCCCAATGGTCGGATGCCCCCTGGATGGTTGGCGCCAACAACCACAACCAGCCGACGCATTTTTTTACCGGACTGGTTGATGAAGTGGCCGTTTTTGATACCGTGCTATCGCAAAATACGCTACAGCTTCACGCTTCGGTGCAGACAGGTGGCGGAATTGATCCTGCTGGCGCCAACAGCGGTGCAAGGCTTCGAGCTTATTATGCTTTCAATGAAGGCAAAGATCAACAGCTTTTCGATAGTGGCCCTCTCATGCTAGCTGCAGGAACTTTCAGTCAGGGAAGCTGGTCTACGGTGACCGCGCGGCAGGATACCATACCGCATCTGTACCTACCGAGCACCCGAACCGTCAATATCAACACCAGCAACACTGCTGTCGGCAGCATCGACTTTACAGATGTATCAACCATAACCATATCAGGTGTAGTTCGTTATGAAAACACTTTCTGTTACGCCGAAGGCGTAGAGATATTGGTCAATGGCAGTTCAAACATCCCCCCTATCATGACAGATTCGACAGGTCGTTTTTCGGCAGAATTCCAACCAGGACAGTCCGTACGGCTGTCTGCGATGTATAAAAACCACAGCTTTTTCCCTGGTTTCTTTGAAGTACGCAATCTCACTGCGCCCGTAGCCGGTGTTCTTTTTCAGGACCTTACCAAGCGCAAGGTTGGTGGACAAGTTGCCGGAGGCGATTGCAGACAATCCGTCATTCCACAGACAGGTGTGGTAAAAGTATATCTTGCCGCTGTAGATGGTTGCTGGAACAATACACTTAGGCTCACGGAAACAGACGGACGCTACCTGTTCACAGATGTGCCTCCACTAGCACTTTCCATAGCTGTATCCGAGCATTCAGATCCTGATATCTTCGCTTATTTCAATAACTTGGGCGGGCAGCAGATTGACCTCGACACCGTGGCCAGGGATACCGTTGACTTCATATACAAATCTACCCCAAGAGCAGAAATTAGTCAGCTGGGTTCCAACAGCTGTGCTGGCCAGCCAGCCCTCTTGCGGCAGGGGGTCGACTATATACAAACCATCAGGGTATATGAGCCGTATTATAGTGGTGTTTGTTACCTTGACACTGCCCGGCTGCTGATCAACAACAACATAGCAGACAAACCCCAGACAGAAGTACAAATGGACAGTGGCCGCTACAACTTGATATATCGCACAGGCCTGCCCATACTCACTGCCCCCTACACCAAAACCCTGCAGGTTAGTCCGCTCGTGGGTAATACACAAGGTACTGCCGAAATTTTCACCGCTGCCGTCCTCGGTAAGCGGCCGCGACTGTCGACATTCCAGTCAAAATCCCCCCAAATACCCTTCCTCATCCTGAGAGACCCCCCTGGCGACGGCAGCTATGCCTATGTAGAAGAAGGTCAGACCACCTGTGGAACCTTTACCTTGGGTATATCCGCAGGATTGGAGCAAGAGCGGAGTTTGGAAACTGAACTAGGGCCGGACGCTACCACCAGCGTCGGCATAGGCGCAGAAACAGAACTTGAGATAAAAACAACCGCGACCACTGGCATCACTACCACCCTTAGCTATCAGGCGGGGCTCACACACCAGGCTGAATATTGCATCACCAATACCACCCGCTACCAAACCTCCGAGCAGGACGATCGGGTAGGCGGTGAACAGGGCGGTGACCTGTATATTGGAGCGGCCATCAACTTCATTTACGGAAAAACAGACAATCTGGGCTACAATCCGGACAGCTGTATGTTTACCTTCTCCGAATCCATCACCGTTTTCCCCGACACCTTTGAAACCGAATTCATCTACACGGAACACCAGATAGAAAATGTGGTCATACCCGAGCTTACCGCATTGGGCGAGCTCAGCTCCGCCCAACAGTGGAGAGACATCATCAACAGAAACAAAGAACAAAAACAAAATGCCGTATTCAAACGAAACATTTCCTTCGACGGTGGACCAGTTTACGAATTTTCACAAGAATCCAGTTTTGCCAACACGACCACTTTTTCTTTTCAACTAGACTATTCTTCGGAAATTGCTACAGCATTTGGCGCCTCTGTCAACGACGTCGGTGTAACCAATGGTATAAAAACCACCATTTCGTTTGGTGTTTCGACTGAAGCTGCTGTTAACAACACCAACACCCGCACCGTAGGTTTTGTCCTCAACGACGACGATGCCAACGACAATTTCTCTGTAGACATACTGGAAGACAGACACTATGCAACGCCCGTCTTCAGAATCCGCGGAGGCCAGTCTATGTGTCCCTGGGAGCCTGGCACACAAAACCGGGAAGAGCTGCAACTAACCATTGACCGAAACGTAGCCGAGAATGTCCCCTCCAACGATCCGGCGGTCTTCAACGTTACGCTTGCCAATGTGAGCCAGTCGGCGCAGACCATGAACTACATCATGACAGAATCGCCCGGATTCAACCCCCTGGGAGCAGAGATCAACATCGTTGATGCCGGAAGAATCATCCCCATACAACTGCAGGCATTCGAAAACAGGACTTTCACCACCATTATCAACCGCGGACCCATTGCCTACACCTATGAAAATCTCCGCATAGCTGCCTATTCTCAATGCGAATACGATCGTGCGCTGGCACTGGGGAACAACCCCAGGGATTACGACACAACCCGATTTAGCAGTAATCCCTTCTTCAAAGAAGTAGAGTTTGACGTATTTTTCATCGAACCCTGCAGTGAAATAGACATTGCGCCCCCTGTCAATAATGTCATCATACCTAGTAGCGGCGATACCTTCATGATTACGCTAAATCGGTACGACCCCCAGGACACCGACCTCGAGCAGGTGCGGGTACAGTACCGCAACCGGGATGGCAACGGATCATGGATTAATTTTCCGGGTTTTGCCGACGGTATTCCACGGGATTCACTCGGTGAGCTGTTTGAAATTGTACCCTGGGTAACCACAGGCCTGCAGGACGGTTTTTACGAAATCCGGGCGGTCACCATTTGCTCATCTACGAGTCAGGAATCGGGTATTTCCTCCATCATCCCCATCCGCATAGAACGACAACCACCCGTTGTACTAGGTATACCCGAGCCGGCTGACGGTGTGCTGAGTCCGGGTGACGAAATATCCATACGCTTTACCAAACGCATCAACTGCGGTCGCATCTTCGAAGCCGACCAGTCTGCCGGTGGGCCGATCAACAACAACAACCTTGGTTTGTACGACGCCACCAACGGAGCACTCATCGACGCCATCATCACTTGCAACGAGGACAAAGTGGTGATTGTACCCAACATACAGAACCGATTTATCGAAAACCGTACACTGCGGGTGCGTGTTGAAGACATCGAAGACCTGGTTGGCAACCAGCTGACGCAGCCAGCCATCTGGGAGTTTTTTGTCAACCGATCCTCCCTGTACTGGACAGAAGCACGCATTGATGCTGTCGTTGTGGAAGGCAACACACTGGTTGTCACCAGAGACATCAAAAATCAAGGCGGATCGGCCATGAGTTTTACCCTCACCGGCATCCCCGCCTGGGCCGATGTTTTCCCCACTGCCGGTACGCTGCAGCCTGGCGCTGTCCAAACCATCACTTTTACATTCCCTGCTAGTCTTGTCGGCGGCAATTATCAGGAAACTATTCGACTTACGACAGCAGAAGGAGATGAGCCCCTGCCTATTAGCCTGCGAGTGACCTGTCCCCCACCCTTTTGGAATGTCAATCCGGCTGATTACGTATACTCCATGAATATGACTGTTGAGCTGAACGTAGAAGGACAACTTTCCACTGACAGGCTAGACATAGTAGGTGCTTTTGTCGGTGAGGAATGCCGGGGTCTTGCCTACATTCAGTACAATGCTGCGCTCGATAAATATCTGGCTTTTTTGACCATCTTCAGCGATACGATTACAGGAGAAACCGTCCGCTTTCAGGTATGGGATGCCTCGGCTTGCCTGTTGTACGGCTCCACGCTGGAAACCTTTTCATTTACAGCAGACGACCTCATTGGCTCTCCCTTACAACCACAAGTACTTCATACCCAGAACCTCCTACGGCTTTCGGTACCCCTGATTCCTGGCTGGAACTGGATATCTTACAATGTTAACTTACCAGACCCAAGCCTGAATACGGCACTTGCCAGCCTTTCTGCTCCACAGAATGCCACCATCAAGGGGCAGGCCACTTTCAGTCAGTACTTTAATACTGGAGGGTTTTGGATGGGATCGCTCAACAGTATCTCACACCTGACCATGTACCAATACCGCTCAGCGGCCATTGACTCGCTCATACTGCTGGGCACCCCCGTCAATCCGGCCACGACGCCCCTGCCCTTATCGGCAGGCTGGAACTGGATTGGCTTCCTGCCCCGACAGGGCATGTCCACCGATTCGGCCTTACAGTCCCTGCAGTCGACTGCGCTCAATGGAGACATCATCAAAGGGCAGGCCACCTTTGCACAATATGTTGCCGGCATTGGCTGGGTGGGCAACCTCACTTTCATGCGGCCCGGCAAAGGATACCTCCTGTACCTCAGCAATCCCGGCATCCTTCAGTATCCCCCGAGGCTGCACAACCCGGAAGAAGATGTACTTTTCCGGAGTACACCTGTACAGGACAACAGCAGTCTGGGCGCCCACTGGCAGGTAGACCCGCTGCAGTTTGAGCACACCATGAACCTCATTGCCGTGGTGCGCGACGGCGACCTCCCCAACTGCCTCAGCGAGGGTGACGAGGTAGGCGCCTTCGTCAACGGACAGCTGCGCGGCGCCAACAAGCCCATTTACATTCCGCAGCTCGACACCTGGCTCCTCTTCCTCACCGTCTATGCCAATGAGGAAGGCGAGAACCTCCAGTTTGTCTTCTTCGACACCACCACCGCACAGGAGATACCCATCAGCGAGCAGATCGTCTTCATCACCAACAGGATTGTCGGTTCCATCGAACTGCCCCGCATCCTCACCCTTGCATCACCCTCTGTCGTAGGTGAGCTGGCAGACGACTACCGACTGACAGTATACCCCAACCCCGCCGGGGAGCGCGTCTTCATCCAGCTCCGGCTGCCCGAAGCACAACCCCTGCTCGTCTCCGTCGCTGACCCCCTCGGCAGGCAGGTATACACCTTCGCGCAGGACGCCCCGGCAGGCCAAAACCTGCTCGAGTGGAAGCCCGCTGCTGCCCTGCCCGCCGGCTGGTATACCATCACCCTGCAGACCTCCGCTGGCGTCATCACCCGCAGGGTGCAGCTTGTTAAACCATAGACCTTGCTGAGCTACAGGTCGCCAGCAATGGCGACCTGTAGCCCCAGCCGCCGGACAGTCACCCGACTGTCCGGCAGTCACTAAATTTGATCTTCCATCATGCGGCATCTTTCTCGATTCCTCTATACACTCTCCCTCGCCTGTGCAGTACTGACCGCGCAGGCGCAGAACAACTGCTACGACGCCAACACCCTCTCCTACGTCTACGACGACGGCTGGCAGACCGGTGACCCTGCAGGCTTCGGCTTCGGCACCTGGACCCTTGCACGCTCGGGCCTCGCCGGACACGCCCTCGGCACCTCCACCATCAACGGCAACGGCGACTCCAATGGCGACGGCGACATTGACACCGGCGGCAGAGCCTGGCGCATGTCCGCCACCAATGGCGGTGCCGCACAGGCATGGCTCAACTTCAGCCTCCCCCTATCCGTCGGCCTGCCCTTCTCCCTCAAGATGGACAACAACAGCCTCGGCAACGGCGCCTCCGCAGGATTCTCCCTGCGCAACAGCCAGCAGCAGGAGCTCCTCCGATTCTTCTACGATGGTGCCTCCGCCCGATACCGCATCTTCGACGCCCTCGGCAACCGCTCCACCAACATCCCCTACACCGATGAGGGCATGATCATTGCCGTCACCCTCAGCACTGCCAGTCAGTACACACTTGTAGTCACCCCGCTCAACGCTGTACCCGTAACCTTTACAGGCAGCCTGCTGCCCGCCGCCACAGGACAGTCCATCACTACCCTGCAGCTCTTCCTCCAGCATGCTGTGCCAGCCCCCACCGCCCTCTGCTTTTTCAACGAAATTTCCCTTTGCGGACTGCCCGATTGCCCCCTCGCAGCCATTACACCCGTCAGTCAGTCGCCCTGTGACCCTGCCGCCAACACCTTCTCGCAGACCCTCGCCATCGCCTTTGCTGCACCTCCTCCCCAGGGCGCCACCCTCACCTTCAACGGTACACCCGTCCCCATCAACATCCTCAACGGATCCATGACCTTCACCCTCGACGGACTGCCTGCCGACGGCAGCGCCTTCGATGCCAGTGTTGTCCTCTCGGGACCCCAGTCCTGCAGCCTGACCGTCCCTGCACTCTTCACCGCGCCCGCCGACTGTCAGCTGCCGACCATCAGTTGTCCGGCTGCCGTTACTGTCAGCGCCCAGCCTGCCACCTGCGGCAGCACCCTCAGCTATGCAGCGCCAGCCTTTAGCGACAACCAACCCGGCGCCAGCCTCCTGCAGACCGCAGGACTGCCCTCCGGAAGCCTTTTCCCCATCGGCACCACCACCAATACGTTTGTGGTTACCGATGCTGTCGGCAATGCCGACAGCTGTTCCTTTACCGTCACCGTCAATGACATACCTCCGGTGGCCGGCTGCAGGCCTGCGACCATTTACCTCGATGCCGGTGGCAGCGCTACCCTTACGGTGGCCGACATCAACAACGCCTCTGCCGACAACTGCAGCACCCCTACCCTTGTCATTGACCGCAGCACCTTCGGCTGCGCAGACCAGGGCAGCAATACCGTCACCCTCACCGCCACCGACAATGCGGGCCTTACCGCCAGCTGCACGGCTGTCGTCACCATCATCGACTCCATCAGGCCCGTCATCAGTTGCCGCGCATTCCCTGTGCTCATCCTGCCCGGTGAAAGCTACACCCTCAGCCCGGCCGATGCCTACGACTCCGCCTCCCTGAGCGACAACTGCCCGGGTGCCACCGTCTCCGTTTCTCCGGCAACCTTCACCGCAGCCAACAACGGCACTACTAACCCTGTCACCGTCACTGCCACCGACGCCGCCGGCAACACCGGCAGCTGCCAGGCACTCATCACCGTCACCGCACCAGCGCCCGACACCGTCAGCTGGACACAGCCCGATCCCGGACAGTTTCCCTACTCCGCCAACATCATCGCACAGCTGCGCATCAACGGCGCAACCGCACACAACCCCAACCACCGCATCGCCTTCTTTGACGGAAGCCAGCTGCGCGCACTCAACAACCCCGTCAGCCTCAGCGGACAGACATACCACTTCTTCACCCTCTACGGCAACCAGCCCGCGGGCACACAGCTATCCATCAGCCTCTACCATGCCGACCACCAGCTCGTCTATGAAGCCACCACCACCTTCACCTTCCAGCAGCTCACCATTACCGGCTCCCTGCAGCAGCCGTTCATCATCGACGTATACACCGACGGCGACCTGCCGCCGGCACTCGACCCCCTGCCCGTCCAGCGCGGCATGCAGGGCATGAGCTTTGCGCCACTAGACCTTACACCCTTCCTGCAACAGCAGGATGCGCATCCCGTCCGCTGGGAAGTACTCCCCAGCCCGCAGTTCACGGCCACCTTTAGCGGCAACAGCCTTCAGCTGCTGGCTACAGACCCCGCCTGGACAGGCAACACCAGCCTATCCGTGGTCGTCACCGAAATATCCCCTGCAGCCAAGGCCGACACAGCCAGCCTCAGCGTGCAGCTGCTCGCAGCCTACCTGCCCCCGCTGTTTGCCGACATCCCCGACCAGCACATCCTGCCCGGGCAGACATTCAGCAGCTTCTCCCTCGACGATTTTGAGGACAACTATACCGGCAGCTGCCTCACTTTTGCCGCAAGGCCACTGCCCGTACCGCAGACACCCCCGGCAGCCCCCGGCTGGACAGCACCGCCCGTGCTGCCCAACACCATGAGCATTGCCGCCGTCGCCAACCTTACCCCCTTCTACACCTTCGCCAGTCCCGGCGACCAGCTCGCCGTATTTATCGGCGGACAGCTCCGCGGGCTCGGAAGTCTGCAGCTGGCCGACGGTAAGCCCTTCTTCTTCTTTCAGATCTACCACACGGCCCAGACGGCCGACATGCAAGTACGCCTCTACAGCGCGCAGCTCGGCCAGGTGCTCACTGCACCCCTCACCTTCCCCTTCAGCACCAATGGCGAGCTCGGATCCCCCAATGCGCCTTTGCTTATCGACTTCTCCCCCATTGGTATGGACCTGGATCCGGTATCCGGACAGGTCGACCTCAGCCTGCGCGACAGCAGCTGGACCGGCGCTATCCAGTTTGAATTTGCCGCCACCGACTGCAACTTCCCTGCGACCTTCACCGATACCGACCTGGCAGCCTTCTGCATCGGGCCTGATACAGACCTCGACGGCATCTGCGACCTGCTCGACCCCGATCCGGCGGACCCCTGCGTACCCAACAGAATCAACAGCTATTGTGACTTTGACGACGACGCCGTCTTTGCCGATGTCGACCCCGACGATGAAGACCCCTGCGAGCCAGGCATTGAAGCCATCCTCAGCGACCTGCAGCACCCGACCTGCCGCGATGCCGCCGACGGCAGTCTGAGCATTGCTCTCCTCACCCCATTATGTACCGGTGGCAGGTTTGACGTCAGTCTGGTTGACCAGGCAGGCAACACAATCCCTGTGGCCCTCAACACCCTGCTGCCCGACACCCTCAGCATTGCGGCCCTCGATACAGGCCGCTACCAGCTGCGCATACAACTCACACAGCCCGGAAGCTGCCTGTACAGCCCCGACTGCTTCCCCCTCCTCATCGACTCCTTTGCGGTGCTCCGCAGCGCCGACACCCTGGCGCCAATCATCGGACTGCAGCGCGAAGGAGGTAACAGCATCATGCCCGGCGACACCGTCCGATACAATACTCCCGGCAATGCCTGCTCCGCTGCCGCCAGCTGGCTCCTCTCACTGGCCGACAACTGTACCACTGCGCCACCCCAGGTCAGCATCAGTCCCCTTGGCAGCACGCCCCAGGGCAGCATAGCCGTTATTCCCGTACAGGCGGACTTCGCGCTCGTCATTACGGCGCCACTCGGCATGCACAGAATCACCGTCACCGCCACCGATGTCGACGGCAACACACGCCAGCACAGCTACCTCATCAGGGTCAGCGACATCACGCCCCCCAACGCCCTCTGCCGCAACATTACCGCTGTCCTCAACCCATTTGGGATTGCGACCGTCACCACCGCAGATATCGATGCAGGCTCAGCAGACAACTGTAGCATCCTCAACAGCCGCATCCTCGAGTCACCTACTTTTGACTGCAGCGACATCGGGCAGGCGAGCCTCACCCTCGTCGTCACCGACCAGGCAGGCCTCGCAGACTCCTGCAGCGCCAACATCACCATCACCGAAGGCGACAACCTCCTGCCCGGATGGACCCTCGCACCCGTCGGACAGGCGCAGGGCGAGGCCGACTACTTCAACTGTCAGGGGACCCTTGTCATTCAATCCAGCGGATTCGTTGGTGGAGGAACCGATGCCCTCTTCACCGCGGGCCTGCAGTTGTGCGGCGACGGGCAGATCACCGCCCGCATTCAGTCCGTAACCGGCGGCTGGGCAGGCGTGCAGCTGCGCGAATCCAACCAGCCACGCGCCCGAAAGATTGCCCTGCGCACCAACCTCCTCGGCTTCGTGCGCCGCGAAATACGGTCTGTCAACAACGGTCAGCTGATCTCGCAGATCTTCAACGTGCCCAACCACAGCTGGCTCAGGCTTGAGCGCATCGGCAACAACTTCTACGGCTACACCTCCCCCAACGGCGTCAACTGGCTGAACGTCTTTTACCAGAATATCAGCCTGCCGGACTGCCTCAATGCAAGCTTTTACACCGAAAGCACAGTGGGTACTCCGGCGGTCGCCGTCTTCACCGATGCCACTGTCGTCAATGCCATCTTCCTGCAGGATGGCGGGCAGGGCGGTCAGCAGGCGCAGGAGGTGGCTATGCCCGAAGTATTCCCCAATCCTGCCAGCGGAAGCATCCATGTACGCTTCCCGGCCGACTGGGAAGCAGCCAGTGCGCAGCTTTTTGATATGCTTGGGCAGGAGGTGGTCAGTCAGCAGGTGCTGACTGGGCAGGTGTCGCTGCGCGGGGTGTTGCCGGGGGTGTATACGCTGCTGCTGCGGGATGGCGTGCGGAGAAGCGTGGTGAGGGTTGTTGTTAAATAAGCGCTTTTGGCGGCTGGCGCCGCCAAAAGAAAATATAACTTATGGTTGATTTTTTTCAAAAATCAACCATAAGTAGGTTTTTTTGCGGCGCCAGCCGCCAAAAGAAAAAATACAGTCTATCAACGGAATCGTTAATTTCGCGTATCGCAAATAAAAGACGAATCCCGTATGCTCCGCTATTCCACTAACAAGGTACAGCTTGCCGCTGTATGCATAGCCCTGCTGTTGCCGCTCTGTTCCTTGGCGCAACTCAAAGAAAAAGAGATTTTTGCCCTTATTGACACCTCCATGAACCTCACCCCGGGCGATATGGACAAGGCAGAAAAATATGCCCTTCGGGCGCTTGCCATGGCCAGCCAGCTCGATACCGAACTCGACTCCATGCTCACCCGGAGCTACCTGACCATGGGCGTTGTGCAGTACTTTCGCTCACGCAACAACCTGGCAGCGAGCTACTACCAAAAAGCCCTGCGCACGACCTACGGGCAGCAGCGCAACGTCCTTGCGGCCGCCATCTGGAACAACCTGGGCATCCTGCACGACCAGCAGGACAACCTCAAGGAAGCCCTCAACGCCTACACCCGTGCGCTGCGCATATCCGAACACCTGGGAGACTCTGCCGGCATGGCCAAGCGCTGGGTAAATATTGCCATGGTAGAAAGCAAGGTAAAAAACTACCCGCGCGCCTTTCAGCTCATCGAGCAGGCCCTTGCCTATGCCAGTCGCAGCAAAGACAGCCTCACCATGGCCCAAAGCCACCAAAACCTCGCCAAGTTTTACGACGAAAACAAGCAGCCGGCCCCCACCCTTTTTCACCTGCAAAAAGCCCTGGCCCTGTACCGGCAACTGGGCGATGTGTACCACCATTCGCTCATACTGCTCAACCTGGCACTTTACCAGATTGACCAGGGCGACTATGCCAGCGCGGAAGCAAACCTGACGGAGGCCATGCGCGTCTGCGAAGAACAGCAATTTGGGCACAACATCCCGCTGGTATACCTCCGGCGGGCAGAGCTGGCACTGCAGCGGGGTGACAACTACCCGCAAGCGCTGGCCGACCTCGACAAAGCCGAGCAGCTGTACACCGCCAATGACCGCCTCGACCGCCTCCCCAGCGTTCAGAGCGTGCGCCTCAAGATTTTTGCCCGGCAGGGCGACTACCCCCGCTTTGAGCAGGCATTCCAGCAATACACCGACCTCAGCCAGAAAAACACCAGCCGCATGGCGCTGGCGGCCTACGAAGAAATGCAGGCATTGTATGAACTCGATAAAAAGACCGCCCGCATCGGCGAGTTGCAGGAGGACGTTGATGTGCGCAAGCGCCAGCTCACCTACCTCCTGCTCGCGCTGCTGCTCATCGGCGGAGCCGCCGCCATCGTCACTTACCAGCACCTGCGGCTGCGGCGCTACATGAAGACCCTTTTTCTGTTGAACAAAGAGCAGGCCCATCAGCCCGTGGCATCGATGGTGCAGGCGGAAGCCCCCGCGGAGGAAGCCGTCGAAGACCGGCAGTTGCACCAGCTGTACCTCGACATTGTGCGGCAGCTGGAAAAAGAAAAATGGTACCTCGATGCCGGGCTGAGCCTGCAGGAACTTAGTATGCGCATGGCATCCAACAAGACCTACATATCGCAGGCCGTCAATACGTATAGCGGTACTAATGTGAACGGCCTGCTCAATCGGCTGCGCGTCAACGAAGCCAGAAGGTTGCTGCTGGATCAGCAGCAGGAATTATCGCTGACCGAAGTAGCGAGCCGATCGGGCTTTGCCAACCGGGTTTCATTTTACCGACAGTTTAAAGAGCTTACCGGCTTTTCGCCGATAAAATTCCAAGCCCTCTGCCAAAAGCCGTCTTTTAGCCAGCAGCCGGATCAAGCATCCGCAAATGATGACTATACTGCCTGACGGTTTGTACGCCACTGTTTTCAAATAAGTGACATATACCTCTCTTTTCCAGAAACTAGTTCTTATAGTTCTTTATTCAAGATTAGCTTTATTGAATCCGGGATGTGCTAGTGCGTATTCGTGAAC
>CAYTVG010000039.1:0-15293 GCA_964441755.1 uncultured Saprospiraceae bacterium
CACCCCCACATCATGCCCGCCGCTGGCGGGCATGATGTGGGGGTGCTCATGTTTACCGGCGAGCGAAGCTCGCCGGTAAACATGAGCATAGCCCTACGCGCTAATGGGCTTTTACTGCAACTCAACCCGTACTGTCTGTACACCCGCACTGCTATGCAGGCTCAGCGTATACAGGCCGCGCGCAAGCCCTGCCGGTGCCCACTCAAGCGTGTTTTCACCCGCATGTGCAGCATGCTTCATCTGTGCCACCTGGCGACCAAGGGCATCCGTTACGCGCACAAGCACTTCTTCTGCCTGAGCAGCTTCAAAGCGCACAAACACGCGCTCGCGGGCCGGGTTGGGGAAGACGCGAAGTCCGGCAGCTATGCCCGGCTCGCTCACCTCCGTCACGTCACCCAGCGTCAGCACCACCGGCTGATCAATGCTGCCCGCGATGCGGTTGGCGATGAACACCTGCTGGCCTGTGAGCGCATACTCCGCACCCGCCGACTCATCGTACAGCCGGAAACTCAGCATGTCGCCCTCCTCGTTGCTGTAGACTGTCAGGAACAGCAGCCAGGCATCCAGGGCTTCGATGTAGACAGGCTTGGCCGCACCGCGCACCTGACCTTCCATGAAGGCGCCTACTTCCGTATCGGAGGACAGGACATTCTCGCCTTCACCGTTGCGAACCAGCGCAATCACGTTCATGGTGTGCTCGTACTCGGTCGGATTCACGGTCCAGTGCTCGCTCAGGCTCATGAGCTCGGGATCAGCACCGGAGCGGAATTCGACAGCCTCCTCATCCCACAGGCGGCGCGGCGGATACTGCAGCGTACCCGGATTACTCAGCCGAAGCAGATAGCCCTGGGTCGGGCGCATAAAGCTCATGTTACCGATCCAGCCCACGCCCGCTACATACTGCGCGAAGGTCGTCTGGCTCTTGATAATATCGCCATTGAGCGGTACCAGCGACTGTAGCGCACTGTCGACCGTCATACCCTGCAGCGGCAGGTAACTGATCCAGTTCCAGCCCTGTACAATCGGGATGGTTGTCGTCTCGAGGTTGACCGGGTTACCCAGCAGGATGATGGAATCAAGGCCTGTGGAACGGTATTGGTACATGGTCAGATGCGACAGATTTTCCAGCGAACCAGCCCACACACTACCGGCGTTGAAATACTGGCTGAAGGCCGTTTGCCCCTTGATCGTCGCACCCTGCGGTGCTGTCAGGCTCGCCAGGGCTGTATTAATCGACGGATCCGGAAGATTCACATTGTACGATATCCAGTTCCAGCCCCAGAGGATGGGGATAGCTACCCGTACCAGGTTGTTGGTATGAATTACCTGCGGCACCAGGGGCGAGCCGATCAGGTCGTTCGTCTCAAAGGTAAAGCTCTCCACCGCATGGCCATACAGCAGGCAGGTTGAGGCATCCCAGATACGGAAGTTTACGGTTTCACCTGACACCTGATTGCTGTAGATCGTCAAAAATGCCAGGTAGCGATCCATATCGCGAATGTACTGTACATAAGCAGACCCGCGGAGTTCGTCACCCACGAAAGCCCCGATCAGATCCAGCCGATCGGTCGACAGTTCTCCTTCGATGTCCAGCTGCACCGTCATGTTCATAGTGTAGCTGTAGGCCTGTGGGTTGACTACCCAGGCAGGATCCGGACAAGCTACGCGCAAATCGATGGGCAGCGGCTCAGGGCCCTGGGGCGTAATCATCTGCAGGGTGGTATTGTACAGGCCACCTACGATGTCGGCCGGGAAGCGGAAGGTAATCTCCGCAAAATCACCCGGCTGCACATTGCCAGTCAGCGGGAATACATCCATCCATTCAGGAATATCCACCAGGCTGAAGCCCGTGATACTGCCCCCCTGATTACGAATATTACGCTTAACAATCAGCTGGCTGCCCTCGAATACAAACTCATCGATGCGGCCGCCTTCCCAGTAGAGATTGTTGCGATTGACGAGGAACTCCCAGGCAATCGGCTCTGGTATAGCATTACCGTACAGATCTTCGATACCCGCCACCGTCGCCCGGAGGGTATTGTTCTCGATAAATCGGTTGGGGATATTGGGGATGATAGATATCTTATCATTATTACAACTGATGACAGCATCTACGAGTATCCCCCCGTTAGTCATATCCTGCAGCGCGAGACTGTTGATATTGACATTGGTACCGATACCGTCGGCCGGGAAAATCCGGTCGCAGCGGATACGCTTGGAGAAGGTGATGGAGATATCGTCACCCGGATTGAGCACGCCATCACTTGGCTGAGGTGCACCGAACAGTTGCGGCGGACGCGTTTCCTTACGGCCTTTGATGACTGTGGAAATACCAGGGTTTAGAGATACATCGTAGCACTGCGTCACCGCCCGTATCTCGTAAGCACCATCTGACAGTTCCGTCATATCCCACTGCACGATCTTGAAGACCGGTGAGTTGGCAAACTCCGCTGCCGGCAGCTCCGCGATGTTGATCCAGGAGCCATCACCGCCCGTGCGGCGGTACTGTACCCGCACGATATCCAGATCCGGATCGTTATAGATATACTCATTCAGGGTGATAAACAAAATATTACCGTCATCCGGTGTCACCACCCAGTCCTGCAGCGGGAAGCCGATATCGATAGGACTGCAGGGCTCGAGGAAGAAAGCTGATAACTCCATACCATCGTAGAAAGGCTCCGGCGGAAACTCCCCTTCGTTAAACGCATCGTAGCGTGCGCCTTCGCAGGCAGAGATGGCGTAGAACAACAGGTTTTCATAATCATAAGCCTCCGGGCCGCGCTCAATGGTCACGACAACATCCTGACCACCACCCGGCTCCACCAGGAAGCTGCCGCTGGAAGTTGCATTGCCCTGTACCCGTACCCGGGCACCCAGCGGATTGGTCTCACGCCACAGCTCGAGTGTATAGTAGCGCCACTCATCCGTCTGACTGGTATTGCCAATGGTGAAATTGAATACCGCAGCATCGTTCTCTGGTACGTTGACCGCTACGATTTGGTCAGCTGTCAGGGTCACCCCCTCGCGCGGCCGCGTATTGGGCTCGTGTGGACAGGAAGACTCCCCACTACGAAGCTTGAACACCGGTGTACCAAAGACGGGATCATCCAGGATGTCAACAGTAAAGTTATCACCCAGATCATCATCTGCCAGAGAGAAGCCCACCGAGCGCGACGTCTGGTTGGTGAAGCCTTGGGTGAAAGACTCCCCCCCCCCTATTTCAAAACCTACTGTACCCTTGACCCCTACTCCGTTGAAGGCATTACCCAACGTTAAGGCCATAGAAGCAGTGATTTCAAATTCATGCGAAACTTCCAGGGAGGCGGAATTGCTGGTCGACTGCGTCTGACTGTAGTTTGTAAGAGCGTCGAAACTGATATTTTCCTTAAATACAGCCTGTTCCTTAAGTCGCTTGTTGTATTCAATAATTCTTCTCCAGCTATCTGCAGAAGCTGTGTCCCCGATAAACTCCAAATCAGGAATTACATCCTTTATGATTTGATACTGGCTGTAAACATACTTGGTGCCGAAACCCTCCGGCCAAACCCGCAGGTTACTTCCCAGCGTGAATTCGCACGAATCCGGATCAAAACCTAGTACATCGGTGGAGCTGAACTCAAAGTTTACAGCAGCCCCTACATACAGATCAGCATCATCCCCAAGTACCACATCACCTGTAGAAGTACTGTAAACAATATCATTGGTCACACATACCTCTGCTGATTGCGTATTGGAAAAACCAAAGCGGGCACTGGCGGAAAAGTCTAACTCTGCAATGGCGTCTGTCTCTGTGATTGTACCCCCAACCGGTGAACCTGCGTAGGTAATCACTTTGGGAGCCATGTCTATAGTAGTAGATGTATTTAAGCTGGAATTGAAAAATGACGCATTAGACCATGACTGACAATAAGTAGAACCCTCCGCCAGTGTAGCCGAAGAACCATCGCCCGGCGGATCGCGCAGGATGATCAGCGGCATAGCCGGGGAGGCCGTTGTAAAAGTCGACTCCCGCGAACGTTCCCCCAATACCACTACACGTTCGACCGAGGTTGCCTGCGAACCATTCACATTGGCCGTCACCTGCAGGAATTTTTCGTAGTTACCGGTGATATTGGGTACCCCTGCCCAGTATTCGATGGTATAGGTAGACGTATCGGAATCGACCGTGTAGGCTGAAAGATCCGCAATCTCATTGTTAATGGTTAACCGGAAAGAATCGAGGAAGCAGTCGCCGCCGTCATAGCGCTCGTACACCCGCACCTTGGTCTTATACAGGCGATTGCCATTGTTGGGGGAGGACTGTTCGATCATCTTGAGTCCGGTGCCCTCACAGCCGTTTTCTTCAAACGGCTGAATCAGCACGTTGGGCGGAGCGATGTAGATAAAATCAATCGTATCCTTCTCGATTAGCCGCAGGTCTGTTTCCTGCCCCCCTTGTATCTGGAAGTAGTCGTAGATGATATTGTTGGAGTGCTCCGTCACACTGATGGCCATCGGGATGGGCGGAAGCCCCCGAAAGCGAAACTTTCCGTCAGGGTTATCCAGCGTAAGCTCCTGATAGTAACAGTCGTTGAGCGCCTGCGCCTTCACTTTTACTACTGCACCATCGGGAATGACCGACAGACGGCATTTACCTCCGGCCATCTGGCCGACGACCTCGCGCTTGACCTGATTCTGGAAAAGCACCCCGGCCACCGGCCGGTTAAGGCGACGCACCTGAAAAAAGCCCGGACTGTAGACGTGATCGCTGAAGCGGGGAGAGAGTGTCACCGTTACCCCGGGTTCAAAATCAGCGACAAAGCGGCCATTTTCATCTGTCTTAACCGGTGGGAAGTAGGGCTCCCCGTTGACCAGAATTTCTACTTCCTTTTGGTAGCAGAAGGTATTTTCAAATCGCACAACGCCTGAGATGGTCACTGTGGACAAGTTGACAAAATCGACACCAGAAGCGGCCGTTGTACTTTCGTTGATGTTGATAACCCGTTGGCTAGGCTGAAACAGGTTGGGCGTAGCTTCCTGCCGGTAAGTGATGATGGAAAAAGGTGCGTTGTAGACTGTACCGGTCCCACTCATCTGCGGGCCGTAGTCGAATACTTCCGTTCCATCACCCTCATCCAGCTGGAAATAGCTAAGCAGATAAGGATTGGCCACATCCGTGCCACCGCTGCCAAAAGGTGAAGCGTTGAGTTGTATGTTGGCGACCGTGAGTACGCTGTGGTAAAAAGCTACCTCGTCCAGCAGTCCCGTGTAAAAATCTGCAGCCGGACTGCCGACAGCCCCAAGTTGCCAGACATCACCCGTCCACTCTCCACCGAGATCACTATAGGTGAAGGTATTTTGCAGATCACCATCCTTGTAATAAACTACCTGGCCTGTGTAAGCGTCCAGCGTAAAGGAAAGATGCTGGTAGACTGTGGTTGCGGGCCCTACTACCTGCGTCTCACCGTTGATGGTCAAAAAGAAATTGTTACTCTCTATGCCGAACACAAAGTCGTCATCGCCTTTTGACAGCACCACCTGCCGCGACTGCAGATCAAACGGATGCAGGTTGATCTCGACTGTAGCTGTATCCGGCAGATCAAAATCGGTCAGGGTTGCGTAAGACGAGTAAGCAGCATTGAATTCCAGCGCATAGCGGGAGTAGAAATTCTTAATCGGTGTAGCCGTAAACGTCTGTGCCTGACTGTAATTAACCCCTTCGATGGCGTAGAAGCCTCCTTCGTCGGTAAAGCCGGCATTGTTGACCGGGGCGGCATCAGAACTAAAGCTTGCACCGTTGATGAAGGCATCCATGTTGTTATCAGAGAGATCAAATACCTTGGTTCCCAGACCTTCATCGAATTTCCAGTAAGCTACCAGATTGGCAGTAGACTTGGAGACCGTCAGGTCGCGCGTCAGAAAAATCTGGGTGCTGGTCAGCGGAGCATTGAACAGACGTACATCGTCGATGCGGCCGTGAAAAAAGCCCGTCTGGTCGCGGCGGCTGCCGATGGTAAACAGCGCATCTTCACTGGCGATGGACGCCTTGGTTGACGATACATAGCGGCCGTCGACGTACAGCAGCAGCGAAATACCATTGTACACGGCTGTTACCTGGTGCCAGCCATTGGGATTTTCGGTAAATTCATGCGTAAGACTGGCTGTACCGCTGCCCGTGCCAATACCGGCTACTACCCCCTTACCGCTGCCGGCAGGTGTGGTGTGCAACCAGAAATTTTTGTTGAGGTCGCTGCCCAGGTCGATGATGCCGTCGCTGTCGTAGCCGTCATCGATCTTTACCCAGGCGGAGACTGTCCACATATTGGTTGGCACCACCGGCAGGTGGGTTACACAGATGTAGTCATTGACGCCATCAAAGCGCAGTGAGCGCCCTACCGTGGGTGTGAGCTTGACCACCGCATTGGCTACCGGGTTACCGCTGAAAGTCTCCAGCTTGCCTGTCACGATACCGTTGGGATTGACAAAACCCACGGCACGCCCTTGGGCGCCATTGCCAAACTGGTTTCGGCCATAGACGCTGTACTCATAAAATTCCCCCGCCTGCACGTTGAAGTCTATAAACTGGCTGATGCCCGGCTCTATCTGTGCCAGAAAAGCGCCGTCGCGCAGGACGATGAAGCCTGTTGTGGCTTCCGAACTCAGCGGATCAAGTTCCCAGTTGATGAGGACCCTATCAGGAAAATCACCCTGACTGACCCGTATGATTGGTGCCTGAGGGGGGATGAGAAAACGAGACCAAAAGCCTGACTGGATGGAATAGTTCTGAGTAACTCCCTTGCCTACGAAGTGCTGCGCAATGGTGAAGCTCGTACGATTGCGGAAAGTAAAAGCATCGGTTGAGCTGCCGTAGTTGAACAGCACATCACCCTGCGTAATCGGCAGGCGGGAGGTTGGATCGCAGTCCGTTTCCGTCTGCGCAAGGGCAGTCGTCAGGGGTACGATCCATAGTAATAGTATGGTTGCGTAGTGATATATTACTTTAGTCATATTTCATTTGCAATTGGTTAACGAATAAATTACCAAGTACCAATCGCGTTAGTTGATTCGGATGTATACCCAGAAGTTCATGTTGACGGGGCGGGTTTCGGCACCGCCGGCGTCGTTGATGGTGATACCTGTAGTCCTATTGCCTGTTGTATAACTACCGCTCCCGAGACTATCACTGGCTACCCCCCGATCATTCGCATTATCCGATACGGTAGTATTTCTGAAGCGATCTGTGTAAGAGTGGTTGTGCCCCGGATCCGTTATTGGGTGATTATGGCTTTTAAATTCATCCGCCTGCACAGTTCCTACCTGAGAACCACTTGTACGCCCCGGATCCCTGTCTGGCGAATTGGGAAATTCCTGTGCCCGCAGAAAAGTTCCCCCCACATCCGGCAAGTTAGCCAGGCCTGTAATTTGCGCCAGCAGATCACTACCCGCCATAGGGCGCCCATCCAGCGGCACCCAGCAGTCTCCATTGACTGCAGCGAACTGCGAAGGATTGAGGATTGAGTACTTAATGTCACCCACTGCACCTGAACACACTACCTTTTGTGCTACATTTGAAGCGAAAGTATAAGGTGCGTAGGTCATCTCCGTACGCGGAATGAACTCAAAGTTGCCAATCCGTACACCCAGAAAAAGAGTGCCGCTGAAATCAGCCCCTTCCAATGGTGCTACGCTGCCCAGATAGTGACTGTAGATGCCTCCAACGACCTCTACCGCTGCCTCTTCTTCCCAGAGGTGTGTGCCGCCCATCTCTTCTCTGTACAAGCGAAACTTCACCGCATAAGTACCATCGGCCACCGATGCCCCGTCGGAATTCTTCAGTGTCCCCTGGATACTGATGCGTGCAGGTGCCTGGGCAGTCAACTGCATACCTGCAAGCAACAGCGCGAAAGCACAAACAAGATGTCGCAATGCTTTTTTCATGATCAAGTGTTTTTTTGGTTAAAATTTTTCGAATACTGTGAGTAAAATGGATGGCTCCAAAGGATAATGAAGGCCATCGATAAGTCTTCAGGCCGGACTTTCTCCGACACCACAAAATTGGCCCGCGAGGCTGAAAAAAAATGGCAAATAGCTTATCTGTGGCGGCAAAATTGGCCTGCAGGCGGCCTGCAGGCCAGCTGACAGTCTTTTTTTAGCCAATGAAAAAGTAAATTTGTAGGCAAGGGATATGCATACTGCGCGGACTTAAGTTTGGGGTATGGCAGCTCAGCAAAATCAGCAACCACCGCCCGGCAACCGCTGTCTGGTATGCCACATAATATGACCACATGATTCTCCGAATATTCCATAGTTTATTTTTCCTTCTCTGCTTCGCTGCCCTGCCGCTGGCCGGGCAGCGCAGCGGTCCATGGACCAGCGATATGCCGGCTGCGACACCCGCTCTGAGCCCTGTCTACCACCACTGGGACCAGCAGGACGGGCTGCCCTCCTGGAATATTGACGTATTCCTGCAGGACAGCCGGGGGATCATGTGGATGGAAACCAGTGCGGGGCTCGTCAATTTCGACGGATTCAACTTCAGGCTCATTCCGACCGCCTATACAGCGCAGCGGTCGGAAAAAATCCTCGGTCTGGCCGAAGACGTGCACGGCAATATATGGCTGATGCGACCGGAGTCGGACGGCTATACCGTAGATGTGCTGCACTACGCCACCGAAGAAGTAGTACCCCTGCACGAATACCTCTCCCTGAAAGATCCGGTCAAAATACCCCTGCGCAACGGCTACCTGCACTACTACAACATCGGCGGGAAAATCTGGATAGGCTCTGTCTACGAGGCTTATTTATACGACGGTCACTGGCAGAAGATCCTTCAGCGCAGTGAAAAGGACACCAACAAATGCGTTTGGTATCCTGCCCCCGAGGGGTTTTGGCTTTGGGAGAGCGACAGGCCTGATCTCCAATGGATCGATCAGCGCGGCCAGATCTGCGGCAGTTTCCCTATGGATACCGGAAAAAAAATGCAGGCCAGGTGGCTCGACCACGATCTGTCGATTTGGGTTGTACAAGAATCACAAACAGGCGATGGCCCGATTGAGTACGTTCGTTTTTTCCCTGAGCAGCAAATGCTTCGCAGGCAGAAGACGCTCATTCCGCCCAAAACACCCTGGTACAGCCAGCGAATTCTCGGTCCTCACAAGGACTTATTCATCCAGTTTGGCTACCGTATGACAGAATACAATGACAGTCTGTACTTTGGGACGCTGCAGTACCCCAGGCAAATCAACATGACCAAAAATTTTCCGGATGCCGCTATCTCCGGCAATTTTTATTTCGACCGGTCGGGAGCACTTTGGTGCGTAAGTCTGCGGGGCTTGCTGCGCCTTGAACTCAAATCCTCGCTGCCTTTCCGGCAGTACTTATCAAGTGAAAGAACACCCAACAGCACGCGGGGGCTGGCCCGGCACGAAAATCGGCTCTATGTCAACAGCTACTCGGGTGCCAAAGTGATTGAGCTCTCTTCAGGCCGGGCATCCCCTTTCCCCTATACGGGCAATCAACTGGGCATGGGTTTACTGGCTGATGAAGAGGGGGTCTGGATAGGCGGTTTCAACCACTATGCCCTCTACAAGAAATACAATGGACAGACGGATATATACCCGCTTGCCAATCCGACACTGCAATCTTTTCAGGTATATACCTTCCTTAAATCCCCTTATAACGCACTCTATGCAGGTACATCCAATGGTCTTTACCTGCTCGATAAAGGCAGCCTGCGCAGTCAGCATCTGCTTGCCAACCTGAATATCATCTGTTTACACGAAAATCACCTCGGTATCTGGGCGGGGACGCCGCAGGGGCTTTTTTTACTCACCAAAAAAAATGCAGGCCCGACGGCCAGGCTGCAGGCAGCCTGCAAGCTGGACAAGGTATCTGTCTCGCATATATATGAAGATCCGGCGGGCATTTTCTGGCTGGCGACTAAGGGCAGCGGGCTGATTCGCTGGGATCCGGCCAGCCGGCAGACCCGGGCATATACGACCCGGCAGGGGCTTTCGCACAACAATATTCATGCCGTATACCCCGACGATCAGGGCCACCTTTGGCTCCCCAGCGATTTTGGCCTTATGCGCTTTCACATTGAGTCGCAGTCGATCCGAACCTTTTACAAAGAGGACGGCATTGCCGACAACGAGTTCAACCAGCTCTCCCACGTGCGCGCTGACGATGGCAGGCTTTTTTTTGGCGGCATCAATGGCATTACGGCCTTTTACCCCGAGCAAATTCCTGTCAATACAGACAGCCACCTGCCCCTGCACCTGATTGAAGCCCGGACTTTCAACATTCGGCAGGGAACCTTTGCCTACCAGGCGCGCAATGCCGCTGCGCCCCGACAGCTTTTCATTCGCCCCTCCGACGCTTACCTGGACCTGCGGCTCTCTCCGCTGCTGTTTGAAGAGCGGTCTCAATTTTCTTACTATTGGAAGATTGAAGGCTTTCACGACAAATGGATTCAGCAGACCACGCCCAACATACGCCTGAGCCGGCTGCCCTACGGGCGCCACCAGCTGCTCGTAAAATTTACCCGCCTGGGCAACCCCAATGCCAACAACCTGCTCCGCCTGCAGGTGGTCATGCTGCGCCCTTTTTACCTCCAGCTTCCCTTTCTGCTGTTGGTAGCCGGTACCGTTATTGCTGCTGCTTTCCTGCTCAGCTACCTGCGCAACCGGCAGCTGCGGGCGGCCAACCTGCAGCTTGAAAAAGAGGTCAGCCTCCGCACCCGCCAGATTGAAGAAGACAACAAGCTGATCAGCCGGCAGGCCAGCGACCTGCGGGCGCTGGACGAAATGAAGTCGCGGTTTTTTACCAATGTGACCCACGAACTCCGGACGCCCCTGACGCTCATTCTCGGCCCTCTCGAGCGCGTGCTCAACCAGCCTACCCGGCCTGAAAAAACGGCCGAATACCTCATGACCATACAGCGCAATGCGCTCAAGCTACTAAACCTCGTCGATGAGTTGCTCGACCTCTCCAAGATGGAGTCGCAAAAACTGCAGCTACACGAAAAACCCTGCCTGTTGTATCCTTTTTTTTCCCGAACCATCGAAGCCTTCCGCCCCTATGCCGAGCACCAGCGCGTCAGGCTGGTACTCAATTACCTGTGCCCCGAAAATCTTTGCATTGCCATGGACGTCCCCAAGTGGGAAAAGATCATCAGCAACTTGCTCAGCAATGCCCTGAAGTTTACCCCCCCGGCAGGTGAGATTGTCGTTATTGTCCGCCAGTCGGACCGGCAGCTTATCGTGGAAGTGACTGACACGGGTCAAGGTATCGCAACCGAGGACCTCCCCTTCATTTTTGACCGGTACTTTCAGTCCAAGTCTACCCAATCAAATCTGCAGGGAGGCACCGGCATCGGCCTCTCCCTTTGCCGGGAATACGTGCGGCTTTTCAATGGTCAGATCAGTGTGCAGAGCCAGCCGGGTCAGGGTGCTACTTTTACCATCGTTTTTGTCCCTGTTGTCCTTCCGGTACCCGGTGTTTCCGTTGAGACGGTCGCCAGGGCTGCTGTGCAGCCAGCGGCACCCAAAGAATCTGCAGCGCTAAGCCAACGCCCCACCCTGCTGCTGGTTGAAGACGACAAAGACATGCTCGACTACATCTCCGGCATTCTCAGCGACGATTACAACCTACTGACTGCCAGCAACGGGCAACTCGGCCTGAACATGCTTGACAGCCATACAGTCGATCTGGTCCTCTCGGACGTCATGATGCCCCAGCTCGACGGATTTGCCCTGCTGGAAAGAGCGAAAGAGCGCTTTGGCGACCTGCCTTTCATCCTGCTGACTGCCCGCATCGACACAGCCGATAAGCTTCATGCACTGCAGTTGGGCGTAGATGACTACCTCACCAAGCCCTTCGTTGAGGCCGAGCTCAAAGCCAGGCTTTCCAACCTGCTGGCGAGGTATGATACGCGCCGCAAACTTCGGGCCGAGTCGGCGCTGGTTGCTGCGCAGCAGCCCGACGAGCTGCAGCAGGAGGCCTTGTTGCCTTTTGATAAAAAATGGCTACAGCAGCTCGATGACATCATTCATCCCAATCTTGGAAACCCTGCGTTTTCAATCTCCACGCTGGCGGAGAAAATGAATATCTCCGACCGCGGCTTGTACAACAAAATCAAAGCATACACCGGCCTTTCACCCAACCAGTATCTCATCGAAGTCCGCCTGCTAAAAGCCCGGCAGCTGCTGGAAACCAAAGCCTATCAGACGGCTGCTGAAGTTTGCTTTGTGGTTGGCTTTAAGTCGCCCCCTTACTTTTCCCGTATTTTTAAAAACAGATTTGGCAAGCTGCCTTCTGAGGTGCTGGGGCGGTAGTTGGTTCAACTTTCGATCAGTTGAAAAAGCCGGGCCGACAAATGTCGGTCCGGCTTTCTGGTATTTATCTATTCCACGTACGTGTTTTTCTGGTAAACTTAGTACATACTCGAAATCTTTTTACCCGAAGTAAAAAACTCCCGAATAATCGCCAGACTGACATAAGGTGATCCAGCTTCATCCTGAAACCCTGCTACCCTTTAATCACCAGTCTTTGGTGAGCCACCTGTCTGCCCTCTTTCAATAAACGCAACCAGTAGACACCCTTTGGCATGGCCAATACTGACCATCTCACTGCTTGCTCCTCCAGCATCTCACTCCGTACGAGCTGCCCTAGTAGATTATACCACTCAACTTCCATACCTGCTGCACCAACAATATGTACTGCTTCCGATGCAGGGTTAGGATAAATTGAAATTTCTGGTGACTGAGCTTCCACTCCTTGTATGGCAAGGCTTCCAGCATACGCAGGTTCGGAGATGGACAGGTGTGACGCCTGCAATGCTCCCGTATGCAGCCCCGCAGGCCTGTCTTCTGCAGGCTTACGGCCTGTGCCCTCCGTCTGCAGGTAGGCAGGATTGTCATCATTGCCTTCCGACAAGCCAATCACCTGCACATCCGTAAATCGCACCACCACCTGCTCGCTGCCCGTACTCTCTGCAAACAGCCCCAGCTCTATGCACTGCCCCATCGGGATGGCAAAGAAGAAGATCGACTGCCAGCTCTGGCCGTCGGCCGAGCTGTAGCCTATAAAATCATTGCCGCTGCGCACCAGCCGCAGCCAGCTTTGGTTGGGTAAAAAAAGCTGCTGTGACTGCAGCTGCCCGCCCGTCTGGCTTCTCACCTCGCGCCGGATGAAGGGCAGCATGTTGTTTTTCAGCAGCACCTTTTTCGACAGCACCGCATTGGTCTCCCGCAGCTGTATGCCGCCCCAGCCGCTGCCGGTAAGCCCTACGATCCGCGCCCGCAGCTCGCCATCGCCGCACAGCTGCCGCTGTACGCCGTAGTAGGCGTCGTTACCGCCGCCCAGCGTGCCCGCTGCACTGATCACCAGCTCATCGCTGCAGGCTCCCCAGTCTACACTGCCCGTAGTGCCGCCCACGGATACTGCCTGCCAGCCGGCAGGCAGGCCGCTGCCGCCATCAACCGTGATGACGGCTTCGCAGCTGCTGCTGTTGCCCGCAGCGTCCGTCACCCGCAGGCTGCGCACCACCTCTTCTCCGGCCTGCGCACAGCTCAGCAGGCTGCCGCCTTCCACTGTCCGGCTCGTAATGCCGCAGTTGTCGGTGGAGCCGCCGTCCAGCAGTTCTCCCGTTAGTGTGAATGTTCCGTCTGTCCCCAGGGCTACCGTTGCATCGCGGCATACTGCCACCGGGGCTGTGTTGTCCATAATATCAAATGTATAGCTAATAACCGTCTCATTGCCGTCGGTGTCCGTACCCGTCAGCTCCAGCCGGTGGCTGCCCACCGGCAGGCGCATCGACAGGCTGTAGCGCTGATTCGCATCGGGGCCTGTCACGCTCAGCGCCGGGGCTGGGGATACCCCCACCGCCGTCAGCACCGCTGCCAGCGTCGGCCGGTAGCCCGGCAGACTGCAGTTGTCCTGCACTTCCACCGTCCAGCTTAGGTTGGCTGCGCAGTCATCGGCATCGGCGCTGTAGGCCTGCTGCAGTTGCTGCTGCAACTGCTGGCTGCCGTCACGCACTACCAGCACCGGAGGCGTCGCATCCTGACTGATGAGCACCGCTACACCGGGTGTCAGCGCAGGGTAACAACTGGTGGCCACATTGCAGCCGCCCGCACCCGCGATCGACAGCTCTATGCCGTAGCTGCCTACCCCCACATTCGCCACCGCTATGCTGGCCGGCAGCGTCACATTGCTGCCCAGCAGGCGGCTGGCGCCCGTTGCGGCCTCAATCATCCGCACATCAAAGCTGCCGCCGCTGCAGTAAGCACTCGACAGCTGCAGGGTAAATGAGCCGTCTGTACTGCCCGCACAGCTTGGGTGCTGCACAGCCTGTGCGGCTAGCCGTATCCCCGGCACACAGGGATCCTCATCATCCGGATCCACATCTGCATACACCCCGTCACCGTCAAAGTCACAGGCGCTGTTGAGCCGGTCGGGTACGCAGGCATCCAGCGGATCGGGGTCCAGAAAGTCGCAGTAGCCATCACCGTCGGTGTCCGCACCGCGGCAGTAGTCGATCTGCGTATCCGCCTGCAGCTCCTCACCAAAATCGCAGTCTGCCGCCCTGGCCATCACCGACAGGCTGCCCTGCCAGCTCGTATCCCGAAGGCTCACCAGCAGTTGGCCGTCAGCCGCAAGGCTCACCAGCACCGGTGCAAAGTCTGCACTCAGCGGACTGTCGGGCGTACCTACCTGTCCACCCGAACTGAAGGTCAGCGGCTCGGCCAGCACAAATTCACGCCCCAGCGCACCGCTGTACAGCCGCAGTTCCACACTTGCACCCTGTACCTGATTGTCATACACCTGCAGCAGGAACAGCCGCCGTCCGCCCAGCACCTGGGCTGAGGCCACGCCCCGGAGCTGACCGCCAATGAAGGCGGCCACCCGGTCGTCGGCATGACTAAACAGGTAGTCAGGCGTGTAGCGCGCCTGCAGGGTCACACTCATGGTGTGGCTGTAGGCAGCGCCGTTGATGCTCCAGGCAGGCAATGGCAGGGGGGGGACCATGGCCGCCGGAAGCAGGGGGGATAAACTATAGTTCAGGCAGCTGCCTGTGTAGCTTGTTTCGTACTCAGCCAGCGCCACCACGCTGAAGGTCTCCCCGGGTGCCGCGTACTGCGGCGGTACGGTCTCAAATGAAGGTCCAGCATAGCCCGGCAGTAGCTCCAGCGACAGACTGCTCGCTGCCGTGTAGGCATTCAGCGTCTGCTCCGTGGCCTGTATCGCAAGGCTGGTACTGCCTGTCCAGGCAGAGCTACTTGGACTCAGGTAGAGCGTATCGTTGATAA
>CAYTVG010000040.1:0-15047 GCA_964441755.1 uncultured Saprospiraceae bacterium
CCCACATTCCGTCCCTACGGGACTCTGGAAAACACCGGCCCCGGTGTTTTCTACCCACATCGCGTCCCTACGGGACTACCCACATCGCGTCCCTACGGATCTACCCACATTCCGTCCCTACGGGACTCGGGAAAACACCGGCCCCGGTGTTTTCTACCCACATTCCGTCCCTACGGGACTACCCACATCGCGTCCCTACGGGACTCTGGAAAACACCGGCCCCGGTGTTTTCTACCTACATCGCATCCCTACGGGTCTACCCACCTCACGTCTCTACGGGACTCCGGGAAACTGAGGTGGTGAGAAAAATTTAGTCAGCCAGTCTTGTTTTCTTACTCCTGTCCAAAGGTTGCCGACCACCGCATAATGTATTGCCCGGAGATGAATTATCACACAGAAAAGTGGATGTAAATTGAAAAAAATCTATATTTGGTCTGTCAATAATTGACAGCCGTCAACTTTAACCTTACTGATAAATAATTACCTATGCGCCAAAGATTCTTTGTATGGCTACTGCCGTTTTGGTTGTTTACGACTATTGCTTATTCACAGCAGCGAGATTTTTATGGTGATCAGGTTGGTCAGGATCTGTGCAGAAACATGTCCTACCTGCCTGATGAGCAGGTGCAAAATCTTGTCAACAGGATTGTAGAGGCAGCCAGTGGTTTTGAAAGTTCATATATTCTTCAGCCCTGTCCTTCCATAGACAACTGTCTGGCGATTGTAGATAGAAGCGGTAAGCCATACATTTTGTACAATCCCATTTTTTTGACCAGGGTAAAGGGACTGAGGTTTACACCAGCCGAAATGCCAACGGCTAGTGACTGGAACGTATTGCACGTATTGGCACATGAAGTAGCCCATCACCTTCGCAACCATTTGACTAATCCCCATCCTGACAAGACGCAGCGCGATCTTGAGCTGGAGGCCGATGAAACAGCGGGATACTTACTGTACCTGTTAGGAGCTCCAAGTCTGGCTGTGGCGCAACGGTTATTGGAAGGTTCGGACATACGCCCGAGCTTTCGTTACTATGCTCTTGGCTTCCGCCTGGCCAGAACCCCTTAGTTTCCGTGCCTGCAGAAGAAATATGGCATGCCGATACAAGATGTGAAGAGTTGTGCAACCAGGCAGGAAACACGTACAAAATAAGTATTGAAAACCAGTGGATGGCTATTCTGAAAACTGCCATATAGTAAGCCGGAAGTTAGACCTAAGAAATGTAACAAAAACGGACAGAAAAAGTATATATCTCTTATGCTCAGGGCTTTGTTGATAGAGACGAAGTTTACCGGATGATCGCCAAAGGGCTGCGGGCACTGCTGGAGGCCTGATTTTTTTATCTGTATCGGTGGGTTTTCCGCTGGTCAGTGTGTGCATCTTTTACCACAACAACCTTGTAAAAAAGTCGTATGGAAGACCTGGAAATGATTGTTGATTCGCTGCGGGCAGAGGAATGCGTGCTGGTGCTTGGGCCGCAGGCGGCCACTTTTGAAGGCGAGCAACTGCAGGATTTACTCGCCAACCGCCTGGCGCAAACACTTAGATTGCCGCCCGCCGGTGCCGGCGACCTGCCGAGGCTTGCCCGGCAGCTTGTACAGTCGTCAAAAAACCGCACCGAGGCGCTGGAAAAAACAGGCAGTCTGCTGCGCGATTTTTATGCTGAGTTTGTGGATGAAAAAATACCCATCTACGAGCTTGTCGCTCAACTTCCTGTTAAGTACATACTCAACTGTACGCCTGACAAACTGTTTTTGGATGCACTGGAGCGGCAGGATAAAAAGGGACTGTTCTACAGCTTTCACTTTAACAAACCTGAGCACAACCAAAACGAACATAAACGGGCTGCGGACCTCGAAAAGGAAATCAGCACGGAGTCACCGCTCGTTTACAATATTCTGGGTCACTACGACGATCCTTCCTCGCTGGTGCTGACGGATGCCGACCGGCTGCGCTTTTTGGAGGTGGTATTGCAGCGTGAAAAGGAGGCTACGCTGCCTTCCAATATTGCCTATCATTTTCTTCGTACACCCGCCAACAAGCTCCGCAAGACGTATCTTTTTGTGGGCTTCGATTTCAATGAATGGCAGATGCGGCTTTTCATGCACCTGTTGCACCGCACACATGTGGAGCTGCCGCGTTCATTGAGCCTGCAGGACCAAAACAAGTTGGGGGAGGAAGTGTCCATTTTTTACACCGACAATTTCGATTTGCTGTTTGTGCCCCAGGATCCGCTGCTGCTGCTGGAGCAGTTGCGGCAAAAGCTCAGCACGCCGGCTTTGCCGCCACCTCCGGCGAGTATGGAACTACTGCTGCTGTACCATCCTGACGACGAGGCAATGCGGTCAGAGCTCGAAACTTATCTGGCCACGCTTCGAAACAGCGGTCTGGTGAAGGTATGGCACGAAGCCTGTATATTGGCGAGTGAGGAGACTGAGGCAGAGATGCAGCAGCACCTCAACAGCGCGGGCATCATACTGCCTCTGGTGACCGCCAGCCTGCTTGCGGATGACCGATTTTACCGTGACCACCTAGGGGTGGCGCTGCGCCGCCATCAGGCGGGGCAGGCCAAACTGGTGCCGCTTATGCTCAGTCCCTGTGATGTGATGAGCACACCGCTTTTCGAACTCAATACGCTCTATCCAAAGCCCAAAGGGCGGGCTGTAAGCCAAAAGCCCGACCGCAGGGAAACGCTTACTACCTTTGCGCAGGAGCTGCGCGGTATTGTGGAGCGCATGCTCAACCAACCAATCCTACAGTCATGAGTACGCCTACATTCCGCTACCCCGGCACACACTCCTTCACGGCTGCCCAGCAACTGCAATTCTTCGGGCGGGAGCGCGAAGCCAAAGAGCTTTTCCGGCTGTTGGCACTTCATCCGGTGGTCGTCCTCTTCGGCAAATCGGGTATTGGTAAGACATCCCTGCTGCAGGCCGGCCTGTCGCCCCTGCTGGAGGAGCTGCAACTGCAGCCCGTCAAGTTGCGCCTCAACGATACTTCTCACAGTATCAGCCATCAATTGTGGGAGCAATTCAATGACGGTGAGTATCTGCCCCTTGGCACGCCGGACAACCTGTCCCTGCTGGAGTACTGCCGCCGCTTTGACCACACCGTCAGAGGAGCCACCATGGCGCCCCTGCTGCTGCTCGATCAGTTTGAGGAATTGTTTACGCTGTACAGCGAGCTGCCTGCGCAGCGTGAGGACTTTATAGACCAACTCACGGAGCTGCTGGCAGACAGCCGGCAGGGAGCGAGGGCAGCGCGCGACAGTGGTCCTGTCCGGGTAATCATCTCCATACGTTCTGATTTTCTCTACCTGCTCGACCGCCTTTCGGCCCGCATACCGGCCATCCTTCGATGCCGTTATGAGCTGAGTCCACTGGACGAGGACAATGCCCGACTCGCCATCACGGCTCCGGCGGCACTGGGGGGCGATTTTGCGTCAGCGCCCTTTACCTACAGTCCGGCAGCCCTGTCGGTCATCATTGACAGTCTGCGTGCGCAGAGCGATGGCGGGGAAAAATCCCGGGAGGTGGAAGCCTTTTTGCTCCAGCAGTTTTGTCAGCATATTGAGCGAAAACTGGTGGAGGAGCAAGCCCCTGCGGGCTTTGAGGTGGGCGAGGCTTTCTTTGGCGGCAAAGAGGGCATTGATGCTATTCGCGACACTTTTTACGCTGAGGTGCTGGCAAAATGTCCTCCTGCTGTGAGGCAGGCAGTGCAGCGGTTGGTGGAGGAAAAGCTGATCAGTGACGGCCGCAGGATTATCGCTGAGCGGGAGACGGTTAAGCGTGAACTCGGGCTGACGGATGAGGAATTGTTGCTGCTCTGTCGCGAGCGGCTGGTACGGGAGGAACCTCGCGGGGGTAGTTTGTATTATGAGCTCAGTCATGATACGCTACTGGCGCCGGTGCTCAAGGCAAAAGAGAAGCGGCTTAAGGAGGAAGAGATGGCCGAGCTTCGGCGAAAAGCGGAGGAGGAGCGTCAGCTGGCGGCGCGGGCACAGGCGCAGGCGGAGCAGGAGCGGGCACTGAAATTGGAGGCGGAAAGCCAGCGGGCACAGGCTGAGCGCAATGAACGGCGGGCGGCGAAGCAGACGCGGCTGGCGGTGATGGTTTCGCTGCTGGCGCTGGTGCTGGCGGGTTTTGCTGGCTGGTTTTACTTTGTGGCTGACAAGGCGAAGCAGAAGGCGGAAGATGCCAGAGGAGCGGCCGTGGGCGCCCAAAAAGAAGCAGAGGCGGCTAAAAGGGCTGCAGAAGCAAACTTGGCAGAGGCTAAAAAGCAGGAGCAAAAAGCCATAGCGGCTACCCGGGAGGCAGAGAAGAATTTTGCGGCCGCGCAGGCTAACCTGCGCCGGGCGGAGCAGGAGGAAAAACGGGCGAGGGCGGCGCTGGCGCAGGTGGAGAAAGAGAAGGAAGCTACGGAGGCACAGCGGCGGCTTGCGGAAGGGAATTTTATGCGGGCACAGGTGGCGACTGAGGAGGCAAAGGCAGAACGCGACCGAGCACAGCGCGCACTGGAGGACCTCGCGGGCGCCAATACGGCGGTTGTCCGGCTGCTTTTGCAGAATACAGCAAAGGATGTCTTGTCCCTGAATTACGAACAGGCATACGGGAATGTTCAGTCTGCTGCGATCCTGAAAGCTGAACCGACTGCCGTGGCTGCTGCTGCGCTGGAGCTGGCGTTCTGGTACGGAGAGACAGGGGATCAGGCCAGAGCGGATACCATGCTGCGCATTGCCTATGCTTCGCTGAATAAGCGACTGGATACGGATCAGGCGCTGCGTGCCGCTATCGAATCGGCAGATAAAAGGGTCTTTGATGGTTTGATGATGAGGTATTATCCGCTGGATACTGTAAGGCTGGCCGGGGGTACGTTTGAGATGGGCTGTAAGCCCGGGCGGGATGATTTTGAAGAGTGTTTCGACCGGGAAAGACTCCACAACCAATCAGTTCGCGGGTTTATCGTCAGTCGCCACGAGACTACCTGGTGGCAGTACCGCCTCTTTTGTGAAGCTCAGAAGCATGCATATGGGGCTCCTGGCTGGGGTATACAAGGAGATAACCCCGCAGTCAATGTAAGCTGGTACGATGCCGTTGAGTATGCCAATTGGGTGAGTGAACGGCTAGGGCTGGACGCTGCTTATACAATTGATAAGGAGAATGTAGATACGAATAACACTAGTGAATATGATGAACTAAAATGGATAGTTATTCCACAAGAAGGCTCAAAAGGCTACCGCCTGCCGACTGAAGCTGAATGGGAATACGCCGCACGTGGGGGGCAGGAGGAGGCTTTTGCGGGCTATAATGATGCATCCGCATTGGGAGATTATGCCTGGTATTATGAAAATACCCGTAGTCGTACAGAAGCGGTGAAAGGGAAAAAACCAAATGCATACGGGCTGTATGATATGAGTGGTAACGTGTGGGAGTGGTGCTGGGATTGGTATGGTGCGTATCCTGAGGAGAATCGAATAGATTATACAGGGCCTACTACCGGCCCGCTCCGCGTCATTCGCGGTGGCGGCTGGTTCGGCGCTCCGCGGGGCTGCCGGGTGGCCTTTCGCGGCCACGACCTGCCGGGGGACCGGGGCAACGACATCGGCTTCCGCCTGGCTCGCAGTTCAAGTCCATAAATCTGAGCCCGGTCCAGTCAGCAAAGGGACAACAAACGGAGGGCCTGCCTACCGACAAGCAAGCGACGCCAAGGAGCGGCGGTCGGTGGGCGTGGCCCGGAGTGGAGGCTGGCCGTTATTTTTTGATGAACGCTAAAGCAGTGATGCAACAATTGCCGGCGAAGAGAATTTATCGGGTATTAGAGGAAGCACACTTCAAAATGTGTTCGTGCAAGGGTTGGATACTAAGGATAGTTGTATTTGTGGATGTATTGACCACGCGGTTAGCCGGCATCTGTTTTTGTAAGGTCAAAAACTCTGGTACAGCAGGTGCAGTAGGTATAGTAGATCAATGGTAGCCAATATGCGGTAATACTGTAATGCCATTGTTGCTCGGGCTTACTGGCTTGGTCTGGCACATGTGAGGTGGAAAATATGCGTTCTATGGATATTGATATTCATTAAGTAACTTATCTTAGTGGCTGTATGTGAATGGTTCTTACTCGCTAAAACTGAAAATTATGACGCCCAGCCTGTATAATATTCCTCCTTTTTTGGAAAAGCGCCTGCGCCGGTATGAGGTGAATGGGTATGTGTTTTATACGGTGGTGGTGGAGAAGGGGGTGTTTATGATGGGGGGAGATGATGAGGGTGCGTATGATGATGAAAAACCAGTACAAAAAGTGAGGATCCGGGAGGATTATGAACTGGGGATACACCCGGTTACACAGGGTTTATGGCGCGCGGTGATGGGTAGTGACTGGCCGGAGGTTGGCTTTGAGGGAGATGAACGGCCTGTTGAAACGGTGAGTTGGGATGACATCTGCGGAGAGGGCGGCTTTTTAGAAAAGCTCAATGACTGGCTGCGGGGCAGCCCGCAGGCTGCTGCGGGCGGTTCATTTGTCCTTCCGACGGAGGCGCAGTGGGAGTATGCAGCTCGGGCGGGGCGTTTTCGGGATGGTTTAGGACAGTTGTATGCCGGCAGTAGTCGACTGTCTGAGGTGGGGTGGTATGGTGATAACAGTGGATATGAAACACGTGCTGTGGGTCAAAAGCAAGCGAATGCACTTGGTCTGTACGACATGAGCGGGAATGTGTGGGAGTGGACGGCGGATGACTGGCATGACTATGCCAAAGCGGCGGGGGATGACAGGGCTTGGATTGACAGCCCCAGGGGCCCGCTCCGCGTCATTCGCGGTGGCAGCTGGCACAGCCATCCGCGGAGCTGCCGGGTGGCATATCGCGACGACGACCTACCGGAGTACCGGTACGACGGCATCGGCTTCCGCCTGGCTCGCAGTTCAAGTCCATAAATCTGAGCCAGAAACAGCCAGAAAAGAGGTAATAAACGGAGGGCCTGCCTACCGACAAGCGAGCGACGCCAAGGAGCGGCGGTCGGTGGGCGTGGGCCGGAGTGGAGGCTGGTTTTTTGCAGCATACAGTTGTGTTACAGTACGTACGGACAGCACCCCGGTCCGGGGCAGTAGTCCAAAACGGTAGCGTTCCACCAATAAAACACTATAGACATGCAGTACAAAATCATCAGTGTACCCGTGCTTGGCGGGGACCAAAAGAATGATACGCTCAACGCATTTTTGCGCGGGCACCGGGTAGTCAAAGTTGGCAAGGAGCTGGTATGTGAAGAGGGGAAGCATTGGTGGGTGTTTTGTATTGAGTACATAGACGATCGGGTTGAGCTGTCATCGTCGGGCAGTAAAGAAAAGAAGGATTATAAGACACTCCTGAGTGAAGAAGCCTACCATCGCTACCTGTCATTCAAGGAGATTCGCCGGCGACTGGCAGAGGCGAACGGTTTGCCGCCCTATGCTATATTTACCAATGAAGAATTGTCATTGATGGCTAAGCAAGAGCAGCTGGACGTTTCGGGATTACGAGCTATCGAGGGAATAGGCCAGGCCAAGATTGAGCGCTGGGGGCAGTTTTTCATGGCAAAGGGAGGCGATGAAAAGGAATAACAGGCTGTTGCAGCGGGTCCTCCATGAGGACAATTTGTTATTGGCTTTTTGGAAAGCCTCCAAGGGTAAGCGATATGCGCGCCAGGTGCTGGCATACCAGTCAGCGCTGGATGAAAACCTGCGCCGGCTTGGGCGGGAGATTGGTTTGGGGTGTGTGGGGGTTGGTGATTATCGCCATTTTATGGTATATGAGCCCAAAGCCCGTCACATTTGTGCCTGTGCATTTAGGGAACAGGTACTTCATCATGCACTGATGAACGTGTGCCATGATAGTTTTGAACGGGTTCAGATCTATGATAGTTATGCAAGTCGAAAAGGCAAGGGGACGTATGCCGCGCTCAAGCGAAGTATGGAGTATAGCCGAAGATACAGCTGGTTTATGAAGCTGGACGTACGCAAGTTTTTTGACAGCATCCATCACGATGTGCTCAAGGCACAGTTGTGTCGCCTCTTTAAGGAAGCGGGGCTATTGCAGATGTTTTATGCAATCATTGACAGTTATGCACATACGCCCTGTCGGGGCGTACCAATCGGCAATCTGACGAGCCAGTATTTTGCCAATCATTATCTGTCCGGTCTGGATCACTTCATCAAAGATAACAATGCGATGCCCGCTTATGTCCGCTACATGGATGATATGGTATTGTGGAGTGATGACAAGGCTCAACTCAAGGACATGCATGCACAAATCACTGAGTATACCGGCCGGCAACTCAGGTGTGAACTAAAGCCGGTGCTGCTGAATCGCACGGCTGCCGGGTTGCCATTTCTGGGCTACAGGGTATTTCAGCATCACCTCCGGCTGCTTCAGCAGAGTAAGCAGCGTTTTATCAAAAAAGCGGGATACATACATGCAAAATACCACAGTGGTGAGTGGACTGAATCCCAATGTCAGCGACATATCCTTCCATTGATAGCATTTACAACACATTGTGACAGTCTTGTTTTCAGGAAAAATGTATATTTGAGACTTGAAGGTCAATCGTCGTAGGGCCCGAACCGCGTCATTCGCGGTGGCAGCTGGAACAACAATCCGCAGAACTGCCGGGTGGCATATCGCAACAACAACCAACCGGAGAACCGGAACAACAACATCGGCTTCCGCCTGGCTCGCAGCTCAGATGAACAATGGACATTTAGAACAGACGGTTGTCCTGTGCCTGCCGGTTGCAGGTCGAAAAGGCGGTCGAACCGCAGGGGCAGCGGGCTTGGTAGGCTGATGGCGCCGAAGAGGCTGCTGCCCTGCCTTTTGTTACTGCCGGTGCTGTCGGCCGGGTTTGGTGCAGCAAAAGGTGAAAAATCGGTATTGTGGATAGGGTAATGAGTGAAGTAGCTTATCTTTAGTGCCTGTATGACAATGGTTATTACTTACAAAAACGATTAAAGATGACGCCCAGCCTGTATAATGTTCCTCCTTTTTTGGAAAAGCGCCTGCGCCGGTATGAGGTGAATGGGTATGTGTTTCATACGGTAGTGGTGGAGAAGGGGGGGGGTATGATGGGGGGGGATGATGAGGGTGCGTATGATGATGAAAAACCGTTACACGAAGTAAGGATTCGGGAGGATTATGAACTGGGGATACACCCGGTTACACAGGGATTATGGCGCGCGGTGACGGGTAGTGACTGGCCGGAGGTTTACTTTGAGGGGGATGAACGGCCTGTTGAAAGGGTCAGTTGGGATGAAATCTGCGGGGAGGGGGGCTTTTTAGAAAAGCTGAATGACTGGTTGCGGGGTAGCCCGCAGACTGATGCGGGGGGGATGTTTGCGCTTCCGACGGAGGCGCAGTGGGAGTATGCGGCCCGGGCGGGGCGTTTTCGGGATAGTTTAGGACAGTTGTATGCCGGCAGTAGTCGGCTGTCGGAGGTGGGGTGGTATCGTGATAACAGTGGAGATGAAACACGTGCTGTGGGTCAAAAGCAAGCGAATGTACTTGGTCTGTTCGACATGAGCGGTAATGTGTATGAGTGGACGGCGGATGACTGGCATGGCGATTATGGCAAAGCGGCGGGGGATGACAGGGCTTGGATCGACAGCCCCAGGGGCCCGAACCGCGTCATTCGCGGTGGCGGCTGGTACGACCATCCGCAGTACTGCCGGGTGGCATATCGCTACTGCAACCAACCGGTGAACCGGGACCACGACTTCGGCTTCCGCCTGGCTCGCAGTTCAAGTCCATAAATCTGAGCCCAAAACAGCCAGCAAAGGGACAATAAACGGAGGGCCTGCCTACCGACAAGCAAGCGACGCCAAGGAGCGGCGGTCGGTGGGCGTGGCCCGGAGTGGAGGCTGGCCGTTATTTTTTGATGAACGCTAAAGCAGTGATGCAACAGTTGACGTCGAAGAGAATTTATCAGGTATTTGAGGAAGCACTCTTTAAAGTGTGTTCGTGCAAGGGTTGGATGCTACGGATAGCTGTGTTTGAGGATGTATTGACCAGGCGGTTAGCCGGTATCTGTCTTTGTAAGGTCAAAAACTCTGGTACAGCAAGGGCAGTAGGTATGGTAGATCAATGGTAGCCAATATGCGGTAATACTGTAATACCATTGTTTCTCGGGCTTACTGGCTTGGTCTGGTTCAACTGAGGTGGAAAATATGCATTCTATGGATATTGATATTCATAAAGTAACTTATCTTAGTGCCTGTATGTGAATGGTTATTACGTGCAAAAACGGTTAATTATGACGCCCAGCCTGTATAATATTCCTCCTTTTTTGGAAAAGCGCCTTCGCCGGTATGAGGTGAATGGGTATGAGTTTCACACGGTAGTGGTGGAGAAGGGGGTGTTTATGATGGGGGGGGATGATGAGGGTGCGTATGATGATGAAAAACCAGTACAAAAAGTAAGGATCCGGGAGGATTATGAACTGGGGATACACCCGGTTACACAGGGTTTGTGGCGCGCGGTGACGGGCAGTGACTGGCCGGAGGTTCGTTTTGTGGGAGATGAGCGGCCCGTAGAAAGGGTGAGTTGGGATGATATCTGCGAAGAGGGTGGCTTTTTGGAAAAGCTCAATGAGTGGCTGCAGGGTAGCCCGCAGGCTGCTGCGGGCGGTATGTTTGCGCTTCCGACGGAGGCGCAGTGGGAGTACGCGGCCCGGGCGGGGCGTTTTCGGGATGGTTTGGGACAGTTGTATGGGGGTAGCAGTCGGTTGTCGGAGGTGGGATGGGATGATGATAATAGCGGAGGAGAAACGCATGTTGTGGGTCAAAAGCAGGCGAATGCACTTGGCCTGTACGACATGAGCGGGAATGTGTTTGAGTGGATGGCGGATGACTGGCATGACAATTATGACAAAGTGGTGGGGGATGACAGGGCTTGGATCGACAGTCCTAGGGGCCCGGTCCGCGTCCTTCGCGGTGGCTGCTGGGACTTCCCTCCGCAGTACTGCCGGGTGGCATATCGCTACAACAACCAACCGGTGCTCCGGTTCTACAGCATCGGCTTCCGCCTGGCTCGCAGTTCACGTCCACGAATCTGAGCCCGAAACAGCCAGAAAAGAAGTAATAAACGCAGGGCCTGCCTACCGACAAGCAAGCGACGACAAGGAGCGGCGGTCGGTGGGCGTGGCCCGGAGTGGAGGCTGGCAGCCAGCGCGGAAATTACCCTGAGAAAGAGCCTTATAGAATTTGTGTAATATATTGAATACCAAAAATAAGACTATGCATAGCGCCGAACTGGTCCAATTAGAAAAAAGTCTGGGGTTTTCGCTCAAAGTGATGGCCATTGACTGGGAAAAATTTAAGCAGGACTATGGTTTTACCTACACCAACGAAGCAGACGAAGCTGCTGATCGCCGCTATTTCAATTGGCATCATTTTCGGGGCGTGCACGATCCGCAGAGCTGTCTGCTGGATGAGGAGGGGCATGTGCGCGGGATCATCCTGCGTGGAACGGCTGATATGTCTGAACTAGAGCTGCCGCCACTTCCTGCGCTGGAGTATCTTTGTGTATGTGATAATGAAAATCTGGAAGAAGTCAATTTTAAGCATACATATCCATTGCTACAGCACGTGGACCTGAGCAGGAATCATTTAGTAACATTTTCGTTAGACACCCCCCAGCCGTTACTGAAAAATCTCAATCTTCTCGGAAATATACTGAAACGGGTCAATATTAACGTCGAATTACCGGCATTGGAAGAACTGGATGTCAGCCAAAATGAAATAAAAAACTGGCCTATCCGCACGATGGATAAATTACCTGCTATTTTATTTCTTTACATGAACAGCAACCCTCTTAACGAATCATTAAGTGCATATTGGAGAAAGGAAGACGGTGGCAATTACGCTCGTTGCCTGAAAGAATTGCGAGAAAGTTTTGGGGATGTTGAACCCAAAGAAAATAATGAGTATAAAGTATTGGTTATCGGAGATGGTAAGGCGGGTAAATCCTGCATGGTAAAACGCCTGGTCGATAATGAATTTGAAAGAGAATGGGATTCGACTCATGGCATTTCAATCAGGCAGTACAGTCCGGATGAAAACGAGAAACGCTGGACTTTCAACCACATACTGAATATGTGGGATTTTGGAGGGCAGGACATTTACCATGCTACGCACAGGCTGTTTATGCAGCGAAATACCATTTATATTTTGTTGTGGAACAGAGAAACAGAATTTAATCCGTACGTAGAACAGCCAACAAAAAAGAGGACATACAAGTGGGAGAATAAAAAAGTTGCGTACTGGCTCGCGTATGCGCAGTATCTGGGCGATAACAGCCCAATCATTGTAGCGCAGACGCATAGTTCGCCCTTAAGTAGAAAACCGGCACATCCGAAAGAGGATTCATTGATTCGGATTTACAAAGATAATCTTCCCTATATGTCGGATTTTTTGGATATCGATGCAAGTATTCAAAGTCCCAGAGATAGTGGTTACAAGATGCTTATTCGTGCGATTGAAGATTCCATTGACTCCCTCGAGAGGGAAGAATTTCTTCCTGCCCATTGGCTGACCATCCGTACAGAACTGGAGAAAAGAAGGCCACCGGAAACTGCAGATAGTTTGCACGCATTCATGGCGATTGATGTAAATACTTTGGATTATGATGTTTATGAAAAAATAGCCATAGATGCAGGTGAGAAAAATCCGGCGTTATTATTGGAAAACTGGCTGGTTCAGACAGGGGTAGTATTTTACAGGAAAGGTCTATTTGATAACAAACTCATCCTGAACCAGGCGTGGGCAATAAGGGCCGTATATGCACTTTATGACAGAAGTGAGGATGGATATTACAATGATATCAAGGAGAATCGTGGCCGATTTGACGGAGAGCTACTCAATCGGTGCTGGAGTGACTATGGGCAACAGGAAAGGGAATGGTTCATAGATTTCATGCTCAAAGCCGAACTATGTTTTGAGATTACGCAAGACAGCAATACTTCCTGGGAAAAGCGTACGTTTGTGGCAATTGAAATGCTCAGCCCGGAAAGATGCAGTGCGATAAGAGTCCAGGAGAAAAACTGGGAGGATAAGTTGGTCTATGAGTTGCGCTACCGATACCCATTCCTGCACACGGGTATCATTCAGCGATTCATCGCCAGATCACATGGTTTTGTAACATCTGTTGATGATATTTACAAGAACGGATTGCTGGTATCTGTAGATAATCAATTGGTCATTATCGAGGCCCACCAGGATCAGGACGCGCAAAGCGGATATATATTGGTTCGTACCGCAGCGGCGGGTATCCGCGCCTTGTTGCGGGTACAAAAAGAATTCGAGGAGCTTCAGCAGGACAAGAAAATTGATCAGGCTGTACGACCTGCTGATGGTGAATGGGTTGCACTGGATGTGTTGCAGAACAATCGGGGTGCATCAACTGTGCCGGTTTATGACGGCAGTAAGTCAGTGGCGATATCTCCTTATTTGCCATTTTTGCATGATGCTGAACAGGTTATAAAGTTGTCAGATGATACTAGAGCGGGTAGACCAAGTGCTGTTAGTCCTGCGCAGGATTCTCCTGCAGTTATCGAGGTATTTCAAAAAGAAGATGCCAGAATTAAGCACAAGGCCATTGCTGGAATTAATCCTTTGCATATTTTGTTCACAGCAGCCACGCCACAACATGCGGGACCAATCAATGTTGGCTACGAAACGCGCTTCAAGGATTTAATTCGTGAATTTGACAGAAAAGATAAAATACAATTCAAAGAAGAACATGGCCTTTCGCAGGAACGATTCAGGAACTATCTGTTCACCAACGATCCGCATATCGTTCACTTTGCAGGACACGGAGAGACGGAAGGACTTGTATTGCAGGACAGATCTTTAGATGCCGGTGTACTGCTGAATCTGGTAAAGCTTCAGCATAACACACAGGTTGTACTACTGAATGCCTGTAATACGCTGCCAATGGCAAAAGAGCTTGCCGCCTACATTCCCTACGTCATCGGAACGCCGGGACCACTGTCTGACGATGCAGCCATCTCATTTGCGAGAGGGTTCTATACGGGTATCGCGTCCGGCAGGACAGTTGAGGACTCCTATTGGTATGCTGTAAACAGCATAGAGGCTGACGGGCATGGTGGTGGTTATCTACCTGTACTAGTCAAAAGAACCTCATCAACTGTTGGCAAAACAGGTTCAACTGCAGCATCAGTAGCGGTTGAAGTGACTTCAAATCCTGTTGTACCCCCAACAACTCCCAATCCGACAGCTACAACCCCCAAAAAGGTCTTTCTGTCCTACGCACGCCCTCTGCTCAATGAGGCCGAAAAACTCCGGACGCATCTTGCTGTACAGAGACGCAACGGCAAAATCGAGTTTTGGTACGATCAGGCAATAGTCGTAGGCGATACATGGGATGAAGCCATCAAAGCCAAGATTGAAGAAGCAGATATTTTTATCCTACTGCTCAGCGCAGACTTTTGGGCTTCAGACTACATACATGAGCACGAACTGCCGCTGATTGAAAAGCGGTATGAAGCCGGCGCCAAAGTGATGTGTGTGATGGTTAGTGCCAACGACTTTGAAGAGACGAATTGGAAACGGCTACAAGCTTCGCCCCGATTGCAGGGGCGTCTCACGCCCATCCAAAACTGGAATAACATAGACGATGCCTGGCAAGCGGTTGTGGGTGATTTGAGAAAGCTAATTTCATAAACCTCCTGTCGATAACTGTCATAAACAGAGGGTTTGGTCGGCTCTGAGGTTTAGCAATGTTATCGATTTATTTCATTTTTCAAAAAATGAAAGGTTCTTGGTCAAATATAATGGGTATTGAGAGCTAGCCCCCCTAAGTGGAAGTAAATCATACGGACGAAATTTTGAATATTTCGGTATCCTTTAGCCGTATGCATATTTCGGAGTATGCTGACCCATCTCGACAGTCGGTCAGTTAAAAGCCAGGGAAGCCCCGTTAGGCAGGTCGATTGGTGCTGTTTTCGGTAGATTGGAAGCCCCGTTGGGCAGGTTGATTGGGCTGTTTTCGGTAGATTGGAAGCCCCGTT
>CAYTVG010000041.1:0-13814 GCA_964441755.1 uncultured Saprospiraceae bacterium
GTAACGCTGCAGCCCTGCTGCGTTGCCGTAACGCTGCAGCCCTGCTGCGTTGCCGCAGCGCTGCAGCCCTGCTGCCTTGCAGCACCGCCGCCGGCCGCTGCCGGCCGGCGACTTTCCTGCCGGGCAGGCTTTTCCCCCGGAAACAAAACCAGAGAGGCTATTAAGTATCGACATAGGTTCATTGGCTTTAGTAAAATCAGGCAATCTGCACAGCGGGGGCGTCCGGCTTGGCAGCCCCGGCGGGGGCTGCCGACGCGAAAATACAATACGCGCTCAAACAATTGAAGCGATTGCGCAATTTCAAGGGGGATATCGGGCAAAAAGCCCGGCCGCCGCCGCCCGCGCAGGGGTTGCGCGGGCGGGTACAACGGGCAAAAAGGGCGGTCGTAGCAGTGGCAGTCCGCAGGACTGCCGCCGCCCACGGGTCGCTCGTCTGGCAAAAATAGCCGCCATAGCCGCTGCAGTCCGCAGGACTGCCGCCGCCCGCGCAGGGAATTTTTTGCCGCAGGCAGCATCCCGCAGCCCCTCAGCGCCGCAGGCACATTCCTGCCGGCAAAGCCGCCTGTTTTTTCCAAAAAACACCTACCTTTGCAGCCTGTTTACAGGGGCTGCTGCGCAAGCTTTCACCCCCAAGGATGCATACCACTATGAAAAGAAAAATAGAAATCCTGGCGCCTGCCAAAAACCTTTACCAGGGGATGGCAGCCATCAATGCCGGCGCAGACGCCGTCTACATGGGTGCACACGCTTTTGGCGCCCGCACCAATGCGGCCAACTCGGTGGAGGATATCGCCGAAATGGTGCGCTACGCCCACCTGTTCAAAGCTAAGGTGCTGGTGACCATCAATACCATCCTATACGACAACGAACTGGAGAGCTGCCGGCAGCTCATCTGGGACCTGTACAACATCGGCGTCGATGCCATCATCATCCAGGACATGGGCATACTCGAGATGGACCTGCCGCCCATCGCCATCCATGCCAGCACCCAGGTCAACAACCGCGATGCCGCCCATGTAGGGTTTCTGGCCGAAGCGGGCTTCAAGCGGGTGGTGCTCGCCCGCGAGCTCAACATCGACCAGATTCGCGAAATCCACCAGGCCAGCGATGTGGAGCTGGAGTTTTTTGTGACCGGCGCCCTCTGCGTTTCTTTCAGCGGCAACTGCTACATGAGCGTCGCCAACGGCGAGCGCTCGGCCAACCGCGGCTCCTGCGCCCAAAACTGCCGCCTGCCTTACCAACTGATCGACGGCAAGGGCGATGTGCTGATCGAGAGCAGCCACCTGCTGTCCATCAAAGACCTGGACCTGAGCGACTTTTTGCCCGAACTCGTCGAGGCGGGCATCTCTTCTTTCAAAATCGAAGGCCGCCTCAAGGATATTGTCTACGTCAAAAACAATACGTCCTACCTCCGCACCCGGCTCGACAGCTTCCTCGCTGCCAATGCCGACAAGTACGCCAAGGCTTCCTCGGGGCGCACGATCTACAATTTTGATCCCGGGCTGGACCGCAGCTTCAACCGGGGCTATACCGACTATTTCCTGCACCACCGCCGCGAAAGGATAGGCTCCTGGGAAAGTCCCAAATCCAAGGGGCAGTATATCGGCAAACTGCTGGAGATCAAGGCCAACGGCTATGTGATCGAAAACAGCGACCTGCTCAACAACGGCGACGGCCTCTACTTCGTCAACGAGCAGGGGGTGGCCGACGGTGTGCAGGTCAACATCATCGTCAACGACATTGTGGTGCCCAACCAGTTGAAGCCGCTGCCGACAGGCACCGACATCTACCGCAACCACGATGCTGAGTTCAACCGCATGCTCGAAAACGAAAACAGCGCCGTCAGAAAGATGGCGGTCAGCATGCGCCTGTCCGAAACGGATACCGGCTTCCTGCTGGAGGTCGTGGACGAGGATGGCCACCGCAGCTCGGCCGCGCTGGAGCTGCCCAAGGAAGCTGCGCAGAAGACGGAGGGGCTGATCGACAACATCATCAAAAACCTGTCCAAGACAGGCAATACGCCTTTTGTTGCCGAGGATGTAGCCGTAGATTTTTCCGGCCACTGGTTCCTGCCCATCTCCAAAATCAATGAACTGCGCCGCGAGGCGCTGGAAAAGCTGGTGGAGGTGCGCATCCGCGACTACCGCCGCGAGGGGCAGCCCATCATGCCCACGACCCACCCTTACCCGGTCAAGTCGCTCGATTTTACCTACAATGTGTCCAACAAGCTGGCGCGGGCCTTCTACAAGCGCCACGGGGTCACGGACATCGAGAAGGCTTTCGAGCTGCAGTGGGATCCCGGTAAGTCGCGCGTGATGGTCACCAAGTACTGCGTAAAGTACGAACTGGGCAAATGCCCGCGCTACCAGCGACAGACGATGGGGGAGAAGCTGGCCGAGCCCCTTACCCTCCGCCACGGCGAAGTCGAGTACAAGCTCAAATTCAACTGCAAGCCCTGCGAGATGGAGATCTGGGAGAAGGACTCGGAGCTGGTGTTTACGGATGAGGACTAAGCGCAGGTCCGGCCTTTTCTGCCGGACAGCTCCTCTGCAAGGCAAATCCTGTGGTTGTCGATAATTGCACCATAAAATCAAAAAAATCGCACAACCAAAAAAATTTTATTTCTTTGCAGCAGGAATTGTAAAAACAATGATACGAACAATCGTTATTCTGCTGGCAACACTCATCGCCATCCCCATCGCAGCTTTCCGCTACGATGCTCCGCTCTCTGCCGATCACTGGGCGGCGCTCAACACTTTATTTATGGCCGCCGGCCTCGTGGCGCTGCTCTGCTTTTCGGTGGGGGAGTTGACGCGCAACAACAGTCAGGTCGACAAGCTGTGGAGCATACTGCCGGCTTTTTATGTGGGCTATGTAGCCATGCAAAGTGGCTGGACGCCCCGTCTGACCCTCATGTTTGTGCTGGTATTCGCCTGGGCAGCCCGCCTGACTTTCAACTTCTGGCGGCGCGGCGGCTACGACTGGCTTCCCTGGCGGGGTGAGGAGGACTACCGCTGGAGCATCCTTCGGCAAGACCCCAATCTGAGGGGTGGCCTCCGTTGGGGGCTTTTCAATTTGCTGTTTATCAGCGGATACCAGAATATACTCATCCTGCTCTTTACCCTGCCTTCCATTGTAGCCTGGCAAGGAGGCGACACGCCGCTCAACTGGCTCGACTATACCGCAGCGGCCCTCATACTGTTGTTTTTGGGGGTTGAAGTAGTAGCCGACCAGCAGCAGTGGAACTACCAAAACGAAAAGTACCGCCTGCGCGAGGCGGGCGGCTCCCTGCCGGAGGCCTACGCCAAAGGCTTCTGCCATAGCGGTCTCTGGGCCTGGTCGCGTCACCCCAATTATGCCGCGGAGCAGGCGATCTGGCTTTCCTTTTACCTGTTTAGTGTCGCCGCCACCGGCCGTTGGTTCAACTGGTCGCTCACGGGAGCCGTGCTGCTGTGCCTGCTGTTTGTCGGCAGCAGCGATTTTTCGGAAAAAATATCCGCCGGCAAGTATCCCGCTTATCGGGATTATCAGCAGCGGGTCGGCCGGTTTCTGCCCCGCCTGCGCTAAATACGCTCATCATGCAAGAACCTGCTACGCTGGAAGAATTTCCTGTAAAAAGCTACGACAAGCTCCGCTATGCCGATATGGACGGGCAGGGGCACGTCAACAACGCCGTTTTTTCTACCTTCCTCGAAACGGGTCGGGTAGAGCTGCTCTACGAAGCGGGCCTGCTCCGCTTCGGGGGCGACAACAGCTACGTGATTGCCGCCCTCAACCTCCGCTTTTTGGCAGAAATCACCTGGCCGGGGCGGGTAGAGGTGGGCACGGGCCTGCTGCACATAGGCAACAGCTCGCTCAAAATTTTTCAGAAAATCTTCCAGCACGGTCGGTGCGTGGCGGCCGCGGAGACGGTCATCGTGCAGCTCAGCAACGGCACCGGCCGCAGCCAGCCGTGGGATGAGTCTGCGCGGCAGGCGCTTGCGGGCCTGCTGCTGCCCGCCGCGGGGGCGTAGTTTTGGGGTAAAATGTATGCAGGGATTGCTGCGGGAGGCAGCAATCGCCGGGTTTCTCTCACCAGCGCAGCGCCAGCCGCGGCCGCCTGCGCCCGGCCTTACGCTGCCGCTCACGGCCGAGGGCGCTGCGGAAGCTTTTTCGGTTCTTGGTCAAATAGAATGGGTATTGAGATCTGGCCCCTCTAAAACGACCCCGGTATTTTCCGGAGCCCCGTTAGGGGCGTGCTATGGGTAGCAACGTCCCCGGTGTTTTTCAGAGCCCCGTTAGGGGCGTAATATGGGTAGCACCCGTTAGGGGCGTGCTATGGGTAGCAGCGGCTACAAATATTGATAATTCTTACATGTGTCAAATCTACGAAACCCACTTCATTTGGACTAGAACCGCTTTTTCCCAATACGAAAATTATGGCAGCGCCAGCCGCAGCTGCCTGCGCCCGGCCTTATGCTGCCGCTCACGGCCGTGGGCGCTGCGGAAGCTTTTTTTGCATTCGTACAGGGAGGAGGTTTTTCAGCCATCTGTATGCGAACATTGGTGTGGGGTAAAAAGTAAGCTGCTTTGGCCGGTACAGCTATGCTGTGGGGTAGTTAGCGATAGATAATATTCGGTATAGAAATATTCTGACAATGAATATTTTAAAAGATGTTGTAATAAAAATGTAATAAAATTTTGAATACATGTACGACTGATGTAAAGGGGATTATTTTTTGGGGGAAATGGGGGCTGGTTACATTTGTTAATATAATATAACCTTACGGTATTCTGCTGATATGATTTTTGACTCCCGGAAACAGAACATGCTCTTCCAACATAAATGAAAATACCTTCCGCCGAAGTCTGTATGGTTGAACAGCCGGCATTCTCTCACAGAGGATAACCGGTGTAAAGCGGCATCAGGCTGTAAGGCTTGTGGTACCGGAAGCCGTCCTACAAGCCCCGGCCGACAACAGTTTAGGATACCGTAAGCTGACTTTCGGGAGACAGCCTGCTCCTGATCATTTTACAGTGCTGGCCACGAGCAGGGTTAACCGGAGTTGTCCGGGCTGGTTTTGCCAAAATTGAGCCATTTCATAATTCTACAAATGACATAACGCATGAAAAATTTGTCAACGATTCTTTTGATGGTATGTATGGGAGCCTTGTGTGCACTGCAACTCCACGGGCAGGAGGCACCTACCATCAGTGTTCAGGGAACCTTAAAGGATGCCAGCGGGGCCTCCGTGGCGGATGGTACCTATTCGGTTACTTTCAGACTCTTCAACCAGGAAACCGGGGGGGATCCGGTCTGGCAGGAGGTGGCCACGGTTGAAGTGGTCGGGGGCATTTATTCGCATTATCTGGGGAGCGTGACGCCGCTCAACGCTGCCAATTTTGCCAGCACGCTTTACATGGGGCTGAAAGTCGGCAGCTATGAGCTGAATCCCCGCACCCGGATGACCTACGCGCCTTACACCTTTTCATCTAATACAGCACAAAAAGTTCTTTGCTCGGGTGCTGTGGGTGATGTAAAGTACTCTGTACTCAACCCCACACAGTTTGCGGCCGTCAACGGCGACTGCTGGGTGCCTTTTGACGGGCGTGCGCTGGCCAGTAGCGCACAGCTTCGGCAGATAACGGGCTGGACTAGTTTGCCAAATGCAGGCGGCGTTTTTTTGCGGACACAGGAGTTTGCAAATTCCCCTGACAGAGATCCCGGGCGTACGAGTAGTTCACCTATTGCAGCTGTGCAGGCGGAGGAGTTGAAAAGTCATGGGCACAGTGCTGGTGGTAACAACGGGGGACAGATATACAAATATCCAGTATCTATATTAGATCCTGCATATGTTAGTGCCAGTGGATTTACATTATTAACCAACATGAATCAAGTTGCAACGCAATTATTTCCCCCTCCTCCTGTCTACGCTCCATTAGATCCCTTCGATTTTTCCGCTGGCGTTAGTAACACCGGCGGCGCCGAAACCCGCCCCGTCAACATGAATGTATGGGTCTACATCCGAATCAACTAGTGCAATTGGTACTTGATAACCTATTTGTTAACCAATTGCCTATAATTATGAATACAATAATTTACCGCTGCATAGCCATACAGCTATTGCTGGTTTCTTTGCTGACAACTGCTCTCGCACAAACTGCCACCAACTGCGATCCGACTGCCAACCAGCCGATTACCGGTGGCGAACTACTGATCAACTATGGCAGTGCAACCAACGTGGTGTCTTTCCGCAACCGGTCGAGTTATACGATTGCACAGCCGCTGGTCGGCTATCAGTATGCACAGCCCTACAGTTCTCAGGACGGCTTCTGGGCTCGTTTTTTGATGCCGCCACAGGCGCCGGCGGTGGTGGTGAGCCAGGGGGATTTTCCCGATCGGGTACTCATCCGCTGGGCACTCGATCCCCTGAGTTCGGAAGCCAAAGAAGGCTATGTCGTACTGCGCGACGGAGCTTTTCTGGCACAAGTGGGTCAGGATATCACGCAGTTTGTAGATTTCAATGTGCAGGCTGGGGAATTTTACGAGTACAGTGTCTATGGCCGCAACCAGTTTGGTAGTGGCGTACAGGGCCGGGCCGTCGGTTTCGTCAATCCCAACGGCATCGTGACCGGCAAGCTGGAAACGTTTAGCGGCAACCCGGTAATCGGAGCTGTCGTCAAACTTACCCCAACGATTGGGCGCTCGCTGCACTTTGACGGTGTCAGCGACTATCTGTGCGTAACCCACCTGCCGGTAGTACCGACCAATATGTGGACAGTCTCGGCCTGGGTCAAAATAGACGATGGCTACAACCGCGACGGTATCATTGACCTGGGGAGCGACCTGAATAAAAATTTCTGGCTGCACACAACACCTGCCGGCAGCGGTAAGGGGGTCATCGCCGGGGTGGGCAACGGCAGCGCTGCTACAACGCTGACACATGTATTTACCGACGACCCCAACGGCTGGCACCAGGTGACAGCTGTGTACAACGGTATTTCACTGCTGCTGTACATCGACGGGAGCTATGTGTCGTCCATCAAGGCGTCTATCGCCAATGAAGATGCGCTGTTTACCATTGGCAGCCGCCGCAACCAGACGGGCTTTTTCCATGGCCGCATCGACGATGTACGCCTGTTCAATGCCCCCCTGACCAGTACCCAGATTTTCCTGACGCGCGACCTGACGGTCTCTAAGTCCACGGCCAACCTGGTAGCGTACTGGAAATTCGACGAAGGACTGGGTGTCAAAGCATTCGATATTTCCGACAACGATATGCACGCCTTCATCAATGGCGCCGGCTTTAGCTCGGATGCTGCGCCGGTCACCAACGCGGGCTTTACCGATAGCGGGGGCTTCTACACCATTGAGGGAGTCAATTACAGCCAGGCACAGACGTTTACGGCTACGCCGGTCAAAAATTTCTACTCGCGCTATGCGCTGGAGTTCAATGCAGCTTATTCATCCTACGCTACGCTGACAGATTTTGATCTGCCGGATACAGCCACGGTGGAGATCAACCTGCATCCTTTCGATCTGCAGTCGCGGCAGGTGGTGCTGTCAAAAGGTGATGACGACTTTGTGTTCGGCATAGAGAATAACAACTTTTTCCTAACCATCAAGGGCGAGACGCAGGTGGTAGGGCCTGCAACGACGGCTTACCAGCATCTGTCCTTTACGCTGGATGCGTATACAGGTCAGGTGGTCTACTACAAAGACGGAGAACTGCAAAATACGCTTTCCTACAGCGATCTGGGCGGTGAGTGGACAGGCGATGTATGGCAACTGGGGGCTGCAGGCAGCCCCGCAGCCGATTTTTACACAGGGCTGCTGGATGAGGTGGCCTTCTACCACAGCCTGCTGAGCGTGGCCAACATACAGCTCAACGCTTCGCCTTTTGGCAGCGGGGGGACCGATGTGGCCAATCCTTATCTGCTCAGTTATTTTTCACTCGACGAAGGCGAGGGTACGGAACTGATCGACTACGGACCGCTCATGAGCGGCATCGGTACAGTCTATGATGCACCTTTTTCCATCATCACCTACCGGCAGGAGGCTACACCCAACCTGTTTCAGCCCAGCCAGCGTATCATCAACGTCAATGAGAGTTCTACCGCAGCATCCGGCATTGACTTCGTCAACCAGTCAACGGTGACGATCTCAGGGGTGGTGCGCTTTGAAAACACCTTCTGCTATCAGGAAGGGGTAGAGCTGCTGGTCAACGGAGCACCCTACTTTCCGCCGGTCTTCACGGATGCCAACGGTCGCTTTGTGGCCGACTTCGAGCCGGGGGTTACAGTGACGCTCACGCCCCGCTACAGCGACCACGTATTTAGTCCGGGCTTTTTCCAGGTGCGACGCCTCAACCGGCCGGTGGCCGGGGTGCTTTTCCAAAATCAGGTCAAGCGCGAGGTGAGTGGCCAACTGGCCGGGGGGCATTGTCGCCTGTCGGTCATCCCCGACGGGTCGGTCGTAAAAGTGAAAGCACAGGCGCTCAATGATTGCTACTACCAGGAGCTGACGCTGGACAATCCCGATGGTAAATTCCTCTTCCGGAATCTTCCGCCCATACCGATGGCTATCAGCGTCATAGAGCACTCCAATAACATTATCTATGACTACTTCCAGGTACAGGGAGGTAAGGAAACGGACCTGCGCCTGATCGAAAAGGATACCATCGACTTCATCTACATCGCGCCGCCCAATGTGCTGATCCAGCCGTTTGAAGAAAATGGCTGTGCGGGCAGCGGACTGAAGATGATCGAACAGTCGGGACCGGACAACGGCAACCGAAAATACAAAACGAATGTACAGGTATACGAACGCTACGATGGCGGCGATTGCTTCCTCGACAGCTTCCGGCTTACCATCAACAATGAAATAGCAGACCTGCCCGGCTATACCGTCGATTCGGATACGGCTGTCTATACCATCGAATACTGGGCCGGTCCGCCCAATATTACCGGTACGTATGAAAAATTCCTGCAGGTAACCGCAGAAGTCAACGGATCACAGGCAACCAGCGTCGAACGGGTGGTCGTACTGGGCGAGCGTTCGCGGGAGGCAACTTTTACAACGGCTACACCAGCCATGCCGCTCATCATCCTGCGCGACCCGCCGGGCGATGGTTCTTCTGCTACCCTGGCACAAGGATCTACCTATTGCCACGCCTGGTCCAATGCAGCTATTGCCAGCACAACCGCGTCAGCCGGTATCAACATTGACTTGGGTACCAAGGTCACAACTTATGCCGGTTCTCCTTTCGGAGGGGTCATTACGGAGACAGAGGCCATCGTGGATCTCGACATCACGGCCTCTGCGACAGCTGGCTTTGCTTATACCAACTCCGCCGAGGTCTGTGTCACCAACGATGTGGCCTACAGCACCTCTTCGGGCGATATAATTGTTGGAGAGGATGCCGACCTCTATGTGGGTGCTGCCGTCAATTTTGAATTCAGCTCAACAGATGTACTGGGTTTCGATCCGGACTCATGCGCCTTTACCCTGGGCAGCAATCTGCGGGTATGGCCGGACGGCTTTGGTACAAAGTATGTCTACAGTCAGTACCAGATCATTAAAGATGTTATACCTTCCCTGGAATTGATCGGAGACACCGTCTCTGCCAATACCTGGCGGCGCATCATCGACTACAACAAGCGCCTGAAGGAGCGGGCTGCTTTTAAGGAAAATATCTCTTTCGATGCACTGGCCAGCTATACACAGACACAGGCGACCAGTGAATCTAATTCCGAAGAGTTTGTGGCTGAAGTCTCTATTACTGCCGGGCTGGCTACAGCTATTGGTCTCGAAGTGCTTGGCGTTGGTACAACCGCGACTTTCAGCATCGAAATTAGCGGTGGATACCAGCATACAGAGAATTTTACCAACCAAACCTCGCGCTCGGTAGGATTTACCCTGGCCGATGATGATCTCGGGGATAACTTTACGGTCGATATCCTCGATGATCCTGTCTTTGGTACGCCGGTGTTCAGGTTGCGGAGCGGGGAGTCTTCCTGTCCGCACGAGCCCAATACGCGGCCGCGCGAAGGGGTCACCCTGACGGTTGATCAGCTGGTGAATGTCAACGTGCCGGAAAATGATCCGGCAGTCTTCAACTTTACCATAGGCAATACAAGCCAAACAGACGAATGGCGCTATTACACGCTCGAGCTCTGGCGAGAGACCAACCCACTGGGCGCTGAAGTACGCGTGCAGGGAACCTCAAGTTCCAGCGGCAATTTCCTGGTCGAACCAGGGGGGGTGCAGAATGTAGTTGTTACGGTCGAACGCGGCCCTGAGGCTTATGATTATGAAAATCTGCTGATCTATGCCACGTCTGCCTGTGAAGGGGCGCGCTACGATGCACTCAACGAGGGTAACTTCCCGCCCGAGCCTTTCTTCGAGGGCATGGAAATTTCTGCCTTCTTCCTCGAGCCCTGCAGCCCGATCGATATCGGCTTCCCGCTGCAGGACTGGGTGGTGACGCCGGATGACGGCAATATCCTCTTCATTACCCTGAACGAGTATATCTATGACGATCCGGATCTGGATATCGTACGGGTGCAGTATCGCCGCACGGGCGGTGACGGCTCCTGGATCAACATCGCGGAGCTGCCGGCAGCGGAGTTTGCCAACTCACCGGTCTTCAAGATCGTGCAGTGGGATATGTCAGACCTTGTCGATGGCGCCTACGAAATTCGCGCTGTCTCCCAGTGTTTCGACGTGTCGCTCAACCCGGGCATCTCTCCCGTTATCAAAGGCCGCAAGGAGACCCAGCCGCCGCAGTTGTTCGGCACACCGCAGCCGGGTGACGGGGTACTCAACCCGGGCGATGAGATCTCTGTCACCTTCTCCAAGCGCGTCCGCTGCGACCGGATTTTTCCGGCCGACGGCATCGGTACCAACGTCAATATCAACAGCCTGGCGCTGCAGGATATGAGCTTCGGAGGCATACTGATAGACGCTACCATCAGTTGCAACAATGATAAGATTGTCATTGTACCCAATATCCCCAACCAGTTTATTGAAAACCATACCTTGCGCGCAACGGTTGCAGGTATCGAAGACCTGTACGGCAATGCCATACCGGAGCCGATTGCCTGGGAGTTCCTCGTCAACCGCAACAACCTGTTTTGGGAAGAGGGGCGTATTGACGAGTTTGTGTTCGAAGGGAGTACGCTGACCGTTACCAGGAAGATCCGCAACCAGGGAGGCTCTGTTACCAGCTTCAATATCGTAGATATTCCGGCCTGGATGGAGGTCTTCCCCACCAATGGTAATGTGATTCCGGGTGATTTTGCGCAGATTACCTTCCGCTTCCCGGCTGATATCGTAGGTGGCCTTTACAACACCACCTTGCAGATGATCACGCCCCAGGGCCCTGAGCCGCTTCAGGTTGACCTGCGGGTAGCTTGCCCGGATCCTGCCTGGACAGTGAATGCGCAGGCTTACAGCTATACCATGAACATGACAGTGCAGCTAAACATCGAAGGCGAACTGTCAAGCGACCGCCTGGACCTGATCGGGGCTTTCGTGGGCGATGAGCTTCGGGGCGCAGCTTATGTACAGTACGTCCGTGAGCTCGACCGCTACCTCGCCTATATGACGATCTACAGCAACGAGGTGTCGGGCGAGACAGTTAATTTCCGTATCTGGGATGCTTCAACCTGCTTACTCTATGGACATACACTGGAGAGCTTTCCTTTCGAGACCAATGACCTGATCGGCTCGCCCCTGGTGCCGCAGGTAATTCATACCAACAACCTGGTGCGGGTAGCCATTCCTATCTACTGGGGCTGGAACTGGATATCCTACAATGTCAACCTGCCGGATCCGTCGATTAATACAGCCCTGGCGAGTCTGACAGTACCACAGGGGGCTACCATCAAGGGGCAGACGGCCTTCAGCCAGTACTTCAACGCCGGCAATCTGTGGGCGGGTTCACTGGAAAATCTGTCGCACCTGACCATGTACCAATACCGCTCCAATGGCCTTGATTCCATTGTGCTGCTGGGCAACCCGGTCAACCTCGGGACGACAACCATCCCGATTGTACAGGGCTGGAACTGGATCAGTTACCTGCCGCAGCAGGGGATGACGATTGACAGTGCGCTGCAGTCACTCGTACCGCTCAATGGCGATATTATTAAGAGCCAGACAACCTTCGCGCAGTATGTAGCAGGTGTTGGCTGGCTGGGCAACATGAGCTTCATGCGCCCGACCCAGGGCTACCTGCTTCGGCTGAGCAATCCGGGTACGCTGCAGTATCCGCCGCGCCGCCTGTGGGATGAGGAGGCTGTCGAATTCCGCTCCGCTGCCGACCCCGAGCTCATGAGCCTGAGCGAGCACTGGATCGTAAATCCGACCGAGTACGAGCACACCATGAACGTGATTGCGCTGGTGCACAACAGCGATGCCGAGAACATCCTGTCCTCCGATACAGAAGTAGCCGCCTTCATGGAAGGCCAGGTACGCGGTGCTGCCAAGCCGGTCTACATCGAAGCACTCGACGCCTGGCTGCTGTTCCTGACGGTCTACAGCAACGACGAGGGCGATATGCTGAGCTTCCGGCTGTACGATGAGTCAGCGGGTGCTGAGTATGCGCTCAACGGCCAGCAGGTGTTCATCGCCAACCGCATCGCAGGCAGCATCGATCAGCCGGTGGTGCTGACGCTGGGTGATGTGACGGAGGTGAGCGAGCCGGGCATAGCTGCCGGACTTCGCGTCTTCCCCAACCCGGCCCGCGAGCGCGTGTTTGTGCGCTTTGAAGCTGCTCAGGCAGAAGAAGTGCTTGTGCGCGTAACGGATGCCCTTGGTCGCCAGGTGGCACAGATGAAGCATGCTGCACATGCGGGTGAAAACACGCTTGAGTGGGCACCGGCAGGGCTTGCGCGCGGCCTGTATACGCTGAGCCTGCACAGTGGGGCAGGTGTGCAGACAGTACGGGTTGAGTTCCAGTAAAAGCCCATTAGCGCATAGGGCTACGCTCATGTTTATCGGCGAGCTTCGCTCGCCGATAAACATGAGCACCCCCACATCATGCCCGCCAGCGGCGGGCATGATGTGGGGGTGCATTAGCTTGTTTTTGGCGGCTCAGGCCGCCAAAACAAACTAATGCCCCTGTACAATCAAAATAAACGACAATGAAGCATGTCAAAAATATGATAACCGCCATAGCGGCAACCCTGCTGCTATGGCTCTCCCCGCGCTTTGCGTCCGGGCAGGAGACCTGCCACACCGCTGCCGCCTCGGCGGCGGTATACGACAACGGCTGGCAGCCGGGCGACGCTGCCGGCCCGGGCTTCGGCAGCTGGCAGCTGGCGACCTCGGGCTCGGCCAGCTACGGCCTCGGCAGCTCGACGACCAACGGCAACGGGGACAGCAACGGCGACGGGGACATCGACACGGGCGGTCGCTCGTGGCGACTGTCGGCGGCCAACGGCGGGGGCGTCAACGCCACGCTGAGCGTGACGCCGGGCCTGGGCACGGGCAGCCGGCTGCGGGCGCTGCTGGACCACGGGACGATGAGCGGCAGCAGCACGGTGGGCTACAGCCTGCGCAACGCGCAGGGACAGGAGGTGCTGCGCATCTTCTACGAAGGGGCCAACTTCCGCTACCTGGTGCAGGATGCGCAGGGCAACCGGCAGACGGGGCTGACCTACTCGGATGAGGGGCTTTCGTTTGAACTGACGATCGGAGCCAATGACAGCTACAGCCTGGAGCTGGTACAGCTGGTCGGCCGCACGGCCAACATCAGCGGCCAGCTGAAGAATGTGGCTACGGGCCTGCGGATGGTGGAGCAGCTGCAGCTGTACGCCTACCACGGGCAGGC
>CAYTVG010000042.1:0-12656 GCA_964441755.1 uncultured Saprospiraceae bacterium
CTACGGGCCTGCGGATGGTGGAGCAGCTGCAGCTGTACGCCTACCACGGGCAGGCAGTGCCGGCAGTGAGTTTTTTCAACGGTATCGAAGTGTGCCGGCCGATCGTGTGCCAGCTGGCCTCGGTAACGGCAGGGGTGCAGACGGCCTGCGACGGGCAGACGAACACCTATGACCAGTCGCTGCTGCTGACGTATACGAGCGCAGCCCCTGCGGGCGGACAGCTGGAGATCAACGGGCAGTCGTATGCGATGACGGCCGGGGCGCTGCAGGATACCATCACGCTGACAGGCCTGCCTTCGGACGGACAGGGGGTGAGCGTGAGTGTGAGCGTTGCGGGCGAAAACCCGCTCTGTGCACAGACCTACAACAACCTGTTTACGGCGCCGGGTGACTGTGTGGCGCCGCAAATCAGTTGTCCTGGCAGTGTGACGGTCTCGTCGTCTCAGGACAGCTGCGGGGCGGTGGTGAGCTATGCCCTGCCGACAGCGACGGACAACTTCGCGGGGGTGATGCTGAGCCGCACGGGCGGCCCTGCGAGCGGAAGCTTTTTTGCGCTGGGAGCGACGACGGTGAGCTGGCGGGCAACAGATGCTGCGGGCAACACGGCCGACTGCTCGTTTGTGGTGACGGTAAACGATGTGGCTCCGCGGGCGCTGTGCCGGGATGTGTCGGTTTATCTGGACGATAACGGTGAGGCGGCTATTGCGGTGGCGGACATCGATGCGGGCTCGGCAGACAACTGCGGCATTGCCTCGCGGGTGCTGAGCAATATGTCCTTTGACTGCGACAGCACGGGTGCGCGCAGCGTACAGTTGACGGTGACGGACAGTGCAGGGCTTACGGCTGTGTGTACTGCGACGGTGACGGTGGCTGATACGACAGCACCGGTGCTGGTGTGCCGCAGCAGTACGCTGGTGCTGACGACGGGTAACACCCTAAACCTGCAGGAATCAGACGTAGTAGACCAGCTCAACACGGCAGACAACTGCGGTATCAGCAGCATCAGCATACCGTCGCTGAGTTTCAACATCGGCAATGCGGGTCTGATTGTGCCCATACAGGTGAGTGCGGTGGACGTATCGGGTAACAGCAGCAGCTGTGTCGGCAGCGTGCAACTGGTATCGGGCGATGATCCCTACCAGGGCTGGAGTGTCGACAATCCTTCGGGCTATACCTATACCGCCAACCTGACGGCACAGCTGGTGATCGACGGGGAAGTGGACAATGACACGAGCAAGGTGGTGGCACTGCTGTCGGGCAGTGAGGTGCGGGCGGTGAATACGCCGGTGCGCATCGGCACGCAGGTGTTCCACTTCTTTACAATCTACTCGAATGTAGCCGGCGGAGAGCGGCTGCAGATAAAGCTGTACGACCCGTCGACGGAGGCAGTGCTGACGTCTGTGGACAGCTTCACCTTCCGGCAGCAGACGGTGACGGGCTCACTGGATGCGCCTTACGAGCTGTCGTTCAGCTCGGACGGGGATCTGCTGATCAGCATGGAGGCGATACCGGGGCAGCGGCGGCTGCAGGGGATGGACTTCCGGCCGGTGGCGCTGCGGGATTATCTGAACCAGCGGGACAGTGACCCGATTGTGTGGGAGGTGTCGGATAACCCCTACTTTGCGACGGTGGTCAGCAATGATACTTTATATGTTTCCCCTGTGAGTACAAGCTGGACAGGCAGTACCAGCCTTGCGATACAGGCCACGGAGCAGACGCTGAATGCCTACACGGCAGCGAGCAGTCTTTCGCTGGAGATACTGCCGGGCTATGCGGGTCCTTCATTTGAGACCGTACCACCGCAGTACGCGGCACCAGGAGAGGCTTTCGACACAATATCACTAGCTGATTACGAGACGACTTACACGGGCAGCTGCCTGAACTATAGTTTATCCCCCCTGCTTCCGGAGGCCATGATCCCCCCCTTGCCATTGCCTGCCTGGAGCGTCAACGGTGCTGCCTACAGCCACACCATGAGTGTGACCCTGCAGGCGCGCTACACGCCTGACTACCTGTTTAGTCATGCCGACGACCGGGTGGCCGCCTTCATTGGCGGTCAGCTCCGGGGCGTGGCCTCAGCCCAGGTGCTGGGCGGACGTCGGCTGTTTTTGCTGCAGGTATACAACAACCAGGTGCAGGGAGCAAGTGTGGAGCTGCGGCTGTACAGCGGTGCGCTGGGGCGCGAGTTTGTGCTTGCCGAGCCGCTGACCTTCAGTTCGGGCGGACAGGTAGGTACACCCGACAGTCCGCTGAGTGCAGACTTTGCGCCGGTGCTGGTGAGCCTTGCGGCGGACGGCCAACTGCTGGTGAGCCTTCGGGACACGAGCTGGCAGGGCAGCCTGTCGGTGATGGCCAAGGCGGCAGACTGCGACTTTAGTGAAGAGCTGCAGGCGGACACCCAGATCGACTACTGCCGCGGTGTTGACACCGACGGTGATGGCTACTGCGACTTTCTGGATCCCGATCCGCTGGATGCCTGCGTGCCTGACCGGCTCAACAGCGCATGTGACTTTGACGGTGACGGGGTGTATGCCGATGTGGATCCGGATGATGAAGATCCCTGTGTGCCGGGGATACTGCTAGCCGCACAGGCTGTGCAGCACCCGAGCTGTGCAGGCAGCACAGACGGCTCATTTATCCTGCAGTTGTCGAGTGCTTACTGCAGTGGCGGCAGCTTTGATGTGCGGATGATTGAGGCAGCAACGGGCGCTACAAGACTGCTGGGCAGCAATGTGACGCTGCCGGCCAGCATAGCAGTGGCAGATGTGGGCGTAGGCAGCTACGGCATAGAACTGTCGATCGCCAGTGCGGGCGGCTGCACGATTCCTACAGTCTGCTATCCTGCACTGACACCCGGCCTAGCGGTGCTCGTCAGTCAGGATACAACCCCTCCGGTGCTGGTGGTGCGCGACGGCAGCCAGCAGTTGCAGCAGCAACTGCAGCAGGCCTACAGCGCCGATGCCGATGACTGCGCAGCCAACCTAAGCTGGACGGTGGAAGTGCAGGACAACTGCAGTCTGCCGGGCTACCGGCCGACGCTGGCAGCGGTGCTGACGGCGGTGGGGGTATCCCCAGCCCCGGCGCTGAGCGTGACAGGCCCCGATGCGAATCAGCGCTACAGCCTGTCGATGCGCCTGCCGGTGGGCAGCCACCGGCTGGAGCTGACGGGTACGGACACCGACGGCAATGAGACGGTTATTAGCTATACATTTGATATTATGGACAACACAGCCCCGGTGGCAGTATGCCGCGATGCAACGGTAGCCCTGGGGACAGACGGAACATTCACACTAACGGGAGAACTGCTGGACGGCGGCTCCACCGACAACTGCGGCATTACGAGCCGGACAGTGGAAGGCGGCAGCCTGCTGAGCTGTGCGCAGGCCGGAGAAGAGGTGGTGCGCAGCCTGCGGGTGACGGACGCTGCGGGCAACAGCAGCAGCTGCGAAGCCGTCATCACGGTTGATGGCGGCAGCGGCCTGCCTGCCGGCTGGCAGGCAGTATCCGTGGGCGGCACTACGGGCAGTGTAGACTGGGGAGCCTGCAGCGATGAGCTGGTGATCAGTGCAGCGGGCACGCTGGGCGGCGGTAACGACGCCTACTACGGCGTACAGCGGCAGCTGTGCGGCGATGGCGAGCTGCGGGCGCGGATCGTAGGGCTTACCGGCAGCGGCTGGGGCGGCATACAGCTGCGGGAGACCAATGCGGTGCTGTCGAAAAAGGTGCTGCTGAAAAACAACATGCTGCCCTTCATCCGGCGCGAGGTGAGAAGCCAGACGGGCGGGCAGCTGCAGTCACAGCAGCTTTTTTTACCCAACCAAAGCTGGCTGCGGCTGGTGCGCAGCGGCAATGATTTTATAGGCTACAGCTCGGCCGACGGCCAGAGCTGGCAGTCGATCTTCTTCTTTGCCATCCCGATGGGGCAGTGCATCGAGCTGGGGCTGTTTGCAGAGAGTACGGGCAGTGAACAGGCGGTGGTGCGCTTCACGGATGTGCAGGTAATCGGCCTGTCGGAAGGTACGGACGATAATCCTGCTTATCTGCAGGCGGAGAACACAGCAGGGGAGGGATATGACAGGCCTGCAGGCAGCAATGTTGCCGGACTGCAGACAGCAGTACGGCCGTCGCAGTGGCTGTCTATACTGCCCAATAATCCCGAAGCCGGTGCAAGTTCTGCAAACCAAACAGCCAACAATCAGCCGGTATTGATTTCGATCTATCCCAATCCTGCATCGGAGGTAGTATATATCAAAGGAGCAGCAGGTATGGACATCGAGTGGTACAACCTGCTGGGTCAGCGTGTACGGCGGGATGCGATCGTGAGCGATGAAAGCAGACTGAGCGTTGCAGGTATGTCGCAAGGTGTGTATTACCTCAAGCTGATACAGCAGGCAGAGGAAGTAGCGCAACTGCGACTGCTGCTCGGTAGGTAATATTCTCTGTCGTGTTGAGCACAAACAGATCGGTAACTCGTTAGGAGCAGACAGATAAATAGTAGAATTGTTCATCGTGTGATGCCGGGTTGAATTTTTTTTCAATCCGGCATTGTTTTTTAATCAACTGTAAATCATTTGTTTGTTGTGTTTTGTAAGGGTTTGATAAGCCAGTTGTAAGGTTTTTGTAAACATGCCGCCGGTGGTTGTACGAATGATGTAAACAGGGATAGTTAGGTGAATGAAGGACCGCCAAATAATTTCGTGGGAAGAAATCCCCCCCCCTTGTAGTATTTGAAATAAATGTTTAACAAATCAATCTTATGATCAAAATGATGCTACGATTACCTAGCGGCACAGCCTTTTACGGTCTGCTGCTGTTAAGTCTGCTGCTCATCAGCAGCAGGCATCAGCTGTGGGGGCAGTCGTCGGCCGGCAATGCCATGGCGGAACGGCAGCTGGCGCAGGCAGCGGAGGGCCTGTTCTTTGAAAAGAACGTCGGCCAGCATGAAGCTGCTTACAAGTATGTGGCGGTAGACCGACAGGCCACCTACTTTTTTATGCGCGACGAAATTCGTGCAACTGTGGTAAATGCTGAGAAAACCCAGTCCTTCACTTACGGGATGCGCTTTGTGGGCGCTAATCCGGATTTGGGACTGCACGGCATGGGCCCGCCCGTGCGGGGCAGCATGGGGCAGACCAATGTGTTGCAGGGAGAAAATTTCATCAGGGATATTCCCATGCAGCAGCGCTTGCGCTATGCAAATGTCTGGAATGGTATTCATGCCGTCTTCAGTGAAAGTGAGGAGGGGATGAAATATGACTTTGTTGTACAGCCGGGGGCAGATCCGGCGGATGTGCAGTTGGAGCTCACGGGAGTCACCAACCTGCATGTAACCGGAAAGGGGGAACTTGCCTACACAACGCCCTTCGGTGAACTTGTAAAAGGCAGGCCGCTGACCTATCAGCTAATTGACGGGCAGCAGCGCGAGGTAGAAAGCGCTTATGTGGTTGATGGCAATAAACTGTCATTTCGCGTGGGTGATTATAATCCGGACTATAAGCTTATCATCGATCCTGTAGCCCTCAAGTGGACGACAGTACTCGGCGGGACAACCCATTTTGAGGTTTATGACATCGAACTGGATGAAGCTGCCGGGAAGCTGTACATGACAGGATTAGAGCGGGGAATTGTATATCCTTCCAATATCGGACTTCCCGGACCGGTAAACGGGGATGTCAATCACGCTTTTGTCATGTGTATGAAAGCTGATGGTAGTGAAATATTGTGGAAGACAGAGATACGTACGACAAGCAACCACTCAGGCGAGGGAAGAGGTGTTATATTAGACGCTGAAGGGAATGTCTACGTGACTGTTTTAACAAATGGCTGGACGAATCCCTACAGTGGCGTCAACCCGGAAGTTGCCGGGGTCGTGACCAATCCGGCTAGTGGTAGTTACAGGTACATGGTGTCATTGTTTAAATTCAACCCCAGCGGGGATCAGCTTAAATATTTTTCGTACCTGATTGACCCTGTACCTAATGTTCTTGGGCATTGGAGTTATTACCTGGATCAACACCAGCCGATGGTCTTTGATAACCAGGGACGATTGGTATTACCTGTGTTGCATCAATTTAACTGGAATTATACCGGTCCTTTTGCGCAGAATGCCTTTTCTGCTAAACCTGGTAGTTTGTTTTCACTGGAGCAGCCAAATTCACGCGTTTTTACGGCTATGCTTACCCTCGATACGGAAACGGCCGGGGCTGATGGCCTCGTATCTTGTGGTCTTGTGGATGCTACGATTACAGGTCTTGAAAAAGATGCGGCCGGCAATATTTACATGACTGGTCTCATATGGCGGAATCGCAATGGCAGCTGGAATTTTGAACGTCCTTACTTCACCAACAGGCATGTTTCAACAGACGTCCTGAACAGTGGCAAATGGGCCTATCCGCCTGTATTAATAAAACTCAATCCCGATCAGACAGAAGTACTTTATGGCTCTATCATAGGCCTTGAAAGAACACGGGATGACGATTATTACGAAGGATCTTACAATGAGAACCTGTCGGTTACGCCCGATGGAGATGTTTATATCGCCAATACGTATTATATCTATCCTGACAACAATGGCGATATCAGCGCTTTTGTACACCCGGCCGATAAACAACTCGTCATGCAGGATTTCTACGATCCGAGTTGTGGCGGCTGGTGTTATATGATGCAGGTGGTGGAAAAGTATGCGGCAGGTAATTACCAGGAATGTGAGTGGGTCGTAAAATATCCTAGTTCATGGTACTACTATTCACCCGAAATAGAAGTAGATGCCGACAGAGGGATCGTGCATGTATTGTCGGTCGTCAGTACCTACGGGCTACCGGGTTACGAGCCGGTCACTACAGAAGGGGCACTGCAAAGTAGCAGACATATTATATCTCCTACGAATCAAAATAGTCATTATTCGTATTATATGCAGTTGAGTACGGCCGGTGATTTGCTGTATGCTTCTGTCGTCTCTCCCGATGATGCAGGTGATTCGTACGATGCAGCCGCCAATGGTTTGGAGGTCAATTTGACGACGGGCGAGGCCTACCTTGTAAGGGCAGTTCTGAACAACGACAACACCAAGGAATTCATAACACCTTCCTACCGGGATTACGAGACCGGCCAGCAGGTGGAGGTCCTGAGTGGTAGTCAGATTCCTGTGCAGAACGGTCAGGGGAAGACCAGCCTCATGGTCATGCATCCGGCTCATCCGGGTCCCAATGTTATCAATGATTTTCCGGTCGGAGATGATGAATTCTGCCTCGGATCAATCATCGGCATTGGCGACGACAGACGCCCGATGGAGGGCAATAAGCTGACGTTTACCAGCGGCGATGGCTCAAGCGAAGAACACAATCTACCCGATATCTACCGGGAGGGGGTGCGTTTCGCACACCCGGCACCACCGCCGGCAGTACCTGTGTACCAGTGGCAGCGTAGTTTCATGGCCGCGGGGGATACCGAATTTGGTCCGTGGGAAGATATGCCGGGTGCCAATAAGCAGGTGCTGAGTCCGCAGCAGGCGAGCAACCCCGGTACCATCCGCTACCGCCGCCGGTTGACGGTTGACGGCTATACGACCATCAGCAACGAAATAGAAGCGGTTGTCAATGCTGCACCCCTGGATATGCAGATCAGTGGCCCGCAGGATGCTGTCTACTATTGTAATGATAACCAGCAAAGCCTGCCCATTACCGTCAGCAATACAGGAGGTAACATCTCCTGGCAGTGGTATGAGGGCTATACGCCTATTGACAACAGCCTTATAACCCCTGCATCTGGCACCAATCAGGATCCTGCCAGCTTCAGCGCAGCCATCGCAGCCGGCAACAGCCGGCCGGGTTTCTACCGCTTGTTGGTTACAGATGTAACATCGGGATGTAAAAAGGAGTATTTCCTGTCTACTATCCTGCTCACAGCACCTGTTTTCTCCGGGCCTGAGGTAACCTTTTGTCCGGGTGTCACGCCTGAAGTACAGCTTGGACCAGGGGTGGTGAATCCAGTTTTCGACTACCGCTACATTCATCCGGATATGAGCGTGACCACCGTACCCAAGCCGGTGGTGACCTCGCTGGGGGTTTACCAACTGCAGGTGTCACTGGCCGGACAGAACAATTTCTGCGTAACAGCCGCCACGATTGTTGAACTGAAACCCTCCACAGGGCCACACGATCCGGGGCTCGTAGCACTGACAGATATGGGTTTTTGCGAAGACGATGCGCCCATGGCCATTGGTCTGGCAGGAGCTCCGGCGACAGGCTATACGTATTCCTGGACGCCCGGTATCGGGCTGAACAGTACCTCTGTGGCCAATCCGGTACTCGATCCGGCGGCTGTTGCCGACCTTAGGGGTATCCGCTCGATTGACTATCTTTTCAGGGCAAGGCGGGAGTCTGACGGTTGCGTATTCTCTTCTACAATGACCGTGTCAGATACAACCCTTGCTGTCGCAGAAATTAGTGACAATTCTCTGTATCCAAGAGGAGCTTGTTCTCCCAGTAATTTTAGACTCGACCCCGGCGACAACTTCAAGGGCAGCAACTTCAACTGGAAGGTCATAGCCACCAATTATCCGGGGGGGCTGGATTCTTTGTTGGCCTCTCCCTATTTTGGCATAGGCAGTCTCGGACAGATGGTCGGCACTACAGCCTTCAGCAGGCTCTATTATCCTGCCGGAAGCTATTATGTAGACCTCGAATTTACGGCTTCATTTGGTCAGATCGGACAGACGGAATGCTATGATGTGGATGTGAAGCGGCAGACGTTCGTCTGTGGTGGTGGTGGTGGGTTCACCTGTAAGAATATCACAACAGACTTTGCCGGCAGTACGGGCACTTGTAGTGGTCCTTCGACCATACTGCGTGCTCAGGATGCAGCCTGGACTTCATCGACCTGGTCAATAGTATCCATCGACGGGGAGGCCGTCGCTGCAGGTACGGCACTGCGCGGCTTGTACACATTGGAAGCAGGAAATGTGAAAGGCGCAGCCCTGGGTGAAGGCGGCAGCCATCCGGTCAATGTCATCGCAGATCTGGAAGATCCTGCTGCAGGCTTTGATAACGTCAGCAGCGTCAGGTTCAGGTTTACAGGTATCTGGCGTAATAGTGACGGTAGTCTCACTACTTGCGTGAGCGAGATTACTGTTTATAAGTATTCACCGATACCTCCTTTTGTAATTGTTGACAATATCGATGTTTGTCTCATACCAGCTCCCGGCACGCAGCTGGGTGAGGGAGAATTATTGCCGTACACGCTTAAGCCGACAGACTATGCTACGCCGGCAGCAGCAGGCTACTCAGTCTTATGGTCTGATGTATTGGGCGACACGACTGCGGTGATCAATCGCAGAGATCTCTATCCCACGTTTACAACGCCTGTCAGCAGAAACTATGTGATGCGCCTCTATGACGAGGTGACAGGTTGTTCATTCCTGGATACGGTGAGAATCAATGTTTCCCGGGTGGTAGCCAATGCGGGTGCGGACATAGGTGGTACCTGTCCTGGTGAGGTAGTCCAACTGGGTACAACTGCCCTGACAGGCCTGCAATATAGTTGGTCACCGGGCTCCGGCTTGTTTAATGTTGAAACAGGAGCTTCCGACAGCACACAGGCACAGCCTTTCCTACTGTTCCCCGAAGCATCAACGGGGGTGACGCTGACGCTTACGGTGAGCGATCCTGTTTCTGGTTGTGCGGCTACAGATGAGGTGATTCTTACCTCATCAACAGATCCGCCACCGCCCATCGCAGATCAGGTTGTCAACGGCTGTCCGGGGCTGACAGTCAGCCTGGGACCCAATTCCTACCCGCTCAATAATGTGAGCTATAGCTGGACGGCCGTCAGTGCCGACAATGCCCTGTGGCTTTCAGCGAACAATGTGCGGAATCCGGTTGCCAGTATTCCTGCCGAGTTTCGGGGGATGGCAGAGTTCCAAATGACCATTACCAGTGTCAATTGTGGCTCTACAGTCGTCAAATATACGATCAATGTGCCTGATGCGGCATTTAGCCTCACAGATATGGCCGTTGAGAGCAGCTGTACCAGTCCGTTTGTGCTGCTCGAACCCAATACCATCAGCCTGCCTGCAGGTTTCACGGGACAGTGGATTCCCCGAACAGGGCTCTTCCTGGATGATGCAGGGACTACAGCTTATGCGACGGGCAATGACCTCAATGTATATGTAGGGCCTGTCACGCAATCAACAGATTACACGCTTAAGCTGCGACACAGTACGGGTTGCATCTACGTGTATACCAAAACGGTAGAACCACAGCAGGCTGTTACGGTCAGTGCAGGGGACGATGTAACCTACTGCCCCGGAGGATCGCCCGTACTGATAGGTGGTCCGTCGACGGGTGGCTCGGTCAGCTGGACAGCGGTTGGCTTTGCTGCAGATCCTGCTGCCAACCCGACAACTGCACCGGATGCAGCAACGGAGGGACTGATGTTGTCCTACCTGGGGAGTGCTACGGCTGCATTTACAACTTTCTCTCAGCAGGCCGTTGCTACCGGTGCTTACCGCTACCGGCTAACGGTTGATGATGGTGCAGGCTGTGTGCTTTTCGATGAAATAATCGTGCGCGTTCCGGCCTTTGCAACTTCACTCACTCCTGCCAGCGTATTGGCTTGCGCGGGCGCACCAACCTTGCTGGGAGTAGAAAATGCACCTGCCAATTACGCTTATCTGTGGTCGGTTGTACAGCCTGAGGCTTCAGCCGGAACCATCAGCAACCGCAATGTCGCAAGGCCTACAGTCAATCCGTCTGTACAGACAGTCTACGAATTGCTCTATGTAGACCCATCTACCGGCTGCTCCAATGAGCAACGGGTGATCGTGGAAATGTCAACGCCACTGCTGCTGCCAACTTTGGCAGATGTGGTGAGTTGCTCTCCGCTGACAGGTGTAGATCTGAGTACTTATGTACAGGATTATGCATCACTGGTCAACCCTAAGTGGTATCGCAACAATTATCCGGGGGTCAATTTGTCGGCTACTTCATCGCTGGCTGTCAACACCAGTACGAGCTATATTCTGGAAGCAGAAAACACGTTCGGCTGTGGCGATACCAGCCGCATCAATTTCCTGATTGAGCAACCGGTTCAGCCGGTGATTCCGGGGGCGTATACCATTCCGCTCAATCAACTGACGGTAGACTTAGCCAGTCTGCAGCCTGCTGCTACTTCGGTGCCTACAGGCCGGTTTAGCTGGCATACGACCAATGTCTACGATGTGGCAACAGCCATGGCAGATTTGAACGTGGGTGAAGGTACTTACTACCTTTTCGAAGTCACGGGCGGTGGATGTGTCAGTACGGTAGCTTCAGTTACAGTCACCAAAACGCCCTCCATACTACTCACACCTGCTTTTGATGATGATACCATCCGTATTTTTGAATATACAGATCTGTCCTTCACGCTTTCTTCGCTGGTTTCGGCCTTCGCTGTTGAGGGGGATAGTTTCAGTCTGGTGCTGCCTACAGGTTTGTTGGTAGCAGATGAGATGATTACCAATCAGTGCGGCGGGCTCATCACGGCTATGCCGGGAGATTCCGTGATTCGCTATACAGGTATTTCACTGGCACCACTGGCGACTTGTACAGTTGGTATTCCTGTTCGCGGGAGCATTGGTTCTTATGAAATCACTGCAGGTGATATTACTATTTCTTCCGGTCTGACAAACCAGACACTTGTCATCGATCTCGCTGTTGTCAATGGCGACTACGATGGCGATGGTATCGATGATGAGACAGAGTACCTGGGTACCGGCGATCCGGAGGATAGCTGCTTCCCTGTACAAGCCATCGGTTATGCAGCTTACGATGTCAACAACAGCCTGTGGGCTGCTGAGGACTGCGATGGTGACGGTGTGACCAACGGGGATGAAGATACCAATGGCAGTGATCCTTACGATCCCTGTGATCCCGCTCAGGCTGCCGGTTATACAGGCTTCAATGCAGATAACAGCGTTTGGGCTGCTGCCGATTGTGATGGCGACGGCCTGACGAATGGCGACGAAGTCGTAGGGGGTACAGATCCTTACAATGTCGATACCGATGGTGACGGCAGCACGGATGATATGGATCCGGCTGCGCTGGATCCCTGTAATCCTTACGGTGGCGGAGCTGCGGCTGTTCGCGGCGCCGGCCTGAGCAGCACATACGATCCGACCAACGCGATCTGGGCTGCTGCCGATTGTGATGGCGACGGCCTGACGAATGGCGACGAAGATACCAATGGTACTGATCCGTATGATTCCTGCGATCCTGTACAGGCTATCGGCTATACAGGCTATGACGCTGGTAGCAGCGTGTGGGCTGCGGAGGACTGCGATGGCGATGGTCTGAGCAATGGTGACGAAGATGCCAATGGTACAGATCCTTTCGATCCTTGCGATCCGGTGCAGGACGCAGGCTATACCGGCTATGTGGCAACCAACGCCGTGTGGGCTGCTGCTGATTGTGATGGTGACAGCCTTACCAACGGTGATGAGGATACGAATGGTACGGATCCTTACAATACAGATACAGATGGTGACGGCCACAGCGATGATGCAGAAGATACTGCGGGCGATGATCCGCTGGATCCCTGTGATCCCGCTCAGGCTGCCGGTTATACCGGCTTCAATGCAGATAACAGCGTTTGGGCTGCTGCCGATTGTGATGGCGACGGCC
>CAYTVG010000043.1:0-12462 GCA_964441755.1 uncultured Saprospiraceae bacterium
AAAATATGTACGAAAGGAGTTACCCTTTTTAAAGGTATTTTATTTCCCTCTTGTTCTTTGGCAAGTAAGCGAAGAATTGTGTGGCTTCGCGTGCTAGCGGGTCAATGGTTAATATCATCTCCCCCCTGAGATTGACCGGCCCGCTAGCAATTTTTTGCTTGCCTGCACACAACTTGTGCTTGCATTCAGTCTGATGGATATCCATATTCGATCCGCAGTATAATCACCTGATTGGATCGAAAAATACAAATAGACGGGATTTATTTTGTTTGTTGAGGCCGTCTCATAAGTCAACCTTATGAGGCGGTTTTTTTTCGATATGTTGTTATCTTGCAACATATCAAAGAAACACTCCAAGTCTCACGGCAAAGTTACCTTCAAGAAGTATGAACAGCATCAAGGAGTGTTGTTTATGCCCGGTCTTGAAGAACTTGTGCCGGAGCATCATATCGTAAGATTGGTCAGCAAAGCTGTAGACGGGATGGGACTTGATAAGCTCTTAAACGCTTATGCTGGAGGAGGAGCGAGCAATTACCATCCGAAAATGTTGCTCAAAGTGCTCATTTACGGGTACATCGACCGCATCTACTCCTCACGTCGTCTGGAGAAAGCGACAAAAGAGAACGTCAATTTTATGTGGTTGACGGGCATGCAGATGCCCGATCACAATACGATCAACTGTTTCCGGAAGGGCCAACTGAAGGAAACGGTGAAGGACGTATTTGCCTCTGTGCTGATGCTGTCGCTGGAAATGATTAAGCTAAAAAAACTATCATATCAACGGGACCAAGCTGGAGAGCGCGGCTAACCGATACAGTTTTGTGTAGGCTAAATCAGTTGAGGGTAACAAAATGCGATTGTTGTCCAAGATTAATGCCTTATTCGATCAAATTGAGGAAGAAAATGAAAAAGATGACGCGGAACACAAGGATGAAGATGAAAATAAAGCGCCGGCTCCCAACCAGATAGATACCTCTGATAAGTTGAAGGAGACGATAAACAACCTCAACGAACAGCTCAAGGAACGCCTTGCGACAGACAAGAAGTTAGGTCGGAAGATGGATAAGTTAGAGGATTGTCACCTGAGCAAACTACAGGAGTACGAGCAGCACGAGGCAAAGCTTAATGGCCGCAATTCCTACTCCAAAACGGATGAGGATGCCACGTTTATGCGCATGAAAGACGACCACATGCAAAACGGGCAGCTAAAACCCGGGTACAATGTGCAGATCGGCACCGAAAATCAGTTTATGGTCAATTACACCCTTCACCAGAATCCTAACGACATGCCGGTGCTGAAAGCGCACCTTGAAGATACCCGGGCCATTGGTCAACCCATGCCTAAACGAGCAAGTGCCGATGCCGGTTATGGTTCGGAAGAGAACTATGATTATCTGGAGTCGATCGGTATGGAGAACTATGTAAAATACCCCGGGTTCTATCAGGAATAGCGTAGAAAAGTCATCAACGATCCCTTCCAAATCGAAAATCTGTACTACAATGCCCAATAGGATTACTTTGTGTGTCCGATGGGACAACGTCTGACGTATCGCTACACGGCAAAAACCAAGAGTAAGAACGGCTACCAATCATCCGCTCGGATTTATCAGGCCCAACGATGCACCGAATGCCCTATGCGCGGCGTCTGTCATAAAGCCAAAACAGAGCGCATCATCCAGATCAACCCGAATTTACAGCGACACAAACAAAACGCCCGAGAGAATTTATGATCGATTCGGGGTATTTATCTGCGACGAAAACGATGCATAGAACCCGAGCCGGTCTTTGGGCAAATTAAGTGGAACAGAGGATTCAAACGTTTTTTGCTCCGAGGGTTGTCAAAAATAACTTGCGAATTTGGCCTGATTGCCATAGCCCACAACCTCAAAAAGCTTTGGGCCACGCTTCAGTATGCCCTTATTATGCCCAATCCGCCTGTTTTACCCCCGGCAGCAGCCCAAAACTCGAAAAAATGATCAAAATTGCCATTTTTTTGCCAAATTGCTCCTGTAGCACTCCATGGAGCGCCACGTAACAGAAAAGGGCAACTGGCACCAATCGCTTTCTAAAAAAAAGAGACTGCCTCACAGTGTTACTTGTGAGACAGCCTCTTAGTGTTGACACGAAACATCCGCCTCAAAAATCAGAAGGGTGTTTGCCAAATCGCTCTTTCATGAGCCTGGAGAGATACCAGGGGGTTTTAAAACCTACTGCATAACAAACTTCTGTAATGGTTTCGAAGGTACGATCCGCAAGCAGCTTGTGGGCTCTGATGAGCCTGAGTTCGGTCAGATACTGATTGGGGGTCATACCTGTGTACAATTTGAGTTTACTTTGTAGGGTCCGTTTGGTGATGTTTAGCTTATCAGCCAAAGCTTGTACGGAGAAATCTACGTCGGATAGATGAATGCTGACAATTTGTTCCACCTCCAGCAGCCATTTTTGGTCATAGGAGAGAGGGGTATCCGTATTCGAGCTGTTGTCCTGTTGGGATATTTCAGCACGCATGGTGCGACGGATTTCATACCTGCTTAGCAGATTATGTATCCGGGTGGTAAGCTCCTCTTCTATGAAAGGTTTAGTCAGGTAGTCATCAACGCCCAGGCGCAATGCCTTCATGCGATCTTCAGCTTCTACCCGTGCAGTGAGCAGAATGAAGGGCAGGTCATAGAACCGCTCTTTGACAACTTCTAGTAGTTGGAGGCCGTCCATAGTGGGCATCATGAGGTCGGACAGGATGAGATCCACCGGCTGGCTGGCCAGCAATTCAAGTGCCCGCTGACCATGGTCTGCGGTAAACAGGGTAAATTCGTCGGCCAGGATACTTTGAAGGTAATTGAGCATATCCAGGTCGTCTTCCACGATAAGGATTTTATGTGGCTTTACCTCCTCGGCAAACAGTGTCACGGGGATTTGAGGTGAAGCGGGCGTAAAGGGCTCAGTCGTACTGACGGCGGTTAACGGATGGGCAACTTTCACAGGAAAAAGCAGACTGAAGGTACTTCCTTCACCCAAGGTACTTTCTACACGGATCTCACCCCCAAATTGCCGGGCATATTCTTTGCACAGGCTGAGACCTATGCCTGTTCCTCCCTGCAGCGAAGGGTTATTGACGGAGGACTGATAATACCGGTCGAAGATATTGGGCAGGTCATCGGGATGGATACCCTGGCCGTCATCAATGACCTGTAAGAGTAGTTTTTTATCCACAGCCTTGATGCTTAGCAGAATGTTCCCGCCTTCGGAAGTATACTTAAAGGCGTTGCCCAGCAGGTTGTTGATGATTTTCTCCCATTTGCGCAGGTCGAGCATGAGGAGGAGATCCTCATCACACTGATAGTTGAGCGATAAACGGATTCGCCTGTGCCTGGCGTAGGGCTCAAAGTTGGCAACCATGCGTTCCAGAAAGGGTTTGAGGGCAGCGGGCGATTCGTCGAGCTGCGGTGTGCTACTTTCCATTTTGGATAAATCGAGCAGCTCTTCAACCAGGTTGAGCAGCCGCAGAGCATTCCGCTGAATGTTGCGCAGATATTCTTTGGCAGTAGATTCATCTGTTCGGTTGTGCAGCAGTCGGTCGGTTGGTCCAAGGATAAGGGTGAGGGGCGTTCGTAGTTCATGGGTAACATTGGCAAAAAAACGGGACTTCATCTCGTCGAGGGCGCGCAATTCTTTAGCCTGACGACTGATGGTCTGCCGGTCTCCCTCGATGATGGCCAGGTTATCCTCAATTTGTTGTGTCCGCTTGACTACTTCTCTCTCCAACTGCAGATTGTTGGCTCTGAGCTGTCGGTTACGCAGGTAGCTGAAAAGATAAAACAGGCCGACCAGCAGGCCTGTTATGAACAAAAGAAATGGCATCCGCAGATAGTAGGGGCGCTCAACCCGTATCTCCAGCCGGAAGGGTTTATCCTGCCAGTTGCTGCCTTGTTGCCGATATCGGATGAGCAGTGTATTATTGCCGTAAGGCAGGTTATTGAGCCGTATGGTAGGGGAGGACTGAACCACCCAGTCGGCATGTACGCTCTCTATCTTCCAGGCATAATCGAGTCGTGCATTCTGCTCATACACCAAGGGAGAGATGCTGATGTCCAGATAGGCATCTTCGGGGCGGAGGCTAAGCTTCTCGGGTTGATACCCGTTGTAAAAGTGGGTGGTGTAGCGGCCGGTTTTCAATGTGAAAGTGCGGGTGTCAATGATGTGAATTTTGCGGTCAGAGTGGTGGGAGGGCGGTATATCTTTGGGCATAAAAGAGGTAACACCGTTGATACCGCCAAAGTATAGCCGACCATCGGGGCCCCGGCAATGGGAAAACGTATTGAATTCATCATCGGCAATGCCGTCCCTTTTGAAGTAGGTCTGTATTTGTTTGGTACTAATCTGCAGACGCATCAGCCCTTTATCACTGGGCAGCCACACATTGCCCAGCCCGTCTGGATAGACAGCGTGGATGTTGTCGTTGGAAAACCCTGTTCGGGTGTCAAATTGCTGAACATCACCGCTTACAGGATTCCATAGGATAAGGCCTGCACCTTTGGTCGCCAGCCAGAATATGCCTTTATGATCTTCCCAAAGGTGTTCAATGCGTTCAATCTCGTAGGGATTCCCCGCTTTGAAATAATGACCCAGTACCTTACCCTGCAGGGATAATTTGTAGAGTCCATTGGAGGTGCCTACCCAAAGGCCTTGTTGATTTTCGTGCAGGTGGAAAACTTGATGAGGTGATAAGGCCCAGGGGGTGATCTTTCGGGATTGAACATCAACTACACACAGTCCGTTTTGCGTGCCGCCTAGCAGCTTATTTTGGCTGTCCATGAAAAGAGAATTCAGCGGATATCCGTTTAGGGGTAGTTGCCATTGGACGGCGCTTGTTCGTGGGTCTATGCATACGATATCGCGACGATACGAGCCTATGAGTATATTTCCCTTGTAAGGTAGCAGGCATGTAGTCTCTTCATTAAGCGGCAACTGCAGCGGTTGAAAGGATTTGGTCCGGAGATTTACTTTTTGTGCTCCATTATACCCCAAAGCGATCAGGTAGTCATTATCGACATACAAACCCCGAAGGCTGTAGGGCGGATGTTGGTCGTTGAGGTAGTTGGAAAAAGGTAATCTGCGCTCAATCACAAAGCGCGACAGCCCGTTGGAATTGCTGCCCCAGATGCCTCCTTCCTGGTCGATATAAAGGCCGCTGATAGCTTCAATGTCCGGGTGCAGCAAGGAAAGGTTGAACCCCTGTTTTGACTGCGCAGATTCTAAAAACCAGCCGTCAGCGTACCGACTGATTTTGAAACCGTGGGCGATCAGCAGGGGATGCAAGTCCTTAGTAGACTCTACATTGTACCATGCTGACTGTGGCGGTTGCTGTTGCTGCCGAACCTGTAGGGCATCCTTGCCAACAGTGAGCTGACAATAGTTGACGGTCTGTCCGGTCGATGTATCTACATAGTGGAGCCACAATCGCTGCTGTTCATCAACCCAGTGGCTTTTTACCCTTTGCCCCGATCTGTGTGTAAATTGATGTAGTTGCTGTCCGCTGCTGTCTACTAGCCCTATGTGATCATCTGCGAGCAACCATCTGCCTCCGGCGGGCGCGGGAGCCCATACGGGGGCTTCATCGGTTGGCGGAAAATTTTTAAAAAGTAATTTTAGCTGCCCGTCGTACTGGTATCCTATTTGATTGGTACCCAACCATATTTTACCACCTCGGTTGTGAAATATGAATGGATCATTACTGCGGGTAGGAATTTGTAAAGGCTGCGCAAGTGACAAATATTTTTCCAGCGGGATGAGTTGTTGTTGGCGTACAATAAAAACGTCTATGGTGATGTGCTGACCACTGGATTTGAATATCCATACATTGCCTTTATGGTCCTCTGCGAGCTGTGCAACATACAAGTTTTGAAAATATTGCGCGGGCAGGTTGGCCTTCCTGAATTGCAGTCCGTCAAAAGTGAAAAGACCTGAATAGGTAACCAGCCACATCAATCCATTACTATCCTGAAGGTATCTGTAAACATTCCAATTCGGAAGTCCGTCTCGCTCCGTCCACTGGTGGCGAATCAGGCTGTAAGCATGGTCGGTAGACAAATTTGCGGTAATCTGCTGGGCACTAAGTTGTAGACAACAGCTAAGCAACAACCCTGTCAATGGGTATTTCATACAGGCTGCTTTGCTGATGATCCGCAGAAAGGTATGTCCGAGATTGTTGGTATCGTCTGCCATTCGTACAATGCTTCGAAGGTATCTTGTTTTTATGTACGCTTACAAACATACAACTTCTCGACACTCAACCGGGGGGATACGTCTCTGAAGAGTGGCTATTTTCATGCATTTTCACTTTTGTTGATGTTTTTTGCCCAAATGTTAGGTAGGCTTCAATCCATCTTTGCAATAGGCGATAAAGGGGGGATTTATCAGCTGTATACAACTCCGGACAGCACTGCCTTTCCACCTGGGTTTATATGGTGGAGCAGCAGGAATGCCTCCGAGCTGTCTTTCGCCAGGCGCTACATCCTCTTGTATGGCACTCAATAAGGAATCGTTGACACCTGTGGCCCAATAAGCAATTAATTCTTCGGGCGATATGCGTTTGTACGCACAGGATTCTCCGAATTGTACCTACAGCAGGTTGGTACAGGCGGTCATACCGCAGTGATGAAAATGTGTCCCCGGACATATTTCAACCCATTTTGTCATTTCATAATCTAATGATAATTGTATGAAAAATTGGCTTAAAATTATGATCACGCTGCTCGCAGGAGCTTTGTATGCTTTGCAACTGACCGGACAGGAGGCACCTACTATCAGCATCCAAGGGACATTGAAGGATGCATCTGGTTCTTCGGTGGAGGATGGTATCTACACCGTTATCTTCCGACTCTTCAATACGGAGTCCGGCGGGAGTGCAGTCTGGCAGGAGGAAGCGTCTGTTGAGGTAGTCGGGGGTATTTATACGCACTATCTGGGAAGTGTGACACCGCTGAATTCTACAGATTTTGGCAATTTGCTTTATCTGGGACTAAAAGTGGGCAACTACGAGCTTACCCCCCGCACAAAGCTGACGTATGCGCCTTACACTTTTGCTTCTGCGACAGTTGTATGCTCAGGGGCAGTAGGGGATGTTAAGTACTCAGTACTGAATCCTGCGCAGTTTGCCGCGGTCAATGGCGACTGCTGGGTACCCTTTGACGGGCGTTCGCTGGCCGACAATGCACAATTGCGGCAGATTACGGGCTGGACGAATTTGCCGGATGTAGGGGGAACCTTCCTGCGGGCGCAGGAATTTCCGGGTTCGCCCGACAGAGATCCGGGGCGTACGAGTGGATCAGCGATCGCAAGTGTGCAGGCAGAGGAACTGAAGAGTCATGGGCATAGTATCAGTGATCCGGGGCACTCGCATGGGGGGGGTGGACAATTATATGAGTTTCCAATCAACTCACCAGGAACGTTGAGCGTAGGTAGTCCTCTAAAACTGCTAACTCAACAGAATAGCGCTGCGTATATCCTTGGTAACTATCCTCTAAGTCCCTCCTCCTTCGGCGGTGGCGGATCTGCCAGCACAGGTATCAGCATCAGCAACAGTGGTGGCAGCGAAACCCGACCCGTCAATACAAACTTGTGGGTATACATCAGAATCAATTGATGATGCACTTGGTGATTGATAATACGATTTGTTAACCAATTGCATACAGCGCATGAATAAAGTAACACTATACTATATAACTACATTGTTGTTGCTGGTTTTTACAGGAACAAACGTCCTGGCACAAACAGCCATTGATTGCGATCCTACTGCCAACCAGCCGATTACCGAAGGGGAGGTTATATTCAACTACGGCAATGCAACCAATGTAGTTTCCTTCCGCAACCAGGCCAGTTATACGGTTGCCCAGCCGATGACCGGCTTTCAGTACTCACAACCCTTCAGATCGCAGGGGGGCTTTTGGGCGCGCTTTTTATTGCCGCCACAGGCGCCCAACGTCATGGTAAGCCAGGGCGATTTTCCCGACCGGGTACTCATCCGTTGGGCACTGGATCCGCTCAGTTCGGAGGCTAAGGAAGGCTATGTCGTGCTTCGGGACGGTGCTTTTCTGGCACAGGTAGGTGCCGATATTTCCCAGTTCATTGACTTCAACGTGCAGGCGGGCGAGTTTTATGAATATAACGTTTACGGGCTCAATCAGTTTGGCAGTGGTGCCAAAGGCAGGGCAGTGGGTTTTGTCAATCCCAATGGTATCATCACCGGTAAGCTGGAGACCTTCAGCGGTAATCCGGTGACGGGTGCTATTGTTAAACTTACGCCAACGGTCGGACGCTCGCTGCATTTCGATGGTGTCAGTGACTATCTGTGCGTAACGCACGTACCGGCGGTGCCGACCAATATGTGGACGGTCTCGGCCTGGGTAAAAATCGACGCTGGCTATGATCGCGATGGTATCATCGATCTGGGCAGTGACCTCAATAAAAATTTCTGGCTGCATACCACGCCTGCCGGCAGCGGCAAGGGGGTGGTAGCCGGTGTGGGCAATGGCAACGGTGCCACCAGCCTGACACATGTTTTTACTGAAAATCCCGACGGCTGGCACCAGGTGACAGCGGTGTACAACGGCATTTCGCTGTTGTTGTATATTGATGGCCGCTATGTATCATCAACCAAGGCAGGTATTTCCAATGAAGATGCATTGTTCACGATCGGCAGCCGCCGCAACCAGACGGGCTTTTTCCATGGCCGCATCGATGATGTACGACTGTACAACGCTCCCCTGACGAGCACCCAAATTTTCCTGACGCGCGACCTGACAGTATCCAGGTCGACAGCCAATCTGGCTGCCTACTGGAAATTTGATGAAGGCCTGGGGGCAAAGGCATTTGATCTGTCCGACAACGACATGCACGCCTTTATCAACGGTGCAGGCTTCAGTTCCGATGCATCACCGGTCAACAATGCCGGTTTCACCGACGGTGGAGGCTTCTATGCCATCGAAGGGGTCAACTACAGCCAGGCGCAGACGTTTACGGCTACGCCGGTCAAAAATTTCTACTCGCGCTATGCGCTGGAGTTCAATGCAGCTTATTCATCCTACGCTACGCTGACAGATTTTGATCTGCCGGATACGGCCACGGTTGAGATTAACCTGCATCCGTTTGATCTGCAGTCGCGGCAGGTGGTGCTGGCCAAGGGTGATGATGACTTTGTATTTGGCATTGAGAATAATAATTTCTTTCTGACCATCAACGGGCAGACACAAGTATTGGGTCCTGCTACTACCGCTTACCAGCATCTGTCGCTGACGCTGGATGCCTATACGGGTCAGGTGGTCTATTATAAAAATGGCGATCTGCAAGCTACGCTCACCTACAGCGATCTGGGTGGATCGTGGGCAGGTGATGTCTGGCAGCTGGGAGCTGCAGGCAGCCCGGCGGCAGATTTTTACACAGGCCTGCTGGATGAGGTAGCTTTTTATCACAGCGTACTCACCGTCGCCAACATACAACTCAACGCTTCGCCTTTTGGCAGCGGGGGTACGGATGTAGCCAACCCTTACCTGATGAGTTACTTTTCGCTGGATGAAGGGGACGGCACTGAACTGGTCGACTATGGCCCTGCTATGAGTGGTATCGGAACCGTTTACAATGCTCCTTTTTCCATCATCACCTACCGGCAGGAGGCCACGCCCAATCTGTTTCAGCCCAGCCAGCGGGTGGTCAACATCAATCAAAGCTCCACCGCAGCTTCCGGCATTGACTTTGTCAACCAGTCGACGGTGACCATCTCAGGGGTTGTGCGCTTTGAAAATACCTTCTGTTATCAGCAGGAAGTGGAGATTCTGGTCAACGGGCAGTCGTACTTTCCCCAGATTTTTACAGATATCAATGGTCGTTTTGTGGCCGATTTTGAACCCGGGGTGACAGTGTCGCTTACACCGCGTTACAGTGATCATGTATTTAGTCCCGGTTTTTTTCAGGTGCGACGCCTGAACCGGCCGGTGGCCGGGGTGCTTTTTCAAAACCAGACGAAGCGCGAGGTGGTCGGCCAAATGGCGGGTGGCAAATGCCGGCTGTCCGTGATTCCCGACGGATCAATCGTAAAAGTGAAAGCGCAGGCGCTTAACGATTGCTACTACCAGGAATTGACGCTGGACAATCCTGAGGGTAACTTCCATTTTACGGGGCTTCCGCCCATCCCGATGGCCATTAGCGTAACCCAACACTCCAACAACATTATTTACGACTACTTTCAGTTGCAGGGGGGGCAGGAAACCGATTTGCGCCAGATTGAAAAGGATACCGTAGATTTTATCTACACGGCTCCTCCTAATGTGTTTATACAGCCATTTGAAGAAAACGGCTGTGCAGGCAGTGGTCTTAAGATGATAGATCAGTCGGCTCCCGCCAACGGGAACCGCAAGTATAAGACGGACGTGCGGGTCTATGAAAGCTATGACGGTGGTGATTGCTATCTTGATAGTTTTCGCCTGACGATCAATAACCAGATTGCGGAGCTGCCCGAGTATACAATTGATTCGGACACGTCTACCTACACTATTGAGTACTGGGCCGGAGCTCCGAATATTGCGGGTAATTATGAGAAATTCCTGCAGGTGACCGCCGAAGTAAAAGGAGCCACTGCTACGGAAGTAGAGCGGGTCGTGGTACTGGGCGAGCGCTCGCGCGAGTCAACCTTTACAACCGCCTCACCGGCTATGCCGCTGATCATCCTGCGCGACCCGCCGGGAGATGCATCCTCCGCTACCTTGGCCGATGGTTCTACCTATTGTCATGCCTGGTCAAATGCAGCCCTTACGAGCACAACCACGGGCGTAGGTCTTAATCTTGACCTTGGTGCGCGGGTGGTGACTTACGCGGGCAGCCCTTTTGGCGGGGTCATCACAGAGACAGAGTCCATCCTTAATACGGATATTACTGCCTCTATTTCAACAGGCTTCTCCTACACTAATTCGGCTGAGGTATGTATTACCAACGATATTGAGTACAGCACCTCCGATGGAGATGCCGTATTGTTCGGGGATGCGGATGTATATGTGGGGGCGGCCGTCAATTTTGAATTCAGTACGACCGATGTGTTAAGCTTTGATCCGGATCTTTGCGAATTCACACTGGGCAATAGTGTACGTGTATGGCCTCAGGGCTTTGGTACCAAGTACGTCTACAGTGAATGGCAGATTGAAACAGATGTAATTCCTTCACTGGAACTGATTGGCGATACGCTCTCCGCCAGGAACTGGCGGCGGATTGTCGACTACAATAAACGACTTAAGGAAAGGGCTGCCTTTAGAGAAAATATCACCTTCGACGGTCTGTCAAGCTATACGCAGACACTGACTACCAGTGAGTCTGTATCGGAGGAATTTTCTACGGAAATTGCTTTCACGGCGGGCTTGGCTACGGCCATAGGCTTCGAGGTTCTTGACATTGGGGCTACGGTCAGCCTGAGTTTTGAAATTGGTGGAGGCTACCAGCATACGGACAATTTTACTAATCAAACTTCGCGCTCGGTAAGCTTTACCCTGGCTGATGACGACCCGAACGACAATTTCACAGTGGATGTGCTGGATGATCCTGTCTTTGGTACGCCTGTTTTCAGGCTGAAGAGCGGAGAGTCTATGTGTCCCTGGGAGCCCGGCACGCTCAACCGGGAGGAGGTAGGTTTTTCCATTGATCGACTACGGGCTATCAACGTACCCGAGAATGATGCCGCCGTGTTTAATGTAAGCATGAGCAACCTTGGGCAGACGGGCAATGATCCGCTGATATACCTGATTGGCATGGTCCCTAATTCTAATCCTGATGGTGCTGTGCTGGCCTTGAGTGGCGCTGGTGATATTACCAGCTCTCCGCTCGATTTTCAGATCCTGCCCAACCAGACGATTGATCTTCAGGTGGCAGTTGCCAAGGGCGTCGAGGAGTACAGTTATGAAAATATAGGACTCTTTATGGCATCGGCCTGTCAGTGGGAGCATGCACGTGGCCTGGGCTATAATCTGGCGGAAAATTATGCTGAAAACCCAAGTCTTGTGCAAGGGCAGTATCAGACCTCTGACCTGAATAAATTTTACAAGCAATTTGACATCGATGTTGAATTCATCGAGCCCTGCAGCCCGATTGATATCGGCTTCCCGCAGCAGGACTGGGTGGTTACACCTGATGATGGTAACATCCTTTTCATTACGCTGAACGAGTATATCTATGACGACCCTGATCTGGAACTGGTGCGGGTGCAGTATCGCCGCACGGGTGGTGACGGTTCGTGGATCAACATCGCAGAGCTGCCGGCAGCGGAGTTTGCCAACTCACCGGTCTTTAAGATCGTGCAGTGGGATATGTCCGAGCTGGTCGATGGTGCCTACGAGATCCGTGCGGTGACGCAGTGCTTTGATGTATCGCTCAATCCGGGTATCTCTACGGTTATTAAAGGTCGTAAGGAAACACGGCCGCCGCAGT
>CAYTVG010000044.1:0-11544 GCA_964441755.1 uncultured Saprospiraceae bacterium
CAGGCGTGTAGCGCGCCTGCAGGGTCACACTCATGGTGTGGCTGTAGGCAGCACCATTGACGCTCCAGGCAGGCAACGGCAAGGGGGGAACCATGGCCGCCGGAAGCAGAGGGGACAGACTGTAGTTCAGGCAGCTGCCTGTGTAACTTGTTTCGTACTCAGCCAGCGCCACCACGCTGAAGGTCTCCCCGGGCGCCGCGTACTGTGGCGGTACGGTCTCAAATGCTGGTCCCGCATAGCCCGGCAGTATCTCCAGCGAAAGACTGCTCGCCGCCGTATAGGCATTCAGCGTCTGCTCCGTGGCCTGTATCGCAAGGCTGGTACTGCCTGTCCAGCTTGTACTCACAGGGGAAACATATAAAGTATCATTGCTGACCACCGTCGCAAAGTAGGGGTTATCCGACACCTCCCACACAATCGGGTCACTGTCCCGCTGGTTCAGATAATCCCGCAGCGCCACCGGCCGGAAGTCCATCCCCTGCAGCCGCCGCTGCCCCGGTATCGCCTCCATGCTGATCAGCAGATCCCCGTCCGAGCTGAACGACAGCTCGTAAGGCGCATCCAGTGAGCCCGTCACCGTCTGCTGCCGGAAGGTGAAGCTGTCCACAGACGTCAGCACTGCCTCCGTCGACGGGTCGTACAGCTTTATCTGCAGCCGCTCTCCGCCGGCTACATTCGAGTAGATTGTAAAGAAGTGGAACACCTGCGTGCCGATGCGCACCGGCGTATTCACCGCCCGCACCTCACTGCCCGACAGCAGTGCCACCACCTTGCTCGTGTCATTGTCCACTTCCCCGTCGATCACCAGCTGTGCCGTCAGGTTGGCGGTATAGGTATAGCCCGAAGGATTGTCGACACTCCAGCCCTGGTAGGGATCATCGCCCGACACCAGTTGCACGCTGCCAATGCAGCTGCTGCTGTTGCCGGACATATCCACTGCACTCACCTGTATGGGCACAATCAGGCCCGCATTGCCGATGTTGAAACTCAGCGACGGGATGCTGATGCTGCTGATACCGCAGTTGTCTGCCGTGTTGAGCTGGTCTACTACGTCTGATTCCTGTAACACGACTGTGTTACCCGTCGTCAGCACCAGTGTACTGCTGCGGCACACCAGCACCGGTGCTGTCGTATCAGCCACTGTCACGGTTGCAGTACACACAGCCGTAAGCCCTGCACTGTCCGTCACCGTCAGCCGTACGCTGCGCGCACCCGTGCTGTCGCAGTCAAAGGACATATTGCTCAGCACCCGCGAGGCAATCTCACAGTTGTCCGCTGAGCCCGCATCGATGTCCGCTACCGCAATGCTCGCCTCACCGTCATCGTCCAGATAGACCGACACATCCCGGCACAGCGCCCGCGGAGCCACATCGTTTACCGTCACCACAAACGAGCAGTCGGCCGTGTTGCCCGCAGCATCTGTTGCCCGCCAGCTCACCGTCGTCGCTCCCAGCGCAAAAAAGCTTCCGCTCGCAGGGCCGCCCGTGCGGCTCAGCATCACCCCCGCGAAGTTGTCCGTCGCTGTCGGCAGGGCATAGCTCACCACCGCCCCGCAGCTGTCCTGAGACGACGAGACCGTCACACTGCCAGGACAGCTGATCTGCGGCGCCACACAGTCACCCGGCGCCGTAAACAGGTTGTTGTACGTCTGTGCGCAGAGCGGGTTTTCGCCCGCAACGCTCACACTCACGCTCACCCCCTGTCCGTCCGAAGGCAGGCCTGTCAGCCTGATGGTATCCTGTAGAGCTCCGGCCGTCATCGCATACGACTGACCATTGATCTCCAGCTGACCGCCCGCAGGGGCTGCGCTCGTATACGTCAGCAACAGCGACTGGTCGTAGGTGTTTGTCTGTGCATTGCAGGCCGTCTGCGCCCCTGCCGTCACCGAAGCCAGCTGGCATACGATCGGCCGGCACACTTCGATACCATTGAAAAAACTCACTGCCGGCACCGCCTGCCCGTGGTAGGCGTACAGCTGCAGCTGCTCCACCATCCGCAGGCCCGTAGCCACATTCTTCAGCTGGCCGCTGATGTTGGCCGTGCGGCCGACCAGCTGTACCAGCTCCAGGCTGTAGCTGTCATTGGCTCCGATCGTCAGTTCAAACGAAAGCCCCTCATCCGAGTAGGTCAGCCCCGTCTGCCGGTTGCCCTGCGCATCCTGCACCAGGTAGCGGAAGTTGGCCCCTTCGTAGAAGATGCGCAGCACCTCCTGTCCCTGCGCGTTGCGCAGGCTGTAGCCCACCGTGCTGCTGCCGCTCATCGTCCCGTGGTCCAGCAGCGCCCGCAGCCGGCTGCCCGTGCCCAGGCCCGGCGTCACGCTCAGCGTGGCGTTGACGCCCCCGCCGTTGGCCGCCGACAGTCGCCACGAGCGACCGCCCGTGTCGATGTCCCCGTCGCCGTTGCTGTCCCCGTTGCCGTTGGTCGTCGAGCTGCCGAGGCCGTAGCTGGCCGAGCCCGAGGTCGCCAGCTGCCAGCTGCCGAAGCCCGGGCCGGCAGCGTCGCCCGGCTGCCAGCCGTTGTCGTATACCGCCGCCGAGGCGGCAGCGGTGTGGCAGGTCTCCTGCCCGGACGCAAAGCGCGGGGAGAGCCATAGCAGCAGGGTTGCCGCTATGGCGGTTATCATATTTTTGACATGCTTCATTGTCGTTTATTTTGATTGTACAGGGGCATTAGTTTGTTTTGGCGGCCTGAGCCGCCAAAAACAAGCTAATGCACCCCCACATCATGCCCGCCGCTGGCGGGCATGATGTGGGGGTGCTCATGTTTATCGGCGAGCGAAGCTCGCCGATAAACATGAGCGTAGCCCTATGCGCTAATGGGCTTTTACTGCAACTCAACCCGTACTGTCTGTACACCCGCACTGCTATGCAGGCTCAGCGTATACAGGCCGCGCGCAAGCCCTGCCGGTGCCCACTCAAGCGTGTTTTCACCCGCATGTGCAGCATGCTTCATCTGTGCCACCTGGCGACCAAGGGCATCCGTTACGCGCACAAGCACTTCTTCTGCCTGAGCAGCTTCAAAGCGCACAAACACGCGCTCGCGGGCCGGGTTGGGGAAGACGCGAAGTCCGGCAGCTATGCCCGGCTCGCTCACCTCCGTCACGTCACCCAGCGTCAGCACCACCGGCTGATCAATGCTGCCCGCAATGCGGTTGGCAATGAACACCTGCTGGCCTGTGAGCGCATACTCCGCACCCGCCGACTCATCGTACAGCCGGAAGCTCAGCATGTCGCCTTCGTCGTTGCTGTAGACCGTCAGGAACAGCAGCCAGGCATCCAGGGCTTCGATGTAGACAGGCTTGGCAGCGCCCCGCACCTGACCTTCCATGAAGGCGCCTACTTCCGTGTCAGAGGACAGGACATTTTCGCCTTCACCGTTGCGTACCAGCGCAATCACGTTCATGGTGTGCTCGTACTGCGTCGGATTCACGGTCCAGTGTTCGCTAAGGCTCATGAGTTCAGGATCAGCACCAGAGCGGAAGCTAACCTCATCCTCCCACAGGCGGCGCGGCGGATAGCTCAGGATATCCGGATTGCTCAGTCGCAGCAGGTAGCCGCGGGTCGGGCGCATGAAGCTCATGTTGCCCAGCCAGCCCACACCCGCTACATACTGTGCGAAAGTCGCCTGGCCCTTGATCACGTCCCCGTTGAGTGGTGTGAGTGACTGCAGTGCACTGTCGACTGTCATACCCTGTTGTGGCAGGTAGCCGATCCAGTTCCAGCCTGCCACCACCGGGATGGGCGTGGTCTCCAGATTCACCGGATTGCCCAGCAGCACGAGCGAGTCGAGGCTGCCGGAGCGGTACTGGTACATCGTCAGGTGCGACAGCTGGCTCAGTGAGCCTGCCCATACACTACCACCATTGAAGTACTGACTGAAGGCCGTCTGACCCTTGATGGTAGCCCCCTGCGGTGCTGTCAGACTTGCCAGGGCCGTGTTGATGGACGGATCCGGCAGATTCACATTGTACGATATCCAGTTCCAGCCCGGCACCAGCGGTACCGCCACACGAATCAGGTTGTTGGTATGAATCACCTGCGGCACCAGCGGTGAACCGATCAGATCGTCAGATTCGAAGGGGAAGGTCTCTACAGTCTGGCCGTAGAGCAGACAGGAAGACGCATCCCAGATGCGGAAGCTCACCGTCTCACCGGACACCTGATTGCTGAATACTGTCATGTAGGCCAGGTAGCGGTCTAGCTCCCGGACGTACTGTATATAGGATGCCCCGCGAAGCTCATCGCCCACGAAAGCACCGATCAGGTCCAGGCGGTCGGTTGACAGTTCGCCTTCGATGTTTAGCTGCACCGTCAGGTTCATCGAGTAGCTGTAATCGACAGGGTTGACCGTCCAGGCAGGATCCGGACAGGCCACGCGCAGGTCAATCGGCAGCGGCTCGGGACCCTGAGGCGTGATCATCTGCAGGGTGGTATTGTACAGGCCACCTACGATATCGGCCGGGAAGCGGAAGGTAATTTCCGCAAAATCGCCCGGCAGCACATTGCCCGTCAGCGGGAATACTTCCATCCACTCGGGAAGATCTACCAGACTGAAACCCGTGATACTGCCCCCCTGGTTGCGGATGTTACGCTTGATAATCAACTGACTGCCCTCGAATACAAACTCATCGATGCGGCCGCCCTCCCAGTAAAGGTTGTTGCGGTTGACGAGGAACTCCCACGAGATCGGCTCCGGGATCGCATTGCCATACAGGTCTTCAATACCTGCCACCGTAGCCCTGAGGGTGTTGTTCTCGATAAACTGGTTAGCTATATTCGGAATAATGACAATTTTATCATTATTACAGCTGATGGTAGCATCCACCAATATCCCTCCATTGGTCATGTCCTGCAGTGCCAGGCTGTTGATATTGACGTTGGTACCAATACCGTCGGCCGGGAAAATACGATCACAGCGGATACGCTTGGAGAACATGATGGAAATATCATCCCCCGGGTTGAGTACCCCGTCGCCCGGCTGAGGTGTGCCAAAGAGCTGAGGCGGCTGTGTTTCCTTGCGACCTTTGATAACGGTCGATATCCCCGGATTGAGCGACACATCAAAGCACTGCGTCACCGCACGGATCTCATAGGCACCATCTGACAGCTCTGACATATCCCACTGAACGATCTTGAAGACCGGTGAGTTGGCAAACTCCGCTGCCGGAAGCTCCGCGATGTTGATCCAGGAGCCGTCACCGCCCGTGCGGCGATACTGCACCCGTACGATATCCAGATCCGGATCGTTGTAGATATACTCATTCAGCGTAATGAAGAGGATATTACCGTCATCCGGCGTCACCACCCAGTCCTGCAGCGGGAAGCCGATATCGATAGGGCTGCAGGGCTCGAGGAAGAAAGCTGATACCTCCATACCATCGTAGAAGGGCTCCGGAGGGAAATTGCCCTCATTGAAGGCATCGTAGCGCGCGCCTTCACAGGCCGAGATGGCGTAGAACAACAGGTTTTCATAATCGTAAGCCTCCGGGCCGCGCTCAATCGTCACGATAACATCCTGACCACCACCCGGCTCCACCAGGAAGCTGCCGCTGGAAGTTGCATTGCCCTGTACCCGTACCCGGGCACCCAGCGGATTGGTCTCACGCCACAGCTCGAGTGTATAGTAGCGCCACTCATCCGTCTGACTGGTATTGCCAATGGTGAAATTGAATACCGCCGCATCGTTCTCCGGTACGTTGACCGCTACGATTTGGTCAGCTGTCAGCGTGACCCCTTCGCGCGGCCGCGTATTGGGCTCGTGCGGACAGGAAGACTCACCACTCCGCAACTTAAACACCGGCGTACCAAAGACAGGATCATCAAGGATATCGACGGTGAAGTTATCACCCAGATCATCATCGGCCAGAGAGAAGCCCACCGAGCGCGACGTCTGGTTGGTGAAGCCCTGGGTGAAAGAACCACCGCCACCTATTTCAAACCCAACTGTGCCTTTGACACCCACCCCGTTGAAAGAATTACCAAGGGTTAAGGCCATAGAAGCAGTGATTTCAAATTCATGCGAAACTTCCAGGGAGGCAGAATTGCTGGTCGTTTGTGTCTGACTATAGTTTGTAAGGGCATCAAAACTGATATTTTCCTTAAATACAGCCTGTTCCTTAAGTCGCTTGTTGTATTCAATAATTCTTCTCCAGCTATCTGCAGAAGCTGTGTCCCCGATAAACTCCAAATCAGGAATTACATCCTTTATGATTTGATACTGGCTGTAAACATACTTGGTGCCAAAACCCTCCGGCCACACACGCAGGTTACTTCCCAGCGTGAATTCGCACGAATCCGGATCAAAACCCAGCACGTCTGTAGAGCTGAACTCAAAGTTCACCGCAGCACCCACATACAGATCAGCATCATCCCCCAGTACCACATCACCTGTGGAAGTACTGTAAACAATATCATTAGTCACACATACCTCTGCTGACTCGCTATTGGAAAAACCATAACGGGCACTGGCGGAGAAATCTAGTTCTGCAATCACGTCTGTCTCCATGATTATACCCCCAACCGGTGAACCTGCGTAGGTAATCACTTTGGGAGCCATGTCTATAGTAGTAGATGTATTTAAGCTGGAATTGAAAAATGACGCATTAGACCATGACTGACAATAAGTAGAACCCTCCGCCAGTGTAGCCGAAGAACCATCGCCCGGCGGATCGCGCAGGATGATCAGCGGCATAGCCGGGGAGGCCGTTGTAAAAGTCGACTCCCGCGAACGTTCCCCCAATACCACTACACGTTCGACCGAGGTTGCCTGCGAACCATTCACATTGGCCGTCACCTGCAGGAATTTTTCGTAGTTACCGGTGATATTGGGTACCCCTGCCCAGTATTCGATGGTATAGGTAGACGTATCGGAATCGACCGTGTAGGCTGAAAGATCCGCAATCTCATTGTTAATGGTTAACCGGAAAGAATCGAGGAAGCAGTCGCCGCCGTCATAGCGCTCGTACACCCGCACCTTGGTCTTATACAGGCGATTGCCATTGTTGGGGGAGGACTGTTCGATCATCCTGAGTTCGCTGCCCGCACACCCATTTTCTTCAAACGGCTGGATCAGCACATTGGGGGGAGCGATGTAGATAAAATCAATCGTATCCTTCTCGATCAGCCGCAGGTCAGTCTCCTGTCCCCCCTGTATCTGAAAGTAGTCGTAGACGATATTGTTGGAGTGTTCCGTCACACTGATGGCCATGGGGATGGGCGGAAGCCCCCGAAAATGGAACTTACCGTCGGGATTGTCAAGTGTGAGCTCCTGATAGTAGCAGTCATTGAGCGCCTGCGCCTTCACCTTTACCACCGCACCATCCGGGATGACCGACAGGCGACACTTGCCCCCGGCCATCTGGCCGACGACCTCCCGCTTGACCTGGTTTTGGAAAAGCACCCCGGCCACCGGCCGGTTGAGCCGCCGTACCTGGAAAAAGCCCGGACTGTAGACGTGATCGCTGAAACGAGGGGAGAGTGTCACCGTCACCCCGGGTTCAAAATCAGCGACAAAGCGGCCATTTTCATCTGTCTTAACCGGTGGGAAGTAGGGCTCCCCGTTGACCAGAATTTCTACTTCCTTTTGGTAGCAGAAGGTATTTTCAAATCGCACAACGCCTGAGATGGTCACTGTGGACAGGTTGACGAAGTCGATACCCGAAGCGGCTGTCGTACTTTCGTTGATGTTGATGACCCGCTGGCTGGGCTGAAACAGGTTGGGCGTTGCCTCCTGTCGGTAAGTGATGATGGAGAAAGGTGCATTGTAGACCGTGCCGATGCCGCTCATCTGCGGACCATAATCCACCAGCTCGGTACCATCGCCTTCATCCAGCGAAAAATAACTCATCAGGTAGGGGTTGGCCACATCCGTACCCCCGGTGCCAAAAGGCGAAGCATTGAGTTGTATATTGGCTACCGTCAGCACGCTGTGGTAAAAAGCTACTTCATCCAGCAGACCTGTATAAAAGTCTGCTCCGGGGCTGCCCGCCGCCCCCAGCTGCCAGGGCTCACCCGTCCACTCACCACTCAGATCGCTGTAGGTGAAGGTATTTTGCAGGTCGCCATTTTTGTAATAGACTACCTGACCTGTGTACGCATCCAGCGTAAAAGACAGATGCTGATAGACTGTCGTTGCAGGGCCTATCGACTGCGTCTCTCCGTTGATGGTCAAAAAGAAATTATTATTCTCTATACCGAAGACAAAATCGTCACCGCCTTTTGAAAGCACTACCTGTCGAGACTGCAAATCGAAAGGATGCAGGTTGATCTCCACCGTGGCGGTATCCGGCAGATCAAAATCGGTCAGGGTAGCGTAAGACGAATACGCTGCATTGAACTCCAGCGCATAACGGGAGTAGAAATTTTTAACCGGCGTGGCCGTAAACGTCTGCGCCTGACTGTAGTTGACCCCCTCTATGGCATAGAAGCCTCCTTCGTCGGTAAAGCCGGCATTGTTGACCGGTGCGGCATCGGAACTGAAACCTGCCCCGTTGATGAAGGCATGCATACCATTATCCGAAAGATCAAAGACCTTGGTGCCCAGCCCCTCATCGAACTTCCAGTAAGCTACCAGATTGGCCGTGGACTTGGAGACCGTCAGGTCGCGTGTCAGGAAAATCTGGGTGCTGGTCAGTGGGGCATTGAAAAGACGTACATCGTCGATGCGGCCGTGAAAAAAGCCCGTCTGGTTGCGCCGGCTGCCGATGGTAAACAGCGCATCTTCATTGGCAATGCTCGCCCTGGTAGAAGATACATAGCGACCGTCGATGTACAACAACAGCGAAATACCGTTGTACACAGCCGTCACCTGGTGCCAGCCATTGGGATTTTCGGTAAATTCATGCGTAAGACTTGCAGTACCGCTACCTGCACCCACGCCCGCGACCACCCCCTTACCGCTGCCGGCAGGCGTGGTGTGCAGCCAGAAATTTTTGTTGAGATCGCTGCCCAAATCGATGATGCCATCGCTGTCGTAGCCGTCGTCGATTTTCACCCAGGCCGAGACCGTCCACATGTTGGTCGGCACCACCGGCAGGTGGGTCACGCAGATGTAGTCATTGACGCCATCGAAGCGCAGTGAGCGCCCTACGGTAGGCGTGAGTTTGACGACTGCGTTGGCTACCGGGTTGCCGCTAAACGTTTCCAGCTTGCCGGTCACTATGCCGTTGGGATTGACAAAGCCGACGGCCCGGCCCTGTACGCCACTACCAAACTGGTTGCGGCCATAGACGCTGTACTCGTAAAATTCCCCTGCCTGCACATTGAAGTCGATAAACTGTGTAATATCCTGACCCACTTGTGCCAGAAAGGCCCCGTCGCGCAGCACCACATAGCCTTCTTTGGCCTCCGAACTCAAGGGATCGAGCGCCCAGCGGATGAGTACCCGATCGGGGAAATCCCCCTGGCTCACCACTACCACCGGCGCCTGTGGCGGCATTAGAAAACGCGCCCAGAAGCCGTCTTGAGAACTGTAGGCCTGTGCATACTGATAACCGATAAGCGGCTGTGCTATTGTGTAGCTCGACCGGTTGCGGAAAGACACCACATTGGTTGCACTGCCATAGTTGATTAGCAATTCCCCACCGGTAATCGGCTGGTTGGCAGTCGGATCGCAGTTGGTGGCAGTTTGTGCGAGAGCAGTTGTCAGCAAAGAAACCAGCAATAGCTGTATGGCTATGCAGCGGTAAATTATTGTATTCATAATTATAGGCAATTGGTTAACAAATAGGTTATTAAATTCCAATTGCGCTAGTTGATTCGGATGTAGACCCACAGATTCATATTGACGGGGCGGGTTTCGGTACCTCCGGCGGCAGCTATGGTGATACCAGTAGTGGCATTAGATATGTTAAATTCAAAGAGATTAAGATTAGGCACCATAACGGTATATCCAGCAGGACCAGTCGTCGGGAGAAAAACAATGGCACTAGGAGGGTGACCTAACGGATAGTTTGTTCCATGCGTATGCCCGGGGTCATTCACCGTGTGATTATGACTTTTCAACTCTCCCTCCTGCACAGTTGCTACAGCTGAACTACTCGTACGCCCGGGATCTCTGTCAGGGGAATTTTCAAACTCCTGCGTCCGCAAAAAAATGCCTCCTGCATCCGGCAGACTAGACCAGCCCGTTATCTGCCGCAACTGCGCACTGCTGGCCAGCGGGCGCCCGTCAAAAGGCACCCAGCAGTCGCCATTGACGGCAGCAAACTGAGCAGGGTCGAGTACAGAGTATTTAACATCACCTACAGCGCCAGAACAAATAACTTTTTGTGCTGTATTGGACGAAAAAGTATAAGGCGCATAGGTCATTCGGGTGCGGGGATTCAGTTCATAGCTGCCGACTTTCAGCCCCATGTACAATGTATTGGCAAAATTGGCAGCACTGAGCGGTGTCACGCTTCCCAGATAATGCGAATAAATGCCCCCGACCACTTCAACCGTGGCCACCTCCTGCCAGACCGGATCCCCCCCGGTTTCCTGATCGAAAAGCCGGAAGGTAACCGAATAGGTGCCGTCTGACACGGAGGCACCACTGGCATCCTTCAGGGTTCCCTGGACGCTGATGGTTGCGGCCTCTTGCCCGTGAAGCACCAAACTACACGATGCTCCAATCAGTACTGCAATGAAAATACTCAGCAAATTTTTCATACTTTTATCATTAGATTATGAAATAATATAAAAGTTACTGTGCGCCCCGAGAGCGCTTTCTGGCAGATGCAATGCCACCGAAGACACTGGCATTCTGTAAACCCGATAAAAATTGTGCTATAGGAGAATCCCTTTCCTCGATAATTAATGGTAGTAAGTGCCGCCCGCTACCCCTTAGCTCGAAAGACAAATCCGGTATTCGATTGCGCTTAGGGGATATGATTAAGGAAACAAGCTATACGCTTACAACCCAGTTTGTGCGAAAGGCATCTTGTGTGCATGATGTGGTGGAATGAAAGAATCTCACGCACCTTATGAGCATCATTAATCCCATTGACAGCACCCTGACGAAGGTAGCTTGCAAAGCTTGGCTACTAATTATTTGTTACACATACATTACTAATACAAGCGCTATGAAGTATTGATACAAATATGATACATGCTACACAAGTTATTGTATGTCAAAATCTAGTGATTTTTTATCTGCAGGGCTTTCGATACTTGATTTGACCACGAAAAATGCAGCGCGTATTCGGGACTTACCACCTCAGGCATAAGTTCACGAATACGCACTAGCACATCCCGGATTCAATAAAGCTAATCTTGAATAAAAAACTGGTTCTTGGTCAAATATAATGGGTATTGAGATCTAGTCCCTCTAAGTGAATCATACAGACGAAATTTTGAATATTTTGGTATCCTTTAGCCGTATGCATATTTCCGTGGATTGGAAGCCCCGTTAGGCAGGTCGATTGGTGCTGTTTTCTGTACAACGGAAGCCCCGTTAGGGGCGTGATATGGGTAGCAACGGCCCCGGTGTTTTCCAGAGTCCCGTAGGGACGAAATGTGGGTATGATTTTTTCCGTACAACGGAAGCCCCGTTAGGGGCGTGATATGG
>CAYTVG010000045.1:0-9493 GCA_964441755.1 uncultured Saprospiraceae bacterium
TGAGCGTGCCGGGCTCCCAGGGACACATAGACTCTCCGCTCTTCAGTTTGAAGACCGGTGTACCAAAGACAGGATCATCCAGCACGTCAACCGTGAAATTGTCGTTCGGATCATCATCAGCCAGCGTAAAACTTACTGACCGAGAAGTTTGGTTGGTAAAATTGTCCGTATGCTGGAATCCGCCACCAATTTCAAAACTCAGCGAAAGGGTAGTTCCGATATCAAAGACTTCAAAACCTATGGTGCTGGCCAGGCCTGCTGTGAACGAAATCTCCGTGGAGAACTCCTCCGATACTGATTCGCTTGTCGACTGTGTCTGGGTGTAAGTCGTCAAGGCATCGAAAGTGATATTCTCTTTGAAGATTGCCCGCTCCTTGAGCCGCTTGTTGTAATCGATGATGCGACGCCAGCTGTTAGCAGATGAAGTATCACCGATTAATTCCAATGAGGGGATGACATCCGTTTCTATCTGCCATTCGCTATACACATACTTCGTACCAAAACCTTCAGGCCATACGCGTATGTTATTGCCCAGCGTAAACTCGCAAAGGTCAAAGTCATAACCCAGCACATCGGTAGCACTAAACTCAAAATTGATAGCTGCGCCCACATAGATATCTGCATCCCCAAACAATACAGCATCCCCGTCTGATGTGCTGTACTCAATGTCATTGGTGATACATACTTCCGCGGAGCTGGTAAACCCAAACCCGGTGGATACAGAACCCGTGATATCCAGATTATTGATTGCCTCTGTCTCAGTAATTACACCCCCAAAAGGTGAACCCGCGTAGGTTACTACCTTTGCGCCCAGATCGATATTTACCCCGACACCCGTAGTTGTGCTCGTGAGAGCTGCATTTGACCAGGCATGACAATAGGTAGATCCGTCTGCCAAAGTAGCAGAGGATCCATCGCCCGGCGGATCCCGCAGGATGATCAGTGGCATAGCCGGAGAAGCTGTTGTAAAGGTCGACTCGCGCGAGCGCTCACCTAAGACCACTACCCGCTCGACTTCCGTGGCAGTGGCCCCATTCACCTCTGCCGTCACCTGCAAAAATTTCTCATAGTTGCCGCCAATATTCGGAGCACCCGCCCAATACTCAATCGTATAGGTAGATGTATCCGAGTCAATCGTATACTCAGGTATCTCCGCAATCTGGTTGTTAACGATCAGCCGGAAGCTATCGAGGTAGCAGTCCCCACCATCATAACTTTCGTACACACGCACCTTCGTCTTGTATTTGCGGTTGCCATTGGCAGGAGTGGACTGCTCGATCATCTTGAGACCACTGCCAGCACAGCCGCTTTCTTCAAACGGCTCGATGTATACATTGGGCGGAGCAATGTAGATGAAGTCAATTGTATCTTTCAGCCGTCGCCGCAGATCCGTCTCCTGACCTCCCTGCAGCTGAAAATAGTTGTAGATAATATTATTAGAATGCTGCGTCACACTAATAGCCATCGGTATGGGCGGAAGCCCTGTAAAACGGAATTTCCCATCGGGATTGTCCAGCGTCAGCTCCTGATAGTAACAGTCATTGAGCGCCTGGGCTTTCACTTTCACGATAGCGCCATCGGGGATGACCGACAGTCGGCAATGGCCGCCGGCCATTTGGCCGACCACCTCGCGCTTCGTCTGGTTTTGAAAAAGCACCCCGGCCACCGGCCGGTTGAGGCGCCGAACCTGGAAAAAACCCGGGCTGAACACATGATCGCTGTAGCGGGGGGTCAGCGTCACTGTCACCCCGGGTTCGAAATCCGCCACAAAACGTCCGTTGGCATCTGTGAATATCTGCGGAAAATACGACTGCCCGTTGACCAATATTTCTACCTCCTCCTGGTAACAAAAGGTATTTTCAAAGCGCACAACGCCCGAAATGGTCACCGTTGACTGGTTGACAAAATCAATTCCTGAGGCTGCGGTAGCACTCTCATTGATGTTGACCACCCGCTGGCTTGGCTGAAACAGGTTGGGCGTTGCCTCCTGCCGGTAGGTGATGATTGAAAAAGGCGCATTGTAAACTGTACCGATACCACTCATGGCAGGACCATAGTCGACCAGCTCTGTACCATCGCCTTCGTCCAGTGAAAAGTAGCTAATCAGGTATGGATTAGCCACGTCCGTACCTCCGCTGCCAAAAGGTGAAGCGTTGAGTTGTATGTTGGCTACCGTCAGTACGCTGTGGTAAAAAGCTACCTCATCCAGCAGGCCTGTATAAAAATCTGTCCCGGGGCTGCCTGTGGCTCCCAGTTGCCACACATCACCCGTCCACTCACCGCTCAGATCGCTATAAGTGAGGGTATTCTGCAGGTCGCCATTTTTATAGTAAGCCACCTGTCCTGAATATGCATCCAGCGTCAGCGACAAATGCTGGTAAGCAGTGGTTGCAGGGCCCAGTACCTGTGTCTGTCCATTGATGGTCAGAAAAAAATTATTATTCTCGATGCCAAATACAAAGTCATTATCACCCTTGGCCAGCACCACCTGCCGCGACTGCAGGTCAAACGGGTGCAGGTTAATCTCTACGGTGGCTGTATCCGGTAAATCGAAATCTGTCAGCGTAGCGTAAGACGCATAAGCAGCGTTGAACTCCAGCGCATAGCGCGAATAGAAATTTTTGACCGGCGTAGCCGTAAATGTCTGCGCCTGGCTGTAATTGACCCCCTCAACCGTATAAAAACCTGCCGAATCTGTGAAGCCGGCATTGTTGACCGGTGCAGCGTCGGCACTAAAGGTTGCTCCGTTGATAAAAGCATGCATATCATTGTCGGAAAGATCAAAAACCTTAGTTCCCAGACCTTCATCAAACTTCCAGTAGGCAACTAGATTGGCCGTAGACTTGGAGACCGTCAGATCGCGTGTCAGGAAAATCTGGGTGCTCGTCAGGGGGGCGTTGTACAGGCGCACATCATCGATGCGGCCGTGGAAAAAGCCCGTCTGATTGCGGCGGCTGCCGATGGTAAACAGCGCATCTTCATTGGCGATGGACGCTTTGGTAGAAGACACATAGCGGCCGTCGACGTACAGCAGCAGCGAAATACCGTTGTACACGGCTGTCACCTGGTGCCAGCCATTAGGATTTTCGGTGAATTCATGCGCAAGACTGGCTGTACCGCTGCCCGTGCCTACACTGGCTACCACCCCCTTACCGCTAGCGGCAGGTGTGGTATGCAGCCAGAAATTTTTATTCAGGTCGCTACCCAAATCGATGATACCGTCGCTGTCGTAGCCGTTATCGATCTTTACCCAGGCAGAGACGGTCCACATATTGGTTGGCACCACCGGCAGGTGGGTCACACAAATGTAGTCATTGACGCCGTCAAAGCGCAGCGAGCGCCCAATGGTAGGCGTCAGCTTTACATGGGCCCCAACCACCGGATTACCACTGAAAGTCTCCAGCTTGCCCGTCACAATACCATTGGGATTGACAAAGCCAACCGCCTTGCCGTGGCTGCCGTCGCCAAACTGGTTACGGCCATAAACAGTATATTCATAAAACTCTCCCGCCTGTACATTGAAGTCTATAAACTGGCTGATCCCCGGCTCTATCTGTGCCAAAAAGGCGCCATCCCGCAAGACGATGAAGCCTGTGGTCGCTTCTGAACTCAGTGGATCCATCTGCCAGCGAATCAAAATCCGGTCGGGAAAATCCCCCTGACTCACATCCATGAGCGGCGCCTGAGGGGCTATCAAAAACCGGGACCAGAAGCCCGCCGCCAGCGTAAAATCCTGACCTACATTTTCACCCACCACGTGCTGAGCAACGGTATAGCTGGAGCGGTTTCTGGCAGAAAAGGCGTTGGTGGCGCTACCGTAGTTGTACAACACATCACCCTTGGTGATGGGCAGATTGGCTGTGGGATCACAGTCAGTTTCTACCTGTGCGCTAAGCGGCACTTGCACAACTACCCACAGCAGTATTGCCAGGTAGTAATATATTGATTTAGTCATAATATTCTTTCAATTGATTTACTAAATTGAATTATTCATAGGCCGCATCAATTGATTCGAATGTATACCCAGAGGTTGATATTCTTTGGGCGGGTTTCTGTGCCACCGGTGTTGTTAATGGTAATACCCGTAGTAGAAGTTCCTGTATTTGTGAACATTGTATAATCTTGTGGACTACCAGCCTGATTTTGTTCTGGCCAACCTCCTGCTGGGTAAAAAGCACCTCCCGTGTGATTGTGTCCCGGATCTGTAATATTATGGTTATGTGATTTAAAATCATCTCCTTGCATTGTAGCTATAGGTGAATTACTGTCGCGATCCGGATCATTATCACTATTTGCGAAATCCTGAGCTCTCACAAAAAGCCCTCCTGCATTGGGTACAGAAGTCATTCCACTGGCTATTCTGAGCTTATCGCCGGGGGCAAGCGGTCTGCCATCCATCGGAACCCAACAATCACCATTCTCTGCCGCAAATTCTGTGGGATTCAGTACGGAGTATTTAACGTCTCCCACAGCCCCCGAGCAAACTACCTTCTGGGCCACATTTGCCCCAAATGTATAGGGCGCATACGTGAGTTCTGTCCGCGGCTGCAGCTCGAAGTTGCCAATGCGGACACCCAGGTAGAGCGTACTGCCAAAATCAGATCCATCCAGCTGCACTACGCTGCCCAAATAGTGGCTGTAAATTCCTCCGATGACCTCCACTGTTGCCTCTTCTTCCCACAAGGCAGTGCCCCCTGTGGGTACGTCATACAGTAAAAACTTCACCGTGTAGCTGCCGTCGGCTACCGAAGCACCGTTAGAACTCTTCAGTGTCCCCTGAATACTAATCCGGGAGACCGTCTGCTGTGCCGTCAACTGCGTTGTCAGTAGTACAGCGAAAATCAATACCAGCTGTGCAATTTTTTTCATGACCAGAAATATTATTTGTTATATAATCATTTGCTAATTGCTGGTCCGGCGATCTCCGAGCTCATTTCCGAACAGATTTGATCTACGAATCTTCCGTCCGACTTCCATGCGCTCAATTCACTTCCAAACGCTGCCCGCAAATCTCCACTCGAAGCAGGTACATTATTCTGCAAATGATGTGACGCTACCTGCAAAATGGTACAGCAGGTGCATTTTTGGCAGGAAAGACTAAAAATGAAAGCGGGGAGACTGGCAAAGCCAATCTCCCCGCTCGATGCAGCACTAGCTGCCTAAAGGTGTTTTGCTGCCCGCAGCAGCAAAAAAGAAAGCCAGATGTACCGACTTTGCCGGCCATGGCCGGCAAAGTCGGTTGTATGATGACCGGCTTAGTGCGCGAGCAACAGCCGCCGGCAGGCTACTTCCCTGCCATGCTGCCTGAGCCGCAGCCAGTATACGCCCCGCGGCATGGCCGATACGTCCAGCAGGCTCTGCCCGCTGCGCAGCAGGTCGCGCCGCACAACCTGCCCCAGCAGGTTGTACCAGCTCACCTCCAGCCCTTCGCCACCGCTGATGTACACCGCTTCCTGTGCCGGATTGGGATAGACCGAGATCAATGGTAACTGATCTGCTGCTACTTGCCCGCCAAGGTTTTCATCGTACGCGGGTTCGAGGACAGACAGCTGTGATGCCTGCTGCGCTGTTGTCTGCAGCCCCGCAGGCTTGTCTTCTGCAGGCTTGCTGCCGGTGCCCTCCGTCTGCAGGTAGGCCGGACTGTCATCATTGCCTTCCGACAATCCAATCACCTGCACATCCGTAAAGCGCACCACCGCCTGCTCGCTGCCTGTACTCTCCGCAAACAGCCCCAGCTCGATGCACTGCCCCATCGGGATGGCAAAGAAGAAAATCGACTGCCAGCTCTGGCCGTCGGCCGAGCTGTAGCCTATAAAATCATTGCCGCTGCGCACCAGCCGCAGCCAGCTTTGGTTGGGTAAAAAAAGCTGCTGTGACTGCAGCTGCCCGCCCGTCTGGCTTCTCACCTCGCGCCGGATGAAGGGCAGCATGTTGTTTTTCAGCAGCACCTTTTTCGACAGCACCGCATTGGTCTCCCGCAGCTGTATGCCGCCCCAGCCGCTGCCGGTAAGCCCTACGATCCGCGCCCGCAGCTCGCCATCGCCGCACAGCTGCCGCTGTACGCCGTAGTAGGCGTCGTTACCGCCGCCCAGCGTGCCCGCTGCACTGATCACCAGCTCATCGCTGCAGGCTCCCCAGTCTACACTGCCCGTAGTGCCGCCCACGGATACTGCCTGCCAGCCGGCAGGCAGGCCGCTGCCGCCATCAACCGTGATGACGGCTTCGCAGCTGCTGCTGTTGCCCGCAGCGTCCGTCACCCGCAGGCTGCGCACCACCTCTTCTCCGGCCTGCGCACAGCTCAGCAGGCTGCCGCCTTCCACTGTCCGGCTCGTAATGCCGCAGTTGTCGGTGGAGCCGCCGTCCAGCAGTTCTCCCGTTAGTGTGAATGTTCCGTCTGTCCCCAGGGCTACCGTTGCATCGCGGCATACTGCCACCGGGGCTGTGTTGTCCATAATATCAAATGTATAGCTAATAACCGTCTCATTGCCGTCGGTGTCCGTACCCGTCAGCTCCAGCCGGTGGCTGCCCACCGGCAGGCGCATCGACAGGCTGTAGCGCTGATTCGCATCGGGGCCTGTCACGCTCAGCGCCGGGGCTGGGGATACCCCCACCGCCGTCAGCACCGCTGCCAGCGTCGGCCGGTAGCCCGGCAGACTGCAGTTGTCCTGCACTTCCACCGTCCAGCTTAGGTTGGCTGCGCAGTCATCGGCATCGGCGCTGTAGGCCTGCTGCAGTTGCTGCTGCAACTGCTGGCTGCCGTCGCGCACCACCAGCACCGGAGGGGTTGTATCCTGACTGATGAGTACCGCTACCGAGGGTGTCAGGGCCGGGTAGCAGCTGGTGGCCACATTGCAGCCGCCCGCACTGGCGATCGACAGCTCTATGCCGTAGCTGCCTACGCCCACATCCGCCACCGCTATGCTGGCCGGCAGCGTCACATTGCTGCCCAGCAGGCGGCTGGCACCTGTCCCGGCTTCAATCATCCGCACATCAAAGCTGCCGCCACTGCAGTAAGCACTCGACAACTCCAGCGTAAATAAGCCGTCTGTACTGCCCGCACAGCTTGGGTGCTGCACAGCCTGTGCGGTTACCAGTATCCCCGGCACACAGGGATCCTCATCGTCCGGATCCACATCGGCATACACCCCGTCACCGTCAAAGTCACAGGCGCTGTTGAGCCGGTCAGGCACGCAGGCATCCAGCGGATCGGGATCCAGAAAGTCGCAGTAGCCATCACCGTCGGTGTCAACACCGCGGCAGTAGTCGATCTGGGTGTCCGCCTGCAGCTCTTCACTAAAGTCGCAGTCTGCCGCCTTGGCCATCACCGACAGGCTGCCCTGCCAGCTCGTGTCCCGAAGGCTCACCAGCAGTTGGCCGTCAGCCGCAAGGCTCACCAGCACCGGCGCAAAGTCTGCACTCAGCGGACTGTCGGGCGTACCTACCTGTCCACCCGAACTGAAGGTCAGCGGCTCGGCCAGCACAAATTCACGCCCCAGCGCACCGCTGTACAGCCGCAGTTCCACACTTGCACCCTGTACCTGATTGTCATACACCTGCAGCAGGAACAGCCGCCGTCCGCCCAGCACCTGGGCTGAGGCCACGCCCCGGAGCTGACCGCCAATGAAGGCGGCCACCCGGTCGTCGGCATGACTAAACAGGTAGTCAGGCGTGTAGCGCGCCTGCAGGGTCACACTCATGGTGTGGCTGTAGGCAGCACCGTTGACGCTCCAGGCAGGCAATGGCAAGGGGGGCACCATGGCCGCCGGAAGCAGAGGGGACAGACTGTAGTTCAGGCAGCTACCCGTGTAAGTCGTCTCGTAATCAGTCAGTGATATCGTGTCAAAAGCTTCTCCTGGCGCCGCATACTGCGGTGGTACGGTCTCAAATGTCGGTCCCGCATAGCCCGGCAGTATCTCCAGTGAAAGACTGCTCGCTGCCGTATAGGCATTCAGCGTCTGCTCGGTGGCCTGTATCGCAAGGCTGGTACTGCCTGTCCAGCTTGTACTCACGGGGGAGACATATAAAGTATCGTTGCTGACCACCGTCGCAAAGTAGGGGTTATCCGACACCTCCCACACAATCGGGTCACTGTCCCGCTGGTTCAGATAATCCCGCAGCGCCACCGGCCGGAAGTCCATCCCCTGCAGCCGCCGCTGCCCCGGTATCGCCTCCATGCTGATCAGCAGATCCCCGTCCGAGCTGAACGACAGCTCGTAAGGCGCATCCAGTGAGCCCGTCACCGTCTGCTGCCGGAAGGTGAAGCTGTCCACAGACGTCAGCACTGCCTCCGTCGACGGGTCGTACAGCTTTATCTGCAGCCGCTCTCCGCCGGCTACATTCGAGTAGATTGTAAAGAAGTGGAACACCTGCGTGCCGATGCGCACCGGCGTATTCACCGCCCGCACCTCACTGCCCGACAGCAGTGCCACCACCTTGCTCGTGTCATTGTCCACTTCCCCGTCGATCACCAGCTGTGCCGTCAGGTTGGCGGTATAGGTATAGCCCGAAGGATTGTCGACACTCCAGCCCTGGTAGGGATCATCGCCCGATACCAGTTGCACGCTGCCGACACAGCTGCTGCTGTTACCCGATACGTCCACCGCACTCACCTGTATGGGCACAATCAGACCCGCATTGCCGATGTTGAAACTCAGCGACGGGATGCTGATGCTGCTGATACTGCAGTTGTCTGTTGTGTTGAGCTGGTCTACTACGTCTGATTCCTGTAATACGACTGTATTACCCGTCGTCAGCACCAGCGTACTGCTGCGGCACACCAGCACCGGTGCTGTCGTATCAGCCACCGTCACCGTCGCAGTACACACAGCCGTAAGCCCTGCACTGTCCGTCACCGTCAGCCGCACAGTGCGCGCACCCGTGCTGTCGCAGTCAAACGACATATTGCTCAGCACCCGCGAAGCAATCCCGCAGTTGTCCGCTGAGCCCGCATCGATATCCGCTACCGCAATAGTCGCCTCACCATCATCGTCCAGATAAACCGACACATCCCGGCACAGCGCCCGCGGAGCCACATCGTTTACCGTCACCACAAACGAGCAGTCGGCCGTATTGCCGGCAGCATCTGTTGCCCGCCAGCTCACTGTTGTCGCTCCCAGCGCAAAAAAGCTTCCACTCGCAGGGCCGCCCGTGCGGCTCAGCGTAACCCCCGCAACGTTGTCCGTCGCTGTCGGCAGGGCATAGCTCACCACCACCCCGCAGCTGTCCTGAGACGACGAGACCGTCACACTGCCAGGACAACTGATCTGCGGCGCCACACAGTCTCCCGGCGCCGTAAACAGGTTGTTGTACGTCTGTGCACAGAGCGGGTTTTCGCCCGCAACGCTCACACTCACGCTCACCCCCTGTCCGTCGGCAGGCAGGCCTGTCAGCGTGATGGTATCCTGTAGAGCTCCGGCCGTCATCGCATACAACTGACCATTGATCTCCAGCTGTCCGCCTGCAGGGGCTGCGCTCGTATACGTCAGCAGCAGCG
>CAYTVG010000046.1:0-9050 GCA_964441755.1 uncultured Saprospiraceae bacterium
AGTCCCGTAGGGACGCGATGTGGGTAGAACCGTAGGGACGCAATGTGGGTAGAAAAAAACAACCCCGGTATTTCCCGGAGTTACATACGATGAACGGTATATTTTCAAACCGTTGGAATAATGGATGATGGTGAATCATACCCACATTTCGTCCCTACGGGACTCTGGAAAACACCGGGGCCGTTGCTACCCATATCACGCCCCTAACGGGGCTTCCGTTGTACCGAAAACAGCACCAATCGACCTGCCTAACGGGGATTCCGTTGTACCGAAAACAGCACCAATCGACCTGCCTAACGGGGATTCCGTTGTACCGAAAACAGCACCAATCGATCTTGTTACAGTACCTATATGTTAGCTTTTAACTGACTGACTCTTGAGGTGGGTCAGCATACTCCAAAATATGCATACGGCTAAAGGATACCGAAATATTTAAAATTTCGTCCGTATGATTTACTTCCACTTAGGGGGGGCTGGATCTCAATACCCATTATATTTGACCAAGAACCAGTTTTTTTAGCCTCCAGAATCCTCCTTTGGGGCATACCACGCATATTGTATACTGATCACATACAATACCTTATTCAAACTACATTCGTATATTGCAAATCAATTGACACAACAATCCTTATATACAACCAAGATTTCATGCAGGATTTTTCAAGCCAGCCATCATTGACAGAAACCTGGAATCGCTATAATCAAATACGCCTGAGCGGGGACAAAAAAACTGCCAATAAACTGTTGATCACATATATACAGTTACTAAAACAACAACCGGCATCAGAAATCAGGCGAATCGTGGATGATCTCTGCCAGCAGATACTGGATAAGAGCGATGGTGAAATCTCCAACAACGGATACTATGTATCGGAAGCATTGGTTCGTATTCAGCACCCGTTATTTAAAGAAATTATCCTGCCAGTGCTCACAGAACAGTACCTCTGTGAAAGTGCCAGACATATCAAGTGGATCGGCCAGTTGGAACAGTTTTTTTATTCGGATGCCAGCACAAGCATGAGCTTTCTGAAGGCCCTCAACCTGCCTTTCCCTTTCATGGCGCTTCATTTTTTTGAAAAATCCTATGCCATTGATCCCCAACAACATACCCTAAAACTCATACTCGCAAAAATGGCACAGACCATCAATTATTTTTTTCATGAACTACCCTATAGCGTCCTTGCCCATCCCGACCTGCTTATCGATCGAATCGCTGCATTCAGCGCTTACTGTCAGCAAGCAGACGACAAGGATACCTGGCAGGATACACTGTCCTACTGGGAATTTTTTGCAAACTGCTGGGCAGATTACTCTGCAAATTCACAGCCGTATGAGCATTTCAAAGCATATCTGTGTATCCGTGCCGAGCGGGAGTCTGACGCAAGATTTTTGGACTATTGACAGGGTAAAAAATTAACTCCACTCGGAAAGGAACCATAATATTGCCGCCGATACGGCAGGGAAAACAGTGCCATATAAAGATGAACAGGCGCAAACCAAATTATCGCATTCAAGAATATATAATATTTTAAAAACTCCTTTATTTGTTGGACAACTTTCATCGGATGATAGCTGAATCAACGGTTTAATGCGACAAGTTGGTTTGCATCCCGTTCAGGCATTGTTGTCTCAGCTAAACCAGATAGCAGTCTTAAGGAAAGACAGCAGTGTATTACATATAAACAACTAACTGTCGGCTTACTAAAACCCCATTTTATCTGAAACACCAATTTCCAAACACACGCTAAAGTCTCCCCTGACTTGATCTGCTTACCCTGTATTGTATGAGAGAAGCAATCAAAGCGTAAACATTTGTTATTGACAGCGGCTAGTATCAACCCCTTCCTTCCAAAACCGGCTGGTCCAGGTCAATTGATTGTAGGAGGCAGTCAACAACATAAGATTACAGTCACAGTCAAACGCGAGATGTTGCTTTTGAATGTTGCTCCGACTCATATAAATCACCAGCGTATCCCCTTCTATCCACCACCTTTTGGGATTGGGAATAGCATCCGCAATCGTACCGAATGTACCATTCTGCATATAAATATCGTATTTCAAACTATCGGTAAATTCGTATAAAGCCGTTCCCAAAGGATGAATCCACCGCCCCTTGACCTCGCAGGAAATCGGATTGGTCTCCGGAAGAGGCAATACCTCATCTTTACCACAGGCAATCAATACCAGCGCCAAAAGACCCACAATAAATAAATGACTTTTCATTCGACTGAAGCAATTAAGTTAGATAATACACCAAAAGTAAGTGCAGTTACCTGTTTCTCTCTCACCTCTGGCCGTGAATTAGTGCTTTGTGTGCAAATAAAAATGTTTTTTTCTGTACTGCAGGAGAGAGAGCCTAACAATGGACTACTCTATGACCGATTAGCGGATGGTATGTGTATTGCGATTTTCTTGCCCTGAATACAAAAAATTAGTAATATTGAATTTTGAAGAGAGTCACTACAGCTCGAGCATATTTTTCATGTTTGGACACGACCTTCGACGTAAAATTCTCAAACCAATTCAAAATATTTCTATGAAAATTCATACAAGAATGCCGGAGGCCTTAAAGCCCTACTTTATCAAAGAACTTGAAGCCTCCATACAGCATTTTAAACATAACAACCTAAAGTTATCGTGGCATCACCTGGAAAGAGCCCATATTCTGGGGCAACCCTATCCCTACCAACACTCCCTTGTCCACTGGAAAATGTTGCTATTTGGTTGTAAGATAAAAGACCTCCGCGAGATTTTGGGCCAAATACCGCGGTTGTTAGTTGGCGGGGTCAAATCATTTGTGGGAGAAATTCCGGTTGGCAACACGGGTGGAGCAGATGTACCGCCCCTGAAGCGCATGCATATACCCGCTGATTTAGAAAAAATAATTACAGCATGTAGATGATTGCTCATTCTAAAAAGAAATTGAAAGTCCTTATCACACTGATAATAACAATTATAGTTCACTTGGCTTTAGATAACATTTATCGCCCGGCAGCATACAGCCAGGCTTTATATGATTTTGGGATAAAGGATTCATTCACGCAAATTACAGCTGTCATTGGTATATCACTACTGATGGTGCTATTCGAAAATGAAGAAACCTGGCATGGGAAAACAGGCAGATTAGTGTTGATCATTGTCCCTGTAGTTGCTATGCTGATGTATGAGTGCATACAACCCTGGCTGTCGGTCGCAACATTTGACGTTCAGGACCTGCTTTTTACGCTGATTGGAGGTGTTTTTGTTGCCATGATTCAAATGAAGCTAATCAAATAGAAATCATAGAGCACCCTCTGCTGATGCAGGCAGCCGGCTGCCTGCAAACTAGTTGACACTCACCTTCAACACCATCGGCACCACAAAGCCGGCGCTGCGGGTCGTGCTGCTAAAACGCATTGCTGCGCCTTCATAGCGGATATCTGCAGCGGGGACGGAGCGGTTGCCCAGCGCCGTCTGCAGCCTGTCGTATACCTCTCCCCTGCCCGTTTCTACCTGCCGCACCAAAGCGTCAATATCGTCCAGCCGTTGTCGGGAAAAAAGGCATACGAGATGATCCACCCCCGGCAGATCAGCTAAAAAAGCGCCCGACGGGTCGGCCGGAATTTCCACATAATTGTCCCCGGAAGCGATGACGGCCGCATCCTGCACCGGGCGACCGCTGCTGCTGCTCGCAGTAGGAAACAGCAGCTCGCTGCTGCCATCGGGTTTTAGGGAAAAAATATACAGGTAGGTGTCTGCCTGCAGGTTGGCGGCCATGACCTTGAAATAGTCCCTCAGCCGCACCACCCCCGGCCCCAGCTCGTAGTAGCGGCCATTCCAGCGGCCCGACAGTTTTTCAAACACATAGTCCCCGCCGGGACCGAAGCCCGTCAGCCTGTTGAGGAAAAAGCCCCCCTGCAGGCTGCTCGCCACCGCTGCCGCGGGCGGCAGGCTGATGTTGTAGGCATATGCGCTACGCCGGCCGTAGTCCTCATACGACACATACGCAAAACCATTGTCGCCGAAGCCCGGCCCCCAGGAGTTGAGGATTTCAAACCGGCGGTTGATGTTGTCATAGCCGACAACGCACATGGCGTGCCCGCCCTTGTCGGAATCCGAAGGCGTTGGATTCCACAAGCCAGTTTTGTCTATATGACTGAAAGAAAAAGAAGAAGTGATTCTCATACCAACAAGCACCGGCTTATTGGCACTGAGACTCCTGATGGTCGCTGCTACCTTATTGTCCGGTGGTGCATTGGGATCAAACAGCGTATAAAAATCTGTAATCTTGTTGGCTGCAGCCAAAGAATGGTGTGAAGCCGACGGAAGCAACTCACAACCAGGCGGGTTGAAGTCCCTGAAATTACACACACCCTGATCTTTCAGTAAAATCACTGCATCGTGCAAATAAGAACCCTCTTTGCATGGCCCAATTTTGATTTGATTGTAGATATACAGCGCTGATCTAGCCATTTGCATAATGGCTGCCCGGTCGGTGATATTATCCCGGATGGCCAGCGAAATGGTATAGGTAGCATAGCCGGCTGCCCAGCCTACGCAGGAGCCCATCAACCCCTGCTGTCCTGCCACCGGGCAGTATTTGCGCAGCGAATACACAGGCAGCTCGGTACCCGAAAACTTGAGCGAAGGAGAGATGCGCTGCTGGGCAGCGTAAGCTGCATCGTCAAAAATGAGGCCGGTACCCCCTTGAGCTACTGCTGCGAGGCTGCTGCAGAGCAGCAGCAGCCAGCAAATGTGCTTTTTGTGCCAATACATGTTTTAGATTTTTTGTGCCACTCACTGCTTCCGCGCCGGTGCAGGGTGCCTGCTGCGGGCGCGGGCGCTTTGACGCTAAAATAGGATGCACATTTTATTTTTCTGATTTTTTCACCCCTAAACTCCTGACTATTTCGCCTGTACCCGCTTGCAGCCCCGCAGGCTGCCGCAGGAGACACAGACGAATCGGAAGCCTGTAACACCGTCAGGCATACTGATACGGTTCCTCTTTTTGGGTAAGTTGTCTTATATTCTCCAGCACCTTTTTCATATAAGCACGCCAGAAGATTTTTGTAAAAAGCCATTGCAGGGGGTAGAGTGCCGGCATATCAGCCTGCAGCGTATAAGTATATTCAATCAATACACTGTCCGCCGACAACTCAGTCGTTTTCCATTCACCCACAAATGTATGAAAACCCAGCATCCAGGATTGAAAATCGCTGACTTCAATCTTCCAATACTCATTTTCTATGCGCTCTACAACCCTGTCTATCGAAGCAAAACCGCCCTTTTGTGTCAAAGATTTGGCCATAAATACCTTTTTACTCCCACCGGCTTGCCCCCAGTCTTCGTCATCTGTACAGTGGGTAACCCTTGGCATAATACCAAAGCCTGTATGAATTTTTGACACATCACAAAGCATGGGAGACTTGAATGCTCTTTCCAGCGTGCAACTGTACAATGTTGTTACTTTTACCTTTGTTTCCATGTTACCTGGGATTTTGTTCCGCTTTTTGTATATTTGACCAGCTGTCAATGGCCATACCCACCGGATAATGTAACAGCAAAATTATACCGAAACAGGAATGTTTATGTTTTTAGAGCGATAATTAAAAAAATTATCAGCAACAAGGTGTGCAGCAGATGTTGGGAATTATTACAGCAGGCACCAGGAGGCATTTTGTTGTTTTGACAAAAAAACGCGTACACTTACTGAAGCGCCTTTTCCTGCATTACAGCAGGCTCAGGGCGTACGCACCAGGCGGAAGCCGACAACAGCATCCCGATCCCCGGCGGCAACATGGCCCCGATACGCAACGCGACAAAGCATCGGGTCGATTACCCATGACCCGCCCCGATAAATGCGAAGCGTGCCGTTTGAAGCACCTTTGGGGGCCATTTGTGCTGCAGCGGAATAATCACCGTACCAATCCTGACACCACTCCCACACATTACCACTCATATCGTACAAGCCGAGCTCGTTGGGCAACTTCCGGCCCACAGGCTGCGTTTTGTTGGCCGAATTGCCGTAGTACCAGCCAACATCGTTGAGATTATGGCTGCCGGCAAACTGATAGCCCCGGCTTTTTACCCCTCCCCGGGCCGCAAACTCCCACTCCGCTTCTGTTGGCAGGCGATACTGCTGCCCCGTGCGGGCGTTGAGTCGCTGCAAAAAGGTTTGTATATCGTGCCAACTCACATTTTCTACCGGGCATTCGTCGCAGCCCTGAAAATGGGAAGGATTGCTGCCCATCACCGCACGCCATTGCGCCTGTGTGAGCTCGTACTTACCAATGTAATAGCTGTCGAGCTTTACGCTGTGGGCCGGTTTTTCATCGGACAGGCAGCCCTGCTGCTCAGACGTGCAACCCATATCGAAGCTGCCGCCCGTCACCAGGACCATGGTGCCTGCCAAAGCATCTGTATAGGAGTCCTGTACTGGCGGTGGCGGGGGAACCACAACGGGCGGCCGGTACTCTGCGACGGTCTCAACAGCAGGCGCAACAGCCTGCCGGGGAAATCTTTCCTGTGCATTTTGCCAGCCTTTGCCAAAAGCAGCCAGGCGCTGCGCCTGCGGGGGATGGGAAAAAGAACCTTCCACAGACACATCGCTCCCGAGCAGCGCCTGCCGGGCAATGGTCAGGTTGGGAGCTCCCAGCATATACAGCAGGTAGCCTGCTGTCTCGTCGGCCTCGAGCTCCAGCTCAACTGCTGATTTGTCGGGATTGGGGTTTGTCAGGTGGCTGCGCAGGTGATGCGCCACTTCATGGGCAAGTACGTGCAACACACGCCAGTCACCGACAGCAGGCATGTCTGCGTTGGTAAACCGCAATCCTTTGACCCGCATCAGGTAGGCAGGTTCGTATAAAATATAGGGTCTGCCCCGATCGTCCACCGTAGCCAGACAACCCTGCACCGAAGGACATGGCCGAATAATGTACGAGCTCTCAAAACCAACCACTTTGACAATTCGGTTGACCAGTTCTGTCACCTGCGTATCCGGCGTATAGGTGCTGTTTTTACACGCTTCATCCCCGGCCTGGTTGCCGTAAAAATCCTGTGGCTGGGCGTAGGAAGCCAATGGCAGCCACGTGGCCATATACAACCCCAATAGGAAGAAATTTTTGTGCCTCTCTTTGCTGAAAAACATACCCGGTTGATTTTGGTGATGATACATGCTGTTATGTGCGCTGCGGCAGGGAGCAGCTGCCCCCTGCTTTTTTGCCTGCTGTTGCGCCCCCTGCGGAGCTTTTTTTCCATAAAAAAATGCCCCTAGGGCGTCCTGGCGAGGCGCAAGCCGAGAACGTTGTAGCGGCCGACTGCTTCCACCCCGCCGCGATAAGCGACGCGACAGCGCTGCGGAACGCGGTCCCAGGAGCCGCCGCGATCGACGCGGCCGGAGCCGTTGGCAGGCCCGCGCGGATTGGTCTGTGCCGAAGGCGTATAGACGCCGTACCAGTCATGGCACCACTCCCACACATTGCCGCTCATATCGTACAGCCCAAGCTCATTGGGACGCTTCTGGCCTACCGGATGGGTTTTGCCGCCGGCATTCCCCTCGTACCAGGCAACATCTCCGAGATTACTGCCCCCTGCATACTGATATCCCAGGCTGTTATTGCCCCCCCGGGCCGCAAACTCCCACTCAGCCTCCGTCGGCAGCCGGTAGTTGCGGCCTGTGCGCTCATTCAGCCGGCGGATGAAGTCCTGCACATCCTCCCAGCTGACACTCTCCACCGGGCACTGATCACAGCCTTGAAAAAAGGACGGATTATTGCCCATCACCGCCTGCCACTGTGCCTGCGTCACCTCGTACCGGCCGATGTAGTAACTGTTTACAGTTACCTGATGGACAGGCTTTTCATCGGGGAAGCACCCTTGCTGCTCCGGCGTGCAGCCCATGTCAAAGCTGCCGCCCTGCACAAGGACGAAGGTGCCGGTAAGCTCCTCGAGCTCAGCGGCAGGAATATTGGAAGATGATCCGGGAGCCGGATCCTGCGATGGTTGAACCTTGTCGGGCGTATCTATTCTGGGGAACCTATTCTCTGCTTTTTCCCAGCCCGTCCGAAACGAAGCCAATCGCTGCGACCGCGGCGGATGGCTATATGAACCACTTTCCGGCACTTCCGGACCTTCCAGTGCCCGCTGTGCCACAGCCAGATTGGGCGCTCCCAGCAAGTACAATATGTATCCGGCAGTTTCATCAGCCTCCAGCTCAAGATCCCGCTGCGTATTGTCAGGATGCGGATTCGTCAGGTGGTTGCGAAGGTGATGGGCTACTTCATGTGCCAATACGTGCAGTACATTCCAGTCATTGGCCGTTGGCATCTGCGCCTGCGTAAACCCGAGTCCTTTGACCCTGGTCAAAAAATTGGGGTTGTACAGAATGTAGGGCCTGCCGCTTTTATCCACAATCGCCAGACAGTTGTCTATGGAAGGACAGGGCTGGAGAATATATGAATTTTTAAAACCACTGGCTGCCTCTACAATCCTGTTGACCAGGTGTTCAACCTGCTGATCAGGCATATAGGACAAATTCCTGCACATATCCTGACCAACCTGACCACCGTAAAAATCACGCTGTTGTGAATAAGCAATAGTCGTAAACAACCAAAACGGCAGTAGCCAAACAAAGAATCTTTGGCGCATAGGTAATTATTTATCAGTAAGGTTAAAGTTGACGGCTGTCAATTATTGACAGACCAAATATAGATTTTTTTCAATTTACATCCACTTTTCTGTGTGATAATTCATTTCCGGGCAATATATTATGCGGTGGTCGGCAACCGTTGGACAGGAGTAAGAAATCAAGATTGGTTGTCTAATTTTTTCTGACCACCTCAGTTTCCCGGAGTCCCGTAGGGACGTGAGGTGGGTAGAAAACACCGGGGCCGGTGTTTTCCGGAGTCCCGTAGGGACGCGATGTAGGTAGAAAACACCAAAGCAGGTGTTTTCCAGAGTCCCGTAGGGACGGAATGTGGGTAGACCCGTAGGGACGCGATGTGGGTAGTCCCGTAGAGACGCGATGTAGGTAGAAAACACCGGGGCCGGTGTTTTCCAGAGTCCCGTAGGGA
>CAYTVG010000047.1:0-8189 GCA_964441755.1 uncultured Saprospiraceae bacterium
CCAACGGACAGGGGGTGAGCGTGAGTGTGAGCGTTGCGGGCGAAAACCCGCTCTGCGCACAGACGTACAACAACCTGTTTACGGCGCCGGGTGACTGTGTGGCGCCGCAGATCAGCTGTCCTGGCAGTGTGACGGTCTCGTCGTCTCAGGACAGCTGCGGGGCGGTGGTGAGCTATGCCCTGCCGACAGCGACGGACAACGTTGCAGGTGTGACGCTGAACCGTACGGGCGGCCCTGCGAGCGGGAGCTTTTTTGCGCTGGGAGCGACGACAGTGAGCTGGCGGGCGACGGATGCTGCGGGCAACACGGCCGACTGCTCGTTTGTGGTGACGGTCAGTGAGGTGGCACCGCGGGCGCTGTGCCGGGATGTGTCGATCTATCTGGACAACAACGGTGAGGCGGCTATTGCGGTAGCAGACATCGATGCGGGCTCGGCGGACAACTGCGGGATTGCTTCGCGGGTGCTGAGCAATACATCGTTTGACTGCGACAGCACGGGTGCGCGCACTGTGCGGCTGACGGTGACGGACAGTGCAGGGCTTACGGCTGTGTGTACTGCGACGGTGACGGTGGCTGATACGACAGCACCGGTGCTGGTGTGCCGCAGCAGTACGCTGGTGCTGACGACGGGTAACACCCTAAACCTGCAGGAATCAGACGTAGTAGACCAGCTCAACACGGCAGACAACTGCGGTATCAGCAGCATCAGCATCCCGTCGCTGAGTTTCAACATCGGCAATGCGGGTCTGATTGTGCCCATACAGGTGAGTGCGGTGGACGTATCGGGTAACAGCAGCAGCTGTGTCGGCAGCGTGCAACTGGTATCGGGCGATGATCCCTACCAGGGCTGGAGTGTCGACAATCCTTCGGGCTATACCTATACCGCCAACCTGACGGCACAGCTGGTGATCGACGGGGAAGTGGACAATGACACGAGCAAGGTGGTGGCACTGCTGTCGGGCAGTGAGGTGCGGGCGGTGAATACGCCGGTGCGCATCGGCACGCAGGTGTTCCACTTCTTTACAATCTACTCGAATGTAGCCGGCGGAGAGCGGCTGCAGATAAAGCTGTACGACCCGTCGACGGAGGCAGTGCTGACGTCTGTGGACAGCTTCACCTTCCGGCAGCAGACGGTGACGGGCTCACTGGATGCGCCTTACGAGCTGTCGTTCAGCTCGGACGGGGATCTGCTGATCAGCATGGAGGCGATACCGGGGCAGCGGCGGCTGCAGGGGATGGACTTCCGGCCGGTGGCGCTGCGGGATTATCTGAACCAGCGGGACAGTGACCCGATTGTGTGGGAGGTGTCGGATAACCCCTACTTTGCGACGGTGGTCAGCAACGATACTTTATATGTCTCCCCCGTGAGTACAAGCTGGACAGGCAGTACCAGCCTTGCGATACAGGCCACCGAGCAGACGCTGAATGCCTACACGGCAGCGAGTAGTCTTTCGCTGGAGATACTGCCGGGCTATGCGGGACCAACATTTGAGACCGTACCACCGCAGTATGCGGCGCCCGGGGAGACCTTCGGCGTGGTGGCGCTGGCTGATTACGAGACGACTTACACGGGCAGCTGCCTGAACTATAGTTTATCCCCCCTGCTTCCGGAGGCCATGATCCCCCCCTTGCCATTGCCTGCCTGGAGCGTCAACGGTGCTGCCTACAGCCACACCATGAGTGTGACCCTGCAGGCGCGCTACACGCCTGACTACCTGTTTAGTCATGCCGACGACCGGGTGGCCGCCTTCATTGGCGGTCAGCTCCGGGGCGTGGCCTCAGCCCAGGTGCTGGGCGGACGGCGGCTGTTCCTGCTGCAGGTGTATGACAATCAGGTACAGGGTGCAAGTGTGGAACTGCGGCTGTACAGCGGTGCGCTGGGGCGTGAATTTGTGCTGGCCGAGCCGCTGACCTTCAGTTCGGGTGGACAGGTAGGTACGCCCGACAGTCCGCTGAGTGCAGACTTTGCGCCGGTGCTGGTGAGCCTTGCGGCTGACGGCCAGCTGCGGGTGAGCCTTCGGGACACGAGCTGGCAGGGCAGCCTGTCGGTGATGGCCAGGGCTGCAGACTGTGACTTTGGCGAGGAGCTGCAGGCGGATACGCAGATCGATTACTGCCGTGGTGTAGACAGCGACGGTGACGGCTACTGCGACTTTCTGGATCCCGATCCGCTGGATGCCTGCGTACCTGACCGGCTCAACAGCGCCTGTGATTTTGACGGTGACGGCGTGTATGCAGATGTGGATCCGGATGATGAAGACCCCTGTGTACCGGGTATATTGGTTGCTTCACAGGCTGTGCAGCACCCGGGCTGTGCGGGCAGCACAGACGGCTCGTTTACGCTGCAGCTGTCGAGTGCCTACTGCAGCGGGGGCAGTTTTGATGTGCGGATGGTAGAAGCCGCCACGGGCGCTACAAGATTGTTGGGCAGCAATGTGACGCTGCCGGCCAGCATAGCAGTGGCGAATGTAGGCGTAGGCAGCTACGGCATAGAGCTGTCGATCGCCAGTGCGGGCGGCTGCAATGTGGCCACCAGCTGCTACCCGGCCCTGACACCCTCGGTAGCGGTACTCATCAGTCAGGATACAACCCCTCCGGTGCTGGTGGTGCGCGACGGCAGCCAGCAGTTGCAGCAGCAACTGCAGCAGGCCTACAGCGCCGATGCCGATGACTGCGCAGCCAACCTAAGCTGGACGGTGGAAGTGCAGGACAACTGCAGTCTGCCGGGCTACCGGCCGACGCTGGCAGCGGTGCTGACGGCGGTGGGGGTATCCCCAGCCCCGGCGCTGAGCGTGACAGGCCCCGATGCGAATCAGCGCTACAGCCTGTCGATGCGCCTGCCGGTGGGCAGCCACCGGCTGGAGCTGACGGGTACGGACACCGACGGCAATGAGACGGTTATTAGCTATACATTTGATATTATGGACAACACAGCCCCGGTGGCAGTATGCCGCGATGCAACGGTAGCCCTGGGGACAGACGGAACATTCACACTAACGGGAGAACTGCTGGACGGCGGCTCCACCGACAACTGCGGCATTACGAGCCGGACAGTGGAAGGCGGCAGCCTGCTGAGCTGTGCGCAGGCCGGAGAAGAGGTGGTGCGCAGCCTGCGGGTGACGGACGCTGCGGGCAACAGCAGCAGCTGCGAAGCCGTCATCACGGTTGATGGCGGCAGCGGCCTGCCTGCCGGCTGGCAGGCAGTATCCGTGGGCGGCACTACGGGCAGTGTAGACTGGGGAGCCTGCAGCGATGAGCTGGTGATCAGTGCAGCGGGCACGCTGGGCGGCGGTAACGACGCCTACTACGGCGTACAGCGGCAGCTGTGCGGCGATGGCGAGCTGCGGGCGCGGATCGTAGGGCTTACCGGCAGCGGCTGGGGCGGCATACAGCTGCGGGAGACCAATGCGGTGCTGTCGAAAAAGGTGCTGCTGAAAAACAACATGCTGCCCTTCATCCGGCGCGAGGTGAGAAGCCAGACGGGCGGGCAGCTGCAGTCACAGCAGCTTTTTTTACCCAACCAAAGCTGGCTGCGGCTGGTGCGCAGCGGCAATGATTTTATAGGCTACAGCTCGGCCGACGGCCAGAGCTGGCAGTCGATCTTTTTCTTTGCCATACCGATGGGACAGTGTATCGAGCTGGGGCTGTTTGCAGAGAGCACGGGCAGTGAGCAGGTGGTGGTGCGCTTTACGGATGTGCAGGTGATTGGCTTGTCGGAAGGGAATGATGACAATCTGGCCTATCTGCAGACGGAAGGCACAGGCAGCAAGCCTGCAGCAGACAGGCCTGCCGGGCTGCAGACAGCAGCGCTGCAGCCTGCGTATGATGAAAGCCTTGCCAGAGAGGCAGCAGAAGCTCAGTCACCAATGATTTCGATCTACCCCAACCCAGCCCGGGAGGTGGTACACATCAGCGGTGGTGAAGGGCTGGAGGTAAGCTGGCACAACCTGCTGGGGCAAGTCGTACGGCGCGACCTGCTGCGCGGCGGGCAGAGCCTGCTGGACGTATCGGCCATGCCGCGGGGCGTATACTGGCTGCGGCTGCGGCAGCAGGGCAAGGAAATAGCCTGTCGGCGACTGTTGCTCGCGCACTAAAACAGGAGGCACGGGCAGCGAGCCGATGGTAGTGCGCTTTACAGATGTGAAGGGGACGGACTTTCAGGAAACAATGACGACGATCCGGCCTACCTTGCACACGGAAAGCAGTGAGCCTGCTGTGGTGTGTCTTACTTATACAAAGCCCCTTTGGCAGCACTGCCAAAGGGGCTTTGTACATACTATATTTTGGCAATGTCAGCCTTGAGTGGCCGTAATCCGGCCTTCCTGCAGAGGCAGCAAGTAGCGATACAAGTGACAGTGCACAACACGTCCGGGTGGCTGCAGTCAGCAATAACAACAAGCATTCCTGCCTGTTTTTTGGAAAAAGCCAAAGCCGGGTGGGAACTATATATTATTACAACCTATCCCCCACCCTCCCCTTCTGCGGGCGGAGCGAGCTCCGGAGCAGGCGCAGGTGCAACCACTGGCGGCGCCTCCGGCTTTATCTCCGGGAAACTGAGTACACCCGTTAGCTGTCGCGAGATTCGGGCTGTTGACCGCCTGCTGGGCAGCTGCAAAGACAGCTCGTACTGGTATTTGCTAAACTGCTTATCATCAATTCGGTGCATGGGCCAAGTCTCCAGGGTTTCGAGGAAGATCGTGTAAGAAGCGCGCGCGGGGTCTGGCTGGATAGAGGTCACGCGCGCCAGTAAGGACTCCTCCGGCTTATCTTCGCGCCAGATGCGCAGTCCGCTGACGACCGGCTGCTGGCTGAAGTCTACAGGGTTTTCTTTATCCGTCACCTCTGCCCGGCACTGCCACTGAAAGGCCAACTGGCGATCATCCTGCACCCGCAGATCAAAGCGTCCCGGCAGCGGCTGCAACTGCGGATGCAGGCTCAGCGGCAGCTGAGCGGCCACAGCAAAGCGCAGATAGCGGCCACCGAGCGGCTGCGCCGAGCGCAGCACATAGCTGACATTCAGCTGCGTAGGCCGCTCCGCCACCGGCACTTTAAACACCGCCTGGTTGGGCAGCCCGGTCACCACAAACTGCCCCCTGGCCGGCGCCCCGTTGGCCGGTGGCAGCCAGCCGGCCTGTAGCTGGGGGGTGGTCGAAAAAAGCTCGCCCCCCACCGACTCAATGACCCAAGGCTGCCGGCAGAGCTCCTCCGTCATGCCTTCCACCAGGACCACATGCTGAAAATCCAGTCCCTCAGCCACCACCGGATAATCGCGCACCAACTGGAAGATAGGCTGCAGGCCTGCGAAGTAGATCTCGATATCGGCCGGCGAAGGCAGGGGTGAAAAAAGATTTTGTTTGATATAAGTACCTTGAAAATCAGCGAAAACGATCGTCTCCCAATTGGTACCACTATAAGCAGCCGTGTTGAGTCGCCCGTTGGACAGCTGCGCCTTCAGCTCGCTGCTCAGCGGGCCATTGATATTGACGCCCAGCTCTGCGTCTACCCGCCGCGCCTCCTCGGCCGTGCCCAGGTGCTTGATCATCACCCCCTGAAACTCGCGCAGGTAGTAGGCTTTACCGATGTATTCGGGGAACTGCTGGTAAAAATGCCAGAGGCGAAACATCAGCTCTGTCGTCGACTGGTCGCGGCGCTCCAGCACCGCCTTCAGCGGGCTCACAAAAGAGCCCGACAGCGCCATGACCGTCGACTTGCGGTTTTCGTCGGTACTCAGTGCCGCCCGGAAGGCCGTATACGGCGGCTCGATGCCCGCATCCAGCGAAGCTTTCAGGTAGCCGCTGCAGTTTTTGGTCAGTAAAAAAGCATCAAAGTGGCCGTTGGGGTCGAGTAAAAAGGGCGTTGCCCCCGCCTGCAGGAGGCGCGTGGGTGTATAGTTGACCATATCGAGCGTAGTGGCCAGTTCCTGCTGGTGAAAAATATAGTTCATCAGTCCGCCGCCACTGATATTGGCCGTCTCCACCTTGGTGCGCATCGTCCTGCTGCCCACAAAGCGCACAATATCCGGGGGCACGTAGTCGGGTCGCTCGATGGGCGAAGCGAAACCGCAGAATTCAAAATGCTTGCGGAAGACGCGCTGCAGCGCGTAGCCCAGGGTTGTACGTGCATAAACCTTTTCGGGCGGCCAGCTGGACCGGCGCCATCCAGTTTGAATTTGCCGCCACCGACTGCAACTTCCCCGCGACCTTCACCGATACCGACCTGGCGGCCTTCTGCATCGGGCCTGATACAGACCTCGACGGCATCTGCGACCTGCTCGACCCCGATCCGGCGGACCCCTGCGTACCCAACAGAATCAACAGCTATTGTGACTTTGACGACGACGCCGTCTTTGCCGATGTCGACCCCGACGATGAAGACCCCTGCGAGCCAGGCATTGAAGCCATCCTCAGCGACCTGCAGCACCCGACCTGCCGCGATGCCGCCGACGGCAGTCTGAGCATTGCTCTCCTCACCCCATTATGTACCGGTGGCAGGTTTGACGTCAGTCTGGTTGACCAGGCAGGCAACACAATCCCTGTGGCCCTCAACACCCTGCTGCCCGACACCCTCAGCATTGCGGCCCTCGATACAGGCCGCTACCAGCTGCGCATACAACTCACACAGCCCGGAAGCTGCCTGTACAGCCCCGACTGCTTCCCCCTCCTCATCGACTCCTTTGCGGTGCTCCGCAGCGCCGACACCCTGGCGCCAATCATCGGACTGCAGCGCGAAGGAGGTAACAGCATCATGCCCGGCGACACCGTCCGATACAATACTCCCGGCAATGCCTGCTCCGCTGCCGCCAGCTGGCTCCTCTCACTGGCCGACAACTGTACCACTGCGCCACCCCAGGTCAGCATCAGTCCCCTTGGCAGCACGCCCCAGGGCAGCATAGCCGTTATTCCCGTACAGGCGGACTTCGCGCTCGTCATTACGGCGCCACTCGGCATGCACAGAATCACCGTCACCGCCACCGATGTCGACGGCAACACACGCCAGCACAGCTACCTCATCAGGGTCAGCGACATCACGCCCCCCAACGCCCTCTGCCGCAACATTACCGCTGTCCTCAACCCATTTGGGATTGCGACCGTCACCACCGCAGATATCGATGCAGGCTCAGCAGACAACTGTAGCATCCTCAACAGCCGCATCCTCGAGTCACCTACTTTTGACTGCAGCGACATCGGGCAGGCGAGCCTCACCCTCGTCGTCACCGACCAGGCAGGCCTCGCAGACTCCTGCAGCGCCAACATCACCATCACCGAAGGCGACAACCTCCTGCCCGGATGGACCCTCGCACCCGTCGGACAGGCGCAGGGCGAGGCCGACTACTTCAACTGTCAGGGGACCCTTGTCATTCAATCCAGCGGATTCGTTGGTGGAGGAACCGATGCCCTCTTCACCGCGGGCCTGCAGTTGTGCGGCGACGGGCAGATCACCGCCCGCATTCAGTCCGTAACCGGCGGCTGGGCAGGCGTGCAGCTGCGCGAATCCAACCAGCCACGCGCCCGAAAGATTGCCCTGCGCACCAACCTCCTCGGCTTCGTGCGCCGCGAAATACGGTCTGTCAACAACGGTCAGCTGATCTCGCAGATCTTCAACGTGCCCAACCACAGCTGGCTCAGGCTTGAGCGCATCGGCAACAACTTCTACGGCTACACCTCCCCCAACGGCGTCAACTGGCTGAACGTCTTTTACCAGAATATCAGCCTGCCGGACTGCCTCAATGCAAGCTTTTACACCGAAAGCACAGTGGGTACTCCGGCGGTCGCCGTCTTCACCGATGCCACTGTCGTCAATGCCATCTTCCTGCAGGATGGCGGGCAGGGCGGCCAGCAGGCGCAGGAGGTGGCTATGCCCGAGGTATTCCCCAATCCTGCCAGCGGGAGCATCCATGTACGCTTCCCAGCTGACTGGGAAGCAGCCAGTGCACAGCTTTTTGATATGCTTGGGCAGGAGGTGGTCAGTCAGCAGGTGCTGAGCGGGCAGGTGTCGCTGCGCGGGGTATTGCCGGGGGTGTATACGCTGCTGCTGCGGGATGGTGTGCGGAGAAGCGTGGTGAGGGTTGTTGTGAAATAATTCTTTTGGCGGCTGGCGCCGCCAAAAGAATTATTTAATCACTATTTGATTTTTTGTAAAAGCTTAGCCATATTTCTTAACACGAGATAAATTCAGGAATCTTTAGTAGC
>CAYTVG010000048.1:0-7711 GCA_964441755.1 uncultured Saprospiraceae bacterium
TGGTAAGTCCCGAATACGCGCTGCATTTTTCGTGGTCAAATCAAGTATCGAAAGCACTGTAGATAAAAAATCACTAGATTTTGATATACAGTAATTTGTGTAGCATGTATTGTATATGTATTAATATTTCATAGCGCTTGTATTAGTAATGTATGTGTAACGAATGACTGGCAGCCGAGGTTTGCAGGCTACATTTGCCAGCGTACCGAAAACAATGGGATCAATGGTCTATCACAAGATTCATGAGATGCTTTCATTCCACCACTTCATGCACACAAGATGCCTTTCGTACAAACTGGGTTGTAAGCGCATAGCTTGTTTCCTTAATCATATCCCCTAAGCACAATCGAATACCGGATTTATTTTTCGGGCTAAGGGGTAGCGGGCAGCACTTACTACCATTAATTATCGAGGAAAGAGATTCTCCTATAGCACAGTTTTTATCGGGTTTACAGAATGCCAGTGTCTTCGATGGCATTGTATCTGCCAGGAAGCGCTCTCGAGGCGCACAGTAACTTTTATATTATTTCATAATCTAATGATCAAAGTATGAAAAATTTGCTGAGTATATTCATTGCAGTACTGATTGGAGCATCGTGTAGTTTGGTGCTTCACGGGCAAGAGGCCGCAACCATCAGCGTCCAGGGAATCCTCAAAGATGCCAATGGTGCTTCGGTCCCGGACGGCAACTATGCAGTGATCTTCAGACTTTTCAACCAGGAAACCGGAGGCAGCCCTGTTTGGCAGGAAGAAGCGACTGTAGAGGTTATTGGAGGTATATACACCCATTACCTGGGAGAAGTGACGCCGCTGAACGCTGCCAATTTTGCCAATGTACTATACATGGGACTGAAAGTGGGCAATTACGAACTAAACCCCCGCACCAAAATGACACACGCACCCTACACCTTCTCGTCTGATGTAGCACAAAGAGTGGTATGTTCCGGTGCAGTCGGGGATATCAAATACTCAATTCTGAATCCCACTCAATTTGCGGCAATGAACGGGGACTGTTGGGTACCTCTGGACGGACGTCCGTTGTCGCAAAGTGACATGCTTCGGCAGGTGACTGGCCTGACCAATCTTCCGAATGCGGGCGGATTATTTATCAGGTCCCAGGAGTTTGAAAATAGCGCCAACGACCCGGGGAGAGATGTGAGTACCGCCATTGCTACGATACAGGAAGATGAAGTAAAATCGCATACGCATACTATGCAACAGGCAGGGCTGCACTCGCATGGAGTCCAGGATGCAACAGGAGGAACTCCGTTTCCGTTTCCGGTAAAAGGAATGGTCAATGGTTTGGCCGGCGCAACAGTACAAGTCACGAATCAAGATGGAGCGCACGTTCATACCATTGATGCTGCCGGTGGTCCCGAGACCCGCCCCAAGAACATAAATTTCTGGGTGTACATACGAACTAATTGATGCTGCATATGAACAATTTTCTCTTGTAAATCAATTGGAAGAAAACAATGATTAAAACAATATACTATTATCTGGCAATACTCCTATTGGCAGGTATGTCAACCTCATTAGTTGCACAGTCGGAGACAAATTGTGATCCGACTGCCAACCAGCCGATAACGCAGGGGTACTTGTCATTTAACTACGGTAGTGCCAACAACGTAGTTTCGTTTCGAAACCGGTCGAGTTACACCATAGCGCAGCCGCTCACGGGTTTTCAATTTTCGCAACCATACAGCACGCAGGGAGGATTCTGGACTCGCTTTTTATTGCCGCCGCAGGCACCCATCGTGATTGTCAGCCAGGGAGATTTTCCTGACCGCATACACATACGCTGGGCGCTCGATCCGCTCAGTTCGGAAGCAACGGAAGGCTATGTGGTTCTTCGCGACGGAGGCTTTCTGGCACAGGTAGAGGCAGGCATCACCCAGTTTATCGACTTCAATATCCAGGCGGGTGAATTCTATGAGTACACCATTTATGGCCGCAACCAGTTTGGTGATGGCAGCCATGGGAAGGCAGTTGGCTTTGTCAATCCCAATGGCATTGTAACCGGCAAGCTACAGACCTTTAGCGGCAACCCGGTAGCCAATGCAGTAGTCAAACTGACACCTACCGTTGGTCGCTCGCTCCGATTTGACGGTGTCAACGATTACCTGTGCGTGACCCACCTGCCAGTAGTCCCGACCAACATGTGGACAGTCTCGGCCTGGGTGAAAATCGACAACGGCTACGACCGTGACGGTATCATTGACTTGGGCAGCGATAAGAACAAGAATTTCTGGCTGCATACCACGCCGGCCGGCAGTGGTAAGGGCGTGGTCGCCGGAGTAGGCTCTGGCAGTAATTCGACAAATCTGACACACGTATTTACCGAAAATCCCGACGGCTGGCACCAGGTAACATCAGTATACAACGGCACTTCCTTACTACTGTATGTTGACGGCCGTTACGTCTCCTCAACCCAGGCAGCCATTGCCAGCGAAGATGCGCTGTTTACCATTGGCAGCCGCCGCGACCAGACGGGCTTTTTCCACGGCCGCATCGATGATGTGCGCCTGTTCAACGCCCCCCTGACGAGCACCCAGATTTTCCTGACACGCGACCTGACGGTCTCCAAGTCCACGGCCAACTTGGTAGCTTACTGGAAGTTTGACGAAGGATTGGGTGTCAAAGCGTTTGACATTTCTGACAATGACATGCACACCTTCATAAACGGAGCGACCTTCAGTTCCGATGCCGCACCAGTCAACAACGCCGGCTTTACCGACGTAGGAGGTTTCTATACGATTGAAGGAATCAACTACAGCCAAGCGCAGACATTTACAGCTACGCCGGTCAAAAATTTTTACTCCCGCTACGCGCTGGAGTTTAATGCTGCTTACTCTTCTTATGCGACCCTGACTAATTTTGACCTGCCGGATACAGCCACGGTGGAGATTAACCTGCATCCTTTCGATTTGCAGTCGCGACAGGTGGTACTGGCGAAGGGAGAGGATGACTTTTTGTTCGGGATCGAGAATAACAATTTTTTCCTGACAATCAATGGTGAAACCCAGGTGGTTGGGCCTGCGACTACAGCTTATCAGCATTTATCGTTTACGCTGGATGCGTACACAGGTCAGGTTGCTTACTACAAAAATGGTGATCTGCAAAATACCTTCACCTACAGCGATCTGAGCGGTGAGTGGACGGGTGAGCCCTGGCAGCTGGGGGCGGCGGGCAGCCCCGGAGCAGACTTTTATACAGGTCTGCTGGATGAGGTAGCTTTTTACCACAGCGTGCTGACGGTAGCCAACATACAGCTCAATGCTTCGCCTTTTGGCAGCGGGGGCACTGATGTGGCTAACCCTTACCTGATTAGTTATTTTTCATTGGATGAGGGCGACGGTACAGAACTGGCAGATTATGGCCCGCTGATGAGCGGTGTCGGTACGGTTTACAACGCGCCTTTTTCCATCATCACCTACCGGCAGGAGTCTAACCCCAATCTGTTTCAGCCCAGCCAGCGGGTGATCAACATCAACGAGAGTACAACAGCGGCTTCGGCCATCGACTTCGTCAACCTGTCTACGGTGACTATCTCCGGGGTTGTGCGCTTCGAGAACACCTTCTGCTATCAGAAAGAGGTAGAGATTCTGGTCAACGGCGCGCCTTATTTTCCACCTGTTATGACAGATGAAAATGGCCGCTTTGTCGCTGATTTTGAGCCCGGGGTGACGGTGACGCTTTCGCCTCGCTACAACGATCATGTTTACAGTCCCGGCTTTTTTCAGGTGCGGCGGCTTAACCGGCCGGTGGCCGGGGTGCTTTTCCAGAATCAGGTCAAGCGGGAAGTTGTTGGCCAGATGGCCGGAGGTAACTGTCGACTATCGGTCATCCCGGATGGTGCAGTGGTAAAAGTGAAGGCGCAGGCGCTCAATGACTGCTACTATCAGGAGCTCACACTCGACAATCCGGACGGGAATTTCCACTTCCGGGGTCTTCCGCCCATTCCGATGGCCATCAGTGTGACGGAGCACTCCAACAATATCGTCTACAACTACTTTCAGGTACAGGGGGGGCAGGAGACTGACCTGCGGCTGGTTGAGAAGGATACGATTGATTTTATCTACATCGCTCCACCCAATGTGCTGATCCAGCCGTTTGAAGAAAATGGCTGTGCGGGCAGCGAACTCAGGATGATCGAACAGTCCTCACCAGACAATGGCAATCGCCTTTACAAAACTAAAGTTCGGGTATTCGAGCGATACGACGGCGGTGACTGCTTTCTGGATACTTTTCAACTGACGATCAACAACGAGATTGGAGATCTGGCAGCCTACACAGTCGATTCGGATACCTCTACCTACACCATCGAGTATTGGGCAGGAGTACCCAACATCACGGGTAACTACGAAAAATTCCTGCAGGTGACGGCCAATGTCAATGGTTCGCAGGCGACATCCGTAGAGCGGGTGGTGGTACTGGGTGAGCGTTCGAGGGAGTCGACCTTCACGACGGCCTCTCCGGCTATGCCGCTGATCATCCTGCGCGACCCGCCGGGGGATGGTTCTTCGGCTAGCCTGGCAGAGAGCTCTACCTATTGCCAGTCCTGGTCGAATGCGACATTTTTAAATACCAGTCTGAACACATCCGTTACTATAGACATGGCACCTAAGGTAACTACCTATACAGGTACACCTTTTGGTGGTGTCATCACAGAGACAGACCTAACAGCCGAACTTGATTTTTCCGCAAGTGCCCGCTATGGTTATTCCAACAGTGAGGCGGCGGAGGTATGTGTAACCAATGATATTGTTTACAGCACTTCCGGGGGTGATGTGGTGCTGGGGGATGATGCAGACCTGTATGTAGGGGCTGCCGTAAACTTTGAGTTCAGTTCCACCGATGTGCTGGATTTTGATCCGGACTTATGCGAATTCACACTGGGCAGCAATCTGCGGGTTTGGCCTGAGGGTTTTGGCACCAAGTATATCTACAGCGAATACCAGATCAGGAAGGATGTAATTCCTTCCCTGGAGTTTATCGGGGATACAGCCTCTGCTGACAACTGGCGGCGAATTCTCGCCTATAATAAGCGACTGAAAGATCAGGCTATTTTCAAGGAAAATATCAGTTTTGATGCCCTGACAAACTATAATCAAACACTAACGACCAGCAATTCGGGATCACTGGAGGTTACCCATGAATTTGAGATTACAGCAGGTATGGCCCTTACCCTTGGTAATTCTTTCAACGGGGTGGGTGTCAAAGGTACAGTAGGTTTTGAAATAGGCGGCGGTGGTGCTTTCACCCAGGGATTCACCAACCAGACGTCGCGCTCGGTAAGCTTCTCTCTGGCCGATGATGATCTTGGCGATAACTTCAGCGTCGATATCCTTGATGACCCCGTCTTTGGTACGCCTGTATTTAGGCTGAGGAGCGGTGAATCTTCCTGTCCGCATGAGCCCAATACGCGGCCGCGCGAGGGGGTTACCCTAACGGCTGACCAGATTGTAGCGGTCAACGTGCCTGAGAACGATGCTGCGGTCTTCAATTTCACCATTGGTAATACCAGCCAAACAGATGAGTGGAGATACTATACGCTCGAGTTGTGGCGCGAGACCAATCCACTGGGCGCCAGAGTGCGGGTACAGGGTAATACGACTTCCAGCGGCAGTTTTCTGGTTGAACCTGGCGGCGGGCAGGATGTCGTCGTGACCATTGAGCGTGGCCCGGAGGCTTACGATTACGAAAACCTGCTGTTCTACGCCATTTCTGCCTGCGAAGGAGCACGCTACGATGCGTTTAACGAAGGGAATTTTCCGCCGGAGCCTTTCTACGATGGTATGGAGGTGTCTGCTTTCTTCCTCGAACCCTGCAGCCCGATAGACATCGGCTTTCCGCTGCAGGACTGGGTGGTGACGCCGGATGACGGCAACATTCTGTTCATTACGCTGAACGAATACATCTACAACGATCCGGATCTGGATATCGTACGGGTGCAGTATCGCCGTACCGGCGGCGACGGCTCCTGGATCAACATCGCGGAGCTGCCTGCTTCTGAGTTTGCCAACTCGCCGGTCTTCAAGATCGTTCAGTGGGATATGTCTGAACTGGTCGACGGCGCCTACGAGATACGGGCGGTGACGCAGTGCTACGATGTATCCCTCAACCCCGGTATTTCCACGGTCATCAAAGGCCGTAAGGAGACTCAACCACCTCAGCTGTTCGGTACGCCTCAGCCGGGCGACGGAGTACTCAACCCGGGCGATGAGATCTCCATTATGTTCTCGAAGCGCGTTCGCTGCGACCGGATTTTCCCGGCCGACGGTATTGGTACCAACGTCAATATCAACAGCCTGGCATTGCAGGATATGACCAATGGGGGGATACTGGTGGATGCTACCATTAGCTGTAATAATGATAAAATTGTCATTGTTCCCAATATCCCCAATCGGTTCCTGGAGAACAATATCCTCAGGGCAACCGTAGCGGGTATAGAAGACCTGTATGGCAACGCCATCCCGGAGCCGATCGTCTGGGAATTCATTGTCAACCGCAACAATCTGTTTTGGGAGGAGGGGCGCATTGATGAGTTTGTATTCGAAGGTAATACGCTGACCGTTACCAGGAGGATTCGCAACCAGGGGGGCTCAGTTACCAGTTTCAATATCGAAGATATTCCGGTCTGGATGGAGGTCTTCCCCACCAATGGCAATGTGATCCCCGGTGATTTTGCGCAGGTTACCTTCCGCTTTCCGGCCGACATCGTAGGTGGTCATTACAACACCACCCTGCAGATGATCACGCCCCAGGGTCCTGAACCGCTTCAGGTTGACCTACGGGTAGCCTGCCCGGATCCTGCCTGGGTAGTTAACCCACTAGCTTACAGCTACACCATGAACATGACGGTGCAGCTGAACATCGAAGGGGAACTGTCGACCGACCGGCTGGATCTGATCGGAGCTTTCGTGGGCGACGAACTCCGCGGGTCCGGTTATATCCGATATTCAGCCATACTTGACCGATACTTGGCATTTCTGACAATTTACAGCAATCAGGTATCCGGCGAGACGGTCACTTTCCGCATCTGGGATGCATCGACTTGCTTGCTGTATGGCCAGACTGCAGAAAGTTTTACTTTTGAGACGAATGACCTGATCGGCTCACCGCTGACACCACAAGTGATTCATACCAATAACCTGGTGCGGGTAGCTATCCCCATCTTCTGGGGCTGGAACTGGATATCGTACAACGTCAACCTGCCGGATCCGTCGATTAATACAGCCCTGGCGAGCCTGACAGCACCGCAGGGGGCTACCATCAAGGGACAATCGACTTTCAGCCAGTACTTCAACGGTGGTGGGGTGTGGGCTGGTTCTTTGAACCAGTTATCGCACCTGACCATGTACCAATACCGCTCCACAGGCCTTGATTCCATCATCCTGCTGGGCAACCCGGTCAACCTCGAGACGACGACCATTCCGATCGTACAGGGCTGGAACTGGATCAGTTACCTGCCGCTGCAGGGGATGGCAGTTGACAGTGCGCTACAGTCGCTGGTGCCGCTCAATGGAGATGTAATCAAGAGCCAGACGACCTTCGCGCAGTACGTCGCGGGTGCTGGTTGGATTGGCAACATGAGCTTCATGCGCCCGACCCAGGGTTATTTGCTGCGGCTGAGCAATCCGGGTACGCTGCAGTATCCGCCGCGCCGCCTGTGGGAGGATGAGGTTAGCTTCCGCTCCGGCGCTGATCC
>CAYTVG010000049.1:0-6995 GCA_964441755.1 uncultured Saprospiraceae bacterium
CGCCCGACAGTCCGCTGAGTGCAGACTTTGCGCCGGTGCTGGTGAGCCTTGCGGCTGACGGCCAACTGCTGGTGAGCCTTCGGGACACGAGCTGGCAGGGCAGCCTGTCGGTGATGGCCAAGGCGGCAGACTGCGACTTTAGTGAAGAGCTGCAGGCGGACACCCAGATCGACTACTGCCGCGGTGTTGACACCGACGGTGATGGCTACTGCGACTTTCTGGATCCCGATCCGCTGGATGCCTGCGTACCCGACCGGCTCAACAGCGCCTGTGACTTTGACGGTGACGGGGTGTATGCAGATGTGGATCCGGATGATGAGGATCCCTGTGTGCCGGGGATACGGCTAGCCGCACAGGCTGTGCAGCACCCAAGCTGTGCGGGTAGCACGGACGGCTCATTTACGCTGGAGTTGTCGAGTGCCTACTGCAGCGGGGGCAGCTTTGATGTGCGGATGGTGGAAGCCGCCACAGGCGCTACAAGACTGCTGGGCAGCGGTGTGACGCTGCCGGCGAGCATAGCGGTGGCAGATGTGGGCGTAGGCAACTACGGTATAGAGCTGTCTATAGCAAGCGCGGGCGGCTGCAATGTGGCCACCAGCTGCTACCCTGCGCTGACACCCGGCCTAGCGGTGCTCGTTAGTCAGGACGTAACGCCTCCCGTGCTGGTAGTGCGTGACGGCAGTCAGCAATTGCAGCAGCAACTGCAGCAGGCTTACAGCGCCGATGCCGATGACTGCGCAGCCAACCTAAGCTGGACGGTGGAAGTGCAGGACAACTGCAGTCTGCCGGGCTACCGGCCGACGCTGGCAGCGGTGCTGACGGCGGTGGGGGTATCCCCAGCCCCGGCGCTGAGCGTGACAGGCCCCGATGCGAATCAGCGCTACAGCCTGTCGATGCGCCTGCCGGTGGGCAGCCACCGGCTGGAGCTGACGGGTACGGACACCGACGGCAATGAGACGGTTATTAGCTATACATTTGATATTATGGACAACACAGCCCCGGTGGCAGTATGCCGCGATGCAACGGTAGCCCTGGGGACAGACGGAACATTCACACTAACGGGAGAACTGCTGGACGGCGGCTCCACCGACAACTGCGGCATTACGAGCCGGACAGTGGAAGGCGGCAGCCTGCTGAGCTGTGCGCAGGCCGGAGAAGAGGTGGTGCGCAGCCTGCGGGTGACGGACGCTGCGGGCAACAGCAGCAGCTGCGAAGCCGTCATCACGGTTGATGGCGGCAGCGGCCTGCCTGCCGGCTGGCAGGCAGTATCCGTGGGCGGCACTACGGGCAGTGTAGACTGGGGAGCCTGCAGCGATGAGCTGGTGATCAGTGCAGCGGGCACGCTGGGCGGCGGTAACGACGCCTACTACGGCGTACAGCGGCAGCTGTGCGGCGATGGCGAGCTGCGGGCGCGGATCGTAGGGCTTACCGGCAGCGGCTGGGGCGGCATACAGCTGCGGGAGACCAATGCGGTGCTGTCGAAAAAGGTGCTGCTGAAAAACAACATGCTGCCCTTCATCCGGCGCGAGGTGAGAAGCCAGACGGGCGGGCAGCTGCAGTCACAGCAGCTTTTTTTACCCAACCAAAGCTGGCTGCGGCTGGTGCGCAGCGGCAATGATTTTATAGGCTACAGCTCGGCCGACGGTCAGAGCTGGCAGTCAATCTTCTTCTTTGCCATCCCGATGGGGCAGTGCATCGAGCTGGGGTTATTTGCAGAGAGTACGGGCAGCGAACAGGCGGTGGTGCGATTTACGGATGTGCAGGTGATTGGTTTGTCGGAAGGGAATGATGACAATCCTGCCTACCTGCACACGGAGGGCACCGGCAGCAGGCCTGCAGAAGACAGGCCTGCAGGGCTGCAGACAGCAGCGCAGCAGACAACACACCAGTCCGTCCTCAGACCTGCATACGATGAAACCCTTGGCGGACAAAGAGCAGCAGAACAACCATCGGTAATTTCGATCTACCCCAATCCGGCACAGGAAGCGGTATACATCAGCGGTGGCGAAGGGCTGGAAGTGAGCTGGCACAACCTGCTGGGGCAGGTCGTGCGGCGCGACCTGCTGCGCAGCGGGCAGAGCCTGCTGGACGTATCGGCCATGCCGCGGGGCGTATACTGGCTGCGGCTGCGGCGGCAGGGCAAGGAAGTAGCCTGCCGGCGGCTGTTGCTCGCGCACTAAGCTGGTTATCAAAAAACCGTCTTTGCCAGCCATGGCTGGCAAAGACGGTTTTTTAATTCGCAGCTGTTGGCAGTGATTTTAGCAAATCAGAAGGAAGCTTACCGAACCTGTTTTTGAATATTCTGGAAAAATGCTGTGGAGAGGTGAGACCCACAGCGAAGCAAACCTCTGCCACAGTCGGAAAAGCCCTGGACTCGAGCAACTGTCGTGCCCTGACAAGTCGTGCCTCCGTGATATACTGGTTGGGCGTAAGACCGGTAAAACTCCGGACTTTGTAGTATATATTTCGCTCGGAGGTGTTCATTTTGTCCGCAAGATTAGCAATATTAAAATTGGAATGGCCAATGTTTTCGAGAATGATTAGATCAAGTGCAGACAACCATTGTTGATCAAAGGAGGGAGATACCTCCAGCGCTGTCGCTGGCGTATGTTGCTGTGAGGCTATGTCCTGTAAAAAGCGGGAAGCGTGTAATTTTTTACGGGCATCGTGGCGCGCCAGCAGGTTGCGCAGCCTGGCTTGAAGCTCTTCCTCGACAAACGGCTTGGTGAGATAATCATCAACGCCCAGTTGTAGCGCCTGCAGCCGGTCATCGGTGGCCATGCGGGCCGTCAGCAGGATGAAAGGCAGGCTGATATTGATTTCCTTACTTTTTTTGAGGAGTTGGAAACCATCGATTTGCGGCATCATAACGTCAGAAAGGACAAGATCAATCTCATGTGTGTTGAGGAGTTGCAAAGCGATTTGTCCATTGGCAGCCGTCAGTACGTGGTAATCATTTTGAAGGATGCTGTAGAGATAGTCCATCATGTCTGTATCATCTTCAACAAGCAGGAGTGTATGCCGATCGTTATCAGCTGTGTGCGATTGTCTTTGAGAAACGAAAGGGGAGTGCCCGCCATTTTCATGTGCAGCAGCCGGCACAGGTTGATCCTGGATAATTTTCGGACAGAAGGAAACAGAAAAAGTACTACCCTTACCCGGACTACTCCGGACGGCCATGTCTGCACCAAACAGACGTGCATATTCTTTGCATAGGGAAAGTCCGATACCTGTACCTCCTCTAAGGCTGGCATCGGCTTGCCTTGTCTGAAAATAACGATCGAAAATAAACGGCAGATCTTCTGCCGGAATACCGCAGCCACTATCTGATACACCAATAGTGAGCAAGTTATCATTTAGCTGTGCGAACAAAACGATGGATCCCCCCTGAGGCGTAAATTTGAGCGCGTTGCTAAGCAGATTGTTGAGGATCTTTTCCCATTTTGCAAGATCCATATGTATGCATAGATTTTCAGGGCACTGGTAGTCTGTGCGAAGGTCAATGCCTTGCTGTTCTGCGAAAGGAGCGAAAGCAGTGAGGATGCGTTTCAGGAAAGGCAGGAGCATGCCCGGTTTCTCGTCCAGCACTAATTTGTCAGATTCCATTTTTGATAAATCCAGCAACTCATCGACCAGGTTGTAGAGCTTACGCGCGTTGCGCTGAATGGTAAGCAGGTAAGCAGATGTTTTGTCCGAACTGTTTTTGTTATTGATCAGGTGGTCAACCGGACCAAGGATAAGGGTCAGTGGCGTACGCAATTCGTGTGTGACATTGGTAAAGAAACGCGATTTCATTTCGTCAAGGGCTCTGAGATCACTGGCTTGCTGGGCGATGATTTCTTTGTCCTGCTCAATCTGGTAGGTACGGCTGTGTACTTCTTTCTCAAGCAGGAGATTGTTGCTGATTAACCGCCGGTTGCGCCAGTAACTAAAGGATACAACAATAGCGACTAGTAGACCGGCCGCCAGCAGGATGAAAGGAAGCCGCAGATAGTACGGCCGGACGACATTAATAGGAAGCCTAAAAACGGGAGATGCTACCGGATTACCTTGCATACTTAGCCGGGCAAGCAATTGCTGCTTGCCGTAGGCTAATTTGCTGAGTCGTATGTAGGGGGAACGTTGGCGTATCCACTGCTCGTGTAAACCCTCAATCTTCCATTCGTAATAATACTTCTTATTTTCTTCAAAAATCAGGGGAGAAAGCCGGACATTGACATAGGCATCGGATGGATAAATATCAATAGACGAAGTGGTTGCGGCATTTTGGGATCGTACAATAAGCTTACCCGATTGGATATCGAAGGCGCTGGCTTCCACCAGCAACAAACGATGAGATTTATCAATGGCGGGAGAAATCTCGTGGGTGTAAAAAGCAGTAATGCCATTGATACCGCCGAAGAAGAGTTGGCCATCGCGATCCCGAAAATGAGACATCTGGTTGAACTCATCATCCGCCAGACCATCTCCTTTAAAAAAGGTATACACAGTTTTGCTGGCCGGGTGAAAACGCATAAGACCATAGTCACTGGGCATCCACAGATAGCCCATACTGTCCGGGTAGATGGCGTGGATATTGTCGTGAGAAAGCCCCTGATGGGTTGTGTATTGATTAATGGCGCCTGTTTTGGGATTCCAATATAGCAGGCCACCGCCTTGCGTTGACAGCCAAAATTCACCGGAAGGGGCTTCGTAGATGTAGGTAATGTATTGAAAGTGGATATCACCTGCCGGTTTTACTACTGTATTGATGATACGGCCACTCTTATCCAGCAACAATAACCCCTGTCTCGTACCGGCCCAAAGGCCGCTTGCATTTTCATGCAAAGCATACACCTGACCACCACTGAAAGCGCTGAGCATGGCCCTGTCGGCCTCAGCGCTTATGTAATGCAGCCCATGGTTGGTGCCGATGAAAAGGGTAGAACCAGACTTGAGAAAACAATAGACCAGGGAAAAATGAGGTGTCGACATTGGATAATTTAATTGTCGCCCATCGGAAAACTGTCGGATAATAAATGAGTTGTGTGATCCAATCCAAAGACCTTTGTCATCTGCCAGCAGTGACAGGCCTTGACTGTTATTTGGAAAGAAAAAAGGATTGATGGTGCCGGTCACAGGATTGATGCGCTTCGCACCCGCGTAAGTATTTACAACCAATTCGTCACCAAACCTGGCGATGCCCCGTGTGCTGTATACGGGTTTGGGTTCGCTCAGGTACCGTCGAAAGGGTAGCGGGTCTTTAAACTCCATGCGGATAAGGCTATTGGGATTTACACACCAAAGTGCCCCGGTTCGGTCGATGTAGTGGTTACCGGAAAAGGCTACTTCCGGGTATTCTCTGGTGAGATTGATGGCCTTGGGTTGTTGGGTAGTTCCCAGAAAAAGGGTGTCATTTTCCGCATACTTGTGAAGCCCGTATGCTAATAACCTTAGTTCATAAGATTGTAAACGCCTGTGTTGCCATGCTTGTTTGGGCGCTGTTTGCTGGTGCCATTGCGATACAGAACCGGAATTGACGGACAGCCTTATGTATTCGTCTATGTCGATGCCGTTCTTACCAAGAACCCCGGCCCAGAGGTTTAGATCGCGATCAATCCAGACAGAAGCGAAGGTTCGTGCCTGGCCGACATTGAATAAATCGCATTGCTGACCCTCAGCATCGATGCGTTTAATCATTCTGTTTTGACCTTCAACAGCCCAGAATCCTTCTTTGGCCGGAAGCCATTGATGGAAATCATCATTGTACTTCCTTTGTAAAACTTGCCGCCAGCGACCGTCGTATAGAAATCCTTGCTGAGTGGATCCAATCCACAGGCTGTCGCCAAGACTATAGGTGACAACCAATCCATGGTGGAGTGGGATGCGGATGGGTTGGGGCATTGAAAGATACTCATGCAGCGGCATCACTTCTCCTGTTGTGTACAAAAGTACATCAATGGTGCAAAAATTTGTTGCCTGTCTGATGATCCAAATGTTTCCGTGTAAGTCCTCGTTTAAGCCCACTATATAGGTAGCTTGATCTTTGGCACTTAGCCGGGCTGCCTGCCGGAACACCTGACCGTCGAAATTGTAGATGCTCAGGCCTGTATTCATCCACATCAGTCCGCGACTGTCATGCAGGAAAGCCTCGATCTTCCAGGAGGGCAGCCCGTCCTTGCTGTTCCACTGGTGGTAAACAACAGAAAAGGGAGGCTCTGTTGCTGTTGATTGTCCGAAGACCGTTAGATTCACCAGCAAGTAAGCAATACATGTGAATACCAGATAAAAAAATGCTTTGCAAGCCATGAGGACAATAGTTTGTCTTGTATTGGCAGTCCGGAGGGGACACCAGCAAATCTATCAAAAGTCAGTGCAGTTTCAGGAGCCTGCCGTTGGCAGTAAGATACTGTATGGGTACTGCACTTGACGATAATCACAAATGTACCTTTTTAGCAGGTTTTTGGATTCAGTGAGTCATTTTGACAGACTTGATACACGAATTTTGCAGTTACGGACATACTTTTTGCAGTTTATCTACGGTTGGCGGAAAACGCTCAATAAGTGAGTAGGGCTGTTGGTTCCTGAGATGGTCTTTTAGGGCTATTGATATGTGGTATATAGACAGGTCTGTCAGTAATAAACGGGCATAGAGGTAAATCACTGGCAGTAGATGAATATTCAATGATAGTAAATATATTGTATGTCTTATTTGATTCTGTTTTTCAGTTGTAAAAGCTTAGCCATATTTTTAATCTTGTGGCAATTTACACAATTTTTTGTAGCTTAGTCGCATGGAATTACCGAACGAAATAAAGGATTTGAAATTGCTCGTTTCAGTTTTGCTGAAGCGCATTGACGATTTGGAAAGTGAAATCGTTACCCTTCGTTCGGAGAATGTCAAGCTTCGTGAAGAAAGCTCGGCCTTACAATCGCGCCTGAAGCAAAACAGCAAGAACAGTCATAAGCCACCTTCATCGGATGGCCTGAGCAAAAAGCCGGGCCTGCCCAAAGCA
>CAYTVG010000050.1:0-6524 GCA_964441755.1 uncultured Saprospiraceae bacterium
ACCAATTTTCAAACTTTCAAGGGTGCTCAGCATTACGCACGAATACAATCTTTCTCCTCAACGCTCAGAAAGCACTCCATGAATGTCTTCCAGAACTTCATCAAAATCCTTGATGGAGAAAAGATCTCCTTTCAGGTAGGCTAAGCTTTTACGAAAATTTTATTTTTGGCCAGCTCAATGATCTTGTTGTGTATGTATTCCTGTGCCGATATGCCGCTCTCCTTTTTGATGAGGTTGCCAAAATAATTCACAGATAAATTCAGCTCGTGCGCACAAAAGGCAACCGTTGGCAAGCCTATTTCCTGTGGCCTGTCTGACGAAAAATAATCATTCAGCAGGACTTCAAATTTTTCTATGATGCCCTTGTTGACATGCGCCCTTGTGTAAAACTGTCGGTCGTAAAACCGCTCGCAGTAATGTAGAAACAAATCAATATTCGAGACAATCAATTTTTTGCTGTGCCTGTCAACAGGCTGCTTTAGTTCAAATTGTATTTTAGAAAAACAATCCAAAACGATCTGCCTTTCCCGTTCTGAGAGATGAAGGGCCTCGTTTGTGTTGTAACCAAAAAAATTGTGCTTAGCGTGAAGGTCATCGGCAAGCGAAGTCGCCCGGATCAGGTCGGGATGAAACGCCAGTGCATGGCCCATCGGTTGGTAATACGCAGCATCATTTTCGACTTCAATGACTTGCCCTGGTGAAATAAACACCAATGTGCCTTGCTGGTAATCATAATAATGACGGCCATATTTCAGATCGCCGCATTTGACTTCTTTTAAAACGATGCAGTAGATGCCGAAGTGCATCTTTGAAGGACGCCTCGGATGTGCTGTCGAGTAATCCAGTATACTCACCAACGGATGCAACGTCTCGTGGTTATTGAAATGGTTGTAATCGCTGATGGAATGGAAGTGATGAACTTGTTTCATAGTTGTAGTCCCGTTTCGGAACGAATGTAAGCTTTTTGCAGCATTAATGTTCGCATCCAAAGCCAACATCAATGATATGGGTAGTAAAACCAGTAATCTGTATACCATCGTTGTGAAGATCCGAACGTTATCTTTGCCGATAAACATTACCAAATCCAAATGCGAATCAAAATATCTTTTTTCGGCTTGTCTTTGCTCACTTTGGTTTCATCCGGAGCATGTGTTCCCGTCCAGAAAAGTGTCAACAGCAAGCCCCTGATGATAGAAGAACAGGGCAGTTTTGCTGTAGGTGGCAAAATAATCACCCATCCGGGCACATTTGACCCCTACAAACCCACACCGGCAGGCCAAACTTTTCGCGGTGACCACGCCTATATTTTCTACCAGATACCCGTAAAAGCCCGTAAGTACCCTCTGGTGATGTGGCATGGTATCGGCCAATTCTCCAAAACATGGGAAAGCACACCTGACGGCCGGGAGGGATTTCAAAACATCTTCCTGCGAAAACGCTACCCCGTTTACCTGATCGACCAGCCGCGCCGGGGAAATGCCGCACGCAGTACAGCAGAAGGACAGATAACACCCACCCCCGACGAGCAAGGATGGTTTGGTACCTTCCGCCTGGGCATCTGGCCCAACTATTTTGAAGGTGTCCAATTTGCCCGTGATTCCGCAACCCTGGACCAGTATTTTCGGCAAATGGTACCCAATGTGGGGCCGATTGATATCCAGTTGAATGCTGAGGCCGTCTCCGCACTGTTTGATAAAATTGGCGAAGGCATACTGGTGACGCACTCGCATTCGGGGGGTATGGGCTGGCGCACCGCCATCAACAATCCCCGGATCAAGGCCATCGTCTCTTACGAACCCGGGAGCGGCTTTATTTTTCCGGAGGGAGAAGTTCCTGCCGCTATGCCCAGCGCAGGCGGAACCCTGGAAGCCGTTGGCGTATCCATGGAAGAATTCCGCCGACTCACGCGAATACCCATTGTCATTTATTATGGCGATTTCATCCCCGAAGACCCCACCAATGCGCCGGGGCCGGATGGCTGGCGGGTGCGTTTGGCTATGGCAAGAAAATGGCGCGACTGCGTGAACCGACATGGGGGCGATGTAACCGTGGTGCATCTGCCGGCCATAGGTGTCAAAGGCAATACCCACTTCCCCTTTTCAGACCTGAACAACCTCGAAATCGCCGAGCTAATGTCAACATGGTTGACCCAAAAGAAATTGGACCAGTAATATGCATAAATATTTCATCAAATATCTGCTTATGCACCTGACGATGGGCATCAGCCTTGTTTCCACAGCCCAGACCAGCGGCAGCAACCCCTACGGGCTCGTTTACCAAAATGCACTCGTGAAGAATGAACCCGGGCAGGTGCATATCCATCCTGTCACCTATCAACTCAATGGCCTCACCATTGCTGCAAATGTCTATACACCAGCCAACTACGACACTTCTATGCGCTATTCGGCGGTGGTAGTGGCGCATCCCAACGGCGGCGTGAAGGAACAGGTAGCCGGACTGTACGCGCAGCGTTTGGCCGAATTGGGATACGTTACCATCACCGCTGATGCATCCTACCAGGGGGCCAGTGGCGGAACACCGCGCAACATGGACAAACCCGCATTCAGGATAGAGGATATCCGTGGAATGGCCGATTTTATCATGCAATATGACGGCATCAATCCCGACAACATTGGCCTGCTTGGCATTTGCGGTGGGGGCGGCTATGCCCTGAAAGCAGCCCAAACGGATAAAAGATTCAAGGCAGTGGCTACCCTTAGCATGTTTAATTCAGGCATCGTTCGGAAAAATGGGTTCATGAACTCGGGGCTTTCTACCATTCAGCAGCGTCTGCAACAGGCTTCGGCGGCCCGCGCACAGGAAGCGGCCGGTGGCCCCATTTTGTACGTCAACGAAACAAAAACAACCGATGAACAAGCAGACAAAATGCCCTTTGACCTTTACAGGGAAGGCCATTATTACTACAACAGAACACATACACACCCAAATTCTACCTTTCGGTACACGACCAGCAGCCTGCTAGATTTAATGGAATTTGACGCCAACAGCCAGATGGATTTGATTACCCAGCCATTGCTGATGATGGCGGGCAGCAAAGCCGACACCTATTACATGACGGACAGTGCTTTTGCACTCGCCACAAACGCCCGGGAGAAAGAACTATTCCTTATACCGGGGGCTACCCATATCCAAACGTATTACGTTCCTGCTTATGTAGATCAAGCGGTAGATAAGCTCAAAGATTTTTTTGGTAAACACCTGTAAGCCGTGCAGCCATCAGGTAATGAAATATTCCTTATGAAAAATCTATGTTGGGGATTGCTCCTCGCCCTGGTATGTGCATGCTCATCGAAAGTACAGATACCCGCCAGTACACTAGGTTCTGAGATACAACCGATTGTGCAAACCAAAGCAGGTAAACTTCGCGGCGCAGTACAGGATGGTGTTGCCGTGTTCAAAGGCATCCCATATGCTGCACCACCCATCGGGCAGTTTAGGTGGCGGCCACCGCAAGCTGTCAGTCCCTGGCAGGGCATTCGGGATGCGCTGGCATTTGGGCCTGACTGTGCACAGGCAGAATGGGGCGGCGGGCCGGGAACCATGGCAAAAGGCTCCTCTGAGGATTGCCTGTGTCTCAATGTATGGGCGCCGGCGGAAGCAAAACAAAACGCCCGATTGCCCGTCATGGTCTGGATTCACGGCGGCGGATTTGTCGGTGGCAGCGGCTCCGGCCCGGAGACCTTTGGCGACCAGTTTGCCCGACAGGGTATTATCTTGGTCACCATCAACTACCGCCTCGGGCGGCTTGGTTTTTTTGCACACCCTGCTTTGCGTCAGGAGTATCCGGAGGAGCCCAAAGGCAATTATGGCTATATGGACCAACTGTCAGCCCTGGCATGGGTACAGCAAAACATTGCATCCTTTGGTGGCGACCCCCAAAACGTTACGATTTTCGGGTTTTCGGCAGGCGGCGTGTCCGTACATTCGCTCATGACCATGCCGGCTGCAAAAGGGCTTTTCCACAAAGCGATCTGCCAATCGAGCGGCGGAAGGGATGGCGTACTCAGCGGGAGACCTATTAACAAAGAAAACGCAGACCCCTTCTACCCTGTTTCTGCAGAAACCATAGGGCTGAATTTTGCCAAAAAACACGGTATTGAAGGCAGCGATGCTGCCGCCTTGGCAAAATTGCGCGAGCTGACCGTAGCTGATATTGTTGACGGCGGGCAGGAAACGGACGGACAAGGCGGCCCGCGCATTTTGGCCGGCCCTATCCTTGACGGCCAACTAGTGGTCGAAACCGCCGAAAGTGCCTACAAGGCAGGGCGACAGGCAAAAGTACCGCTCATGATAGGATCCAATAGCGCAGAAATCGGAGGAAGCTTTGTCAATACCGCTGACTCAAAAGAAACATTCTTTGCACTGTTTGGCCCGCTCGAAAGCCAGGCCAAAGCAGCCTTTGATCCGGATGGCCGCGGAGAATTCGCGGAAATAATCACGAGATTCAATACAGATTGGGTCTGGTCTGAGCCAGCACGAATGACGGCAAGAGCATTTTTGACCCAAAGACTACCTGTTTATATGTACCAGTTTTCCTACGTCCCGGCCGGCATACGAGCACAAATGAAATATGGAGCTGCACATGGCACGGAAGTCGCTTACGTATTCAACCATCCCAACAATCGGCCGGGTGTAGATGAAATGCAGGCTGAAGACCAAAAGGTCGGACAAATCATGCATTCCTATTGGATCAATTTTGCCAGGAATGCTAATCCTAACAGCCCTGGCCTGCCACACTGGCCTGTTTACTCCCTGCCAGAAGAAGAGATCATGGATATCGAAATAACCGGTGAGCCCGTGAGCAAACCCGATCCGAGGAAAGCCAGACTCGATGTAATCGAACAATCAGACAGATGGAGAACCCGCCTGCAAACAAGAGGCATTTAAATTGAAAACCATGCCGGACATAAAAAAATCAATTTTCGCACTACTGGTCAGCATCCTTTGTATGCACGGAAGCCTTATTGGACAAGGCCAACCACAAGCCAATACGCTGAGTGCGCAGCAAAGAAGCCTGGTTGCCATAGCCGCACTGACTGCCAAAGGAGATCTGGCAGCCTTGAAAAAAGAGCTTACCAAGGGTCTGGAGGCAGGCATGACCATCATGAAAATCAAGGAATGTCTGATCCATAGTTATGCCTATTGCGGATTTCCACGCAGCATTCGCGGATTACAAACCTTCATGGAAGTACTGGAGGAAAGAAAAGCCGGCGGCATCCATGATGAGGTTGGCGCTGACGCATTGCCCGTCCCGCGGGAAGGAGGAAAATACGAAAGAGGAAAAAAGGTGTTGGACGAGTTGACGCAAGCGCCGCAGGGCCGCCCGTTGGCGGGCTATGCTGTCTTCGCGCCTGTCATAGACACTTTTTTGAAAGAACATTTGTTTGCCGATATTTTTGAACGCGACGTATTGACCTACACAGACCGCGAGTTGGCCACCATAGCTGTCCTAAGCGCTATTGGGGGGGCTGAACCGATGCTGCGCAACCATTTCGCCATCTGCCTGAACGTAGGCTTAAGCCCGCATCAGTTGAACGAATTTGTGACCATCATCCGAGCTGCCGTGGGAGACAAGGAAGCAGAAAACACAAAGCGCGTACTCAACGAAGCACTTGGTAATGAACAACATACAGGAGAGCCAAACGAAGTGGCCGTTCCTGTTTATTTACCCAAAGGCAACAAAGTCACAAGTCCGCATTTTACGGGTACGGTCTGGCTGCACATGCTGGTAAACAGCGATACGACCTTTAACATCAACACGGGTAATGTCACATTTGAACCCGGAGCCAGAACGAACTGGCATATCCATCCGGGGGGTCAGATACTATTGATTACCCATGGAAGGGGACGCTATCAGGAAGAAGGGCAAGCCGTAAGAGAAGTGCAGGCAGGAGACGTAATAAGTTGCCCCCCCAATGTCCGGCACTGGCATGGTGCAGCCCCTGATAGCGAACTAAGCCACATAGCTATTGGCACCAACCAGGACAGGGGGCCTGTCCAATGGTTAGAACCCGTAACAGATAAGGAATACCGTCAGTAAGGATGTGCTTTTATTTGATTGAGCGGGGGATGCCAGTTTGTGTCCGCTTGCACGAAAAAGGGTAGCACTGAAGTGCTGCCCTTTTTCGTGCAAGTGGACAAGATCCTGTGGAGCGAAGTAAGAGGTATGTTCGTGTGGGCAGCTTGCTTTGTACAATGTGGTTCAAAATATTTAGCATTGATTATCTGAATGATACATATATTATTGCACCTAAAACAGCTGCCTCCTTTGCAAATATGAAAGATATGCAGTATTTTTAGGAGATTCAATGACCAAGGTCAAAACCATAAAACACATTTACTTTATTGAATATACACATTCTCAGATATGCTAAAAACTGACCCTTATGAAAACGCCGCAATGAAATGAGATTGTAGATTTCAGCACCTTTGTAGATTATTTTGCATATATACCGTACACCGTCAAGTTTTGTGCATAAAGGATAGATAAAATGGAGCGGCAA
>CAYTVG010000051.1:0-6137 GCA_964441755.1 uncultured Saprospiraceae bacterium
CACCGTTGGCTGATTAATTGCATGGATTTTGAAACAGGGGTGCGGAAGATGAGTTACACCCGCCTTATTGACAAATTAGTAAAATATTCTTTACTTTGTGTAAAAAATAATTTACAAAACATGCAACTACTACCGCACCGCGTCAAACTTCCTGCTGCTGTGGTGTTCTACCTCAGCCTCACTGCAGGCGCCATCCTCTACTTTAGCAACGAAGGAGAACTTAGCAACTGGCTGGAACTTGAAATCTGGGTACCCGCGCTCATCAACGATGATTTTATGAACGAAAGCAGCGGGCTCTGGATAAAAAACAACATCGTCGATGAGCTCCTCAGCCTGCTGATCCTGTGCGCCGGCAGCGCACTCGTCTTTGCCAGAGAAAAAATCGAAGATGAGTACACCACCCTGCTGCGCTCCTCCGCCCTGCAGTGGGCGATGATCGTCAACACACTGTTTGTGCTGCTGGCAACCTTCACTGTCTATGGCCTGGCCTACTTCAACTTCATGGTCATACAGTTGTTCAGCCTCCTGCTACTGTTTAACCTCCGATTTCAGTATACACTTTTCAGACACTACAGCAGCCTCAGCCATGACGAATAAACTCAAAATTTACAGAACCATAAAAGGCGTCTCTCAGCAGCAACTGGCAGAGCACATGCAGGTAAGCCGGCAGACCATCAATGCCATTGAAAACAACAAATACTCCCCCAGCCTCTTGCTGGGGCTAAAAATAGCCGCTTTCCTGGGCTGCTCTGTGCACGATTTGTTTCAGTTGGACGATGCCGATGATGCCTGATACCGCGGGCCCCCAATAACAGAGCCTGCAAAGGATGACATAGCCTGAACCGCCGCCTGCAAAAGGTATAAACAGCTTTTAGACTAAATGCCAATGCGCTGTATTTTACGGATAGGGAACAAATCCCCTGCCTGTATCGTTACTGTAAGCAAAACTTACCATTACCCCCCATGGAGCGGAAGATTATCATAGGAGACGTTCACGGCTGTCTGCAGGCACTGCAGACACTGCTGTCTGTGTGCAAACCCACAGCGGAGGACGAAATCATCTTTCTGGGGGATCTCATCAACAAGGGGCCTGACTCAGCAGGGACAGTCACCTGTGTACGGCAGTTGTCGCAGCAATACGCCGTAAAACTCATACTCGGCAATCACGAAGAAAAGCTTCTGCGCGTGGTACACAACAGACAGCACAATCCCGCTGCCTGGCTCAGTATGACCAACAGATCTGTTTTTGAGTCCGTAGCTTCGGAGCTGAGCGAGCAGGATCTACAATTCCTGCAACAGGCCTATTACTCCATCCGGCTCAAAGACACCGGCTACCTGCTCGTGCACGGGGGTATCAGCACCAACTGCAAGCTGGATTTTACCACTGACTACCAGTACTTCACACACCAGCCCAAAGACCATCATGGACTTGAGCTGCTCAACAAAACACGATTTTTAAATCCCGCAGGTCATTTTGTTGCTTTGCACGACGAAGATGAAACCTCCCACTTCTGGGCAGACAAATACGACGGCCGCTTTGGCACCGTAATTTTTGGCCACCACCCCTGGCACGACCACCAGGCGCGTATCTTCCGACATGCCATCGGCATAGACACCGCCTGCGTATATGGTGGCAAGCTCACAGCCTGCATACTCTTGCCCGACGGCAGCTACCAGTTCAACAGCGTCCCTGCCCACAGCCTGCCTGCCGAAAGCTTTTCGCAGCCTACCTCTCTTTGGGGTGAAACGCAAAATTAAATCGTGGCATTTCGCTGCGGTAACTTATTTTTGTCAACCCAGACTGCCCCGCTGCTTTTCATACACAGCCCGGGGGTGTGTTTCCGTTCATTGTTGAAGCAGCATAGCGCTATGTGGCTAAGTTGGCTGTAATACCCGCAGGACAGCGCTCTGAGTGCGTCAGCGGTGGCAGCCACACGGGCATTGGGCAGCATTCGTCAATCACTACTTCCAATTATATGCAGGAAAAGTACGCAGCAAACGAATACGATGTCATTATCATAGGTGCAGGCCTTTCGGGCATAGGCACTGCCTACTGGCTGCAGCATCGCTGTCCGGACAAGCGCTATACCATACTTGAGTCGAGAGAAACCATGGGCGGCACCTGGGATTTGTTTCGCTACCCGGGCATACGCTCCGACTCAGATATGTTTACGCTCGGCTACGCCTTTCGCCCCTGGCAGGACGGCAAGGCCATTGCCGACGGCCCCTCCATCCTCAGCTATATACGAGATACCGCGCAGGAATACGGCATTGACCAGCACATCCGCTACGGACACAGGCTGCTAGCTGCTGACTGGCATTCCGAAGCGGCCTGCTGGATACTGGAGGTGGAGCGCGTAGCCACCGGCGAACGCCTGCAGTTTCGTACCCACTTCCTCAGCATGTGCAGCGGCTACTACAACTATGAACAGGCCTACCGGCCCGATTTTCCCGGGGAAAAAACCTTTAAGGGCAGCATTGTGCAACCGCAGTTTTGGCCCAAAGAGCTTGACTATGCAGGCAAGCGCGTCGTAGTAATTGGCAGCGGAGCAACAGCCGTCACCATTGTTCCTGCTATGGCCGACAAGGCAACGCAGGTGACTATGCTGCAGCGATCACCTACCTATGTGATGACGCTGCCCGCTGAGGATAGCCTCTACCAGCGGCTCGCCCGCTGGCTGCCGCAGCGGCTCGCCTACGAGCTTACGCGCTGGCGCAACCTGCTCTTTGGCATGGCTTTTTTCAAAATAGCCCGCTCTTTTCCCGAAAAAACAAAGCAGTTCCTGCTGCGGCAGGTCGCGCAGCAGCTGCGGCCGGGCTACGCCCTGCAGCCACATTTTAGCCCTACCTACAAGCCCTGGGACCAGCGACTCTGCATCGTGCCCGACGGGGATCTTTTCAAAGCCGTCAACACAGGCAAGGCGGAGATTGTCACCGATGAGATAGACCACTTTACGGCTACCGGCCTGCAACTCAAGTCGGGTCGCAGTCTGGAGGCAGATATCGTTGTCATGGCAACCGGCTTGCAGATTAAAATTCTGGGCGGGGCCCAGATGCGGATCGACGGACAGGTGCCGGATACACGCGAACTTATGGCCTATAAAGGCATGATGCTGAGCGACATACCCAACATGGCCATTGCTTTTGGCTATACCAATGCCTCCTGGACCCTCAAAACCGACCTGACAGCCAGTTATATATGCCGGCTTCTACACTTTATGGATCGCCATGGTCACGAGATTGTCGTGCCGAGGCGTCAACCGGATGTGCAGCCTGAACCTTTTTTGGATTTTGACTCCGGCTACGTCAAGCGCGCCAGCGGCATTCTGCCGCAGCAGGGCTCACGCCGCCCCTGGCGCGTGTATCAGAACTACCTACAGGACATGCTCACCATCCGCTACGGGCGCATAGCCGACAAGGAATTGCATTTCGGTAAAAAGGGGCAGTTGCCCTGAGAATAAAACTTACTGCATGAGACTTGCTGATAAAGTGGCCGTGGTCACGGGTGCAGGCAGCGGCATCGGCCGCGCACTGGCCATACAACTGGCCGCCAAGGGCTGCCAGCTGGCACTTGTGGATGTGGATGCCACCGGCCTGGAACAAACGCGCTCACTGCTCAGTGCCGCAAGTGTGCGCGTCAGCCAGCACGTGCTGGATCTGCGCGACCGCGAAGCGGTGCAGGCGCTGCCTGCCTTGGTGCTACAAGCGCATGGTCAGGTGGATCTGCTCTTCAACAATGCCGGTGTTGCCCTCGGAGGCAGTTTCCTGCAGTTGAAAGAGGAGGATTTTGACTGGCTGCTGGATATTAATTTACAAGGCGTCGTAAGGATGACGAGGCTTTTTTTGCCCCTGCTGCTGCAACGGCCGGAAGCCCGAATCATCAATATTTCAAGCATTTTTGGCATCATTGCCCCACCGGGGCAGACCGCCTATGCCACCAGCAAATTTGCTGTGCGGGGTTTTTCCCACGCGCTGAGACACGAGCTGGCTGCTACCCCCGTAGGGGTGACGGTTGTGCACCCCGGCGGGGTGGCCACCGCCATAGCCCGCAATGCACGGCTACCGGAGGGCACCGATGAAAAGGAGCAGGCGCGCAGGTTGGCTTTGCAGGAAAAACTGCTGCGCATGCCTGCAGAGCAGGCCGCAGCCATCATCCTGCGGGGGGTGGAAAAAAATAAGGTCCGGGTCTTGGTGGGCGTTGACGCCCGGCTCATGGCCTGGCTCGAATGGCTTAGACCTGTGTCTTACTGGCGATGGGTAAGGGTCTTGGCTGGTGCCGTGGATAAAGCCACCTGATGCTTGCAGTGGCTATGGCATCGCGCCGGGCGCGACACCATAGCCGGGAATTATTTGCCCGGCAGGTTTCACCTGCCGGGGGACCCTTTGAAGAGGGAATCCGTGCTTGCTGCCTGTCATCAGGGGTTTGTTATCAGTGTATAACAAAAAGGCGTTGATGACCAAGGCTGGTCATCAACGCTCTTTTCAGGCAGGATGTATGCTACAGACTATACCTCATCAATGCTGTATCAGCAATCGCAAGGACTGCGGCGGTTGATTCCCCGAGCTGAGTATGAGCGTATAAACACCATTGGGCAGGGCGCTGACATCCAGCGGGTAGGTACTGCCGGTAATAGTGTCTATTTTTTGCTGCATTACTGGCCTGCCCATCAGATCCAGCAGTACAATCTCTGCTTCCTGACCCTCCAGATTGCTGAGATCCAGGTAGGTGATATCCACCGCAGGATTGGGGAATAGCATTGATTCCAGATCAAGACTGTTGAGGTCAGGACTACTGTCTGTATTGTTCACTTGCAGGTTGAGCATACTGTTGCCTACTATGAGGACATTAGAGAAGGTCGCCGTGACATCGCTGCCGGGGGAACTTCCATAGACGACCATGCCTACTTGAATGCAGCTACCCATCGATACCGAACTAACCATCGACTGTGTCCACTGTATACCGTTGGCCGAGGTATAACCTACGATCTGGTTATTGAAGCGCACCAATCTGAGCCAAAATCTGTTGAAGGCGACTGAATTGATTACGGTTCCCGTTCCATTGGTCGTGTTCCGTATTTCTCGGCGCAACATGGTCTGCCGGTTGTGCAGCAACGTCACTTTTTTAGAACCTCCGCTGAGGGTTTCGCGCATCGTTATTCCGGCGAAACCTAACCCACTGAGGCTGGTTACCCGTACCTGTATGCTGCCATTTCCACACAGTGTCCTGCCAACAAAGGCAGATTGATCATTGGTTTGTCCAAAGGGTGGCGCAAAGCAATCACTGCTACTTACAGTGTAGACACCTGTCAGGGTATTGTAGCTGGCCGCATTGCCCTCTACGCAGTTGATACCATTGGGCGGTGCTGTCATTCCGCAGGGAAGACCTGTTACCGTCACCTGGCTCACACAGCTCGCGGTATTTCCACCGGCATCTGTGGCAGTGACTGTTACAGGAACAATGCTGCCGAGTTGCTGACAAGTTATGCTACTGACAAAAGTCTGCAATGTAGGCGCACCACAGGCGTCCGTAGCAGCAGCCAATGCCGAAGCGCTGAGGGGCTCTACAGACTGGCCGTTGATCACGACGGTAATATTGTTGCAGTTGATGGTCGGGGGCGTCACGTCATTCAGTTGTACACTGAACGTACAGCTGTTAGTACTTCCCAAACCATCCGTCGCTGTCAGGGTGACCGTCTGCGGACTACCTGAACTGAGCGTACTGCCGGCCAAAGGCTGCTGGGTAATGGTGGTGGTACCACATCCTGCTTGTAAGTTTGCTAAAGAGGTGAAGTCGGGTAGCTGTGCTGTACAACCAGGTCCTGTTGATATGTTTTGCGATTGTGGACAACTAATGACAGGGCCGTTGCAGTTGCCGGGAGAGGTCGTCACACCTGTTGACTCAGGACTGGTCACGCTGCTGTCAAGGTCACAGCTGCAGCGCGTCTTGATCGTCTGGGCAGGGCCTGTCTGTGCGTAAGTTGGCAAGGTCGTGCTCCACGCACCGCCGTTCACACTGTACTCCAGCGTACTGCCCGCAGGACAGCCCGTCGTCGGTGCGCTGATGCTGCCACCGCTCACTGTACAGGAAGAAGCACAGCTGCTGTTGGTAATCTCCACCTCGCCCGGCGCTGTTGTCA
>CAYTVG010000052.1:0-2849 GCA_964441755.1 uncultured Saprospiraceae bacterium
GTGCGGGCAGTACAGACGGCTCATTTACCCTGCAGCTATCGAGTGCTTACTGCAGTGGCGGCAGCTTTGATGTGCGGATGATTGAGGCCGGGACAGGTGCTATAAGACTGCTGGGCAGCAATGTGACGCTGCCGGCGAGCATAGCGGTGGCAGATGTGGGCGTAGGCAGCTACGGCATAGAACTGTCGATCGCCAGTGCGGGCGGCTGCAATGTGGCCACCAGCTGCTACCCTGCGCTGACACCCGGTGTAGCGGTGCTCATCAGTCAGGATGCGACGCCTCCGGTGCTGGTGGTGCGCGACGGTAACCAGCAATTGCAGCAGCAACTGCAGCAGGCTTACAGCGCCGATGCCGATGACTGCGCAGCCAACCTAAGCTGGACGGTGGAAGTGCAGGACAACTGCAGTCTGCCGGGCTACCGGCCGACGCTGGCAGCGGTGCTGACGGCGGTGGGGGTATCCCCAGCCCCGGCGCTGAGCGTGACAGGCCCCGATGCGAATCAGCGCTACAGCCTGTCGATGCGCCTGCCGGTGGGCAGCCACCGGCTGGAGCTGACGGGTACGGACACCGACGGCAATGAGACGGTTATTAGCTATACATTTGATATTATGGACAACACAGCCCCGGTGGCAGTATGCCGCGATGCAACGGTAGCCCTGGGGACAGACGGAACATTCACACTAACGGGAGAACTGCTGGACGGCGGCTCCACCGACAACTGCGGCATTACGAGCCGGACAGTGGAAGGCGGCAGCCTGCTGAGCTGTGCGCAGGCCGGAGAAGAGGTGGTGCGCAGCCTGCGGGTGACGGACGCTGCGGGCAACAGCAGCAGCTGCGAAGCCGTCATCACGGTTGATGGCGGCAGCGGCCTGCCTGCCGGCTGGCAGGCAGTATCCGTGGGCGGCACTACGGGCAGTGTAGACTGGGGAGCCTGCAGCGATGAGCTGGTGATCAGTGCAGCGGGCACGCTGGGCGGCGGTAACGACGCCTACTACGGCGTACAGCGGCAGCTGTGCGGCGATGGCGAGCTGCGGGCGCGGATCGTAGGGCTTACCGGCAGCGGCTGGGGCGGCATACAGCTGCGGGAGACCAATGCGGTGCTGTCGAAAAAGGTGCTGCTGAAAAACAACATGCTGCCCTTCATCCGGCGCGAGGTGAGAAGCCAGACGGGCGGGCAGCTGCAGTCACAGCAGCTTTTTTTACCCAACCAAAGCTGGCTGCGGCTGGTGCGCAGCGGCAATGATTTTATAGGCTACAGCTCGGCCGACGGCCAGAGCTGGCAGTCGATTTTCTTCTTTGCCATCCCGATGGGGCAGTGCATCGAGCTGGGACTGTTTGCGGAGAGTACGGGCAGTGAACAGGCGGTGGTGCGCTTTACGGATGTGCAGGTGATTGGCTTGTCGGAAGGGAATGATGACAATCCTGCCTACCTGCACACGGAGGGCACCGGCAGCAGGCCTGCAGAAGACAGGCCTGCAGGGCTGCAGACAGCAGCGCAGCAGACAACACACCAGTCCGTCCTCAGACCTGCATACGATGAAACCCTTGGCGGACAAAGAGCAGCAGAACAACCATCGGTAATTTCGATCTACCCCAATCCGGCACAGGAAGCGGTATACATCAGCGGTGGCGAAGGGCTGGAAGTGAGCTGGCACAACCTGCTGGGGCAGGTCGTGCGGCGCGACCTGCTGCGCAGCGGGCAGAGCCTGCTGGACGTATCGGCCATGCCGCGGGGTGTATACTGGCTGCGGGTGACCCAGCAGGACGAGGAAGTGGCCTGCCGGCGGCTGTTGCTCGCGCACTAAGACGGAGAGCACAGGCAGTGAACCAGCGGTAGTGCGTTTTTACGGATGTGCAGATTATTGGATTGTCGGAAGGCAGTGATGAAGACCCCGTCTATTTGCGGATGGAGGACATAGACTGCGGGTCGGCAGACGGTAGCACTACCGCACTGCAAACGGCTGTACAAAAGCCAGCAGAGCCAATATCCCCTTTGCTGTCGATTAACCTCAACCCGGCATTTAGCATAAGTTTCAACACCCAAAAAAAGCAGAACATTTGCCTTTGATCATGATTAATCCCCTATCCTGCATCGGAAGTAATACATACCAAAAGTGCAGTAGTTCGAAGATGAATGAGTATCATCTGTCAGGGCAACTTGTGCGGCGTGAGAAGCTACGGGAGAAAGTGGTCAGGCTGTCTCGATCATGCCCAAGGGGAGTATTCTGGCTGCGTCCATTGAAAGAGGGCCGAAAGCTGGCATACCAGCGACTTCTGTTGATCAAACGCTAAACTGTGGTAGAGGGAAAACAGAAAGCTGAAAGATGGTTGAAACCACAAGCAGTGCTTTACACTTTGGGTAACGGACAAGGCCAGTAACAACGCAGTAGGCCGGACTGACGAAAGTTGGCTCGGCCTGCTGTACTTTGGAAGAAAGCCATTGACAATTGATCTGTACAGAGCTCCAGGAAGCGGCACCCTTGGATTTGTGCCAGGATCGTGAAAAAAAGCTTTTGTAGCAAGAAAAGGGTATACATCTTTAATACAAAAATTTTAAAATAAATTAAATTTATAAAATATTAAAAATTAATAATTAATAATTTATTAACTAAGTACACCTACAGGTGATAACCGCACAGGAGGTGCAGAAGGTGGCCCTGCGGGGGGTAGCGCCAGGGCTGTATTCGCTGGTGTTGCGGGTAGGTGTGCGGGTGCACGCGGTGCGCATAATTGTGCGCTAAAAAAGACCGCATATCATCAGATTCACTACTTTTGTTTATCACAGACAAAAGACGAATCCCGTATGCTCCGCTATTCCACTAACAAGCTACAGCTCATCGCTGTATGCA
>CAYTVG010000053.1:0-2438 GCA_964441755.1 uncultured Saprospiraceae bacterium
GAATCCCGTATGCTCCGCTATTCCACTAACAAGCTACAGCTCATCGCTGTATGCATGGCCGTATTGTTGCCACTGTTTTCCTTTGCGCAACTCAAAGAGAAAGAAATTTTTGCCCTCATTGACACCTCCATGAACCTGACACCGGGCGACATGGAGAATGCCGAAAAATACGCCCTCCGTGCCCTGGCCATGGCCAGCCAGCTCGATACCCGGCTCGACTCCATGCTCACCCGGAGCTATCTGACCATGGGCGTTGTTCAGTATTTTCGTTCGCGTAACAATCTGGCAGCCAGTTACTACCAAAAAGCCCTCCGCACGACCTACGGGCAGCAGCAGAACGTGCTGGCGGCGGCTATTTGGAATAACCTGGGCATACTGCACGACCAGCAGGACAACCTCAAGGAAGCCCTGGAGGCCTATACCCGGGCACTCCGTATTTCGGAGCATCTTCGGGACTCTGCCGGCATGGCCAAACGCTGGGTGAACATTGCCATGGTGGAAAGTAAGGTAAAAAATTACCCGCGCGCCCTTCAGCTCAGCGAGCAGGCGCTGGCTTATGCCAGCCGCCACAAAGACAGCCTCACCATGGCCCAGAGCCACCAGAACCTCGCCAAATTTTACGAGGAAACCAAGCAGCCGGTGCCCTGCCTTTTTCACCTGCAACAAGCCCGGAGCCTATACCAAAAACTGGGCGATGTGTACCACCACTCGCTGATACTGCTCAACACAGCGTTTTACAAAATGAATCAGGGCGACTATGCCGGCGCTGAAGAAAGCCTGACGGAAGCCATGCGCATCTGTGAAGCACAGGGATTTGTAACCAATATTCCTTTGGTACACCTCAGACGGGCAGAACTGGCATTGAAGCGAGGTGAAAGCTTTCCGCAAGCGCTGGCAGATCTCGACAAAGCTGAGCAACTATACAGGGACAATGACCGATTTGACCGCCTGCCCGGCGTGTACAGCGTGCGCATGAAAATTTTTGCCCGGCAGGGCGACTACACGCGCTTTGAGCAGGCCTACCAGCAATACACTGAACTGACGGAAAAAAATACCAGCCGTATGGCGCTGGCGGCCTATGAAGAAATGCAGGCGCTCTATGAACTGGATAAAAAAACGGCCCGTATAGGCGAGTTGCAACGAGATGTTGACGAACGCAAACGCCAGCTACTCTATCTCCTGCTCATACTGCTGCTGGTCGGCGGAGCCGCCGCCATCGTCACCTACCAGCATCTGCGGCTACGGCGCTACATGAAGACCCTTTTTCAGTTGAACAAAGAGCAGGCGAATCAGCCGATGATAGCGACCGTGGAGGCCGAAGTGCCTGTAGAGGCGACGAATGAAGACCAGCAGCTACACCGGTTGTACCTCGACCTTGTCAGGCAGCTGGAGCAAGAAAAGTGGTATCTTGATGCAGGCCTGAGCCTGCAGGAGCTCAGTACGCGCATGGCATCCAACAAGACCTACATCTCGCAGGCCGTCAACATGTACAGCGGTACCAACGTCAATGGTCTGCTCAATCGGCTGCGCGTCAACGAAGCCAGAAGGTTGTTGCTGGACCAGCAGCAGGAATTATCGCTGATCGAAGTAGCGAGCCGATCGGGCTTTGCCAACCGGGTTTCATTTTACCGACAGTTTAAAGAGCTTACCGGCTTTTCGCCGATAGAATTTCAGGCCCTCTGCAAAAAGCCGGCTTTTAGCCAGCAGTCGGATCAAACAGCCGCAAATGATGACTATACTGCCTGACGGTTTGTACGCCACTGTTTTCGAATAAGTGACATATACCTCTCTTTTCCTGAAACTAGTTCTTATAGTTCTTTGGCTCTAGTCCAAATGAAGTGGGTTTCGTAGATTTGTCCCCATGTAAGAACTACCAATATTTACAGCTGCCCTCGACCTGAAGTCACCTTGGTTTATCAAACGTGTCTAGTTTTGGGGGGGAAGCTCAACTTAGGCCTTACGCCAGCGGTAGAAAGTAGATGGATAAATTCATGCTGCATAATCGTAACTTCTACCCCCTGGCTTTCTGCCTCTTTCAGAATGCTAAGCTTCTCTTCTTTGCTGCGTCGCTTCTTTTCCATAGACAAGATTACAATTTTAATACGGTAAGCTTGTCTGGTTATTTAGGGGATCAGTACAGGTAGAAAGCAAATGACCCCGGTGTTTTGGGCGCAAACCAAATTGTCGTATTAAAAAATATACAATATTTAAGAACGCCTTTATTTGTTGGACAATTTTCATCGGATGATAGCTGAATCAACGATTTTATGCGACAATCTGGTTTGGGGTCGGTGTTTTCCGGAGTCCCGTAGGGACGGAATGTGGGTAGAAAACAACAACCCCGTTGTTTTCCGAAGTCCCGTAGGGACGCGATGTGGGTAGACCCGTAGGGACGGAATATGGGTAGAAAACACCGGCCCCGGTATTTCCTATGGCGC